>NZ_JBIBDE010000001.1:932618-1748351 GCF_042901625.1 Paeniglutamicibacter sp. NPDC012692
CGACCTTGCCAAGGTCGAGGTCGCGAGTTCGAACCTCGTTGTCCACTCCAAGAAATATGGACCTCAATTCTTTTGAAGAGGGGTCCTTATTCTTTGGCTTTCCAAAGAAGCCAGGCATAAACTTTGGGCGATTGGCGCAGCGGTAGCGCGCTTCCCTGACACGGAAGAGGTCACTGGTTCGAACCCAGTATCGCCCACGAACAGTCAACACATCATGTGTGGATTATTCACGTGGACATAGCTCAGCTGGTAGAGCGCGACCTTGCCAAGGTCGAGGTCGCGAGTTCGAACCTCGTTGTCCACTCCAAGAAATATGGACCTCAATTCTTTTGAAGAGGGGTCCTTATTCTTTTAGCTTTCTCCAGGAAGCTAGGCAGTACCCGGATTCGCCGCGGTGGCTCTCCTCGATTTGATTGATCGGGAAATCACGGTAGAGTTCAGGTGCAGCAACTTTGGGCGATTGGCGCAGTGGTAGCGCGCTTCCCTGACACGGAAGAGGTCACTGGTTCGAACCCAGTATCGCCCACGAAGATCTATACTATTTGTATCGATGTTCATGTGGACATAGCTCAGCTGGTAGAGCGCAACCTTGCCAAGGTTGAGGTCGCGAGTTCGAACCTCGTTGTCCACTCGGAATAAAAGCCGTTCGGTTCTTCGGAATCGGGCGGCTTTTTCGTTAAGCCATCCTTCCTCCCCCGGATCCGGCCGCCAGCTTCAGGCACGCGATCTCCCGGCGTTGCACGTCAGCGTGGTTCCTTCCGGGCAGTGACCGATCCCGTTGGACGCTGCCAATGTTTTGTGACGCGCCACGTCACATTCGATGCCACACGCCACAAATTACGGCGTGTGGCCTGTTGCTTTGTTGACCGTTACACATAGTATGAATCTCAGTCGGGGCATACAAGCCCCCAAATCGAGAGGAGGTGCCTGTTGTCTATTTTTGACGAGCTGAAGGGCAAGGCCGAAGAATTGAAGGACAAGGCCACCGGACTGCTTCACGATAACTCGGAGAAGATCAGCGGTGCGATTGACCAGGCCGGCGACTTCGTCGACGAAAAGACCGGCGGCAAGTTCGCCGAGCACGTCGACAAGGTCCAGGATGGCGCCAAGGGTCTCCTCGACAAGGTCGATGGCGACGACGAGGCTCCGACCGCCTAGTCACCTCCAATCCCAGCAGGACTTGTGCCTTAGGCACGACAAACGGGTGCCGGTACTGCCGAGAGGCGGGACCGGCACTTGTTGTTTTATGAAGAAAGTTACGTCTTGACACACACCGTTCAGCAAAGCCCTGCAAGGCGTTCGAGCACGATCCAACCGATCATGGCGGGGCTGGTCACGGCCCTTGTCGGATACACGTCGTCGTTTGCCGTGGTCCTGACCGGTCTCAAGGCCGTGGGCGCCACGGATGCCCAGGCGGCCTCGGGCCTTTTTGCACTCACCATCACGTTCGCAGTTTGTGCGATCGGCCTGGCATGGTGCACCAAGCGGCCCATCACCACCGCATGGTCGACCCCGGGCGCCGCCCTCCTTGCCGGGGCGGCGGGACTCAACATGGGGTGGAACGAAGCGGTCGGCGCCTTCATCATGACCGGGGTGCTGATCGCCGCTACCGGTGCCATCCCCTGGCTTGGACGGCTGCTGGCCTCGATACCTGTCCCCCTGGCCCAGGCGATGCTGGCCGGCGTGCTGCTGAAGCTCTGTCTGGCCCCGTTTGTGGCGCTTTCGAATATCCCGCTTTACGTCGCCCCGGTGATCGTGGTGTGGCTGGTCTTCCTGCGATTCAGCCCCAGGTGGGCCGTTCCGGCCGCGATGGCCACCGCGCTGGCCATCGCCGGGATCACCATGGCACAGGCCACCGGATCCGGTTCCATGGGTGAACTCATGCCGAGCCTCGTGTTCACCGCACCGGCGTTCAGCGTCGAGGCATTCACGGGAATCACGTTGCCGCTGTTTGTCGTGACCATGGCCTCGCAGAACGTCCCCGGAGTGGCGGTGCTGGCGAGCTTCGACTACGAAACACCGTGGCGGGCCTCGATGCTTAGCACCGGGATCGGGACCTCGCTTGCGGGGTTGTTTGGCGGCCACGCAATCAACCTCGCGGCCATCTCCGCGGCACTTGCCGCCGGGGAAGAAGCTGGCGAGGACCGTTCAAGGCGCTGGATCGCCGCCGTTTCCTCGGGCGGCTTCTACATCCTGCTGGGTCTGGCGTCGGCTGCCATCACGGCGTTGGCGGCCGCCAGCCCCGCCGGCCTCCTGGAAGCAGCGGCCGGATTGGCGCTCCTTGGAACCCTTGGCATGGCGGCATCCTCGGCGCTGGCGGATCCGTCGAGCCGCATGAGTTCCCTGGTCGCATTCCTGGTTGCGGCGTCCGGGCTCAGCTTTGCCGGTATCGGCGGCGCCTTCTGGGCCCTGCTGGCCGGCCTGGCGCTGCGTTTCCTCATCGAACGGAAAGCCGGCTGACCGCACGGCACACATTCTTGACGCGAAAAGGCCGCGTTGCCCATGCATCGAATGCATGGGCAACGCGGCCTTGGTCGTTTCCCGGGCGGGTTGTCCCTAGAGCGCGGGTTCCCCGGCCTGGCCCTCTCGGGCCAGCGCCGTCAGACGGGAGACGGCGCGGAAGTACTTCTTCTGGTAGCCGCCGGACATCATTTCCGGGGTGAAGAGCTCGCTGAACGGCTTGCCGGAGGCAACGATTGGCACGTCCTTGTCGTAGAGGCGGTCGGCCAGCACCACAAAGCGCAGGGCGACCGACTGCTCGGTGATCGTTTCGACGTTGTGCAGCACCAGCACGTCAGTGTCGCCGATCAGGGCACGGTAGCGGCTGGGGTGGACCTTGGAGAGGTGCTCCGCCAGCTCGGAGAACTCGTCGATGGCAAAGGTCTTGTCGCCGTAGCGTTCCTTGGCGAACACCTCGATGGTCGAATCCTCCAGCGGATCCGGCGCGTCGGGCAGGCCGCGGTGGCGGAAGTCGACGCCGTCGACGCGGTGCACGTCGAACTGTTCGGCCAGGACCTTGATTTCACGCTGGAAGTCCACGGCGGCGAAACGGCCCTCGCCCAGGGCCCCGGGCAGCGTGTTGGAGGTCGCTGCGATCTTCACGCCGGCGTCGGAAAGCTCGCGCATGAGGCGCGACATCAGCACGGTGTCCCCCGGATCGTCGAGCTCGAACTCGTCAATGCAAACCAGCGAGTAGGTGCTGAGCACCTCGACCGTCTGGCGGAAGGAAAGCGCGCCAACCAGGTTGGTGTATTCGACGAAGGTGCCGAAGGCCTTGCGGCCCGGGGCCAGGTGCCACAGCGAGGCGAGCAGGTGGGTCTTGCCGACGCCGAATCCGCCGTCAAGGTAGATGCCCGACTTGTGGGCCTTCTTCTTGCCAAAGAGCTTGCCCAGAAGGCCGCCCTTGGAAGCGCCGATGTGGCTGGCGAAGTGCTTGAGCTTGGTGACGGCCTCGGCCTGGGACGGCGCCGACGGATCCGGGCGGTAGGTCTCGAACGACACCTCGCCGAAACGGTAGGACGGGTGGAAGCCGGCAAGCAGCTCTTCAATCGAGACCGTTGGGGTCCGTTGGGAAAGATGCGCAATCGTGGCCATACGGCGGAACGGTCCTTAGCGTCGAGGTGTGGTGATGAGTGGCGCGCGAAACACGCCCCCGCTATTTTACCGCCTCGTGAATCGGCAACCAGCAAATGAGACCCATCACACGTCGGCGTCCAGCGGCCGCAGTCGCCCCGGACGCTGGAAGCGAAATATGGCAGAAGATGACTGCCCGGGCCACCATTGCCCTTCCCGGATCGCTAGGCTGGTAGTGCAGTATCTTTTCCCATATTTCTTGTTGCGAGGTCAATTCATCATGAGCCTGCCCATCGACGCCGATCCCCGGTTCGCCAGCTACGCCCACCCGGAACGGCTGGTGTCCACCGACTGGTTGGCGGCAAACCTCTCCGCCCCGGGCCTGGTCATTGTCGAATCCAACGAGGATTTCCTGCTCTACGACACCGGCCACATCCCCAACGCCATCAAGGTCGACTGGCACACGGACCTGAACGACGAGGACACCCGCGACTACGTCGACGGCGAGGCCTTCGCCGCCCTGATGGCCTCCAAGGGCATCAGCCGCGACAGCACCGTGGTGATCTACGGCGACAAGTCGAACTGGTGGGCCGCCTACGCGCTGTGGGTCTTCACCCTCTTCGGCCACGAGGATGTCCGCCTGCTCGACGGCGGCCGCGACAAGTGGATCGCCGAGGGCCGGGAAATCACCCGCGAAAAGCCCGCGATTGTCCCCTCCGACTACCCGGTGGTCACCCGCGACGACAGCACCGTCCGCGCGTTCCTGCCGCAGGTGCTCGAGCACTTCGGCAATCCGCTGATCGATGTCCGTTCCGCCGAGGAATACAGCGGCGAACGCACCCACATGCCCGCCTACCCGGAGGAAGGCGCCCTGCGCGGCGGTCACATCCCGTCGGCCGCTTCCGTGCCGTGGGCCCTGGCCGCGGCCGAGGACGGAACCTTCCGCTCGCGCGAGGAACTCGAGGAGGTCTACCTCGGCAAGGCCGGCCTGACCCCGGGCGACAAGGTCATCACCTACTGCCGCATCGGCGAGCGTTCCAGCCACACCTGGTTCGCCCTGCAGTTCCTGCTCGGTTTCGAGGACGTGCGCAACTACGACGGTTCCTGGACCGAGTGGGGCAATGCCGTGCGCGTTCCCATCGTCAAGGGCTCGGAACCCGGCGCCGTGCCCGCAGGTATTGGAGCATAATCCCATGAGCACCCTTCCCAAGGAACTTGCCGAAATCGTCGACGATTTCCAGGCCGTCACCGAACGCGAGCGCCTGGAACTCCTCCTGGAATTCTCCGAGGAACTCCCCGCGCTGCCGCAGCGCCTGGCCGACCACCCGGACCTGCTCGAACAGGTCGTCGAGTGCCAGTCCCCGCTGTTCCTGACCATCGAGGTCGAGCCGGCCGGGGAGCAGAACGTTTCGCTGTTCTTCTCCGCCCCGCCCGAGGCGCCGACCACGCGCGGCTTCGCGTCGATCCTGCACCAGGGGCTCGACGGCCTTCCCGCGGCGGCGGTGCTGTCCGTTCCCGACGACATGCCCAACCAGCTGGGGCTCACCCGCGCCCTGACTCCATTGCGTTTGCGCGGCATGACTGCAATGCTGGCACGCATCAAGCGACAGGTTAACGAACGCCTCGCGGCGACCAACGAGTAGCAACACCGGTGGCGGCAGACGCCATCCACCGTGACGGGAATCGAGTTTGGGCATCGGCGAAAGCCGTTGCCCAAACCCTTCTTGAGGAACAGGCGATGACGAAGAAGAAAAACCACGCGACGGCCGGCACCCCAGCAACCACCCTGCTGGACCGCGAAAAGGTCGACTACACGCTGCACCCCTACACCCACGATCCGGCCTCGGTTTCCTTCGGCCTGGAGGCCGCCGAGGCCTTGGGCGTGGCACCCAACCGGGTGTTCAAGACGCTGCTGGTCGCCACCGGCGAACAAGGCGCCTCGGCCCTGGTGGTGGGCATCGTGCCCGTCGACCAGTCGCTGGACCTGAAGGCGATCGCCTCCGCCCTGGGCATCAAGAAGGTCGAAATGGCCGATCCGGTGGCCGCCGAACGCCGCACCGGCTACGTGGTCGGCGGCATCTCGCCGCTGGGCCAGCGGCAGCGTTCGCGGACGATCCTCGATTCAAGCGCAATGGCCCATGAAACCATCTACGTTTCGGGCGGGCACCGCGGTCTGGACATCGAGCTGGCGCCGGCGGACCTGCAGCGGCTGACCGACGCCCAGGTCGCGCACATCGCCCACCACTAGCCCGCGGCTTCGGCGGGCTCCCCCGGACGGGTCGAGTTGAGCACCGCGCCCACGAAGTCCTTGACCTCCCGGTCCCAGCGTTCCGGGTCGACGTTCCATTCACGGGTGTGGCCCGCCCGGGTGAACCGCTTCAGGACCACCGTTTCCGGGTTGAGCTCGGCCAGCTGTTCCGACGGGCCGATGGGCACGAAGTCGTCGTCTTCGCTGTGCATGATCAGCGTCGGGATGCGCAGCTGGTCGTGCCGCTCGACCCAATTCAATTCCTTGAGGTCCAGCGGCGCGGCCAGCCCCGTCATCCACCGGCCGGCCTTGTTGCTGAGCAGCCATTGGCCGAACCGTCCCACGGCCTCCGGAATCCGGTTGAGCTTGGCCTGGTGCGAGAGCACGTCGATCCAATTGATCACCGGCCCGTCAAGCACCATGGCGGAGATGCTGCGGGCGTTGCCGGACCTGTCGGCGGCCTGGAGGCCCACCGCGCCTCCCATGGACCAGCCAAAGAGCATGATTTCCCTGGCGCCCCGGGAAAGCGCATAGTCGATCGCCGCATCGACGTCCGGCCATTCCGTGGCGCCCAGGCCGTAGCGCCCGTCGATGGCGGCCGGCGCGACCCCGTCGTTGCGGTAGGAGACCAGCAGGGCGCTGAGCCCCAGCTCGCCCAGCGTGGGGAGCGCCCGGATTCCTTCCTTGCGGTTGGCCCCGCGCCCGTGCACGCAGATCGCCCAGGTGTCGGCCCGGTCGGTCCCAGCGACGAACCACGCCGGGGCCCCCCCGTTTTCCGTGGGGATCTCAATCTCGGTGTATTCCACGCCGACGTCGGACGGCGAGTTGAAGACGACGCCGGATAGCCTGCCGCGCACCGCGGCGGAAAGGTCGCCTGAGTAGACCTCCTCCACCGGGCGGGTGACGGTGCCGTCGCCGGTGCGGTATCCCTTGGGTTCGCCGAGGCGCGCGTGTCCGCGGTCGGCCGAGAAGAAGAGCGAATACCGGCCCGGGGCCGTGGAGTCCTTGTTGGCGGGAAGGATGATGTCCTGGCCATCGTCGGTCGGGACCACGGCCAGAATCGCCAGGCTCTCCTCCGGCACCGCATTGGGGGTAACCACCCTGCGGGCAAAGTACGCGGCCAGGGCCGAGACGCTGCCGGCGAACAACGACCCGGCCGCGGCGCCCACGCCGACACCCAGTAGAGCGATGCTCAGGCCCTTGCCCGTTGACTTGGTACGCGGCAGACGCGGTGCTTGTTTTGCCATCATGGTTACATCATCGCAAATCTTTGCACCGCTGCCTTGCGGCCGTGCGGCGTTTTCTCCGCCCGGATCCCCGGCGTCCGCGGATCGCGCCGGGCCAACGGGCGCCGATTCCGGGAATGACAACGGCCCATGCGGCGTTGAAACCACCATGAGCGATAGCCAGCAATCAGAGAAATCCCCCGTGCCGGAGGAACCAACGGTGCAAAAGACCGAGGAACAATGGCGCAGCGAGCTGACCCCCGACGAGTTCCGGGTGCTTCGCAAGGCAGGCACCGAGCGACCTTTCACCGGGGAGTACTGGGACACCCAAACCGAGGGCGTCTATGCCTGCCGGGCCTGCGGCCAGGAACTCTTCACCAGCAACGCGAAGTTCGACGCCGGCTGCGGCTGGCCGTCCTTCTTCGCGCCGCTGGCCGAGGACCGCGTTCGGTACATCCGCGACTCGACCCTCGGCATGGTCCGGGTCGAGGTGCGTTGCTCCGCCTGCGATTCGCACCTTGGCCATGTTTTCGAGGGCGAGGGGTTCAACACTCCCACCGACCAGCGCTACTGCATGAACTCGGTCTCCCTTCGGCTGAAAACCACCCAGTAGCGTTCGGTTTTACCGGGCGGGGACGGTCGCTGGCCGTCCGTTCCCGCCCGAGCATTCCCCCGAGTCGCACCTTGGAGGGCCACAGCGATCCGGAGCATTAGAGACACTAATGCTGGGGCATATTTTCAACCAGCAACCATCGCATCTCAGTAGGCTGGTTACAGAAGGCCACGGGCAACTCCGTGGCACGCCCATCCGCACCGAAAGGGGTGTCAGATCATGACCCACGCGACTCTTCCCAAGCCGCTGTCAAACTCCGAGCTCGTATCCTCCGAAGCCTGGACTACCCTCAAGCTAGCCGCGACCGAGTTCCAGACCCTCCAGGTCAAGGATGGATCGGTGCCCGAGGCCGCGGACCACGCCCGCGCGGGCGAACTGGTCGAATCGATCGTCGGGTCGGTCAACGCCCTTGCGCCGCAGTTCCCCCACGACGCCGTCTACCTCGAGGCCCTCATCCGGGACCTGAATGCCTGGCGCTCGGCAGGATTCGGCGTGCCCGACTTCCTGGATTCCCTGCTCGGCTTCCAGCCGCAGACCCAGCGCGAGGACGGACTGCGCCACCTGGTCCTCTTCCCGATGTACACGCAGAACGGTTCCACCAACCGCTTGCTCGAGGCAGTGCTCGTCGAGGTCATCTGGCCCGAGTTCATCGGCGCGCTCGAGGCCGGGGACTACGGCAACAAGCTCTTCGTGCCGCTGCGCTTCCTGGACTTCACCCCCGGCTACGACACCAACTCCGCGGTGCTCTTCCCCGAATCCGTCGCGATCCGCGAAACCCCGTCCTTCACCTGGGGCGCCATCTTCCAGGACCGCGAGGCCGCACGCTTCCGCCGCGTGCTGAAGGCCGCCGCGGAGATCACCAACCTCGAGCTGCCCGCCGACGCCGCGGCAATGCTCGGCGACCAGTCGCTGACCGAGGAAACCTTCGTGATGTGGGACCTGATCCACGACCGCACCCACATGCGCGGGGACCTGCCCTTCGACCCGTTCATGATCAAGCAGCGCATGCCGTACTTCCTGTACTCGCTGGAGGAACTGCGTTGCGACCTGACCGCATTCCGCGAATGCGTGAAGATCCAGGGCGACGAGTCCCAGGACGAGGAAACCCGCCACCACGCCAAGCTGGTCCAGTACGCGGTGATCTTCGACCGCATCTTCCGCTTCGCCATCACCGGCACCCGCCACCGCAACTACGACGCCGTCGGCGGACAGCTGCTCTTCGCGTGGATGCACCAGCACCACGTGCTGCACTGGACCGACACCAAGCTGGCCATCGACTGGGACGAGGTCCCGGCCGTGGTCTCCGCGCTCGGCGACGCCATCGACGAGCTGTACTGGCGCTCGATCGACCGCCCGAAGATCGCCCACTGGCTCGCCGCCTACGAGCTGGTCTCGGCCACGCTGACCCCGCACCCGGCCTCGGTCTGGGCCAAGGGCCCCGACGCCCTGCCGCTGACCGCGCCGCTGCGCGAGATGACCGACCAGGTGCTGGACGACGAGTTCCCGCTCTCGATGTTCTACGAGGCACTGGGCAAGAAGATGACCCCGGTCATCGAGTCGACCATCGGCATGACCGGCTCCAGCGCACTCTAATTCCCCGGGGTTGCAAGTGCACCGCAAGGTGCACTTGCAACCCTTCTACATGTGAGGTCTACACTCAGGATCATGTCAACGCTTACGGATCTGACAATTCTCATCGCCGGTGCCACGTCCCCCGCCGGGGTGGCCGCGGCGCGCGCCCTGTGCGACGCCGGGGCAACCGTCCTGGCCGCCGGCTCCAACGCGGACCGGCTCGCCGAACGCCTGCCCTTCGTCCACGGGCGCTACGAGGTCGACCTGGCCAACCACGCGGCCGTCACCGAGCTGCACCAGCTCATCGACACCGAACGCGGGCGCATCGACGGCCTGCTGCACCTGGTCGGCGGCTGGCGCGGCGGCAAGGGCCTGGCCGGGCAGTCGGACGACGACGCGGACTTCCTGCACACCCAGATCGTCACCACCCTGCGCAACACCACGCGGGTCTTCCACGACGACCTCCTGGCATCCCCGCGCGGCCGCGTGGCGATCGTCAGCGCCACCGCCGTGGATGCGCCCAGCGGCTCCAACGCCAACTACACCACCGCCAAGGCCGGCGCCGAGGCCTGGATGCGCTCCGTCGCCGCGGCCATGAACAGCGCGCAGTCGGGGAACAAGACCGCCCCGGAACCCCAGCGCGCCGCGGCGGTCCGCTGGGTCATCAAGGCCTTCAGCGACGAGGCCACCCGGGCGGCCCACCCCGAGCGCAATGTCGCGGGCTTCACCGACGTCGAGGCGCTCGGCGCCGCGGCGGTGTCCCTCTTCACCACCGACGCCGCCACGCTCAACGGGGCGCGCATCACGCTGCCGGTCCTCTGAGGGCGGCGCTACACTTTTTACCGACGCACGGGCCCTTTGCCCAGGCGATCCACACTCTTGACAAGTTAGGACCCTTCCCCGTGACTTCATCCGTGACTTCGGCATTGCACGACACCTCCGTGCGCGGCTTCGCCTCCGACAACTACTCCGGCATCCACCCGGAGGTGCTTGCGGCACTGGCCGAGGCCAACGGCGGCCACCAGGTCGCCTACGGCGAGGACCAGTACACCGAGCGCCTCGGCGAGGTCATCCGCGGCCACTTCGGCCCGGACGCCACGATCTTCCCGGTCTTCAACGGCACCGGCGCCAACGTCACGGCCCTGCAGTCGCTGCTGCCGCGCTGGGGCGCCGTCATCTGCGCCGAATCCGCGCACATCAACGTCGACGAGAACGGCGCCCCGGAGCGCATCGGCGGCATGAAGCTGCTCTCCGTGCCGACCACGAACGGCAAGCTCACCCCCGAGCTGATCGACCGCGAGGCCTGGGGCTGGGGCGACGAGCACCGCGCGCAGCCGCTGGCCGTCTCGCTGACCCAGTCCACCGAGCTCGGCACGCTGTACACGCTCGAGGAGCTGCGGAACATCACCGCGCACGCCCACTCGCTGGGCATGCGCGTGCACATGGACGGTGCACGGCTCTCCAACGCCGCGGCGGCCCTCGGCGTCGGGCTGGGCGAGATGACCACCGGCACCGGCATCGACATCCTGTCCCTGGGCGGCACCAAGAACGGCATCATGTTCGGTGAGGGCATCGTCACCCTCTCCCCCGGCCCGGCCGACTCGCTGAAGTACCTGCGCAAGATGAACATGCAGCTCGCCTCCAAGATGCGCTTCATCTCCGCCCAGCTGCTGGCCCTCTACGGCACGGACCTTTGGCTGGCCTCGGCCGGCCACGCCAACACCATGGCCGCCAAGCTCAGCGCCGCCGTCGCGGAGGTCGACGGCGTGGAGCTTGTCTACCCGACGCAGTCCAACGGCGTCTTCGCCGCGCTGCCCAACGCCGCGGCCGATAAGCTGCGCGAGCGCTTCCGCTTCTACGACTGGGACCGCGCCGCGGGCCAGGTCCGCTGGATGTGCTCCTTCGACACCACCGAGGCCGACGTCGACGCCTTCGTCGCGGCGCTCAAGGAAGAAATGGCAGCCCTCAAGGTCTGACACCCCCGTTGCAGCGGCAGGGCGCCGGGAGGCGGGGACACGAGTCAAACCCCTCCCGGCGTGCCTTGACGCAACAAAGCGCCGCGGCACTTTAGACTCGCCATGTGAGCTCCCATGGACCGATATCAGTAGTGCCGCCAGCGTTCCTCGAAGCGCTGGCCGCGGTGCGCCGCACCAGCTGCCGCAGCGAATTGCGCCTGGAAGAGATCCCGGCCCCGGCGCGGTTGGCCCCCTACGCGCTGGCGTTGGCCGCCGACGTCCACGAACGCGTCCCGCGCAGCACCCTCGGCGCGGCCAAGGCCGGAGTCGATCCGCACCAGGCGATCCACGGGGAGGAGCTCGCCACCGGCCGCTTCATCCTGCTGCACGACCCGGCGGGATCCGCCCTCTGGGACGGCGATTTCCGGATCGTGACCTACATCAGGGCGCGCATGGAATCTGAAATGGGCAACGACACGATGCTCGGCTCCGTGGCCTGGACCTGGCTGGTCGACGCCCTCACCGAATCCGGCGCGGAGTACCGCCAGGCCGGAGGCACCGCCACCCGCGTGCTCTCGGAGAGCTACGGAACCCTTGCCGAGCGCAACGACACCATCGACATCGAGCTGCGCGCCTCCTGGACCCCCGGGGACGGGAACATCTCGGCGCACCTGGAGGCGTGGGCGGACATGGTCTGCACCTTCGCCGGCCTGCCGCCGCTGCCCAGCGGCGTCACGGCGCTGCCGCACCGCCGCTTTTCCTGAAGGTCCCGAACCGCCCCCGGCGGCCCCAAATCCCGCCGTGCTTGCATTCGGTACTAGAATTGGATGCACCATGACCCGTACCGAACACGCCCAGCGCCCCGGCGCAACAGATGCCCCCAGCCTCGACGCCGCATCCCGGGAGTCGACAGAACCACAGGCCGCGGAGGTTGTTGCCGAACCGACTCTGCTGGACACCCCGCGCGACGGCGTCCCCGAGGTCATCGTCACCGTTCCCGGACTCAAGCGAGCCGCGCGCGCCATCGCGGCGGGCACCGGCCCGGTTTCCGTCGACGCCGAGCGCGCCTCCGGCTTCCGCTACGGCCAGCGCGCCTTCCTGGTCCAGCTGCGCCGCGAGGGTTCGGGCACCTGGCTGATCGACCCCGAGCCCTTCGAGAACCTGGACGAGATCCAGCAGGCCATCGGCGACGAGACCTGGATCCTGCACGCCGCATCCCAGGACCTTCCGTGCCTGGCCGAGCTCGGCATGGCGCCCGCGCGCCTCTTCGACACCGAGCTTGCCGCGCGCATCGCCGGCCTGCCGCGCGTGGGCCTGGGCCCGGCCGTGGAGTCGCTGCTGGGCCTGCGCCTGGCCAAGGAACACTCGGCAGCCGACTGGTCGACCCGCCCGCTGCCCGAACCGTGGCTGCGCTATGCGGCCCTGGACGTCGAGGTGCTGGACCGGCTGCGCGAGGAGCTCATCAAGCTCCTCGAGGAGGGCGGCAAGCTCGAGTTCGCCGAGCAGGAGTTCGAGGCCGTGCGCACCGCGCCCGCCGCTCCCCCGCGCACCGACCCGTGGCGCCGCACCTCCGGGCTGCACCAGATCCGCGACCGCAAGACCCTCGCCGCCGTCAAGCAGCTGTGGGAGGCCCGCGAGGCGCTGGCCCGCAGCCGCGACGTCGCCCCCGGCCGCCTGATCCCGGACTCCGCGCTGGTCGCGGCGGCCAAGGCCATGCCCACCAGCGTCCCGGCACTGCTGAAGACCCCCGGCTTCCACGGCCGCTCGGCGGCCAAGGACGCGCCGCGCTGGCTGCGCGCCCTGCAGGACGCCCGCTTCAGCAAGGACCTGCCGCCGAACCAGGTGCCGTCCAACGCGCCGCCTCCGCCGCGCGTCTGGGCTGACAAGGACCCGGTGGCCGCTGCGCGCCTGCAGACCGCGAAGACCCGCATCACGCGCACCGCCGAGACCTGGAACATCCCGCTGGAGAACCTGCTGACTCCCGACTACCTGCGCCGCCTGTGCTGGAAGCCGCCGGCGGTCATCGATCCGGACACCGTGACCGAGGCCCTGCGCGAGCTCGGCGCCCGCCAGTGGCAGATCGACCTGGTGGCCCCGGTGATCACCGTGGCCCTCCTGGATCCGGACAAGCTGGCCGCCCGCTAAACACCCCGACCGGCATCCCCGCGGCACCACCGCGGGGATGCCGGTTTTTTCATGCCCGGAAGCGGCTCGACGCACTTGTCCCGCGATGCACTTGCGCTCTAAGTTACCGACCAGTAGCGTATGGGGTGGATCACATTCCACCCAGCAATCGCAAGGAGCACCGGTGAGCCCACAGTCAGTGAACACGCGCCAGGCCACACGCCAGGTCCGCGACGTCGTCTTCGTCGACGGCGTCCGCACCCCCTTCGGCAAGGCCGGGGACAAGGGCATCTACCACGGCACCCGTGCCGACGACCTGATCGTCAAGTGCATCCGCGACCTGATGCGCCGCAACCCCTCGCTGCCGGCCGAACGCATCGACGAGGTGGCCATCGCGGCCACCACGCAGACCGGAGACCAGGGCCTGACCATCGGCCGCACCGCCGCGCTGCTGGCCGGCCTGCCCCAGTCGGTGCCGGGCTTCGCCATCGACCGCATGTGCGCCGGGGCCATGACCGCCGTGACCACCACGGCCGGATCCATCGCCTTCGGCGCCTACGACGTGGTCATCGCCGGCGGCGTCGAGCACATGGGCAACCACCCGATGGGGGCCGGCGCGGACCCGAACCCGCGCTTCCTCTCCGAACGCATCGTCGACCCCGCGGCCCTGAACATGGGCAACACCGCGGAGAACCTGCACGACCGATTCCCGGCCATCACCAAGGAACGCGCCGACCGCTACGCCGTCGCCTCCCAGGAGAAGCTCGCCGCCGCCTACCGGGCCGATCAGATCCAGCCGGACCTGGTCCCGGTCGCGGCCCGCCGCCCCGAGGAGGGCTGGGCCCTGCACACCGCAGACGAGCCGCCGCGCCCGGGCACCACGCTGGACTCGCTGGCCGAGCTGCGCACCCCGTTCCGCGCCCACGGGCGCGTCACCGCCGGCAACGCGGCTGGCCTGAACGACGGCGCCACCGCGGCCATCCTGGCCAGCGCCGACGCCGCCGAGGAGCTCGGCCTGCCGGTCAAGATGCGCCTGGTCTCCTACGCCTTCGCCGGCGTCGAGCCGCAGGTCATGGGCATCGGCCCGGTCCCGTCCACCGAGAAGGCGCTGGCCCAGGCCGGACTGGACATCGGGGACATCGGGCTGTTCGAGATCAACGAGGCCTTCGCCGTCCAGGTACTCTCCTTCCTGGACCACTTCGGCATCGACCAGGACGATCCCCGCGTAAACCGCTACGGCGGGGCCATCGCGGTGGGCCACCCGCTGGCCTCCTCCGGCGTCCGCCTGATGACGCAGCTGGCCCGCCAATTCGAGGAAGACCCCTCGGTCCGCTACGGGCTGACCACCATGTGCATCGGGTTGGGCATGGGCGGCACCGTCGTCTGGGAAAACCCGCACCACGCCGACTTTGGAAAGGACGCCTAGCCATGAGCCAGGGCACCATCGAAAACTTCTCCGCCCTCGCGGCGGCGATCCCGAACGAAATCGTCACCCACTCGCTGGTCAGCGACGTGGTCCTGCCCGGCGGCAAGCGGCTGGCGCTGCTGACCCTGGACAACGGCCTTGACCACACCAAGCCGACCACGCTGGGCCCCAACACGCTGATCGAGCTGCACGGCGTGCTCACCGAGCAGAAGGCGCGCGCCGCGGCCGGGGAAATCGACGCGCTGGCGGTGACCGGCAAGCCGTACTTCCTGGTCGCCGGCGCGGACCTCTCCGGCGTCAAGCACCTCTCCTCGCCGGAGCACGGCGCCGCCATGGCCACCCTGGGACACGCGGCCTACGACCTGCTCGCGGACCTGGGCGTGCCGACCTTCGCGTTCATCAACGGCGTCGCCCTGGGCGGCGGCCTGGAGATCGCCCTGGCCTGCACCTACCGGACGGTGTCCTCGGGCGCCAACGGCATCGGCCTGCCGGAGGCCTTCATCGGCCTGGTCCCGGGCTGGGGCGGGGTCTACCGGTTGCCGCGGCTCACCGGCCCGGAGGCCGCCATGACCGTGATGATCGAGAATCCGCTGAACAACAACCGCTCGCTCAACGGCGTTGCGGCGGCCAAGATCGGCATCGCCGATGCGCTCTTCGGGCCCGCCGACTTCCTGGAGCAGTCGCTGCTCTGGGCCGGCGGCGTGCTGGGGGGCAGCGTCGAGGTCGAGCGCCCCAACGCCGTGGACCCCGCCACCGATCCCGCCGTCGCGGCCCGCTGGGCGGCGGCTGCCGCCAAGGCCCGCGCGTTCGTCGAGGCCAAGACCTCCAACGCCGCCCCGGCACCGGCCAAGGTGATCGAGGTCTTCGAGGCCGGCGCCGGCATCAGCCAGGCCGAGTCCGCGCAGCTGGAAATCGCCGCGCTCACCGAGCTCATGCAGACCAACGCCTTCCACAACACCGTGTACTCCTTCCTGGACCTGACGCAGAAGCGTTCCAAGCGCCCCGCGGGGGCGCCGGATGCCAAGCTCGCCCGGCCCGTCACCAAGGTCGGCGTCGTGGGCGCGGGACTCATGGCCGGCCAGCTGGCGCTGCTCTTTGCCAAGAACCTGAAGGTGCCCGTGGTCATCACCGACATCGACCAGGCGCGCGTGGACAAGGGCCTGGCCTACATCCACGGGGAGGTCGACAAGCAGCTGGCCAAGGGACGCATCTCCCCCGACGCGGCGAACCGCACCAAGGCCCTGGTCACCGGATCGGCCACCAAGGAATCCTTCGCCGATGCCGACTTCGTGATCGAGGCCGTCTTCGAGGAACTCGCCGTCAAGAAGCAGGTCTTCGCCGAGGTGGAGGCCGTCGTCTCGCCCGAGTGCATCCTGGCCACCAACACCTCCTCGCTGTCGGTCACGGAGATGGGCCGGGACCTCAAGCACCCCGAACGCCTGGTCGGATTCCACTTCTTCAACCCGGTGGCGCTGATGCCGCTGCTGGAGATCGTGCGCACCGAACACACCAACGACGTTGCCCTGGCCACGGCCTTCGCCCTAGGCAAGACGCTGCGCAAGACCAGCGTGCTGGTCAAGGACGAGGCGGCATTCGTCGTCAACCGCATCCTGCTGCGCCTGATGGGCGAGGTCTCCAACGCCTTCGACGACGGCACCGACGCCACGGTCGCGGACAACGCGCTGCGCCCCATGGGACTGCCGATGACGCCGTTCACCCTGCTGGCCATGGTCGGCATCCCGGTGGCGCACCACGTGTCCGGGTCGCTGAATGCGGCATTCGGCGAGCGCTTCCGCGTCTCGGACAACCTGCAGGTGCTCATCGACAACGGCATCAAGTCGTTGTGGGTCCCGACGGCCGACGGCGGGCAGGAAATCCCCGAATCAACGCTGGAGCTCCTGACGTTCGGTTCGAGCCCGAGCACGGCCGACGAGCTGCTCCTGCGCACCCAGGACGCCCTGGCGCAGGAGATCGGCCTGATGCTGGCCGAGGGCGTCGTGGCTGGCCCCGAGGACATCGACCTGTGCATGATCATGGGCGCGGGCTGGCCCATGCATCTGGGCGGCATCACACCGTACCTTGACCAGGTCGGCGCCTCCGAACGGGTCAACGGGAAGAAGTTCCACCAGATCTAGCCCTCGGGCATTGGTCTGCGGGTGGCTCGGGAGCGCATGCTTCCGGGCCACCTTTTGTTTGTGTCCAGGAGGGGGCGCGCAAAGATTCACCTTCCCCCATCCATCGACCTTGCGCCGTTTCTACGCGACACTGTGCTTATGAAACAGAACATCACTTTGTCGCCCACTCGCAGGGTTGTTCTTGGCACCTCCCTGGCTGCCGGCGCCGCGGCCACCCTGGTGGCCTGCGGGCAGGGCAAGTCCAGCGACGCCATCCCGTCCGCCACCGGCACCGAGTACGACGCCACCGACCTGTCCAAGCTCCCGGTCCTGGGCACCACATCCGTGACGGTCAACGGGCACAACTACCTGCTCTACCGTCCCGATGAAAAGACGGTCCTGGCGTACACCTCGGTCTGCACCCACCAGGGGTGCAAGGTGGGAACCGGTGACAGCAAGAACTTCATCTGCCCGTGCCACGGGTCCGAGTATTCCAAGTTGGATGGCTCGGTCACCCAGGGTCCCGCCCCCAAGCCCCTGACCAGATACGCAGCAAGCATCGAGGGCGACAAGGTCAAGATCTACCTGTAGCCGGGCAGGCTGCCGACCCGTGGAATGATGGAGGGCATGAGTTCCATTTCTCCACAGACCCGTCGTGCCTTTGTTGGATCCACCATGGCGGCCGGTGCCGCCGTTGCCTTGGCAGCGTGCGGCGACGGCTCATCCGCCGCGCCGAACAATGTCCCTTCGGCCCCGCCCGAGCCCAGCGGCGAGGGCACGGTCGTGGCAACGCTTTCGGAGTTGGGCGTTGGTACCCGGCTCTCCGTCACCGCGCCTCGGACCGGCGCCGACGGGAAGACCAAGGATGCGGGCTTCCTGCTCTTCCGCCCCAACGAAAAGACCGTCCTCGCCTACACGGCCATCTGCACCCACCAGGGTTGCGCGGTGACCACCAAGGCACCCCAGGGCGAGGACTTCTACTGCCCCTGCCACGGCTCCTACTTCCAGCCTTCGGACGGCAAGGCCATCGCGGGCCCGGCACGTGGCGCCCTGGAACGCATTGCCGCCCAGATCAAGGGCCAGGACGTGCTGATCTTCGCCTAGAGGCCCGTCCTAGCCCACACGGCGGCCCTGGCGGCCGCTACGGGTTTCCCCGCGCATAAAACCCGCCCACGATCGACTCCATGATTTTCAGGATTTGGTCGGGGCGGGTTTCGCTTGCCCGCTGCCGTTGGAGGATCCTCGAGCTCAGCACATCCTGGACGGCCAACTCCCCCGCCCAGCCTTCGGGGACCCTCAGGTACCAGTCGAAGCCTGATGGCCGTGGAGGAATCCCCGCATCTGCGAGGTACCCATTGACCGATTCGTCGACGTCGGCACGGTCTTCGGCGCCAAAAGTTTCGAGGTAGGTTCCTTCCGAGCCGTGCTCGATGCAAGTGACCCGAACTGTCCTTCCGACATCGCTCCCGGGGAATCTGCGCAGGTTGGACACACCGCAGGCCCAACCGATCATGGCAAACCAGCCGCTTTCCGGCAACGGTTCCCAGCCAGGTTCCGGCGCCAAGACCGGCACGTCATTCCACATGGCCACAACCCTAGGCGGCGAGCACACCCGGTGCCCAGGCCGCCCCGTCGACGGCAGGCCCTTCCCCAAACACCGCAGTGCGTACTAGATTCGCTGGTGATGCCACCTCCGGCAACCATGCACAGACAAGGGAGCCCCTTCATGTCCAACGAATCCACAGCGGTTGTCTTCATAGAGTTCCAGAACGACTTCACCTCCCCAGGAGGCGTGCTCCACGACGCCGTCAAGGACTCCATTGAAGCGAACGCGACGCTGGACAACGCGGCCAAGGTGCTGGCTGCCGCCCGCGAAAACGGGGCCACGGTCATCCACGCGCCGATCAGCTTCGCGCCGGGCTACAACGAGATATCCTCCCACCCCTACGGCATCCTCAAGGGAGTCGTCGACGCCACGGCCTTCGTCAAGGGCCAGTGGGGCGCGGAAATCGACGAACGATTTGCGCCAGTCGAATCCGACATCGTCATCGAGGGAAAGCGCGGCCTTGATGCCTTCGGCAGCACCAACCTCGACTTCATCCTGCGATCCAAGGGCATCACCAAGGTGGTTCTTGCCGGGTTCCTCACCAATTGCTGCGTCGAATCCACAATGCGCACCGCATATGAGCGCGGCTTCGAAGTCGTGACGCTCACCGACGCGGTGGCGGCAACCTCCGTGGAGGAAGGCGAGTCGGCGGTCCGGTTCAACTATCCGATGTTCTCCACCCCGGCCACCGCCGACGAGTTCATCGCCACGCTGGAATCGTCACAGGAGCTTGCCGACACCTCGCGCGGTTACTGAGGTACGCCGGGGGGCTTCGGCGCGAAGCCCCCCGGCTCGCGAACCCGGCGGTTGGAAAATCCACCCCGGGCGAAGGGACCGAGGATGATTGACACGGAAATTCTCGCCAAGGAGTCAAACGGCGATGATCGTGCAGAACTGCGGATAGGCTCCTGCCATGGACGAGTATCGACTTCACCCGAGCCTGGTCACGCATTGGCACGATGGCGATTTGGAACCACTTCCGGATAGTGCGGCAGCGAACGAAACGGTCTGGTTCGCATTGCCGGTGGATGAAGACGGCGTTCAATACTGGGAAGGCCTAAACGGGAAGGTCGAAAGCGATGGCTCCATCACCGTTCTGGGCGTGCCGGCCTACGCCTACGATCTACGTTTCGGCGACCGAGTCACCGTCGTTCGATCGGCGGAGGGACCCTTCGTGGCTACGGGAATGGCGCAACGCAGCGGCAACTACACGTTCAGGTTCCTCTTGGCCGACGCGAGCGATGAAACCGGGTGGTACCCATTGGCTCAGGAATTCGCCACTTTGGGATGCTTGGTCGACGTACTCACGCCCAGGTTTACGGCGCTGTCCTGCGACCCCAATGTTTCACAGGCGGTAACCGAACGCTTGGCGCAGCTCAGTCAGGAAGGACTCCTGGAGTACGAAATCGGCCATATGTACTCAGACTGAAACGGGGTCGATTTCTTCCCGCAGCCCGCTCGGCATGCGGTCAAGACGATGAGGCGATCCAGCCACCCGTGACAACGCAAGGGACGTTGGCGTGAACGATCCATTTGAGCCGGCCGAGCCGCTGCCACGGCTGCCGGCGCCGCCACCCCGGTACTTCGGCGAATACAAGCCGGTGGACCCGACCGATACGGCACCTCCACCAACCAACGTTGGCGGCTATGACGAACTGCTCCAGTACTTCCGGGTACGGGGCCAGGAGTTGCCGCGCACCCCCGACGGCCTTGCCGCGATCGATGCCCTGATCGACAGCACCGTCGAGGACGGGCTGACAGAGCTTGCCCGTCCAATCGGCATGTTCTACGGAGACGTCCTGACACACAACGTTCCCGACGCGCACTGGGAGGCAACAGGCGGATCCCCCTGCGTCCAAGTCACCAAGACCGTCGCCGTTGACGTCATTGGAGTTGCAGAACGACGCCTCACCATCGCCTACCCTAGCCTCGTGCAAAGCTATGCCCACGTTCTTGAGATCGTCGCCCGCGACGCATAGTGGGCACCAGTCAGCTCAGCGTTCCCCTTCTGCGGCAATGGCGCAGTGCCGTCGTGCATCCCTTCGGTCGCCATGTCAGGATGAGGTAGGAAAAGAACCGTTCCCCCGAAAAGATCGGCTCTCGCCTAAGTCGCTCCATGAGCGAACTTCTGCCAGTATACATTTCCCGCCATTGCGCCCCGAACGAACTATTCGGCGGCATCGTGCTCGATCTGGACGCCGAGCGGGTCCTCCTCGCAGGTCTCCGGGACGGCGGCTACTTCGATGGATACACGATTTTCAGGCTCGCCGACATCCGCGCGGTGAGGGCCAGCAAGACTTTCATTCCATTCCTCCACTCGCACCAACCATGGCCTCCGGCCCGACCCCCTGAACCCATCGACCTAGCGGGGCCGGCGTCGTTCCTCGCGGACATTTCACAAACGGCCGCCGTCATCGGCCTACATACGGAAGTTCGACGCCCGAACATGCTCTGGATTGGTACACCCGTGGAATGGGGAAAGAAGTCCGCATGGTTCCACACCATCGATCCCCGCGCGCAATGGGACGACCTCCTGATCAAGGTCAAGTTCAAGCACCTGACACGGGTCGACTTCTCCGACGACTACATCAACGTAGTATTTGAACTTGCCGGCCACGCGCCCGCCAAATCCACTCCTGGATGCGAGAACACCGCATCGGCAATTCTCGACGAATCGATGCCCCACGGAACGTTCCCCACATGAACCGGCGATCTGCGATCCAGTGCTCACCCATTCTCTTCGTGAAGACTGTGAATGTCAGCGGCAAGTGGCGGTGTTCAGGTATCTCTCCGGCCGCGGGACGACGCGACCGATGCCGCCACGATTGCCGCGTCGAGGCCCACTCCGAACATGAGCGCGGAACGCCGGACCCGCATGAAGTGCACGCCGCAGAAGAACAGCCCGGGATTCGGGCTCGTTCCGGCGTCGGTGATCGGAAAGCCCATGTCGTCACAAACCGGGAGCTCGATCCATCGGTAATCCGGCCTGAAGCCCGTGGTGTAGATGACCACCCCGATGTCGTGGAGGTCGACCTCCGTCACCGGGTCGTAACGGAACGGATCCGCAATCGGCAACTCGGGCACGGCGTACCCCCGTGTCGGGAGTTCGCTGGCGAGGAGGGCGCGCCACTCGGCCCAGCGCGCGTCGCCAAAGGCCACCGACGCGCCCAGGTCATCAACGAATGAAGCGCGGTGCCCGTTGACGCCGGCCAGACGCCCCAACAGAACGACGCCGAGCCGTTGCAGCGTGCGGAAGTGGAGGTCGCGACCACCGCCAGCGCCCGTGGTCTGCGGGTTCGCCAGCAGTCGGCCCGCGGGTGACGGCAAGGAGTTCAACGGCTGGTCGAAGAAGCCAATACGGGCAAGCCACGTGATCGTGTCAACGTCATCCAGCCGTCTGGGCACCCAGGGCGCGCGACCGCAGGACAAGAACACCTCGCGCCCGGCCAGGAAGAGTTCCTCGGCCAGTTGGCAGCCGGTCTGCCCGCTCCCGATCACCAAGACCTTGCCGGCTGGGAGTTCAGCGGGGTTGCGATACTCGAGCGCATCGATCACCGGCATCCCGGGCGGCAGTACGCCGGTGGGTGGCCGGTACGGCTTCTGGAACGAACCGGTGCAGACGACGACGTTGTTCGCGGCTATCCGACCGAGCGATGTGGCCAGTTCAAAACGCGAACCGCTCGCGGCCCGCAGCGAGTCGACGTCCACTCCCTCCCGGACCGGCGCGTCCCAGGTCGAGCGATAATTCTCGAGGTAGCTGATGATCTCGTCTCGCGACACGTGGCCCTCGGGGTCCGGGCCGGCGTACGGAGTCCCCGGCAGGTCCATGGTCCAGTTGGGTGTCACCAACGAGAAGCTGTCCCACCGGTCGCGCCACGCCTGCGCGACCCGAGACCGCTCGAGAACCACATGCTCGACGCCGCGAACACCGAGTTCGCGACTGACGGCGAGGCCAGCCTGCCCGGCTCCGATGATGACCGTGTCGATGTGTTCCGACATCGCATCCCCTCTCACGTCGAGGCTGCTTCGACGATCAGGATCGCCAGCGTCGGCGCGGTTCCCGGAGTTCGACCCAAGGAGCGCGCCGCGGGGGCCCGCGGCCCAGCCCGCACGGCGTCGATGGCGGCCTCGCCACGTCGCCGGGTGCGGATCGCTCGACGGTCTTGCCCGTCATGCACGAGGCGTGTGTTCAAGAACCCGTCCGGGACATCTTGCGCCAGGATTGCCTGGTACACCGATACGACGGCTCCGGCCCGCTCGACCGGAACTTCAGCGCTCGTGATGGTGACGATCTGCTTGCTCAAGGAATGACCTCCCGAGCCCCGGACAGGATGCCGCATTCAGCTGACGGAGCGCCCAAGGCTTAATTTTCATACTGGCACCGCCACAGGTACACCACAAGAGGTTCCCCAGATGGACGCAGCCGTGGGGCCGCATCTGGGCAAATGACGATATGGAGGAGTACATGCGGTCGCTGGCTAGCGGCATTTTCAGCACCATCGGCCCAGGTATCGGTGGTGTTGGCACTCGCCGGCTTCCTACGACCCAGTCACCGACCAGATGGCAGAAGTGGAGGTCGTTCGCGCTCCAGGGGATGCAGTGGTCGTGGTGGAAGGCATGACCCCGATGGTCGGGGGCCGGACGAATGATGCCGTAACAATGGATTTGCCGGAGACGTGTTGATCTACCGCAAGGACGGTTGCACCCAGCTTGTTGCCCCGTTGCAGTCAGTTAGGCCACTCAAGGATCCCTCGCGTTGGAGGTTTCAGGGACGCCCGGCGCGTCCTGGGCGTCAGTGCGTGGCCTCCGCGACCAGGCGATGGGGTCCGTGTCAGGCGGTGGGGTCCGTGTCAGGCGGTGCCGTCGTTGGGGTCCTGCCAACCCTCGCGCTTCTTGAGTAGTTCGATGTCCTCTTCCTCAAGCTGCCCGGGCTCGATGTCGGCCGTGCAGTACTTGCACTTGATGGCGTCGATGGCCACGAATTCCTTGCAGTACGGGCATTCCTGCTGGCCCTGGGCACGGAAGTTGCCCATGCCAAAACGCTTGAGGAGCTTGACGATCCCGAACAAGACAACCGCCAGCAGCAGGAACCGGATCAGCACAGTGAGGAAACTGCCGTACCTGATTTCGGCGTTGTTGAGAGTGAAGCTCAGCGCCGTGAAGTCCGGGGTGCCAAAGATTGCTGCCACGAGCTGCAGGAGGATGTCGTTGGCCAGGCTCTCCACCAGGGCAGCAAATGCGATTCCGATGATGAAGCCAAGGGCAAGGTCAAACATGTTGCCGCCCATGGCAAAGGCTTTGAATTCTTTCCACATATTCGACATGGCACGATGCTAGCCCTCCCGGGGCCGCAACGGGAGGCCCCCTAAGGTCGGGACTCGGTCCCCGTCTGCAATCCCGAGAGGTGCTGGCGGCCAGCCGACCGGGCAGCGGCCCTGCAGCCAGCACGGGATGATGTAGCACGTGGCGACTGCGCACAAGACCACAGGTTCCCAAATTCCGGCGATGACCAATGAGGTCGCCAGAAAACAGAACGACAGCAGCTCCGGTTCCTCTTCTGGTGGCGTGATTTTTCACTAATCGCATTGGCAGGCCTGATGCCCAACGGAAGGATGGCTTACGGTCCACCACTGCCTGCCTGACGTAACTTCTGGTCTGGCGATTCCACCAGTGCCTTGAGGCTGATTCATCCGCCTTGTGGGTCCGGCATCATCCTGCCCCCTTGCCATGGCTGAGTAGGAAGTAGGACGAATCGCTGGTCCTCACCTTCAGCCAGGGTTCCGACGGGACACTCGTGCCAACAAGCGGTTGGGCTCATGCCACACGCGACATTCCTGCCCTTGCATGAGGCTTGAGAGCCATGCTTGGGGCATGGGATGCCTGCATTGTCCTGCTCTATTGCCGGATCGTGTCCGTCAAGGAAAGGTCTTCGACATTCACGCGGGCAATGGAAAGGTCCCGGTTCAACACATACGCCCGGTTTTGGTCAGCACTGAACACAATTGCCTGGCGGGGCTCCTTGAACCCATTGAGCGTCTTCACGACGGTGTTCTCGGTGACGTCGATGACGTCGATTGTGTTGTCGGCCTTGTTGCTGGCAAAAAGGGTCGTGCCGTCCGGCGATAGGGCGGCACCGTACGGTTCGCGACCGACTTCGATTTCGTTCGTTACCTCCCCGTTCCGTACGTCGACCACGGAGATGCTGTTGCGCCCGCTGTTGGCGGCAAACAGGGTGTTCCCGTCAGCGGTCACCGAGATTCCCCGGATCTTGGAGAATCCGGTCAGTTCGCGGAGAACCTGCCTGCTGTCGGCGTCGACAACGGTGACCTTGTCACCCTCGAAGTTCGTCACAAAGACACGTTTTCCATCCGGGGACACCTTGATGCCTTGCCGCGGCCGGGAAAAGCCGGTGATCACGTCGGTCGGCTTCCGCGCCTCGAGATCGACAACCGTGACGGAGCTATGTGCCTGGTTGTTTACATAGAGGGTCTTTCCATCCGGACTCACCGCTGTTCCGAATGCTCCCGGTCCAACCACTACTTCATCCTGCAGCGTACAGTCATCCGTGCTGTAAAAACGGAGGGTGCCGAGGCTGCTGTCGGAGACGACAAATTGCGAGCCTTCATTGATAAACACAATGTTTCGCGGCGTGCCAAAGCCATCAATCTTCTTGCGCAGCCCACCTGCGGCCAGGTCATAGACCAGGAGCGATTTTTCGCGGCTATCCGAGACCACCGCGGTCTTCTCATCCGGGCTCACGGCAAGGGAGTTGTTGGTAATGTCGGCGTCAAAGGCGGTTCCGCCGTCTCCGGCAACCACCGGATCCGAACTGGCGGCAGCATCGGTGGACTGGTAGGTTGCGCCATTGGCCGTGTCTGATGCGGCGCCGCAGCCGGTGAGTGACAGCGCGATCAGGGATAGCGCCGCCGTGGTCGTTCCGATTCGTTTGTGCATAAAGCGTGGCTCCTCTGTGGGTCTATTTTGCGGCCAGGCGCGACGCCCGAGGCACACCGGAAAATCCGGTTGACGTGCCTGGCCGGTTCAGGCAGGAGCGCATTCGTGGCAACTCCCTGCCGAAGAACCAGACGATTGCGCCCAACACCCCCCAGAGCAGCCGGCCACAGCGGGAATTCGACGGTTACTGGTTTCGTCGTGGTTCTTCCTCGGCTCGGCTGGCAGATGGATAAGGGAATGTTGCGGCGCCAAAGACCGGCTCCAGAGAGTAAGACGCGGGATTGGGCCGCATCGTTCACTTGCAAAAAATTCTCTCCGCCGCACCAGGGCCATTCGGGATCCGTTCAATGCGCAGGGTGGACCCCGGGGGTCGACATGCCCACGCCGAGGGCGGGCCACGGTGGCCGTGCAAAAGCTTCCGAGGTTACCGGAAAACACGCCTTGGGCGCGCCCGCACCTGTCTGCATCCGGATGCGGGACGCCACCTAGATCCTGACGGGAGCGTCCGGTTCCATCCGGTGCACGCGGTGCGCGGTGGCGTTCATGAACGCCTCATCGTGGCTAGCGAACAGCACCGCGCCGCCGCGCTCCAAGACTGACCCGATCGCCGCGTGCAGCCGGGCCATCCCGTCCGCATCCAGCGCCTCGGTCGGCTCGTCGAGCAACAAGACCATCGGCTCCCGCACCAGCACCGTGGCCAGGGCGACCAGCCTGCGGGCCGAGGCCGGCAACTCGTAGGGATGGGTCTCCGACTCGTCCGCCAGCCCCAACGAGGCCAACACCTCAGGGACCCGCGCGGCCCGGGGACCACGCTTGGGAAGGCCGAACGAGACCTCGCGACGGACCGTCCGTTCGAACAGCTGGTCGACCGGATTCTGCAGCAGCAGGCCCACGGATCCCCCCGGGGATCCGTTCCCGGTCACGTTTCCGGCGCCGGGTCGCATCAGGCCGGCGGCGGCCTTGAGCACAGTGGTCTTGCCGGTCCCGTTCGGACCGGCAAGCGCAACGCATTCCCCGGCCCGCAGCTGCAGGTCCAGGCCGGCCACCACGGGCGTGGCGGAACCCGGGTAGCCGAGGTCGGCACCCGTGAACTCGAGCAGTGCGGGTGCGTCGGGCACCGGTCGTCGCCCCGGAGAGGTTGAGACGGGTGTCGTGAATGCGGCCGCCGTGTCCCACACCTCGTGGCAACGGCCATCGCGCAGGAACAGCACCCTGTCGGCACCGACCGCCAGCCGGTCCATGAAGCGGGTAAGCAGCACCACCGCGGTGCCCCCGGAGCGCAGCCGGTCCACCAGTGCCGAGACCCGGGCCGCGGCCGCGGTGTCCAGGCCGGCCAGCGGCTCGTCGAGCACCAGCACCGGCGCCTCGCCCAGCGCGAGGGCGGCCAGCGCCACCAGGCGTTCCTGCCCTCCGGAAAGCTTGCCGGGGTCGCGGCCCATCAGCTGGTGCAGTCCCAGCCGGTCCGCGAGCGCGGCGATCCGCTCACGCATCTGCGCGCGCGGCACCCCCGCGTTCTCCAGGCCCAGGGCCAGTTCCTCCTCCACGGTCTCGCGCACCCCGGAGAGGTAATGCCGGGCGTCCTGGGGCAGCATCCCGACCTGGCGGGCCCACCCCACCGGATCGATGCGCACGTTGCTGCCGGCGCCGTGGCGGATCTGCCGCCCGGCCAGGGTCAGCGTCGCCTCCAGCTCGTCGCCGTCGTGCCGCGGCAGCATCCCGGCCAGCACCGCACCGAGCGTGGACTTGCCGGACCCGGAGTCCCCCACGATGGCAGTCAGCGATCCCGGCGCCAGGGACAGGTCGACCCCGGCGAGCGTGTCGATCGCGGCCCCGTGGTAGCGGAACCTCGCCAGGTCCACCCCGAGCACCGCGGTGTCCTGCGCGCTCATGCCAGTCCCGCCCACGTCGGGGTCAGGACGGCCAGCGGACCCAGGACGACGCACGCCAGGGCAATCCAGCGCAGCCGCAGCTGGGCGGCCGAATCCGGGACGGAACGCAAACGGGTGTGCGCACCGGCCGCGGGGAAGCCGCGTGCGGCCAGGTGGGCCGCACGGTCCGCGGAATCCTGCAGGGAGGAGAGCACCAGCGGCACTGCGCGCAGGGTGACGCGCCGCCACCAGCCCCGGATCCCGGTCCCGGTGGCGGCGCCGCGCAGCGCCTGTGCCTCGCCGATGGCCCGCTGCCGGTCGGCCATCCGGGGCAGCAGGGAGAGCGTTGCCGCCAGCAGGTAGCCCAGCTGGGGCGGGGCCGGCGAGAGGTCGACCGCGGCGACCAGGTCGTGCCGGTCGATGAGCAGCGTGCACAGCAGCCCGGCGACCACCAGGACCGCGGTGCGCAGCCCCAGCTGGCCGGTGGTCGCCAGCCCCTCGGCGGTGATCCGCAGCGGGCCTGCCGCGGCCAGCACGTGGCTGCCGGTGGTGTCGACCATCCCGTGGATGAGCAGCTGGGATCCCCAGGCGGGCAGCAGGATGGCGGCGGCGAGCCCCGCCAGTTTCCGGGCGCGGCGGGCCCACGCGGCCAGCAGCAGGCACCCGAGCAGCACGGCGCAGCTGAGCCACCAGCGGCCGGCGGCCGTGGTGGTTGCCGTGACGGCGGCGGCGAGGCTCAGCACGGTGAAGGGGTGCAGCGGAGCTGTGCGGGGCCGGGGCATTGGCTAGCGGGAGCTGCGGCTGCCGAGCACGCGGTAGCGGCGCACGAAGGCGAAGCTTGCGGTCAGGCGTCCGGGCAGCGCGTAGATGAGCAGCGCGGCAAGAAGGAAGACGATGGCCTTGTCCCCCGGGTCGGAGATCAGCGCCTGCTTGGTCACGGCGGAGAGCAGCGAGTCGCCCATGGAGCGGAACGCGGCGACCACGGCGCCGGTGCCGACGCCCGAGGTGCCGCCGAAGACGAAGGCCGCGACCGGGGCGGAAACCACGCCGACCAGCACGCCGGCGGCAAGGCCGGCGACCGGTGCCAGGTAGGGGCGGCGCAGCGCGCCGAAGCGGGCGGCGGTGCCGGCCAGGAAGCCGACCAGTGCGGCGCCGGCCGCGAAGGGCAGCACCGTCGGGTTGAACAGCGACCAGATGAGCGTGCCGAGCACGCCGGTGGCGGCCCCGGCCCGGCGCCCGGCCAGGAAGCCGACCAGCACGGTGCCCAGCGAGTCCAGGTACAGCGGGACCATCACGGAGCCGACGAACTGGCCCAGCACGATGTTCAGCGCCAGCGCCACGGGGATCAGGGTGAGCGTGGAGACCGGCAGCTCGGGAAGCACGGCGGCCAGGAGCAGGAGCGCGGCGACCAGGTAGGCGGCGAAGGTCGCCAACGCCACGGAAGCCCCGAGGCCGTCCGTGAGTCCGGCGGGCTGGGTCAGCACCAGGGTGGCGTAGGTGCCGGCGAGCAACAGGGCTCCGGCCGCGGCCATCAGGCGGCGGCGCAGCGGGGTCCCGGCGGCGGTCTCGGGCAGGGTCAGGTTCGGTGACATGGGGGAATTCCTCGGATGCAAAGACGCCAGCGGGAACACCGGTGGCGCCGGGGAGTGTGATCGACGGGCCTATGTCACCTTGACCCGGACAACGATTCTAGCCGACGTGCGCACACTCCCCCGGCCGCCCGACTTCTCAGTCGGCCGCCTCCAACCTCCGGGCCAGCGCACCGAGCCGATCGACGAGCTCGGCGAACCCGGTGTCCGGGTCGTTCCAGGACACCACGTGCGCGTTCGCCGGCTTGCCCCACAGCGAGCGGAAGTCCGCCACGGTGGTCCCGAACAGCAACTTGGATTCGGTTTCGACGTCCACGGTCGCCAGGCGGGTGCGGTGCTGCAGGGTCCCCGCGGCGATCCCGGCGGCGAAGAAATCGTGCACGTGGGCGATGTAGCCCTGGTCGTAGAGGCGGTGGAACTCGAAGTAGAAGCGCAGCGCGTCGGAGAGGTAGCGCACCAGCGGGTTGGAGGCGGTGCTGCGCTTCCCCTCCGGGTCACCGGCAAGCACGACCTCGGGTTCGGCGCAGCCGGCCGCCGCGGCCAGGTCCGTCAGCAGCGACGGCTGCATCTCGAAGCGCTCGGTGGTGTCCAGCGAGCAGACGATCGGCAGCTTCGCCGCATCAAGCCCGGCCTCGGCGGCGGCCGTGTAGGCGGCGAAGACCTCTGCCGCGGCGTGCGGATCCACGTGCATGTTCCACTCCGCTGTCGGGGTCGTGTTGCCCTGGTAGTAGAAGGCGCCGCCCATGATCACGACCTTCCCGAGCAGCCACGGAAGCCGCGGTTCGCGGCGCAGGGCCAGCGCAAAGTTGGTCAGCGGTGCGGTCAGCAGGGCCGTCAGTTCCCCGGGGTTGGCGCGGGCTGCCTCGATCCAGTGGTCGACGGCGTCGCGCTCCCCCGACCCCGGATCGGCCGGTCCGGGGTCGGGCAGCGTGGCGTAGCCGACCCCCTGCGGGCCATGGGTTTCCGGGGTGGTGACCAGCGGGACGCGCAGCGGTTCCCGCGCCCCGATCAGCACCGGCACCTGCGGCTGCCCGCACAGCGCCAGCAGGGCCCGGTTGTTCGCGGCGACCTGGTCGGCGTCGACGTTGCCCGGCGTGGCGGTGATCGCGACGATCTCCACGTGCGGGCACGCGGCCAGATAGGCAAGAGCGAGCGCGTCGTCGATCCCGGTGTCGTTGTCGAGCAGGATCCGGACGCGTGGCGGTGTCAGTGGCGGGTTCATGGGCTAGAACAGCGCGATCTTGGGGATCTTGGGGAAGATCTCGTCGAGCTCCGCCAGGTCCTCGGGTCCCGGTGTCCAGGAGACCGCGCGCGCATTCTGCTCGACCTGCTCGGGCAGGGTCGCCCCGGCTATCACGCTGGCAACGCTCGGCTGTGCGGCCAGCCAGGAGAACGCGACCTCGAGCTCGTTGAAGCCGCGCTCCCGGGCAAAGTCGGAGAAGCGGCGCAGTTGGCCGAAGTCGACGGTGTGCATCAGGTGTTGCCGCGCGTGGGTCAACCGGCTGCCTTCCGGCGCCTGCCCCGAGGAGTACTTGCCGGTCAGCAACCCGTTGGCCAGCGGGAAGTACGGCAACAGGCCCAGCCCGAAAGCCTCCGCGGCCGGGGTGACCTCGAGTTCGGCGCGGCGGTCGAGCAGGTTGTAGTGGTTTTGGGTGGAGACGAAGCGCTCGCCGCCCTGCAGCCGGGCGGTGAACTCCGCCTCGGCAATCTGCCAGCCCGCGCGGTTGGAGTGCCCGATGTAGCGCACCTTGCCGGCCCGCACCAGGTCGTCGAGCGCGGCAAGCGTCTCGGCGATCGGGGTTTGTGCATCGGGGGTGTGGAATTGGTACAGGTCGATGTAGTCGGTTCCCAATCGCGTCAGGGACGCCTCGACCGCACGGATGACGTACCTGCGCGAACCGCGGGCCCCGAAGTCGTTGCCGTTGGCCCCATTCATGTCCAGGCCGAACTTGGTGCCGATCACGACCTCGTCGCGGCGCGACCCCAGCGCCTTGCCGAGCATGATTTCCGAGAGGCCGGGCTCCATGCCGTAGACATCCGCGACGTCGAAGAATGTGATTCCGGACTCAAGTGCGGCATTGACGACCGCGTCCGTTCCGTCCTGTGTCTGAGTGGCGGTCCCGGCCCGACCCAGGTTGTTGCAACCCAATCCGACGACCGAAACCGCCAGCCCGGAATTGCCCAAACGTCGATGCTCCACCGTACTCATAAGGATTCATCCCTTCAAATATTTATGCATTCACAGTTTCTCGCACGGGCGTCGCCGGCGAGGACCGGGGACCACAGCCCCCAGAAAATTCAAGCACGGCCCGCGCCCGGCGGCACAGTGTGTCACCGATCAGTCTTGCCGAGTTCTCCGGAAACGCCCAATGACCCTATAGGATGGGGAACATGTCTAAAGTCCTCACCTCCCTGCCCGTTGGCGAACGCGTAGGTATCGCGTTCTCCGGTGGCCTCGATACGTCCGTTGCAGTTGCCTGGATGCGTGAAAAGGGTGCCATTCCCTACACGTACACCGGCGACCTTGGTCAGTACGATGAACCGAATATTGATGCAGTCCCGGGCCGCGCCCTGGAGTACGGTGCGGAAGCCGCGCGCCTTGTCGACTGCAAGCCGGCACTGGTTGAAGAGGGCCTTGTTGCCCTGGCCTGTGGCGCCTTCCACATCCGCTCCGGCGGAAAGTCCTACTTCAACACCACCCCGCTGGGCCGCGCCGTAACCGGCACCCTGCTGGTTCGCGCCATGCGCGAGGACGGCGTTGACGTCTGGGGCGACGGCTCCACCTACAAGGGCAACGACATCGAGCGCTTCTACCGCTACGGTCTGCTCTCCAACCCGAAGCTGCGCATCTACAAGCCTTGGCTGGACCCGGCATTCGTCGCCGAACTCGGCGGCCGCCAGGAGATGAGCGAATGGCTCGTTGAGCGCAACTTCCCGTACCGCGACTCGGCCGAAAAGGCCTACTCCACCGACGCCAACATCTGGGGCGCAACGCACGAGGCCAAGACCCTCGAGCTGCTGAGCACCTCGCTGGAATCGGTTGAGCCGATCATGGGCGTGCGCTACTGGGACGAGTCGGTCGAGGTCAAGACCGAAGACGTCTCGATCACCTTCGAGGCCGGCCGCCCGGTCGCCATCAACGGCGTCGAGTTCGCCAACGCCGTGGCGCTGGTCGACGAAGCCAACAAGATCGGTGGCCGTCACGGCCTGGGCATGAGCGACCAGATCGAAAACCGCATCATCGAGGCCAAGAGCCGCGGCATCTACGAGGCACCGGCCATGGCCCTGCTTCACATTGCCTACGAGCGCCTGCTCAATGCCATCCACAACGAAGACACCGTGGCCAACTACCACGCAGAGGGCCGCCGCCTGGGCCGCCTGATGTACGAAGGCCGCTGGCTGGACCCGCAGGCCCTGATGCTGCGCGAATCGCTGCAGCGTTGGGTCGGCTCGGCCGTCACCGGCACCGTCACCGTGCGCCTGCGCCGCGGCGACGACTACACGGTCCTGGACACCGTGGGCCCGAACCTCAGCTACCACCCGGACAAGCTGTCCATGGAGCGCGTTGGCGACTCGGCCTTCGGCCCGTTGGACCGCATCGGCCAGCTGACCATGCGCAACCTGGACATCGCCGATTCCCGCTCGCGTCTTGAGCAGTACGCCACCCAGGGCCTGCTGGGCAACAAGACCGTCGAACTCGTCGGCAAGCTGGAAGCAGGCGGAGCCTCGGCGATCGTCGACGCCGAAGCAGCTGACGCCGACGAACTGGCCCAGGACCGCTCGCTGGAGCGCGCCGCCTTTGATTCGGGAACCGACTAGGCACTAGCCTTGTTGGCGCAGGACTGACGTACAAAGGGCCTTGTTCATCCCCGGGAAACCGGGAATGAACAAGGCCCTTTCGCATGCGCAACGCATACATATGCGAAAGGGCCGGGTGCTGCAACGAATTTCTCGTTGCAGCACCCGGCCCACCGGCGCTTGTGAAAGCGAGCCCTACGAAAGGGAGAAGGTGCCCTTGGCCGGCAACGGGTGTGCCTGCTTGAGGTTTTCCAGTCCGTCGAACGGCGCGGTGGCGATGGAGAGCTTGGTGAAGTCCAGCTTCGCCTCGCGCAGGCAGGTCTTGATGGCCGAGACCGCACGCTTGGGCTCCGGGGACAGGATGCGGATGTTGAGCTTGCGCGGTGCGTAGTCCGAGGACTCGACGGTGCCCAGGCCGCGCCAGGCCAGGTGGCCCGTCAGGGCTTCCTTGGCGGTGGTTTCCAGGTACTTGTCGCGGTCGGTGCCCTCGACGGACTTCAGCGTGTACTGCACGATGACCCAGTACTGGTCGGCTTCGGTCAGCGGCAGGAAGCCGTCCTCGGTGCACTGTTCGGTGAAGGCGTCGAGCAGGCCTTGGGCGGTCGCCTCGGTGACGTCCTTGGCGGTCTCGGTCTTGGACTGGTGGCCGACGGTGCCGTGGTTGACGACGAACTGTCCCAGCTCTTCACCCTCGTACTGGGAGAACCAGGCTTCGCGGAAATTCAGGGTGCCGTCTTCGTCGCGGCGGTAAGTGCGAACAATTGACATGTGGTGGTGCTCCTTTAGCGGGATGTTGCGTCGGAATATGCGGCGCGGCCGCGGGTAAACCAAGCGGTCATGGTGTCGTCAAAGGGCGCGTGCCCGGTGCCGACCAGATTCAGTAGTGATGCTGCTTCATTCTCGATGGCCGCCACCAGCTCCTGGGGGTAGGCCATCTGCGCCGAGTGCTCGGCAAATTCGTCTTGGTCGTCCAGATAGACACCGCGTTCCCGGGATTCGATGACATCCAGGTCCATGTCCACGGAGTTCACTTCCCATCCCCCGCGGGGCAGCCCGCGCCAACCGATGTGGGATGACAGGTCCAGGTAGATGCGCAGGTCCTCGACGGCCGGGTCGTCGTAGAACGTGCCGACCCAGTACCCGGTGTGCGGCACCAGGCACACCGCGTCGGTGTCCGCCCAGTGCCCGTGGCCGGGACGCGAGACAAGCGATCCCGCGGGTTGGTAGATCCAGTGGCCGTGGAGGTCCTTGCCCAGGTAGTAGCCGGGAACGACCCAGTGGGGCTGCCCGTCGTACTTCCAGGCGCGGGCCACCACGATGTCGCCGACCGCGGCGTTCGCCGGGTCGCGTGGAAGGTCTGCGGGGATCACCGCTGCCGGCTTCATACCTGCGGGATCTGTCCGGTGGGCAGTTCCTGGCCGGGCAGCGGGCGGGCGAACGGCACCTTGGTGCCCAGCACCTGCGCCAGGGTGTCGTTGGCGATCTGCGCCGCACTCAAGCCCACGCGGTCCATGACCTCGCTGCGGGTTCCGTGGGCCAGGAACTCGGTGGGCAGGCCGACCTCGTTCAGGGCGGTGTCGACACCTGCCGCGCGCATTTCCTGGCGGATCCGGGAGCCCACGCCGCCGGCGCGCACGCCGTCCTCGACGCAGACGACGATGCGGTGGCGGGCTGCCAGGCCGATGATCGAGCGCGGCACCGGAAGCACCCAGCGCGGGTCCACGACCGTGACGGAGACGCCCTGGGCGTTCAGCCGGCCCGCGACATCCAGGCAGAGCTCGCTCATGGCGCCGACCGAGACGATCAGCACGTCGCGTTCCTCGCCGGAGCCGAGCTTCGCGAGCACGTCGACTCCGTCGTGCAGCCGCTCGAGGGCAACGATTTCCGGCCCGACCTCTCCCTTGGAGAAGCGGACGACGGTCGGCGCGTCCTTGATGGCGACGGCCTCGCGCAATTCCTCGCGCAGACGCACCGCGTCGCGCGGGGCGGCCAGGTGCACGCCGGGAATAATCTGCATCAGGGCCATGTCCCACATGCCGTGGTGGCTTGGCCCGTCCGGACCGGTCACGCCTGCGCGGTCCAGGATGACCGTGACGCCGGCCTTGTGGAGCGCCACGTCCATGAGCAGCTGGTCGAAGGCGCGGTTCAGGAAGGTCGCGTAGATGCAGACCACCGGGTGCAGCCCGCCGAAGGCAAGGCCGGCGGCGGAGGTCATGGCGTGCTGTTCGGCGATGCCGACATCCAGCACGCGGTCCGGGTGCCGTTCGGACATGGCCTTGAGTCCCACCGGCTGGAGCATGGCCCCGGTGATGGCCACGATGTCCTCGCGGTCGTCGGCGATGTCCGCGATTTCCTCGCCGAAGACGGAGGTCCAGGAGCGTGCGGAGGCCTTCTTCAGCGGCTCGCCGGTTTCCGGGTCGATGACCCCGACGGCGTGGAACTGGTCGGCCTCGTCGGCGCGGGCCGGCGCGTAGCCGCGGCCCTTTTCGGTCAGCACGTGGACGATCACCGGTCCGGAGAAGTGCTTGGCCTGCTGCAGGGCCTCTTCGACGGCTGCCTGGTTGTGCCCGTCGATGGGGCCCAGGTACTTCATGCCGAGGTCCTCGAAAAGCCCCTGCGGAGCCCACCAGTCCTTGACGCCCTTCTTGGTGGCGTGCAGCGACTTGTAGGCGAACTGGCCCACGGCGCCCGAGTCCTTCAGGCGGTCCTTGAGCTTGTCCATGGTGTGTTCGTAGGCCGGAAGCGTGCGGAACTTGTCGAGCTGGCGGCGAAGGCCCGCGAGCTGGTCCGCCAGGCCGCCGATGGTCGGCGCGTAGGAGCGGCCGTTGTCGTTGACGACGATGACCACGCGGCGGTCCTTGTCGGCGGCGATGTTGTTCACGGCCTCCCAGGCCATGCCGCCGGTCAGCGCACCGTCGCCGACCAGGGCCACGACGTAGCGGTCCGATTCGCCGGTGAGCTTGCGGGCGCGGGAAATCCCGTCGGCCCAGGAAAGGGAGGAGGACGCGTGCGAGGACTCGACGATGTCGTGCACGGACTCGGCGCGTTCCGGGTATCCGGAGAGCCCGCCCTGCTGGCGCAACGTGGAGAAGTCCCGGCGGCCCGTCACCAGCTTGTGCACGTAGGACTGGTGCCCGGTGTCGAAGATGATGGAATCGCGCGGGGACTCGAAGATCCGGTGGATGCCGAGCGTCAGCTCGACGACGCCGAGATTGGGGCCCAGGTGCCCGCCGGTGCGTGCCACGTTGTCGATGAGGAACGTCCGGATCTCCTCGGCAAGCTGGTGCATTTCGGCCATGTTCAAACCCTGCAGGTCGCGTGGATCGTTGATGGCCTGAAGCAATGACACGGAGGCGGTCCTTTCGAAGTGACAAATACCCGTTCAATCTTACCGCTCTGGATTTGCCTCCGGGGCAACATAGCGGCGGATGCCACAGTGGCACGCGGCACCAGCGTGGCAGGCCTGCGTAAGATCGTGGGGCACGAATGCTCGCTTTCCCGATTCAACGTAGAGGATGAAGCCCCGAATGAACTCCCAAGACAGCACTGCACAGCCAACGGTCCTGTTCGTATGCAACACCAACGGCGGCAAGTCGCAAATGGCAGCCGCCCTGCTGCGCCGGGCCGCCGGGGACGGCGTCCGCGTGGAATCGGCGGGACTCATCCCGGCCCACCACGTCAACGAGCTGGCCGCGGACGTGGTCCTCGAGGCAGGGGCGGACATGCGTGCCGAGGTTCCGTCGGCGTTGACCGAGGAGCGCCTGAGGGCGGCAGACCGGGTCATCATCGTGGGCGAGGCCCGGATCCCGGAACTGGAGGGCGTCGAGATGGAACGTTGGATTCCCGCCCCGGCACCGAAGGAACTCGCCACCGAGCGCGAACGCATGGAGTTCCTGCGCGACGACCTTGCGGCGCGGGTCGCGTCGTTGAACGAGGGACTCGGCCAGGCAGGCAGCTGATCCGCCCGTGGCCATTGCGTGATCCGTAATTTTCCGTAAGCTGGCCTCGTGGCCAACAAGTGCCACGTCCCCTGGGATTCTCCGGCGGTCCAAGGTGCATCCCACGCCCGCAAGGATCATTGCCCATGCGATTCCATGCCCTGTCCGTCGCCGCCGTGCTGGCGCTGGCTCTGGTTGTTCCGGCACCGGCTGTCGCCGCCGGGCAGCCGGCCGGCCCCGCGTTCTCAGTCTCCGTGGCGGCAGCGCCGCAACCGGCCGCCGCGCAAACGCTTCCCCGGCACCGGTACGAAGCCCTCCGGAAGACCAGCCTGCGCTCCTCGCCCAGCAAGGGCACCATCGTGGCAGTCGTGGCCCGGGGCAAGGAACTGTCCTCCACCGGGCGGACCAGCGGCAAATACGTCCAGCTCTCCAGGGCGGGAAAGACCGGCTGGGCCGCATCCACCGATATCCGGCGAGCCATCGTGGCCAAGTACCAGACCTCCTCCGCAATCCCGCTGTATGCCTCGGCCTGTTCAACGAGGCAACTGGCGAAGGTCCCTGCCGACTACACGCTGGGCACCCGGACCAATGCCAGGTCCAACGGGCGGGTCAAGGTCGAGTACGCGGGCAAGTCCGGGTGGATCCGCTCCTCCCGCGTTGCCAAGGTTTCCCTGGGGGTTCCGATCGGCAAGCTGGGCTGGAAGGCCTCCGCGGCAAAGAACATCGCCAAGTGGTGCAAGGGGGTGCCGCTGTCGGTCGGAGCGAACAAGCCCAACATGGCCGAGGCCAGCGGCCGGATCGGCCACATGAATGAGCTGATCACCCTGGACACCAGCGGCTTCGGCGGCAAAAAACTCGACCCGAACCACCCCATGGCCGTTGCCGTCCAGTACCACGAGTGCGCCCACATCCTGCAGTACCGGACCTACAAGTACGACTTTGCCAAGCTGGATCGACGTATGGACGCCGTGTACGGGAAGCCCCGGGTCGCCGACGGGGCCGAGCACATGGCCGATTGCATGGCCGTCGCCATGGGGGCCAAGCTCACGGGCTCCGAGTACGATCCCGGATCGGGGAATACCCTCACGTGGTGGGCGGGATATGGCGGGAAATGCAGCTCCCATCACCTGGCCGCCGCCCGGAAGGTCATTGCCGGCCAGCAAGTCTGACCGACCGTCAACGAAGTACGGGCCACAGAAAATAATGCGGGCAACCCCGACCCTTCGTACTCCTCGTGGCCGGCCCGGCGGATCGCGAAACCCCGGCATGATGCAGCACTCCCGGCCCCATTGCCTTCAAGGTTCCGGGGGCGCTTGTGCTTCAAGGAGGTCTACGCTCAGGTACATGGAGCCTTCATCGAACGGCCAACATGTTCCCGCGGCTGATAGTGGCGCTGGTGGGACAGGCGCGAGTTTCCGTGCCGAGCTTGACAGCAAACGCTACGATGTCGTCGACGAGAACTGGGCCGGCGCTGTTCCCGCGCAGTACGGAGTTGCCCCGCGGATCCGGATCGGCCACGGCAAGTGGTTCAACCTCTTGTGGCTGATCCCCATCGGATTGGTGCTGCTGGTAGTCGGCATCGCCGTCGCGAAGGGCATCCGCGAGCTCCCCGCCGTGCAAGATTTTATGCACCGCTACCCGGGCACCTCTGGGCTGCCTGAGAACGCACCCGTCGGGCTCCCTGCATGGCTGGGCTGGCAGCACTTCATGAACCTGTTCCTGATGACTTTCATCATTCGGTCCGGGGCGACCATCATGGCCGACCATCCCCGGCTCTACTGGACCAGGCACTCAACACCGGGCAAGGAATGGTTTCGCGTCCAGAAACCTGTACCGACGGATCCTCTGTACACAGCCAAGCAAGACTCGATCACGTTGCCCGACGGTGTCGGGCTGCCCGGGCGGCGCCACTCCATCGGCCTGGCCCGTTGGTGGCACCTCGGGATAGACACCTTGTGGCTGCTGAACGGGATCGTCTTTTACGTGCTGATCTTTTCCACCGGCCAATGGATGAGGCTGGTGCCGTCGGGCTGGGACGTCATCCCGAACTCCGCCTCGGTTGCCCTCCAATACTTGTCCTTGGACTGGCCGGTGGAAACGGGCTGGGTGAACTACAACGACCTCCAGCTGGTGGCGTACTTCGTCACCGTGTTCATCGCCGCGCCTGCGGCACTGATCACTGGATTGGGGATGTCACCTGCCCTTTCAACCCGGTTCCGTTCCATCAGCACCGCGTTCAGCATCCAGATGGCCCGTTCCCTGCACTTTCTGGTGCTCTGCTGGTTCGTCATGTTCATAGTCGTTCACGTGACGCTGGTGCTGACCACCGGAGCGCTGCGCAACCTTAACCACATGTACGCCTCCCAAGACAGCGACTCGTGGGCGGGTTTCTGGATCTTTGCAGCCTCGATGGTTCTGGTGGTTGCGGCGTGGGTGGCGGCCACACCCTTGACGTACCGGCGTCCGCGGGTTGTGCAGAAAGTTGGCTATGCCCTGATCGGCCCGGCCCAGCGCCTGTTCGAACACATCGACTCGAGGCCCGGCCAATATACCGAGAAGGACATTTCCCCGTACTTCTGGCACAACGGCAAATACCCGGAAACCGAGGAATACAAAAAGCTTGAGAGCGGCGATTTCGATAACTACAAACTGCGCGTCAACGGGCTCGTCGAGAATCCCCTGGAGCTGAGCCTCAAGCAATTGCGGGCTCTACCCCATCATGAGCAGATCACCCAGCACTTTTGCATTCAAGGCTGGTCCGGAGTCGCAAAATGGGGAGGTGTCTCCATGCAGACCATCCTTGACCTCGCCAAGCCCAAGCCGGAGGCCAAATGGGTGATCTTCTATTCCTTCGCGGCCGGGCCCGATGGCGGAATTTATTATGACGCACAACCCATTGAGCAGATGGGTTACAAGCTGACAATGTTGGCGTACGACATGAACGACGAAGCACTCCCGTTCGGACACGGAGCGCCGCTTCGCCTCCGCAACGAAACCCAGCTCGGCTTCAAGCTCGTCAAGTGGATAAAGGGAATCGAGTTCGTGGAGAGGTTCGACGAGGTCGGCGGAGGACTTGGCGGTTACAACAACGACCACGAGTTCTTCGGCTACCGCCAATCAATCTAGGGCCATGGGCACGGGTAGCCGGAGGGCAGGAACCTCGGGCGTAGGTCCCCGCGCCAAGTAATTTTCCGGAGACGCCCGCCCGGGATAGCCGCTCCACTTACGTGGCCAACGCTTCACCAGCGAAGCGGTTTTCATAGGTCAACATGGGATTGGTTTGTCGTGCTCAACAGACGAAATCTGCCAACGGTCCTGTCAGTCGAGCTCGTCGTCATGCGCGCGGCGCTCAGCCGGCGGGGCATTTCGGCGCCCTTGTCGTTTCCTTGCACCAAAGAAGTATCCGTAGAGCAAGTAGGCAACCACGCCGATGATGACCAAAATTGCCAGCACGACCAAATGCCAGCTCTGCAGCCCGTCCATATCATCTCCACCCGTGCTTGAGGATGCTTTTCTCGAGGCTAGCAGCGGTACCGCTTTAAAAGCCGCAAGGGCGGGTCGACTTGGAGAATTTCCAAGCCGGCCCGCCCTTGCGTGCGTCGGTCTTCGCTACCTGGTTAGTTGGCGGAGATCTGGCGCAGGACGTACTGCAGGATGCCGCCGTTGCGGTAGTAGTCCGCTTCGCCCGGGGTGTCGATGCGCAGGACCGCGTCGAAGGAGACGGTCTTGCCGTCTTCCGCCACGGCGGTGACCTTCAGGGTCTTGGGGGTGGTGCCGTTGTTGAGTTCGGTCACTCCCTCGACGGAGAAGGTCTCGGTGCCGGTCAGGCCCAGGGTGTCGGCGTTCTCGCCGGCCGGGAACTGCAGCGGAAGAACGCCCATGCCGATGAGGTTCGAGCGGTGGATGCGCTCGAACGACTCGGTGATGACGGCCTTGACGCCCAGCAACGCGGTGCCCTTGGCGGCCCAGTCGCGCGAGGAGCCCGAGCCGTATTCCTTGCCACCGAGGACGACCAGCGGGGTGCCGGCTTCCTTGTAGTTCTGCGCCGCGTCGTAGACGTAGGCCTGCGGGGCGCCTTCCTGGGTGAAGTCGCGGGTGAAGCCACCCTCGATGCCGTCCAGGAGCTGGTTCTTGATGCGGATGTTCGCGAACGTGCCGCGGATCATGACCTCGTGGTTGCCGCGGCGCGAGCCGTAGGAGTTGAAGTCCTTGCGATCCACGCCGTTGGCCAGCAGGTACTTGCCGGCCGGGGTGTCCGACTTGAAGGAACCGGCCGGGGAGATGTGGTCGGTGGTGACCGAATCGCCCAGCTTCAGCAGCACGCGGGCGCCGGAGATGTCCTCAACCGGTGCCGGGGTCGCGGTCATGCCCTCGAAGTATGGTGGCTTCCGGACGTAGGTCGAATCCTCCGCCCATTCGAAGGTGTTGCCCGCCGGGGTGTCCAGCGCCTTCCAGCGATCGTCGCCGTCGAAGACACCCTCGTAGCCCTTGGCGAACATGCCCTCGTCGATCGACGAATCGATGGTTGCCTGGACCTCGAGCGGGGTCGGCCAGATGTCCTTGAGGAACACCTCGTTGCCGTCCGTGTCGGTTCCCAGGGAATCGGTTTCGAAGTCGAAGTCCATGGTGCCGGCCAGGGCGTAGGCGATGACCAACGGCGGGGAAGCCAGGTAGTTCATCTTCACGTCCGGGTTGATGCGGCCTTCGAAGTTGCGGTTGCCCGAGAGCACCGCGGTGGCCGCGAGGTCGTTGGCCTGGATGGCCTCGGAGATCTCGGCGTCCAGCGGGCCGGAGTTGCCGATGCAGGTTGCGCAGCCGTAGCCCACGACGAAGAAGCCGAGCTTCTCCAGGTACGGCAGCAGGCCGGACTTCTCGTAGTACTCGGTGACGACCTTCGAGCCCGGGGCGACCGAGGTCTTGACCCATGGCTTGGAGGTCAGGCCCTTCTCAACGGCCTTGCGTGCCAGCAGTGCCGCGGCAAGCATGACCGAAGGGTTGGACGTGTTGGTGCACGAGGTGATCGAGGCGATGGAAACCAGGCCGTGGTCGATCGAGAACGTGGTGCCGTCCGCCTTGCTGACCTCGACCGAGGTGGAGGGGCGGCCGATGTTCAGCTCGTCGGCGGCGCCTGCGGCGTAGTTGTGGATGTCCTTGCGGAACTGTTCCTTGGCGCTGGAGAGCTCGATGCGGTCCTGCGGACGCTTCGGGCCGGCGATCGACGGAACCACGGTGGACAGGTCCAGTTCCAGGAACTCCGAGAAACGGATCTCGCGCTCGGCATCGTGCCACATGCCCTGTTCCTTGGCGTAGGCCTCCACGAGGGCCACGTTCTCGGCCGAGCGGCCGGTCAGGCGCAGGTAGTCAAGGGTGACGTCATCGATCGGGAACATGGCCGCGGTGGAACCGAATTCCGGGGACATGTTGCCGATGGTGGCGCGGTTTGCCAGCGGAACCTGGGCAACGCCCTGGCCGTAGAACTCGACGAACTTGCCGACGACACCGTGCTTGCGCAGCATTTCGGTGATGGTCAGCACGACGTCGGTTGCGGTGGCGCCTGCCGGGATCGAGCCGTTGAGCTTGAAGCCGACAACGCGCGGGATCAGCATGGAAACCGGCTGGCCGAGCATTGCTGCCTCGGCCTCGATGCCGCCAACGCCCCAGCCCAGCACGCCCATGCCGTTGACCATGGTGGTGTGGGAGTCGGTGCCGACGCAGGTGTCCGGGTAAGCGCGCAGCACGCCGCCGACCTCGCGGGTCATCACGGTGCGTGCCAGGAATTCGATGTTGACCTGGTGCACAATGCCGGTTCCCGGGGGAACGACCTTGAAGTCGTCGAATGCGGTCTGGCCCCAGCGCAGGAACTGGTAACGCTCCCCGTTGCGCTGGTACTCGATTTCCATGTTGCGCTCGAGCGCGCCGGCGTTGCCGGCGACGTCGATCTGCACGGAGTGGTCGATGACCATTTCGGCAGGTGCGAGCGGGTTCACACGGGTCGGATCGCCGCCGAGTTCCTTCACGGCTTCGCGCATCGTGGCAAGGTCAACGATGCACGGAACACCGGTGAAGTCCTGCATGATGACGCGGGCCGGGGTGAACTGAATCTCGGTGTTCGGTTCGGCGTTTGCATCCCACTGGCCAATTGCATTGACGTGGTCCGCGGTGATGTTCGCACCGTCTTCGGTGCGAAGCAGGTTCTCCAAAAGAACCTTGAGGCTGTACGGAAGGCTTTGCGCACCTTCTACTGCGTTCAGCCGGAAAATTTCATATTCGTTGCCATCGACGTCCAGTACGCCTTTGGCCCCAAAGCTGTCCACATTGCTCATTGGGACTCCTCTCGCCAGATTCTCATCTTCGTTGCACGCGTGCACCCGATTCCAGTTAGGATTCCCTAACTGAGTTCGTCGTGCGTTGGTTCGCGGCAGAGCTATAGACAGTCTATCCCCCACACGCGCGAAGACCCCGCCGACCCGACACGTTCGGGTCGAACGGAGTCACATCCACGACTAGCGGCGCTCGAAAAGGCCCACGGTTTCCATGTGGTGCGTGTGCGGGTAGAGGTCGATCACGTCGACCTCGCTCAGCCGGAAACCTGCGGCAACCAGGTCCGCGGTGTCGCGCGCGAACGACGCGGGATCGCAGGAAACGTAGGAGATCTTCTTGGCGCCCGAGCGGACCATCGCGGAGACCGCCGCCTTGCCGGCGCCGGTGCGCGGCGGATCGAGCACGATCGAATCCAGCTTGGTCTTGCGGGTGTTCAGCTCACGGGACAGCGTCTTCTCGACGCGCCCCTGCGAGATGACGGCCTGCGGGAATTCGCGCAGGTTCTTCACGGCGTCCTTGCTGGTGCCCGGGGCACCCTCTATGGACAGGACCATTCCGTCGTCCCCGACGGCCTTGGCCAGCGGGGCGCTGAAGAGCCCGGCACCGGCGTACAGGTCGGCAACGCGGGCCCCGTAGCCCGGGGCCAGATGGGCCATGACGCGCTCGACCAGGGTGGCCGGCGCCAGGCGGTGGATCTGCCAGAAGCCCTCGCCGGTGATCCGGTAGTCGTGCCCTGCCACCGACTCGGAGAGCCAGGTGCGGCCGCGCAGGCGCTGCAGCTCGCCGCGGCCGTCGGCAACGGAGCCGCCGACCTGGGTGACGGAGGCGGCGGACGCCCATTCCGGAAGGCGCTTGGCCGCACGGCCCGCGGCGCCCGCGTGCGTGCCGTCCTCGACGAAGAGCACCAGCACGCCGGCGTCCCGGCCGGAACCGACGGCAACCTCGACGCGACTGATGCCCAGCAGCGGCAGCTCCCAGAGCTTGAGCTCGTTGACCTTCGGGTGCGCCAGCGGCATTTCCTTGACCGGGATCAGGTCGTTGGAGCGGAACGGGCTCATGGCCAGGCGACCCTTGGAGTCGACGGCGAACGCCGTGCGGGTGCGCCAGCCCAGCGCGTCCTCGCTCTCGCCCTCGGGGGCGCGCACGCCGGTGAACCCGTGTTCGGCGGCGTCGAGCTTGCCCAGGCGTTCCATCTGCTCGAGGAAGACCTGGCCCTTGATCTCGCGCTGGGCCTCGAGGGTCATGTGGCCGAACTCTGCCCCGCCCACCGGGAGGATGCCGCGATCGGCGGCGCGCAGGGAATCGGCGGCGGCCCAGAAATGCGGCACGCGGTGCTCGGAGGCCTCGTGGACCTCGATGACGTCGCCGCGCCAGAAGCGGGACTTCTCCCCCGAGTCACGCAGGGCGATGCTGACCTCTTCGCCGGGAATGCCGTGGCGGACAAAGATCACCCGGCCCTCGTGGCGGGCGACGCTGTGTCCGCCGTGGGCTGCAGCGCCGAGGCGTACTCGCAGGATGTTCGTGTCGGTGCTCATGGGGTTCATTCTTTCGCGTTGGAAACCGGCGGTATTGCCGAAATGGTCTTGTGGCCCGGGGAGGCCTGCTCGGTGGATCCGCCGTAGGCGGCCGCGTCCGAGGACGAGAGGCGCCACGGGACGGAGGCCACGACGACGCCGGGCTCGTAGTGCAGGCGGTTCTTGATGCGCACCGCCGTCTGGTTGTGCACCAGCTGCTCCCACCAGCGGCCCACCACGTACTCGGGGATGTAGACGACGATCAGGTCGCGCGGGGAATCGCGCTTGATGGAGCGGATGTATTCGATCAGCGGCGGGGCGATCTCGCGGTAGGGGGAGGCCAGCACCGTGATGGGAACCGGGATGCCCAGGCGCTCCCACTCGGCGACGCTCGCCTCGGTCTGCTCGGAATCGGCGTCCACCACGATCGCGTCCAGCTTGGAGGGCCTCGAGGCGCGGGCGAAGGCCACGGCGCGCAGCACCGGCTTGCGCACCGTGGACACCAGCACCAGCGCGTGCACGCGCGCCGGCAGCGCGGTGGGCGACTGCCCGGTGTCGATGGCCAGCTCCGCGTCGACGGCGACGTAGTGCCGGTGCAGCGAATCCATCAGGGCGTACAGCACCACGATGCCCAGCACGGCCAGCCATGCCCCGTGGATGAGCCGGGTCCCGAGCACGATGGCCAGCACCGCGGCGGTGAGCACGAAGCCCACCAGGTTCAGTAGGCGCGAGCGCCGGATGCGGGCGCGCAGCCGCTTGTCCGGGGTCATCGCCAACGCGCGCCCCCAGTGCTTGATCATGCCCAGCTGGCTGAGCGTGAAGGAGACGAAGACGCCCACCACGTAGAGCTGGATCAGCGTCTGCACGTGGGCGTTGAACAACCAGATCAGCGCGATGGCCGCGAAGGCCAGCGAGAGGATGCCGTTGGAGAACCCGAGCCGGTCGCCGCGCGTGCGCAGCTGGCGCGGCAGGTAGCCGTCCGTGGCCAGGTGCGAGGCCAGGTTCGGGAAGGAATTGAAGGCGGTGTGCGATGCGACAAGCAGCACCGCGACGGTCAGCAGGACGATGGCGAAGAAGCCGACCGATCCCCCGCCGAAGATCGCGTGGGCCAGCTGGCCGAGCACCGGGTGCTGGATGTAGTCTGCGGGAACCGGCCCGCCGTCCAGCCGCAGGCCCGTGGCGGGGTTCTCCACCACGTGCACGTTCACCGCCCGGGCCAGGTACATGGTCCCGAGCGTCAGCACCGCGGCGATGAGCCCCAACATCAGCAACAGGGCCGCGGCGTTCTTGGCCTTGGGTTCGGCCAGGGTGTGCACGTTGGAGATCGGGACCTCGACGCCGGTCAACGCCGCCGAACCGGTGGAGAAGGCACGCAGCACCAGCAGGATCCCGGCCACGCCGGTGAGCCCGTGCGGGTAGGCCGGGTCGGGGACGACCTCGAAGCCCGCGCTCGGGGCCGCGCCCAGGTTTCCCGTCGCCGCAAAGATCCCGCCGAGGGCCAGCATCAGCAGCAGCGTGCCGATGAACAGGTACACGGGCGCGGCATTGGCCAGGCGCGAACGCCCCCGGCCGCGCAGGTTCAGCAGCGTGAGGATGACGACGCCGGCCGTGGCGATCCAGGCTTGCTTCCCGGCCAGCGCGGGGAACGCGGCGATCACGTAGTGGGCGGCGGAGGAGATCGACACCGCCACGGTGAGCACGAAGTCGACAAGCAGCGCCGCGGCAACCGTGGTCCCGGCCTTGGGCCCCAGGTTCACCGACGCGATCTCGTAGTCGCCCCGCCCCGACGGGTAGGCCTTCACCGACTGCCGGTAGGAGGCGATGATCACAAACATGACGACCATGATGACCAGCCCCACGGTCGGCGAGATCCTCGTGGCGGTGACCCCGGCCAGGGCCAGGGTCAGCATCACCTCGTCCGGGGCATAGGCGATGGATGACAGCCCCGAGGCCGCGAATACGGGCAGGGCAAGGCGTTTACGCAGCGGCGCCTGCTTCAGGCGCTCTGTCCTAAACGGGCGCCCCACCAGAATCCGCTTGACGGCGTCGAGGAATGAAAGCACGATCCAAAGTTAGCCGCTTTGACCCGCCCTGTCATACACAGCACCGCGGGACCGAACGTGAAGAATCCCGCATCGACCCGCTTTTCCATGAAAGACTGGGTCCCTGGCGGCCGCGTCCGGGGGCCAACCCCGGGAGGCAGCCGCAGGTTTGTCGGTGTTCCACCAAGGAAAAGGCAGGGTCGGGCGCGTGGCGCATTTTGTCATTATGGGTTGCGGCAGGGTCGGGGTCACGTTGGCCCACACCCTGGATGATGCGGGGCATTCGGTGGCGATCATCGACCAGGATGATGCGGCCTTCCGCAGGCTCCGCCGGAACTTCTCCGGGACCAAGGTCTCGGGCGTCGGCTTCGACCGGGACACCCTGGAACGGGCGAACATCTCCCAGGCCTACGCCTTCGCCGCGGTGTCCAGCGGCGACAACTCAAACATCCTGGCCACCCGCGTCGCCCGGGAGACCTACCACGTCCCGCACGTCGTCGCCCGGATCTACGACCCGGGACGGGCCGAGATCTACCAGCGCCTGGGCATTCCCACGGTTGCCGCCGTGCGCTGGAGCAGCGACCAGGTGCTGCGCCGCATCCTTCCCGAGCACGCCCTGCGCGGGGACTTCCGCGAGGCCTCGGGCCGGCTGATGCTGGGCGAGGTCAACGTCCACGAGGGCTGGTTCGGCCATGCGCTGGAAGACCTTGAAGCAGCGGCCCCGATCCGCATCGCCTACCTCTCGCGTTTCGGCGAGGGTATGTTGCCCGTGCCTGGCACGCGACTGCAGCAGGGTGACATCGTCCACGCCATGATGCCCGTGGATGCCACCAGCGAAATCGAAAAAGCCCTGTCCACCGCGCCGAACCCAGTCACGGAGTAGACACCCCCATGAAGGTCATGATTGCCGGAGCAGGTTCCGTGGGAAGTTCCATCGCCAAGGAACTCATCTCCCACGGGCACGAAGTGCTGCTCATCGATGAAAAGCCCGAGGTCGTATCGCGCGCCGGGGTCCGGGGCGCCCGCTGGCTCTTCGGCGACGCCTGCGAACTGAGCGTGCTCAAGGAGGCGAAGCTCGAGGAGGTCGACGTCGTCGTCTCGGCGACGGGCGACGACAAGGTCAACCTCGTGGTCTCGCTGCTGGCCAAGAGCGAGTTCGGCGTCGGCCGCACCGTGGGCCGGGTCAACAACCCGAAGAACGACTGGATGTTCGACGACGCCTGGGGCGTCGACGTCGCGGTGAGCACGCCGCGCCTGATGACGGCCCTCGTGGAGGAGGCAGTGGAAATCGGCGACCTGGTGCGCCTGATGACCTTGCAGTCCGGCGTGGTTTCGATGGTCGAGTTCACGGTGCCGCACGATTCGGCGCTCATCGGGCACACCATCGGCATGGTGCCGTGGCCCACCGACGCGACCGTCGTGGCGATCCTGCGCGACGACATCCCGCTGACCCCGAGCCAGGACGACGTCATCGAGGGCGGGGACGAGCTGTTTTTTGTCACCACCATTGTGGCGGAGGACCAGCTGCGCACCGTGCTGCGCAGCACCGGAACCGAATAGGCCCCGCTCCCCCGGAAACATCGTTCCGGGGGTCACGGCCTCAGGAGTTTGGTGGGGTTTCCGCCACGGCTTCGGCGCTCTTCAGCGGCCGGGAAATCATCCAGGCGACCCACAGGCCCGCCGCGTACAGCGGCACGCCCATGGCCAGGCGCGCGGCCCCGAGGGCGGCGATGTTGTCGGCGAAGTACAGCGGGACCTGCACCGCCAAGCGGGCGGCGAACACGGCCACCACGATCCAGGTGGCCCAGGCATACTGCCGTGCCCGAATCTTGTCGGCACGCCAGACCGTGTTCTCCGAGCGGATGAATCCGAAGATCACGCCCATCAGCGGCCAGCGCACCAGGATGGAGATGACCAGCGCGGCGCCGTAGGCGATGTTCGTGTAGAAACCCGGGACGTAGTAGTCCTTGGCCTCTCCTGTCGCCCGGGAAACCACCGCGCAGATGACCACGCCGCCCAGGCCCGTCAGCGCCTGGACCAAGGTGCCGCGGCGAACCAGTCGGGCCACCGTGAAGCCAAGGGCCACGGCCACGGAGGCGATCAGCGCGATGTTCAGTTGCTGGCTCAGGATGAAGATCGACAGGAACACCAGGCCCGGGAGCAGCGACTCGATGAGCCCACGCACACCGCCGATGGTCTTGAGCACGTCGATCTGCCCGTCTTCGCGGCGCTCGATGCCGGCGTTTGCACCGATGCGCGCGGCAATTTCCTCGGCCGAGGGCGCGGCATGCTCCTCGGGTTCGGGAGTGTTCGGGGTGGGATCGCTCATGGCTGGGATGTTCCTCGGGTGCGGTGCGGCCGGCGGCCGAACGGGGGCGGGGGCGTAGGTCTTGCAGCGCGCACGGTCAGGCGCCGGGCCGGGGCTTCGGCGCGGGGCCGGCGCCGCGGCCGGGCAGGATCTCGTAGCGCGGGTTGTAGATGGTGGGCACACCGTCGATCGGCGCGACCATTCCCTCGTAGCGCAGCCGGGTTCCGGCCCAGATCCCCGGCACCCGGCGCTGGCCGACGAAAATCAGGCGCAGGTGCGGCACCGCGGCGCGGCGTCCGCCGGGCGGCGCCGGGCGGTCGACCACCGAGATGGAAAACATCGGCGCCTGCTGGGCCGGCAGGATCGTGATGGATTCCACGAAGCCCCGGTGGCTGACGTGCCCACGCTCGGGCAGTTGCGCCAGGGATTCCACGCTTTGGCTACGCGCGAGGGCACCGGGCAACTCCTCTGCCGCCGCCGCGGGCGGGGAACCGGCATTCTTCCGGAGCCTGGCCGCGCGTTCCTTCGGCACGGGAGTCCTAGCCGATCTGCGTGGTTTCCGGGCCGCGCTCGGGGCGCTCGGTGCCCGGGGTTTCCGCTGCGGCATCGGGGTGCGTCAGGGCACCCTGCGGCACGGTCAACGGCAGCAATTCGGTCGGCGGCATCGGGACGTCGCCGCGGACCACCACGATCTGGGCCAACGCGTCCTCCATGGCCTTCGCCTCCTCCGGGTCGGTCAGCGCCGCGCCGCCGATGACGGCTCGCAGGAACCAACGCGGGCCGTCGATGCCGAGGAAGCGCAACACCACGTAGCCCTGGCGGCCGTCCGGCGCGGTCTGCGGCACGCGGGCCAGCAGTTCGTTGCCGAAGCGGCCGGGAACCATTTCGGTTTCCCCGCCCTGGTCGGCAATGCCGGTGGCGATCTGGGTGGAAATGCCCGGCCAGAGCTCGTCGGTCTTCGGGGCAGCGAAAACCTGCAGCTGCATCCGCGAGGCTCCCATTTCCAGGGCCACGGCGATCACGCGCTGGGTCGATTCCTCGACCTCGAGGCGCAGCTGCAGGCCGGGGACCGGCTTGATCAGCAGGGCGCCCATGTCCAGGTAGTCGCTGTGGTCCTCGATGGAGTCCCCGTCGAAGGGACCCTCGTTCGGGTTCCGCTTGGCCGGTGCCGGAGCATTTCCCTGCGTCTCGGCGGCGTCCGCGACGTCGGCCGGCGCCTGGGCCTGCACCTCGTCAACGGGGTCCGATTCAAGGTCTTTCGACGCTGCGGCGTTCAACTCGGCGATGGTCTGCTCGGGCTGCGCCTCGGCGACTGCCGCTTTGTTCTTGCGCTTGAAAATCATGGAAGTGGCTCTCTGCTTTATCGACCGTCAGGTTGCGGTGCGGGATTTAGCTTTGGGTGGAAGCGGTCTCGAAGCCACCGGTGGAACCGAAGCCGCCTGCGCCGCGCACCGTTTCATCGAGTTCTTCGACCTGGATGAAGGTGGCCCGCTCAACCTTCTGGATAACCAGCTGGGCGATCCGGTCCCCGCGCTTGAGCGCAATGGGTGTCCGCACATCGGTGTTCAACAATGTGACCTTCAACTCACCACGATAACCCGCATCGACGGTTCCCGGCGCATTGACCACGGTCAGGCCGTGTTTTGTGGCAAGTCCGGAGCGCGGGTGGATCAGTCCGACGTAGCCCAGCGGCAGTGCGATGGAGACTCCGGTGGGCACCAGGACGCGCTCCCCCGGGGCCAGCGTCACGTCTTCGCGTGCGCACAAATCCGCACCGGCATCGCCCTCGTGAGCGTAGCTGGGCACCGGCAGTTCCGGATCCAGCATTCGCAGGGCAATATCGACTGTCGATTCGGACATGTTTTTCACTCCAGGGGGTGCTAGTTCTCGGGCCGCCAGGCGGCTCCACTCGTGCACTACAACTCTAGTGCCTCGGCGGGCCGAGTGTGGCAATCGCCCCCGTTGCCACGGCCTATGCTTGTAGGTATGGCCGAGAACTCTTCAACACCGCCCCATGCCCCCGCGATCTTCCAGGAAAAGCTCTGGCCGGCCTGGTGGATTTGGTTGATCTCGCTGGGACTGGGCGCCACCGCCGCCGTGGCATTCATGCCCATCGGCATCACCTGGGGCCTCACCGCCGGCTTGGTCGCCTTTGCGCTCATCACCTTCGGGTTGCTCACCAGCACCCCGACCATCGAGGTCACCGCCGACACCGTGCGCGTGGGCCGGGCAAGCATCGAACGCGAGTTCGTCGGCGAGGTCACCGGATATCGCGGCTCGGCCGCATACAACCAGCGCGGCCCGGGCCTGAACGGCATCGCCTTCATGTGCATCCGCGGCTGGATCGACCCCGTGGTCCGCATCGAGATCACCGACGAGCGCGACTCCACCCCGTACTGGCTGGCATCGACCCGTCGCCCCGAGGAACTCACAGCGGCCCTGGGCGGCGTCATGTTCCAGTTCCGCGAGGCAGAGGCCGCGCGCAACGAGGTCAAGCCCGCGGAGGAGCCAGCGGACGGCTCCCCCGCCCAGGCCGCAGACAACGAGTAGTCTGCAGCCCGGTCCCCCTGGACAAAGAAATGGCGTGGTTCCCCACTTGGGAACCACGCCATTTTTCTTGCCGTCGGGCCTTAGCCTTCGCAGTCGGTGCAGTACAGCAAACCGCCCTTTTCCAGGGCGATCTGCGAACGGTGCCGCACGAGGAAGCATGAGGCACAGGTGAACTCGTCGGCCTGGGCCGGAAGCACCATGACCTGCAGCTCCTCGCCCGAAAGATCGGCGCCGGGCAGTTCGTAGCTGTCGGCCAGGTCGACCTCGTCCTCGTCGATCAGGTTCGAGGTGTTGGCGCTGCGCTGGGCCTTAAGCTCCGGCAGGGCCTCGGGCTTCTCGTCCTCTTCGGCATGCTTCCGAGGTGCATCGTAGTCGGTTGCCATAATTGCTGCTTCACACTCCGCTTGGTTCAAGCTGTAGTTCTGGTCGGTCGCCGCGGTGCGGGTTGTTTCCCGTCCCGTGGCATCCACGCGTATGCATGCGCCTATGATTCAACACCGGCGCACCCGTTTTTGTGCCCGCAAGGGAACAAGATTGTTCATCATCCCACTTTTCTGCCCGTGATCAGGGATTCCGTGACCAAGAACAAGGACTTCCGCCCGTGTCTGGCGCAGTTCGCGGGCGGTTCCACGCCGTTCCATGGGAAGAATCATAAAGCCGATCCGCGCCACACCAAGGCATATCTTAGGTAATTGCGCCCACAGGTGGCAGAGTTTTACTCAATACACGACGGTTTGTGGAGGATAGTCATGCGTCAACTCCGACTGGTGGGCATCCACGAGAACGGTGAAAGCCTGCACCTGAGCAGCGAGGATGGCAACAGCTTTGCGCTGCCCATCGATGAAGCGTTGCGCAGTGCGTTGACCCGTGCAGCCAGGGCCGACCGCACCGAGGCGCCCGCAGCCCCGCTCTCGCCCCGCGAAATCCAGACAAGGATCCGCGCCGGAGCGACCGCCGAGGAAGTCGCGGCGGCCTCCGGAATGTCGATCGAGCACATCATGCGCTACGAGGGCCCGGTGCTGGCCGAACGCGAGTACATCGCGACCCAGGCCCGCAACGTCGAGGTCTCCGCCCCGCAAACCCACGACGGCTACCGCAGCATCTTCGGCGAAGAGCCCGCGAACCTCGGCGAAATGGTGGCCTACCGGGCACATTCGCTGGGCATCGACGGTGCCTCGCTGGAATGGGATGCGTGGCGCTCCACCGACGGCTCGTGGGACATCGTCGCCACGTTCGACGTTCCGGGCGCAACCGCCGCGTTGAACGTCGAATCCATCAGCGAGGATTCGCTGGCACGCTGGATCTTCAACCCGGGACGCAAGTCCCTGCAGAACGCCAACCGCTGGGCCCAGGTGCTCAGCGAACTTGAGCCGATCGAGGCGCAGCAGGCCGGCACGCGCCGGCTGGCCGCCGTCGTTGACCACCCGTTCGACGTGGAGGCCAACGCCGACGGATCCGAGGCCGTGGACTTCGAGGCCGCCGTCGCCGATTCCGAGGAACTCCTGGACGTCCTGAGCGCCCGCCGCGGCCAGCGCCTGGGCCTCGACGAGGCCGGCGACGACAACCTTGCGGCGATGCTCACCCGCATCCCGTCCACGCAGCGCCCCGGAACACCGCACCCGGACGACGACCCGCGCCTCGCCGGACCGGCGAACCCGGAGACCGGCGGACTCCCCCGGCTCTACGACGGCGTCAGCACGCGCACCACGCAGATTTCGGTGGTTCCGGCCCTCCGCCCGGCTGCCGACCCGGTCGAGGAAGCGGACGCCGAGGGCTCCGGCGACGAGGATGCGGCGGGCAAGAAGAAGGCCAAGCGCTCCTCGGTTCCCAGCTGGGACGAGATCGTCTTCGGCCGGCGCAACAACAACGACTAAGCGTCACCGCACCAAAAAGACCGGGCTCCCTTGCGATTGCGCAGTGGGAGCCCGGTCTTTTGCGTCCGGCCTCGGGGCCGTGGGCCGCGTGGCTACTTCTTGGTTTTCGGGCTGGCCAGGGTCAGCAGCGGGATCTCACGTTCGGCACGGGTCATCGAACCGTGCTGCCCGATCATGGTGAAGGCCGCGGGGTTGACCCGGCGCCCGTCGAGGAAGGCCACGTCCTCCGCCGCGAGGACCAGCAGGTCCCCGATGCGTTCGCGCACCGAGTCGTCGACCCGGCCGAAGAGGCCGTGCTCGATCGCCTGGTCGCGGGTGAGCACCCACGCCTTGGACCCGAAGTTCTCGCGCCAGGCATCCGCCACGGCCGCGCGCTGCGCGTCGCCGGTGTTCGCCGCGAAGTGCAGCTGCACCGCGCGCGGTTCCCCGGCCGTCAGTTCGACGCCCGCAACGAGTTCCGGGTACTCCGAGTAGTCGATCCGCCATTTCTCCGGTACGTCGACCATGCCGTGGTCGCCGGTGAGCAGCAGCAGCGTCCCGGCCGGGACGCGGGAGGCCAGGGTTCGCATCAGCGAGTCGACCTCCTCCAGCGCGTGCCCCCACTCGAGGGACTCCTTGCCGTAGCGGTGCCCGGCCTTGTCCAGCTCGTTCCAGTAGCAGTAGAGCAGCGTGCGGGGGTTGGCGGCGAGGATCTCCGTGGCCGCGCGCACCCGCGCGTGCGGCCCGTTCGCCGCGGTGAATTCGGTTCCGCGCAGCGCGGCCCGGGTCAGCGCCGAGTCCTGGAACTGCGACATGCTCACCGTGGCGGTGTGCACGCCCTGGGCCGCGGCGCGCTCGAAGACCGTCTCGTGCGGCTGCCAGGCCACCGGGTCCAGGTCCGCGGGCCAGCCGCTGAGCTGGTTGACCACGCGCCGGCCCGCCGGATCCACGGCGTCGTAGCCGACGATGCCGTGCTGCCCCGGCACCAGGCCGGTGCCCAGCGACGTCAGCGAGGTTGCGGTGGTGGAGGGGAACGGCGACTGCAGGGTCTGCGAGTTATCCGTCAGCTTGCGCAGGAACGGTGCGTGCCCGCCGCGGGCCTTCAGCAGGGCCTTGCCCAGGCCGTCGACCATCACCACGCACACGCGCGAGGCGGCCGGGAGCCCCAGGGTGTTCTGGTACCCCTCGACCCCCAGCGCGGCGGCCGCGCTGGGCAGCAGCTCGGCAATGGTCTTGCTGCCGTAGGGCGGCGGCGGCGGGAGTTCGGTGGAAGGGACCAGCTTGGTGCTTGTAGCCACGTGTCGGTGCCTGCGCCCTAGCCCTGGTGGGTGTTGCGGCCGAAGCGGGAGCCCACGCGGCCGCGGACCTCGGGGGCGGCCGGGGCACTCTGGATCTTGGCCTCGACGGCGTTGCCGCGGGGTGCGGAGGCCCGGCGGATGGCCTTGGCGAAGGTGCGCGCGGCGTTCACCGCGGCGACGCCGTCGGCCTCGGCGCTGACGCGCAGCACCAGGTCCTCCTGCTGGCTGGTGCCGGTGTAGCCGTGGTCGGCGTCGCACGCCGGGTCCGGGCATCCGGCCGGTGCCAGGTCGATGCGCTGGGCGCCAGCCCAGGCAATGCCCAGGGTCAGCTCCTTGACGGTGTCCCCGGTGCGGTAGTTCTGCGGCTGGTGGTAGACGTAGCTGGTGGCCACCGTGGTGACCTTGGCCAGCTGGACCAGCTCGGTGGAGATCTGGGCCATGACCTCCTTGCCGTTGTCGTCCAGCTGCTGGTCGTCGACGTGTGCGACCAACAGCACGTCCTGGGCCAGGACCAGCACCGTGATGTGCCGGTGGACCTCGTTGTGGTCGAAGTGGGTTTCCAGGTGCACCAGGTGATCACCCGGTTCCCGGCCGTCGAGCACCTCGTCAATGATGTCCGAAACCATTTTCGGGTAGAACCCGGCACGGTTGAGGTCAGCTTGCAGGTCACGGCCTTTGGCCGAAGAAAGGGGGGTCATGCCCTCAAGTCTACCTAAGCCCCCGCGGCCCGGGCGCGGGTGCACTAGTGGCTCATGGCCCGGCGCGCCGAGTCGGTGCGCTGCCCCGGGTTGCCGATCCACACGTCGACGGCCAGCACGATGGTCCCCTTCTCGGTGACCATCACCGGGTTGATCTCCAGCAGGGAGACCTCCGGGTGGTTGTCCTTCAGCGTGGCGACCCGGTTGAGCAGGTCCTCCAGCGCGGCAACGTCCACCGCGGGCAGGCCCTGATAGCCGCGCAGCCGGGCGGAGGCGCGCGGCGCGCGCACCAGGTCGGCGAGGTCCGTGTTGGTCAGCGGCGGGATCCCGTGGGCCCAGTCGTCGAGCAGGTTCACCGCGTCCCCGGAGAGCCCGAAGGAGACCACCGGGCCCAGCAGCGGGTCCTCCACCGCGCGGATGACGCAGCCCTGGCCGGCCGGGGCCATCGACTGGACCTCCAGCTCGTGGGCCGCATAGGGGGCAAGCACCTCGCGCATGTGGCCGATGTTCCCGCGCAGCGAGGCCTCGTCCATGATGTTCAGCCGCACCCCGCCCAGGTCCAGGCGGTGGCGGAGGTGCTCGTCGCGGGCCTTGAGCGCCACCGGCCAGCCGAGCCGTTTCGCGGCGGCGACGGCCTCGTCCTCGGTGCCGAACTTCGCCGACTCGAGCACCGAGATGCCGTAGTGGCCCAGGAACTCCGCTGCCGCGGAGCGCGGCAGGTGCAGGAGGTCCAGCCCGGAGACGGAGGTCAGCGATTGCTCGATGAAGTCGGCTGCGGCGCCGACGTTGATGTCTGCCGGTGGAACGACCTCGCCCTGGTCGCGGGCGACCCAGTCCGCGTAGCGCACGATCGCGGCCAGCGCATTCACCGCTGCGCCGGGACTCGAGTAGCACGGCAGGCCGTGGACGGTGCCGTCCTCGCCGGTCCCCGTGGCCAGCAGCCCCTCGGCGGGAATCGAGGCGTCGATGATGCCGGTGAAGACCGCCACCACCGGCTTGCCCGCGGCGGCCGCGGCCTCGCGGATGCACTTGGCCAGGGCGTCGGTCATCACGCCCACGGAGGGCAGCAGGGTGACAATGCCGCAGTGGACCTCCGGGTTCGCGAGCACCGAGCCGATCATCGCGGCCAGCCGCGGCAGCGCGCGGGACTGGCCGTCCTCCAGGTTGACCTCGGCCTCCTGGACGATGACCTGCAGCCCGTTTTGCCCGGCAGCGTCCGCCACGACGGAGGCCAGCGCCACGGAGTTGGAGACCACGGCCAGTCCGTTGCCGCCCGGCATGGGCTGGGAGGTCACGATCTGGGCGATCTCCATGAGTTCCTCGTTCGTGCGGACCCGGATGACGCCGGACTGGCGAAGCATCGCGTCGACGGCCGCGGTCGGTGCCTGGGTGGTGCGCACCGCGTGCCCGGGCGGCAGGCGCAGGCCCATCACGTCGGACTTCGCCACGATCACCGGCTTGGAGTGCGAGAGCCTGCGGGCGATGCGGGAGAACTTGCGCGGGTTGCCGAAGGATTCCAGGTAGAGGCCCACGGCCTTGGTCCCGGGGTCGTCCTCCCAGAACTGCATGGCGTCGTTGCCGGAGACGTCCGCGCGGTGGCCCGCCGAGACGAAGGAGGAGATGCCCATCGAGCGGCGCGAGGCGGCCGCGTACAGCAGCACGCCGATGGCGGCCGACTGGCTGAAGAGGCCCAGGGAGCCGCGCTTGGGCATGCCGGGTGCCACCGAGGCGTTGAGCTGGATGGCGGGATCGGTGTTGACCAGCCCCAGGGAGGCCGGGCCGATCACGCGCATGCCGTTGGCCCGGGCCAGGTGCACCAGTTCGCGCTGGCGGGCCAGGCCCGCCTCTCCGTCCTGCTCGAAGCCTCCGGTGACCACCAGCAGGCCCTTGACCCCGGCGGTCGCGCATTCCTCGATGACGCCGCGGACCTGTTCCTCCGGCACCGCGATGACGGCGAGGTCGACGGGCCCGGGGATTTCGCGCACCGTGCCGTAGCTGACCATGCCGCCGAGCTCGAAGGCCTCCGGGTTGACCCCGTAGACGGGGCCGTTGAATTCGCCCTCGATGAGGTTGTTCAGCAACGTGTAGCCGATGGAGCCCCATTCGCGGCTGGCGCCGATCACGGCCACCGAACGCGGGGCCAGCAGACCGCCCAAGGACTTTGCCTCGGCGCGGTGCTCGCGCGCCTCCATCACGGCGCGGGACTTCTCCGTGGGGTCGATGCTGAATTCCAGCATGACGACCCCCTCGTCGAAGTGGCGCTTGACCGCGTAGCCGGCCTCGGCGAACACCGTGAGCATCTTCCGGTTCTCCGGCAGCACCTCCGCGGAGAAGCGCTCGATGTCGTTTTCGCGGGCCGCTGCGGCGAGGTGCTCGAGCAGGATCGACCCGACCCCCATGCCCTGGTACGCGTCGGCGATGTTGAACGCGACCTCGGCCTCGGCGGGGTCGTCGAGCCTGTCGTAGCGGCCCACCCCGATGATGTCCTCGCCCCGGGTGACCACGAATGCAACACGGTCCACGTGGTCGACTTCGGTGAAACGCTTGAGCTCTTTGGCGGTTAGCGCCGACTTGTACGTAAAATAGCGCATGTAGACCGAGGATTCCGACTGGCCCTGGTGCATTTTTTGCAAACCGTCGGAATCGTTGGGTTGAATCGGGCGTAGGTGTGCCGTTGAGCCATTGCGCAAGACAACATCCGCTTCCCAATGGGACGGGTATTCACCGGGTTTACGACCATCCACCATAGGCTTAGCCTATCGGGCGCGGCGGCGGTTGCTGCATGATCGACGCGCCAAAACCGAAGCACCACCCTAAACGGTCCCCGACAAGGGCCGGCATCAGTACCGAACCGAGGATTCACACTTAATATGGCGCGCAAAAAGCCTGAACCACTTCCCGCGGACTTCGTGGAGCACATCGTCGACATCGATGTGACCAACGAAATGGAAGGCTCCTTCCTGGAGTACGCCTACTCGGTGATCTACTCCCGCGCCTTGCCCGACGCCCGCGACGGCCTCAAGCCGGTGCAGCGCCGCATCCTGTACATGATGAGTGAGATGGGCCTGCGGCCGGACAAGGGCCACGTCAAGAGCGCCCGCGTAGTGGGCGAGGTCATGGGCAAGCTGCACCCGCACGGCGACACCGCCATCTACGACGCGATGGTGCGCATGAGCCAGGACTTCGCGTTGCGCCTGCCGCTGATCGACGGCCACGGCAACTTCGGCTCGCTGGACGACGGCCCCGCCGCCCCGCGTTACACCGAGGCCCGCCTGGATTCCTCCGCCGTGGCGATGACCGCGAACCTCGACGAGGACGTGGTGGACTTCGTCCCCAACTACGACAACCAGTTCATGCAGCCCGAGGTCCTCCCCGCGGCCTTCCCGAACCTGTTGGTCAACGGCACCACCGGCATCGCCGTGGGCATGGCCACGAACATGGCCCCGCACAACCTCGGCGAGGTCATCGCCGCGGCGCGGCACCTGATCGCCAACCCGGAGGCCGACCTGGCCGCCATCATGAAGTTCGTGCCGGGTCCCGACCTGCCCACCGGCGGCAAGATCGTGGGCCTGGACGGCATCCGCGACGCCTACCGCACCGGCCGCGGCACCTTCAAGACCCGCGCCAAGGTGGAGCTGGAGCAGATCACCGCGCGCCGCGCCGGCCTGGTCATCACCGAGCTGCCCTACATGGTCGGCCCGGAAAAGGTCATCGAGAAGATCAAGGACGCGGTCAACGCCAAGAAGCTCACGGGCATCGCCGACGTCATGGACCTGACCGACCGCAACCACGGGTTGCGCCTGGTCATCGAGCTGAAGAACGGCTTCAACCCCAACGCGGTGCTGGCCCAGCTGTTCAAGTTCACCCCGATGGAGGATTCCTTCGGCATCAACAACGTGGCACTGGTCGAGGGCCAGCCGCGCACCCTGGGCCTGCTGGAACTGCTCACGGTCTACGTGGAGCACCGCATCCTCGTGGTCAGGCGCCGCACGGAATACCGCCTGCAGAAGAAGCTTGACCGCCTGCACCTGGTCGAGGGCCTGCTCATCGCGATCGTCGACATCGACGAGGTCATCGCGATCATCCGCTCCTCCGACGAGACCGCGCAGGCGCGCGAACGCCTGATCAAGATCTACGACCTGACCGAGCTGCAGGCCAACCACATCCTGGAGCTGCGCCTGCGCCAGCTCACCCGCTTCTCCCGCATCGAGCTGGAGAAGGAAGCCGAGGAGCTGCGCGCCGCGATCGACGAGCTGCGCGCCATCCTGGACTCCGAGGAGGTCCTGCGCGAGCTGGTCTCCTCCGAGTTGGCGGAGATGGGCGAGAAGTTTGCGACCCCGCGCCGCACCGTGCTGCTGGAATCCGAGTCCGGCACGCCGCTGAAGGGCACCACCATGCCGTCCGTGGTCGGCACCGGCAAGGCGGCGCCGCTCAGCCTGGAGATCGCGGACGACCCGTGCTGGGTGCTGCTCTCGGCCACCGGCCAGGTGGCCCGCACCGTGCACCGGGACCCGATCGACGACTCGGGGGCCCGCACCAAGCACGACGTGCTCGGTTCCCTGGTGGCCACCACGGCCCGCGGGGAGATCGGCGGCATCACCTCCACCGGCCGCATGCTGCGCCTGCAGGTCGTCGACCTGCCGCTCTTGCCCCCGGCCAACGGTTTCCCGCAGCTGACCGGCGGCGTGAAGATCGCCGAGTTCGCGCAGCTGGCCAAGGGCGAGAAGATGGTGGCCCTGGTGCCGCTGAACCAGGTCGTCGCGCTGGGCACCGCCAACGGCGTGGTCAAGCGGCTGACCCCGGACTACCCGCTGAACCGCGACGAGTGGGAGGCCATCACGCTCAAGGACAAGGACACCGTCATCGGGGCCGCCCCGGCCACCGACGAGGCCGACCTGGTCTTCGTGACCCGCGGCGCCCAGCTGCTGCGCTTTGCCGCCAACGCCGTGCGCCCGCAGGGCCGCACCGCCGGCGGCATGGCCGGCATCAAGCTCGGCGCCGAGGACACCATCATCTTCTTCGGCGTGGTCCCCGAGACCGCGCAGCACCCGGTGTTCGTGTCGATCGCCACCGGCTCCGACGCACTGCCCGGCACCGCATCGCACTCGGTGAAAGTCACCGACTTCGCCGAGTACCCGTCCAAGGGGCGTGCCACCGCCGGCGTGCGGGCGCACCGCTTCCTGAAGGGCGAGGACCAGCTGGAGCTGGCCTACGCCGGTGCGGGCCCGGCGCGTGCCGCCTCGGCCGCCGGCGTCGTGCGTGCGCTGCCGACCGAGTACGCAAAGCGCGACGGTTCCGGCGTGCCGCTGGCCCAGGGCATCGACGTGCTCGGCGGGTCGATCGGTGCAACCCCGGCGGAGCCCGCAGCGGACGGCGGCCTGCCGCAGGCCCCGGCGACCCGAGCACCGCTGGTGGCGCCCGAGGTGGACAGCCTGCCGTTCGCCGATTCGGGCGTGGTCCAGGTCGAGGCCGCCAAGCGCGTCGCCGTCCAGGACTCGCTGCTCGAGGACTAGCGCCGGCTGGCAACATCAACGGCAAGCGCCGTCCCGCTCCCCCGCACGGGGCCCGGGACGGCGCTTGCCGCGTTTGGGCCGGCTTCCGGGCCTCGAACCCCGCCCTACGGCCGGCCCGGCTCGATGCCGGTGACGGTCGCGATGATTCCGTAGTGGTCGGTGCCGGGAATCAGGACGCGTTGCCAGCCCGTGGGGGCCAGGCCGCGGACGAGGATGTGGTCGATGGCCGTGAACGCCGGAAAGCCGCCGGTTGCCGGCCACGTCGGGATCGGCAAGATGCCCGCGGCGGCGGACGTGTCCGCGAAGTTCCGGGCCAGCTCCCTGAATGCGGGGTGCGCATGGCCGGCGTTGAAGTCCCCCGCCAGCACCATCGGGATGTCCGTGTGCCGGGCCTGCCAGGCGCCGATCGATTTGAGGATGCTTCTCCACTTGTGCGCGCCGTCGACGACGGGTGCGTACGGATGCACGGCCGCCACTCGGATCGGCCCGAAGCGCGGATGCTCGATCACGGCCGCCGGCTGGTCGAAGGCGACGATCCCTTCCGCCAGCGGGATCCGGGGTTCCGGCTTCAGCGGGAATCTGGACAGGATGGCCGTCCCCGCGGTGTCGCCGGGAGTCACGGCCGGCGAACGGTACGGCAGGATCCCCTTGACGCCGCGGGCCAGCAGGTCGCCCAACAGTTCCTCGTCGACCTCGACGAGTACAACGACGTCGGCCCGGCGTGCCTCGATGGCGTCGGCCAGGGCGCCGACATCCGCCTGCGAATGCTCGACGTTCACGCTGAACACCGTCAGCGGTGCCGCCGGGGAGGCCGCGGGCATGCCGGCGACGGGCACCAGCGTCGGCAGCAATCCCAGCACGGCTCCCGCCACCAGAAGCAGGGCCGGGGCGCGTCTCCGGCCCAGCGCCAGCAGCAGGGCAACGACCGCCGCGGCCAGGCAAAGCGCCGGGACCAGCGCCTGCAAGACCGGGATCCACCCGCGTCCGAGCAGATCAAGGTGGGGAAGTACCGCCAGGAAAAACGCCGCGAGTGCCGTGCAGCCCGACAGCCGGGGATTCCGGAAGGCCCGGCCGCGCAGCCGGGACCGGTTTTCGTGCTCGATGGCCGTCGAGTTTTCCGGGCTGTCCATGTCAGCTAATCGCCTAGTTCGTCATCCCCGCGGCCCGGGGTCCGTCGCGCGGTTGGCGCCCGGCAAGTCGCCTTCGGGGTCGCGGGCGGGGTACTCCACGCGCAGCCGGGAAACCCTTTCGATTTCGAGCGAGAAGGTTCCCGGTTTCGGGTCGGCGACCTTGTGAGCGGCGGCGGTGCGGCGGAACGGCATGAATCCGCACACGGCAATGAGCACCAGGACGGCGAACCCCGCCACGGGCGACCACCACCCGGTGACCGCCATGGCCGTTCCCACGGCGATGGTCGCGCAGATGCTGAACACGGCGGTCAGCGCCAGCGTGTCTCCCCGGTCCTTCAAGTGCATCCGCCGCGCCCACCCGCACCCGGGCGCCAGGAGGCAGAACGCCGCGGCGCAGAGCGTGCGCACCCAGCCCACCTCGACGACGAGCAGCAGGAGCAACGCCGCGGCCACCGCGGCGGCCCCGGTCAGCATGATCCGCTGCCGGCTCATGGTGCGGCTCCGTCGCCCGAGAGCGTGAAAACGATCGCGTCCCGCGTTTGGAAGACGATCTTGAAGTCCTTGGATCGGCGCAACGACTCCTCGATCCGCTCCAGGCTGCCCGGCGGCATGGCCTCGCCGTTGTCGACGGCGAGCTTCTGTCCCCGGGTGATCAGCACGTAGGCGTCGGCGTACCTCGGGTCGGAGAACCAGCGCGCCAGCTTGGCTGCGGGATCGGCCAGCATTTCGGCCGTCGAGTCCTCCGGCTCGCGGTCCAGCGGCACGTAGGTGAACTTGTCGTAGTCGATGAAGCGGCCCGGGTAGTTCGTGCTGCCCTCGACGAGCAGCGAATCCGGGGCGGCCTGCGTGTAGACCCAACGCGACGCCTCCACCTCCTGGGGGGTGAAGTAGTTCTCGCGTTCCTTCCCGTAGTACCCGAGCAGGAACCCCGGGGCGACCATGGCCATGATGGCGGCGGCGGTCACCATGCTGCGCAGCGGGAAACCGCCGCCCTCGCGCGGCATGCAGGCCTGGGCGGCGAGGATGGCGATGAACGGGGCCGCGAACAGGAAGGCCCGGAAGAGCACCTCCCCGCCGAATCCGGTGGTCAGCACCAGCACGCCCGGCAGGACCATGAGCGTGGCGGCGGTGAGCAGCAGGCCTCCGGTGGTCCGGTGGCGCCACACCCCGATCAACGAGGCCACCACCGACACGGCCACCGTGAACCTGCCTCCCCAGACCACCTGCAGGTCCGCCTGGCTGGTCTGCCCGCTGGACTTTTCCAGGGTCTGGTCCGCGTTGCCCACGACGTTGCCGAACTCGGACACCAGGTCCATGAGGTTCGGCAGGGTGTAGTCCAGCGCCCCGGTCAGCGCCCAGCCCGCGGTGATCGCGCCCGCCACCAGGGGCAGGTACCACCCCTTGGTGCGGCGCAGGGCGATCAGCGCGAAGACGGCCAGCAGCATCATCATGGGGGTGATCTGGTGGCTGACGGCGATCGCCGCGACGATGGCGACGAACGGCCAGATCATGGCCCGCCGCGGCATCCGCCGGAGCATCACCCCGATCAGGCCCAGGTACAACACGTAGGCCACGGCCTGCGGGGAATAGTAGTCCTGCCCCACCCAGTTGATCAGCAGGAAGAACATGAGCCCCAGCCAGATGACCGTGGGGTTCCGGGTCAGGCCGCGGAAGACGAAGCGCAGCACCACGAGGTTCAGCAGGTTGAAGGCCACCGGCGCCCAGGAGGCGATGCCGAGGGTGTCCGGCTGGCCGGACAGCTCCGTCAGCAGGGCGCCGCCAGTGAAGAAGCCGGGCCAGTTGTGGTAGATCTGCCCGGCCTCGATGCCCGGGTCCACCGACCCGTTGCGCATGACGTAGTCGACGATGCCGACGTGCTTGTAGGCCCAGGCATAGCGGAGGGTGCCGTACAGCACCGGGGGTGTGCCGTGCATCAGGGCGATGTAGGTCACCAGGTAGGTGGCAAGCACCCATTCCGGGCGTTGCCGGTACAGGCTGGCCAGGAATCCGCCCAGCAGCAACACCAGCGCCGCCACCGTGAGCGGGGTGAACAGAGTCAGCAAGCCCAGCGCCCCCATGTTGCGCGGGTCGGCCCCCTGGAATCCCAGGATCCAGAGTGCCACGGCCACGACCGGCACGGCCACGAACACCAGCTCCCGGCGGATCCGCGCGGGACGCCCGTCGGCGGGCCGCGGCAGGGAATGGGCGGGCCTCGGGCCGAGGAGCGCCGGCGGGTCCGGTAAGACCGGTGGTTCCTGCGAAACCGGCAGCGCCCCGTGGCTCCGTACACTCACCGCAGGCCCCCCGCCCTTGTTTTTCCGTTGTCGACGTCGAACAACCTGATGACGGGTCCGACGTTGCGGGCCAGCCAGACTAGCCCGACCCTGTTGGTCGACGCACGGGCCAGACCCGCTTCGACGTGCCACAGCCAAGTCTGCAACACCAGGTGCTCGATTTCCAGATCTTCGTTGGGCAGTTCCACGCCCAGCTTCGCCAGGCCGGACCTCAGGTCATCGGGCCTTTCCAGCGCCTCGAGCACCGCGCCGCCCAGCTCGCCGGGCCGCGTCGTGAGCCACCAGTGGAGCAGGTCGGTGTCCGGCAGCCCGACGGCGCGGGCGTTTTCCCAGTCGACGATGCCGGACACGCGCGGCGTTTCCGGCTCCCCGCCCACCAGCACGTTGCCAGGCCAGAGGTCCCCGTGGACGTACCCCGTGAGCACCTGCCGGCCGAGCCAGGCCCCGCGCAATTCGGCGGACAGCCTGTCCAGCTTGGCCGCGGTGCCCGGAAGTCCGTACGCCTGCCGTATCGCGGCGATCGGGCCGTCGACCCATTCGGCAAGCAGTCCCTCGTCGATGTCCCGCACGGCCCCCGTCGCCGAGTGGATCCTGCGCATGGTGGCGAGCACGGTGCGGGCAACGGCGTCGATGGCGGCCGGGTCGGAGTCGGTGGCGGGCCGGCCGGGCAGCCGCGTCTCGGCAAGGATCCGCCGGCCACCGAGCGTGGCATGGTGCACCGTCCGCGGCAGCAACGCCGCCAGGTCGCCGCCGAGCTTCGCGCCGAGGCCGGCCACGGCCGCGGCGTGCAGGTCGATGCCCCGCGAGGCCGCCGGCGAGATGGCGATCTTGACCACCAGCTCCCCCTCCGCACCGGCGGCGGCCAGCACCAGGGTGTCGGAGTCCGAGGTCAGCAGCCGGGACTTCGTGGCGGCCGGCAGCCCGCAGGCAGCCAGGGCCGGCGCCACCAGGCGCGCGCTGCGCCGGGCGTTGCGCCACTGCCGCCAGGCCCGGGGAAGCCGCCCGGCCTCGGCGGCGAACGAACGCCACCCCCGGCGGTCGGCCCACAACCCCGAGCGCCCGGAGCACAGCAGGAACAGCGCGACCAGGCACTGGTTGACCAGGATCACCACGCCGATGCCGGTGAGTCCCCACCAGCCAAGGGCCACCCAGGACCCGCCCCAGGTGAAGGCTGCGGTGAATGCGTACACCCCGAGCACGGTGCGCATGTCCCCGCGGACCCGGGCGGTGCTGATGCCGATCCCCACGACCAGCTGCGGGATCGCCGAGGCCAGGATGAGCCGCAGGGCGCCCGTGGAGTTTTCGGCGTAGTGCGGGCCCATCAGGTGCAGCACCAGGGGTGCCAGCAGGATCCCGGCGAGCGCGGCCGGGACGACCAGCTGGGCGCTGTGCAGCAGGGCCCGGCGGGCGTGGGCCGTGGCGTGGTCCGGGTCGTGCGCCGACTCGGCGATCAGCGCGCTGCCGACGTTGCTGGTGACCAGGTACAGCGCATACCCCACGGTGTTGGCCATGAACCAGTAGGCGCTGGCCTCCGCGCCCGCCACGTGGAGCACGATCAGGGTCAGCACGTCGGTGGTCGCGAACCAGAGCAGCGACGCCAGGTGGTCGGGGGCGGCGAACCTGACCAGCCGGGCCAGCGGGACCCGGGCCTCGGCGGCGGGGCGGGGGTCCAGGGCGGCGGCCTGCCGCGCGAAGCGCAGCACCAGGGCCGCGACGAACAGCACCGCGAGCACTGCCGGGAGCACCGTGGCGGCAAAGACCGCCCAGGCCACCGTCGAGGCGAGCAGCGGCAGCGCGGCGATCTTCAGCACCGAGGAGACCCCGTTCTGGATCGGCACCCAGCCGGTGCGCCGCAGGCCGATGAGCACCTGGTCCTGCAGCACAAAGATCACCCAGACGGCGGTGCCCAGCACGAACGCCAGCACCGCCAGCGGGCTTTCGCGCAGGAACCCGAGCTTCTGGGCCCACACGGGCTGCCCGGCCAGGAAGATCCCCGCCGCGAGCATGGCCGCGCCGGCGCAGAACGCGTAGCAGGTCAGGATGAGCCGCAGGGTGCCGGAGCCGGCCCCGGGCAGGAAGCGGAGCAGCCCGTTGCGCATGCCCAGGGTCGCGAAGTTGGCCAGCAGGGTCACCGTCGACATCAGCGCCGCGCCCACGCCCACGGCCTCCGTCGGGAGCCAGCGCGCGGCCAGCGCCCAGAACGCAAGGCCCAGCAGCGAGGTCAGCCCGGTGCCGATGATCAGCGCATCGGCGCTGCGCCGCAGCGGGTCGCCCATCCGCGTCTTCACCGAGTCCACGAGTCCGTTTTTCACGTTAGTCATTGCTCCGGATCCGGACGTGGTCGATGCCGAAGACGGCCGGGAACCTGGTGTCCGCGTCGGGCGGCCCGGGGAAGGAGCCGCCCACCGCCAGGTTCATCACCAGGTACATCGGCTCGTCGGGCACCTGCTGGTCCACCAGCTGCCACACCTGCCGCCCGTCCAGGTAGTACACCAGCTTGCCGGGCGACCAGTCCACGGCGATCGTGTGCCAGCCCCCGGCGAGGGTGTAGCCGTCCGGGAGGACGTACTTTTTCCCGATCGAGCGTGCTTCCCTGTCCTTGGGGTGCAGGCGCATCCGCAGCCGGCCCGCGTCGTGGCCCAGCACCTCCAGGATGTCGATCTCCGGCGTGGATTCCTCGTTGGCCGGCAGCAGCCAGATGGCCGGCCAGAGCCCCTGTCCCGTGGGGATCCGGAAGCGGGCCTCGACCTTGCCGTAGGTGAACGCCAGCTTGGGCGCCTTCTCGTGGGCCGGTGGCCCGGTGGTGACCATGCCCGAGGCAAAGCCGTAGTCCTTGCCGTCGGAGGCGGAGATGGTGTGGTGTTCGGCGGTCAGCTGCAGGGCCCCGCCCGAGACCTTCACTTGTCGCGGCAGGTACCATTCGAGCTCCTCGTTGGAGCCGATGGTGCAGCCGCCCTCCTGCCACCAGTGGCAGGTGTTCCAGATGGAGGTGTCCAGCGTGTTTCCGTCGAAGCCCTCATCCAGCAGGATCTTGTCCTTGGGTTTGACAGCGGCGGGATCCTTGCCCTGGGGCGCCGCCACGGGAGGCATCGCGAAGCCGCCCGCATCCGCCTCCGCGGCCAGCGACCCGCTGTCCTGGTCGATCACCTGCGGGCGCACGCTGGACCCGAGTAGCGGAACCAGCGCGAGCGCCAGGGTGGCGCCCAACACCGCGGTCCAGGGCCGGCTAGACATCGCGGAATCCGATCACGCGCTTGGCCGCACGGCGCAGCGTGGCATCGGTGCGGGTCCAGGGCAGCCGGTCCAGCCGCAGCTCGGCGTAGTCGTGGGGCACCGCGCCGAACTTCTCCTTGAAGCGCGCCAGCGCGGCCGACTGGCCGGACTCGCCCAGGTGGTACTCGGCGCATCCCCTGTCGCAGGCCATTTGCAGGGTCGTCCACTGGACCAGTTCCCCCGCCCCCGTGCTCCCGACCAGTTCCTTGTCCATGGCCGCACGCGTGTCGTGGGCGGTTGCGGCGAACAGCGTGATGGACCCGGCCGCCGGCCTGCCATCGACATAGGCGAGCGTGACGGTGAAGTTCTCACCCAGGTGGCGGCCGATGGACTGCAGCTTGCCCAGCGGGTCGCGGCGCCTGGCCCGTGCGTGGGCGAGCATGCGCGGTTCGTGTTGGTGCGCGGCCCAGCGGTCGACCGACGTGAGGAACAGCGAGTAGTACTCCCCCAGCAGCGCGCCGGAGTGGCCCGTTTCGATGCGCACCCCTTCGCGTTCCGCGGCCCGGATGCCGCGGCGGGCCGACTTGGACAGGCCGTTCCAGGCTCCCTCGGCCCCGCCTGCCAGGTCGATGACGTGCGCGCGGCGCGGGATCGCCAGGACGCCCGCATCGAGGGCCTCGGCCCAGGGGTGCCAGCGTTGCGGATCCGGCCGGATGGACACGCGCTGCCGGCCCAGCCCGCGCAGGTCGTGCAGCACCGCGCGGGCCATGTCGACGTCGACGTCGTCCCCGACGAGCCCTCCCATGCCCCATCCCGACGGGTAGGACTGGAGCCATCCGCCGGCGCCGGCCAGGCCGCGGCGCCTGACCATCGGCAGTATCACTTCCCGGCCGTCGGCAAAGGAGTACAGGCGGCTGGCATCGCGGTAGCGCCCGTCCGCCACCATGGCATCAACCCATTCAGGCGCGTGCTCCGGCAGGGCCCCCGGGTCGTTGGCCAAGACGCTGTGCCACTTGTCCCGCGGAACGGGCGAGGCCACCAGGTGTTTGATCATGGGACGCACCATCTCTCATCGCTCGTTGCCCGGGCGGAAGCGGCCAACCTGTCGCCGCATGCCGGATGGCAGGTGTTTCCCGGGGTGGGCACGCTCCGCGCGGCGGTCACACATCGCGGAATCCCAGGATGCGCTTGACCGCGCGGCGCAGCGCGGCGTCGGCACGGGTCCACGGCAGCCGGTCCAGCCGCAGCTCTGCGTAGTCGAAGGGGCGTGCCCCGAACTTCTCCTTGAACTGGGCCAGCGCGGCGGACTGGCCGGACTCGCCCATGTTGTAGACGGTGCACCCCCGTTCGCACGCCAACTTGATGGCCGTCCACTGGACCAGCTCCCCGGCGCCCGTCCTGCCGACCAGCTCCCGGTCCATGGCCGAACGGGTGTAGTGGGCCGTCCGGCCGTACAGCGTGATCGACCCGGCCGCGGGCTTGCCGTCGACGTAGGCGAGCGTGACCAGGAAGCCCTCGCCCAGGTGCCGTCCGATCGACTGCAGCTTGGCCAGGGGGTCGCGCAGCTTGGCCCGCGCGTGGGCAAGCGCCCGCGGCTCGTGCTGCTGCTCGGCCCAGCGGTCCACCGAAGCGAGGAACAACGAGTAGTAGTCCCTGAGCAGGGCGCCGGAATGGCCCGTTTCGATGCGCACTCCGTGCCGTTCGGCATTCCGGACGTGTCGGCGCGTCGAATTGGACATTCCGTGCCACGCGCTGTCAACGCCCCCGCCCAGGTCGATGATGTGCACGCGCCGCGGAATCGTGAGCACGTTTGCATCGAGGGCTTCCGCCCAGGCCTGCCACCGCCGGGGATCCGGGCGGATGGCCACGCGCTGCCAATGCTGTTCACGCAGGTCCTCCAGCACGGCGCGCGCAACCTCCCCGTCGATGCCGGCCCCGACCAGTCCGCCCATGCCCCAACCCGAGGGGTAGGACAGCAGCCATCCGCCGATGCCTGCCAAGCCGCGGCGCCTCACCAGCGGCAGTATCGCCTCGCGGCCGTCGGAAAATGAGTACAGGCGGCTTGCATCGCGGTAGCGGCCGCCGTCGGTCAGCGCGTCGACCCAGTCCGGGGAATGCTCGGGCAGGGCCAGCGGGTCGCCGGCCAGCACGCTGCGCCATTTGCCCCGCGGAACGGGCGAAACCACCTGGTGAGTGTTCGGGGCTGTTTGAACCGTCATGATCCATTCCTTGCACGGAAGCGTCGTATTTCCCGCCACACACCGGTCCGCAGGCGCTCCCGGCGGGGGGCTCGCCTGGCATGGCGCCCGTCCAGGACGCCCGCGAGGTGCTCGGCGGTGCAGTCCGCCATCACGGTGTACCTGGCCAGGGCGAACCTGTCGTCCCCGGCGTGGCTCAGCGCGTTGCGCACCGCGGCGGCGGAGGTGAAGCCTGCATCGGCGACCATCTTCTTGGTCTCCCGGTCGTGGTAGCCGTGCGGGTAGGCGAAGGTCTCGACCCGCCGGCCCACGATCGCCTCGAGCGCGTTCTTGCTGTCGCGGATCTCGCGCCAGGCCCGCCCGCGCCCCACGATGTCCAGCTGGGGGTGGGTCATGCTGTGCGCGCCGATCTCCACGCCGTCGTCGGAAAGCGCACCGATCTCAACGGCCCCCAGGATGGGCAGCCCGCCGGCGCCCACGGGTTCAAGCCATTCGCTGCTGCCGCCCACCAGGCCCGCGGTGACGTACAGGGTGGCTGGCACCCCCCGAGCCTTCATCGGCGGCCAGGCGTTGGAGGCGAAGTCGGAGAAACCGTCGTCGAAGGTCACCACCACGGCCCGTTCCGGGACCGGGCGTCCGGCCAGGGTCAGTTCCGTGAGTTGGCCGATGGTCAGGCCCTCGTAGCCGAGCTCGACGAGCGTGTCGAGGTGTTCCCCGAACATTCCGGAACCCACGGCCCACGGACTGAAGTCTGCCGGGGGCTCGTCGCTGACGGAGTGGTACAGCAGGATCGGGATGTCCTGACTCATCGCTTTCCCCCCTGTCTGGCTGCCCGGTTGAGCCGGTGCCGGCTCAGCACGTACCGCCCCGGGCCAGAGACCAGGCCCCGCCGGTGCTCGCGCAACAGGTCCTTCGGCCACGGCGGCAGTCCCTCGACGGCCGGCGGGCGCAGGATGCGGGCGGCCCGGGCTTGCAGGGACGCCGCGTTCAGGGCGAGTGCCAGGACCATGCGCGGATCGCGCAGCAGGCAGCGCGTCAGGTGGGCCCCGAGCCCGGCCCCGTACCCGTAGACCTGGCGGCGCAGTGCCGCATAGTCGCGGTGGTGCGGATGCAGCACGATGGCCGCCGGCTCGTAAACGATCCGGTGCCCGGAATCCAGCACGTCGTAGAAGGCGGCCAGGTCATCCCCGCCCATCGCCACGGTGCCGGTGCCCAGGGCCGTCTCGAACCCCCCGGTGCCCCGCAGATAGGAGGTCCGGAAGGCCATGTTCGCCCCGGAACCGCAGGCGCCGGAGGCGTAGGGCAGCAGGGGGTGTTCGCCGTTGCGCCGTGAGGCGTCGAACACCCGGCGGCCCAGGCCCTTGTCGTAGGTCTCGTTGCCCTCGACCCACTGCTGCGGAAGCGTTTCAAGCTCGCGGGGCGCGATCATGCCGGTGACGCACACGGCCTGCGCATCCTCGGCGAAGACCCGCACGATGCTCTCGAGCCAGCGCGGGTCGGCCAGCACGTCGTCGTCCGTGAAGGCCACGATGTCCGTCTCGATGTGCGCAAGGGCTGCGTTGTGGGCGTGGGCCAGCCCCGGCCTGTCCTCGCGCACGTAGACCAGGCGCGGGTCCTGCGCGGTGCGACGTGCCATCAGGTCGGCGGTTTGGTTGTCCGACGGGGCGTTGTCCACCACGATGATGCGTTGCGCGGATGCGGTGCCGGCAAGGATCGAGTCAAGGCATTCGACGAGTTGCGCGGGCCGGTTCCGGGTGGCAACGACCACCGTGGCCGGAGCCCCGGCAGCGGGTGCCGCCGCGTTTGCCCGTTCGGGCCGGCTTTGGGAGGAGCCGGTCCGGGGTTCCGCTTCGGCCACGCGCCGGCGGACCAGCTCGGCGGTGAGCGGTTCCTCTCCGGAAAGTTCGATGCGCACCTTGGCGACGGGGTCGCCGCCGTTGGTGACCAGGCACAATGCACTTCGGTGCGTGGCGCCGGGATCGACGGCGTTCAGCGCCGCGGCCGGATCCTGCAGGTCGATGACCAGGGGCAGGACCGGCAGCACCGCCGGCAGCTCCCCCACCGGTTCGCCCGGGCCGGCAAGCCGTGCCTTCAGGAAGCCGGCGGTGGTGAACGACAGGCCTGCCACGATCGCCCCGGCCCTGGCCGGGCCGAACCGGTCCATGCGGAGCCCCTCGGCGAGGTTGCGCAGCACCCCGGCGGGAAGGGTCCGGCCCACGTACGAGCGTTCCGCGGAGAGTCCCCGCGAGGGGCCCGCGGTGCGGGCGACCCGCGCCTTGGAGACGCCCTCGGCGTGGCACCGGGTGCGGAAGTACGACCAGGTCGCCCTTGCCTCCGGGACCTTGTGGTGGACGACGGCATCCGGTTCGTAGAGGAACACGCCGTCGGGGAAAACCCTGGAAGCGCGGATGCACCACTCGGTCTCCTCGCAACCCGCCGCGCCGGCCGCGGTGCGGCCCAGCCCGCTGTCGAAGCCTCCGACGGCCTCGAGAACGGAACTGCGCATCGCCATGTTGCACCCCATGAGGTTGCGCACCGCCGAGCGCTCCCCCGGCAGGCCCGTGTAGCTGCAGCCTACGACCCAGCCGAACTCCGCCGGCCACCAGGCCGGTTCGGCGCTCTGCCAGACGGGCATCGCGGAACCGCCGACGCCCAGCACCCGCGGATCGGCGAACGGCGCGACAAGCCGTTCCAGCCACCGCGGATCGGCGGTTGCATCGTCATCGAGAAAAACGACCACGTCGCCGCGGGCCACGCCGATCCCGGTGTTTCGCGCCCCTGACAACCCGCGCGGGCCCGTGCTTGCGACCACTTCGACGCCCTCCAGGTCCAGTCGGGCCCGGACCAGCAATTCCGGATTGTGGTCGACAACGACAACCAGCTGATCGCATGGCATGCCTTGGCCGCTGACGGAGGCCACGGACGCCACTAGGTCTTCCCAGCGCCGCTCAGTGTATGTGCAGATCACGACCGAGGTCGTAACGGTGCTCATACATTTTCCGCCTGACTTGCCAGATAGGCGGCTCCCACCAGGGCCTGAACGGCCGGCCTCGGCACACCCAGGCCGGAGCGGGCGCGCGTCAGTCCGCGCCGTTCGCGGTAAATGGTTCGCAGCACGCGTGCCCCGTCCCGGAAGGTGTGCAGATTGCTTTCACCGTGGATCCGCGAGCTCTCGAACGATGCGACTTCCACGACGCGCAGGCCCGCGGCCAGTGCCCGGATGTTCAGGAATGTCTCCACCTCGAAGCCTCCGACTTCGCCTTCGAAGGCCGGAAGCACGTGGCGCCAGAAGGCCATGTAGCCATAGCACAAATCGGAGTAGCGTCCGCCAAAGACGATCCGGACCGCCTGTGTGAGCGCGAGGTTGCCGGCTGTGCGCAGCATGGTCAGGTCGCTGCTGCCGCCACCCTGCACAAAGCGGGATCCCTTGACAACGTCGGCCCCCGATTGAAGCGATGCAACGAAGACCCCGATGTCCGACACGTCCATCGATCCGTCGGCATCCATCATCACGATGATGTCGCCGCGGGCGGCCTCGAAGCCGGCCCGCAGTGCATGGCCCTTGCCATGGCGCTGCTCGAGCACAATCACCGCATCCGGCCGGAGTTCGCGCACGACGTCCAGGGTGCCGTCGGTCGATTCCCCGTCGACGATGATCAGCTCATCCACGATGTCGGGGATGGTCGGCAGCACGAGGACGAGGTTCTTTGCCTCGTTGAGAGTCGGGATGATGAGGCTCACCTTGGGGCGGCTCTCCGGAAGGTAGATCATCGACGATGCTGGTGCAGGGCTCCCCATGAACTCCTGCAAATCCTCATGTTTGTTGATCAAAGTCATTGTAGATTCCCCCCAAGGTAATCAATTTTTTTGAATTTTTGAATCGTTCTCCGGTTTGATTGCGAAGGCAATTGTTGTCGTTCGATGCGGCCATGCGCCGCGTCGGTCACTACTTCGCATTTTCGCGAAAGTCGGCGCCGGCAACGTCCCCATCAATGAACCGCCCAACAGGTTCCCCAGGGTTCCTGCGGTTGTTGATCGTGCGGAAGAGTTCCCCCCACTCTTGGCCGGAAGGAGCCTGCGTTTGCCGGGAGCATCCCCAGACGCTGAACGCCAATCGCCGACCCCAGTCCGATGAATTCAAGTAACCCGGATACATGGAGCCAACTGCCCCAGAGCGTCTCGGCTTGCAAGCCGTGGACCACATAGACCGGATACAGATCATCATCCAAACGAGTACGTCTGGATTACCTCAAACGTTAGGCAATCCCATGCCGTGTGCTCACGCGTAGCGGATACCCAATTGCTTGCCGCCGACTACTTGGATTTACGTTTGCCATACTCGAAAAGCACTCATCGAGTCGGAAACACCTATACTTATGGCCTTGTCGGCTGGCCTTCGTGGAGTGCCCTCCGAAACGAGTGAGAGACCCAAGGAACACGGGCCTATGGCCGGACGGCCCGGGAATGGATGCAGCGTGTGCCCTGCATCTGTCGCAGGGCACACGCCGGCGAATCCACTCGTTCGCGAATCAGGGCCCGATTCGTTCGTTCAGCAAGGACCCGCGGAATTCATCCGCCTCTTGGACATGGGCAGCCCCGGGCCCGCAGTACATGGTCGCCGAGGCGACCGCAAATCATCGTCGAGCTTTGCCTTTTGCGTGTTCGCAGTCCGGTTTCGGCATACTCCGTCCTGCTTCAACGCCGCCACCGCCCGCCAGAAATTTGGCCTCGCGAGATTAGCGGCGGGCAACCGCGCGGTCATTCAGGTCCAACAGGTCGAAAACCTCGTCGGCGAGCCTGGCGACGGCGGCATCGTGGGTGACGACCAACACCGCGCAGTCCCGTAGCGCCCCGCGCAGGTCGGCGATCAGTTCGACAGCCTCGTCGGCGCCCAGGTGGGCGGTGGGCTCGTCGAGCAGCAGCACCCGGGAGCGGGCAACCAGGGCGCGGGCCACGGCCAGTCGCTGGCGCTGCCCGCCGGAGAGGTGGTGCCCTCCGGAGCCGATGCGCTCGTCCAGCCCGCCGGGCAGGGAGTCGAGCCAGCCCCCGAGTCCGACCTGTTCCAGCACGGCAACCAGTTCGCCGTCGGCGGGCTGGTCCGCGAGGTCCCGGCCCAGTCCGAGGTTGGAGCGGACCGAGGAGTCAAAGAGGTGCGCCTCCTGCGGGCACCACGAGACCGATGCCAGGTCCGCGGTCGTTGCGTCCGCCCATTCTCCGTCACCGCGTCTGGCCTGCAGACTTCCGGCCAGCGGCGGCAGCGCGCCCAGGAACGCGGCGAGCATCGTGGACTTGCCCGATCCGGAGGGCCCGGTCAGGCCGACCCAGCGCCCCGTTTCGACGTCGACGGTTGCGTGCTCGAAGACGGGCCGCCCCGCGTCCCATCCCGCGCTGGCGTCGCGCAGGCGGAGGCCGGTCAGCGTCGACGGGTTGTTTGCCGTGCCGGCGGTGCCTGTCTCCTGGCGCGGCTGGGCGGCGGTGCCGGTCGATTCGGTGTGCGCACCCTCGAGGTTGACCCAGACCCGCTTGAGCACGTCGTCGAGCTGCGGCAGCTGCTGCACCGACGTGGCGGTGTTGGCGATCGGTTCGCCCAACGCCAGGAGCAGCAGTCCGGCAATCGCGGCCGCCTCCCCTCCGCCGGTTGTCACGGCGACAGCCAAGACTGCGGCGACCGCCGAGAGCAGCGCAGCCCCGCCCTGGGCCAGTCCCGCGCCACGGGCCGAGGCGCGCAGGACGGCCGTTGCCTTGGCGTCCTCCCGGGCGAACTCCGCAAGCGCCGTGCCGGTGGCGTTGTTGGCGCGCAGGTCCGCGGCCGCGCGCAGCAGCGTGGGAACCCTGAAGCCGAGCCAGATGCGGTGCTCGCTCACGGCAATGGTCGTGCGCTTCTCCACGGCAAGCACCGCGAGCGGCAGCACCACGAAGGCGAGCAGGCCCAGCAGCAGTGCCAGCCACAATGCCTGCGGAGCCCAGAAACCGATGCCTACGGTGATCACGGCCCAGGTGGCGACGCCGGCAACCGGCGGGACCAACACGCGGGGAACCGCGTCGCGGACCTCGTCGACCTCGGCCACCAGGTGTCCCAGCGCCGCTCCGGAGCGGGTGAGCCTGCCCCACATCCTGGGCTGGGCCACCAGCGCGTCCCAGAGGCGCTCGCGCAGGTTTCCGGAGAAGCGCAGCACCGCGTCGTGGATCTTGAGCTGTTCGGCGTAGTGCAGCACGGAACGGCCGATGCCGAAGGTTCGCACGCCGACGATCGCGACCATCAGGTGCAACATGGGCGGACGGTGGCTGGCGGTGACGATCAGCCAGCCGGAAATCCCGGTCAGGCCCACGCCAAAGAGCGCGGCAAACGTTGCCAGCAGCAGGCCCAGACCCATTCCGCCGCGGAACCACGGCAGTGAGCGCAGCAGCTTCCAGTGCGCCAGCGTCCGTTTGCCGGCCGGGGCTGCGGTTGCCGGGGGTTCCGTTGCCTGGGTCGCGGCAACATCTGGCACGGGTGCGTTCGACGTCGGCTCGGCGTCCGGGTCGGCGCCCGTGTGTGGCGCTGCCTGTCCGCGCAGCGCGACGGCGAGCACCCGGTCGTGGCTTGCAACCAGCAGCGCGCAACGTGCCGTCAGGCGCAGCAGCGCCGCGCGGATGCGAGCCGCAGACGCCTCGTCAAGGTGGGCGGTCGGCTCGTCGGCAAGCACCAGGTCGACATCCGGATCCGCGGCCACCCGGCCCAGCACGCGCGCCACGGCAACGCGGCGCAGCTCCCCCGGGCTGCAGTCAACCAGCCGACGGTCGGCTAGGTGCGCGATGTTCGCGTCCCGGCACACGGCTTCAAGGCCCGCGGCGTCCAGCGCGTTGCCGGCGTGCAGGGTGATTTCCCCGCGCACGGTTTCCTCGGTGAACTGCGGGTGCTGGGAAATCCAGGCGGTGCGTTCGGGCCGGACGGCGATGCTGCCCTCCACGGCTGCTCCCTCGAGCTGCCCAAGCACAGCGTGCAGCAGCGTGCTCTTGCCGGTGCCGCTGGCCCCGTCCAGGACGCGGGACTGCCCCGCCGGCAGGTCGAGGTCCACGTTGTGCAGGACCGGTTCGCTGCGGCCCGCGTGGTTCACCGTCAGGTTGCGGATCTCCAGCACGTTGCCGCGGGACGGCAGCTGCACCGGGGCGCTGCCGGGTTCCCGGGTGCCGCCGTCGACGAACTTCTCGCTGCGCTCCAGGGCCTCGACCCCGTCCTCGGACGCATGGTAGGCGGCGCCGAGCTCGCGCAGCGGCAGGTATGCCTCGGGGGCCAGGATCAGGGCCAGCAGTCCTGCCTCGAGGCCCATGTGCCCGTAGACAAGCCGCACGCCGATGAAAACGGCGACGACGGCCACGGAAATGGTGGCGATCAGCTCCAGCGCCAGGCCGGAGAGGAACGCGGTGCGCAGCGTTTTCATACTGCTCTCCCGGTACCCCTCCGAGACCTGGGCCAGGGCGCGGCCCTTGCCCCTGGCCCGGCGCAGCCCGATCAGTGCCGGAAGTCCCTGGGCCAGTTCCAGAAGCTGGTTGGACAGCCGGTCAAGGCCCGCGGCCGCGGCCTTGACCCTGTCCTGGGTGTGCAGTCCGATGAGGATCATGAAGACCGGCACCAGCGGCAGGGTCAGCACGATGATCAGTGCGGAAACCCAGTCGGCGACCAGCACCCGGACCACGACCATGAGCGGGATGACCGTTGCCGCGACGACCGCCGGCAGGTACTTCGTGTAGTAGTTGTCCAGCCCGTCCAGCCCGCGGCTGGCCAGCGCGGCAAGGGCCCCATGCTCCGGGCGGGATGCGGATCCCGCGCCCCGCCCGGACAGCCCGGCGGCCAAGAGCTGCCCTCGCAGCTTCTCCTTGGCGCCCAACCCGGCACGCCGTGCGGCGAACTGGGTTCCCCACACCGAACCGGCGCGCAGCAGCGCACCGGCCAGCCCCATGGCCAGCAGCCTTTGGACATCCGCGCCGCCGGCGCCCGCCAGTTGGCCGATGGCCGTGGCCAGGGCATCGGCGATCACAATCAATCCGACGGTCTTGAGGGCCGCCAGCCCGGCGAGCAGCGCCAGCACCAAACGTGATCCGGTTCCTGCGGGCAATACTGGTTTCATGGGACTGGTGTCTTGCTTTCTACGCGGCCGGCCGGGGTCCGGCTAGACGATGGAGGTGACGACGTGCGCTTCGGGGATGTGCGACTCGGTGATGCGTTTGCGGAACACCCAGTACGTCCAGCCCTGGTAGGCCAGCACCAGCGGCACGCCGAACGCCGCAACGATGCTCATGAGCTTGAGCGTGTACGGGGTCGAGGATGCGTTGGACACCGTCAGGTTGTAGGCGGCATCGATCGTCGAGGGCAGCACGTTCGGGTACGCGGCCATGAAGATCGTGGCAACTCCCATGACCAGGAAGAGCCCCAGGCCGATGAACGCCCGTCCCTCGCGGTGCTTGAGGGCGCTGAACCATGCGAAGACCAGCGCAACCACCGCAAGCGCCAGGGGCACCAGCGCGATCCCGCTGCGGTTGAGCACCACCACGGCAATCGCCCAACCGGCAAGCGGCAGCAGGGCCACCGGCAGCCACCGGCCCAGCAGCCTGCGGGCGCGAACACGGATCTCCCCGTCGGTTTTCAGGGTCAGGAAGGCCAGCGCGTGGATCAGGCAGAAGGCGACCACGCCGAGCCCGCCGAGCACCGCATACATGTTGAACCAGGCGAAGGCGCCGCCGACGCGGTCGCCGTTGGCATTCAGCGGCAGGCCCGTGGTGCTCAGCGCCAGCATGGCGCCGATGCCGAAGGCCGCGACGAACGATCCCAGGCAGATGGCCCAGTCCCAGAAGTTCCGCGCCGCAAGGGTGTGCGCCTTGCCGCGGTACTCGAATGAAACGGCGCGGAAGATCAGCGCGATGAGCACCAGCACCAGCGGGATATAGAGGGCGGAGAACAGCGAGGCGTACCAGTAGGGGAAGGCCGCAAAGGTCGCGCCACCGGCCGTCAGCAGCCACACCTCGTTGCCGTCCCAGACGGGTCCGACGGTGTTCAGCAGCACGCGGCGCTGCTTGTCGTTCCTGGCGAAGGTCTTCATGAGCATGCCGACGCCCAGGTCGAAACCCTCAAGGAAAAGGTAGCCGATCCAGAGCACGGCGATCAGGATGAACCACAGGGTGGGTAGGAAGTCCACTTAAATGTCCTCTCTTGAATCAGTGCGGTTAGTAGGCGAAGGAGAGCACATCGGTGTCCTTGTGCCCGTCGTCGGGATGGTCGTTCAGCTCCGGCATGGCCGCGCCGACTCCGCCGCGAATGAACCTGGTCAACAGGACCACTTCAACGACGAGCAGCACCGCATAGACCAGGGTGAGCGCGACCAGCGAGAAGAGCATTTCTCCGGCGCTGACCCCCGGGGAAACCGCCGCGGCGGTGAACATGAACACCTGGTCGATCCCCTCGAAGCTCGGGTTGGGTGCGACCACGAAGGGCTGTCGGCCCATCTCCGTGAAGATCCAGCCGGCGGAGTTGGCGCCAAAGGGCGCCAGCATTCCGAAGAGCGCCAGGCGGGAGATCCACTTGCTGGCCGGGACGGTTCCCTTGCGGGTGAGCCAGAGCGCCACGCCTGCGGCGACCGCGGAGAGGCCGCCGAGGGTGATCATCAGGCGGAAGCCCCAGTAGGTCACGGCCATGACCGGAAGGTAATTGATTTCGCTCCCCGCACGGTCCCCGTACATCGGGTCGTTGGGCAGGTGCGTTCCGTACTTTGCCTGGTACTCGGGCAGGAGCGAGTTGACGCCCTTGATCTCGGTGGTGAAGTTGTCATTGGCCAGGAAGGAGAGCAGACCCGGGATCTCCCAGACCGCGACCATCTCTTCGCACGTTGTGGCACCCGGCTGGCTGAGGTCGCCGATGGACAGAATCGAGAATCCGGTTCCGTCGTGGCAGGCCGCCTCGGCGGCGGCCATCTTCATGGGCTGTTGCTCAAACATGAGCTGAGCCTGGACGTGGCCCGAGAATGCCACGCCAAGGAAGGACACAACGGCGACGATGGCGCCAACTCGCAGGGACTTGATCCAAACCTGGTAGTCGACCTTGTCGCGGTTCTTGCCGAGCTTCGCGTCCTCGCCGACGACGACCTTCCCCTCCGCATCCACGGTGTCGATGCCGGCGGACCGCCGCTTGTAGAGGTGGTACCAGGAGATGCCGAGCAGGAATCCGCCGGCCACGGCGAAGGCGCCGAAGATGGTGTGCGGGAACGTCACCAGCGCCGTGTTGTTGGTGAAGACGGCCCAGGCGTCGGTCATGGTTGCGCGGCCATCGACGATCTCGGTGCCAACCGGGTGCTGCATCCAGGAGTTGGCGACGAGAATGAAGTACGCGGAGAGTATTGTGGCCAGCGAGGCGCACCAAATGGTTGCGAGGTGGATTCGCTTGGGCAGGCGGCCCCAGCCGAAGATCCACAGTCCAAGGAACGTCGATTCGACGAAGAACGCCAGCAGGGCTTCCATGGCCAGCGGGGCCCCAAAGACGTCGCCAACGAAGCGGCTGTACTCGCTCCAGGCCATGCCGAACTGGAATTCCTGGACGATGCCCGTGGCGACGCCCATGATGAAGTTGATGAGGAAGAGCTTTCCCCAGAACTTGGTCATGCGCAGGTATTCTTCCTTGCCCGTGCGGTGCCAGGCCGTCTGCATGACCGCCACCACCAGGCCGAGGCCGATGGTCAGGGGGACCATCAGGAAGTGATAAACGGTGGTGATTCCAAATTGCCATCTGGCGATTTCAAGGGGATCCACGGCCAACCTCTCAACACTCATCTACTCGGACGCTCCGAGTCTACACACTGTTTTCTACGTCTCGTAGAAGTTCGTTCTACCCACTGTAGAACATTTGGCCGCCACACTGTAAACTGAGGTTGGTGAGAGGCCCTTTCGTGCCACTCACGGGATCTTGCGTTGTCCGCAAGAACCCTGTTTCGAATGCGTAAGGAACTTAGATTGGCCACTCTTGGCGACCTTGAACGAGCAGTAATGGATCTCCTCTGGGACTCGACGTCCCCGCTCACGGCCAACGAACTTCGTGATCAGCTTGCCGCACCCGGCGACGTCGAAGGCAAGGAACTTGCCGTCACGACCGTCCTGACGGTTCTGGCACGACTGGAAAAGAAGGGGCTCGTGGCGCGCGAACGCGATATCCGCCCGCACCGCTACACTTCCGTCACCAGCCGCGAGGACCACACCGTGGCCTTGATGAACGAAGCACTGGGCACGGTCATGGACCGCGAGGCCGTACTGGCACGCTTCATTGGCGGCATCTCCGCCGAGGAAGCACAGTCGTTGCGCCAGCTGCTCGACACCCCGCACAACGCCTAATCCCAGTCCCGACAGCCGGGCATCGTGCTGCTGACCTCGTACCTCTTGGCGGGTCTGGCCATCCTTTTGGCCTGGCCGATACCCGTCGCGCTTTCGCGCGCCCGCTGGACGGCACGATCCCCGTTCGCAGCCATGGTGGTATGGCAGGCGATAGCACTCGCCGGCGGCCTCTCCATGATCGGCGCCATGCTCTTTTGGGGCCTCAACCCCCTCGGCGACAGCCTGATTTCAGCCTCCGTCGGCGGCATCAAGCTCCTCATGGGCGATCCCGACGTCAACTCGCCCGGCCCGGTGCACATCTTCGCGCTAAGCACCGCCGCACTGCTGGGTTTCCATCTTGTACTGACGCTGATCCGCGCGGCCTGGCGAATCAGCCGCCAGCGCGCCCGACACAGGCACATCCTGTCGTTGCTCTCTGAAAAGTCCCCCACGGATCCGGCCACACTTGTCTTGGATCACGAAACCCCGGTTGCCTATTGCCTGCCGAGCTTTTCGGGTTCGGTCACGGTCCTCTCGCGCGGGCTGGTGCAGAAGCTCAGCCCCGACGAGCTGCGCGCCGTCATGGCCCACGAACGGGCCCACTTGGACCAGCGCCACGACTTGCTCTTGCTCGCGTTCACCTCATGGAACGACGCACTGCCATGGCTGCCCACGTCCAGACTCGCGCTTGCCGCGGTCCACGAGCTCGTGGAAATGCTTGCCGACGACGCGGCACTTCGCGAAGTCCAGTCCCCCACCCTGCTTCGCGCACTTCTCACCGTGGCAACCGGTGCACTGGGCGACCAAGGCGGCAAACACGCGGCGGCCCCACCGACCGGCACGCCGGGAGGGCCCACCGAGGAACTCTCCTCGCGCCGTCTGCGGCGCCTGCTCACACCCCAGCCGCCGCTGAACAGCGCCCTGCGAAACTTGATCATTGCAACGGCAATCATCTTGTTCGCGGTGCCGACGACCCTGTTGATCGTCCCCGGCTTCTTCGAATAGGCCGTTGCGCCATACGATTCGGCGCCGACCCCTATACGAGTGTGGCGGGCCCCGAAGGGACCCGCCACACTCGTCGGAGCCGAATGCTATGCGTCGATGCGATCACGTTCCAGGCGCTCGGCGCCACCAATGATGAATTCCTTGCGCGGTGCAACGTCCGAGCCCATCAGCAGGTCGAAGACCCGCTCGGCGCTCTCAGCCTGGGCCAGGCCTACACGGCGCAGCGTGCGGTGGCGCGGGTCCATGGTGGTTTCGGCCAGCTGGTCGGCGTCCATTTCGCCCAGACCCTTGTAGCGCTGCAGGGGTTCCTTGTAGCGCTTTCCTTCGGCGGCAAGTGCGTCCAGCACCTGGTGCATCTCGGCCTCGGAATAGGTGTAGATCATTTCATTGGCCTTGGACCCGGCATTGATGACCTCGATGCGGTGCAGCGGCGGAACCGCGGCATACACGCGCCCGTGCTCGATCATCGGTCGCATGTAGCGGAAGAAGAGCGTGAGCAGCAGTGTGCGAATGTGCGCACCGTCGACATCGGCATCCGTCATCAACACGACCTTGCCGTAGCGGGCTGCGGAAATGTCGAAGCTGCGGCCAGAACCCGCACCGATGACCTGGATCATGGCTGCGCATTCGGCGTTGGAGAGCATGTCCGCCACCGAGGCCTTCTGCACGTTGAGGATCTTGCCGCGGATCGGCAGCAGGGCCTGGAAGTCCGAAGAACGGGCAAGCTTGGCCGTGCCCAACGCGCTGTCGCCCTCGACGATGAACAGTTCGGAGCGCTTCACGTCGGTGCTGCGGCAGTCCGCAAGCTTGGTCGGCAGCGAGGAGGTTTCCAGGGCGTTCTTGCGGCGCTGGGTTTCCTTGTGGACGCGTGCCGAAACACGCGACTTCATTTCGCTGACGACCTTTTCCAGCAGCATCGAGGCCTGGGTCTTGTCGCCGCGTGCCGTGGAATTCAGCTGCGCGCCGAGGGACTTTTCGATCACCTTGGAAACGATTTGGCGCACCGCTGAGGTGCCCAGGATTTCCTTGGTCTGCCCCTCGAATTGGGGCTCGGCCAGGCGCACCGTCAGCACGGCGGTCATGCCGGCGCTCACGTCGTCTTTCTCGATCTTGTCGTTGCCGACCTTCAGCTTGCGGGCGTTTGCCTCGATGACCTTGCGGAAGGTCTTCAGCAGCGCCTGCTCGAAACCTGTCTGGTGCGTTCCGCCCTTGGGGGTGGAAATGATGTTCACGAAGGAGCGAACGGTGGTTTCGTAGCCGATTCCCCAGCGGAGGGCCACGTCCACGTCGCAGACGCGTTCCACCTCGGTGATGCGGCTGTGGCCCGATTCGTCGATGACCGGAACCGATTCCTTGAAGGTGCCCGAACCGTGGAAGCGCCAGATGTCGGTGACCGCTGCATCGTTGGCGAGGTAGTCAACGAATTCGGAGATGCCGCCGTCGTGGTGGAAGACCTCCTCGAAAGCCCCTTCTTCCCCCGGGGTGCCTGCCAAGCGGCGTTCGTCGCGGAGGGTGATCTTGAGCCCCGGCACCAGGAAAGAGGTCTGCCGGGCGCGCGCCTGGAGTTCGGTGTAGGAGAACTTTGCGTCGGGGGTGAAGATCTGGCGGTCCGCCCAATAGCGCACACGGGTACCCGTGACACCGCGCTTGGCCTTCCCCACGATGTCGAGCACCGAGGCATCAGAGAACGGTTCGAAGACCGAATCCGGCTTGGCCTTGCCCGAATCCTTGAACCGCCCGGGCTCGCCACGGCGGAACTGCATTCCGTAGGTCTTGCCGCCACGATCCACCTGTACGTCCAGTCGTGCCGAAAGCGCATTCACCACGGAGGCGCCAACGCCGTGCAGGCCACCTGAGGCCGTGTAGGAACCGCCACCGAACTTGCCGCCGGCGTGGAGCTTGGTGAAGACAACCTCGACGCCCGAGAGCCCGGTCTTCGGTTCGATGTCCACGGGGATGCCGCGGCCGTCGTCGTGGATTTCCACGGATCCATCCGGGTGCAGGATGACGTTGATTGACTGGCCGTGGCCGGCCAGCGCCTCATCGACGGAATTGTCAATGATCTCCCAGAGGCAATGCATCAGGCCGCGCGAATCGGTGGAACCGATATACATGCCCGGGCGTTTGCGTACCGCCTCGAGACCCTCCAGGACAGATAGGTGTCGGGCGTTGTAGTCACTGCTGATGGCCACGGTTTTAGTACTCCTCAAAAACGTCGGAACGACGCTATCCACAATAGTGCCCAGCCCCGCCATTTCGCTGATCGCGCCACTTCTTTGAGCCGCAGCTCACCCTTGTTTCCGCTACGCGGTGAGCGAAAGCCCGAGGTATCGAGAAGAAAACCGGAGTTTTACTGGTTCTATTAGATACACAACGAATGAAGGAGGTCATCATGACAACGACAACGGTAACCCGAGAGCTGAATGCGCTCGATCGTTGCGACCGCTGCGGGGCACAGGCCTTTGTACGTGCGGTGCTGGAGACCTCCGGCGGCGAGCTCTACTTCTGCGGACACCACGCTCGCGCAGTTGAAGCGAAGCTTCGCCCCTTGACCATTGAATGGCAAGACGAAACGGCTCGACTCTACGAGAAGCCCGTTTACGACGACGAGGACTAGTCCGCTTCCGTCCCGTCGGCATTTGCTGCCGGCAGGAAATGACAGCGAATGACTTTTGGATGGGCCCGGCGATTTCGCCGGGCCCATCCTTTGTCTTAAGCCAGCTCGGTCAGCCATCAGTCCGGACGCCGGACCACTGTTTCGCCTGGACCGCATTCGGCTCTAAACGACGGTGCGCCGGCGGTTGCCGGGCAAATACCCAACAACCGCCGGCGCACCGAACGGGGATTCTTAATCCAAGTAGTCGCGCAGAACCTGCGAACGCGACGGGTGACGCAACTTGGACATCGTCTTCGACTCGATCTGGCGAATACGCTCGCGGGTCACGCCGTAAACCTTGCCGATTTCATCCAAGGTCTTCGGTTGTCCGTCGGTCAGGCCGAAGCGCATGGCCACGACGCCGGCCTCGCGCTCGGAGAGCGTGTCGAGAACCGAGTGAAGCTGTTCCTGCAACAGGGTGAAGGAAACGGCATCGGCCGGCACAACGGCTTCGGAGTCTTCGATCAAGTCGCCGAACTCCGAGTCGCCGTCTTCGCCCAGAGGGGTGTGAAGCGAGATCGGTTCGCGTCCGTACTTCTGAACCTCGACGACCTTTTCCGGGGTCATGTCCAATTCCTTGGCCAATTCCTCGGGGGTTGGTTCGCGACCGAGGTCCTGAAGCATCTGGCGCTGCACGCGTGCAAGCTTGTTGATGACCTCGACCATGTGGACGGGGATGCGGATCGTGCGGGCTTGGTCGGCCATGGCACGGGTGATCGCCTGGCGGATCCACCAGGTGGCGTACGTGGAGAACTTGAAGCCCTTGGTGTAGTCGAACTTCTCGACAGCACGGATCAGGCCCAGGTTGCCTTCCTGGATGAGGTCCAGGAAGAGCATGCCGCGGCCGGTGTAGCGCTTGGCCAGCGAGACCACGAGGCGCAGGTTGGCCTCGAGCAGGTGGTTCTTGGCGATCTTGCCGTCGTGGATGATCTGCTCGTAGTCCCAGCGCAGGCGCTTGTCCATCGAGCCGTCGTCGGCGAGCAGCTTCTCCTGTGCGAACAAGCCGGCTTCGATGCGCAGGGCAAGATCGACTTCCTGCTCGGCATTCAGCAGGGCGACCTTGCCGATCTGCTTCAGGTAGTCCTTGACCGGGTCGGCGGTTGCGCCGGCGACCATGACCTGCTGCTGCGGGGCATCGTCCTCGTCGGCAGAGAGCACGAAGCCCTTGGAGTTTTCGTCTGCCTTGGGTGCGGCAGGGGCGTCGTCGGCATCGTCGACGTCAACGTCGGTGTCTTCGACGTCGGTGTCTTCGTCGGCCTTTGCTGCCTTGGCACGGGACTTCGCCGGAGCCCGCTTAACGGCTGCCTTCTTAGCGGGTGCAGCAGCCTTGGCGGCTGCAGCTGTCGGCTCTTCGGCTTCGGCAGCCTGGCCATTGGTGGTCGTCTCAGAAGATGACACGAAATACCTTTCTCACGGTTCGTCCGCGATGCCACCTACCGGTAACACCACTATGACCCTGTCAAGTCCGCGTCCCGCCGAATATAGGCGAGCCGGGAGTGAGGGTCTACGGAATAGAACGCCTTACTCCCGCCATTTGTTCCCTCCGGAAAACCGGTGACAACTGCTTAAGAGCCATGGATCACGAACCCAACCGGGTCTGCTGGTTAACAGTGTCTCATGTTTCGGCTGGCCGGGGATTCACCGTGCCCCATTTTTGTCGGGAGATTTTCCCTACAAAGGTCCTTTGCGACTAGGCACTGAGCCGCCCGTCAAGTTTCCTGTGCCAGGCCCTGTCCGGGTCCGCGACCCAGGAAGGCATTTCGCCGGCTTCAAGCAACCGCAGCAACAGCTGCGCCAGCCTGTATCCGGGATCCGTCCGCAATGCCGCCTTGAGCAGGTTCAGCGCCGAGCTCCCCCGGCCCTTGGCCCATTCGAGCCAACCGAGAAGGCACAACAGGGCGGCATGGTCCTGCCCGGCCGCCACACCCAAAAGGTCGCGGCAGATGAACCAGAGCCGATCCATCCTTTCCCAATCGGGTTGCGCGCCACCGGTTCCCAAAAGAAAATCGGAAAAGTCCTGCGATGCCTCACCGAAGTCGACCGCTCCTGCGACCTCGTGGAAGGCCTGCATGGCACGCCCGGCTCCCCTGCCTGCGAGATAGGGCAACAGGTCCCGGAGCGTCTTGTCGTGCAACGAGGCCAGCAGCTCCCCGCACAAGGAATCGGTTCCGCGCATTCTCTGCTCGGCAACGGCAGGGTCGGCATCCAGGAGGCGCGCCCAGCCATCAATGAATTGTTCCCGCGAAGTCGAGCCGGAAAAACCCTCAAGCATTTCCAACACCTGAGCACGAACCGCTTCCTTGTTCGGCCAATCGGCAACTCCACCACCGTCCCACAGCTGCTCCTCGGGTGCGGAACCCGCAACCACCATGCGCAGGTGGGTTTCGGTCAGCGCGAGGTCAGGAAGCGCAAATCCCTCCGCAGGGCAGCATTCCGCGCTGCTGCAGAAGTAGCTGTGCCAGCGCTCGGACCCGACATGCCAGCCGTCGCGCACCTGGATGCCGGCGCGCATCAAGGCCGTGACAAGCGCCTGGAGCAGCTTGTGTCGCGGAGGCCAATCCATGGAGCTGTCCGGCGACTGATCGGTGTAGAAGGCGACGAACACCGCGTCCGCCCGCGGAACCTTGTGCACCAGGTTGACCAGCTGGCGCACCCAGATGCGCTCGTCTGCTGGTTCATGGTGGCCCACCGGCAGGTCCACGCGCAGCGTGGCCGCCAGTCCCGCCTTTTGCATAATCAGCAAGACCACCGAGTTTCGCGGGTAGAAACCAAGTGCGTGGGGAATGTAGGCGAGCACCTCGTCGGGGCTGGCCAGGGAAAAATTCGATGCCGAAGGTGAAGTAGTCATGCACCACAGGGTGCGCGTGGTCGCGCTCCGCCGTCCGGCTTCCGGGGCCGGCTGTGGAGCGCCAACCGACGCCACGGCCGGGCACCCGGCCTGTGAGGGACAGTGCGGTGGCTAGTTGCCCGGAACGCTCGTGGCGGCTCCGCCTGGCAGGGTTGTTCCGCGCAACGCCAGGTCGCGGCGCGCCTTGCCCCTGGTGACGAACATGCCGACGACACCGATGACGATCACGAGGAACTGGAATGACATGGCCCAGCGGAAGGCGTCAAGGGTGTACAGCTCGGCGCCCGGTCCGGCGGCCTTTTGCTGGAAATCCAGCAGCCAGCCAATCACGTAGACGGATACCAGTGCGGCAAGGAACCCCCCGACGTTGACGATCCCGGTGGCGGTGCCGATGACGTGCTGCGGATTGAAGGTGCGGGCAAAATCGAACCCGATCATGGAGGCAGGGCCGCCGATGGCCACGAAGACGATCAAGACGATCAGCATCCAAAGGGGTGCCTTGCCGGGCCACAGGACGACGGCGAGCCAGCTCAACGCGATGCCGAGGATGACGCCGAATGCGATGTTTGAGCGGCGGTTCGGGTAACGGGCCACGGCTGCACCCAGGATCGGGCCGAAGACCATCGCAACGACCACGAAGATGGACAACAGCCCGGAGGCAAGCTCCGGGGACAGGCCCTGCCCCGATACGAGGAACGGGTAGCCCCACGTCAGCAAGAAGACGTTGGCCGAGAACTGCGTGGTGAAGTGCGTCCAGAAGCCCAATCGGGTGCCGGGTTCCTTCCACGCGTGCGACAGCAGGGCGCGGACCCTGGGCTGGACGGGCCGCGGGCCCGCGGCGCGCGGCCCGTCGCTGACAAGGAACACCGCAAGCAGCAGCGCCAGGACGGACAAGGCCGCCAGCGAGAGGAACGCCGGGGTCCAGCTCCACAGGTGCAGCAGCGCCACGAAGGGGATCAGTGAAAGCAGCTGGCCCAGTTGGCCGACCATGCCGGTGACCTGGGTGAGCATCGGGATCCGGTAGCCGGAGAACCAGACGGGAAGCAGCCGGATCACCGACACGAACGTCATCGCGTCGCCGGCACCGACAAAGAACCGTCCGACGAGTCCCGCGCCCACCGAGTCGGCCATCGCCAGAAGCAACTGGCCGATCACCATCAGCGCCGCGCCGCCGGTGATCATCGCGCGCGGGCCCCAACGGTCGACCAGCACGCCGACCGGGATCTGCAATCCCGCGTAGACCACAAGCTGCACCACGGAGAACGTTGCAAGAATGGAGGCCGAGGCGTCAAAGCGCTCCGTTGCCTCAAGCCCGGCGACGCCGAAGCTGGTTCGCTGGGTGACGGCGATCAGGTAGGCCCCGACGCTCGCACCCCAGACCAGCCAGGCTCGCGCGGAATCGTGGTGCGCCGGCTTGCCCACTAGGAATCCGTGGCGGCCGGGCCACCCTGGTCGTCCATGCCGGAGAGGAAGGCCTCGACCGCCATCGCCAATTCGTCCCCGTCGGGAACTTCGGCATCGAGGCTCACCAGCAGCGAGCGCCGTTCGGTCTCGGGGACGTGCTGGTCGAACCGCTCCTCGAAGCCCGCCACCATTTTCTGCACCTCGGGGCTGCCCGCAACCTGCTCGGCAATCTGCCCCTCAAGCCGGCGGCCCGCCTCGCGCAGCCTGTCGGTGGGCAGGCCCAGGCCCATGGCGGCGCCGACGTATTCCAGCGCCCCGACGGCAACCTGCGGGTACTCGGCTTCGGAAAGGTAGTGCGGAACATGCATCGAGTAGCCGACCGCGTCGCGCGAGGCCTCGGTCAGCCGCACCTCAACGAGGTTGACCATGCTGGCCGGGAGCTCGGCGGTGGGCGACCAGGTGGAAATGCCCTCGATGATGTCCTTGCGGTTTCCGTGCGCGGTGACACCCATCTGGCGCGTGTGCGGGACGGGCATCGGCACTGCGCCGAAGGAAACCGTCAGGCGGACGTTCAGCGCCTCGACCAGTGCGACCACCGCCCGCGACACCCGCTCCCAGGCAAGGTCCGGTTCGGGCCCGGTAAGGAAAAGGAAGTCCTGCTCCAGCCCATCGGTGAGCAGGTAAAGCTCCAGGCGCGGCGGCTGGTAGGCGGCAAAGTGGTCGCCGAGGAAGGAAATCTGGGGCCGGCGCTCGCGGTAGTTGATCAGCTGGTCGGTGTCGAAGGAGGCGATCAGCCGGGGGTTGAGCGAGTCAAGCAATTCGGTGCGCACCTGTGAGGCAACATGGCCCGCATCGGTGTGGCCGCGCATTCCGATCAGCAGGTCGAGGCCTTGAAGTTCCAGGGCATCCAGGTCGACGTCTTCGAACCGGACCAGGGATTGGTATTCAAGCATTGCCACTGCTCCTTTCAGGTTGCTGTCTTGGCGTTCTCCGATGTCACGGGGCATGCGCCTGGACAGTGCGCAAGCAAACACCCGAACCCAACAGGAGTGGACGTGGGGACTCGACCAGATCGGATCGGTTCCCGTTACAGAGGGGTCAACCAAGGGAGTGCGTGATTTCTTCCCGTGACCACCCTCAATTCTAGGCCGACTCGGGATCAAATGCGGTGTGTGCTCCGTCTCAGGGATACGATCGGTAAAGCCCAATCGGCAATGGGGCCACCAAAGACCTTGGGGCCCGGCACCGATGGCGCACCCCCGAGGTACACGTACTTTCACTGCACCCACAGAATCTACCGAAGAGGAATCGTTTCGTGATCAACTCAAGCGATCTCAAGCTGACCGCCGTTTCCACCGACATCAAGCGCATCGGCGCCGGCGCCCTGGTCCTTGGTGTCGTCAAGGGCACCGACGGTCCGACGCTGGTGGCATCGCCGTTCAGCCCGAAGGTGACCGAGTCACTGGAGGCTTCCCTGAGCCTGCTCAATGCCAGCGGAGCCGCAGACGAGCTGACCCTCCTGCCGGCAACCGCCGAAACCAAGGCCGAGCTCTTCGCCTTCATCGGCCTGGGCGACTTCGAGGAATCCACCCTGACCGAAGAGGCGCTGCGTCGCGCCGCCGGCTCGGCGACCCGCCAGCTTGCCGGCACCTCCACCGTGCTGTTCGCCTTGCCGGCCGCGACGGTCGCCCAGGCCGAAGCCGTCGCCGAGGGCATCGCCATGGGTGCCTACGACTTCTCCAACCACCGCTCGACCCCGGCCAAGAAGCAGCCGCTGAGCGAGGCCGTCATCGCCACCGCCGCCTCTGCAGACAAGACGCTGCCCGCCGCACTGAAGCGCGCGGCCGTCATCGGCCGCGCCGTGCGCGCAACCCGAGACCTGGTCAACACCGCCCCGAACGTCCTGTACCCGGAGTCCTTCGCCCAGGCAGTCAAGGACACCGCCAAGGGCCTCGCCCTGAAGGTCACCATCATCGACGACAAGAAGCTGGAAAAGGACGGCTATGGCGGCCTGATGGGCGTGGGACGCGGCTCGGACCGGGGCCCGCGCCTGGTCAAGGTCGAGTACTCCCCCGCCAAGGCATCCAAGCACCTGGCCCTCGTCGGCAAGGGCATCACCTTCGACACAGGCGGAATCTCCATCAAGCCCGCGCTGGGCATGCACGCCATGAAGAACGACATGGCAGGCGCCGCGACGATCCACCAGGCCATCGTCGCCATCGCCGAGCTGGGCCTTCCGGTGAAGGTCACCGCATGGCTGTGCCTTGCGGAGAACATGCCAGGCGGCGGCTCGACCCGTCCGGGCGACGTCATCACCATGTTCGGCGGCAAGACCGTCGAGGTGCTGAACACCGACGCCGAGGGCCGCTTGGTCATGGCCGACGGCCTGGTTGCGGCCAGTGCCGAGAAGCCGGACGCCATCATCGACGTCGCCACGCTGACCGGTGCCCAGGTCGTGGCCCTGGGTGTGCGCACCGCGGGCGTCATGGGCGACGAGGCGCTGCGCGATTCGGTGGTTGCCGCCGCGGACCGTGCCGGGGAGGCCGCTTGGGCCATGCCGATTCCCGAGGAACTGCGCCCGAGCATCGACTCGCAGGTCGCGGACCTGGCCAACATTGGTGAACGCATGGGTGGCATGATGACCGCCGCCGCGTTCCTGAACGAATTCGTCGGCGAGGTCGACGGCGTGAAGATCCCGTGGGCCCACATGGACATCGCCGGACCGGCCTTCAACGAGGCCGCTGCGTTCGGTTACACCCACAAGAACGCCACGGGCTCCTCGGTGCGCACCCTGGTGACGTTCGCCGAGGAAATGGCCGCAGGAAAGTAGTCCCGCCCGCCCCCATGGACGAGGCGTGCACGACGCCGGGGTTTTTCCGGAACTTTTCCGCTTCACCCCGGCGTTGTGTAACCCGTCACAGTTGACGGCAATGTGTATCACGGCATGTGGCCGAGTCCGTTTCATGGGGCTAAGGTAATTCTGATAGATCACTTGCATTACAGTTTCGTCGCGCCCGCATCACGGGCGCGGGGAAACACCCCCCCCCCACACACCATGGCCGACCACCACGTTGGCCACAACTCATAACGAGGGAGCGTTCACGTGGCCGAATCGGCAGCAACGCAAGAATTCGACATCCTCATTCTCGGTGGCGGTTCCGCCGGCTACTCGGCAGCATTGCGCGCCGTCCAGCTGGGTTTCACCGTCGGCTTGATTGAGAAGGCCAAGCTCGGTGGCACCTGCCTGCACACCGGTTGCATCCCGACCAAGGCGTACCTGCACTCGGCCGAACTGGCCGAAAACGCTCGCGAAGGTGCCAAGTACGGCATCAACACCACGCTTGAGTCCATCGACCTCGGCGCCGTGCGCAGCTACAAGGACGGCATTGTCGCCGGCAAGCACAAGGGCCTGTCGGGTCTGCTGAAGATGAAGAAGGTCACCGTTATCGAAGGTAACGGCCGCCTGGTGTCCCAGGACACCATCGACGTTGACGGTGTTGCCTACAAGGGCAAGAACATCATCCTTGCCACGGGTTCCGAGTCGAAGACCTTCGGCCTGGAAATCGGCGGGCGCGTCCTCACCAGCACCGAAGCGCTGAACATGGACACCCTTCCGAAGAGCGCCATCGTGCTCGGCGGCGGCGTCATCGGCGTTGAATTCGCTTCCGTGTGGAAGTCCTTCGGCGTCGACGTGACCATCGTTGAAGGCCTGCCTTCCCTGGTTCCGAACGAAGATCCCTCGATCATCAAGAACCTGGAGCGCGCCTTCAAGAAGCGCGGCATCAAGTTCAACACCGGCGTCTTCTTCGAAAAGGTCGAGCAGGACGCCAACGGCGTCAAGGTCTTCCTCGCAGACGGCAAGGTCCTCGAAGCGGACATCGTCCTGGTTGCAGTTGGCCGTGGCCCGGTCACCGCCGGCCTGGGCTACGAAGAGCAGGGCATCCCGATGGACCGCGGCTTCGTGCTCATCAACGAGCGCTGCCACACCGGAGTGGGCAACATCTTCGCCATCGGCGACATCGTCCCGGGCGTCCAGCTTGCACACCGCGGCTACCAGCACGGCATCTTCGTCGCCGAAGAGATCGCCGGCCTGAACCCGGTTGTCGTCGAGGACATCAACATCCCGAAGGTCACCTTCTGCGAACCGGAAATCGCTTCAGTTGGCTACTCGGAGCCTGCTGCCAAGGAAAAGTTCGGCGCCGACCAGATCGAGGTCACCGAGTACAACCTGGCCGGCAATGGCAAGTCCTCCATCCTGGGCACTTCCGGCCTGATCAAGATGGTCCGCGTCAAGAACGGCCCGATCGTCGGCGTTCACGGCATCGGCGGCCGCATCGGCGAGCAGATCGGTGAAGCACAGCTCATCGTGAACTGGGAAGCCTACCCGGAGGACGTCGCACAGCTCATCCACGCACACCCGACGCAGAACGAATCGCTCGGCGAGGCCGCAATGGCCTTGGCCGGCAAGCCGCTGCACGGTTAGTCACATTTGCTGCTCCGTGCACGCGACCGAAAGGCTCGCGTGCGCGGTGCACTAAACTCGGAGGCAACGCCTCCCACGAGATGTGCGGGAAACCCGCGGATCTCTCGCACACAAAATTTAGTTTTTAGGAGAACGGGAACAAGATGTCTGAAACCGTGAACTTGCCCGCTTTGGGTGAAAGTGTCACCGAAGGCACCGTTACGCGCTGGCTCAAGCAGGTCGGCGACCGCGTTGAGGTCGACGAGCCGTTGCTGGAAGTTTCGACCGACAAGGTCGACACCGAGATCCCTTCGCCGGTTGCCGGCGTCATCGAAGAGATCCTCGTCGCAGAAGACGAAACCGCTGATGTTGGAGCCGCTCTGGTTCGCATCGGCGACGGCTCGGGTTCCGCCGCTGCCCCGGTTGCCGAGGCACCCGCAGCTGTTGAGGCTCCGGCCCCGGTAGCCGCACCGGCTCCGGTTGCAGAGGCTGCCCCGGCAGCACCGGCCGCCCCCGCCGCACCGGCATCGGGCACCGAGATCACCCTTCCGGCATTGGGCGAATCCGTCACCGAAGGCACCGTCACCCGCTGGCTGAAGGCCGTCGGCGACGATGTTGCAGTTGACGAGCCGTTGCTCGAGGTTTCCACCGACAAGGTCGACACCGAGGTTCCTTCGCCGGTTGCAGGCACCCTGCTGGAAATCCGCGTTGCCGAAGACGAGACCGCCGAAGTCGGCTCGATCCTGGCAATCATCGGCGCAGCAGGCGCAGCCGCACCGGCCGCTCCGGTTGCAGCTCCGGCCCCGGCAGCAGCTCCGGTTGCTGCTCCGGCTCCTGTCGCCGCTCCGGCCCCCGTAGCCGCACCGGCACCTGTTGCTGCCCCTGCAGCACCGGTTGCCGCACCGGCCGCTCCTGTTGCCGCTGCACCCGCAGCAGCCGCAGGCAACGACGGCTACGTCACCCCGCTGGTTCGCCGCCTGGCAAACCAGAACGGTGTCGACCTGGCCACCGTGACCGGCACCGGCGTTGGCGGACGCATCCGCAAGCAGGATGTCATCGACGCCGCTGCCGCAGCCAAGACCGCTTCCGCTCCGGCAGCGGCAGCACCTGTTGCAGCCCCGGCCGCAGCAGCAGCACCCGTCGTGGCTTCCTCGCTGCGCGGCACAGTTGCCAAGGCTCCGCGCATCCGCCAGGTCATCGCCCGCCGCATGCGCGAGTCCCTGGATATCTCCACCCAGCTGACCCAGGTGCACGAGGTCGACATGACCCGCATCTTCAAGCTGCGCAACTCGGCCAAGGATGCCTTCGCGGCAACCAACGGCACCAAGCTCACCTTCCTGCCGTTCATCGCCAAGGCCGTTGCCGAAGCGCTGAAGCAGCACCCGAAGCTGAACGCCGAGTACAACGAAGACACCCAGGAAATCACCTACCACAACGCCGAACACCTGGCGATTGCAGTAGACACCGACAAGGGCCTGCTGGTTCCGGTTATTTCCAACGCAGGCGACCTGAACCTGGCCGGCCTGGCCGGCAAGATCGCAGACGTTGCAAACCGCACCCGCACCAACAAGATCGGTCCGGACGAGCTCTCGGGCGGAACCTTCTCGATCACCAACATCGGTTCGGTTGGCGCACTGTTCGACACCCCGATCATCAACCAGCCGCAGGTAGCCATCCTGGGCACCGGTGCGATCGTCAAGCGCGCAGTCGTGGTCACCAACGCCGATGGCGATGACACCATTGCCATCCGCCACATGATGTACCTGTCGCTGACCTACGATCACCGTCTGGTCGACGGCGCCGATGCAGGTCGCTTCCTGCAGACGCTGAAGGCACGCCTTGAGGAAGGCGCCTTCGCAGCCGACCTCGGTCTCTAAGACCTAGGGCTTCGCCACTCGGGGCGGCACTCCATCACGGAGTGCCGCCCCGAGTCGTACCACCATGTCATCGGACACTTTCATGCGTTCGAAGTTCTACGCGACGTCGAATTTCGATTAGGCTATGGACATGACCTTTTTGCATGCATTCCTCGTATTCCTGCACATTTTGGGTGCAGCGGCGATCTTCGGCGGCTGGCTGGCCAACTTCAAGACGCCTACCGTCAACGTATGGCAGTGGTACGGTTCCATCGCCCAGCTGGTGACCGGCCTGCTGCTCGTCGGCTTGGCCGAGATGCAGAATGCCGAGCTGAACCACATCAAGATTGCCGTCAAGCTCCTGCTGGCTATCGGCGTCTTCGTCGCGGCCCTGTTGGGTCGCAAGAAGATCAAGAACGGCCTGCCGGTTCCGACCGGGCTTGCCCACGGCACCGGCGGCACCGCGTTGATCGCGATCGCCGTAGCCGTTCTCTGGGTCTAATCCCCCGATACGACGCATGATCCGTTGCGGTGTGTGCCTTTTGGCGCACACCGCAACGGCGTTTAACCGTGGATACGCGCTCCTTGACATCGGCATTGCAACGAGCGGCAAACGGCGACCGTCAGCTTTGGACATCCCGCACACACCCGGCAATCTCCCTTTCGGTTGCAGGTGCTCGGCCATAGGATGGCACATGGAGCGCAAGCTTCGATTCCTCTGTAAATCCAAGGAGTTGTCACCATGGCAGTAACACGAAGCGCAAACACCGTCTGGACCGGGGATTTGGTCTCGGGCGCCGGGGAAACCACGTTTGAAACCTCGGGTATCGGAACCTTCCCCGTGACCTGGCGGGCACGCGCCGAGGTCGCTGAGGGCAAGACCAGCCCTGAGGAACTCATCGCCGCCGCCCATGCCTCCTGCTACTGCATGGCGCTCAGCGGCATGCTGAAGGACTCGGGCCACGTTGCCGAAAAGCTTGTGACCACGGCGGAAGTCGATTTCGACACCAGCAACGGGGCGAGGATCAGTGAAATTCGTTTGACGCTGGTGGCCACGGTTCCGGGCCTCGACGACGGGGAATTCCAAAAATTGGCCCACGCAGCCAAAGAGGGCTGTCCCGTGTCTGCGGCCCTGGCCGCGGTTCCTTCCATCACCCTGGATGCACGTCTGGCATAGCCACTAGCGGGTGTTGCTGGTTCGCAGCGAGCAAGTGTCCGAACCACCGGCACCCGCTTTGCCGTGCCCCGTCAGGGCCGACCCTCATGGCATCGAACGGACGTCCCAGATTTTCCATTTCCCCTTGTTCCGGCGCAGTTCAAGACGCACGGGCTGTCGTTCCGGATCTCTTGCGGTGATGACGGCCTTTCCTGAACCGTCCACGTACCTGTATCCGCCTTGAGTGCTGGTTGCCTCCACGAACGCACTTTCATTCGTGCCGATGGCCACAACGGAGGCATCTTCCATCGATGTTTGCAAGGATTCGAGCTTCAGTTCGTTTCGCTTCATGAGAGCCAGAATTTCGCTGTCACGGGTCATCGAAGGCGAGCCTGGCATGTGAATCGCTTTGAGCGCCTTTGCGTCGCCCTCCATCAACATCCGATCCCGCCGCAGCGTCAGGTCCGCGGCGGCCAAGAGTATGTCGTCGCGTTCGTTGCCGAATCCCTGATGCTTCCCGTCCGGGGCGTTCGCTTCCGGCACCGGCAAGGCAGCGACCGGGGGCTCGATACCGTGGGCATCGGCTTGGGACGCAGGGATGTCTAACGACTGCGCAAGAACAGCTCCGGATATGACCACCAACACCCCGAGCAGGCCGACAGCCACCAACTTTCGCCTTCCACCCGCCAGCGACTGGATCCGATGCGCATGCGCTTCGCGCACTCCCCTGCTGTCTTTGGGGCGGAGGCTAGTCGGAGGGCGCGTCCCCGACGGGGTCGGCGAATCCGGTGGCTTGTTCGCTGGCTTTCGCGCAACCCGTTCTCGGCGTCGCCGCTTTGTGACGCTTTTGGCTTGCGTCTCCCCTGTTTTGGCCCGCTTGAAGCGTGCGAACAATGCTCTTTTTTGAGGCGACTGCCACGTGGTAATCATGTGCCTGAGCGCCTCCGGTTCGACTGCCGCGCCAAGTTCCACGGCGCTCGGGGCACCACCGGAAAAGATTCGGCGCGCGAACTGCCCTGCGCTGGGGCGCCGCAACGGGTCGACAGCCAGCCCGTCCTCAAGCAGGATCGCGAGATCGTCGTTCACCTCCGGGACCATCGCCCCAATGGGGATCCGGTTTGTTTCCGGGGCCGGCGCCCGTCCGGTCAGGAGGTACCACGTACATGCGGCCAAAGCATAGACGTCACGGGCCGGTTCAAGTTCACCGGGTTCGGCGAGCCGAGCAACTTCAGGGGCACAGAATCCGTTTGTCCCATAATCTTCAGGAGTTTCGCCACGGATCGAATGGGTTCCAAAGTCACTTAGTTTGGGTTTCCCTTCGGCAGTGAACAGGATGTTTCGCGGGCTAACGTCGCCATGGGTCAACCCCTGTTCGTGAAGAAACTGCAGGGTCTCGGCAATCGGTGCAATCACCGTCAAAACCTCCCCAACGCTTAGCGGTCCCCGGGCCGAAACCACCGCGGCTGCGCTGCCGGCAGGGCAATACTCCATCAAGATTCCCGGGCCTTCGGAGGTATCAACGATGCCGTGCTCGTGCACCAGGAATTCATGACGCAGATCCAAGCCGCCGGCACCAATCCGTCGCAACGATTCGTCATATCCGATGATCTTTACGGCAAATTCCTCGCCCGAATCGGTGTCTTGAATAACCCATACTGTTCCGTTTCCACCCTGTCCCAGATACCTATTGGTGTCATATCCGGCAATTTGCGGTCGTTGCTGCGGTTCGTCACGCGTTTCCATGCATTAGTTCTACGCTTCATAGAAAAATTTGGTTTTGGTTATCCACAAGACGCATGTAATTGCGAATTCGAAGGCGGTCAGCGATAGGCGTACCGTATTGGCCATGAGCATCAAATTCGAACGAATTGGCCTGGCTCCAGAGCTGGTCGATTATCGCGAGGCCTGGGAACTGCAACGGCGCGTTCACGAGGAAGTCACGCACGGAAACTCCGGACCTGTGGTATTCCTTCTGGAGCACGAAGCGGTGTACACCGCAGGCCGCCTGACGGAACCCGAAGACCTGCCAGTGGACGGAACACCCGTCATTGACGTTGATCGCGGCGGAAAGCTGACCTGGCACGGGCCCGGACAACTCGTCGGATACGCAATCGTCCGCTTGCTGGACTTGAAGGGCATCCGCGAATACGTCTCGGTCCTCGAGGAAGCAATGATCAGAGTGTCCGTCGGGTATGGCATTCCCGCCACCCGCATCAAGGGCCGTAGCGGCGTGTGGGTACTGGGCGCCGACGGCACTCAAGACCGGAAGCTCGGTGCCATCGGCATCCGCGTAGACCGTGGTGTCACCATGCATGGATTCGCCTTCAACTGCTCCAACGATCTCTCCCCCTACGCACAAATCATTCCTTGTGGAATCACCGACGCCGGGGTCACAAGCCTCAGCGTGGAAACTGGAACCACCATCACTCCAGCAGATGTCATTGACCGTGTCGAGAAAGAACTCGAAGTCTTGCTGAGCCCCATCGTGTCGTTGACATCAACCAAACCTGAAGGAGCCAACCGATGAACGCCGCACCCGAGGGCCGCCGCCTGCTACGCATTGAGCAGCGCAACTCCGCAACGCCCGTTGAACGGAAGCCAGCCTGGATCAAGGCCAAGGTCAACATCGGCCCCGAATACGTGGGCCTGAAGAAACTCGTCAAGTCCGAGGGACTGAACACCGTCTGCGAGGAAGCGGGCTGCCCGAACATCTTCGAATGTTGGGAAGACAAGGAAGCAACCTTCCTCATCGGCGGCTCCGAATGCACCCGCCGCTGCGATTTCTGCCAGATCGACACCGGCAAGCCACAGGCCATCGACCGCGCCGAACCCTTCAAGGTCGCCATGAGCGTCAAGAAGATGGGCCTGCGCTACGCAACCGTCACCGGCGTCGCCCGTGATGACCTGGAGGACGAGGGAACCTGGCTCTACGCCGAGACCGTCCGCCGCATCCATCAGCTGAACCCCGGCACCGGCGTTGAACTGCTGATTCCCGACTTCTCCGGCAAGCCGGAATTCCTCGACGAAATCTGTGCGTCGGCTCCCGAGGTCTACGCCCACAACCTCGAGACAGTGCCTCGACTCTTCAAGTCCATCCGCCCTGCTTTCCGTTACGAACGCTCGCTCGACGTCATCTCCCAGGGCCGCGCCAACGGGATGATCACCAAGTCCAACCTGATTCTGGGCATGGGCGAGACCCGCGAGGAAATCACCGAGGCCATCAAGGATCTCGTGGATGCCGGCTGCGACCTCTTGACCATCACCCAGTACCTGCGTCCAACCGAACGCCACCACCCGGTCGAACGCTGGGTCAAGCCGCAGGAATTCGTGGAATTGCAGCAGGAAGCCGAGGAAATGGGCATTCTTGGCGTCATGAGCGGCCCGCTGGTTCGCTCTTCCTACCGCGCAGGACGGCTGTGGGCGGCTGCAATGCGCAAGAAGGGGCTGCCAATTCCCGAAGCCCTGGCCCACATCGAAAGTTCCGGAGACACGCGTCAGGAGGCGTCGTCTCTGGTCGGCACATAGTCAGCTTCGCATCACGTAGAATTGAACCACTATGGCCAAAAACACCGATAATGCCTCGAGCGAGGCTGCAAGCCCAAAGCGTGGACTCTTTTCGCGCAAGCCAAAGGCCGAGAAGGCCACTAAGGAACCAGGCCGGCTGAAACAGCTGGGTCAGGTCTTCCAGATGACTCGCAAGAACGACCCGATGGTCGTTTGGCTGATGATCCTGGCGGCCCTTGGCGTGATGGTGGTGGGCCTCGTTGTTGGCCTGCTGATCAAGAACTGGATCACCGCGCTTCTCATCTCGATCCCGCTGGCATTGTTGGCTGCAACGATGATTCTTTCCCGCCGCGCCGAAAAGGCCGCGTTCAAGCAGCTCGAGGGACGTCCCGGCGCTGCCGGTGCGGCCATGAGCGTGCTTCGCCGTGGCTGGATCCTGAAGGACGAGCCCGTCGCGGTAAACCCGCGCACGAAGGACCTGGTCTTCCTGGGCATCGGTCGCGCAGGCGTTGTACTTGTGACCGAGGGGCCGACCACGCGCGTTCGCACGCTGGTTGACGCCGAGCGCAAGCGCATGAACCGCGTTCTTCCCAACGTCCCGATCCACGTCATCAACGCCGGTAGCGACGAAGGACAGGTTCCTTTGGCCGAGGTCGGCAAGGCGATGAAGAAGCTTCCCAAGTCGATCACCAAGCTGGAGATCAGCGCCGTTGACAAGCGACTGAGCACCCTGGGCAGCGCTCGCTTGCCGATCCCCAAGGGGATCGACCCGAACCGGGCCCGCCCGGATCGCCGCGGACGCTAAAGAACAGCACTTGCGAAATGAGTGAGGGGCTGGAACCAAGTTGGTTCCAGCCCCTCACTCATTTAACTATTTCCAGCCCGGCACGATGCCGAACTAGATACGTACGAGAATCGTCTTGCCCAGCCGGTCATGGTAGCCGCGCTGGTCGGAATCACTCAGCAGCGGCGGGATCACCAGGCAGATCAGCAAGGTCCGGATGATTCCGGTCAGCGGTTTCACCGCGCTCCCGTCCATGCCCTGGACCTGCATCCCGAAGATCCGGTGGCCGATGGAATGCCCGGTGACCCCTACGAAGAGCATCTGCATCGCGGCAAAGATCACCAGGTTCGCCGTCGTGTCTGCCTTGAAGAAGACCAGCGAAATCAGCATCGCGATTCCCCAGTCAACCAGCAGGGCGCCTACGCGCCGTCCGATCCGTGCCACGGAGCCCGGTCCGCTCTCGGGACGACCGAGTCGCTTGCCTGGCCATTCCTGGTTACTCAGTTGCGGCGGGCCCTCGAGCCACGAGCCAAAATCTTTTCTTTCCACATCTACCAGACTACCGGGGTGCGCCAACTCGCGCGCCGGAGCCCCGGTTTCCAAGGCCTTCCGGGCCAGACACGCCACACCGCCGAGCGGCGGTGTGATCCATCTCATGCACCCGATGGTGAAATCCATGTCCGTGTAACGTACTTGAAACAATCGAGACACAGTAGAGTAACGGCAACGGTCTATGGTTGATAACGAAGGAAGGCAAGACCCGGCGTTTTCCCTTCCACGGCAGCCCCAGCCGCACCCAGATGAAACCACACAGGAGCCCCTGACTATGTTCAAGAGTCCAGAAGAAGTCATGGCATACATTGCCGAAGAAGACGTCAAGTTCGTCGATATCCGTTTCACGGACCTCCCCGGCGTTCAGCAGCACTTCAACGTCCCGGCCCGCACGGTCGACGCTGACTTCTTCCTCAACGGCCAGCTCTTCGACGGTTCCTCGATCCGCGGCTTCGCCGGCATCGCCGACTCCGACATGCAGCTGATCCCGGACGTGACTTCGGGCTTCGTTGATCCGTTCCGCCTGGAAAAGACCCTGGCGTTCAACTTCTCGATCGTGAACCCGCGCACCGGCGAGCCGTACCACCGCGACCCGCGCGGCGTTGCCGAGCGTGCAGAGGCCTACCTGACCTCGACCGGCATTGCCGACACCGCATTCTTCGCACCCGAAGCCGAATTCTTCATCTTCGACAACGTGCAGTACGAATCCAAGCCGCAGGGCTCCTTCTACAAGGTCGATTCCGTCGAGGCACCTTGGAACACCGGCAAGAAGGAAGAGGGCGGCAACCAGGGCTACAAGACCCCCTTCAAGGGCGGTTACTTCCCGGTCTCCCCGACCGACAAGCAGGCCGACCTCCGCGACGCCATCTGCCTTGAGCTCGAGGCCGCCGGCCTTGAGGTCGAGCGCAGCCACCACGAGGTTGGCGCAGCCGGCCAGGCCGAGATCAACTACAAGTTCAACACGCTGACCCACTCGGCCGATGACATCCTGAAGTTCAAGTACATCGTCAAGAACGTGGCCGACGCCTGGGGCAAGTCCGCAACCTTCATGCCGAAGCCGATCTTCGGTGACAACGGCTCGGGCATGCACTGCCACCAGTCGCTCTGGGCCAACGGCGTTCCGCTGTTCTACGACGAGAAGGGCTACGCCGGCCTCTCGGACATGGCTCGCTGGTACATCGGCGGCCTGCTGAAGCACGCCTCGGCCGTCCTCGCCTTCACCAACCCGACGGTGAACTCCTACCGCCGCCTGGTCAAGGGCTTCGAAGCCCCGGTCAACATGGTTTACTCGCAGGGCAACCGCTCGGCCGGTATCCGCATCCCGATCACCGGTTCGAACCCGAAGGCCAAGCGCATCGAATTCCGCGCACCGGACGCAGCCTCGAACCCATACCTGGCCTTCGCCGCCCAGCTGATGGCAGGCCTCGACGGCATCAAGAACCGCATCGAGCCGGCAGACCCGATCGACAAGGACCTCTACGAGCTCCCGGCCGAGGAAGCCAAGGACATCCAGGTTGCCCCGAGCTCGCTCGAGGAAGCCCTGCTGGCCCTGGAAAACGACTTCGACTTCCTGCTTGAGGGCGATGTCTTCACCGAGGACCTGATCCGCACCTGGATCGAATACAAGCGCGAACACGAGATCAAGCCGCTGTCGCTGCGCCCGAACCCGTACGAGTTCGAGCTGTACTACGGCTGCTAGTCAGTCCATAGCTGCAACCGGGACCTGGCCCGCATGAAAGGGAGCCAACGACAATCGTCGTTGGCTCCCTTTCGTCGCATCGGGCGTTTCCAAACCCAGTCGTTTCCGTCCACGGCGGGGCTCAGCCGAACAGGACGATCCCGTCGGATCCCGCCAGTCTGTCGACGTCGCCCAGGAAACGCTTCCCTTCGACCCAGGCATATCCCGCGGGCGAGAACTCGCGCAGGATCGTCAGCTCGCCGCCGACCGGCTTCACGAGCACGGCCAGGGTCCCGTTTCCGAGGATCTTGTAGGCGACCTGCGCGCCGTCCTCGTCGTTGTTCGAGTACATCCCTCCTGCCGCCAGCGCAACGAGCACGGACACGGCTAGACCTCCCCGGTCCTCGGCAGGTCCGCAATGGTGGTGAGCAGGAACGAGCTGTCGGACTCCGCCACGACATCGTGAAGCGCGTCGGGGAGGACGAACAGCCCGCCGTGGGCGATGGCCGTGGATTGCCCCTCCCAGCTGACGACGATGCTGCCGCGCAACACCAGCAGCGTCGCGGACTCCGGCTTGGGGTGCTCGTTCAGGCTGGATCCGGCCGTCAGGGTGATCAACGTGTGGCGCAGCCGCCCGTCCTTGAGCACCGCCACGGCGCTGCGCCCGTTTGCCGTGGCCGCGGCCTTTGCCGCCTCGCGTTCGACCAGGTCGTCCATTTCGGCTCGGGTGATATGCATGGCAGGGGTGCCTACCTTTCGAAGTGGCAGTGGTGTTTGCTGCTACTTACTATGCCCCGGGTTTCGGCGTTTTAGTCCTCGAAGGCGTAAAAATGTCGCTCAAAAACTTGTCGCGCACGCCGGGTGGCCTTGAGGTAGTCGTCCTCCATCACCGCGGCCTCCCCCGGCGAGTACCCGCACCAGCGGGCGACGGCTTCCATGTCCCGCCAGGAATGCGGCAGCACGTCCGTCACCCGGCCCGTGCAGATCACCCCCGCGCTGCGGATCCTGGTGGCCAGGGCCCAGGCGTGGTCGAGGATCTGGACGTCCTCCGCCGGAATGATGCCGGCCTCGGCGATCGCATGCAGCGCGGGCCGCGTCGAGGTGGTGCGCAGCGCGGGAATGGTTGCCGCATGCTGCAGCTGGATCAGCTGGACCAGCCATTCGACGTCGCTGAGCGAGCCGCGGCCCAGCTTGAGGTGGCGGGCCGGATCGGCGCCGCGCGGCAGCCGCTCGGCCTCCACCCGTGCCTTGATCCGGCGGATCTCCCGGACTTGGTCCTCCCCGATCGGCTCCTCGTAGCGCACCTCGTCGGCCAAGGCCATGAAGTCCTCGGCCAGCTCGTCGGATCCGGCCATGGGCGCGGCACGCAGCAGGGCCTGGCGTTCCCAGACGTGGACCCACCGCTTGTAGTACTCCTGGTAGGCGTCGAACGAACGCACCAGCGGTCCGCTCTGCCCCTCGGGGCGCAGCTTCGCGTCGACCTCGAGCCGCGGCTCGGCCTGGATCGCCGGGGACATGGGCTTGGCCAGGAAGGAACCGAGCGAGGTGACGATGCGCAGCGCCTGTTCCTGGGCGGCCTGCGGGTCGGCCCCCTCGAGCGGCCGCTGCACGAACATGACATCTGCATCCGAGCAGTAGCCGATCTCGCGGCCGCCCTGGCGCCCCATGGCGACAACCAGCACCTCGCACAGCTGCTCGGTCGTCTCGAACTCGAGGTTCTGCGCCACCCGCAGGGTGCCGAGCACCGCGGCCCGGTCGTTGTCCGCCAGCGCGCGGCCCACCCCGTCCTGGTCGATGACCTCCGCGCCGTCGGCCAGCGCGATGCGCAGCATCTCGCGCCGGCGGATCACCCGGATGAGCCGGATGGCAGGGTCGGTGCCGAGGTTGCGCTTGAGCTTGGAGGAAATCTCCGCCCACAGGGCCTCGAAGGACAGCGGCTGCAGGTCCTTGTCGGAGCCCAGCCAGGCCGTCGATTCCGGGGAGACCTCCAGCAGGTCGGTGATGAACCGGGAGTTGGAGAGGATCTTGCACAGGCGTTCGGCCGCCGCGTTCGAGTCGCGCAGCATGCCCAGGTACCAGTGGGACTCCCCCAGCGATTCGCTCAGCCGCCTGAAGCCCAGCAGGCCGGCGTCCGGGTCCACGCCCTCGGCGATCCAGCCCAGCAGCACCGGCAGCAGTTGGCGCTGCAGGGCGGCCCGGCGACGCACCCCGCCGGTGAGCGCGTCGATGTGGCGCATTGCGGCCTTGGGGTCGACGTAGCCCAGGGCTCGCAGGCGGGCCTGGGCCGCCTCCGGGCTCAGGCGGACCTCGTCGCGGGAGAGGTTGGCGGAGGTGCTCAGCAGCGGGCGGTAGAAGATCCGCTCGTGCAGCTTGCGGACCTCGCGCTTGGTTTCGCCCCAGCGCTCCAGCAGCTTCGCCGCGGTCGCAAGTTCCACGCCCAGCATCGAGCGCACCCCGCGGGCAAGCACCCGCTGGCCCGACTCCCTTTGCGGCATCAGGTGCGTGCGGCGCAGGTTGACGAGCTGGATGCGGTGCTCGAGCACGCGCAGGAAACGGTAGGAGCCGTCGAAGCTCTCGGCGTCGTCGCGGCCGATGTAACCGGCCCGGCTCAGCGCGCCGATGGCCGTGGTGGTGGTGCGCACGCGCAGGGATTCGTCGACCCGGCCGTGCACCAGCTGCAGCAGCTGGACGGTGAATTCCACGTCCCGCAGGCCGCCGGGGCCCAGCTTGAGCTGCCGCGAGAGTTCCTCCGGCTTGATGTTGGCGGTGACGCGGCGGCGCATGCCCTGCACCGATTCGACGAAGCCCGCCCGCTCGGAGGAGGACCAGATCAGCGGCGCGGCCATGGCCTCGTAGTCGGCCCCCAGCTCGGCGTCACCGGCGATGGCGCGCGCCTTGAGCAGAGCCTGGAATTCCCAGGAGGCGGCCCAGCGCTTGTAGTAGGCGGCGTGGGATTCGAGGGTGCGCGAGAGCGCGCCGTCCTTGCCCTCCGGGCGCAGGTTTGCATCGACCTCCCACAGTCCCGGCTCCGGTCCCGTGGAGTCGATGGCGCGGGAGATGCCCGCCGCCAGCACCGCCGCGATGCTTGAGGCGAGCTGTTCGTCGAGTCCTTCGCTCGCGTGCACGTAGATGACGTCGACGTCCGAGACGTAGTTCAGTTCGCGGGCACCGCACTTGCCCATGCCGATCACGGCCAGCCGCACGGCGGCAACGTCCTCGGCGGCAAAGCGCTCGGCGGCCTCGACCCGGCTGACGGCCAGCGCCGCCTCGATGGCCGCGGCGGCCAGGTCAGCGAGCTCGCGGCCCACCACCGGCATCGCGTCCAGCGCGTTGGCCGCGCCGAGGTCGCGGTGCGCCAGCGACAGCAGGGCCCGGCGGTAGGCGACACGCAGCGCACGGTAGCCCTCGGGGCCGGACAGCGTGGCCACCGGCGCGGCGGCCGATTCCGGGTCCGCGCCGACGGCCCGCAGGAGCTGTTCCCGCAGGTCTCCGGCGGCGCACCCCTTGATGTGCGCGTCGGGCACCTGCTCGAACACGGACAGCGCCCCGGGCTCGCGGATCATGAAGCCGGCCAGGGCGTCGGAGGCGCCGAGCACGCGCAGCAGGCCCGGGGCCGTGCGCGGGTTCTCCACCAGCTTCACCGCGGCCGGGGCGTGCGGGATCAGCCTGACCAGGGACAGCAGCGCCAGGTCGGGGTCCGCGGCGTTGGCCAGGTTCCCGACGAGTTCCTTGAGGTCGACCCCGGAGAGTTCCTCGGCCGCCAGGAACCGCTTGGCACGTTCGAGGTCGTCAAAGCCGGCGGAGATGAGCCGCCGTGTGGGATTCACGTATTGCTCCTAGAGGATCCCGAGGTAACGGCGAAGCTCGAACGGGCTCACGTTCTGGCGGTACGCTTCCCACTCGTCGCGCTTGTTGCGCAGGAAGGAGTTGAAGACCTGTTCGCCGAGGATGTCGGCCACCAGCTCGGATTCCTCCATGGCGCGGATGGCGTCGTGCAGCGAACCGGGCAGCGGGTCGTGGCCGGATGCGCGGCGCTCCGCGCTGCTCAAGCCCCAGACGTCGTCCTCGGCCTGCGGCTCGAGCTCGTAGCCCTCCTGGATGCCCTTCAGGCCGGCACCGAGCAGGCAGGCGTATGCCAGGTACGGGTTCGTGGCCGAGTCGATGCCGCGGTATTCCACGCGGGCGCTCTGGCCCTTGCCCGGCTTGTACAGCGGGACGCGGACCAGCGCCGAACGGTTGTTGTGGCCCCAGGACCTGTGGCTCGGGGCCTCGCCGCCGCCCCACAGGCGCTTGTAGGAGTTCACGAACTGGTTGGTCACGGCGGTGAATTCCGGCGCGTGGCGCAGGATGCCGGCAATGAACTGGCGTGCGGTGTCCGAAAGCTGGAATTCGCGCCCGGCCTCGAAGAAGGCGTTGGTGTCGCCCTCGAAGAGGGAGAAGTGGGTGTGCATTCCGGAGCCTGGTTCGTCGGAGAACGGCTTGGGCATGAACGTCGCGTAGATGCCCTGCTGGATCGCCACCTCCTTGATGACGGTGCGGAAGGTCATCACGTTGTCGGCCGTCTGCAACGCATCGGCGTAGCGCAGGTCGATTTCGTTCTGTCCGGGGCCGTTCTCGTGGTGGCTGAATTCCACGGAGATGCCGACGGCCTCGAGCATCGTCACCGCGGTGCGGCGGAAGTCCTGTGCGACGCCGCCGGTGACGTGGTCGAAGTAGCCGCCGCGGTCGACCGGCACCGGGTAGCCGTCGGCCCCGATCTCCGATGACTTGAGCAGGTAGAACTCGATCTCCGGGTGGGTGTAGCAGGTGAAACCCATCTCCGAGGCAACGGCCAGCTGGCGCTTGAGCACGTGGCGGGAGTCGGCGGCCGCCGGCAGTCCGTCCGGGGTGAGGATGTCGCAGAACATGCGGGAGGTGGGTTCGGTTTCCCCGCGCCACGGCAGGATCTGGAAGGTGGCCGGATCCGGCTGCAGGAGCATATCGGATTCGTATATGCGTGATAGTCCTTCGATGGAGGATCCATCGAAGCCCAGGCCCTCCTCGAAGGCGCCCTCGACCTCGGCCGGGGCCAGGGCCACCGACTTCAGCGAACCCACCACATCGGTGAACCACAGGCGAACAAAGCGCACGTCACGCTCTTCGATGGTTCGGAGGACGAATTCCTGCTGGCGATCCACGGCGGGTTCCTTCCACAACGTCTTTATTTGGGGGCGGAAAGTGCCGCCTCCATCACTTTATACGGTTTTCCCTACATGACACGGTGCTACGTGTTTGGGGAATGTGCATTAGTCTCTTGCCCATGAGTGCTCATCCCCCAGTCCCCGCAAACTCCACCCCCGCCGCGCAGGCCCCGGCCGGGCGCGTCCGCGTCCACCACCTGCAAACGGCCAAGGCCGAGGGGCGGAAGTTTGCGATGCTCACCGCATACGACACGATGATGGCCGGCATCTTCGACGAGTCCGGGATCGAGGTCCTGCTGGTCGGGGATTCGGCCGCCAACACCGTCGTGGGGTATTCCTCCACCCTGCCGATCACCCTCGACGAGATGATCGTTTTTGCCAAGGCCGTGACCTCCGGCGTCAAGCGCGCCCTGGTGGTCTGTGACCTTCCCTTCGGCTCCTACGAGGTCTCCCCCGAGCAGGCCGTGACCTCGGCCGTTCGCCTGATGAAGGAAGGCGGGGTGCATGCCGTGAAGATCGAGGGCGGCACCTACTTCGCGCCGCACGTGCGGGCCCTGGTTGCCGCGGGCATCCCGGTGATGGCGCACATCGGCTTTACCCCGCAGTCGGAGCACGCACTGGGCGGCTACCGGGTCCAGGGTCGCGGTGACGCCGCGGGCGCGCTGATCGCAGACGCCCAGGCGTTGGAGGCCGCCGGCGCCTTCGCCGTCCTGATGGAAATGGTTCCCACCGAGACCGCCCGCCGCGTCGACGAAGCATTGCACGTGCCAACGGTCGGCATCGGAGCGGGCCCCGTCACCACCGGCCAGGTCCTGGTGTGGCAGGACATGCTCGGGCTGGGCGGCGGCAAGAGCGCACGCTTCGTGAAGAAGTATGCCGACCTGCGCTCCATCGTTTCGCAGGCCGCCACCGCCTACCACCAGGACGTCGTTTCCGGATCGTTCCCGGCGCCCGAGCACGAGTTCGAGAACTAGAGGCTAGTCCTCGTCCTCGGCCGCGTCTTCCGCGTCCCATTGTTCGTTGCGCTCGCGCACCTTGGTCATGGCCTGCTCGGCCTCGGCGCGCGAGTTGTAGGGGCCCAGCAGCTGTGACCAGTCCGCCTGCGGGCCGGATTCGACCTGCCCCGTGACGATGTTGAACCAGTATTCGCCCTCACCCGGGAGTTCCTTGCTCATCTGGCTGTCCGCCTTCCATTGGCTCTGTCTTGCGTGGGTAATGCCCACCCTACAGCCCCGGGCCGCACGCCTGAACGGTCCACACCGGACCCATGCGCCCGGGGCTTGGGTGCACGGCTAGAATAGGCGTTATGCCTCTTGCGTCAACAGCACCAGTCGGGTCCCTGAAGCCCGGCGTCCAGACCCCACAGCGCCCCGTCCCCGCATCGATCCAGCGGCCCGAGTACGTCGGCCGCCCGGCACCGCGGAAGTCCGACGCATCGGAAATCCGCAGCCCGGAGGTCATCGCCAAGATGCGCATCGCCTCGAAGATCGCGGCGCAGGCGCTGGCCGAGGTCGGCAAGGCGGTGGTTCCCGGCGTGACAACCGACGAACTGGACCGCATCGGGCACGAGTTCCTGCTCGACCACAACGCCTACCCCTCCACGCTGGGCTACCGAGGCTTCCCCAAGTCGCTGTGCGCTTCGATCAACGAGGTCATCTGCCACGGGATCCCGGACAGCACCGTGGTCGAGGATGGCGACATCATCAACATCGACATCACCGCCTTCATCGGCGGGGTCCACGGCGACACCAATGCCATGTTCATGGCCGGGGACGTCGACGAGGAATCGCGCCTGCTGGTTGAACGCACCGAGGAATCGCTGCGCCGCGCCATCAAGTCGGTCATGCCTGGCCGCGAAATAAACGTAATCGGCCGTACTATTTCGGCATACGCGAAAAGATTCGGCTATGGTGTGGTTCGGGACTTCACGGGCCACGGCGTCGGGGAATCCTTCCACACCGGTCTGATCATCCCGCACTACGATGCCGCACCTGCCTACAACAGGCTCATCGAACCGGGCATGACGTTCACCATCGAGCCCATGCTGACGCTGGGAACCATCGAATGGGACATGTGGGAGGACGGCTGGACCGCCACCACCAAGGACCGCAAACGCACCGCACAGTTTGAACACACTCTGCTCGTCAATGAGGACGGGGCCGAAATCCTCACCCTGCCCTAACGGCAGGACCTTTCCCGCACGAGAGAGAACCTGAATAACAGCATGTCTAAAAACGCGCAGGATCCAGCAACCGTTGCCATCGGAATCGACATCGGCGGCACGGGCATCAAGGGCGGCATCGTCGACCTGACCCGTGGCAAGTTGATTGGTGACCGTTTCCGGATCGACACCCCCCAGCCCGCCACGCCGGCCGCTGTCGCGGAGGTCGTGGCCCAGATCGTCGAGGAGCTTTCCTCCCGCGAGGGCGCTCCGGCCGCAACCACCCCGGTGGGCGTCACTTTCCCGGCGATCATCCACCACGGCGTGGCCCGCTCGGCCGCCAACGTGGACAAGTCCTGGATCGGCACGGACGTCGATTCACTGCTCACCGAACGGCTGGGCCGGCCCGTCCACGTCATGAACGACGCGGACGCCGCAGGCTTGGCCGAGGTCCGCTACGGCGCCGGACGCGGAGTCGACGGAACGGTCCTGCTCATCACGCTGGGCACCGGCATCGGCTCGGCCCTGATCCACAACGGCGTACTGGTTCCCAACGTCGAACTGGGACACCTGGAAATCGACTCGGCCGTTGCCGAAACCAAGGCCTCGGCCTCGGCGCGCGAACGCGACGACCTGTCCTGGGACGAGTACGCGGAGCGCCTGCAGCGGTTCTTCACCCACACGGAGTTCCTGCTCTCCCCCAGCCTCTTTGTGATTGGCGGCGGCATCTCGAAGCGGGCCGACGACTACCTTCCGAAGATTTCGGTCAATGCCCCGATCGTTGTCGCTTCCTCGAAGAACAACGCCGGGATCGTCGGTTCGGCCCTGCAGTCGGTGATTTCCGAGCAGCTCGCCAGCTAGTCGTACATACGCGAAACGGGTGGTGTTCCCGGGCTTGTTGCCCCGGAACACCACCCGTTTTCGGTGGTCCCGATGATGCTATTTGGCGCTCAGCGGACGCTGCTTGCCCGTCGGGCGTTCTTCGCGTTCGCGCCGCAGCTTGTCGATGGCCTGCTCGAAGTCCTCAAGCGACTCGAAGCCCTGGTAGACGCTGGCGAACCGCAGGTACGCCACCTCGTCCAGGCGCTGGAGCGGCGCCAGGATGGCCAGCCCCACCTGGTGTGCGTCGATTTCCGCGGCCCCGCTGGAGCGTACGGTCTCCTCGACCTCCTGGGCAAGCACCGCCAGGTCATCGTCGGTGACGGGACGGCCCTGGCAGGCCTTGCGCACGCCGTTGATGACCTTGGCCCGGCTGAACGGTTCGGCGACGCCCGAACGCTTGAGCACGTTCAGGCTCGTGGTTTCGGCGGTGGTGAATCTGCGTCCGCAGGCTGCGCATTGGCGGCGGCGGCGAATTGCGGTGCCATCGTCGGTGAGCCGGCTATCTACGACACGCGAATCGGTATGCCGGCAATATGGGCAGTACACGGCACTCCATTCTTTGGGAACTTTGCGAAACACATGAGTGCTTCGCTTCAGTTTAGAACCACATATAGCCTAATCACAACATTGTCATTACCATATGTAGTGGCTTGCGTCACTTTGGCGCGCTGACGGCCGATGATTTTCAGGCGTTGTCGAAACGAATCGCGACGGCGTCGCCGTGCGCGGGCAGGTCTTCGGCGTTCGCGAGGGCAATCACGTGCCCGGCCACCTCGCTCAGCGCGGCGCGATCGTAGTCGATGACCTGGATTGCCTTCAGGAACGTATTCACATTCAGGCCCGAGGCGAAGGCCGCGGTTCCGCTGGTCGGCAGCACGTGGTTGGACCCGGCGCAGTAGTCGCCGAGGCTCACTGGCGAGTGCGAACCGACGAAGACGGCACCGGCAGCGGTGATGCGCCCGGCAACGGCGGGGGCATCCTGCGTGTGGATTTCCAGGTGCTCGGCTGCGTACACGTTGCACACGGCGATGCCGGATTCCAGGTCGTCGACCAGGATCACAGCGGACTGGTTTCCGCCCAGGGCGACGCGCACCCGCTCCGAGTGCTTGGTGGTGTTGCACTGGATTTCCAACGCCTCGCGCACGGACTGCGCCAATTCCGGGGAATCGGTGACCAGCACGGCCGCGGCGTTCGGGTCGTGCTCGGCCTGGGAAATCATGTCGGCTGCGATGTAGCCGGGGTTTGCCGTCGCATCGGCCAGGATCGCGATTTCGGTGGGTCCCGCCTCGGCATCGATCCCGACAACGCCCTTGACCAGGCGCTTCGCGGTTGCGACAAAGAGGTTGCCGGGTCCGGTGACAACGTCGACCGGCTCGATGGCCAGTTCGGGGTCCTCGCCCTCGGCAACCGGCACGCCGTAGGCAAGTGCCGCGATGGCCTGGGCCCCGCCCATGGCGTGGACCTCCTCCACGCCCAGCAGCTGCGCGGCGGCCAGGATGGTGGGGTGCGGCAGTCCGCCGAATTCCTTCTGCGGCGGCGAGGCGATGGCCAACGAGCCGACCCCCGCGGCCAGGGCGGGAACCGCATTCATGATCACGGAGCTGGGGTACACGGCCAGGCCGCCGGGAACGTACAGGCCCACGCGACGGACGGGAACCCAGCGCTGGGTCACCGTCGCACCGGTGGCGTAGCGGACCTCGCTGCTCCCCGGGACCTGTTCCGCGGCAAAGGTGCGGGCACGGGCGATGGATTCCTCGAGCCCGGCACGGACCTTGGGGTCCAGTTCCTCCAGGGCGCGGACCATGGCCTCGGCCGGGACCCGGGTGTGGGTCTGGGTGACGCCGTCGAAGCGTTCGGCCAGGTCGCTCAGGGCGGCGAATCCCTCGGTGCGCACACGGGTGATGATGCCCTCGACGGCCTCGGCGGCCGTGGCGAAGTTGAGCTCGGGCCTCGGCAGCACCGCCTTGAGGCTCGCATGGTCCAGTGCGGCACCCCGCAGATCTAGGTCTTGGAGCGCGGAAAAGGTCTGGGGGCTGGCGTTGCTAGTCACCGCACCAGTTTATAGGGTCGGCGGGCCGGCACCGCGAAAAGCCCGCACCTCCCCCTTAACAATCAAAGCGACACTCCCCGGGTTCCGGCATGCTTCCCCCGGCGCATCCCGGTGCCATAGTCTGCAACCAGCACGAACACACACATCAGAAGGGGAACCACATGCCACAGCCACATGGCGGATTCGAGCCATCGCCGACCGGACTGCGCATCGCGATCGAACGCAAGGTCGCGTTCGATCTTGAGAAAATCTGGGACGCATTCACCACCCCGAAGGGCCTCGAGCCCTGGGTGGGGGTCCTTCGCGGAAGTCGCGAAGCGGGCGACCTGCAGTTTTCCATGGTCGAGGGCGGACAGGAAGCATCGCCCGCGAACCTGGTGATCCACCGTTGCAGGGCGCCGCACGAGCTCTCCTTCACCACGGACAGCGAGTACGGCGCGTGGAACCTCGGGCTCGAACTGTCCCGGCAGGACGGGGTGAGCACGATCCGCTTCATCCATGACCTCGGCATGACCGACGATCCGAGCACCATCGGGCCGGGCTGGGAGTACTACGTCCAGCGGGCGATCGTTTCGCTCGAGGGCGGCGATGTCGAGTCGGTCAAGTGGGACGACTACTACCCCGCCCTGGCCCCGGCATACACGAGGGCGTCGGAGTAGGACCCTGCCTTCGGCGGAGGGAAATCCCATGACAGAGGCCCACGGCGGCGTCGAGATTTGGTTTCGCACCGGCGCCCGGAGCATCGTCATCGAACTCGATTCGGAGTACGACATCCCTGACATCTGGGAAGCCTCCACCACCGCCGAGGGCCTCCGCGCCTGGGTGGGGATCCTGCGCGGGAACACGGACCGCGGCGACCTGCGGTTCGCCTTCCTCGAAGAGGGCTTGGAAGCGGCGGCCGGGAGCGTGCAGGTCCTCCGGTGCAGGCCGCCCTACTATTTCTTTGTGACCGTCGAGACCGAACAAGGGGCATGGGTTCTTGGCATGGAGCTTTCGGGTCGACCGGGAACGAAGAAGGTCACGTTCATCCATGAGCTCGGGCCGACTGACGACCCAAGCACCATCGGGCCGGGTTGGGAGTACTACCTGCAGCGGCTGCTGGTGCACCTGGAGGGCGGCGACGTCGAATCCGTGAGGTGGGACGATTTCTACCCCGCCCTGGCCCCGGCATACGCGAAGGCGCCCGAGTAGTCCCCCCGTAAACCGGGTGGACCGCTCGGGCGCCTTTCGCATGCCTCGGGCTGGGCCTGGCCTTAGCCGTCCAGGCAGGTCGGGCCGAGCAGCACCTTCAGGTCCCCGAAGAGAGCCGAGTTGGGGTTGACCCGGTACTCCATGCCCAGGCGCATCAGCGAGGTGCCGCGGCTGCCGTGCAGCTTCACACGCACCTCGGTGGTTCCCTGGTGCACACGCAGCACGTCGCCGAGCGCCATGACCACGTCCTCGGTGGCCTTGTGCGCGGCCATGGAGATCACCACGGGACCGCTTTCACCGTCCTCGCGGATCTCGGGCACCGTGAGTTCCTGGGCGTTGAGCGTGATCGACCCGTCGTCGCGCTTCTGCACCCGGCCCTTGACCACGACGATCAAGTCCTCGGCCAGCACGTTGGCGATCGGCGCGTAGGCGTTGCCGAAGAACATCGTCTCCATGGAGCCTGACAGGTCCTCGATCTCGCAGCGGGCGTACGGGTTGCCCGACTTCTTGGCGATCCGGCGCTGCAGCGAGGTGATCATGCCGCAGATCGTGACCGTGTGACCGTCCTGCGGGCCGTCGTCGGAGAGCACCTGGGTGACGGACATGTCGGCGTTCTGCTCCAGAAGGCCGCCCAGGCCCTTGAGCGGGTGGTCCGAGACGTACAGGCCGAGCATGTCGCGCTCGAACGCGAGCTTGTCCTTCTTCTCCCAGTCCGGCATGTCCGGAACCGAGACCGTCATGCCCGAGGCGACCGACGGGTCGTCGAACGCGCTGAAGAGGTCGAACTGGTTGGCCGCCTCGTTGCGCTTGACCGCGATGACCGAGTCGACGGCTTCTTCGTGGATCGCCACCAGGGCACGGCGCGCGTGGCCCATGGAGTCGAAGGCGCCGGCCTTGATCAGCGATTCGATGGTTCGCTTGTTGCAGACCACTGCCGGGACCTTCTGCAGGAAGTCCGAGAAGTTCTCGAAGTTGCCCTTTTCCTTGCGTGCCTCGACCATGGCGTTGATGACGTTGGCGCCGACATTGCGGATCGCGCCCATGCCGAAGCGGATGTCCTTGCCCACAGGGGTGAAGTTCAGCGCCGACTCGTTGACGTCCGGGGCCAGAACTGTGATGCCCATGTGGCGGCATTCGTTCAGGTACATGGCCGTCTTGTCCTTGTCGTCCGCCACGGAGGTCAGCAGCGCCGCCATGTACTCGGACGGGTAGTGGGCCTTGAGGTACGCGGTCCAGTAGGAAATGACGCCGTAGGCCGCAGAGTGCGCCTTGTTGAAGGCGTAGTCGGAGAAGGGCAGCAGGATGTCCCAGAGGGCCTTGACGGCTTCCATGGTGAACCCGTTGTCGACCATGCCCTGGGAGAATCCGGCGAACTGCTTGTCCAGCTCGGATTTCTTCTTCTTGCCCATGGCGCGGCGCAGGATGTCTGCCTGGCCCAGCGAGAAGCCGGCCAGCTTCTGCGCAATGGACATGACCTGCTCCTGGTACACGATCAGGCCGTAGGTCCCGCCCAGGATCTCCCGCAGCGGTTCCTCCAGGGTCGGGTGGATCGGCGTTTCTTCCTGGAGCTTGTTCTTGCGCAACGCGTAGTTGTTGTGCGAGTTCGCGCCCATCGGGCCCGGGCGGTACAGCGCGAGCACAGCTGAGATGTCTTCGAAGTTGTCCGGGCGCATGAGCTTGAGCAGCGAGCGCATGGGCCCGCCATCGAGCTGGAACACGCCCAGGGTGTCGCCCCGGGCCATCAATTCGTAGGCGCCGGCATCGTCGAGTTCCAGGCGCTCCAGGTCCAGGTCGATGCCCTGGTTCGCCTTCATGTTTTCCAGGGCGTCGGAAATGATGGTGAGGTTTCGCAATCCCAGGAAGTCCATCTTGATCAGCCCCAGGCCTTCACAGGTCGGGTAGTCGAACTGCGTGATGACCTGGCCGTCCTGGATGCGGCGCATGATCGGGATGACGTCGATGATCGGGTCGGAGCTCATGATGACGCCGGCGGCGTGCACGCCCCACTGGCGCTTCAGCCCCTCGATGCCCTTCGCGGTTTCGAAAACGCGCGCGGCCTCGGGGTCGGTGGCGACCAGCTGGCGGAAGTCCCCGGCCTCGGAGTACCGCTTGGATTTGGGGTCCTCGATGTCGTTGAGCGGGATGTCCTTGGCCATGACGGCTGGAGGCAGCGCCTTGGTCAGGGATTCACCCATGGAGAAGGGGTAGCCAAGCACACGCGAGGAGTCCTTCAGCGCCTGTTTGGTCTTGATAGACCCGTAGGTCACGATCATCGACACGCGTTCGTCGCCATACTTTTCGGTCACGTACCTGATGACCTCCGAGCGGCGACGATCATCGAAGTCGACGTCGAAGTCGGGCATGGAGACACGTTCCGGGTTCAGGAAGCGTTCGAAGATCAGCCCGTGGACCAGCGGGTCCAGGTCGGTAATGCGCATCGCGTAGGCAACCATGGAACCGGCGCCCGAACCACGTCCGGGCCCGACGCGGATTCCATTGTCCTTGGACCAGTTGATGAAGTCGGCCACGACGAGGAAGTAGCCGGGGAAGCCCATCTTGATGATGACGTCGAGTTCGAAGTCGGCCTGCTTGCGCGAGGCCTCCGGAACACCGTTGGGGTAGCGGTAGTGCATCCCCTTGTCGACTTCCTTGATCAGCCAGCTGGTCTCGTCCTCGCCCGGCGGGCAGGGGAAGCGCGGCATGTAGTTGGCGCTGGTGTCGAAGGAGACCTCGGCGCGTTCGGCGATCAGCAGCGTGTTGTCGCAGGCATCCGGAAGTTCCTTGAAGAGGTGGCGCATCTCTGCCGGGGACTTCAGGTAGTAGCCGGACCCCTGGAACGCGAACCGCGAACCGCCCTGGTCGTAGGTGGGCTCGTCGAGGGTGGAACCGGAGTTGATGGCCAGCAGCGCCTCGTGCGCCTTGGCGTCATGCTCGTGGGTGTAGTGCAGATCGTTGGTGGCGACCAAGGGAATGTCCAGTTCCTTGGCAAGGCGCAACAGGTCCTGGGTCACGCGGCGCTCGATGTCCAGGCCGTGGTCCATGATTTCGCAGAAGTAGTTTTCCTTGCCGAAAAGGTCCTGGAACTCTGCGGCGGCGGCCTTGGCCTCTGCGTACTGGCCCAGACGCAGCTTGGTCTGGACCTCGCCGGAGGGGCAGCCGGTCGTGGCGATGATGCCCTCGTGGTAGGTGTTGAGCAGGTCGCGGTCAAGGCGCGGGTACTTGCCGAACACGGAATCGAGGGAGGCGATGGAGGAGGCCTTGAACAGGTTCTTCATGCCGGTGTTGTTGTAGCTCAGCAACGTCATGTGCGTGTAGAGGCCACCGCCGGAGACGTCGTCACGCTTCTGGCTTTCGTCGGTGCGCCACTTCACGCGGGTCTTGTCGTCGCGAGCGGTACCAGGGGTCACATAGGCCTCGATGCCGATGATCGGCTTGATGCCGGCCTGGGTTGCCTTGTTCCAGAAGTCGAAGGCGCCGAAGAGGTAACCGTGGTCGGTGGTGGCCAGAGCGGTCATCCCAAGCCGGTTGGTCTCTTCAAAGAGTTCGGTCAGACGTGCAGCACCGTCAAGCATTGAGTATTCGGTGTGCGTATGAAGGTGTACGAATCCATCGCGATTAGAGCTAGCCACCGATCCAGTCTAGGCGCTCTTGTTGGCTGCCGCTGGCGTCTTGCCGGGGATGTGAAAAGTGGCACCTGTTGTCTTCAACAGGTGCCACTCAAAACAACCTAGAATTCGCCGTCGCGCAGCATCTCGAGCGCGTTGTTCAGGTCCACCGGGTAGTCGCTGGTGTACTCGACCCATTCACCCGAAACCGGGTGAAAGAAGCCGAGCGTTTGCGCGTGCAGCCACTGGCGGGTCAGTCCGAGGCCCGCGGCCAGCTTGGGGTCGGCACCATAGGTCTGGTCTCCGACACAAGGATGGCGGAACGCGCTGAAGTGCACGCGGATTTGGTGGGTCCGGCCCGTTTCGAGTGTCACCTCAACGAGCGAGGCCCGGCCGAAGGCTTCAAGGACCTTGTAGTGCGTGACGGAATCGCGGCCGTCTTCAAGTACGGCGAACTTCCAGTCGTGGCCCGGGTGGCGGCCCAGCGGGGCATCGATCGTGCCCTGCAGCGGTTCGGGCAACCCCTGGACCACCGCGTGGTAGATCTTCTTGGGGGTGCGTTCCTTGAAAGCACGCTTCAGCGCCGTGTAGGCCCGCTCGGTTTTCGCCACGACCATCAGGCCGCTCGTCCCGACATCCAGTCGGTGCACGATGCCCTGGCGCTCGGCGGATCCGGACGTGGAAATCCGGTAGCCGGCAGCAATCAAGGCGCCCACGACGGTGGGGCCGACCCATCCCGGGGAAGGGTGTGCGGCAACGCCGACGGGCTTGTCGATGACAACGTAGTCTTCGTCATCGGCAATGATCTTGAGGTCTTCCACGAGTTCTACCCTGATTTCTAGTGGGTCCGGCCGAACCGGGAGGTAAACGTCGATCTGTTCGCCGGCGATGGTCTTGCGCGATTTGCCAACGACCTTGCCACCGGCCTTCACGTTGCCCTCGGCGCAGAGCAGCGCGGCTTGCGAACGCGAAACTCCCAGCCGTTCCGCGAGGAACGCGTCCAAGCGGATTTTTGCATCGTCGGGTTCGACCAGGAAGGCTTCTTCCCGCCCCTCGCTCATTCGTTACCCTGCGCTTCGGGTTCGGCCGTGTTGGGACGCTTCGTCTTCTTGGCGTGCTCGACCTGCTTGCCGTCGACTTCCTTGCCCATGAAAAGGAGCAGGCAAATGCCGATCATGGAACAGACGATGAACATGTCGGCGACATTGAAGATCGCAAAGTTTGGCAGGGCGATGAAATCCACGACATGGCCGTGGCCGAAGGACGGTGGCCGGAAGAGCCGGTCCGTCAGGTTTCCGGCAACGCCACCCATCAGGCCACCCAGGGCCAACGCCCACCGCAGGGAACCGATCTTGCGCACGAGGAACACCGCCACATACACGAGTACCGCAGCCTGGATGATGGTGAAAATCCAGGTCACGCTCTCCCCCATGGAGAAGGCGGCACCCGAGTTGCGAATGAAGTACCAACGCAGCAGCGGCGGGAAGACGTCAATCACTTGGCCCACGTACATGTTGTTTTCAACAATGCGTTTGGTGACCTGATCCAATACCAGGGCAATCACTGCCAGTGAGGTGGTCAGCAGTATCAACTGCCTCTTGGGCCCACCAAGGATTCCGGATGCCGTTGAATCCTGTGGCGCTGGTGGTACGGAACTGTTTTCCATTATGTCCTTTAACGCATTGTTGGCGGTCGGGATATCCCGACCGCCAACAATCTTAAGCCATCAATATGTGAGGCAGGGATTGGCAGATTAGCCGTTGTCCTTGGATTCCGGGGAATCCATGGAGCCCTTGGCCTCGAGGTCGCGCAGCTGACCCTCGATGTAGGTCTTCAGGCGTGCACGGTAGTCACGCTCGAAGCCACGCAGCTGTTCAACCTTGCGCTCGAGAACAGTCTTCTGCTGCTCCAGGGCGGAAAGCGTCTTGCGGCTCTTCTCCTCGGCGTCGGATACAAGGCTGTTGGCCTCGACCTGTGCCTCGGCAATGATCTTGTCACGCTGCTCAACACCGGCGGACACGTATTCGTCGTGCAGGCGCTGCGCCATGGCGAGAACGCCAGCGGCGGATTCGGCGGTTGTTGCCGAAGCGGCAGGAGCTGCTGCCACAACCTTTGCCGGTTCGGCGGCCTTCGGGGCCTCCGCAGCGCGGGTTTCTTCCTTCTTGGCTTCGGCTTCCTTCGCCTTGGCCTTGTCGGCTTCAGCTACCTTGGCGGCGGGCGCCGCTGCAACGGGAGCCGGCACAGCCAGGTCTCCGTCGGCAACGCCGGCTTCGCTCAGGCGGCGACGCAGTTCATCGTTCTCCTGCGTCAGACGACGTAGTTCGACAACGATCTCGTCTAGGAAATCGTCAACTTCATCCTGATCGTAGCCTTCTCGGAACTTAGTTGGCTGAAATCGTTTGTTGACTACATCTTCTGGCGTGAGAGCCATCTGGTCACCTCGATACTTGGTTCTCTCCCCGAACCGCTGATGTGCGGCCCGAGTACACTTACCCGTTTATTGACACGCTAACCGGTGCAGTCGTTGTGCCTAATGCGTCAACACTATAACGACTGAACCACTAATGACTAAATTTAACGAACATTCCGGCAGGAATATTCATCAGTTACCACTGGTCGCGGCCTACTTCGGCTTCTATTGAAGCATTAACCCACGGCTGCCATTCGGCCCAAAGAACCGACAGCCAGTTTCAGGAAAATAACAACAAGGAACAAAATTATGAACGCCAGATCCAGGCGGATTCCCCCGATATCGAGCGGCTTGACGCGGGAGCGCAGCCAACGCATGGGTGGATCCGTGGTCCGGGCGATCATGGATACCGCGACCAGGGCAAGCCCGCGAGGGCGCCATGACCGGGCAAAGGATTCGGTGATGTCAAGCACGATGCGCAACAAGAGCATGACTTGCAACACGGTGAGCACCATATAGAGCAGTGCGAAGATAAGCTCCACGTTTTATACGAACCTTGCCGCTAGCTCTGGTTGAAGAACGTAGCTTGGTCTTCGGACTGTTTCTTGTCCTCGCCCAGGACCTCAACGGTGGAAGGCGAGAGCAGGAACACCTTGTTGGTGACACGCTCGATGCTTCCGTGCAGCGCGAAAACCAGCCCGGCGGAGAAATCCACCAGTCTCTTGGCATCGGCTTCACCCATGTCCGTGACATTCATGATGACAGGGATGCCGTCACGGAAGTTCTCGCCAATGATTTTTGCATCGTTGTATGAACGTGGGTGAACCGTGGTGATCTGACGCAATGAATCGTCCTCGTCCCGAGCTGAAGGCGCGCGCTTGATGGGTGTTACCGGAGCCCGGTATTCGTTTTCAATGACAGGTCGCGGTGCGACAGGTGCCGTCGGAGCAGGCTGGACGGCAACCGGCTCCTCGTGAAGAGGCTCAACTACGCGCACTTCTTCACGCGCCTCGATATCGCGCTGCTCCGTCTCGAAGTTCTCGTCGCCTTCGGCGAGTCCGAGGTAGATCATTGTCTTGCGCAGTGCGCCAGCCATGGTCTTCTCCTTTTAGTCGTGCGCGGTCGGTTTTGCCGGCCGCAAGTCTCTCCGCTAATTCGACGCTACCGCACCATTCGGCGGGGCCCGAGTACATCGGAGACTTCGCGTCGGTGTGTCGCAATGTGGCTTTCGCCGCTTCGGCAATCCCGGGTTGGCTTCGGGCAATCGTCGAGGAGCCGGATCGTGCGGGACTGCCTACTTGCCGGACCAGACCAGGCCGGCCAATCGGCCGGTGTCCGGGTCCCGCCGATAGGAGAAGTAGTCCTCGTTCTCGAGAGTGCAAACGCCGCTTGCCGTCACGCTGACGCCGAGCAATTCGAGCTCACGTCGGGCCTCGCCCGGCAGGTCGAGGCCGGTGCTGCCCCAGCGGGTGGCACAGGTGATGCCGGGACGCAGGTTTTCGGATTCTTCGGCCATGTGGGCCGGGACTTCGTAGCAGGAACCGCAGATTGACGGTCCGATCCACGCTTCGAGCCTTGTGGCGCCATGGGATTCCATCCGCGCCACCGTGTTGGACAGGATTCCGTCCAAGAGTCCGCGGCGTCCGGCATGGGCCACGGCGCTGATCGCACCCGAGCCGGTGATGCCGGCGAAAACGACGGGAACACAGTCGGCGACCATGACCGCCAGGGGCTCCAGCGCACTTGGCGACACCAGCGCATCGCAGGTGGCGATGTCGGAGGCTGCCGGCGGCCCGTCGACCGAGACGACGTCCGCCGAATGCACCTGGTCCATGTAGGTGAAACGTGTTTCGCCCAGGCCCAGGCCTCGTTCCAGACCGTGACGCCGCAGCAGCACGGCGTCACGGTCATCCGGAACGTGGAGGGCGAGGTTGCCCTGTTCTATGGAAGTGAAAGCAATTTGCAGGCTTGGAGCCAATGCGGATTGGTAACGCAACATAGAGCCGGGCAACTCCCCCATCAGGTGACTTGCTTGTTTACTTCAGGAAATCCGGGACATCCAGGTCATCGTTGGTCGCCGAAAGATCCGGCTCGACGATGGCAGGGAGTTCCTCGAATGCGGGCTCCACCGTTGCCACTGCCGCGCGAGCTTCCTCGCGCGCCGGTGCAACGAACGGAGCCTGCGGAGCCGCGGCAGGTGCGGCCGGGACGGTGCGGGCCGGGAGTGCCACCTGCGGTGCGCTGGTCGCGTCGACCTGGTCGAAGCCTGCGGCAATGACGGTGACGCGGGCTTCGTCACCCAGGGCGTCGTCGATGACGGCGCCGAAGATGATGTTGGCCTCCGGGTGTGCAACTTCCTGCACCAGGCGGGCTGCTTCGTTGATTTCGAAGAGGCCCAGGTCCGATCCGCCCTGGATGGAGAGCAGAACGCCGTGGGCGCCGTCGATGGAGGCCTCGAGCAGCGGCGAGGCGATGGCGAGTTCCGCGGCCTTGACGGCGCGGTCCTCTCCGCGCGCCGAACCGATGCCCATGAGGGCCGAACCCGCACCCTGCATGACCGACTTCACGTCGGCGAAGTCAAGGTTGATCAGGCCGGGGGTGGTGATCAGGTCGGTGATGCCCTGAACGCCGGAAAGCAGCACCTGGTCGGCCTGGCGGAATGCGTCAAGAACCGAAACGTTGCGATCGGAGATCGATAGCAAACGGTCGTTCGGGATCACGATCAGGGTGTCGACTTCGTCGCGCAGTGCTTCGATGCCGGCCTCCGCGGAGTTCGCACGGCGGCGACCCTCGAAGGTGAACGGACGGGTGACAACACCGATGGTCAGTGCGCCGAGGCCGCGGGCGATGCGGGCGATGACCGGTGCGCCACCGGTGCCGGTGCCACCGCCTTCGCCTGCGGTCACGAAGACCATATCCGCTCCGCGGAGTACTTCTTCAATCTCCTCGCCGTGGTCTTCGGCCGCCTGGCGTCCCACATCGGGGTTGGCGCCTGCGCCAAGTCCACGCGTGAGTTCGCGTCCAACGTCGAGCTTGACGTCTGCATCACTCATAAGCAGAGCCTGCGCATCGGTGTTGATTGCAATAAATTCGACGCCTCGCAGGCCAACTTCGATCATGCGGTTGACGGCGTTGACGCCACCACCGCCGATGCCGACGACCTTGATGACGGCGAGGTAGTTCTGTGGAGCTGCCACGTCCTGATTCCCTTGTTCGATGTGCTGCTGACCGAGGAAGCTCAACCGGACCAACGTTAACCCTCAACTCGAAGGTTATAGTTATGTCAAGCAACCGCTGTTAAAACGCTATGGTTCGTGGTTCGCACATGCAACGACCAAGGCCGCGTGTCGCCCCAAAGTCGTTGATTTTTCTGTGTTTTACACGTTTGGAGGACCGTTACCGGGCCACCGGGTGTTGCGGGCTGGAAATGTCGTACACCTTAATCGGTGACTCCTTGTCCTTCGGCGCCCCTAAAAGCGCCTCAAGGACCTTGATTTTCAGCGTTGATTCCTGGTCGTTACCCCAGATGACCAAGGTGCCGTCCTTGAGCTTCAGCTCAATGAAGTCCTTGCTCGTGGCCGTTGCGTGATCCACGGTCGCCAATAGTGTATCCGGTAGTTCCGAAAGAACTTGAGTCAGCATCGAAAACACCTTGGGGTTCTTAATCACGGCGCTCGACTTCACGGTGGGAAGCTTGGGCTTGTCCTTCTCCCCCAGCACCGCCAAGACCTGCCCCTCGGACCCCACCAACGACCGCTTCGAGCCCTCGGTCAGGACCGCCACCGGATGGTGTTCGATGATCTGGATTCGCAAGGTGTCGGGCACCTCCGCCTGCACGATTGCGTCCTTGACCGCCGGTTGCCCGCCGAGCAGCTCCATGACCTTGCCGGTGCCCACGCGCGCCAGCGGCACCCCGTGCAGGGGCTCCAGGGCACGCTGGAGCTCCTTTTCCTTCACCAGCGAGTTTCCCTCGACCTGGATGTTCTTGATGGCCAGGATCGGAGAGAAACTCAGGACCAGCACCAGCGTAACAATCAGGGCCGCGACAACCGAGGTGCCGATGATCCAGCGCTTGCGCGTACGCAGCCGCGGATCGGGCGGCAGGTCCACGACATTGGATGCGCCGGCACGCTTGGGCTTGGCGGCCATCAGCTTCCCAGACGCGCGCGCAATTCAGCCAGGATTGCGCTCCCTTGCTCGGTGACGTCACCGGCGCCGATCGTCATGACGACGTCGCCCGGCTTGGCGCACGCGGCAACCACGGATGCGGCCTGGCCCATGGAAACCAGGCCACCGGCGGTGTCCAGCTCCTTGGTGACAAGTTCGCTGGTCACGCCCGGGATCGGGGTTTCCCGGGCGGGGTAGATCTCCAGCACGTATGCGGTGTCGGCCAGCGAAAGCGCCTGGCCGAACTCGCGGTGGAACTCCCTCGTGCGGCTGAACAGGTGCGGTTGGAAGAGCACGTGGACTGCGCCGGTTCCCGCCACGGCGCGGGCTGCACGCAGGGCCGCCAGGACCTCGGTCGGGTGGTGGGCGTAGTCGTCGTAGACCCGCACCCCGCCGGCCTCGCCGCGAAAGTCGAAGCGCCGAGCGGCGCCCGTGAAGGCACCCAGGCCCTCGACCGCGGCTTCCGGGTCCAGCCCGCAGTCCAGCCCCACCGCGAAGGCTGCGGCGGCGTTGAGCAGGTTGTGGTTGCCCGGAAGTGCGAGTTCCAGGTCGACTTCCTGGCCGCTCCCCCATTCCAGGGTGCAGGCAAAACGGTTCTCGCGCGGGTGCGCGCCAAGCAGGCGACGGTCGGCGTCCTCGGAGAAGCCGTACGTCTGCACGCGCAGGTCCGGGCGCTCGCGCCGCATGCGGGCGGCCAGCGCGCGGGAGCCCTCGTCGTCGGCGCAGCAAATGAGCAAGCCGTCGGCGGGCAGCAGCGAGGCGAAGGCGTGGAACGACTCGTGGACGGCCTCGACCGAGCCGTAGTGGTCAAGGTGGTCGGCCTCGATGTTGGTGATCACCACGACGTCGGGCTGGTAGTTCAGGAACGAGGCGTCGGATTCGTCGGCCTCGGCCACAAAGACCTTGCCCTCGCCGTACTCGGCGTTGAAGCCCAGGCTGGCGATGTTCGCGCCGATGGCAAAGGTCGGGGAGATCCCGGCCTCGCGCAGCATGAAGGCGATCAGCGAGGTGGTCGTGGTCTTGCCGTGGGTGCCGGCCACGGTGATGACGTGGTGGCCCTCCATGGTCGCGGCAAGCCCCTGGGAGCGGTGCAGGATCCGCAGGCCGCGGGCGACGGCCTCGTCGTATTCCGGGTTGCCGGCCTTGATGATCGAGGAGATCACCACGGTGTCGGCATCGCCCAGGTTTTCGGCCGCGTAGCCGACGTGGATGCGCGCCCCGGCCTCGCGGAGGTCGTCGAGCACCGGAAGTTCCTTGGCGTCGGTTCCGGAGACCGTCAGTCCGCGGGCGAGCATGAGCCTGGCCACGGCCGAGACCCCCACGCCGCCGATGCCCATGAGGTGGACTTTGCCGAGTTGGTCAAGAGTATGTAATTCCTGCATGTGACTAGCTTCCCATGACGGCGGTGCGTGGAGGGGTTTGGCGGCCCAGTGAGTCAAGAATCATTGCGGCCATGGCCTCGGCGGCATCGCTGCGCCCCTGGCTGGAGGCGGCCTTGCCCATCTGCTCCAGTTCGTCCTGGTCCAGCAGCAGCGGGATCACCGTGGAGGCAACGTATTCCGGGGTGAACTCGGCATCGGCGACCAGCAGCGCGCCGCCGGCGGCGACAAGGTCCGCGGCGTTCAGCCGCTGCTCCCCGTTGCCGATCGGCAGCGGGACGAGCACCGCGGGGGTGCCCGCGACGGCGAGTTCGCAGACCGTTCCGGCGCCCGAGCGGGCAACCATCAGGTCCGCTGCGGCGTAGGCCTGGTCCATGGAGTCGACGTATTCGACCTGGCGGTAGCCCGGGGCCGCCAGCGGGTTGCCGGACTCGTCGAGGACGACCTTGTCGCGCCCGGTGATGTGCAGGACCTGGATCCCGGCCGCGGCCAGCGCGGGAAGGCTCCCGGCGATCGCGGCGTTCACCGAGGCGGCCCCGGAGGAGCCTCCGGTCACCACCAGTGCCGGGACGCCGGGGGCCAGGCCGAGGGCCTCGCGGGCGCCCTCGCGCAGGGCTGCTCGGTCCATGGTGGCGACGTTGCCGCGCATCGGCATGCCGACGACCTTGGCGCCGGGAAGCCCGGTGCCGCTGAAGGCCGCCCCGACGCCCTGCGCGTAGCGTGCCCCGACCTTGTTTGCCAGGCCGGCGCGCGCGTTGGCCTCGTGGACGAAGATCGGCAGCTTGCGCTTACGGGCGGCCAGGTAGACGGGCGTGCAGACGTAGCCGCCGACGCCCAGCACTGCCTGTGCGTTCGCGTCGTCGAGGATCCTGCCGGCCGCCTTGATGGCCGCGGAGAAGCGGAAGGGGAGCTTCAGCAGGTCCATGGACGGGCGCCGGGGCATCGGGACCTTGGCGATGGTGCGCAGCTCGTAGCCGGACTCCGGGACCAGCCTGGTCTCCAGGCCACTCTCGGTGCCGACAGCGGTGATCCGGGCGCCGGGCGCCATCCGGCGCAGGGCGTCGGCGATCGCGATCATCGGGGAGACGTGTCCGGCGGTTCCGCCACCGGCAATCACCACGCGCAATTCTTCAGTCATGTTTTGCCTGTACTACTTTCGGTTCTCAAGCTGTGGCGCCGCTCCACCGTGACGGACCCGTGGGGCCGCAGGGAAACGGTGGTGCGCGCTAGCGGTGTGGTTAGTTGGCTTTGGCGCCGCGGAGCTTGGCCATGTACCCCTGGAGCAGGCCGGGGGTCGCCCGCCCCTGCTTGCCCATGCGCTGTTCGCGGGCGAAGGCCAGCACGACGCCGATGCCCAGGAACGTTGCGAGGAGAGCCGAGCCGCCCGAGGAAATGAAGGGCAGCGGGACGCCGATGACCGGCAGCAGGCCAATGACCATGCCGATGTTCACGAACGCCTGGCCGACGATCCAGGCCATGATGCCGCTGACGGCCGCCCGGCCGAAGATCGTTTCGGAGCGCACGGCGATGCGGTACATCGCCACGGCGAGCATGGTGTAGAGCAGCACCACGAAGAGCGTGCCGAGCAGGCCCATTTCCTCGCCGAGGACGGCGAAGATGAAGTCGTTCTGCGCCTCGGGGATGTGGGACCACTTCTGCCGCGATTGGCCCAGGCCCACCCCCAGCCAGCCGCCGGAGGCCAACGCGTAGATTCCCTGCTGCGCCTGGTAGCAGTAGTCCTGGGCCTCGCCGCAGCCGAAGAGCCAGGCGGTGACGCGTCCCAGTCGGGTGGGCGCCACGGCAACCGCCAGGGCCAAGCCGACGGCCGCCGCCGCCGCTCCGTAGCCGAAGATCTTGGCGGGGGCCCCGCCGACGAACATCACCACCACCAAGATCAGGGCCAGCACCATGGCGGTGCCCAGGTCCTTGCCGATCATAACCAGTAGGAGCATGAATCCGCCGAACGGCGCCACGAGCGGAACCACCGCGTGCTTCCACTGGCCCATCAGGTGCGCCTTGCGTTCGACGACGGCCGCGCCCCACAGCGCCATGGTCGCCTTGGCGAATTCGGAGGGCTGCACGGAGAACGACCCGATGATCAGCCAGTTCTTGTTGCCGTAGATTTCCTCGCCGAAGAGAAGCACCATGATCAGCAGCACCGTGGCGATACCGAGCGCCGGCCAGGCCAGCTTCTTGAGCTTCTCGGTCGGCAGCAGCTGCAGCATTGCCATGCACAACAGGCCCAGGACGGCCCACAGGGCCTGCTTCCTGAAGTCGTCGAAGGGCGACTTGTTCCGCGCGATCGCCTCCACCGAGGAGGAGGAAAGCACCATGATCAGGCCCAGCAGGGTCAGTGCCAGCGTGCAGCCCAGGACCACGTAGTAGTTGATCTGGGCACCGCGCAGCGATGGGTCTTCGATCCTCGAAAACAACTTGGCAAGTCCGCGCGGTTCACGGCCCCGGCCGGGCTTGGCCGCCTTGCCGGCAGTGCTGCCCTTGCCGCGCGGGGCCTGTGTTTTGCCGCTCACGACTGCTCCTTACTACTTGGTGTCTTCTCCCATGAGTGCACGGACCGCGTCGATAAACGCGTTGCCCCGCTGTGCATAGGAGGAGAACTGGTCCATCGAGGCTGCCGCCGGTGCCATGAGCACCGTGTCGCCGGCCCCGGCAATGGCCGCGGCCTGGTTAACGGCCTCGGCCATCACGGCCCAGCCGTGGGCCGATCCGGTTGCCTCTTCTCCAGTTTCGCGCACGGCGGTCATGATCACCGGCACCTGCGGTGCGTGTCGTTCCAATGCCTCGACGAGCTTCGCGGTGTCGGTCCCGATCACCACCACGGCCTTGAGCCGCTTGGCGTGGGCCTTCACGAGGTCGTTGTACTCGACGCCCTTGGAAAGCCCGCCGGCGATCCACACCACGGAGCCGAAGGCGCCCAGCGAGGCGCTGGCCGCGTGCGGGTTCGTCGCCTTGGAATCGTTGATCCACAGCACGTCGTCGCGGCGGGCCACGGCCTGGATGCGGTGGTCCCCCGCGTCGAAGTCGCTCAGCCCCAGCGCGACGGCCGCGGGTTCCACGCCGTAGGCGCGGGCGAGTGCGGCAGCCGCCGCGGCGTTGGCGGCGGTGTGCCGCGGGACGACCTCGCCGATCTGGTCCAGCGCCACGAGTTCGGCCGCCGAGTTGCGGCGGTCCTCGATGAACGCGCGGTCCACCAGCAGGTCCTCGACCACGCCGACCATGCTCAGCTGCGGCACGCCGGTGGTGAAGCCGACGGCGCGGCAGCCCTCGACGACGTCGGCATTTTCGACCATTTCCTCGATCACGCGCTCGTCGGCGTTGTAGATCGCCGCGACGCGGGTGCGCTCGTAGATCTTGGCCTTGTCGGCCTTGTAGTTCTCGAACCCTCCGTGCCAGTCCACGTGGTCCTCGGCGATGTTCAGCACCACGGAGGCCAGCGGGGACATGGTGTGGGTGAAGTGGAGCTGGAAGCTGGAAAGCTCCAGGGCGATCACGTCGAAGCCCTCGGGGTCGCGGATCGCATCCAGGATCGGGGTTCCCACGTTGCCGGCGGCGATGGCGCGCAGGCCCGCGGCCTTGAAGATCGACTCGGTCATGCCCACCGTGGTGGTCTTGCCGTTGGTCCCGGTGATGACGACCCACTCGGCGAGCTTGCGGCCCTCCTTGGAGCGCACGCGCCAGGCGAGCTCGACGTCGCCCCAGATCTCGATGCCGGCCTCGGCCGCCGCGGCGAGCATCGGCTGGCGCGGGTTCCACCCGGGCGAGGCGATGACCAGCTGCGGGAGTTCGCCGTCGATCAGCGGAAGCGTGTCGGTGTGCGCGGCGCCCAGCAGCACGTCGGTCGCGCCGACGATCTTCAGGGTGTCGGCACGCGAGCGGTTGACCTCGGTGTCGGCGCCGTCGACGACGACGACGCGGGCACCGAGCTCGATCAGCGTGTCGGCGGCGGAGAAGCCGGACAGGCCCAGGCCGGCCACGGCGACGCGCAGCCCCGCCCAGTCCGATTCCCAGCTGGTCAGCTTGGCAAGATCGGTCATTGTCACAGTCCCACGACCCATTCGGAGTAGAAGATGCCCATGCCCGCGGCGACAAAGAGCCCGCCAAGGATCCAGAAGCGGACCACCACGTTCTCCTCGGCCCAGCCGGAGAGCTCGAAGTGGTGCTGCAGCGGCGCCATCTTGAAGACGCGCTTGCCGCCGGAGAGCTTGAAGAAACCGACCTGGATGATGACCGACAGCGCGATCATCACGAACAGCCCGGCCAGCACGACCAGCAGCAGCTGCGTGCGGGAGAGGATCGCGAACGCGGCCACGGCGCCGCCGATGGCCAGCGATCCGGTGTCGCCCATGAAGATCTTCGCGGGCTTGGCGTTCCACCAGAGGAAGCCAATCAGGGCGCCGCAGAGGATCGCGCCGAGCAGCGCCAGGTCCATGGGGTCGCGCACGGTGTAGCAGACGTTGCCCGCCCCCGGCAGGCCGCAGGCCTGGTTGTTCTGCCAGATGCCGATCAGCGTGTAGGCGCCGAACACCATGATGGAGGCGCCGGCGGCCAGGCCGTCGAGCCCGTCGGTGAGGTTCACGCCGTTGGTGGTGCCGGTGACGATCAGGTTGGACCAGAGCACGAAGAGGATCAGGCCCGCCAGCGGCCCGGCGAAGGCCAGGTCGATGTTGGTGTCGCGCAGGAAGGAGATCGCCGTCGACGCGGGCGTGAGCCCGTTCTCGTTGGGGAAGTTCAGCGCGAGCACGGCGAAGGCGATGCCGACGGCGGCCTGCAGCACGATCTTTTCCCAGGCGCGCAGGCCCAGCGAGCGCTTCTTGGCGATCTTGATGAAGTCGTCAAGGAAGCCGACCAGGCCCATGCCGGCGAAGAGCAGCAGCGCCAGCAGGCCGCTGGCCGTCACGCCGGAGGTGGCCCGGCCCATGAGGGTCAGGATGCCGTGGGTGAGGAAGTAGCTCAGGATCACGGCCAGCACGATGATCACGCCGCCCATGGTCGGGGTGCCCGACTTCACGGCGTGGCTCGTCGGCCCGTCGTCGCGGACGACCTGGCCGTACTGCTTCTTGGTCAGCAGGCGGATGAATACGGGCATGGTGGCCATGGTAAAGACCAGGGAAATGCCGGCTCCCATGATTAGGGCAATCACTGCTCCGAGCCCTCCTTCGCGGTGCGGGCACCGTTGTTGGTTTCTGCGATCCGGTCGCCCAGGTGGCGCAGTCCGGAACCGTTGGACGACTTGAAGAGCACGATGTCGCCCGGGAGCAGGTTGTCATTGAGGATCTCGGCGGCGGCGTCGGCGTCCTCGGCGAAGTACGCCTCGTCGCCCCAGCTGCCCTCGAGCACCGCCGAGTTGTAGGCGGCCTTGGCGCCGCGCCCCACCACCAGCAGCTTCTTGATGTTCATGCGGACCGCCGCGCGGCCCAGCAGGTCGTGCTCGTGGATCGAGTCGCTTCCGAGCTCGAGCATCTCGCCCAGCACGGCCCAGGTGCGGCGTGCGACGCCGGCCTCGTTGGGCAGGCCCAGCTCGGCGAGCGTGACCAGGGCCGCGCGCATCGAGTCCGGGTTGGCGTTGTAGGCGTCGTTGATGATGCTCACGCCGTCGGCGCGTTCGGTGCGTTCCATGCGCCAGCGGCTGGCCGGGCCCAGGCCCTGCAGCGTTGCGGCGATCTGCGCGCCCTCGACGCCGAGGTACTCGGCGACCGCGGCGGCGGCAAGGATGTTGGTGACGTGGTGGCGCCCGATCAGGCCCGATCGCACAGGGAACTCGGAGCCGTCGCGCAGCACCAGGGTGAAGACCGGGTGTCCGTCGGCGTCGACTTCGGCGTTCCGCGCCCACACGCCGGCGGCGTCCGGGTCGGCGTTGCGCTGCACGCCGAAGTTCAGCACCGGGGCGATCGTGCGCGAGGCCATCGCGGCAACCAGCGGGTCGTCGAGGTTCAGCACGGCAAGGCCGTCGGCGGACAGGGATTCGACCATCTCGCCCTTGGCGATCGCGATGTTCTCGACACCGCCGAATTCCCCCGCGTGTGCCGAACCGACGCCCAGCACCACCCCGACCTCGGGGTGGACCATGTCGGTGAGGTAGTTGATGTGGCCCACGCCGGTGGCGCCCATCTCCACCACGAGGAACCTGGTGTCCTCGGTGGCTCGGAAAACGGTCAGCGGAACGCCGACCTCGCCGTTGTAGGAACCGACGGGTGCGACCGTGGGGCCCGCGGTGGACAGCAGCTCGGAGAGCAGGTCCTTGGTCGTGGTCTTGCCCGCGGAACCGGTGATGCCGACGACCCGCAGGCCGTTGCGTTCCTTGAGCCGGGCGACGATGGCCGCAGCGATCTTGCCCATGGCGATGACGGCGTCGGGCACGATGACGGCCGGGTGCACCGAGCCGTCGGGTGCAACCGTTTCGCGCTCGGCCAGGGCCAGCAGCGCACCGCGGTCCATGGCGGCCTGCACAAAGTGGTGGCCGTCGGAGGCTTCGCCGGGCTTGGCCACAAAGAGCCAGCCCTCGTTGCACTCTCGCGAGTCGGTGGTGACCCCGAGGACCTGGTGGTCGGCAGAGGCCGTGGAAGTGAGTCGCCCGCCCGTGATTTCGGCGATTTCGGCGGAAAGAAGATCAATCATGACAGGTAGGACTTTACCCTTCGTCCTGGGAATCAACGGAATCGGTGCCCTGGCCCAGCGGGCGGAAACCGTTCTGCAGCAGGGCACGGCGAAGCTCTTCGCGGTCGTCGAGCTCCAGGTTGACGCCCATGACTTCCTGGAAGACCTCGTGCCCGCGCCCGGCCACCAAGATGGTGTCGTCCTCGGTCGCCATGGCAACCGCGGCGGCAATCGCTTTGGCCCGCGGGAAGACCTCGAGCGTCTGGCTGGACAGGCCCTTGGCGGCGATTTCCCCGCGCGCACCGGCCAGAATCGCCTCACGGATGGGTGCGGCCTCCTCGCCGTGTGGGTCGTCGTCAGTGACGATCACGATATCGGCATGGGTCGCGGCCACGGCACCCATGATCGGCCGCTTGGTGGCGTCGCGCTCCCCCGTGGCCCCGAAGACCACGATGACGCGGGAGCCGGGAACCGGTGAACGGACCGAGCCCAGGGCCCGGGCCAAGGCATCCGCGTTGTGGGCAAAATCAACAATGGATGCCGGTCGCTCGGCGATGACCTGCATGCGCCCGGGCACCTCGACGGTGAGCGGGTTTGCGGCGTCAAGCGCCGCCTGCAGCTCGGCCAACGGCACGCCGGAGGCCAACACCATGAGCACGGCCAGTGCCGCGTTGGAGACGTTGAAGTCCCCCGGCAGGCCCGTTTTCAGGCGCAGCACCTGCGACTTGGGGCCGTGGAGTTCAAAGCTGTGCCCCAGGCCCGACGGGGCGATGTTGGTGATGATCCAGTCGGCGTCGGAGTTTGCGGCGTCCGAGGCCAGGGTCCACACCGCGGCCGTGGCCTGCTCGGCCATGGCGACGCCCCAGGGGTCGTCGATGGTGATCACGGCGCGGTCGCTGCGTTCGAGGTCGAAGAGCGCTGCCTTGGTCTGGAAGTAGTCCTCCATGGACCCGTGCAGGTCCAGGTGGTCCTGGGTCAGGTTGGTGAACCCCGCCACGGCGAAGCGCAGGCCGTCGACGCGCTTGTAGGACAGCGAATGCGAGGAGACTTCCATGGCGGCGGCGTTGACACCCATTTCCCCCATGCGGGCCATCAGCCCGTGCAGCTGCGGCGCCTCGGGGGTCGTGAGGATGCTGGGGATCGGAGTATCGCCCGCCGCGATCTCGATGGTTCCCACCAGGCCGGTTTCACGGCCCAGGGCGCGAAGCACGGAGCGGATCATGTAGGTGGTGGTGGTCTTGCCGTTGGTCCCGGTCAGCGCGAAGAGCTCCGGGCAGTTCACGTCCGTCCCGTAGATGAGTGCCGAGAGTTCACCGACGACTTCGCGCACGTCTTCGACCAACACCATGGGCAGGCCGAGCGCGGAGGCCGTGGCTTCGCCCTCCATGTCGGTGAGGATCGCGGCGGCGCCGGCTTCAGCCGCCGCCGCTGCGAACTGGGCGCCGTGGAACTTGGCGCCCGGCGCGGCCACGTAGAGGTCGCCTGGCAGCACCGCGCGGGAATCCAGGCAGATGCCCGTGACCTGCTGCTGCCCGTCCCCGATGATGTTCGCTCCCCTGCCGGTTTCGTGGAGGTATTCGAGCATGGCGCCCAGTGCCGTGGGCGATTTGCGGTGCGGCCGCAGAAGCTGTTCTGCCGCGCGGGGGGTGAGGACTTCAGGCATTACCAAGATTTCTTTTGTTCGGATCCGATGAACACGTCGTACCCGTTGGGCTTCGAATTGCTCGGCGGAACGTTGTAGGCGTTCAGTGTTTTGCTCATGACTTCGCTGAAGGTGTCTCCAACGGACCATGTCTTCCAGTCGCCCTTGGGGCGGTGCATGGTGACGGTCACTACGAACTGCGGGTCGTCCAACGGTGCCACACCCGCGAACGAGCTGGTGTAGCCATCGTATTTTCCGGAAGGCCCGGCGGCCTGCGCCGTTCCTGACTTTCCGCCCACGCGATAGCCGGACACACCCATCTTAGTGCCCGTGCCTTCAAGGACGACCGTCTCCATCAATCGCAGCATCTCCTTGCTGGTCTTTTCGGAGAACACGCGCCGGGTCTTTGACTCGGGGGTCTTCTCCACGGATCCGTCGGCGTTGACGTAGGAATCGATGAGTTTCGGTTCGATCAGTACCCCGCCGTTGGCGACGGCCTGGAAGATCTGCGAGGTGTGAAGCGCCGTCTGCGTGTAGCCCTGGCCGAACATGGTGGCGTACTGCTGGCGGCGTTCCCAGTCCTGCCACGGGGCCAGGATGCCCTTGCTGGCACCGGAAACCCCGAGGTCGATGGGCGAGCCGATGCCGAGCTTCTTCATGTAGTTGTAGCGGGTTTCGTTGCTCAGCTTCTTTCCCACCATCACGGTTCCGGTGTTGTAGGAGCGTGCGAAGATGCCCGCGGCCGTCATGTCGTAGGTGGGGTGTTTCAACGAGTCGTTGATGACTTCATTGTTGATCCGGTAGGAATTGGCGACCTTGAATGCGTCGGTCGCCTTGATGACGCCCTCTTCAAAGGCGGCGGCAAAGGTCGCGACCTTGCCGGTGGAACCGGGCTCGAAGGCCTGGGTGATGGCCGCGGAGGTGCGGAACTCTGCCTCGGTGGCGCTCGGGTCGTTGGGGTCGAGCTGGTTCGAGTCCCCGATGGCGATTATCCGCCCGGTTTTCAGTTCCTCGACCGTTACAGCCACCCAATCGGCATTGAACTGCTGCTGCTTCTTCCGGGCTTCCTCCTGCGCGATGAACTGGATGTCGGTGTCGGCGGTCAGCACGACGTCCTGTCCGTCCACTGCAGGAGTCTCCGACATGCCGGCCATCGGGATTCGGACGCCGTCGGCACCGATCTCATAGGTCTTGCTGCCGGGGGTGCCCTTCAGGCGCTTCTCCTGGCTGAGCTCCAGGCCTTCGGCTCCTTCGAGCGCGGTCTGGTCATCGGTGTTCTTGACGAATCCGAGCAAGGGGCCGGCGATCACGCCGTTGGGGTAGAGCCGTTCGCTGCGCAGCTGCCCGGTGAGGGTGCGGATCCGCAGTTCCATCGCGGCGTTGCGCACCTCGGGGGTGACGCCCTTGGCGACCACCGAGTTTGCGTTCGGCTTGGCGCCGGGGGCGCCCACGACCGCGGTTCGGACGACGTCGACATCCTGGCCCAGGATCTCCGCGAGCTCGTTGACGGCCTGCTCGACCGTGACTTTCTCGCCGCCTGAGCTGCCGTCAAGCTTCTTTCGGGCAATCGTCCGCTCCGGTTCGACCTTGCGCTGGTCGATAACCAGGTCGTAACGGTCAACGCTTGTGGCCAGGATGCGGCCCTTGGAGTCGATGATCTGACCGCGCTTGGGGATCGTCACCTGTTCCCGGGTGCGTTCCTTGACCGCCGTCGCCGCGACGGCGGAGGCGTTCAGGGACTGTACGAAGAACAGGCGGCCTCCGATCACCAGCAAGGCAACCATGGAGAAAACCAGCACGATGCGCACCCTGTGATGCGGCGTTCCGGTATTTGTTGGGGATTTTTTTGACATGCTTTCCTCAGCTCATACCGAAAGGATTGGTGGTGCGTTTGCGCGGCTCGAACGCCCCGGGCAATTGGCTACGGGCCGGCGGTCTTCATGGTCGGGGCCGGGATGGTTCCGCCGTTGAGCTGCTGGGGCGTGAACGACGGGCGGCCTTGAGTGCCGGAATCCACAGGCTGCTTCGCGGCCGGGGACGGAACTTCCTCGGCCTGAACCGGGTTCTCCTGGGTCTGCGCAGTCGTCGCGGCCGATTCCTCGCCGGTCGCCGGTTTCTTCGGCTCCGCCTTGACTTCCTTTGCCTGCGGCACATCGGCCTCGGGCGTGACCGGCGTAGCCAGGACACCGGAGATCTTTGTGCCCTTCTCCGGCTTCACGGCCGCGGTGGCCTTGCCGGTGACCTTGCCGGTATCGAGGTTGATCGCGGCCGGGGTACCGGGCTTGACCATGCCGAGCTTGGTAGCCTTCTCCGCAATCACTTGCGGGGCCTCCAGGTACTGGGCTTCCTGGCGCAGCGCCTCGTTCTCCTGCGAGAGCGTGCGTTCCTGGCCCTTGAGGCCGACCATCGTGTACTGGCCGTTGGCAATGAACACGTTGAGGAGAAGAACGATCACGGCCGAAGCAAGGATCATCAAGAGCAGCGTGACGAGGAGCGGTATGCGGCGCTTCGTCGAAAGCGACGGCACAACCGAAAGCGTGATGCGTCGCTTCGTCGAAGAGGATTCGAGCCTCGACGCCGGTATCGGCTCCGGGGCATAACTGAGCGCGTTGGCACCCTGCGTCGGAGGCACGTCAAAGGTGCGGGAACGTACGCGGTTGGGTGTCCGGTTGCTCATATACTCAGTTCCTCTTCAGGATGCGTTCCACGGCTCGCAGCTTCGCTGAAGCTGCACGTGAGTTTTCTGCGATTTCTTGGTCAGTGGGCTTCTCGGTGCCTCGCGTGAGGACCTTGAACTGCGCCTTGTGTTCTTCCAGCTCCACGGGGAAGCCCGCTGGCGCCGAAGACTTGGAGCCGGCAGCAAAGTGCCGTTTGGTGATCTTGTCTTCCAGCGAGTGGTAGCTCATCACCACGACACGGCCGCCGACATGCAGCGCCCCCATTGCCGCGGGGATCGCACGCTCCAGGACGTCCAATTCCTCGTTCACTTCGATGCGGAGTGCCTGGAACGTTCGTTTTGCGGGGTGTCCCCCGGTACGAGCCGCAGCGGCCGGGACTACCGATCGAATGGCCGCAACGAGTTCCTCGGTGGTCGTGAAGGGCTTGACCTTGCGGGCCTCGACAATGGACGAGGCAATCCGCCCGGCGAATTTCTCCTCGCCCCATGCGCGGATGATCCGGACCAGTTCGGTCTCGCTGTACTCGTTGACAACATCCGCTGCCGTGGGGCCGCGCGACGTATCCATGCGCATATCCAGTGGTGCGTCGTAGGAGTAGGCAAAACCTCGTTCCCGCTCATCGAGCTGCAACGAGGAAACCCCGAGGTCGAAGAGTACCCCGTCGACTCCGTCGAATCCGAGATCTTCGACCACGTCCGCGATTTCGTCGTACACGGCGTGAACGAGATCGGTGCGGTTCGAATAGGGTTCGAGGCGAGCACCGGCGAGGGCCAGCGCCTGTTCATCCCGGTCAAGACCGATCAGGTGAAGATCAGGGAAACGCTGGAGCAAGGCTTCCGAGTGGCCTCCCATGCCGAGGGTGCAATCCACCACGACGGCGCGACCGCGAGCCGCAATCCCGGCTTCGATTCCGGGTGCCAGCAACCCAACGCATCGATCTAGCAGGACAGGAACGTGGCGTTCCGAGGCGGGTCGCTCTGCGGCTCCGTCAGGATTCACTGCTACCCCTTTCGCGTGGGCATTGTTGCTCGGGTACTGGCTTAAACCAGAGCCCCCTCCGACCCATGCATGTCCCGCCTGGCTTCGGGGAAGTGAAGCCAGGATGGACATCGACTGGGCGGCTGGAGATCTCATCCAAGCCATTTGCAGGCCGCTGGTCACCGAAGTGATCAGAAACCGGGTAGTGCTTCGTCATCTGTCTCGGAGAACACGTTCTCCTGCTCTTCAAGGTAAGAGTTCCACGAGGTCGTGTCCCAGATCTCGACACGGTTACCCGCACCAATCACTGTGACCTCGCGGTCCAATCCCGCGTAGGAGCGAAGCATTGCCGGAATGGTGACCCGGCCCTGCTTATCCGGCAGTTCGTCAGAAGCACCGGAAAGAAAAACACGCGCATAGTCTCGTGCCTGACGTGAAGAGATCGGCGCCTGGCTCATTTGCTCATGCTGCTTCTCAAATTCACGTTGACTAAAAACGTAAATGCAACGTTCCTGCCCTCGAGTCAGAACTAGACCATTTGCTAATTCATCACGATATTTGGCCGGAAGAATCAATCTCCCCTTCTCGTCAAGGCGCGGCGTATACGTTCCTAGGAACACATAGACCGCCTCTCGGTTTGAAGGAGCATCGACTCCATTTCCCTCTATTTCGCTCCACTTTACTCCACACCCCTCCACTGTCAACGGCCATTCGGCCGTTCCGACATGGCAAGATCCAAAAAATCATTGATTTTCCGCGGAATTCCGGGGAGGGAGCGAAGTGGAGGGAAAAACCACAGTCGGGAATCACCAAAAATGAACAGGTGACACAAAACACAAATACGGACGGCAAAATCCGCGTGAATACGGGGTTTTTGGGAAGCGCGCCGTCGCGGTGGAAGGAAGTGGAGGGACCGCCTGGGCGGTTGTGGAGGGAAAAAGAGGTCTTGGACACCCTCTCCATGCGGGCCACAGCCAACCGTCGAAATAAAAATTACTTCGATTGGGCATACTCGGCGCGTCGGGCGCGTCCTACCTCGTTTTGCTCCCAAGGCACGATGCCGCTGCGCTGCTTCACGGGGTCGACCACCAGCCCGCTACCTGCAGCAGGCAGCCAAAGGCAGGCCGAAAGCCAGAAAGGCGGTTAAATGCCTAAGGCTCCGCATGATGCGGAGCCTTAGCGAATTCTATTGCTTTTTGGGTGGGCACCCGTGGGCAGATCCGAAGCGGGATCTAGGAACCTTGCTCGTCGCGCTTGCGCTGTTCCCACTTGCTTTCCAAGTCACTCATGAAGCCAGACTTCTGTGCGGCTCTTGCCTTCTCTGCCGATTTCGAAGCCCTGGCGCCGCCCTTACGCGAAAGTGCCAAGTAAACACCGCCGAACATCACAATGAAGCCCAATACGCCAACGAGAATGAGTTGGCTCGAGATGCCGGCGATCAACACGCCGATCCCGACGATACCGATCAACGCACCCAATGCTAGGTTGCGCGTTGAATAGTTCCCCGCGCTCGACACAGTTTTCATTGTCGAGGCGAAGCGATGATCCTCATGTAGCTGCTTTTCCAGCTGCTCCAGAAGACGTTGCTCATGCTCGGAAAGTGGCATCGTCTCTTTCCTTTCACTTCACGGTCATGGCTCTCGCCCTTACCTTATGGAACGAACTACATCTTGACAATGTTCCCGACCATTTCAGTCAGTAGGTTCTAGATCAAGAATAGTCCTGAAACTTGTTAATAAGGTAGTCAGGATTCGACTCACAGCCCCCTCACGGCATCCATTTCAGCCGTCGTGCCCCTGCGCCCTTTCATTGTGCCCGGACTCCAGCAACGACGCGGGACGCAGGGCTCCGGCAGGGAATCTGGAGCGAATCAAATCCATGGCCACCTCAGCCTGACGCCAGTTGTCGTCCTGCGGATCGATGCTCAATTGCATTCCGAAACCGGCGTTGCGCAACTTTTCAGCCCGGATTCCCACCAGCCGAACTGCCATGGGCCTGGTGCCGAGTTTGTCGAGCAATCCCTCCGCTGCCACTGCGAGAACTCCGGCGGCGTTGCTGGGCGACGGCAGGGTCCGACTGCGCGAAAGGGTGGAAAAGTCCTCATAACGCAGCTTCAGGGCGACGGTTGCCGCTTCCTTGTTGGATTCCCGCAGTCGCGAGGCCACCCGGTGCGCCAGACGCAGTATCTCTCGTTTGATGACTTCGCCGTCATGGATGTCCACGGCAAACGTTTCCTCGGCACCGATGCTCTTCTCCTCGCGCTCGGTTTCGATCTCCCGCTCGTCGCGTCCCCACGCCAGTTGGTAAAGGTGTGTTCCGGTGGCTCCCAGACGCTTCTTCAGCGTGCTTTCGGGGGTGTGCGCGAGTTGTGCAACGGTGGATATGCCCATCTCCCTCAGCACCTCGGCCGTCTTCGCCCCGACTCCCCACAGCGCCTTCACGGGCAGGGTGTGCAGGTAGTCCAGGGTCTGTTCGGGGCGGATCACCAGCATTCCGTCGGGCTTTGCACGGGTCGATGCGACCTTGGCCACGAATTTGTTTGTCGCGATCCCGACGCTTGCCGGAAGTCCGAGCTCCGCGCGAAGCCGTGCGCGAATCATTTCGCCGATGGCCTCCGGCGAGCCAAGCCTGCGCATGCTACCGGTGACATCGAGAAAAGCCTCATCGACGCTGAGTTGCTCCACCAGCGGGGTCACCTCGTAGAAAATTTCCATGATGCGCGCCGAGTACTTGTAGTACAGCCCGTGAGTGGGTTCGATGACCGTGGCCTTCGGGGCCATCCGGACGGCCTGGCTCATCGGCATCGCGGACTTCACGCCCTTGGCACGGCATTCATAGGACGCGGAGAGCACCACCGACCGCTCCCCCGGATGGCCGACGATGACCTCCTGGCCAACGAGCTCCGGTCGGGACAGAAGTTCAACCGACACGAAAAAGGCGTCCATGTCCACGTGCAGTATCGCCCGAACCCGTTCCTGTGCCATGCTCCCAGTCTAGTGAGCGGCTCCGACACTGCGGGCGTTTCGCCCGCGCGTACTAGAGTTAACCCCAAACCACGTTGCGCAATCTATGGGATGGGAAACATGACTCTTTTTGCTGCGGACACCTTCGACCCCGAAAAGGCTCGGGAATTTTCCGCAGGCTTCTCGGAACGCATCGAAGAACTACTCACCACGTTCCTGGCAGAACAGCACGAAGTCATCTCCCGGATCGCTCCGGCGGCAGGCGAACTCGTCACGGCCATCAGCGACCTGACCCGAGGCGGCAAGCGCCTTCGTCCGCTCTTTGCCTTCTGGGGCTTCGTCGGGGCCGGCGGAGACCCTACCGAGGAAACCATCGTGCGGGCCGGCGCCGCCCTCGAGCTCTTCCAGGCCGCGGCCCTGATCCACGATGACCTCATCGACCGCTCCGATACCCGTCGCGGACAGCCAAGCATCCATCGCCGCTTCGAATCCCTGCACAGGGCCTCCGGGTGGCACCGCGACGCCTCGCGCTTCGGCGAAGCCGCTTCGATCCTCGCCGGGGATTTGTGCCTCTCTTTGAGTGAACAGCTCTTTGCCACCATCGAACCGACCGTTCCGCAGGCGCGGGCGATCTTTGACCGGATGCGTGCCCAGGTCATGGCCGGGCAATACCTTGATGTGCTCGAGGAATCCGCCGGCCCCGCCTACGGACCCGCGGACGCCGTGAAGCGCGCTCGAACCATCGTGCGTTTCAAGTCGGCCAAGTACTCGACGGAAAACCCGACGCTTCTCGGCGGAGCCTTGGCCGGTGCCAGCGACGAACTGCTGGAACAGTACTCCCGCTTTGCGCTCCCGCTGGGTGAGGCGTTCCAGTTGCGCGATGACGTCCTGGGCGTCTTCGGCGATCCCGCCGTGACAGGCAAGCCCGCGGGTGATGACCTGCGCGAGGGAAAGCGCACCGAAATCATTGCGCACGCCCTGACGTTGGCATCCGACGAGGACCAGGCGTTCATCCAGGGCCGGCTCGGCGCCGAGGACCTCTCCGATGAAGAGGTGACCCGGATGCGCGAACTGCTGGATTCCTGCGGCGCCCTGGCGGCAACCGAAGAATCCATCGCCCGACTTTCTGACCAAGGATTCGCCGCGCTGGAGGAACTCGAGGTCTCGCCGATGGCCAGGCACGCCCTGCGCACCCTGGGGCTGGCGGCGATCCGCCGCACGTCCTAAGCACCTGCGATCCGGCTATGCGCTGTGCCGGACCGCTCCGGCAATTCGGACATAGACATCAGGGAGTGTTCCCGCCGTGAAACGGCGCGAACACTCCCTGATGTCTATCTTGGCCCGGGTGCCATGGCTTCACGGCTCCCGGGGCGAAAAGCCTGCTACCAGCTCAGCGACTGGGCGCGGCGGCGGATCTCGGTCTTGCGGCCTGCGCGCAGGGCCTCCATCGGGGTGCCGGGCAGCGATTCGTCGGGAGTGAAGAGCCACACCAGCAGCTCATCATCCTCGTAACCCGAATCCTTGAGAACCGAAATGGTTCCCTTCAGGCTATCCACGAGCTGCCCGTCGAGGACGAAATCAGCGGGTACCGAACGGATGTTGCGCGCGCCCACGCGGACACAAATGATCGCGCGTTCGTCGATGAGGCTGTGGACCTTCTTGATGGAAATGTCCAGCGCTTCGGCTAGGTCGGGCAGGGGCAGCCACTCGGCTACGAGATTCTCAATATTGCTCACCAATCCAGCGTGCCACATCCTGCGGTAGATCTGGACCCATATTGAAGTTTTTTGCATGGGATCTTTCACAAATTTCAGCTTGTGGTGTAAATTCACAGGAGTCACACTCGCAACTTGAGTCACATGATTCACAAGGCTCTTCCTGTGAATTCACTTGCGACCGAACGATTCGCCCTTGCCCTAACCCAAAGGATCGCTTCATGTCCATCGCACAGAACCGCCATGTCCGAGCAATCGGCGGCGCAGTCGCCACCGCGGCAATTCCTGCCGTGGTTCTTGGAACACTCGCCACCCCCGCCATCGCTGCACCACTGCCAACCCGTGATGCACTTCAACCCAGGATCGCCACCCCCGCGATGGTCAAGGCCGCCGAGGCCCGGATCAGTGCGCACCTGGTGGCGTCACACATTCCGACGTCTGTCACTCCGATGGCAAAGAAAAGCGAAACAGTCACGGTGAAGAAGGGCGATACGCTCTCGCACATTTCGCTTCGCACCAAGGTCTCGGTAGCGGACCTCAAGAAGGCCAATTCCCTTCGCTCCGACAACATCTTCGCGGGCCAGACCCTGCGCCTGAAGGCCTCCGGCACCGCGGCAACCGCCAAGCGGACCGCCGCCAGCGGAACGGCCAAGACCGTTTCCCAGTACAAGGTCGTCGTCGGTGACACCCTCGGTGGCATCGCCAACCGGATGGGCAAGTCCCTGGCCGAGGTGCGCAGCGCCGCAGGCAATCCCGCCGGGGACCTGATCCACATCGGACAGACCTTGCGTTTCTCCTCCGGCGGCGGAACCGCCGTTTCCAAGCCCGGCTCGCAAGGCTCCTCGACAAGCAAGCCCGGCAGCTACGTGGTGCGGGCCGGCGACACGCCATCGGGCATCGCCCTGCGCCACAACATGTCCGTTTCCTCGTTCATGAGCATCAATGGCCTTGGCTCGTCCACGATCATCCGGCCGGGCCAGGTCCTGAAGATTTCGGGCGGTTCGGCTTCGTCGTCGCCCTCCGCGCCCAAGGCCCCCGCAGTCGGCCAGGGCAGCTACACCGTGGTCTCCGGCGACACCCTGATCGGCATCGCCAACAAGACGAACACCCCGGTGAACACGCTGCTGAAGCTGAACAAGAACCTGAGCTACAGCTCCACGCTTTCCATCGGACAGCGGCTGAAGACCTCCGGAAACGGCTCGAGCAGCTCCGCCGTGAATCCCACGTCCTCCAAGCCGCTGGTCGGAAACACCTTCCTGGGCCGCACGTACTCATCGGGCACCGTGAATTCGGCTAACGAGAACAAACGAACCCTTCTGGCTGCAAAGTTGCCTTCGCGGGCACAAATGCAGTCAATGGTTGCATCGACGGCCCGCGCAATGGGTGTCGATCCGTCCCTGGCCCTGGCCCACGCCTTCCAGGAATCGAGCTTCAACATGGCTTCGGTATCCCCCGCCAACGCGGTGGGCGTCATGCAGGTCATCCCGTCGGCCGGCCAGTGGGCCGAGGGCCTCGTGGGACGCGAGCTGAACTTGCTTGACCCGCAGGACAACGTGACGGCCGGCATCGCCATCATCCGCTACCACCAGCGCAACAGCCCGTCCAAGGAAATCGGCATCGCTTCCTACTACCAGGGGGCTGCCGGCGTGAAGAAGTACGGCATGTACCCGGACACCAAGCGCTACGTCGCAAACATCCTCGCGCTGCAGAAGCGCTTCTAGGCGCAGCCGCCCGGCGAAACAGACGAGAAGGGCCGGCCCACCGATTCAATTCGGTGGGCCGGCCCTTCTCGTCTGTCCTTTTGCGGGTGAGGCTATCGGCGCGCCGCCACCGGCAATTCGATGACCACGCGGGTGCCCGAACCGCTGCGGTCCTCCCAGTAGATGTTCCCGCTCAGCTCGCTGGTGACAAGGGTCCGCACGATCTGCAGGCCCAGGCCCTCCTGGCGCGGCTCGGGCGGCAGGCCCACACCGTCGTCGCTGATGGTGACGCGGAGGAAGTCCTCGCCCAACGGGTCCCTGTAGCGTTCCGCGTTCAGCACCACGGTGCCGTCCCGGTCCGCCAGCCCGTGCTCCACTGCGTTCGTGACAAGCTCGTTGATCACCAGGGAAAGAGGCGTAGCCAGCTCGGCCGGAAGACCCCCGAAGGCCCCGGTGCGTTCGGTGTTGACCTTCTGTCCGGGTGAGGCGATCTCCACGATCATCCGGAACTGCCTGTCGATCAGCTCGTCGAAGTCCACGTGCTCGCTCAGGCCCTGCGAGAGGGTCTCGTGGACGGCCGCGATGGTGGCGACCCGACGCATGGCCTGGTCGAGTCCCTGGCGGCCCTCCTCCGACTTCATGCGGCGCGACTGCATGCGCAGCAGTGCCGCTACGGTCTGCAGGTTGTTCTTGACTCGGTGGTGGATCTCGCGGATCGTCGCGTCCTTGGACACCAGTTCCTTCTCGCGGCGTCGCAGCTCGCTGACGTCGCGGCAGAGCACCAGTGCGCCGTAGCGCTTCTTACCATCGCGCAGCGGGATGGCACGCAGCGACAGCGTCACGCCCATGGACTCGATTTCGGTGCGCCACGGCATCTTGCCGGAGACCACCAGCGGCAGCGACTCGTCGATGAGCCGGCGGTCCTTCACCAGCCCCATGGTCGCCTCGGAAAGCGACCTGCCTTCGAGGGTGTCCGCCGCGCCGAGCCGCCTGTAGGCCGAAACGGCGTTGGGGCTCGCATACTGGACGACGCCGTCGGCATCGAGGCGGATGAAGCCGTCCCCGACGCGCGGGGCGCCTCGGCGCGACCCGGTGGGCGTGGCGAAGTCCGGCCACAGGCCCTGGGTGCACATCTTCAGCAGGTCCTCGGCGCACTGCTTGTAGGTCAGCTCGAGGCGCGAGGGCATGCGCGAACCCGAAAGGTCGACGTGCACGCTGATCACCGCCAGGGTGCGCCCGTTGCGGACCATCGGGACGGCCTCGATGAGCATCGAGTGCTCTTCCTGCGCCGTCCCGCGGTCCGAACGAACTATTGCCTGCGTCCGCCAGGCCTCGTCCACGAGGGACTTGAGGTCCTTGCGGATCCGCTCCCCCACGAAGTCCGTGTGGAAGACGGTGTGCGAGGTGGAGGGACGTACATGGGCAAGCGCCATGTACGTCCCGTCCGGGACCGGAAACCACAACACCAGATCGGCGAATGCCAGATCGGCGACCAGTTGCCAGTCCCCCACCAAGAGGTGAAGCCAGTCTTCATCTCCAGGCCCAAAATCAGCTGACTCTCGAAGTTGGTCCGTGAAGATGGCCAAGGGTTACCTCCGTACGATTGAACGCAACAGTCGCAAAGCCACCGACAACGACGCCATGTCATCGCGTTCGAGCCGGTTCACTTCGTCAAACATGTTCTTTGCACGTTCAAGATTAGCCGCGTTTGCGGTTTGCCATGCATCCACGCGCACGACCGGGTCCGATTCGGCATCGTCCGATACCTCGATGACATCGCGGGTGAAGTCGATGATCGTCGAGTACAGGTCGTCGCGCAGGGCCGCACGGGCCAGGGCCTGCCAGCGGTCCGCACGCGGCAGGGAGGTGATGCGCTCGAGCAGCGCGTCGACCTGGAAGCGGTCGTAGAGCACGTAGTAGATCTTCGCGATCTCCCCCGCGTCCAGTCCGGTGCGGGTCGCCATGGCGGCGATGTCCAGCAACACGAAGGACTCGAACTGCTCGGCCCAACGGGTGGCCAGGCCCTTTTCGAGGCCCCAGCCCAGCGCCTCGGTCTTCAGAGCGCTCACGCGTGCATCGTCCGAGCCACGCAGCAGCGAGCCGACCTCCGGGCGCAGGGCCTGGATCGTCGGCGCAAATGCCTGCATCGACTCGGTGACCAGCTGGCTGCGGTCCACGTGGTGGATGTACCAGCGGGTGGCACGGTCCAGCAGGCGGCGCATGTCCAGGTGGAGGCGGCACCAGGTCTGCGTGTCGAAGGACGGTGCCAGCGCGTTGATCGCGTCGAATTCGGCGTCGAAGGCGTAGATGTCGCGCAGCGCGACGAAGGCCTTGGCAACCTGGGACTCGGTGGCGCCGGTTTCTTCCATGACGCGGAAGGCGTAGGTGGTGCCTCCGACGTTGACCATGTCGTTGGCGATCACCGTGGCGATGATCTCGCGGCGCAGCGGGTGCGAATCGAGTTCCTCGCCGAAGCGCTCGGCCAGCTGGACCGGGAAGTAGTTCCGCAGCGTGGCCGCGAAGTACGGGTCGTCCGGCAGGTCGGACACGGCCAGCGCGGAGGCCAGCTGGATCTTCGCGTAGGCGACCAGCACGGAGAGCTCCGGCACGGTCAGCGTCTGGCCCGCCGCGAGGCGTTCCTCGAGCTGCTCGTTGGTGGGCAGGAACTCGAGCTCGCGGTTCAGGTCCGCGTGCTCCTCCAGCCAATCCATCTGGCGCTCGAAGGCCGGCGACCAGCTGGCCATCTCCTGCTTGTCGTTGAGCAGCATCACGTTCTGGTCGAAGTTGGTCTTCAGCACCAGGCGTGCGACCTCGTCGGTCATCGAGTGCAGGAACGGCGCGCGCTCGTCCTCGTCGATCTTGCCCGCGCGGACCATGCGGTCCACGAAGATCTTGATGTTGACCTCGTGGTCCGAGCAGTCGACGCCCGCGGAGTTGTCGATGGCGTCGGTGTTCAGCAGGACGCCGTGCAGCGCCGCCTCGATGCGGCCGCGCTGGGTCATGCCCAGGTTGCCGCCCTCGCCGATCACCTTGGCGCGGATCTGCTTGCCGTCGACGCGGATCGCGTCGTTGGCGCGGTCCCCGACCTCGGCGTGGGTCTCCGTGGAGGCCTTCACGTAGGTGCCGATGCCGCCGTTGTAGAGCAGGTCGACCGGCGCGCCCAGGATGGCCTTGAGCAGCTCGGTGGGGGCCATGGAGCTGACCGTGGCACCCAGGCCGAGCGCGTCGCGGACCTCCGGGGAGATCGGGATGGACTTCAGCGAGCGGGAGAAGACCCCGCCGCCGGCCGAGATCAGGTCCTTGTTGTAGTCGGCCCACGAGGAGCGCGGCAGCTCGAACAGGCGCTGGCGCTCCGTGAAGGAGGCCGCCGCATCCGGGTTCGGGTCAAGGAAGATGTCGCGGTGGTCGAACGCGGCGACCAGCTTCACGGTGCGGGTGCGCAGCAGGCCGTTGCCGAACACGTCGCCGGACATGTCGCCCACGCCGGCCGCGGTGAATTCCTCGGTCTGCGTGTCCACGCCGAACTCGGCGAAGTGGCGCTTGACGGACTCCCAGGCGCCGCGGGCGGTGATGCCCATGGCCTTGTGGTCGTAGCCGATCGAGCCGCCGGAGGCGAAGGCGTCGCCCAGCCAGTGGCCGCGTTCCTCGGAGATCGAGTTGGCGATGTCGGAGAAGGACGCGGTGCCCTTGTCCGCGGCGACCACCAGGTAGGTGTCGTCGCCATCGAGGCGCACGACGTTTGCCGGCGGGACCACGGTCTCGCCGTTGGCGTCGGTGACCAGGTTGTCGGTGATCTCCAGCAGCGAGCGGATGAAGATGCGGTAGGCGGACTTGCCCTCTTCCATCCAGGCGCCGCGGTCCACGGCCGGGTTCGGCAGCTGCTTGGCGAAGAAGCCGCCCTTGGCGCCGGTCGGCACGATCACCGCGTTCTTGACCATCTGCGCCTTGACCAGGCCCAGGACCTCGGTGCGGAAGTCGTCGCGGCGGTCGGACCAGCGCAGGCCGCCACGGGCGACCTCGCCGAAGCGCAGGTGCACGCCCTCGACGCGCGGGGAGCAGACCCAGATCTCGTACTTGGGGCGCGGGAACGGCGCCCCGTCGATCTTGCCCGGCATCAGCTTGAAGGCCAGCGCCGCGGGATCGGTGTAGAAGTTGGTGCGCAGCGTTGCCTCGATGACGTTCACGAAGCGGCGCAGAAGCTTGTCGGCATCCAGCGTCGGGACCTTCTCGAGCGCCTCGGCCAGCGTGGCGTGTGCGGCCTCGCGGGCGGCGGCGGATTCCTCGGCGGACAGCGACGGGTCGAAGGTGCCCTTGAAGAGCGCGACAATGCCGTGGGTGACGTCCGGGTTGGCCACCAGGGTGTCGGAAACGAACGAGTAGGAGTTCGAGACGCCCAGCTGGTGCAGGTACTTGGCGTAGGCGCGCAGCAGCGACACCTCGCGCCAGCCCATGGACTCGCGCAGCACCAGGCGGTTGAGGTGGTCGGATTCGGCGGCGCCGGTCACGATCGCGCCGTAGGCAGCCTCGAGCAGCGACTCGGCGGCCAGCGGGTCGATCCCCTCCGGGAACTTCAGGCCCAGGTCGTAGAGGTAGCGTTCCTCCGCGAGCATGGGGGTGACGGCGAACGGGCGCTCGTCGATGACTTCCAGGCCCAAGTTCTGCAGCACCGGAAGGATCTTGGACAGCGAGAGCGGCGCCGTCAGGTAGAGCTTCATCCGGGCGTTGACCTCGGAATCCTCGTCCTCCTCGGGCACGTAGAGCTTGATGACCGGGCCCACGTGGTCCGGTTCCTCGTAGACGCCGAAGCGCTCGATGTCGGCCAGGGCCTCCTCGACCTCGAACTCCACGCGGTAGGCCGCGGGGAAGGCCTCGGCCCAGTTGGAGGCCAGGGCGGTGCCGGCCTCGGCGCCGTAGCGCTCCGTGGCGGCCTCGGAGATGCCCTCAGACCAGGAACGCACGGCGGCGACCAGGCGGGTTTCCAGCGCGGCGCGGTCGACCACCGGGGTCAGGCCGTGGCGCTGCAGGCGGATGCGGTAGAAGAGGCGGACCAGCGAGGACTCGCTCATGCGGGTCTCGAAGTCCATCGACTCGGCGTTGAAGGCCTCGGTGAGTTCCTTCTCGATGCGCAGGCGCACGCCGGTGGTGTAGCGGTCGCGCGGCAAGTAGACCAGCGCGGACATGAAGCGTCCGTACACGTCCGGGCGCAGGAAGAGCGAGGTGCGGCGGCGTTCCTGCAGGCGCAGGATGCCCAGCACGGTGTCGGTGAGGTCCTCCACGGAGATCTGGAAGAGCTCGTCGCGCGGGTAGGTCTCGAGGATGGTGACGATGTCCTTGCCGGAGTGCGAGTCCGGGGCGAAGCCGGTGCGCTGCAGCACGGCCTTGACCTTTTCGCGCACCACGGGCACGCTGCGCACCGAGGAGGTGTAGACGCTGGAGGCGAACAGGCCGATGAAGCGACGCTCGCCGTTCACGTTGCCCTGCGCGTCGAAGCGCTTGATGCCCACGTAGTCCAGGTAGACGCCGCGGTGCACGGTGGAGCGCGAGTTGGCCTTGGTGATTACCAGGGCGCGCTTGTCGCGGGCCATGGCGCGTCCGCGCTTGGTCAGGTGCTGGGTGTTGCGGGCGGAGGCGGTGTTGCGCATGAGGCCCAGGCCGGAGTCGGGGCGGATGCGCAGCACGTCTTCGTTGTTCTCGGTGACCAGGTCGTAGTCGCGGTAGCCCAGGAAGGTGAAGTTTCCGTCGTCGAGCCAGTGCAGCAGGTCCACGGCGGCGTTCAGGTCCGGGATCTGCTCCGCGCCGGTGACCAGGACCAGCGAATCGGCGATCTCGTGGGCCTTGTTGCGCATGGCGGACCAGTCCTCGACGGCGGCACGCACGTCGACGAGGATGCGTTCCAGGCCGGCGACCAGCGATTCGACGGTCTCGTCGGTCGGGTCCCCGCCAAGCTCCACGGAGATCCAGGATTCGATGGCCGTGTCGCGGCTCTCGGCGACGAGCGCGGAGAGGTTCGGCAGGGCGGCGGTGTCGCCGCTGGCCAGGTGCTCGTGGGCCGGAACGGTTTCCAGCGACGTGATGCGTCCGTGCTCGGAATCGCGGCTGACCACGAAGGTGGGGTGGACCACGACGTTGATGGCGGCCTTCTGGCGCACGATCTCCGCGGTCACGGAATCCACCAGGAACGGCATGTCGTCGGTGACCACATAAACAATGGTGGTGCCAGCATGACGGGTGATCGAAACCCTTGCTGATTTCGGGTCACGCTCCCAGCCGACGGCCAGGTGTGCTGCCACCCTGGATTCGAGCTGCTCCGGCGAATACGCCGCCGCATCTTCTGGTGCTAACTGGCCGTAGTAGGTAGCTACTAAATCGGCAGTGAGTGTCTCAGCGATGAATGTTTCGGACATGCTGGACTCCGACGAGTTCAAAAGAACGCCTCCGTGTATAGATGTACGTTTCGCTCCGTTGCGCAACGCTAGTGTTACAACACTATCCCGCCAGATTACGGGCGTCACTTCGACGCGGCGAAACGCGTCAAAATGCGCGCCCGGGCCCTGATTTTTCTGCCCGCAAGTCCCGCGATGCCGATGCGCAATGCCGAATGCGGCGCGATTTCTGCTAGCGCGCTTCCGGCAAGCAGCGCCGATTCCACCGCATCGGGGTCGTGCGGCAGGTAGGCGACGACGGGCTGGGCCGGCCCGAAACGCGCCCAGGTTTCCTCCAGCGCCCGGTTCGGGGCCGATCCGACGCTGGCCGCCGAGACCTTGTTGAACACGACCTTCACGGCGAGTTCGCCGACCGAGGCCTGCATTTCGTCCAGCGCCCGGATCAGCCGGGGCACCCCGATGCTGTTGGCCTGGCCCACCGCGTAGATCTCGTCGGCGATGCGGAGCATTGCCGCCGCCGCGCCGTTGCGCTGGGGCGCCGCGGTGTCGAAACTCAGCTCCTCGTCGAGCTCCAGCGGTCCCGCCACGTCGATCACGATGACGTCGCAGCGCTCCTGCAGGGCCAGCACCGCCCTGCGCAGCGCGGTGGGACGCAGCTCCGGCCACCGGTTGGCCCGAGGCAGGCCGGTGGCCACGCGCATCCGTGCCCCGGCGATCACCACGGGCGCACAGATGCGCTCCAGGGTGTGGGCGTCGAAGCGGTCCTGGTCCACGGTCCGGCAGATCTGCGCGAGCCCCGCCGCCTCGTCAAGCAACCCCAGCTGCACGGCCTGGGTCGCCCCGTAGGTGTCGGCATCGAGCAGGATCACCTCGCGCTCGTCCAGCGCGCATTCCACCGCGTAGTTCAGCGCCACCAGGGACCGCCCGGGCGAGCCGTTGGGCCCCCAGAACACCACGATCCGCCCGCGCCTGCCGGAGGGGTTGCCGGCGGGTTCCGAGCCGGCCTTGGCGCCGTCGGACCGGGCGCCGCGCTGCCGTTCCCCGCACGCGCGCTGGATGAGCACGCCGAGTTCCACTGCGTCGATCGCGCCCGCGGCCACGTGGGCCCCGGCCCTGCCCAGCCGGTTGGCTTGGGCGGGATCGTCGCACAGCACCACCACGGGGACTCCGCGTTCGGTGATCGCATCGATGTCCCGGGTTTCGATCAGGTCCGGCACCCCGGCGAGGATGACGGCGTCGGCCAGCCCCGTCTCGCTCAACGCAATCACCTCGACCATGTCGATGCAGGTCCGAGCCACCGTGAGAATCCCGCGCTGCCTCTCCAGGCGTTCAACCAGTTCCCCGTCATCGGCCCAGATGACCACCGAGATGTTCATCACGAGCTCGCCGTCGGGTTGAAGACGACGGTGATGCGCGCGTCGTTGGCCATCGCCTCGAGCAGGTCGGCCAGCGAGTCGTCCACCACCAGCAGCTCCACCACGGTGCCGGCGGTGCCGCCGAACCCGGTTGGGCGTTCGGCCCGGTACGTCACCTCGGCCGCGGGCAGTAGCAGCGTCGGGGCGGCGAAGGCATTGGCCGCGCGGTCCTTGGAGGAGACCCACACGTCCACGTGGGATCCGGCGGTGATTGCCGCGGGCAGCGCATCGGCGAGGTTCACGGAAACAGGCCTCCGGTTGGTCCCGTCCTGAAGGCCGATCGCACTGGACGGGATCAGTTCGCCGGCACGAATCAGCGCGTTGGCGCGGCGCCCGGCCAGCATTTTCGGGTCGGCCGCCAGGTAGCGCTCCCCCAGGGCGTCGAGCTTGACGTTGGCGACCGTCAGTTTCTCCGCGGTGAGCTGCTCACCCAGGGAGATGTCGGCCTTGGCCACGTACATGGGGACGGTCTTGTCCAGCGTGCTTGTCAGGGCGATCACCCCGACGCAGGAGGCGAGCACGATGAGGATGCCGATCAGCAGCCGCGGGTCCTTCCACGTGGGTCGTGCCATGCGGCGCGCTTCGCCCGCGACGCGCTCCTGAACCCGGTCCATGGCGCTCTCCCCCTTGAATCATCGTTGGCCGAGTCCCCCTCGACCGCAAGGCCGCCTCGACGCTCCCGGCCCTTGAGCCGACACCCTACGCCCGCACCCCGACCGCTGAAAAGCCCCGGGCGGCAAAATGTTGGTGGTCAGTTTTCCCTGCGCACCCATGCCACCACGGGAATCGGCACCAGGCTGGATCCCTGGAGCACCGGCGCACGGCGGTACTCGTCGCGCTCATGGCGGGCAATTTCCAGGAAATCCTGACCCGCCTGGTCGAGGGTTCCGGTGGCGATCAGCGAACCGTCGATGCCCCCGATGCTGATCCGCGCCCGATCCCGCACCAGCACGCGCAGGGCCTGGCCCAGTCCGATGCGGGGCTCGCGCGCATCCTGCCGCTGCCCCTGGGTCCGTTGGGTCCAGCCGGCCAGCGCGTGCACCGGGATCAGCTCCTCGACCTCGCCGCGCCGCAGCATGAACCAATCCTTGCCCAGCGCAGCCAGCCGTCCATGCAGCCTGTCCCCACCCAGCAGCTGCACCTCCACATGCGCGTTGATTTGGGGTGACAGGCGTTGGATGAGGGCCTCGCGGGCGCGTTCGACGCGCACCGCTTCCTGTACTTCGCTGGTCTTTTCACGCGCCGACTCGGCCTCAAGCTGCGCCTCCAGATCCTCAAAGAGCGATTCCCACCTCATGGGCACACCCTAGGTCCGGAAATCGTTCGCAGGAACCCCTAGCGCCGCAACGCGCGAAGTGCCATCATGTTCATCACAAGGCATCAAATCACATCAAACAACATCAAATCAGGTTCAGATGCATAAGCAAGCGACTAAAGACATCTTCATGCTGGCAGCGACGGCGTGCCTGTCGTTGGCGATGTTGCTCGGCGGCCACCTCATTTCGCGGAGGCTGGACCTGGGTGCACTTGTCGACGGGGATCTCACGCCGGGCTCCCTGGAACGGCTGACCGGGCTGGCGCTGGGATTCCTCGGCGCGGCGGTCATGGGCTGGCTGCTGCTGGGCATGCTGCTGTCACTGCTGTCCGCGTTGGGCGCCAGGTCCGGCCATCGCCGCCTCGGCGCGGGAATCGACAAGCTGATCCCGGGGTTCCTGGCCAGGCTTGGAGTGGCGGCCCTCGGAGGGTCGCTCATCCTGGCCACGCCGGCGAATGCGGCGGCCCCGCAATCCCACACCGTCCAGCAACTCGCGACGCATTCCATGGGAGAACCGGCGCCGGCGGGCCCTGAAGAGGCGATAGACCCGGGTCCACACGGGGAGCCCGGGGACGCGGCCGGCACCACGGCAGCCGAGTCCGAGGTGCTCTCCCCCGGCTGGCTTCCGCAACGAATCTCCCTGCCGCTGCAGCGCCTGCTCGGCGGCGCCACGCGCCCATCTCGGGAAGTGGTCGTCCGCCCGGGCGACACCCTCTGGTCGATTGCCGCCCGGCATTTGGCCCCCGAGGCAACGGCCGGTGACATCGCCGAAGCCTGGCCGCAATGGTACGCGGCCAACCGCGAGCTCATCGGCCCGAATCCGGACAGCCTTGCCGTCGGACTGGTCCTCACCCAACCCGAATCCCGCAGCGCCCGATCATAGGGCATCCAACCGCCCCACATCCCCCCCCCAGGAGCACTCCATGAGCATCACCACGATCGAACCGGCCACCCGAAATACCCCCGCGGTCCTGCTTCACGAGGGCGTGTGGACCGAGACGGGCGAGGTTCCGGCCCCGCGCACCAACGGCAGGCGCTTCCCCCAGGCCCTGCGGGGCACGTCCGCGCCGCGCAGGCAGCGGTGCACCATCGGCCCGGCATCCACTCCGGCGCCCGCTCCGGCGCCCGCCCCTGACGTGCCGATGCCCGAACCGGCCGCCGGATGGCACACGGAAGTCGCCGATGAGGAGCTCCTCGATGTACCGGAGGAAGTGCGGCCGCTCATCGAGAAGATCTTCCCCAAGGCAGGGTCCATGGCGAACCTCGAGGAGTCGGTGGCGACCGTCGTGCATGCGGTGGCCCCGGCGGTGCTGGAGGTGCTGGCCGGGGCCCGCCCGGCGCGCCAACTGGTCAACGCCCTGAATCCCGAGTGCATGGGCAAGCTCGAGCACCACCTGCGGATCGGGCAGGGGCAGCGACCGGATCCGGGCGCGTGTTGCTACAGCAACCCGCGGGTGCTGCGCATCCGCATTTCCCAGGTCCTGCCCCTGGTTTTCGAGGCGGCGGTGGTTCTGCTGGACCTGCAAAAAGTCCGTGCCACCGCTCTGAGAATAGAGCGGTGGCACGGACGGTGGCAGGTTACTGCCCTGGAAATCGGCTAGCTGCGCTTGCCCTTCTTCTTCTTGTTGTTGCCCTCGGACTTCGGCGCGGCGGCACCCGGGGTGCGCTCGATGTGCGTCGAGGCCTCGCCGCTCTCCTCCGGCGCGGTGTAGCGCAGCGTGGAGGGACGGGCGGGGGCGTCGAGTCCCGGCGTGTTCAGCACCGGACCGCTGGTCACCGAGCGGCCGTCGGTGACGCCGGGCAGCGACACCTCGGGCGCCTGGCGGGTCTCGACCTCGATGTTGAAGAGCATGCCGATGCTCTCCTCGCGGATGGATTCCATCATGGTTTGGAACATGATGAAGCCCTCGCGCTGGTACTCGACCAACGGGTCGCGCTGGGCCATGGCGCGCAGGCCGATGCCCTCCTTGAGGTAGTCCATCTCGTAGAGATGTTCCTGCCACTTGCGGCCGATGACCGAGAGCACCACACGGCGCTCCAGTTCGCGCATGTTTTCCTCGCCGACGGACTGCTCGCGCGCCTGGTACTGCAGGCGGGCGTCGGAGAGGATCTCGCGCTCGAGGAACTCCGGGGTCAGCGAACTGCGGTGTCCGGCCTCGGCGATGACCTCGTCAAGCGTGATGGAGATCGGGTAGAGCTGCTTCAGGTTGGTCCACAGCTGCTTCAGGTCCCAGTCGTCGGCGTGCCCCTCGGCGGTGGCCTCGGTGACCATGGCCTTGACCACGTCCTCCAGGAAGTGCGCGACCTTCTCGTGGAGGTTCCCGCCTTCCAGGATCCGGCGGCGGTCGCCGTAGATGGCCTCGCGCTGGCGGTTCATCACATCGTCGTACTTCAGCACGTTCTTGCGCTGCTCGGCGTTGGTGCCCTCCACCTGCGCCTGGGCTGTCTCGATGGCCTTGGAGACGATCTTGGATTCCAGGGCAACGTCGTCGGGCATCGACGGGTTGTTCATGATGCGCTGTGCTGCGCCCGCGTTGAAGCGGCGCATGAGTTCGTCGGTCATCGACAGGTAGAAACGGGACTCGCCCGGGTCGCCCTGTCGGCCGGAACGGCCGCGCAGCTGGTTGTCGATGCGGCGCGACTCGTGGCGCTCGGTGCCCAGCACGTAGAGGCCGCCCGATTCGGCAACTTCCTTGGCCTCGTTGGAGACCTTCTTCTTTGCCGAGGCAAAGACGTCGTCCCACTCCAGCTCGTACTGCTCCGAGTTCTCTTCCGGGTCCAGACCCCGGCGTTCCATCTCCGAGACGGCCAGGAACTCGGCGTTGCCGCCGAGCATGATGTCTGTACCGCGGCCGGCCATGTTCGTGGCAACCGTGACGGAGCCCTTCTTGCCGGCCTGGGCAACGATGGCGGCTTCGCGGGCATGCTGCTTGGCGTTGAGCACCTCGTGGCGGATTCCACGCTTGGCCAGCAGGCGGGCCAGGTATTCGCTCTTTTCCACGCTGGTGGTGCCCACCAGGACCGGCTGGCCGGTGGCGTGGCGGGTCGCGATGTCCTCGACGACCGCGTCGAACTTGGCGATCTCGTTCTTGTAGATCAGGTCCGGCTGGTCCTTGCGCAACAGCGGCTTGTTCGTCGGGATTTCCACGACGCCGAGCTTGTAGGTCGACATGAACTCGGCGGCCTCGGTCTGGGCCGTGCCGGTCATGCCCGAAAGCTTGCCGTAGAGGCGGAAGTAGTTCTGCAGGGTCACGGTCGCCATGGTCTGGTTCTCGGCCTTGATCTCCACCCCTTCCTTCGCCTCGATGGCCTGGTGCATGCCCTCGGAGTAGCGGCGGCCGGCCAGCGAACGGCCGGTGTGCTCGTCGACGATCATCACTTCGCCGTTGATCACGACGTAGTCCTTGTCGTTCTTGAACAGTTCCTTGGCCTTGATGGCGTTGTTCAGGAAGCCGATCAGCGGGGTGTTCGATGCCTCGTAGAGGTTGTGGATGCCGAGGTAGTCCTCGACCTTTTCGATGCCCGATTCCAGGACGCCGATGGTGCGCTTCTTTTCATCGACCTCGTAGTCGACGTCGATGCTGAGGCGGTTGACCAGCTTCGCGAATTCGGTGTACCAGCGGTTCACGTCGCCGGAGGCCTGTCCGGAGATGATCAGCGGGGTGCGGGCCTCGTCGATGAGGATCGAGTCCACTTCGTCGACGATGGCGTAGTTGTGGCCGCGCTGCACCAGTTCATCGGCGCTCCAGGCCATGTTGTCGCGCAGGTAGTCGAAGCCGAACTCGTTGTTCGTTCCGTAGGTGATGTCGGATTCGTACTGGAGGCGGCGCTGCGCGGGATCCTGGTTCGAAAGGATGCAACCACTGGTCAGGCCCAGGAAGCGGTAGACGCGGCCCATGATGTCGGACTGGTACTCGGCTAGGAAGTCGTTCACCGTGACGACGTGGACGCCCTTGCCGCTGAGTGCGTTGAGGTAGGCGGGAGCCGTGGCCACCAGCGTCTTGCCCTCGCCAGTGCGCATTTCCGCGATGTTGCCCATGTGGAGCGCGGCGCCGCCCATGAGCTGCACATCGAAGTGGCGCATGCCGAGGGTGCGATCCGCGGCTTCGCGGACGGCCGCAAACGCCTCCGGGAGCAGGTGGTCCAGCGATTCGCCATCGGCGATTCGTGCCCTGAATTTATCTGTCTCGCCGCGCAACTCGGCATCGCTAAGGGCACGGAATTCGCTATCAAGCACGTTGATAGCGTCAGCGTATCCACGCAACTTTTTCAGCGTCTTCTTATCGCCGGTACGCAGGATACGTTCAAGCATTGATGCCACGAGGCAGCTCCCAAATCTCAAGCACAGGAATTCTGGCGTGTTCAGTCTACGTGAGAGATTGCTTTCACTTGCGGTTATCAGCCAATTTGGGCGAGCTTAGCGAAAACTCCAAGGCTGCTGCCAGATTTCCCCGCAGAGAAACGTCAATTTCTTCAAGTCCCAGCCATTGCGCCATCAGGCGCAATTCCGCGGCCAGTTCGTCCGCGGTTTCGGATGGGGCCCCGGGCTCGGCATAGGCCCCTCGCACGAGCAGGGACTTCTGCAGGCGGTCGGCCTTGACGTCGACACGCCCGACCAGGTTTTCCCCCAACAGGAATGGCAACACGTAGTAGCCATAGGTGCGTTTCTCGCTCGGGGTATAGATTTCCAACCTGTAATTGAAATTGAAAAGCTTTTCGATGCGTTTGCGGTTGAAAACCAGCGAATCAAAGGGGCTGAGGAGCGCCCGTGCCGAGGCGCGTCGAGGGATGACGGTGTCCGGGAGCATGTAATACGTTTCCTTTTGCCCGTGTACGCCGGCTCGAACCAACATCGACCTTTCGCTCAGGTCCTCAAGGACAGGCCCGCTTTCCCTGACGGGCAACCGGAAATAGTCGGCCAGGCAGTGCGCCGTTCCGACCCCGTGGGCCTTGGCGGATGCCAGAAGCAGGCGTTCCATGGCCAACCTCGGATCCACCGGTTCGGTTTGCGCCCGGTATTCCGGCAGCACCTTTTCCAGGGCCGTGTACCTGCGCTCGAATTGCTTGTTCCGCCCCGCGACGGTGATGATGCCTTCGGCAAAGAGGGCTTCCAGCACCCGCTTGACGGCCGACCAGTTCCAACCCCATTCCACCGTTTCCTTGCGGTGCTCATGGCCCAGTTCCTCGGAGACCTCCCGTGCCGTCAGCGGCGGGGAGACTTGCAGCAGGTTTTGGATCTCCCGCGAGAGCGAATGGCCTGCATCATCGAGCGCTCCGAGGCTGCCCGGCCAGGTGCGGCGTTGCCACGGCACAAGGTCGGCAAAGTGATCGGATCTGACCAGGGACGCTTCGTGCGCCCAGTACTCGAGGATCTTGCGTGGTTTCCCGACGCAGAGATCGTCAAGCATCGAAGTCTCGTAGGGGCCCAGCCGCGAGAAAAGCGGCAGGTACTGCGCGCGGGTGAGTACGTTGACCGAATCGATTTGAAGCAGTTCCAAGCGGTTAAAAGTGCGGCCCACCGCACCAATCGTGACTGGTGCGGTGGGCCGTGCCCGGTGCAGCCCTTGGGCTGCGAGGGCGATTCGACGGGCCTGGGACGTCGAGAGAATCGTGGTCATAGGCCCATCGTAGTTGCCTTTTGTTTATGCGTTGACCGGGGCTGCGTCCCGGTAGCGGCGGGTTTCCAGGGTTGCCTCGTCGGTGGCCTCGGGATCAAGGGTGATGATGCCGTAGGCGTACTGGCGGCGGTTGTAGACCACCGAGTGCGCACCGGTCGCTTCGTCGATGAAGAGGTAGAACGGGTGGCCGACCATTTCCATCCGGTCCAGGGCGTCGTCGACACTCATCGACTCTGCCGGGAAGACCTTGCGACGGATCTCGATCGGGCTGGCGCTTGCCTCGGCCGCCTCGGCGGCGAGACGCGATTCCTCCTCCTGCTGCGCGATGAGGGTTGCCTCGTGCAGCGGGATGGAAGTGGCCGCGGGCTGCAGCCCGCTAGTTGCCTGGTGGACGGCCTTCGGCGTCCGGCTGCCGTGGTGGACCTTGCGACGATCCCGTGCCTTGCGCAGACGCTCGAGCAGCTTTGCGAAAGCGGTGTCAAAGGCGGCGAACTTGTCGGCGGCTTTCGCCTCGGCGCGGATTGCCGGCCCCCGGCCCAGAACCGTCAATTCAACGGTCAGGGCGCTGTCGGCGTTGCGAGCAGCATGCGGCTCCTTGGTGACCTTGATATCCAAGCGCTGGATCTTCGTCGCAAGCTGATCGACCTTGTCGATCTTCTCGTCCACGTACTCGCGGAAGCGATCGGAAACCGTTACGTTTCGTCCGCTGATCGTCATCTCCATGGTGTCCTCCATCGTTGCTCAGGTGACACAACAGCGACTGAAAAACCGTTCCTTTCAGCCGCTGAAGATGGGTTCGTTACCCCTATGCGGGTGCCCATACTTCACCCTATGACAGATGCGGGGATAATCAAGGATGTTCCGATTATTACTTCATCGCGCTCAGCGTAATTGCCGGTTTCCGGCCGGCGCGGTCGTGCTTGCCAGCACCACGGCACCGCACACAACCGGCCCGCGGCCCGCCAAACAACGGTGCGCCTCGGCCAAAGTTGCACCCGTGGTCAACACGTCGTCGACAAGTAGCACCTGGGCCCCGGAGGAAATGATTTTTCTTGCCCCGGGCGTGGCGCGCAGACGCATGGTGTTGCGTACCGAGGCCCGGCCCCGGCGGCCCAGCCCCTTCTGCGCGGCGCCCCAGGACTTTCCGAACCCGTATCCCAGCAGGTGGACGACCCGCACGTTTCCAGGCAGCGACCGGGCGGCGGCCACCCGCCGCAGCAGCAGTCCCACGGGCCAGTAGCCCCGCTTGGCAAGAGCCTGCCGGCGCGTCGGGACCGGGACCAGGATCACGGGTTCCCGCGGGTCTGCCAGTCCCAGGATGCCCGCCCGCAGCGCCGAGGCAAGGACCGGGGCCAGCACCTTGCCCAGGGAAACCATCTGGTGGTTCTTGTAGGCCAGGAGGACCGAGGCAAGCTCGTGCTCGTAGGTGCCCGCGGCAACGACCGGCAGCGCCTGCCCTCGCTGGTTCAACGGCAGGGCCTCGGCATGCCGCTCGACGCGGCCGGGGTACATCCCCGCCCGGCGCAGGCCCGTGGCACACGTGCGGCACAACGAGGCGTCCGGGCGCCGGCAGCAGACGCACTGCACCGGAAAGAGCAGGGCCGCCGTCCCCCGGAGCGCCGACCTGAGAATCCGGGCTTCCCGGGCCGACCACAGCCGGTCCAGCAGCCTGGGCCACCCTGGCGTTGCGCGGCTGCCGCCGGTGCCGTCCTGTCGTGGCTTCCGCGAAGGAACCCCTGCATTCGAACCCATGTCCCCCAGCATGCGGCGCGGGGGAACCCGGCGCGTCCCGTGCCCGGCGAATTGGGGATATCGGTCGCCCGCATGCGGCCGGTGGCGTGCGGGCCGCTACCCGGGGTAGGAGAGGTCGCGGGCCGACTCCTCCATTTTGTGCCAGGAGTTTCCGACACGCGTGTAGAGCTTGTCCGTGGTTTCCGCGAAGACCGGGCGCCGCTCGCCCGGGCCCGCGGAAAGCCCGACCATGCCCAACAGCGGCTGGAACTTCTCGGGCTTGCCCCCGAGGTTGATCCGCTCCGCCTCGACCCGTTCGGTCGGATCCGAGGCGGCGACGATGATGCTGGAGTCCGAGTCCCAGACCGCCCTGGTCACGGGGACCGAGGGGTAAAGGTGCATCGGGGTCGCGAAGCCGCGCGGCGTGCCGTCGCTGTCGCGCAGGATGCCGCTGATGCTCACCGTCGACACCCCGCGCTTGGAGGAAACGATGAGCGCTCGGGCCCCGTCGCGCGATATGCGGATCGAGGAAACGCTCGAATCGTTGAGCCAGTCCGCGGCGATGGGCCTGACCTTGCCGTTGAGCGCGGTGTCTTCGGGAACGGCGAGGATCCGTGTTTTTCCGGTGTGGTCCGCCGTCCACGTCCAGCCGCTGGCGTCGATGCTCGGGCGCACCAGTGCGCTGCCCGTCGCCACAATCCTGCTGTGTCCCTGGTCATCGACGGTGAAGAGCCGCGTGAACGTGCCGTCCAGGAACGCATACCGGTTCCCCAGCGGACTCATGGCCGGGTCGCGCGGGTCGTATCCGGAGATGTCGTCGATCGCCACCCGGGAGATGGACTTGCCCTTGACGTAGTACAGCGTCTGGTCGACGATGCCGATCTGGGTGTCCGGAACCGGCGCGTTGACCTGCGCCGTCACGAACTGTGGATCGGGCGGCCCGAGTTTCACCTCGCGCTGCTCGTCGGTCATCACCACCGTGCGGATGCCGCTGAGCCCCTTCAAGGTCAGGTCCAGCTGCTGCTGCATCTGCTGGCGGCTCAGTTCCGTCGCATCGATGAACGTCGCCGAGTTCAGGTCCACGGTGGCCCGCTGGCTCTCGATGGGGACGGCCGAACGCGCCAGCGAGCTGCCGCTGGGGAAGGCCGAGACCACGGCGTTTTCCAGGTAGCCCGCCGGGCCCTTGAGCAGCGCCTCCACCATGGCCGCGGCCAGGCCTGTCCGCTTGGGGAACCAGCGCATGTCGGGGACCGCGTAGTGGTAGGTCGCGTCGTAGAAGTAGATCGGCTGGGCCGCGAACAGCCCGTCGAAGGAATCCCTGTCGATCATGGTGCCGTCGGGCAGCCCCGAAATGCGCCACTGGCCGTCAAGCTTCTCCAGGGTCATGTCCACCGCGCGGGTGGAGTGCGGCGGCAGTTCGGTCTTCACGCCGTTGGCGTCAATCTGGGACACGACCTCCAACTGGATGGTGTACGTGTTGTCCTTGGCACCCGGGATCACGCTGGGACGAGCGTCGTAGACCAGGGTCTGGACGGCGCCCTTCCACACCCCGGATTGCTTGGGGTTCAGGAACTCGCGGGCGACCTTGTAGTCGTCCTGCGGTGCGATGCCGGCCTCGATGAAGCCCTCGATGATCTCGCGCGGGCTCGCATCGACCTTGGGGCCGGGCGGGGAAAAGGTGCTGCCCTGGCTCTCGGCGCCGTTTTCGACCTGCAGGGCCTGGACCGGGCCGCTGCGCGGGATCGCCGAGCAACCGGTGAGCACCAGCACCAGCCCGAGGAGCAGGGCCAGGGCCGTGCGGAATCCGGAGTGTGGCCTAGGCATCTGGTTCCTGCTTTCCCGCGGGGTTTTCCTCCACGGCCGGCGGCACTGTTTCCGTGCCGGGCTTGGGGTCGGACGAGGTCATCGGCTGCAGCGGCTTGAACCCGATGATCGGGATCTCGCCGGTCAGCGGGAAGGTGATCAGCATGTTCCTGTCGATCACCGCGTCCGCGAGCACGATCGGCTCCAGGGGCAGCGGGGAGCCGGTGATGGTCTCCCCCAGCACGCGGGGCAGGGTCAGCCGGAAGCAGGAGCCGACGCCGCGCTCGCCCCAGGCCTCGAGCCGCCCGGTGTGCAGGCGGGTGTCCTCGGTGGCGATCGACAGGCCCAGGCCGGACCCGCCGGTGGTGCGGGCGCGGGCCGGGTCGGCGCGCCAGAACCTGTCGAAGACGCGGGTGCTGGCCTCCGGGCTCATGCCGATGCCGCGGTCGCGCACGGTCAGCGCCACCGCGGACTCGTTGCCCGCGACCGAGATGTCGATGGGGTTGCCCTCGCCGTGTTCGATGGCGTTCATGACCAGGTTGCGCACCACGCGTTCGATGCGCCGCGCATCCATCTCCGCGACGCAGCCGCCGGCGGGCGTGGAGAGGCGCAGCAGCGAACCCATGGCGTCGGCGTGCGGGGTGGCGGCGTCGATGACGCGCCGCGCCACCGCGACCAGGTCGGTGGGCTCGGCGTCCAGCACGGCGACGCCGGCGTCGAAGCGGGAGACCTCAAGCAGGTCGTTGAGCAGGATCTGGAAGCGCTCGACCTGGTTGTAGAGCAGCTCGGCGCTGCGCTTGTTGATCGGGTCGAAGTCCTCGCGGGCGTCGTGCAGGACCTCCGCGGCCATGCGGACGGTGGTCAGCGGGGTGCGCAGCTCGTGGGACACGTCGGAGACGAAGCGCTGCTGCATCTGCGAGAGCGTGGCCAGCTGGTTGATCTGGTCCTGCAGCGACTGCGCCATGTGGTTGAAGGAGGTGCCCAGGCGGGCGATCTCATCCTCGCCCTTGACCTTCATGCGCTCCTGGAGCTCGCCGGCCGCGAGCTTTTCCGACACCTGGGCGGCGTCGGCGACGGGCCGCACGACGCCGCGGGTGACGTACCAGGTGATGCCGCCGACCACGAGCAGCAGCAGGCCGCCAACCAGCGCCATGGCCCGGTTGATGAAGTCGAGGGTGTTCTGCACGCTGGTGAGGTCGTAGACCAGGTAGAGCCCGTACTCGGCCCCCGGAGGCAGGGTGACCCGCGTGCCGAAGATCAGCCCGGGGCCGGTGCCGGCCCCCTTCTTGACCTCGATCGACTGCCAGTAGATGGCGTTGGATTCGCGGATCTGCGCCGCAAGCGCCTCGGGGACGATGCGCGAGGTCAGGTTGCCGCTGGCCGTGGGGCCGACGTAGAGGGTGTCGCCCGAAAGCGGCACCAGCACGAAGTCGCGGGGCACCAGCGCGCCGTCGCCCTCGAGGATCTTCAGCGTGTTGGTGACCAGCGAGTGGGTGCTGGCGCGGTCGGTGGTGGCTGCCGAATCGAAGATCGCCTTGACCTGGTTCAGTCCGCGCACCGACTCAGACTCGACCTGGTGGAAGCGCTCCTGGAAGAGCCCGGCGGCGATCTGGTTGGACAGGAATCCGCCCGCGGCCAGCAGGGCCAGCGCGGTCAGCAGCACCGCGGAGGTGACGGTGCGGAAAAGCAGCGACCGGCTCCAGCGGGAAAGCACCGCCGCCTTGGCGCGCCGGATCGCCTCGAGGGTCCGGCGCATGAACGAGCGGACACCCGATTCGGTGTCTTCGGGTGCGGATTCCGGCGCGGTTTCCGGAGTCGCTTCGGCGGGCTGTGCGGACGGGGCGGCGCCCGTCGTCTCCTGGCTCAGACCTGACCGGCCTTGTAGCCGACGCCGCGCACGGTCAGCACGACGCCCGGGCGTTCGGGGTCGAGCTCGACCTTGGAGCGCAGGCGCTGGACGTGGACGTTGACCAGGCGGGTGTCCGCGGCGTGGCGGTAGCCCCAGACCTGCTCGAGCAGCTGCTCGCGGGTGAACACCTGCCACGGCTTGCGGGCCAGGGCGACCAGCAGGTCGAATTCGAGCGGGGTCAGCCCGATGGGCGCGCCCTCGCGCGTCACCCGGTGGCCGGCGACGTCGATGCTCAGGTCGCCGATCTTCAGGGTCTCGGGGGCGTGCTGTTCGGTGGGGCGCAGGCGGGCACGGACGCGTGCCACCAGCTCCGCGGGCTTGAACGGCTTGGGGACGTAGTCGTCGGCACCGGATTCCAGGCCGCGCACCACGTCCGCGGTGTCCGACTTGGCGGTGAGCATGACGATCGGAACGTCGTCCTCGGCGCGGATGAGCTTGCAGACCTCGATGCCGTCGAGGCCCGGGAGCATCAAGTCCAGCAGCACCAGGTCCGGCTTGACCTCGCGGAAGATGCCCAGCGCCTTGGCGCCGTCGTAGCAGAACACGGCCTCGAAGCCGTCGTTCTGCAAGACGATGCCGATCATTTCGGCCAGCGCCTCGTCGTCGTCGACAACCAAGATGCGTGCCTTCATAATCTGCCCTTCCATAGTGCTGCGCGGGCCCGATGTACGCCGGTTCCCAGTTAGGAACAAGACTACATGAGGCCGGCGCACAAATAGGCCGTGAAACGGGCATCTGCCAATGCCCCGCATGTCAGGCCGCAACGCCTAGGCTGGAGGGGACACCCCGAACGGGCGCGGGAGGGGTGCACTGACCATCCACCCGACGCAGCAAGGACAAAAGGTCGATTCGATGTCGCAGGATCCCACAGCTTCCCCCGAAGAACCCGGAGGCCGGCAGCCCGGCTGGGGGCCTCCTCCCCCGGGCTGGGGATCCGCCCCGCCTCCGAACCCCGGGCAGCCCCCGTACCCGGGTCCCGGCGTGCCGCCCGGCTACGGGTACCCGCAGTTCCCGCCGCCCCCGCGGCCGGCCAAGCCCGGCGTGGTCGAGTTGCGCCCGCTCACGCTGTCCGACCTGCTCGAGGGCACCTTTGCCGTCTTCCGCCGGTCCCCGCTGCCGACGCTTGTCAACGCCGTGGTGGTCAATGCGGTCGCGAGCGTCCTGGGGCTCGTCTCCCTGGGCTGGCTGTTTGCGCCGACCACGGGCCTGGAGGATGCGCTGCTGGGCGTGTCCGCTGAGAGCGACGATTTCGCGGCATTCGAGAGCGTGCTCCGGGACGCCTTCCCCTACCCGTGGTACCTGTACGCCGCGGCTGTGGCCCTGGTGGTGCTGCTCCAGCTGATCGTCTCCGCGCTGGTGGCCGGACCGGCCACCGTTGCCGCGATGCGCGCGACGCTGGACCGCCCCACTTCCTGGCGCGCGGGCTACGCACTGTGCCTTCCCGCCCTCCCGAAGATGGTGGGCTACCAGTTGCTGATATCGCTGGCCTCGCTGGTGCCCTGGCTGTTGCTGGCGGGACTCGGCGTCCTGCTGGCTCCGGCCTGGGGAATCGCTGTGCTGGCCCCGCTGCTGCTGCTGGGACTCGCCGCGACCTTCGCCACGATCTGGGTCGGCGTGCGGCTGGCCCTGGTGCAGGTGCTGCTGGTCTCCCAATCGATGACGATGCTCGACGCGGTGGCCAAGTCCTGGCGGCTGACCCGCGGATCGTGGTGGCGCATCTTCGGCATCATGATGCTGGTTGTCGTCGTGGTGTCGGTGCTCGGCAGCGTCGTCTCATCGATCCCGGGCGTGGTCGCAGCCGTCCCCGGAAGCACCGGCAGCGCATGGCTCCTGCTGGTGCTCTCGACGATCGTCAACGCCGTGGTCGGCGCGGCGTCCGCGCTGATCCTGCAGGTGCTGCTCACCCTGTTGCAGGTTGACCTGCGCATCCGCCACGAACGGCTGGACCAGGCGCTGCTCGTCGAGCTGAACGATCCCGCGGCCCACGCCATCCCGGGCCACGATGCGGCGGACCTTTCCCGGGCCCGGTAGGTTCGCGGGACGGCAAGACCACGTACCGCCGAGAACCGCCACACACGGAAGGCCCCTGCCATGCGGCAGGGGCCTTCCGTGTTTTGTCTTCGCCGCGCGGCGTCGGCTCAGGCGTCGACGCGGACCTGGTTCAGCGCGTCGGCGTAGGCGGAAAGGCGCGAGAGCACGGCCGTCGCTTGTTCCGGCGCGACGCCGTCCAGCCCCTCCGTGGGGGTCAGCACCAGGGCATCGAGCAGCGCGTCGGAAAGGCCCAGCTGGTTCCACGGGCGGCGGATGGTGGCCACCGCCTCCACGACGCCCGGGGAGGTCCCGTCCGGGGCCAGACAGCCCAGCCAGATCCGGCGTCCGGCTTCCACGGCCCCGGCCAGCAGTTCCCAGCCGGGCACCGTCAGGTCGGAGGCGTTGACACCCAGGCCGTCGACACCCGCGTCGATCGCCGTCGAGGCCACCCGGTTCCAGGTCTCGGGTTCGCCGCCGCTGCCCAGGATCACCTGGTGCGCGCCGGCGCCCTTGAGCGCCTCGGTGAGCTCGGTCCACCAGGAGCGGACCTCGGCCACGGGCACCGAACGCAGCGTGCGGTAGCCGCTGGCCGTGGGCAGGGTGCCGTTGAGCACCGCGCCCGCGTCGGGCTCGTCGACGTAGACCGTGATGAGTTCGCGGCCCGTGCCGCGGGCGACGTCGCGCAGGTGGCGCACCGCCCCCAGGGCCAGGGACTGGGCCAGGTCGCGGCGCGCCCCGAAGTCGCTGAGTGCGCGCTCGCCATTGTGCAGGTACAGGTTTGCGGCGAGCGTCGCGGGGCCCGGCAGCTGGATCTTCAGTTCGTGCCCCGGCGATTCCTCGGCGCCGATGACGTCGCCGAGCACGTTCAGGTCCTCGCGCAGGGCCGAGGACGCCCGCTTGGCGTCGATGCCCGGGGCCTGCGAGAGCCGCCAGCCGTGCGGCTGCAAATCGACGCTGAGTTCCTCCAGGAACATCGCGCCGCGGCCGATGGCATCGGAGCCGACCCCGCGGTCGGGAAGCTCGTGCAGGTGCGGCAGGTTGGGTTCGCCCAGTTCGCCGCGGATGATGCGCTGGCTTTCGAGCGCGTCGATGCCCGGCATCGGGCCGTGCCCGCTGGCCTGAACCTGCCGGGAAACCGCCCCGGCGTTCTCGGCCTGCATGTTGGAGGGGTTCATCTGCAAAGTCCGGATCTAGTTGTCGTTCTCGGCGTGCGAGGCGGAGATCGTCTGGTGGTGCCGGATGACCTCGGAAATGATGAAGTTCATGAACTTCTCGGCGAATTCCGGGTCGAGGTGCGCTTCCTGGGCGAGCCGGCGCAGGCGTTCGATCTGCGCCTTTTCGCGTCCGGGGTCGCTGGCCGGCAGCTGGTGCACGGCCTTGAGGTGCCCCACGCGCTGGGTGGCCTTGAAGCGTTCGGCCAGCAGGTACACCAGCTGGGCGTCGAAGTTGTCGATGCTGCCGCGGATGGACAGGAGTTCGTCCATGACCTCGTCGCGGACCGTCCCGGAGAGGGAGCTGGTCGTCGGGTCGTAGTCGACCTGCTGGTCGTTGTCCGCGGCCTGCGGGTTGATCTGTGCGCTCATGCCTCCCAGTCTATGGTTCGCGCCGCGTGTGCACGCAACCGTGACGCGCCCGTGGGGCGCGCGGCGGGCACCTTGGACACGTCGGAACCGGAAACCGGGCCGGACACGAAACGGGATGCGCCGGTGTCAACCAACGCATCCCGTTCCGTGCCGTGCGGGCCCGTCTAGCTTGCCTTCAGGAACGCGATCCGGCGCGCTTCCTGCTCGACGGGGTCCGGCACCGGCAGCGAGGCGATCAGTCGCTTGGTGTAGGGGTGCTCCGGGCTGCCCATGACGCGGGAGCCGATGCCCTCCTCCACCAGCTTGCCGCGGTACAGCACGCCCACCCAGGTGGAGAGCATGTCCACCACGGCCAGGTCGTGGGAGATGAACAGGGCCGCGAAGCCCAGTTCCCGCTGCAGCTCCTTGAACAGCTCAAGCACCTTGGCCTGCACCGAGACATCCAGCGCGCTGGTCGGCTCGTCGGCGATCAGCAGCTTCGGGTCCAGCGCCAGCGCCCGGGCCAGCGAGGCGCGCTGGCGCTGGCCGCCCGAAAGCTCGTGCGGGAAGCGGTCGGCGAAGGACCGGGGCAGCTGGACCGCCTCAAGCAGTTCGTCGACCCGCTTGCGGGCGTCGACGGCCGAGATCTTCCGGTGCACCAGCAGCGGCTCGGCAACACACGCACCGATGCTCAGCTGCGGGTTGAAGCTGGCCGCGGGGTCCTGGAACACGAACCCGATGTCCTGGCGCAGCTTCTTGAAGTTCTTCTCCTTGAAGCCGAGCATCTCGTGCCCGAGCACCTTCAGCGATCCCCCGCTGACCCGGTTCAGCCCGGCGATGGCCCGGCCGATCGTGGTCTTGCCGGAACCGGACTCGCCCACCAGGCCGTAGACCTCGCCGGCGCAGATCCGCAGCGACACGTCGTCCACGGCGGTGAAGGCCGGGGTGCCCATGCGGCCCGGGTAGGTGATGTTCAGGTTGGTCGCCTCGACCAGCACGTCCTTGTCCTGCCCGGCGCGCTCGGTCATGCCCTCCGACGCCGAGTGGCGGCCCAGGTGCGGCACGGCCGCCAGCAGCGCCTTGGTGTAGTCCTCGCGCGGGTTGGCGAAGAGCTCCAGCGACGGGGCCGTTTCCACGACCTTGCCCTGGTACATCACCACCACGCGGTCGGCCAGGTCCGCGACGACGCCCATGTTGTGGGTGATCAGCACGATGCCCGTGTTGAACTCGTCGCGCACCTCGCGCAGCAGCTCCAGGATCTCGGCCTGCACCGTCACGTCCAGCGCGGTGGTCGGCTCGTCGGCGACGATCAGCGCCGGGTTCAGCGCGAGCGCCGCGGCGATGATGACGCGCTGCTTCTGGCCGCCGGAGAACTGGTGCGGGTAGTAGTTGACCCGCTTCTCCGGTTCCGGGATGCCGACCTTGCGCAGCACCTCGATGGCGCGGGCCTTGGCCTCCTTCTTGGAGACCTTGCCGTGGGCGCGGATGCCCTCGATGATCTGCCAGCCCACGGTGTACACGGGGTTCAGCGCGGTGGAGGGCTCCTGGAACACCATGGACACGTCGGTTCCGCGCACGGCACGCAGCTCGCTGCCGCTGAGGGTGAGCATGTTGTTGCCGCGCAGCACCACCGCCCCGTGGGCCGTGGCCGTCTCGGCCAGCAGGCCCAGCACGGTGCGTGCCGTCACGGACTTGCCGGAGCCGGACTCGCCGACAACGGCGACCACCTCGCCGGCGGCGACCTGGAAGCTGACGCCCTGCACCGCAGCGACCTCGCCGGCATCGGTGGCGAAGTCGACCTCGAGGTCCTCGATGCTCAGCACCGTCCCGTCGGCCGTGGCCTCCTTGGGTTTTGCGATCTGGCTCATGCCATGCCCCTTCCGCTGCCGCGCTTTTTCTTACGGCGCATCCGCAATCGCGGATCGGCCAGGTCGTTCATTGATTCGCCCACCAGGGTCAGGCCCAGCACGGTGAGCACGATGGCCGCGCCGGGGAAGACGCCGGTCCACCAGATGCCGCTGGTGGCGTCGGAGAGCGCGCGGTTCAGGTCGAAGCCCCATTCGGCGGCCTTGGTCGGCTCGATGCCGAAGCCCAGGAAGCCCAGGCCCGCGAGGGTCAGCAGCGCCTCGGAGGCGTTGAGCGTGAAGATCAGCGGCAGCGTGCGCGTCGCGTTGCGGAACACGTGCTTGAACATGATGCGCCAGCTGGAGGCGCCGACGACCTTGGCCGATTCGACGAACGGCTCCGCCTTCAGGCGCACGGTCTCGGCGCGGATCACCCGGAAGTACTGCGGGATGAACACCACGGTGATGGAGATCGCCGCGGCCAGGATGCCGGTCCAGAGGCCGGACTGCCCGTGCGAAATCACGATCGACATGACGATCGCCAGCAGCAGGGACGGGAAGGCGTAGATGGCGTCGGCCAGCACGACCAGCACGCGGTCCAGCCAGCCGCCGATGTAGCCGGAGACCAGGCCCAGGAACACGCCGGCGAAGATGGAGAAGACCACCGCGACGACGATGACCAGCGCGGCCGTCTGCGCACCCCAGAGGGTGCGGGAGAACACGTCGAAGCCGCCGACGGTGGTGCCCCAGATGAAGCGCCCGCCCGGCGGTTCCTGCGTGGGGAAGTTGCCCTGGGCGTCGGAGATCTGCGAGAACCCGAAGGGCGCGATCAGCGGCGCCAGCAGGGCGGTGAGCAGGAAGGCCGCGGTGAGGACCAGGCCGGCCACGAGCATGCCGCGCTGCAGGCCCGCGCTCATGCGCAGGTGGGAGACGATCGGCAGGCGGGAGAGCAGCGGTCGCTTGCGCGGACGCAGGGGTGCAATGGTGGTGCTCATGGTCTAGAACCTCACTCGCGGGTCGATGAGCGCGGCGATGATGTCCACGATGAAGTTGGTGACTGCCACGATGACCGCCAGCAGCACCACGATGCCCTGCACCGCCACGAAGTCGCGTGCGGTGAGGTACTGGGCCAGCTGGAAGCCCAGGCCCTTCCACTCGAAGGTGGACTCGGTGAGCACGGCGCCGCCGAGCAGCAGCGCGATCTGCAGGCCCATCACGGTGATGATCGGGATCAGCGCCGGGCGGTAGGCGTGCTTGGTGAGCAGGCGGTACTCGGAGACGCCACGCGAGCGGCCGGCCTCCACGTAGTCGCGGCCCAGGGTGCCGATCACGTTGGTGCGCACCAGGCGCAGGAACACGCCGGCGGTGAGCAGGCCCAGCGCGACTGCCGGGAGGATTGCGTGCTGGATGACGTCGGAGGCCGCCGCCATGTTGCCCGAGCGCAGGGCGTCGAGCAGGAAGATGCCCGTCGGGTTCTGCAGCGAGGTCAGCTGCAGCTCGGCGTTGACCCCGGCGCGTCCGGCGATCGGCAGCCAGCCCAGCCAGACGCCGAAGATGAGCTTGAGCAGCAGGCCGGCGAAGAACACCGGGGTGGCGTAGCAGAGGATCGCGAAGACGCGCAGCACCGCATCGGGCCAGTGGTCGCGCATCTTGGCGGCGAGCAGGCCGAAGGGGATGCCGATCAGCAGCGCAATGACCAGCGCGTTGAACGCCAGTTCCAGCGTCGCGGCACCGTAGGTGGCCAGCACCTCGGTGACGGCGCGGTTGTCGGAGATGGTCCGCCCGAAGTTGCCGGTGAAGATCTGTCCGAGGTACTCGAAGTACTGCACGATCACCGGGCGGTCGTAGCCGGCCGCGTGGATGCGCTCGGCCAGCTGGTCCGGGGTGAGCCGCCCGCCCAGGGCAGCGGTGATCGGGTCGCCCGTGACGCGCATCAGGAAGAACACGAGGGTCACGAGGATGAAGATGGTGGGGAAAATCAGCAGGAAACGGGTGACCAGGTAGCGTGCAAAGCTGCCTCCTGCTTTCGTTGCCGCCGTGCCCACCGACGGGGGTGCCGCCGGTGCATCGGCGAGGTCGTTCATGATTGCCATTGACAATGCGTCCTAGCTTGAAGGTTTATCTGTCCGAGGCGCCAGCCGCGGGGCGCCCTGGGCTCCTCCCCCGTTGCGGGAAAGGAGCCCAGGGCGTGGTGCCCGCGGTGTTGCCTTGCGGGTTGTGGCTACTTGGCGAGTACACCTAAGCGGAACTTGAACGAGGCGTCCAGGGTCTTCTCGACGCCGGTCACGGAGGTACCCGCAACGGCAACCTGTGCGCCCTGAAGCAGCGGCAGGGTGGAGAGGTCGCCGGCGACCTTGGTCTGGATCTCTTCGATCATGGCCGTGCGCTTTGCCGGGTCGGTTTCCACGCGCTGCTCGTTGATCAGCTTGTCGACGGCCGGGTTGTCGTACTTGTTGCCCAGGAAGTTGTCCTTGGCGAAGAACGGGGTCAGGAAGTTATCGGCGTCCGAGTAGTCGGGGAACCAGCCGAGCTGGTACGCCGGGTAGTCGGTGACGCGCGACTTCTGGTAGGTGACCCACTCGGTGGACTGGAGGTCGACCTTGAACAGGCCGCCGGTTTCCAGCTGCGCCTTGATCTTTGCGTATTCGTCGCCCGAGCTCGGTCCGTAGTGGTCCGGGTTGTACTGCAGCTTCAGGTCGACCGGGGTGGTCACGCCGGCTGCCTCGAGAACGGCCTTGGCCTTGTCAAGCGACGGGCCGCCGTCCTGGCCGTAGAGGTCCTTCAACGGCTCGATGGCACCGGTGAAGCCCTGCGGCACGTAGGAGTAGACCGGCAGGTAGGTGCCCTTGTAGACGTCGTTGGCGATCGCTTCGCGGTCAACGAGGTTCGCAGCGGCCTGGCGCACTGCCAGCGACTTCGCCGGGTCGGCGTCGGAAGTCTTGGCGCCGAACGGCATGATGTCGAAGTTGAAGACGATGTAGCGCAATTCGCCACCCGGGCCCTTGTGGACCTTGACCTTGGAATCCTTGCTCAGGGAATCAACGTCGGTCGGCGAAAGCGAGCGCCAGGCAACGTCGATGTTGCCCTGCTGCACGTCGAGCTTCAGGTTGTTCGAGTCCGCGTAGTACTTGATGTTGGCTGCGGTGTTGGCCGGCGCGCCGAGCATGCCCTTGTAGCCGTCGTAGGCCTTGAAGGAAACCAGCGAGTTCTTGGCGTAGCTCTCGATGGTGTACTGGCCGGCGAAGGCCTTGGCGGCGACGATGTCATCGTCGCTCACGATCTTGTCGGCGGGGAAGACCTCGTCGTCGACGATCGGGCCGACCGGGCTGGTGAGGATCTGCGGCCAGGTCTGGTCGTTGGCGCTCTTGAGCTTGAAGACCACGGTGGTTGCATCCGGCGTCTCGATGCTGTCCAGGTTGCCCAGCAACGACGACGGGCCGCTCGGGTCGGCGATCTTCAACTGGCGGTCGAAGGAGTTCTTGACGTCCTTGGAATCGAGAACGTGGCCGTTGGCCCACTTCAGGTCGGCCTTCAGCTTGACCGTGTACTCGGTGGGGCTGGTGAACTCCGCCGATTCGGCAATGTCGTTCTTCGGGTCGGCCGAACCCGGCATCGAGTTGAGCAAGAACGGGTAGATCTGGTTCATGACCATGAACGAACCGTTGTCGTAGGAGCCTGCCGGGTCAAGCAAGGTCACCTTGTCGGTGGTTCCCATGGTGATCGGGGCGCTGGGCGCGCCCGTCGCTCCGCTGCCCGAGGCATTCGGGGTCGCAGCCGGACCTGTGCAGGCCGTGAGGGCCAGCGCGGAAATGCCAACTACGGCAGCGGCTACACGCAAACCGTTGATCTTGCGGGTCATGAGCAATCCTTCTCTTGTGCGAGTGCATGAACTGTGGCGCAAACCACATCCCGTACAGCCTAAGTGATTGCCGTCACAAGATGTCAACAAAAACCGCCGCGCCACACATTGAATCTGAAACGTAATCTTCAGGAAACATGATTCGGGTGCTCCAAACATGACGGTGCTCACCAAGCACACCCTGCATTGCGGGTTGTGGCCTACGCTTGAAAGCGATGATGACACGTAGAGACGCCGCGATTGCCCTGGAAATTCCCATGGAAATGGCCAAGCGACATAACATTCCCGCCCGCTTGAGCGAGGCCGAGTTCGCCGAGATCAACACCAATCCCCCGGCTTGGCTGATCCAGTCGCGCGCCAACAAGCAGGGCAAGCGCCCCGTATGGGTGCACCTGACCTGCGCGGTGTGCGGATTCAGCGAGGCCGAACGGCCCAAGAAGTGGTGGCCGGAATTCGACTTCGTGCACTGCTCCGTGCACGGCCCGGCGCAATTGCCGGCCCTTGAAGCAGGCAAGACCCGCCTGGAGTACCCGGACATCTCCACCCACATGTACGGCATCGTGGACGAGGCAAAGGCCTAGCCGCTCGGTCCAGAACCACAAGGTCCCGGTTTCCTTCCGCTTGGTGCGGCAGGAAACCGGGACCTTTGCGTTTCTGCAGGAGCGCTCGCTGCGCTCGGCATGGTTGTGGCGTCCATCTCCCGCCGTGCACCTGATAAAAGTGTGCAACGTCCGGCCGGGTAGCATCGAAGTTGCGAATCATCGCACCCCCGGGAGAGCGCCCAGCGGCCATCCCGCCACCCAGATCCAAGGAACCCGATGCAGTTGAACAAAAAAGCACTCAAGGTCGACGGGTTCACCGGATTCCGGCCCATCGCCACACTTGAGATCAACCGGATTCCGCAGCATCAGGGGATCTTCGCCGTATTGCGGCCCGAGGGGTTTGAGCCGCGGTTCCTCACCAAAAGCACCGCCGGGGTTTTCAAGAAGAAGAACCCGTCCCTGTCGCAGGCCGAGCTCGCCGCCGAATGGGTTGCGGACGCGGATGTCCTGTTCATCGGCAAGGCCAGCCCCGGCAGCAAGGGCAACCGCGGGCTCCGACGCCAAATCCAGGAATTCGTGGACTTCGGAAAGGGCAAGCCACCGGGGCACTGGGACGGTCGACTGATCTGGCAGGTGGCGGATGCAGGGAAGCTTCTCGTTGCGTGGAAGGAGCTGCCCGCAGAGGAACTCAACGCGGCCCAGGCAAACTACCACACGCAGTTCCACCAGCTTCACGGCAGGTTGCCCTTCGCAAATCTTGTCCAGGCCCGCGCCTAGGGTTCCTCTGTCCATTGGGGAAGCCAGATCACCACGAGATGCAGGGCTGCGCTGGCCCGGTCGGTGCTGGCGGTACTGACCCATGGGGTTTCTAAGCTCGGCGCGGCCCGTAAAATTGGTCCGGTGAAGAACGAGAGATGGAGCGTTGACGCTGTCCGGAATGAAATTCTCTCCGCGATTGCAGAGGTACGCTCCGTTGCGGGATCGGAGCACGACGAGCATCGCGGCCACGCCGCCGACTGGCTCGAGGAGCAGTTCATCGACGCGACGGATGGGCACGCACTTCGTGAGGCCTCAGCAAAAGCTTTTACCTTGTACGGCGGGATGGGGTCCTTCTCCGACGTCGGAACGGCCGCATCGGCTCACGCGGTCGACCGGTTGGCTGCTGCCCTGAGGCGTGGGCGCTCCTGGTTCTTGCGCACCCCGTGACGTGGCGCGACTCCCTTTAGGTGATCTGCACATCGGCTGACGCAACGATGCTTCCGCGGTCGGAACATCGACCACCACGATGCAACGTGGAGCGGTGCGCGTCGGCAATCCCTTCCAAGGCAAAGGCCCATGCTCACGTGTCTTGGTACACAATCGAGGTATGAGATTCGAAGGGATCCTTCCCGAAAACGCGCCCGACCCACGCATCGAGCAGGCTCGACTCCTGAAACTTATGCCCATCCCTGTGATGGGACTCGTGCCGCAGCCCGCGTTGGAAGAGATGGATACCGTCGGCTTACAATCCAGCGAGGACGATCGCGGATACAGCGAAATGTCAGCGAGCCTCAGCTACACACTCTGGCGCAACCCGAACGACCATTCCGACCCGATAAACCTCGCAGACATCGACGAGGAACAGAGAAATGCCCACGAATATGTTCCTCCATGGCCGAGGCCCGCGTGGCTGGTCGAACATCTCGAGCGACTGCGATACCCGCTGCTCTGGGCGGCCGTGCAAACCAGCTGGCATCGTGATCCATCCAAGGGTCCTTCGGTGGACGAACAGCTGGTCGACCACGTCAACTACATCCTCATGAACCAGTTCAGGCAGGAACGCGGGCTGAGCGGATACCCATGGGACAAACCCGCACCGGACGTGACCGTCCGGGCGGTGAATCACCGGGTCAAAGTCCTGGTCGATGGAGTCGAGGTGCCCGCCGCGGAGATCGACACGGATCCGTTCGTGTACGGCATCGGCGCGGAATTGCATGGCGGAGGCGTCGTGACGGCAGTGATTCCCCGCGCCGAGCTCGGGCACGTCCGAATCGAGTTCGCGACGAGGGCCTGAAGACCGCTGCCCGGTGCCGGCACGTTGGTCACCGGCAGGCCGCGAAAGTACGGACCCGGGTCAGTGATCAGAAGTGTCTCAGCGTCACGCTCGGTACCCCCACATGGGACGGGGCCACCGGAGTCTGGAGTTGACTACAAACGGTCCTTCGACGGGCATGAGCCTCAACGGCATAATAGGTGGATGACACTGAATGAGGAGCTTGACCGCATCTTTGCTTCCCGCGATCGGGACAACATGCAGCCGACCATCGATGCACTGTTGCCGATTCTGGAGGAGCACCCGTCAAACGCCCGTGTGCTCTACGAAGTAGGTGGAGCCTACGACACCGCGGGCATGGAGCAAACGGCCGGATCGTTCTATGAACAGGCTCTTCGAGCAGGACTTGCAGGTGACCCGCTGCGCCGATGCTACCTACAGTATGGATCCACGCTGCGGAATCTCGGCGAGTTCGACCGCTCGGCGGAAGTCCTCGAGCGTGCCCGGCAGGCGTTTCCGGACTCCCCGTCGCTGGCGGCGTTCCAGGCGATCACTCTTCACGCATCCGGCCGCTTCGACGAGGCCGTCGCGGCTTTGCTTGACGTGGTTGCCGAGCGTGTCGACTCGCCGGACATGGAACGGTACAAGCCTGCGATCCGCGGCCACGCCGCCCACATCCGGTCGCTCGCGACCAGATCCCTTTCGGTGGAGCAGAACGACAATCGATGAAAACGCCAGGCCAGCGCGACTTTCCCTGCCGGAGATCCGGAAGGGAAGGTCACGGGCACGCTTGCGGGGCGCTGGCCGACGGGCATCACCGGAGCGGCCGCGGGATTCGGCGTTCCCTTGCTCCCGGCAAGACCCGTTGACCAATGTGTGAGACACACCGGTAGGTGCCGTCGCGTGGCACCCTGCCCTATTCGGGTAGGGCTCCGAGCTGCTTCATGATGCTCATTGAGTCGGTGATTCCCCAGTGTTCAGCGACCTTGCCGTCCTCGGTGCGGATGATGTCGATCGACTCGATCTCGACCGTCCGACCGGTTGCGGCAACTCCCATCAGCTCGCCTTGGTGCGTGCCGGTCACTACGGTGCGGGCGGCCTCGAGGTTCCCTTCGGCAAGCGCCGGTTCGGAGGATTTCACGCTCAGGTCCGGAAATGCCGCCCGCATCATGTCGACGAAGAAGCGTGCGCCGTCCCTGCCGGGCGGCTGTCCGGGAAGGCTTTCGTGATCGACAAGCCCCTCCGCCACCAGCTCGTCAATGAGATCGTAGTTCCCGCCCGCCAGCACCTCCGAATAGAAGCGCTTGATCAGTCCAGTTCCGTCAGACATGGCCTACTCCTTTGTTGCCGTTCCGGCCCCGGGCACAATGCTCCCACTCCGGGCAGGCGGTAACAAGGGTCCCTCATGGCGGCCGACATGGCCCCGGCGCCGGCACCACTCCGCCGGGCCTTGGCCGTCTTCAAACGCCACGTCAGCGGCCGCATCGGCGAGGCGCAGGCCGAGGGAAACCGAAACACCCCTCAACGCGGAGGGCCGCGCCGCTTGGATGATCCAAACGGCGCGGCCCTCGGGTTGACTTCTTGTGCGCCTAGGCGATCAGGCTCGGGTCCCATGCGGCCGAGCGCGCCGAGTCGATGGTCGCCTGGCCCAGCACGCGGGTGCCCTGGTAGACGACCATGGTCTGGCCGGGGGCAACCCCGCGCATCGGCTCGATGAGCGTCGCAACCATGATGCTGCTTCCGTCATCGAGCACCTCGACGCGGGCGCGGGCGTCCACCGGGTCGCCGTGCGCGCGGACCTGGACCATGCAGTCGAACTCGGTGCCGGCCTCGGCGTCTGGGATCGGCAGCCCGGCCCAGGAGATCCTGATGCCGCGCAGCTCGTCGACGGCCAGCAGCGCCTCGGGGCCGACGATGACCTTGTTTTCCTTCGGGCGGATCTCCAGCACGAAGCGCGGCTTGCCGTCGGCGGCCGGGACGCCGAGCTTCAGGCCCTTGCGCTGGCCGACGGTGAAGGCGTGCGCGCCCTCGTGCTGGCCCAGGGCCTTGCCCTCGTGGTCGACGATCTCGCCCTGGGTCATGTCGATACGCTCGGCCAGCCAGCCGCGGGTGTCCCCGTCGGGGATGAAGCAGATGTCGTGGCTGTCCGGCTTGTTGGCCACGGAGAGCCCGCGGGCCTCTGCCTCGGCGCGGACCTCGGCCTTGGACGGGGTGTCAGCCAGCGGGAAGATGCAGTGCTCGAGCTGCTCGTGGGTCAGCACGCCCAGCACGTAGGACTGGTCCTTGGCCCAGTCGGCGGCACGGTGCAGCTCCGGGTTGCCTGCCTCGTCGCGGATGACCTTGGCGTAGTGCCCGGTGCAGACCGCGTCGAAGCCCAGGGCGATCGCCTTTTCGAGCAGGGCGGCGAACTTGATGCGCTCGTTGCAGCGCATGCAGGGGTTGGGGGTGCGGCCGGCCTCGTACTCGGAGATGAAGTCGTCGACCACGTCCTCCTTGAAGCGCTCGGAGAAGTCCCACACGTAGTAGGGGATGCCGAGCTTGTCGCAGGCGCGCCAGGCGTCGTTGGAGTCCTCGACGGTGCAGCAGCCGCGGCTTCCGGTGCGCAGGGTGCCGGGCATGCGCGACAGGGCCAGGTGCACGCCGACGACCTCGTGGCCGGCGTCGACCGCCCGCGCCGCCGCAACGGCCGAGTCGACCCCGCCGCTCATTGCTGCCAAAACCTTCATCGTGTGAACCCTGTCCCTGCTGTTTGGATGCTGCTGACTTGTGCGGCCATGCCGGCCTTTTTTGCGCGCGCGTATGCCTCCGGCAACGCGGCCACCAACGTCTCAACGTCGGCGGCGCTCGATGTATGCCCGAGCGTGAAGCGCTGGGCCCCGCGGGCGGTTTCCTCGTCCCGGCCCATGGCCAGCAACACGTGGGACGGGCGCGGCACGCCCGCGGTGCAGGCGGACCCGGTCGAGGAGTGCACCCCGAGCATGTCCAACACGAAGAGCAGCGAGTCGCCCTCGCAGCCCGGGAAGGTGAAGTGCGCGTTGCCCGGAAGCCGGGTGCCGGCGTGTGCCGCGTCGTCGGTGCCGTTGAAGACGGCCTCCGGGACCAGCTCGCGCACCCCTGCCACCAGGGCGTCGCGCAGCGTGGCCAGGCGTTCGTTTTCGGCGGCCAGGTCCTTGGCCGCCGCGCCGGCCGCCGCCGCGAAGCCCGCGGCAGCGGCGGCGTTCAGGGTGCCGGAACGCAGCGCGCGTTCATGCCCGCCGCCGTGCTGGACGGGGGTGAGGACCACGTTGCGGCGCACGAAGAGGGCGCCGATGCCCACCGGGCCGCCGATCTTGTGACCGCTGACGGCCATGGTCGCCAGGCCGGAATCGGCGAAGGAGATCGGCACGGCGGTGAAGGCCTGGACCGCATCGGAGTGCACGGGGATGCCGTGGGGTTCGGCGAGCGCAACGACCCTGTCGAGGGGCTGGATGCTGCCGACCTCGTTGTTCGCCCACATGAGGGTGACAAGCGCGATGGTCTCGGGGGCCTTGGCGATCTCCGCCTCGAGGACGGTCAGGTCGATGACGCCGTCGGCGTCCACGGGTAGCCAGGTGACCTCGGCCCCCTCGTGCGCCTGCAGCCATTCGACGGTGTCGAGCACGGCGTGGTGTTCGATCACGGAGCAGAGGATGCGCCTGCGTGCCGGGTTGGCGTCGCGGCGGTTCCAGTACAGTCCCTTGATCGCGAGGTTGTCCGACTCGGTGCCGCCGGAGGTGAAGATGACCTCCGAGGCGTGCGCCCCCGCGGCGGCGGCGAGCTGTTCGCGCGATTCTTCCATGACGCGGTGGGCGCGGCGCCCTGCCCCGTGCAACGAGGAGGGGTTGCCGGTTTGCGCCAGCTCGCGGGTCATGGCCGCCAGGGCGGCAGGTGACATGGGAGTGGTGGCGGCATGGTCAAGGTAAACGGGGGTGGTGCGCACCGGTCAATTCTACCGTCACGGTGCGCGGGCCACGCAGAGGTGTTGCTCACAAGCCGTCCGCCGGGATCCTCCCCCGTTTTCCCCTGGTCCGGGTCAGTTCGTGAATTCACCCTCGATGAACTCGCCCAGGTCGTCATCGTCGTCGTCGTCGCCCTCAACCTCGACGGGCATCGGGTTCACGTTGTCCCCGTCCAGGTCCAGCCGGGTGTCGATAGATACCTCGTAGGCCTCGATCTCCGGGCAGCCGACCAGCGCGTCGATGAGCGCGCGGGAACCTGCGACGATGCTCGAGTCCTCGTAGAGCTCGGTGGACAGCAGCCAAGCGCGGTCCGCGGGCCAGGCCAGGTTGGGGGCCTGGCGCTGCTCCCCCTCGGAGGTGCGTGCCCACAGCGGGCTGGCCAGGTCTTCGAACGTACCTTCGAATACGTAGAAGGACCTGTAGGCGGATCCCATCTGCAGGGTCGGGCCGTTGCGGACCTCCTCGGAGAAGGCCGGGCGCTTGGCCTCGGCGTTGGCGGCCTCCCGGAGCGCCGCATTTTCCTCGTCGGTCAGCTCCGGGTCGTCGTCGTGCAGCACCTCGATCCGGTCCCCGCCGTGGATGAACGCCAGCCCGTTCCACAGCGCCAGGAAGATCTCCCGCGGGGTCTGCGTGTGAGCCGCAAGGATCGGGGCGATGGCCGCAAGATCCGCGGCCGGCAGTCCGTCGCCGGACGGGGCCTCGCCCTCCCAGGCGTCCTCCACCAGGGCGATGCCGTCCTCGCTGATGCCGGAGACCGGGGTGAACTGGGCGCCGCCGTGCATGGTGGTGCCGCGCCCCTTGGCGATCCTTCCCCAGCGCACGGCCTCGCCGTCGAGCCCCAGCGCCGGGTGGAAGACGCGTGCGTAGGCCTCGTAGCCGTCCGGGACCTGTCCCGCCACGAGGTCGGCGACCTCGGAGTCCGCCGATTGCGCCGCCAGCGCGTCGACGATCCAGCTACCTGCAACGGGTCCCGCAAAGTTCAAAGTCATGGCAACAGGTTACCGAGGAATCCGCCCCCGGGTAGGGCCGGTGCGACGCAGAACACGCCGAAGCGGCCGGCGAACTGGTATGAATGGATCAACTGCGTCAAGGGAGCAACCAAGCATGAGCATGTACCTACCGCCGCTGCGACACCCGGTGCACCACTTCGGCCACCGGAGCATCGACTTCTCCTCGAGCATCGCCCTGATGGCGATCATCAACCGCACCCCGGACAGCTTCTACGACGGCGGCGCGACCTTTGCCCTGCAGGCCGCGGTCGATGCGTCCCTCGCGGCGGTGGATGCCGGCGCGGACTGGATCGACATCGGTGGGGTGCCCTTCTCCCCCGGCCCGGCGCTCAGCTGGCAGGAGGAGGCCCAGCGCGTGGTCCCGGTGATTTCCGCGGTGCGCGCGCAGTCCGACGTCATCATCTCCGCCGACACGTTCCTGCCGGAGGTCGCCAGCGCCGCCATCGAGGCCGGGGCCGACGTCATCAACGACACCACCGGGCTGAGCAATCCCGAGCTGGGCCGCGTGGTGGCCGACGCGGGAGTGCACCTGGTGCTCACGCACTCGCTGGCGGCCCCGCGCACGGTCTACCCGCGTCCCCGCTACGACGACGTCGTGGCCGAGGTGGCCGACTACCTGCGCACCAAGGTGGAGCTGGCCCGATCGCTGGGCATCGCCGACGACAAGCTGATCATCGACCCGGGCCACGACCTGAACAAGAACACCCTGCACACCCTGGCGCTGACCTCCGGCTTCGAGTCCTTTGCCGGGCTGGGCTACCCGGCGCTCGCCGCGGTGTCCAACAAGGACTTCATCGGGGAGACCCTGGACCTGCCCAAGGCCGAGCGCACCGCGGGCTCGCTGGCGGCGGCAGCCATGTGCATCATGAACGGCGCCAGGATCATCCGGATGCACAACATCCCCGAATCGGCCTCGACGGTCCGCCTGTTGGAGGCCGCCATGGGCTGGCGCGAACCGGCCTACCTGAAGCACAACATGGGCGAGGTCAACGCGCCGGCGCACCCCGAGCGCACGGCCCCGGCACCCGTGGCCGCGGTGGACTCCGCGGTGGATTCCGCGGTGGCGGCGGAGGCCGACGCCTGATGCAGCGGCTGTACCCGGGCCACCTCGCCGATCCCGACGACGGGCAGCTGCTCGGCTTCTACGCTCCCCCGCCCGGCCCCGTGCCCTTTGTCCGCTTCAACTTCGTGGCCTCGGTCGACGGCGCCGCCACCCACGCCGGGCTTTCCGGCGCGCTGGGATCGGCCGGGGACAAGCGCGTGTTCTCGCTGCTGCGCAGGTTTGCCGACGTGATCCTGGTGGGCGCCGGGACCATCCGCGCCGAGGGCTACGAGGGCGAACTGCTCGATCCGGCCTCGCGCGCCTGGCGCCTGGCCCGCGGCATGGCCGAGCGGCCCGTGCTCGCGGTCGTCACCGGGCGGCTGGACCTCGACGGGGACTCGGAACTCTTCGCGCAGAACCCCGGCAAGATACTCATCCTGACCTCCGCCGCCGCCGATCCGGCCAGGGCCGCCGCGCTGTCGCGCCTTGCCGAGGTGCTCCACTGCCCGCTTCCGGGTTCCGCCGTTGATCCGCTGTGGATCCGCGAGGTCCTGGCCGACCGCGGCCACCGCGTCGTCCATTCGGAGGGCGGCCCCCACCTGCTCGGAGCCTTCCAGGAGGCCGGGGCCATCGACAGCCTCTGCCTCACCACCGCGCCGCTCATGGCCGGCGGGGACGCGGGTCGCATCAGCGCCGGCACCCCGGGAAGCGAACTGCACCGGCTGGCCCTGCACACGCTGCTGGAGGAGGACGGGAACCTGCTGGCCGAGTACCGCAAGGTTTCCTGAGGGCTCCGCAGTCTCCCGGTTGGGCGGCACCGGTAGAAAACGGCGCCCGGAGCAAACAGGGTCGCGAACCCACGGCGCCTAGAACAGCAGCTTGACGACCCCCGGGGCCGCCGTGATCTCCACCGGCAGGGCACCGACCTCTTCCCCGTCCCCGAAGCCGCGCGTGTCCGCGGCCTGCAGCGTGATGCTGCGGACCTGTTCGATGCGCACCGCCGGGTGGGTGATGTGCTTTCCGGAAAAGACCGAGGGGAAGACCCCCATGAAGCGCAGCTTGCCCAGCGGCGCGATCACCACCAGGTCCAGCAGCCCGTCGGTGATGCTTGCCTGCGGCACGATGCGCATGCCGCCGCCGATGTACTGCGCGTTGGCCACCGAAATCAGCATCGCCTCGAGGTGCTCCTCGGAACCCCCGTCGATGCGCAGCGTGTACCGGCGCGGCATGAAGGCGAGGAGTTCGCGCAGCAGCGCCAGGTTGTAGCGTTGGGCACCGCGCGGCCAGGTCATCGCATTGGCCCGCTCGTTGACCACCGCGTCGAAGCCCGCGCTGAAGACGCCCGCGACGTACCGGCTGCCGAAGGCTCCGGTCACCAGCGCGGCGTCAACCGCCCGCGGGGCCGAATCCAGGGCCCGGGCAATGCGTTCGACGGCTATCTCCGGCACCCTCGGGGCGAGGCCGAGCATCCGCGCAAAGTCGTTTCCGGTTCCCGCCGGCACCACGCCCAGCGGCGTGTTTGTCGTGGCCACCGCGTTGAACCCTAGGTGCACCATGCCGTCGCCGCCCACGACAACCAGCGCGCGCACGCCACCGGCAATCCGGTCCCCAACGTCCCGCTGCAATTGCGCGTAGCTCGGCGCCTCGAGGAGTTCGGCGTCAATGCCATGGGTGCGCAGCGCGGCCATCGTGCGTTCGACGGCGCGGTGTCCGCGACCGGTGCCCGAACTCCTGTTCGCGGCAACAACGACGCGGTGATTGTATTCCGTGGACATTCAGCCGAAATTACGTGTTTGCGCCCGGCCGCGCAAGCCCGTGACGCACGCCAAGTTCTGCGCCACAAGGCCCAACCGGTAGGATTTCAAGAGCACCTTCTTCCGTTCTTCCCCCTCCGCCCCCGGGCTCGGCGGGAAATGCGGGACCAAGCCCCGTCAACAGCGAAAGGTCTCCCCCGTGGCCCAGCGTCGAACCCACTACGAAGTCCTGGGCATCGCGCGCACCGCCAGCGCCACCGAGATCAAGACGGCCTACCGCAAGGCCGCCCGGGTGACGCATCCGGACCACGGCGGCAATGCTGAGGACTTCGGCGCCGTCACGCTCGCCTACGAGACCCTGATCGACCCGGCGGCCCGCGAACGCTACGACCGCAGCTACGGCACCGAGTCGAGCTACCTGCGCGGCAAGGCCCCCTCCGCGGGCGGCTACGGGTCCGCGGGTTCCGCCGGCGCCTCGATGCGCTTCGAGTCCAACGCCCCGCGATCCTCCGCCTCGGATCCCACGGTGTTCGTGCCGCCGCTGCTGGAATCGCCGGCCTCGCCCCTCGACAGGGCCAAGTCCATCCAGCAGATCCACGGGGCGCCCCGCAAGCGCGGCATCTTCGGCGCCCAGGCGCGGCTGGCCCGCGAGGCGCGCACCATCCAGCTGCTCTCGCGCCAGCTGCTTCCGGCGCTGCCCTCCACGCGGCTTGTCAACGGGCTGCACGCCCCGGGCGGCGGCTACATCGACCACGCGCTGCTGGGCGGCTACCGGCTGGCCATCGTGCATTCGATGCTGCTGCCCAAGGGCGTGTACCGGTGGGACGGGGCCTCGCTGTTCCGCGACGGCAAGCACATCGATCCCCCGCGCATCGCGCCGACGGTGCACCAGATGCAGGCCCTGTTCCCGGAGCTGAACGTCACCGGGTGGACCGTGATCCACTCCCCCGACGGCAACCTGCACGAACCGGTCATCGACTACGCCCGCGGCGGGGAACCCAGCCCCACCAGCACCTCCAACGTGGTCAACGCCGTGAACCTGGTGCGCGAACTGAAAATGTTCCTGGGCACCGGCCCCGCCCCGAACGTCGTCGACCGGTCGGTGCTCTCCCGGCTGCTCGGCGGCATGTATTAGGCCGCAGAGCACTCCCACCCGATCGCCTTCCCCGTCAGTCCCCTACGCACCCAAAGGTTGAACCACGTGTTTCGAATCCTCTTCTACACCCCCGAAATCCCCGGCAACACCGGCAACGCCATCCGGCTCGCCGCGGTGACCGGCGCCGAATTGCACCTGGTGGAGCCGCTGGGCTTCGACTTCGAGGACTCCAAGCTGCGCCGCGCCGGCCTCGACTACCACGACCTCGCCGTGGTCACCGTGCACAAGGACCTCGAGTCCGCCTGGGCCGCGCTGGCACCCGAGCGTGTGTTTGCCTTCACATCCGAGGGCGAGACCCTGTACACCGACGTGGCCTACCAGCCCGGCGACGTCCTGATGTTCGGCCCCGAGTCCGTCGGCCTGCCCGCCGAGGTCAAGGTCGACCCGCACGTCACCGCCACCGTGCGTTTGCCCATGTTGGAGGCCCGTCGTTCGCTGAACCTGGCCAACTCCGCCTCGATCGCCATCTACGAGGCCTGGCGCCAGCACGGCTTCGCCGCGGCAACCGCCAAATAGGGCGCCACGCCAAGCCCGCACGCGGCTGGCACACACTCAACGCATAGCCTTTTCCCCTATGCTTACTGGTGGCCTTATCCGGCCGACCCAAAATCACCCAAAGGATGGCACATCATGAGCGGCACCGATCCTGTGTACCCAGGGCATCGTGACGATGAGAACGACGACGACCTCGGCATGGATCTCGTGGACCAGGTTTCCACCGACTCGGAAAGCACGCGCAGGCCGCTGAAGAAGTGGGTCTTCGTGGTGGCCGGCCTGGCCGTCATCCTCATCGGCGTCGTCATCCTGCTGACCAACCTGGCGCCCAAGAACTACGTGTCGCAGGTCGACGGCGCCAAGGACAAGGTCGTGGTCCAGGCGGACCTCGAGGGCGGCGGGCACGCCGTGCTGAGCACCTCCGCCAAGGCCGATGCCGGGTCCATCGCGCTGACCTCCCTGCCGCGCATCGACGGCTCGGAGCGCTACACGGTGTGGCTCATCGAGGCCGAGTCCGACCGCGCCACCCTCCTGTCGACCATCGACTCCGGCGCCGAGTCGGCCACCGAGGGCTTCAACGGCGTGTCCAAGGTCGGTTCCGTGATGGTCACCGTGGAACCCGCCGAAGGCAGCACTTCCCCGTCCGCCGAGCCGCTGGCCGTGCTGGACACCCCCGCCGGCAAGTAGCCGCCGGACCCGCTTGACCTTGACGCAACGTCAACTCCTACGCTGAAGGACATGAGGCACCACCAACCCGCCGAATACGGCATCTCGCAGCTGGCCAGGGATTCGGGCATCAGCGCCCGGACCCTGCGCCACTACGACGCCATCGGCCTGCTCGCCCCGTCCTTCACCGCGACCAACGGGTACCGTTTCTACGGCCGGCCCGAGGTGCTGCGCCTGCAGCGCATCCTGCTGCTGAGGGAACTGGGCCTGTCCCTCGAGACGATCGCCTCGGTGCTCGACGGGCAGCAAGACGAGCTGAAGACCCTGGCGGCGCACGCCGGGTGGTTGGATGCCGAGCGCGACAGGCTGGCCGCCATGGCTGCCAGCGTGCGCGAAACCATCGCACACCTTCAGTCAGGAGAAGACATGGACCCGGTACAGGCATTCGACGGCTTCGAGGCCAACCCCTACGAAGCCGAGGCGCGGACGCGCTGGGGAGACCGGGCCGTCGAGGAGAGCAACACGCGGCTTCGCGCGCTGGGCCCCGAGGGCCAGGCACGGCTGCTGGCCGAACACGAGCGGATCGCCGACGACCTTTTCGCGGCGCTGGGTGCCGGCCTGGGTCCGGAGGACGACGCCGTGCAGGCGGTCATTGCCCGCCACCACGCATGGGTCTGCCACAGCTGGACCCCGAGCGCGGAAGCCTACGCGGGTCTCGGCGAGATGTACGTGGCCGACGCCCGCTTCACCGCCTCCTACGACGCGCCGAAGAACGTCACGCCGCGCCCGGGCGTCGCGGAACTGCTGGCCGCGGCCATCGCGCACTATGCGGCGGCATCGCCGGAGCGCTTCGAGCGGTAGCCTCACGAAACTACGGACCGCCCTGCGGCCGTGATCGGCCACTCAAGCGGAAGGGTCGGGGCGTGGATATCCACGCCCCGACCCTTCCGTCTACCGTTGGTGTCTACTGCTTGCGCCACCGCTTGTGCCGGCCGCCATCCGCGGACGGCGGCCGGGTCAGAACCCCGCGATGGTGTCCGCGGCGTTGACCGCCACCACGTGGAAGGCCTCGGCCAGCGCGCCGTCCTTCATGCCGTAGGCCCGGCCCTTGGCCAGGCACTGGGACCGCACGTAGCGTTCCATCGCCGGGACGTCCGGGTGCTGGCTCAGGTGCTGGCGCAGCGCCTCCAGCTTCAGGTCGAAGACTCCGGTGATGTCCACCGCGTGGTTCTCGCGCTCCGTCGGGGCGCCGTAAAGCCACAGCCAAGGCAGCTTGTAGGCAGCCAGCCCGGCGGCCTCCAGCTCCGGGTAGGAGAACGGGTTCTCCACCGCCGGGTAGATGGCCCGGGTCACCGCCTCGCCGCAGGCCAGGTGGTCCGGGTGCGAGCGCTGGATGCGCTCCCAGTTCCGCTCCGGGTGCATGGCCAGCACCACCTCCGGGCGCACGGTGCGGATCAGCTCGACGACCTGCTTCATCACCGCGTGGGTGGGTTCCAGGAAGCCGTCGCGCTCGCCCAGGAAGTGCACCGTGTGCACGCCCACCAGGGCGGCCGCCGCACGCTGTTCGGCGTGGCGCATCTCGGTGATCTCCTCGGCCGTGCGGTCGTCGAACCCCCCGGCGTCGCCGTCGGTCATGATGCAGTACTCGACGTGGACGCCCGCGGCGGTCCAGGCCGCGACGGTTCCCGAGGCGCCGAAGTCAAGGTCGTCCGGGTGCGCGCCGAAGCACAGCACCCGCCGGATGGGCCGCAGCGCCGGGTCGAAAACCATGCCCCTAGCCCTTGCGCCGGCGGATTTCGGCGGCGGCCTGCGGCAGCACCTCGGCGAGGTCGCCGACGATGCCCAGGTCCGCGATCTCGAACACCGGGGCGTCCGGGTCCTTGTTCACCGCGACGATGTAGGTGGAGGACTGCATGCCGGCCTTCTGCTGGATGGCGCCGGAGATGCCCGCGGAGATGTACAGCTGCGGGGAAACGGTCTTGCCGGTCTGCCCGATCTGCGCGGAGTGGTCGATCCAGCCGGCGTCGGTCGCCGCACGCGAGGCGCCGATGGCCGCGCCCAGGGCGTCGGCCAGGTCCTCGACGGGCCCGAAGTCGCCGTCGACGCCGCGTCCACCGGCAACCACGAAGCGGGCCTCGGCGAGGTCCGGGCGGCCGGAGGCGGTGCGCTCCACGGTGCCGGTGACGGTGGCCACCGGGCCGAGTTCGCCCAGGTCCAGGACCTGAACCGGGGCGGCGTTCGCGGCCGCCGGCTCCTCGGCCGGCAGGTGGACGCTGTTGGGCTTCACGGTGACCAGGGCCGGGCCGCGGGTGGCCTTCACGCGGACGGTGTAGCTGCCGGCCAGCACCGACTTGCTGACCACCAGGTCGGCGTCGACGTCGATCGCGTCGGTGATGACGCCGGCGTCGAGCTTCACGCCGGCGCGGGCCGCGACCTCGCGGCCGTGGCTGTCGTTGGGCAGCAGCACCGCGGCGGCCCCGGAGTCCTTCGCAGCGGCGGCCAGCAGGGCCGCCTGCGGGGCGACCAGCGCCTCGCCCGTGTCGGCCGCGTAGAAGCCGGTGGCCCCCCATGCGGTCAGCGCGGCCAGGGCCGCGTCGTCGGCCGGGGCGCCCAGCACCGCGCGGACCTCGCCGAGCGCGCCGGCCAGGGTCAGCAGTTCGCGCTGCGACTTGGTCGGAACGGCAGCGGGCGCCTGGATGTAAACAAGAATGTGTGACATGATTTTTTCCCCTCGAAAAGGCTAGATCAGCTTCGCTGCGGCAAGGAAGTCGACGAGTTCGATGCCGGCGTTGCCGGAATCGGTGATGATCGTCCCGGCGGTGCGTGCCGGGCGCGCCTGCACGTCCAGCACCGCGGTGGCCGATCCGGCGAACCCGACCAGCGCCGCGTCGAGCCCGATCTCCGCGAGGGACAGCACCGTGATGGTCTTCTTCTTCGCGGCCATGATGCCCTTGAAGTTCGGGTAGCGCGGCTCGTTGGCCTGGTCGGTGACGGAGAGCAGCACCGGCAGCTCGGCCTCGAGGCTCAGCGCCGCCTGGTCGGTTTCGCGCACGGCGCGCACCGTGGTGGAGTCGGCGGCAAGTTCCACGTGCGCCACCTGGGTCAGCTGGGCCAGGCCCAGGCGTTCGGCCAGCTGCGCGGGAACCAGCGAGGTTTCGGCGTCCGTGGAGGCCATGCCCGTGACGATCAGGTCGAAGTCGCCCAGGTGCTTCACGGCCGCGGCGAGGGCCACCGAGGTGGCCCCGGCGTCGGATCCCGCCAGTGCGTCGTCGCACAGGTGCACGCCCTCGGTGGCGCCCATCTGCAGGGACTTCTTCACCGCGTTCGCCGCGGCCTCCGGGCCCATGCTCAGGGCCGTGACGGTGTTGCCCGCGGCGGCCCCGCCGCGCGATTCGGCAAGCTGCAGGGCCGCCTCGATCGCGTACTCGTCAAGTTCGGAGAGCACCGAGTCCTTGCGGTCCAGGCGCAAGTCCGCGCCGCCCAGGTGCCGTTCGAATTGCACGTCCGGGACGTGTTTGACGAGTACGAGGATCCTCAATGGCGTGCCTGTCAGCTGGCTCATTGCTGCCTTTCCTAGAAGTGTCCAGATTCGGTGCCCGATGTTCCCCGCGCTGCGGAAAGGCACCCCTTACATGTTAGCCGTGCGCCGCGGGCCGACGCGGCGCACGAACAACGGGCCCGAAATGTTCCGGACCCGTTGTTCGTGTTATGACATTTTGTTGCTCCCGGCGGGGATTATGAAGCCGTGGAGGCGCCCACCGTGGCGTCGGTCGACGCCGGCTGCCCGTTGCGGGTGTAATGAATCTTCACCTGGCCGCCGGCCGGGATCTCGCGGATGGCCGCGGTCAGCGAGCTGCTGTCGGAAATCACCCGGTCCCCGACGCCCGTGATGATGTCGCCGGCCTTGAGCCCGGCCTTGGCGCCGGCGCTGCCGCCCACGACGTCCTTGACCTGCGCACCGACGCTGAACGACGAGTTGCCGTCCTTCACGTCCGCGGGCTTGGCCTGCACCGTCACGCCGAGCATGCCGTGGGTCGCCTTGCCGTTGGCGATCAGGTCCTGGGCGATGCGCTTGGCGTAGTCGATCGGGATGGCGAAGCCGACGCCGATCGAGCCGCTGTCGCCCGAGGAGGTGGCGCCGGACCCGGAGGAGGCGATGGCCACGTTCACGCCGATGATGTCGCCGTTGGCGTCGACCAGCGCACCGCCGGAGTTTCCGTGGTTGATGGCGGCGTCGGTCTGGATCACGTTGATGTAGATCGACCCCTGGGCGCTCTGCTGCTGTTGCTGCGGCGCGCCCGGGAACTGAAAGTTGAACTGGTTGTTGTCGTTCTGGTCGGTTCCTTCGCTCTGTTCCGGCACCGCGGAGGAGGCCACGGAGATCGTGCGGTTCAGCGTGGAGATGATGCCGTCGGTGACGGTTCCGCTCAGGCCCAGCGGGGCGCCGATGGCCACGGCGGTGTCCCCGACGTTCAGGTTCCCGGAAGAGCCCAGCGTCGCCGGGGTCAGGCCCTGCGCGTCGATCTTGATGACTGCGAGGTCGGACAGCGGGTCGGTGCCCACCAGCGTGGCGTTGTAGACCTTGCCGTCGGACATCTGCACTGCGATCTTCGGGCTGGCCGTGGTTCCGCCCAGGGTCACCACGTGGGTGTTGGTGAGGATGTGGCCCTCGGCGTCCAGGATGATGCCGGATCCGGAACCGGACGAGCTGCTGCCGCTCACGTCGATGGTCACGACGCTCGGGCTTGCCTTGGCCGCAGCTGCGGTGACTGCCGTGACGTTCTTCGGGTTGTTGATGACCACGCCGCTTTGCGGGGCCTGGTTTCCGGCACCCGCCGACGAGGCCGCCGGGTTCATCAGGGCGTTGGCGCCCACTGCGCTGCCGGCGCCGACCAGGGCCGCGGCGACCATGCCCAGGATCAGGACGCCGGAGGTGAACTTCTTCGGGGCGGTGCGGTTTGCCGGCGGCACCGGCGAGGGGACGCCGAATGCCGAGGTCTGCTCGGCGTGCGTCGGGGTGCCGTACGGTGCGTGTGCCGACGGCTGTGCCTGGGCCTGCCCATGGGCGCCCGGAGCAGCGGCGTAGGCGACGGTCTCCGGGGCGGTCCCGGCGGCCGGGGTGGTGCCAGCATCCGCTGCGTTGGCAGGGGTTTCAGGCACCGATGCGGCCGGGGCCGCATCAACGCTGTGCCGTGGCATGGACTGAGTCTGGTCGACGGCCCCGTCGATCATGGACACCGCGGCGTCCTGTTCCGGCGCCGAAGGAGGTGTCACTGGCGATGCCACTGGGCGCTGCGGCACGGGAGTGCTCCCCTGTTCCGGGTTCTCGGGGGTGGTTGGCTGCTCAAACTGGTTCTCGCTCATCGTTAACCTTCCGATGCTGGTGGTGCCTGACTGCTCTTCTTGGTTACAACTATGCCCGCCGGAACTGTGCCGGCGAAAAGCAGCACCTGAGTAGAAGCTGTGAGCTTGCCGCACCCGGCTGCACAATTCACCGGCCCACGGCGATTTTCGTGGACTCTCACCAATCCCCGCCATAGAATCGACAGCGTTAGCAGAAATCAAGGCATATGGTGGTTTCACTACGTGCTTTGCCAAGAAATCTGCGGCGACTCAAGCAAGGGTGAAGGAAAACCATGAAGTTGTTGACCCGGCGGTTGGCTCAAGCCGCCGCTGCAGGAATCCTGTCCGTACTCATCTTTGCGCCCGCCGCATCGGCCACCGATCCGGTGACGATCCCGCCGGGCCAGTTCGTGATCGACGACGCCGGCGTGCTCGGCTCGTCCAAGGGCGAGGTTACCGACGCCATCACCAAGATGCGCACCGAGACCGGACAGAACCTGTTCGTGATCTACGTGGACACCTTCACGAACCCGACGAAGCCCGCGGACTGGATCAGCGAGGTTGCCAAAGACAAGGGCATGGGCACCAACGACTCCGTCCTGGCCGTCGCAGTGAAATCGCGCCAGGGACAGTTGTCATCCGCCAACAATGGTGCCATCGGCGCGAAGAATGCCCAGGAAATCTACACCAAGCTGGTTTCCCCAGCCCTCGGCAAGGATGACTGGGCCGGCGCGGCCCTGGGCGCGGTCAAGGGCATCACGAACGTCGCCAACGGCAAGTCCCCCACTTCCAGCGGTTCGGGCGCCGGTTGGTGGGTCGTGGGCGGCGTTGCCGTCGCAGGCGGCGCCACCGCGTGGGCACTGACCCGCCGCAAGAAGCTCGCCGGCGGCGTGCCGCAGGTGGCCACAGGGCCCGACGGCCAGCCGATCGACCCGCTGGCGTCCCTGAGCGTCCCGGAACTCCGCACCAAGGCCGGCGGCTTGCTCATTGCCGCTGACGACGCCATCCGCTCCAGCGAACAGGAAGTCGGCTTCGCCCAGGCGCAATTCGGCGACGAGGCCATCAAGCCGTTCGCCTCGGACATCGAAACCGCCAAGGAACACATGGCTGCGTCGTTCAAGCTGCAGCAGCAGCTCGACGACGAGATCCCGGACACCGAAGCCGAACAGCGTTCCTGGCTTGGCGAGATCATCCGCCGCTGCCAAGCCGTCAACGAAACCCTTGAGCAGCACACCGAGGAGTTCGCCTCGCTGCGCGAGCTCGAGGCCAACGCGCCCGCAGCCGTTGCATCCCTGAAGACCCGCATCGACCCGCTGCGCCAGCGCGTCGGCACGGCCAAGGCGGAGTTCGACACGCTGTCCGCACGCTACGCAGACAGCGCCCTCCACCAGGTCAACAACAACATCTCCGAGTCCAACGACCGGCTCGACTTCGCACACACCGCTGTGCTGACCGCCGAGGCGAAGATCACCGAGGGGTCCGCCGCCGAGGCGGCCGTGGCAATCCGCGCTGGCGAGGACGCCGTGCACCAGGCCACTGTGCTGCTCGACGCGATCGAGCACACCGACTCGGATCTGGACAACGCCCGCGCCGACCTCGAATCGCTGGTCGCGGCCTCCGCCCAGGACCTCGCCCAGGCCCGTGCCCTGCTGGCCAACGGCAGCAACCCGGAGCTTGCGGGTTCCATCGCGTCCCTCGAATCGGCGCTGTCCTCGGTCCAGGCCCAGGTCGCCACGGGACGCATCGACCCGGTCGCCCTGATCACAGAGGTCACCGAGGGCCGCGGCCCACTCAACGACCAGCTCAACCAGATCCGCGACCAGCAGGAACGCGCACGCCGTGCCGCCGAACAGCTCCAGGCCGCGGTCCGCACGGCTCAGATGAAGATCAAGGGCACCGACGACTTCATCCGCGCCCGCCGCGGCGGCGTGGGGGCCACGGCCCGCACACGCTTGGCCGAGGCACAGCGAAACCTCGATGAAGCGCTTCGCACGGCTTCCTCCGACCCGGCATCGGCCCTGGCCTACGCCGAACAGGCTTCCACGCTCGCCGACCAGGCCGCACAACAGGCCGAATCCGATGTCAACGGCTTCGGCGGTGGTGGCGGCTTCGGCGGCGGCGGAGGCGGCAATAGCGGTCTCGGCGGCGCCATCCTCGGCGGCATCCTCATCGATTCCATCCTGCGCGGCGGCAGCCACGGCGGAGGGGGCGGTGGCGGCCTCTTCGGCGGCGGCGGCTTCGGCGGCTTCGGCGGAGACGGCGGTGGAGGCGGTGGATTCGACGGCGGCGGGTTCGACGGCGGAGGCGGCAGCTTCTAGCCACGGCCCGGCACAACGGCCCGCGAGGGCCCCAATGTTGCAGTATCCCGATCCCCGAACCGGGGATCACAGGCAGCAAAATCAACACCTCAAATAATGCCCAACGAAAGGTCTCATCGTGGTAAAGCAGTCTATTTTTGGTCGTATCACACAGCTGGCCAAGGCAAACATCAACGCAATGCTGGATTCGGCGGAGGATCCGCAGAAGATGCTCGACCAGATGGTCCGTGACTACACGGACAACATCGCCGAAGCCGAAACAGCCGTGGCCCAGACAATCGGCAACCTTCGCATGATCGAAGACGACTACAACGAGGATGTGAAGGCGGCTTCGGACTGGGGCAACAAGGCGCTTGCAGCTTCCTCGAAGGCCGACGAGTTCCGCGGAGGCGGCGACAGCGCCAACGCCGACAAGTTCGATTCGCTCGCCAAGGTCGCCATCCAGCGCCAGATGCAGTCCGAGTCCGAGGCCAAGACCGCCGAGCCGACCATCAGCTCGCAGCGCGAGATCGTCGAGAAGCTGAAGACCGGCCTGGACGCCATGAAGTCCAAGCGCCAGGAGCTGGTTTCCAAGCGCGACGAGCTCATCGCCCGCGCCAAGTCGGCCCAGGCGCAGAACCAGGTGCAGGAAGCGGTCAAGAGCATCGACATCATGGATCCGTCCAGCGAGGTCGGCCGCTTCGAGGAGAAGATCCGTCGCGAAGAGGCACGGGTTCGCGGTGCCGCGGAGCTTGCATCCTCGTCGCTCGACGCCCAGTTCAACTCGCTAGAGGACCTCGGCGAGCAGACGGAGATCGAGGCACGCCTTGCCGCGATGAAGGGCGCCAAGGCCACGCAGTCGATCACCCCGGGCTTGTAGTCCGGCCGGCGGCGCCCGCCGCCACATAATTCCATAGTCACAACGCACGATGGGCGGGTAGCCCGGGTCCGGAACATCATTCCGGCATTTCCCCGGCGGCCCGCCCATCGCCGTCTCCCCCGCACGCTGCCGCTCCCTGCCCCGGATATCGTCCGACGCCGCCCCGTGTCAGCCAATGCCGCCCGTTGCCGCGCGATCAGCCCCCTCCGGCACCTTTCCGCACAGGCCCGGCGGCGGTCTCGCGCCGGCACACCTTTCCCGGGGTTCTCCACAGCGCCGGCGCCCGTGACCTTCGAAGGCGCTGCAAAGGTTCATGCTCGATCCCATGAGCAGCGGAGAAATCCTTCCAGCAAGGGCCGGCGCCGAAGACGCCTTCGGTCCAGGCGCCGGGCACGACGTGTCACCGGAGGACCTGCTGCGCGACTTCTTTGAACTCCAGGACCGCCTCGACACGCTCACCGAAACCCTCGCCACACTGGCCACTGTCTCCCCCGTCACAGCTGTCCTGCTGAACATGGGGCTGGAGAAAGCCCGCCGGCGCGCAGGCCACCACCGTCTCCTCGCTGCCCGTGCCGCCCAACGCTCCCTCGCCCACGAGCTGCCCGTCGAAACGCTCAACGAGCTGCGGGAGATCACCGACCACCCGGCGGGCTTCGCTGCGGGCGACGCCGTCCTGCCGGCGGACCCGCGCAGCGTCCCCACCGGGAGGCTTCCACACAAGAACACGGCCGAGCTCTTGCAGCGCACCTGCGCCATCGGCTACTTCGACGCACGCGACCGGCTCGACGCCGCCGACTTCCTGCTCCCGGGAACCGATGAACATGGAATGCCGGCCCCGGCACGCTACCCCTTGTTGGCGGTACACCTGCGGGCCGGCAAGCTCGACCCGACCGAGGCGATCCGGGCCGCCAACAAGCTCGAAAAACTGCGCTCCGGGATCGCCGGCCAACCCAACCCCGCCAAACTCACCGCGTCGATCGAGGAACAGGTCCTCGAATCCCTGCTCACGCAGGGCCCAGCGGCCACCACCAAGCTCCTCAACACCGTTAACGCGGAGCTGGAGGACGCGCCGGCACCGGCGCCAACCGGGGAGGAACTTGCAGCCAAGACCGGTTTCCGGCTCTCCCGTCGTACCGAACACCTCACGTACTTCACACTCACCGTGACCAATCTGGATGCCGAACTGGTCCTGTCCCACTTCGCCCTTTCCGACAATCCACGAACCAATGCCGGCAACCGAGAGAATCTCGCCAACGACGCCCAGCACAGGAACTCCGGTACCCAAAACAATGGCAATGGCGAGGGTGCAGGTTCAGCACCCGGCACGAATGTGGTGCCGCTCCGGCCCATGGACCGCAACGAGGCGCCTACGATCCCCGAATGGGCCGTCGCACCCAACACCCCACCAAACGAACTTCCCCATGCCGAATGGACGGATCTCGGCCGCACCACACCCGCCCACCGGGCCGACGGCTCGGAGGACTTCGTGCCACCGAGTGAAAGCCAAGCATCAGCGGTACCCACATCCGAAGCAACATTGCCGGACCGGTTCAACAACACCGCCGAAGGACCCGACGGACTAACACCTGCCAGACGCAGGCTGCAGACCCTGCTTAACATCATGAGAACTTCAGGAGCGCCCCGTTCCAAGGGATCCAAGGCAACCAGCGGGCTGCCCCAAGCCCGCCTCATCGTCTATTGCCAACTCACCACCCTGCTCGGCCTGGCCGAAAAGGCGGGCATCACCCAACACGGACTCACGGTCTCCCCCGGGGACCTTCGCCGGGAATTGTGCAACGCCGGGGTCATTCCACTCGTCTTCAACGGCGAGAGCCAAATCCTGGACGTCGGTCGGGAACAACGCTTCGTCCCCGATTACATGCGCCAAGCGGTTCTCGCCCGCGACGGCGGCTGCATCGTCCCGGGCTGCACGGTTCCGCCCGAGCATCTCGAAATGTGCCACATCGACAGTTGGGCCGATGGCGGAAACACCAGCATTGATAACTCGGCCCCCGGCTGCGTCAACCACCACCACGGATACCACACCGGACAATACAGGCTCGTGCGCAACGAGCACGGACTGCCCGCGGTCATCCTCCCCAAGTACCTGGATCCCGAACAAAAACCCCGGCGCAGCACCCAGTGGCAACAACACACGCAATCCGGCCCGAATCTCTTCTGACCGTGCCACGTCGACGAACGGTGCCTTCATGCCTTTGGCCTCTGCTGTTGCGCGGTACCTACCTGATTGCGCGGCCCCCATTCATGGAATCGAGGTGCCGGAATCCGCGTCCTGGCTTAAATACAAAACAACCCATGATCCTGAATCAGGATCATGGGTTGTTTTCTCTGTGGCGGGGACAGGATTTGAACCTGTGACCTCCGGGTTATGAGCCCGGCGAGCTACCGAACTGCTCCACCCCGCGTCGGTAGATACAACAGTACCAGCGCATCGCCGTGGCACCTAATCCAGATGAACATTCATCGAACAAAGGGTGAAAACCGCGCCAGTTCAGCAGCCAAAGCCCGGCGTAACCCATTTTGTCCACGACAATACGTGCCAAACGCAGAATTTTCCAAAGTGTGCTCGCTCACTTAAGGGCCCGATGGCGTCACCTCGCTCGAATGCGCGTACCGTCACCGTCACTGTCGGTTCCACGGGAAGGGGCAACAGCGGACCCGACACTGCAGCAACAGGCTTAAGCACCAAAAGGAACGACCCCGACCAGGTTTCCCTGGTCGGGGTCGTTATCTCGTGGCGGGGACAGGATTTGAACCTGTGACCTCCGGGTTATGAGCCCGGCGAGCTACCGAACTGCTCCACCCCGCGGCGATGTATCAATCATCGCCGACGGGGGTGGACTTGCGCAAATCCTGGCAGTGTCGCCCTGCTCACACCCGGTATTCAGCGCCCGGTTATGGCGCCGTGGTTCCCTGTGCAGGCGTCTCCGATGCCGGGGCACCGGTGCCATCGGTCGGGGCCGGCGTTGGGGCCGGTGCCTCCGGGACGACAGGCTTGCCGGTCAGTTCGGATTCGGCCTCGAGCGCGGCCTCGAGGGCCTTCTGCAACTTGGCCTGCTCTGCACCGTACTTGGCGAAGTCGTTCTGCGCCAAAGCCGCCTGGCCCGCCTTGATCGCCGCGTTGGCTTCATTCAAGGCCTGCGAAAGCTTCTGCTGCGCCGTCTGCGTCACGGGCGGCTTGCCCGGTTCGCCTCCGCCGGTGGTTCCGCCGTTTTCACTTGTCACGGCGCCGGACGAGCCCTTGAAGACCTGGTCGAGCGCTTCGGAGAGGGTGTCGGCGAAGCCGACGTTGTCACCGAACGCCACCAGGACCTTGCGCAGGGTCGGGTAGGAGGTCACGCCCGAGGACTGCACGTAGACGGGCTGGACGTAGAGGATGCCGCCGCCGACCGGCAGCGACAGCAGGTTGCCGTTCTTGACCTGCGATGCACCCTGGCGCAACAGGTTCAACGTCTGCGACACGGTGGTGTTGGAATCGAAGTTCTGCTGTGCCTGGCCCGGGCCCGGCACGCTGGTTTCGCGCGGGAGCGCAAGCAGGCGGAGCGTGCCGTAGCCCTCGGCCTTCTTGCCGGCCTCGCTTCCGGCGTCGGCCTCGGCAGAGAGGAACCCGAAGAGCACGTTTCGCTGCTGCCCGCCCGCTGCGGTCTGCGGAATGAACGTGGAGGTCAGCGAGAATGTCTCGGCGTCCTGCGTCGGCATCTTCAGCGACATGTAGTACGGCGGCTGCTTGATGTTGGCGTTTCCCTGCGTCGGGTCCGAGGGGACCGCCCAGGCGTCGTTGGAGTCGTAGAAGCCGTCGGGATCCGTCACGTGGTACGTGGCGAGCAGCTCGCGCTGGACCTTGAACAGGTCCTCCGGGTAGCGCACGTGGCTCATCAGCTCGCCGGACATCTCGGCCATCGGCTTGATGTTCGACGGGAAGACCTTCTGCCATGCCTGCAGGAGCGGTTCGTCTTCCTCCCACGCGTACAGCGTGACCGAGCCGTCGTAGGCGTCAACAGTGGCCTTGACCGAGTTGCGGATGTAGTTGACCTGGCCGGTCAACGCCGCGGCACGGGTGCCGCCGCTCAGCGAGTCGGCGACTGCCGAATCCAGCTGCTGCTGCTTGGAGTACGGGTAGTTCTTGGAGGTGGTGTACGCATCGACGATCCACTGGACGCGGCCGTCGACGATCGCCGGGTAGGCGTTGGAGTCCACCGTCAGGTACGGCGCGACCTTCTGGACGCGGTCCTTCGGGTTTCGGTCGTAGAGGATCTGCGACTCGGAGTTGATGGCGTCCGAAAGCAGCAGGTCCGTGGAGGCGAACTTCAGCGAGTAGACCAGGCGGTTGAAGAAGTTGCCGACCGACGGGCCGCCGTCGCCGGAGAAGGTGTTGCGGGTGTCCTGGCTGCCGGAGCCGGAGGCCGGGCGGTCAAGTTCTCGCGGGGCCCAGCCCTCGGGGCCGCCGACGATCGAGTACTGAGGGGACAGTTCGCCGAAGTAGATGCGCGGCTCGTAGGTCTTGTCGCTTGCCAGCACGCCGCCGGTGGGGATGCCGCTGAGCATGAAGTCGGGGCGACCGCCGGAGGTCACGCGGTTGCCGTAGGCGGCCACCACGCCGTAGCCGTGGGTGTAGGTGATGTGCTGGTTGACCCAGGACTCGGTGGGGTCGACGCTGAGCTCGCGCACGGCGATCACGGTGTCTTCGGTCTTGCCGTCGATGGCGTAGCGGTCGACGTTCAGCGTCGGGGCGAACTTGTAGTAGGTCCGGAACTGCTGCAGCTGGGCGAACGCCGAGGAAACGAGGTTCGGGTCCAGCAGGCGGATGTTCGTGGTGGTCGCGCTGTCCTTGGCCAGCGCGTCCTTCTTCGGGTTCACCTCGGCGTTGTAGGCGGTCTCCTCGACGCCGGACAGGCCGTACGCCTTCCGGGTCATCTGGATGTTCTTCTCGATGTACGCGCGCTCGAGCGTCTTTTCGGACGGAACGACCTGGTACTGCTGCACGATGAACGGGTAGATGCCGCCGGCGACGACGACCGTCACCAGCAGCATCGCGGTGCCGATGATCGGCAGGCGCCAGCGCCCGATGATCGCGGTGATGATGAACGTGATGGCTACCAGCACCGCGGCGATCGCCAGGATGGTCTTGGTCGGGATCACCGCGTGCACGTCGGTGTACAGGGCGCCGGCCACGCGGCCGTTCTGCGAAAGCAGCGTCGAGTAGCGGTCAAGCCAGAAGTTGCCGGCTTGCAGGAGCAGGAAGGCCACGGCGAACACGGCGATGTGGATGCGTGCCGCCTTGCCGACGACGATGCCGCCGCGCTCCTCCACGCGGATGCCGCCGTAGAGGTAGTGGGTGAGCAGCCCGGCGATGCCGGCGATCAGCACCACCGAGATCAGGTAGCCGATCAGCAGGCCCAGGAACGGCAGCGTGAAGATGTAGAAGCCCAGGTCCATGTTGAACTGCGGGTCGGTCTCACCGAACGGGACCTGGTTGAAGAAGAGCAGCACCTCCTTCCACTGCGAGGTCACCGCGGTGGCGGCGAAGACGCCGATGACCACCGGGACGCCGATCATCAGCAGCCGGCGCATCGGCTCGAGCTGGGACTGGTACTTGGACATGCTGTCCTGCTGGTGGCCGTCCGGGGCATACACCGGGCGCGCCCGGTAGGCCATCCGCATCGAGATCCAGATGGCGAAGCCCATGACCAGGAACGCCACGGCGAAGATGCCGATCTTGGCGAGGTTCTCGGTCCAGAACACGGACTGGAAGCCGAGCTGGTTGTACCAGAGCACATCGGCGTACACGCTCGCGAAGAACACGAACACGGCCACCAGGATGCCGATGATGACGATCGTCGGCATCAGCGGGGACGAGCGCCGCTCCGGATGCTGCTGCGGGTCGGGACGCTCCTGGGGGCCGCGCGGCGGGCCCCCGAAGGGATTGCCATTGCCAAAACTCAATTTTTACCTCACCGTTGGACCGATTCGGCACGCCGTGGAGGCGCACCTCGAACTAGGACTTTGTTCTCCATTCTGCCCTGCATCGGGTGCAAGAGCTCAATGGGCACAGCCATTCGTCGGCAATAGTGCGTAAATTGTGACAGTTGCCGGACAAAACCCGGCAAATCCCGTCCGAACCTGAGCGTTTACTGAAAAGTCCTACCGGCACGAGGGGAAGGAACCCGGGTCCTTCCCGCTGCCGATCCCCTCCACCGCGGCACGCGCCTGGTCCAGCGTTTCGACCTTCACCACGTCCAGGCCGGCCGGGACCCGCCCGACGACGTCCGCGCAGTTGTCCGCCGGCGCCAGGAACACCTGCGCGCCGTTGGCCTTGGCGCCGACCATCTTCTGGGCGATGCCGCCGATGGGCTGCACCTGGCCGTCGGCGGTGATCGCGCCGGTGCCGGCGAAGTGCTTGCCGCCGGTCATTTCCCCCGGGGTCAGCTCGTCGACGATGGCCAGGGCGAACATCATGCCGGCGCTCGGCCCGCCGACGTTTTCCAGCCCGAACTTCACGTCCAGGGGGAAGTCGAAGCCGCTGCCCAGCATGATGCCCAGCTGGCGCTGGCCGCCCTGCCCCGCAGCGGTGTTGACGGTGACCGTGAGCGGCTTGCCGCCGCGCAGGATCTCCAGTTCGCTGGGCTTCTCCCCCGCCTTCTGCAGTTCCTTCTTCAGCAGGTCGAGGTCGTCGATCGCCGTCCCGTTGATGGCGACCAGCCGGTCCCCGGTCTTCAGCGTCTTCGAATTCTGTTCGGTGGCGAACCCGGCGACGGACAGGTGCCGGGTGAACGGGATGTCCAGCTCGTGCAGCGCCGCGGCGGTGGAGAGCTGCTGCGAGTCGTCCATCATCACGGTGTTCTGTTCGCTTTGCTGCTCGCTGGTGGTGCCGCGCGGCAGCACCATTTCCTCCGGCAGCACGTCCTTCTTCGGGTCGATCCAGCCGCCGAGCACGTTGAAGAAGCCCAGCCGGTGTTGCCCGCCGCCCTGCACGTAGACGGTTGTCATGTCCAGCTCGCCGCTGGTCGGGTAGGTCGGCTTGCCGGTGACGGTCAGCATCTTGGTGCCCTCGACCTTGCCGATGGTGTTCAGCGCCGGGCCCGCGGATTCCACCACGAAGTGCGTGGGAAGAACCGCCGCAAGGGCGATGGTTCCCACGACGATCCATCCGGCGACAGCCATGCCGCGGTGCGCGGCGGCGGACTGCGGGGCGGCACTGGTGCCTTGGGTGCCCTGGGCGCCACCGGCGCCAGCGGCAAATGGGATGCGGCGCCACAACGGCCGGTGGTCGGCGCCGTCGGGGTCGCCTGTCATCCGCGGGTTCGGGGCAGCAGCGTCGTTCCTCGACGACTCCGGCGTTCCTGGCACTGCTGGCACTGTTCCTCTTTCACGTTTTCATGTTGCTCCGGCCGGCGGGAAGGACACTGCCCGTACCCCGCGGCCGATCGTCTGGCTCCGTTCCAGCCTACAAGCACGGGCGACCGGGGCTCCCCCGTCCGGGCCCCCGGCGCCGGGTTCACAGCATTTTCCGATGTGCCCACAGCGAACTGGCTTCGCCGTCCGTGGGTCGATGCGCCGGGGCCGGGGTACCGTTGAAACATGGCTGAGAACCCCCCATCAAACCGTCCAGATGATTCCGAAAACAACGACGAGAACCCGAAGGATCCCTTCTCCGAGATGTTCGGCGCGTTGTTCGGCGGCGCGGGCGGATTCGACCCGAAGAACCTTCCCGCCGGGCTCGGCGAGGCCATGGGCATGGGCAACAACCCCGACGCCATGGCGCAGATGATGAAGCAGGCCCAGGCGATGATGGCCGCCATGTCGCAGGGCGGATCCGGCCCGGTGAACTGGAAGATGGCGACCGACACCGCCCGCCAGTCCATCGCCGGCGAGGACCCGTCGATCAGCGCGACCCGCGCCTCCGCGATCGCCAACGCCGCACAGCTGGCCGACCTGTGGCTCGATGCCGCAACCGCCCTCGAGGGCGACGGCAGCACCTGCCGCGCGCTCTCCCGCGCCGAATGGGTCGAGAAGACCATGCCCGTGTGGAAGTCGCTGACCGAGCCGGTCGCCGAATCCGTCGGCAAGGCCATCACCGCGGCGCTGACCGAACAGATCCCCGAGCAGATGCGCCCGATGATCGGCGGCGCGCAGGGCATGCTGCAGTCCCTGGGCGGCACCATGTTCGGCATGCAGCTGGGCACCGCCGTGGGCGGCCTTGCCAAGGACGTGCTGGGCGCCACCGACATCGGCCTGCCGTTGGCCGGCTCCACCCCGGCGCTGGTGCCGACCAACCTCGCCGCGTTCGGCGAGGGCCTGGAGGTGCCCGAACAGGAGATCCTGCTCTTCGCCGCGCTGCGCGAATGCGCCCACGTCCGCCTGTTCAACCGGGTGCCGTGGCTGCGTTCGACGCTGATCGGCGCGATCGAGGCGTACGCCCGCGGCATCCACATCGACATGTCCCGCATCGAGGACGCGGTGCGCGACATCGACCCGATGAACCCCGAATCGATGCAGTCGCTCATGGGCGAGGGCCTGTTCATGCCCCAGCGCACCCCGGCCCAGGACGCCGCGTTGGAGAAGCTGGAGCTGGTGCTGGCGCTCGTCGAGGGCTGGGTCGACGAGGTTGTTGCAGCCGCCGCGGTCAACCTGCCCAGCGCCGTGCCGCTGCGCGAGACCATCCGCCGCCGCCGGGCCTCCGGCGGACCCGCGGAGAACGCCTTCGCTTCCCTGGTGGGGCTCGAACTGCGTCCGCGCCGCCTGCGCGAGGCCGCCGCCCTGTGGGCGCACCTGCTCGACGAGCGCGGCATCGAGGGCCGAGACGCCGTCTGGGACCACCCGGACCTCATGCCGACCGGCGAGGACTTGCAGGATCCGGCGGGATTCACCCCGCGCCGCCAGCTGGCCGAGGCCAGCATGGACGACATCGACGCGGCGCTGAGCAAGCTGCTCTCCGGCGGCTTCGATGCCCCGGAAGCCGATGACTCAGCGGATGCCGACGGCGTCGAGGGTGACGATCGTCCCGAGGGCGACGGGACCGCCGGCGGGGAACCGCAGGGCAAGTAGTCCCGCCCGGGCCGCGTACCCCGGAACGTCCTTCGCGAACGATGGCCGGCGGCCGCCGACCCACCTGATGGTGGTGTCGGCAGCCGCCGGCCATCGTTTTTGCGTTGAAGCGCGTGCCTGCCGGAAGCGCGTTGCTGTCAGAACAGCCCGGGGGCACCGGGAGCCCCGGGCTCCGGGTCGAAGTCGTCGAAGTCTTCGTCGTCCCCGAACGGAAGACCAGCGGCCGGCGCGCCCCCGGCCGGGGCGTGGGAGCGTGTGGCATACCCGTGGCTCACGCCGGCGAGGAAGGTGTTTGCGTCGTGGACGCGCGGGTAGCGGGACAGCGCCGCCTTGAAACGCGGCCCGTGGCCGTCGCGCGGCTCGACCAGGTGGGCCAGCTCGTGGGCCAGGACGTAGTCCTGCACCCACTGCGGCATGGCCCGCAGCCGGTCGGAGAGCCTGATCCTGCGGCTGCGCAGGCTTGCCGATCCCCAGCGCCGGTTCTGGTTGCCGACCCAGCGCACCGAGGCGGGTGCCGCACGGCCGCCGAAAAGCTCGGCGTCCAAGGAGCGCGCGCGGGCCAGCAGCAGCGCGTCGGCGTCCGGCACCACCGCCCGGGCCACCTTGCGCTCGAGCTTCTTGACCATGTCCAGCACCAGGATCCGCTCGGCGTCGTGCGTCAGCTCCGCGGGCACCGAGACCACCATGGTGTTTTCCTTCCACACGGCGGAGATCGTCTTCCGGCGCTTGGTGGAACGCACCACCCGGATCGGCGTGCCGGAGTCGTTCACGAACTCGATGGTCGATGGGTGCACTGGCATTGTCTGTTCCTTTCCTGCGCCGGGACGCTGCCGGCGATCCCCGCCGCCTCTGCCGCGCATTTGGCACTTGCCCGCGCCGCCCTGTGGATAGCGCCCGAAGCCCGTCGGGGCGATGCCACCATGGGCTGGTGGAAGCCGATCGGCTCACGATGAAAGGGGCAGCACCATGAGGATCAACCCGGGTTTACAGGTACTCAGCATAGTGGAGGGGACCATCCAGATCGGCACCGGGCAGGGTGCGCGGTGGATAACCGGTCTGGACCCCGCCGAGCAGCTATTCGTGCTTTCGCTGTGCGGGAGGGAGCCGGCGTGCGGGCCCGCGGAGGCACCGTTCCTGCCGCCGGAGCGGCAAAACGCAATCCTGTCGGTCCTGCGCCCGGTGCTCATCGAACCGGCCGCCGATCCGTCCGCTTCTTCCGGACCCGCGGCTTCGGCCCGGGCGGCGGCCGCGTCGGACGGGCCCGGCAGTTCCCGGCTCACCCCGGACGTCCTGCAGTGGTCGGCGGCCTACGAGCTGGACGCCGGGCCGGTGCTCCGGAAGCGGGCCGACGCGCGGGTCGCCATCCACCAGCTGGGCAGGACCGGGCAGATGCTGGCCGGCATCCTGGCCGCCTCGGGCATCGGGTCGCTGCTGCTGTGCGACGCCGGGCGCATGCAGCCCGAGGACCTCGGCGCGGCAACCACCGGCATCAACACCGTGGGGCAATTGCGCACCCGGGCGGCCTCGCGGGCGCTGGCGCAGACGTACCCGCGGCTCACGCTCGCCGAAACCGCGCTGCGCGGTCCGGATGCGGCGCCGGTGGACCTGGCGGTCGTGATCGCCGGCGGGCTGCTGCCGGACCTCGGGCTCCTCCCGCAGGACGATCGGCTGCTGCCGGTCCTCTTCACCGACGCCGGGGTGCGCATCGGCCCCCTGGTGATCCCCGGGCTGACGATGTGCGACGCCTGCGCCTGGGAGCAGTGCGATCCCACGCTGCGCATCGTCCCGCCCGGCGGGCACCTCGGGCGCGGGCACCCGCTGCTGCCCGAGGCCAGCTTGGCCGCCACGGCGGCGGGCACGGCCGCCACCCAGATACTCATGGCGCTCGACGAGGTCAACGTGCCCGCGGCGGCGGAGGCCATGATCCTTGTCGACCTGGCCACCGGCGCCACCCGGCAGGTCCCCGCGCGGCAAAGGCCCGGGTGCACCTGCCTCGACGGGCAGGAAGCAGCGTAGAGCGGCGGGTGCTTCGGCCCGGCAGGGCCCCGCTAGGCCGATCCGAGGATCTGCAGGATCGCGTCCCCGTAGCGCTCGAGCTTGCCGGGACCCACGCCGGAGACGAGCCCCAGCGCCGCAAGGTCTCCGGGGTTCGCCTCCGCGATCGCCATGAGCGTGGCATCGGTGAAGATCACGAATGCCGGCAGCGAGTTGGCCTGGGCGATCTGCAGCCGCCAGGACCGCAGGTTCTCGAACACCGCCTCGTCGTACCCGGCCGGGCAATTGCCGCAGCGCCCGAGCTTTCGCTCCGCCGCGCCGTTGAGCAGGGTGCCGCAGGTGCGGCAGGTCGGCGGGCCGGCGAGCGCCTTGCGCTTGGTTGCGCGTGCGGTTCCCTGCGTGCGGGAGCTGCCGGCCGGGCGCAGCCCGTCGAGGAAGCGGGAGGGCCTGCGGTGGGCGCGTCCCCCGGGGGTCCGGGCCAGCGACCAGGACAGCGAGAGGTGGACGCGGGCGCGGGTGATGCCCACGTAGAGCAGCCGGCGTTCCTCGTCGTAGCCGGCCTGGTCCTCGGCGAAGGAGATCGGCATGAGGCCCTCGGAGAGCCCGACCAGGAACACCGCGTCCCATTCCAGGCCCTTGGCCGCGTGCAGCGAGGCCAGGGTGACGCCCTGGATGGTCGGGGCGTGCTGGCTGGCGGCGCGTTCCTCCAGCTCGGTGACAAAGGCGTGCAACGTGAAGGGGGTCTCGGCGTCCGCCCGGGCGGCTGCCATCTCGTCGGCCAGCCCCACCAGCGCGGAGAGCGACTCCCACTTCTCGCGCACCGCTCCCCCGCCGGTGGGGGCGATGTTGCTGTAGCCCAGCGAGATGAGGATGTCGCGGGTGAGTTGCGGAACCGATTCGTCACTTGCCGATCGCGAGGCGGAGCGCAGCTGCAGCATCGCGTCACGCACCTCGCGGCGGTTGAAGAAGCGTTCCCCGCCACGCAGCAGGTAGCCGATGCCCTGCGCGGTGAGTGCCTGCTCGTAGGCCTCCGACTGCCCGTTGGTGCGGTAGAGGATGGCGATTTCCGACGCGGGGGTGCCCGCCGCGAGCAGTTTCTTGATGCGCGCGGCGACCTCGGCGGCCTCCGCCTCGTCGTCCTTGGCCTCGATGAAGTCCGGCTCCGGCCCGGGGTCGCGCTGGGCGATCAGCTCCAGCGGCGTCGGCCAGGCGATGTCTCGGTCGGGCACCCCGGGCTCGGGGCTGCGTGCGGCGAGCACCCGGTTGGCCAGGTGCACCACCTGCGGGGTGGAGCGGTAGTCGCGCACCAGCTTGACCACCGGGGCGTCCTGGTACTTCGCCGGGAAGTCCAGCAGGTGGCGCGGGGTGGCGCCGGTGAAGGAGTAGATGGTCTGCGAGGCGTCGCCCACCACGCAGAGTTCGTCGCGCCCGCCCAGCCACAGGTCAAGCAGGCGCTGCTGGAGCGGGGAAACGTCCTGGTACTCGTCCACCACGAAGTGGCGGTACTGGTCGCGCACCGAGGCCGCGACCCGCTCGTCGTCCTCCAGGATGGCCACGGTCAGCAGCAGCACGTCCTCGAAGTCGATGTACTGCCTGTCGGTCTTCACGTCCTCGTAGGACTGGAAGATGCGCGAGACCGTGATGGTGTCCAGCCCGCCGGGCTGGCCGCGGTCCGCCGCGGCCGCGACATAGCTCTCCGGGGTGAGCATCGAGACCTTCGCCCATTCGATCTCCGCCGCCAGGTCGCGGACCGTCGCGCGGTCGGCGTTGGTGCGCAGGCGCCGGGCGGCCTCTGTGATCAGCGGGGCCTTGTAGTCGACGATGCCGGGCAGCGTACCGCCGATGGCCTGCGGCCAGAAGTACTGCAGCTGGCGCAGCGCTGCGGCGTGGAAGGTGCGCGTCTGCACCGCGCCTGCACCAAGCTCGCGCAGGCGGGAGCGCATTTCGGCGGCGGCACGAGCGGTGAAGGTGACGGCCAGCAGCGAGCTGGGCTTGTAGACGCCCGAGTGCACCCCGTAGGCGATGCGGTGGGTGATGGCCCGGGTCTTGCCGGTGCCGGCGCCGGCGAGCACGCACAGCGGACCGTTCAGCGTGGTTGCCACCTGGCGCTGCTCGGCGTCCAGTCCGGCGAGGATGCGGTCTTCGAGGGATGCCATGCGGTTCTAGTTCTCCAGGTGTTCGGGTTCCGGCAGCGCGCCGCCGTACCAGTCTTCGATCAGGGCGCTGGCGATGGAGACGCCGACGGGCACCCCGATCTCCCCGGAGCGGATCTGCGCGGCGAGCTCCTCGCGGGTGAACCAGCGCAGGTCGATGATCTCCACCCCGTCCGGGCGCAGTTCGGTGTCCAGGGCCGTGGCCGTGAACCCGAGCATCAGCGAGCACGGGAACGGCCAGGGCTGCGATCCCATGTAGCGCGGGTTGGCGACGACCACGCCGGATTCCTCGGCGACCTCGCGGATCACCGCGGACTCCAGCGACTCGCCCGGTTCCACGAACCCGGCCAGCGTGGAGAAGCGCTTGCCGCCCCATTGTGCGTTCGCGCCAAGCAGCAGCCGGTCGTCCTTGTCGGTGATGGCAACGATGATTGCCGGGTCGGTGCGCGGGAAGTGCTCGGAAGCGTCGTTCGGGCAGGCTTTGACCCAGCCGGATGCCCTTGATTCCAGCTGGTGGCCGCAGCGCGGGCAAAACTGCATCGTGTGGTTCCAGTTGGCGATGGCGACGGCCTCCACAAAGAGCCCGGCGTCGCGGGGAGCCAGACCGGCGGCGACGTCGCGCAATCCCAGCCATTCACCGGGGTCCGCCCCCTGGTGCCCCCTGGTCAGCACGCCGGGATCGTCGTGGAAGGCGTGAAGCACGATCTCGCGCGCTCCGTCGAAGCCCAGGTAGACCTCCGTGCCGCCGTCAGGGACCTGTGCCCGGGCCACGAGTTCCAGGGCGCCGTCGCGTACGTGCACGCGGCCGCCAACCATGATCAGGTAGCCGGTCTCCGGGGCATTGCCCAGCCGCTCCAACCAGTCGGCTTCGGTCCGCCGTTCGCAGCGCCTGTCGACGGATTCACGCGCCAGCGGCAGGGCCCCTAGGGCCGGGTGGGTCGGGCCTGCTGGCTGCGCTGTTTCACTCATACCCCTAACCGTACTGATCCGCACCGCCCAACGCCTACTCCCGCTCATCCGCACGGGGTTTCTGTGCCCGACGGCACGCCGGATGGCAGCCGGGCCGCCCCGGGAGCCGCGAAACGTAGCCGGTGCCACATCGAAGCTGGGAACCGGCTGGATATTGGGCGTAAATCACGCGACTCGCCGCCACGCGGCAGGACGTGAGCGGCACCGGCGGTCTACGGTGGAGGATGTGAAACGCTCTCCCATGGAACTCGCTGCCATCGCCACCGCCGCGGTCCCCGGCTTGGCCCCCACGGGCGTGGCCTCATTGCCGGATGACAGTGATGATTTTGACTCGGTGCTCATTGTCGACGCCGACAAAAACCGCTGGCGTGTGCGCTCGCCGCGCCATGACGAGGCCAGCATCCGACTCGAATCCGAGCTGGCGGCGTTGCGCGCGTTTTCCGCAGGCATCCGTGCCTCCCTTCCCTTCCAGCTTCCCTCCGTCGCGGGCACGGTGCGCCAGGGCACGCTGCGGACCTTCGTCTACAACCACCTGCCGGGCAAGCAGTACTCCCTCGAGGACCTGGTGGGGCTCGGTTCCCGCTGCGCCCAGGACCTGGGTGCCGTCATGGCCGCGATCCATTCGATGCCGAAGTCTGCCATCGACCGGGCGGACTTGCCGTCGTACTCCTCCGAACAGGTGCGCCAGCGACGACTGAACGAACTCGATGCGGCCGCTACCACGGGCATGATCCCGTCCCGCCTGCTGCGCCGCTGGGAACACGCGCTGGAAGACGTGGCACTGTGGCGCTTCAACTCAACCGTCATCCACGGCGACCTGCACGAGGACCAGCTGCTGGTCGAGGACGCTAAGGTCGTCGCCGTGACCGGCTGGACCGATCTCCAGGTCGGCGATCCCGCCGACGACTTCGCCTGGCTGGCCGCCGTACACGAGCAAGCCTTCGCCGACGCTGCTTTCGAGGGCTACGTCGCGGTGCGCGGTGACCGTGCCGATCCGCACATCATGCGCCGCGCCGCACTCGCCGCCGAGTTCGCGCTGGCGCAGTGGCTGGTCAAGGCCATTGCCGGCGAAGATGTCCAGCGCATTGCCGAAGCCAAGACGATGCTCGAAGAACTGGACAACGACATCGCAGAATACGGCGGGCAGCCAATCAGCGTGGTTGAGCCACCTCGTGCCACGCGGGTCGAGGCCACGGTGGCATCCCCGGTGCCGGCGACTGCTGCTGTCACCCCGCTGCCGGCCGACTCGAGCAGCGAATCGCATGATTTCGATGAGCCGGAACCTGCAACAAATGCCATCCGGCTGATTTCCGTTCCAGTCCCTGCCCCCGTTCCGGCTCCGGTTCCGGTCCCGGCCCAGCCGAAGTCCGCGCCCCGAGCAGTTCCCATCGACGGCGGCCAGCCGGCAGCTGATTCCGACACGCCAGAGCCTGAACCCGATCATGAAGAACTGCCCGCACCGCTCAAGGCTGTTCCTGAGTCAGTCTCCATAGACCCAAGTCCCGTTGATGAATCCAATGAGGAAGAGTCAACCGAGGTCAGTGCCCCCGAAGAGGCATCCGGCCCCGACACGACCGCGATTCCGATCCAGCCCGTCGACCCCAAGTAGCTGGCGGGTGCCAGCCGCGGGCGGCAGTCCATGTTCAGCCGACCACCACGGAATAAGTTAATCCATTCAGTAGACTGTCGGATGGGGTTCCCACGTATTTTGACGTCGGTGACCTGACACTTTCCATCACTCTATGCACCGCGGAGACACAACCATGAAGAACCTCAAGGGCAGCGCCCTGCTGCTGTCAGCTACTGCCGGAGTACTGCTGGCACTGACCGGATGCGCCAGCGTATCCGACAAGCCGGCAGGCACCACCAGCGCAGGAGCTGAAAACACCCCGGAGGCCGTGCAGATCACGGTGCCGGATGCTACTGAAGTCTTCCCGAAGACGGTCGCCACCATGGACAAGGCGTCCTCGGTCACATTGAACGGCGACATTTCGAGCGGTTCCGAGAGCGCGAAGATCATGCTCTCCGGCAACAAGGATGGTTCCAACACCAAGGCGACCATCACCACCAAGGACGGCACTCTCGATCTGCTGATCGTCGATGGCGACAACTACCTGAAGGCTGACAAGAAATTCCTCGCGAAAACGGCGGGCGAGGAAGCCGCTGACATGCTCGCGACCCTGGCCGGCGACAAGTGGATCTCCGTGAAGGACGCCAGCCAGTTCGGCAACTTCAATCTCGGGTCAATGCTTGAAAGCTTTGGTACGGACAAGATGGTGAAGGTGGAGGCCCCCAAGGTCACAGCCAAATCCCTCGAGGATCTCAACGGCGTGAAGACGTTCAAGTACGTCGGTGACAAAACGAATTTCTGGATTGCCGCAGAGGGTGAGCCATACCTTTTGCAGGTCGAAGGTACAGGTTCCGCGAAAGAAGCGACCGGCACCATGACTTTCAGCGACTGGAACGCCGTGGAACCCCACAAGGCCCCCGCCACCACCGAGGTCATCAGCATTCCGGGACTGTAAGCACCCCAAAGATTGCCAATGGGTCGGGGAAACGGATCATCCGTTTCCCCGACCCATTGCGCGTTCCGCCGAAATGGCTAGCCGTTGAGCGTGCCTATGGACTCGGTAATCAATGCCACGAGTTCGGCTTCCTCGGCAAGGTCATGTGGCCTGATGGTGATGCCGGAACCAACGTAGTAGAACGCCGCGCGAACCTGTTCAACGTCGATTCCCAGCAGGCGCGCCCAGCCCAACCGGTAGACGGCCAACTGCAACGACTTGCTCCGCAGGTCATCCCTACGTGGCACCCGACCGGTCTTCCAGTCGACAAGCAGCCATGAACCATCGGGTTCCTGGAAGACGGCGTCGATGCGGCCACGCACGCTGACCGGTCCGATCCGTGTCTCGATCGCTGCCTCCACATGGGCCGGCTGGCGCTGGGCCCACTCGGATTTAAGGAACGCTTCCTTCATCTCTTCGAGGTCCAACGCCTCGTCGATGTAGGCGTCCGCCGCCCCCATGAATTCGCCGAGGTCAAGCATGCCGGTGGAGTCGAAGTACTCCTCCAGCCAGGCATGGAAGGCAGTACCTCGGCGTGCCGCGGTACCGGGGCGGCGCGGAACCGGCCGGCGCAGGTCGTCCAGCACTCCCTGGGCGTCGGTGGCCAACTCGACGAACACCGAGGCGCGCACGTGCTTGGGCACGCTGGTGGTCCGCACTTCTGCGGCCTCCGCCGCCAGCCGCGCCACCAACAGGTTCGTCTCCTTCAGCCATGCCTCGCCGATGGGCGTCTGCCAGGACGCATCCACTTCCTCGGATGCGCCGGAGGCCTCAACGTCGATGGGTTCGGCGGATTCGTCGGACGGCTCCTCGGGCGACACTATTGGTGCGGCAACCGGGAATCCCGCGGCTCCGAGCACCGATCGGGCGGCGGCCTCGAGCGCGGCACGGCGCCCCGGAGGACGCGGACGCACCGTCCCTCCGCCGACAACGACGGGGCCTTCCAGCGGGTCGTACGGCCAGCGCGCCTCCAGCGGTTCCTCGCGGAACGGGTTGGCTTCCGGGGCCTGGTCGTCCTCGACCCAGGTGGTGATGCTAGCCGAGGGGGTCGGTCCGGCGGCGAGCGGCAACATGTCGCCGAGGAAGCCGGAGGGCTCAGTCATCTTGGTGCGCGTGCCGGTCCACACCGTGGCCGAGCAAATCAGCAGGCTCTTGGCGCGGGTCAGCGCCACGTAGGCCAGGCGCCGCTCCTCCATTTCGGCGTGGGCCAGGACCTCGGACTTGAACATGCCCTCGGCCTTGACGGCGTCGAAGAGGGATTCCTGGTCGGTGTCCCATTGCGGCAGGTCGTGCTTGTCGCCGCGCAGCGGCCAGGGCAGGGCGGCGTCCCCGCTCGTCCAGCGCGAATCGTTGGCGCTGGGGAAGACGCCGTCGTTCATGCCCGTTACCGCCACAACGTCCCACTCCAGCCCCTTGGAGGCGTGGATGGTCAGCAGCTGCACGGCCTCCGGGTTGGACTCGGCCTGGACGATCGCCAGCCCGCCCTCCTTTTCCGCGGCGGCCTCAAGCCAGGTGAGGAAGCCTGCCAGGTCGACGCGCAGCGAGGAGCGTGCGTAATCCTGGGCGATGTCCGCGAACGCGTCGAGGTGGCGGCGGGCCTCGTGGATGCCGACGCCGGGCTTGGCGGCGACCTCCAGGTCAAGGCCCATGGTGCGTTCGGTCTCGCGCAGCAGCGTTTCCAGGTCGTCGTCGATGAAGCCGCGCAGGTAGCGCAGCTCGTCGCGCAGCTTGGTCAGCCGGGACAGCGCCTCGGGGCTGAGCGCGCGCCCGTCCCCGCTGACCCAGTCACGGTGCGGCAGGTAGTCGAGGGCCTCGACCAGGCTGGCGGCGTCGTTGAGTTCGGCGCGGGCCTCGGCGCGGATGATTTCCTCGGTCCCGTCGGGCCGTTCGAGGTTCTCGGTGCCGCCGTCCTTGAGCGCGAACTCGCGACGCCGGGCCAGGAAACGCGACCAGTCGGCGAAGGCCATCAGGTCCGCCGGGCCGATGCGCCAGCGGGCGCCGGAGATCAGCCGCAGCAGGTGGTCCGAGCGGTTGGGATCCACCAGCACGTTGAGCGTGGCCACGAGGTCGGTGACCTCCGGCATGCTCAGCAGGCCGCCGAGGCCCAGGATCTCGTACGGGATGCCGGCGTCCTCCAGCCCCCGGGCGATCGGGGTCAGCTGCGAGCGCGTGCGACAGAGCACCGCCATGGTCGGGTGCTTGCCGTGTTCCTTGGTGAACGAGACGCGCTCGGCGATGAAGCGCTGCGCCAGCGCCGCCGCTTCCTGGGCGCCCGTGGCATGGCGGGCCAGCTCGACCACGCCGGTGCCGGCAAAGGCGCTTGGCTTCAGCGAGGGCACGGCGATGCCGGAGACCGCCGCGGAATTCAGCCGCGCAGAGACCGCGTTGGCGGCCTCCAGCACGTTGATGGAGTTGCGCCAGGCGGTGCTCAGGTATGCGACGGACGCCGGGCGCATACCCTCGCCGTCGACATCGATGGCGGGGAATTCCACGGGGAAGCGGAAGAGCTGCCCGGCGCTGGCGCCGCGGAACCCGTAGATCGACTGGTTGGGATCGCCCACGGCGGTCAGCGCGTGCCCGCCGCCGAAGATCGAGGAGAACAGCACCATCTGCGCGTGCGAGGTGTCCTGGAACTCGTCAAGCAGCACCACCTTGAACTTGGCGCGCTCCCCCTCCGAGGCCTCCGGGATCTCCTGGGCGATGCGCGCGGCCAGCGCGACCAGGTCGCCGTAGTCCAGTGCGCCACGCGCGGCCTTCGCCTGCGCGTAGTCCACGGCCAGCTCGGCGATGGTGGAGCGGGTGCGCAGCTTGTCCAGCAGCTTGCGGGCCTCCACCGACGGCGCGGCCTGCTTGTCCACCCGGTACGGCAGCGCCTCCAGCCTGGCCACCAGGTCGTCGACCCAGGCCTTGGCGTCGGTCGGCGGCATGAGGTGCTCGGCGCATTCCCCCGCGAAGGTAACGACCGCGTCGATCAGCGTGTTCTTCGACGAGGCAAGGTGCTCGTAGTCGCCGGAGTAGTTTTCCACCACGGCGGCGGCGACCTGCCAGGCCTGCGCGGTGCCGAGCAACGCGGTGTCGGATTCGACGCCGATGCGCAGCCCGTGTTCCTTCACGATCGTGTTGGCGTAGGAGTGGTAGGTGGAGACGCTGGGATCCAGCAGCCCCTCCCCCTCCTCGAGTTCCAGCAGGCCGGAGCGGGCGAGCTTTTCCAGCTGCCCGCGGATGCGCTGGGCGAGCTCGCCGGCGGCCTTGCGGGTGAACGTCACGCCGAGGATCTCCTCGGGGCGCACCAGCCTGTTGGCAACCAGCCAGATGACCCGGTCGGCCATGGTGGCGGTCTTGCCGGACCCGGCACCGGCGATGACCAGCAGCGGCTCGAGCGGCGAGGAGATGATCGCCGACTGCTCGGCGGTCGGCTGGTGCTGCCCGAGCAGGTCGGCCAGTTCCTCCGGGGAGTAGATGCGCGCCGGGCCGCGATCGTCGACCGCGGTTTCCTGCGGGTCTGTCATGGGGTGGCTCACGGCTCGGTCACCTGTTTTCCTTCGCTACAGAGCGGACAAATGCTGGGCAGCCGGCAGCTGCTGCCGCTGCGCCCGCCGCGGGCGGGGTCGTGCCGGCTCAGGAAGTCGGCCTCGCCCATCAGCTCGGCGGCCTGGAGCACCATCGGGGTGGCCCAGTCCTCGTCGGTGATCGGCGGCTGGGCTTGCTCACGCGGGCTCTTCGTGTTGGTGCCCAGCTGCACCAGCGAGGCGCCGGCCGGCCGGGTGGTCAGTTCCTCGGCCGTCTTCCCGGCGAGCGCCCCGTTGATGACGGCCGCCTGGTAGGCACCGAGCTGCGGGTGGCGTTCGACGTCCTTGCCACTGGGCTGGGACTTGCCGGTCTTCAGGTCGACGACCCAGGGGTTGCCGGCCTCGTCGGCCTCCACCCGGTCCACCACCCCGCGCAGCAGCGCGTCACGCTTCTCGCCGCGGATCGTCACGTCGAACGGGATTTCCCGCCCGATGAGCCGGCGGTTCTCCCCGCGCATCATGATCGAGTACTGGGCGAGCTTCTTGAGCATCGCCTCGGCGCGCTCGCGGTCGCGCGCGCCTTCCCAGTTCTCCGGCATCTCGAGTTCCGGCCAGCGCTCGTCGAGCACCTCCAGGTACTGTCCGCCGCTGGCTTCCGGGTGCTCCTCGGCGATCGAGTGCACCAGGGTGCCGAGGCTCCGGGCGAAGTCGGTGGCCGCCTCTCCCCCGGCAGCCTGCACGAACCAGTTCAGGGGGGAGTTCATGACCGACTCGACCTTGGAGGGGGAAACCTTCACGGGTTCGCCCACGGGCGTGACGGGTCCGTGGCTGGTGGCCTCCTGCAGCCCCCACCAGCTGTTGGGGTGCACGCCGCGGATCGGGAAGGGCGCCTTGAGCAGCATGGCAAGCGAGCCGGCGGCGTCGGCATGCAGCGGGGCCCGCTCCGGGTCCAGGGCCGTGGCCTCGGCGGCCTGGCGCAGTTCGGCGACCAGCGCGCCGAGCGTGCGCGGGCGCGGCACGAAGACCGGGCGCCGGGGTTCGAGCGCCCCGTGCGGGTCCACCACGTCCAGGAAGGAGGAGGGCTGCGCGTCCTCGGAGGCGACGGCGATGCAGACGACCTTTTGGCGGGCGCGGGAGAGCGCGTTGGCGAAGGTGCGCAGCTCGTCGGCGCGGGTTTCGCGCAGGCGGGCGGCAATGCTGCGGGTGGCCAGGATCTGAGGGCCGTGCTCGATGACGTCGCTGAGCGCGCCGCCGCCCAGCAGTTCGCCACGCAGCCGGGTGTTGGGCCAGATGCCCTCCTGCATGCCGGGGATCAGCACCAGGTCCCACTCGCGCCCGGCAGCCGCGGCGGTGGTGAGCACCTGCACGGAGGCGGCGGACCCGCCGCGGTTGGCCAGGGTGTCCATGGGCAGTTCCTGGCCCAGCACGTGGTCGACGAATTGCTGCACGCTGGAGCCCGGGAGCTGGTCGACGAAGCGCTCGGCACCCTGGAAGATCGCGAGCATCGCGTCGAGGTCGTGGTCGGCGCGGGCGCCGAGCACGCCGCCGCCCAGCGCGGCCTCGGTCCACTTCTCGGCCATGCCGCTGGCCGCCCACAGCGCCCACAGCGCGGTTTCGGCGTTCACGTTCGCCCCGGCCAGTTCGCTCTTCAGCGCCTGGTACATGCGGGCCAGGCGCCTGGCGCCGGCCGCCTCGCGGCCCATGGACTCCAGCAGCGGCAGCTGTTCGAGCATGCCGGCCAGCAGGTCCGCGCTGGAGCGTTGCCCGCCGCCTGCCACCTCGTGGCGGCGCAGCCCCTGACGCAGCCTGCGCACGTCCAGCGCCGTGGAGTTCGCATAACGGGACATCAGCAGTTCCTGGAGCAGCAACGGGTCCGGGATCTTCTCCGGGTCCAGCGCCAGCTGCATCAGGTCCAGCAGCGGGCGCACCGCGGGCTCCTCCCGCAGCGGTGTTTCCGCCGGCGGGGTGTTGACCGCGATTCCGGTCCCGGCCAGGTACTTGGACATGGCCCGGACCTGTCCGCCGTTGCGCAGCACCACGGCCATGGTGTCCAGGGAGCGCCCGTTCATCAGGTGTTCCTCGAGCAGCCGCTGGGCGACCAGGCGCTGCTCGTGGATCGGCGAGTCGACGAGCAGGACTTCCAATGCCGCCGGGTTGCCAGTGGATCCGGGCTCCGCGGACGGTGCGGGCGAGGCTTCCAATGTGTCGTTGGCGGGGAGACCGGCACCGGCCGCGGCAACCACCTCGACGTCGGCACCGGTCTCGCCCGTTTCGGGTTCCCCGGCCACCAGCGTCCTGCCGGAGGCTCCGGCGGAGACCGGGATGCGTCGCGCCACCCGGCCCCATGCCTCCGCCAACCCGGCATTCAGCCGGTAGGAGGTACACAGTTCGAACGTGCGGGCGGGCGCCTTCTCGGTGCCGTGCAGGGACCCGAAGTCGCCCAGCAGGTCCGGGCGCGCGCCGCGGAAGCCCTGGACGACGTTGTCGGGCACGGCAAAGGCGACCAGGTCGCGCCCGCGGGCAAGCATGGACAGCAGCCGCTGCTGGGCAGGGTTGGCTTCCTGCAGGTCATCGACCAGCACCAGGTGCAGGCGTGCGTGTTCGGCGGCAAGGAATTCCGGGTTCGATTCCAGCAGGTACGCGGCCTCGGCGATCAGCCCCGCGGGGTCGAAGGCCTCGGCGCTGCCCAAGTCCAACAGGTCCCGGTACTCCTGGTAGAACTGCGCGGCGGCGACCCATTCGGGGCGGTGCAACGCTTCGCCCAGGTCCTGCAGTTCACCGGCGTCGAGCCCGTGCTCGGAGACGCGGTCGAAGAGCTCGCGCAGTTCCTTGCGGAAACCGCGGGTGCCGACGGCCTCGCCCAGGGACGACGGCCATTCCGGCGCGGGGGTGAATCCCTGTGCGTGACCCTCCAGCAGGTGCCCGATCAGCGTGTCCTGCTCGGGGCCGGAGAGGAGCCGGGGCGGGCGCTGCAGCTGCGGCAGCAACCCGTCGAGCCGCGCGCGGCGGATCAGGTCGAACGCGTAGGCGGACCAGGTGCGCACGGCTGGTTCGGAGAAGGTCTTCTCGGTGCTTGCGGAGAGGTCGTCGCGCAGCTGGGCCGCGGCAAGACGCGTCGGCGAGAGCACCAGGAGGTGTTCGGGGTCCAGCCCGTGGTCCAGCCGCGCGGTGAGCATGCGCAGCAGGGTCGTGGTCTTCCCGGTGCCGGGGGCGCCGAGCACCAGCAGCGGGCCGTGGCCCGCCTCCAGGTCGATCAGTTCCTGCTGCGCGGGGTCATCGGCGTAGGCAGGTCCCCCGGGGAAGGCGTCGTGCGCGGGCGTCCGGGAATCCGTCGTCGGGGAATCCATCGTGCGGGAATTCATGTTCTCCATCAGATCAGTGGCGTACGACGTTTTGGGATCGGCAGCAGGGCCGCGACCTCGTCGATGCGCCGGTGTTCGGGCTCGCCCGGCTCCCACCGGGCCGCCTTCATGTGCACGCCGGAGCCGCGCCGCGGCGTGCCCTCGGCAACCCAGTGGACCTCGGCCCCGGTTTGCAGGTCCGCGGGCAGGCTGCCGTCGGCGCGCAGCACCCGCCACCAGCACACGGCCGACCCCGACCGGGACATGGCCCTGCCCACCTGGCGCGGGCCGCCGGAACCGAGCAGTTCGGCGATGTCCCCGTAGGAGAGCACCTTGCCCGGAGGGATCAGGGCGGCCACCTCCAGCACCGCCTCGTCGTAGTCGAGCCGGCCGCCGTTTTCCTGTTGCCCCTCGGCAGCGCTTTGCACCATGCATCAAATCTATCCGGCATTGCGCGCCCGCCATCAATGCACCGCCGTCCGTGCCGCCGCGGTGTCTTGTGCCAAAGTGTCCGCGATCCCCGGTAGCGTTGTTACATGACTTCCTGGCATACACTCCCCCGCGCCGCATTCGACCTTGAGACCACCGGGCGCGATCCGCTCGATGCACGCATCGTCACGGCGTCGATCGTCGTGGTCAACGGCCGCTCCGAGATCCTGCACACCAAGGAATGGCTGGTGAACCCCGGCGTGCCGATCCCGGTGGAGGCCAGCGAGATCCACGGCATCTACACCGCACAGGCGCAGGCCGAGGGCATGGACGCAGCAACGGCCGTCGCGGAGATCTCCGCCTACCTGGCCGACCTGTTCCAGACCATGCCGGTCATGGCGTTCAACGCCGCCTACGACTTCACCGTGCTGGACCGCGAGGCAAAGCGCCACGGCGTGGCCCCGCTGGCGCCCGCGCCGGTGATCGACCCCTACATCATGGACAAGCAGGTGGACAAGTACCGCCGCGGCAAGCGCAACCTCTCGGTGATGAGCCAGTTCTACGGCGTGCCGCTGCTCAACGCCCACACCTCTCAGGCCGATGCCGCCGCGACCATCGGCATCGCCGACGCGCTGGCCGAAAAGTACCCCAAGCTGCAGATCGACCCGCTGGAACTTCACGGCGCACAGGTCTCCTGGGCCGCCGAACAGGCAGCGGGCCTGCAGGAATTCTTCCGCCGCAAGGACCCCGCGGCGGTTGTCAACGGCGAGTGGCCGGTGCGCAACTGACGCACAGGCCAAACCGGTAATAGTCCGGCACAACCACATAGAAACAGCACAGTGCCCGGTGAACGTGATTCAGCTCACCGGGCATCGCTGTGCCGTCGCTCACCACGTGCGGCACCTTGTGGTCGTCGATTTCTTCGGCGAAGCGCGCCCTGATGCAACAAATCGACGGCCGCAAACCCGATGGACCCGCCTCGGTGCGCAAAATTACGCCAAACTACCACGATTGCGCCGCAATCGTTCGATAGTGCTTCAATGTGTAGTACCCCATTTTGCTTTTTGTATTTTTTGATTGCCGAGGACACCCCTTTTGATCACAGTTACCGACCTGCGCAAGGTCTACCAGCAGGGCGATCGCACCGTCGTCGCCCTTGACGGTGTCTCCTTGCACGTTGATGCCGGCCAGATTCACGGCATCATCGGCCATTCCGGCGCCGGAAAGTCGACGCTGGTGCGTTGCCTGACCCTGTTGGATCGCCCCACCTCCGGGTCCGTTGCAGTGAACAACAAGGAACTCGCCAACGTTTCCGATGCCGACCTGCGCACCGCGCGCCGCCGCATCGGCATGGTCTTCCAGCACGCAAACCTGATGGATTCGCGCACCACCGCCCAGAACGTGGCGTTCCCGCTGGAACTCATCGGAACCCCGAAGGCCGAGATCAAGTCCAAGGTCGCCGACCTGCTGGAATTGGTGGGCCTGACCAAGTTCGCCGACGCCTACCCGTCGCAGCTTTCCGGCGGCCAGCGCCAGCGCGTGGGCATCGCCCGCGCCCTGTGCTCGGATCCCGACGTGCTGCTCTGCGACGAGCCGACCAGCGCGCTGGACCCGAAGACCACCGACGAGATCCTTGAACTGATCAAGTCGGTGCGCGACCGCCTGAACCTCACGGTGCTGATCATCACGCACGAGATGAACGTCGTGAAGCAGGCCTGCGATTCGGTGTCCCTGCTTGAGGCCGGCCGCATCGTCGAGCACGGCGACATCCAGAAGGTCGTCGCCGACCCGGCCGGGCGCCTGTCCCAGGCCCTGCTGCCGATGCCGGGCGACCTGCCGGACAACCTTCCGGCCGGCACCGTGCTGGACCTGTTGTACTCGGGCGCCCGCGCCACCGAGCCGGTGATCTCCTCGATCGCACGCACCTTCAACGTCGACGTCAACGTGCTGGCCGGTTCGGTCGAGCACCTCGGCGAACACCAATTCGCGCACCTGCGCATCCAGCTTCCCGAAGGATCGGACATCACCGCCATCACCGCCCACCTGCTCTCCAACGGCGTTGCAGTGACCGTGAAGGAGGCCAAGTAAGACATGGACTTCTTCAACGACCTGATGACCAACCCCGGCATCACCAAGGCCATGTGGCCCGCGTTACTTGAGACCCTGCAGATGACGGGCATTTCGGCCGTCTTCACCGTGGTGGTGGGCCTGCCCCTGGGCATCCTGCTGCTGAACACGGCCAAGGACGGACTGACCCCGAACAAGACCCTGAACGTGGTTCTCTCCGGCATCATCGTCAACATCACCCGTTCGATCCCGTTCGCGATCCTCATGGTCTCGCTGATCCCGTTTGCCTCGTGGCTGGTGGGCACCTCGCTGGGCCCGATCGCCGCCTCGGTCTCGCTGACCATCGGCACCATCCCGTTCTTCGCCCGCCTGGTGGAAACCGCGCTGCGCGACGTCTCCGCGGGCAAGATCGATGCTGCACTGGTCATGGGTTCGACCAAGATGCAGGTCATCCGCAAGGTTCTGGTCCCCGAGGCCATGCCCGGCATCATCGCCGCGACGACCACCACGATCGTGACGCTGATCGGCTACTCCGCGATGGCCGGCCTGGTCGGCGGCGGCGGATTGGGCCGCCTGGCCTACAACTACGGCTTCCAGCGCTTCGACGCCACCATCATGATCGTCACCATCGTGATCATCGTGTTGCTGGTGCAGCTGGTCCAGATCATTGGCGACAGGGCCGCCCGCGCGGTCGACCACCGCTAACCCACACAGGGAGCGCCGTGACGGCGCTCCTCCAGAAATCTTCCGGCGGCTTGTCCGCCGGCGCGCAGCCAGTAGCCGCTAGCTGCGTTGGTTACCCGGTGTCATTGCACGCCGGTTCTTCATGAAAAGGAAACGCATCCAATGCGTAAGAAACTCGCTCTCGCCCTCACCGGCGTCGCAACCCTGTTCGCACTGACTGCCTGCGGCGGCGGCGCTGCCGCCCCCAGCGCGGACGTCAACGCCACGCTGGACCCGGCCAACCCGACGGTCGTCAAGGTCGGCGCCAGCCCGGTTCCGCACTCCCAGATCCTCCAGTACATCGACGACAACCTCGCCAAGAAGGCCGGCATCGACCTGGAAATCACCGAGATCGACGACTACCAGACCCCGAACCTGGCGCTGAGCGACGGCTCGATCGACGCCAACTTCTTCCAGCACGTTCCGTTCTTCGACGACCAGGTCAAGACCAAGGGCTACAAGCTGGAGCACGGCGCGGGCATCCTGCTCGAACCGCTGACCGCGTTCTCCAAGACGTTCGCGGACGCGGCCTCCGTCACCGACGGATCGCTCGTCGTGCTGATGAACGACCCGTCCAACCAGGTCCGCGGCCTGCGCGTCCTCGAGGGTGCCGGCCTGCTCAGCGGCATCGTCGACGGCGACTCGGTCCTGACCGTCGAGTCCGACGAGGCGAAGAACCCGAAGCACCTGAAGTTCCGCGAGGTGAACGCCGAGCAGGTCCCGAAGTTCTACCAGGAGGACCCGACCGTGGGCATCGCCGTGGTCAACGGCAACTACATCGTCCAGGCGAAGCTGAACAAGGACGAGGTCATCGCCGTGGAGCCGACCAAGGACAACCCGAACGCCAACATCCTGGCCTGGCGTGCCGGCGAGAAGACCGCCGCCATCGCCAAGCTCGATGAGCTGCTGCACTCCGACGAGGTCCGCACCTACATCAAGACCACCTGGCCAGAGGGCGACGTCATCCCGGCTTTCTAGGCCCGACTCGACCCACCGGCAGGATCCCGGTTGGTGCGGTGCCTTGCGCCGCACCAACCCACCCCGGGTGGCATGGTCCGGATGCGCAGTTCCGCGGACCAGGCATCACCCGGCTTTTCCATCGCAGTATCCCCTTGGGGCGCACCCGCGCCTCTTCGTGATTTTCCGGCTGTCCACACCGCCGGCGCGCAGCCAGTAGCCGCTAGCTGCGTTAGTTGCCCGTTGTCCACCGACACCGGGTCTTGATGAAAAGGAAAACGCATCCGATGCGTAAGAAACTCGCACTTGCCCTGACCGGCGTCGCAACCCTGTTCGCACTGACGGCTTGCGGCGGCGGCCCTGCCGCTGCCCCCAGCGCGACGGCATCGCTCGACCCGGCCAACCCGACCGTCGTCAAGGTCGGCGCCAGCCCGATCCCGCACGCCCAGATCCTCGAGTTCATCGACCAGAACCTGGCCAAGAAAAACGGCATCGACCTGGAAATCACCGAGATCGACGACTACCAGACCCCGAACATCGCCCTCGCGGACGGCACCCTGGACGCCAACTACTTCCAGACCGAGGCCTACCTGGCCGACCAGGAAAAGACCAAGGGCTACAAGTTCGATCACGGCGCCGGCATCCACCTGGAACCGCTGACCGTGTTCTCCAAGAAGTTCAAGGACGTCGCTTCGGTGACCGAGGGCGCAGTCGTCGTGCTGAACAACGACCCGGTGAACCAGCTGCGCGGCCTGCGCGTGCTGGAGTCCGCGGGCCTGCTCAACGGCCTGGTTGACGGCGACTCGGCCCTGACCGTCCAGGACGATGCCGCCAAGAACCCGAAGAAGCTCGTGTTCAAGGAAGTGAACTCGGAGCAGGTTCCGAAGTTCTACCAGGAAGACCCCACCGTGGGCATGGCGATCGTGAACGGCAACTACATCGTCCAGGCGAAGCTGAACAAGGACGAGGTCCTGACCCAGGAATCGGCGATCAACAACCCGAACGCCAACTTCCTGACCTGGCGCGAGGGCGAAGAGACCGCGGCCATCGCCAAGCTCGACGAGCTGCTGCGTTCGGACGAGGTCCGCGAGTACATCAAGACCACCTGGACCGAAGGCGACGTCATCCCGGCGTTCTAAGGTCCACACGGCCTCCCTCCGGGGAGACCGCAAGATGCGCTGTTCCCCCCCCTGCCACGGCAGGACGGGGGCAGCGCATTTTTCGTGCCCGCAACACGCCGGCAACGCACGGCGCGCCGCCGGAATCGGCGGCCTTCCCCTGTTGGCCCGCCGCCTCCGGTGTTAGCATGTGCAAACGAGCTCGCGCCGGATGCAACTCGCAGCGTCCGGCGCTGCTCAGGACCCCGGCCGTGATGGCGCGGTCGAGGCCCCCGCAAGGACAAATCCAAGTGGCCGAACCCGGCCACGGTCGATGGGGGTGGCCCGGTGCCGCAGAGGAATCTCGCGTTTTGGGGAGCAACGGGAGCGCTGGTTCTCGCCGCCGCGATCGTGGGCTGGCCGGCACCCGGCACCGCGCCGGCATCGCCGCCGCGGCAGGACATCGCAGCGCAGGAACTGGCCCCCGAAACCCCCTCGAACACCGTGCAGCCAACGAAGCCCGTGCCGAAACCGGCCGCCGGCAAAGCCCCCGGAGCACAGCTCACGGCGATGAGCTTCAACATCCTGACGGCGGACCGGCACCAGGATGACAGGCCGTGGGACAACCGCCGGGCCGCCGTGGCCAAGACCATCACCTCCCGCGACGTGGACCTCCTGGGCGTCCAGGAAGCGTCCATCACCCGCGACTGGGACGGGAACGACGACGACATCCCGCAGTGGGAGAGCCTGCGCCGCGCATTGGCCAAAAAGGGGTACGGCCATGCCCTCACCGGATCCGACGGCCTGTACGAGGATTGCGGCAAGAAACACTGTTCCGCAGACGAGGGTGCGCAGTATGGCCTGCACATCTTCTACAAGACCGCAACGGTGGAACCCATCGGCACCGGGGGAACCGTCAACGTGGACAACGACTGGTGCGAATGGGACGACCGCGCCATGGTCTGGCAGGTTTTCCGCACGCGCACAACGCCGTCGACCACCTTCCTGATGGTGAACACCCACCTGGACTACGAGGGCCTCACCGAGCGCGGCGACTACGAACGCTGCCGCAACGGACAGATCAAGAACATCCTCAAGGCGCTGCGCACCTCGGTGAACCCGCTGGACCTGCCGGTGGTCCTCCTGGGCGACCTGAACTCGTACGCCTACCAGCAGCCGGTGCAGACGCTGCTCAAGAACGGGTTCAAGGACACCGCGAAGGCCGATGCCCCGCGGAAGAACACCACCTTCAAGAGTTTCCACGGATTCAAGAACCCGCCCCCGCGGGTGCCCGGCGGGCGAATCGACTACATCATGGTCACCAAGGACATCGGGGTCAAGAGCTGGGAGCTGGTCGTGAAAACCGATCCCCACACCGGCAAGTTTCGGGGCAAGATGGCGTCCGACCACCACCCACTCATGGCGAAGCTCAAGTTCCCCGACCCCGTTGTTGCTCCCGCTGTTCCGGAGCCCGCGCCGGCACCCGAACCGAAGCCCGCACCGGCGCCCAGCTTATGGCCCTGCAATGCCGGCTTCCCCGTCAACCTGCTCCGGGGCTGCCCCTAGCCCCGCGGCCGCAAGGTCGACCGCGACGGCGGCTGCAACGGAGTCCGCAACGCGGCAAGCGCCCCGGGTACGCAAAAGCGCCGGCACCCTGTTCTGGATCGCAGAAGTAGTGCCGGCGCTTTCGCCTGTTCAATGCTTGTTTGCCGGCACCCCGGTGGGGGCGGTCGGCGGTCTTACTTGCCGACGAGCTCCGGCTCGTCGACCTTTTCCATCGCAGCGATCTGGTCGGCGAACTTCTCGTTCAGGCGCGAGTGGCGTCGGCCGTAGCCGAAGTAGATGGCCACGCCCAGCACCAGCCACCCGGCAAAGTAGATCCAGGTCTCGACGGCCAGGTTGAGCATCAGGTAGGTGCAGAGCAGGGCCGAGACGATCGGGATGACCGGGCCGAACGGCACCTTGAAGGCGGGCTTCAGGTCCGGGCGCTTGCGGCGCAGGACGATGATGCCCAGGCTGACCATCACGAAGGCGGACAGCGTGCCGATGTTGATCATTTCCTCGAGCACATCCACGCGGGTGAAGCCCGCGGCGAATGCCACCAGGGCACCGCAGATGACGGTGATGCGCACGGGCGTGCCGCGCTTGGCGCTGGTCTTGGACAGCGAGCGCGGCAGCAGGCCGTCGCGGCTGATGGCAAGCACCACGCGCGAGAGGCCCATGAGCAGCACCATGATCACGGTGGTCAGGCCGATCAACGAACCGACGGCGATGACCGATGCCGCGCCCTCGTTGCCCACCAGCGAGAACGCGGTGGCCAGGTTCGGGGTTTCGACCGCGGCAAGGTCCTTGTAGGAGACCATGCCGGTCAGCGCGAGCGAGACGCCCACGTAGAGCAGCGTGGTCAGGGCCAGGCCGGCGAAGATGCCGCGCGGCAGCGTCTTGCTCGGGTTCTTGACCTCCTCGGCGCTGGTGGCCACAACGTCGAAGCCGACGAAGGCAAAGAACACCAGTGCGGCGCCCGCGAAGACGCCCATCATGCCGTACTGCGCCGGAACGGCGCCGGTGGCAAAGGCGAAGAGCGACTGCTTGAGCACCTCGGTGGTGCCGTCACCCGCGGCGGGGACGGCGTCCGGAACGAACGGCGTGTAGTTCTCCACCTTGACGTAGAAGAACCCGGCGACGATGACAAAAAGCACCACGCCGATCTTGATGACGGTAAAGATGTTGCCGACCGTGGCTGAAAGCTTGGTGCCCATGACGAGCAGCAGCGTAAACAGCGCAACGATCAGCAACGGCCCCCAGCTCATGGTGACGATGCCTAGATCAATGGTTGGTGAGAGGTGTACTCCCACAAGCTGGAAGACTTCGGTGAGGTAGATACCCCAGTACTTGGCGATCACCGCTGCTGCGGTGAACAATTCGAGGATCAGGTTCCACCCGATGATCCACGCGATGAACTCGCCCATGGTGGCGTACGAGAATACATACGCTGAACCTGCAACGGGGATCGCCGTGGCAAATTCTGCGTAACACATGATCGCCATTGCGCAGGTAAGCGCGGCGATCACAAAGGAAAGCGTGACTGCGGGGCCGGAGAAGTTTGCTGCGGCCCGTGCACCCACGGAGAAGATTCCGGCGCCCACCGATACTGCTACACCCATGATCATGAGATCCCAGGTGTTCAGGGTCCGCTTGAGCTGGCGACCCGGCTCTGCGGCATCCGCCAAGAAACTCTCGACGGGTTTTGTACGAAATAGGCTCACTATGATCCCCTGGGCAATGAAACGCGAAAACTAACCGCACAAGCCTAGCCGTGCTCCCTTGGCGCGGATTCTGCGACTTCACGCGGGGTCTAACCGTTTTGGCGGTCCCCGATGCGGATGCCCGCACTGCCAACCAAACCGTAATTGTCGAACAATCTCATGCTGACTTGGGTGTTTGGGTGTCATAACCGGAGGATCGGGCGGGTTCCGGCGTCCGGTCCAAGGGTTCCAGGCCGTCCCGCTCCCCGACCAGCCACGTGAGCCACACCTCACCGGCGGCGGCCCTCCAACCGTTCGGCGGGGACGATCCGCCCCGTTTGCCGGCCCGCGAAACGCAAAAAGCTCCCCGTTTTCCCGCCGCACCTTGGCGGTGTGCGGGGAAACGGGGAGCATCCGGGCCGAGGTTCGACCGGCGGCGATCAGCCTGCGGAACCTAGACCGCCGGGGTCGCTGCGGCGGCGGCGCGTGCCGCGGCCGGGAGCGCCGCGAAGATCTTGTCCATGGCCTCGTCGTCGTGGGCCGAGGACAGGAACCAGGCCTCGAAGACGCTCGGCGGCAGGTAGATGCCCGACTCCAGCATCGAGTGGAAGAACGGTGCGTAGCGGTAGGCTTCCTGCGCCTGCGCCTGCTCGTAGTTGTGCACGCCGTGCTCCGAGGTGCCGAAGGCGACGGAGAACAGGTTGCCGGCGCGCTGGATCGAGTGGTCGACGCCCGCGTCGTTCAGCGCGGAGGCCAGCGCGGCCTGCAGCTCCAGTGACTTCGCGTCGATGTGCGCGTAGACCTCCGGGGTTGCGTGGGTCAGCTGGGCGATGCCGGCGGCCATGGCCACCGGGTTGCCCGAGAGCGTGCCGGCCTGGTAGACCGGGCCCAGCGGGGCCAGGTAGTCCATGACCTCGGCGCGGCCGCCGAGCGCGGCGGTGGGCAGGCCGCCGCCGATGACCTTGCCGAAGGTGTAGAGGTCCGGGGTCCAGCCCTCGGTGCGGCCGGTCAGGCCCCAGTATCCGGCGTCGGAGGCGCGGAAGCCGGTGAGCACCTCGTCCAGGATCAGCAGCGCGCCGTTGGCGCGGGTGGTCTCGGCCAGGAACTTGTTGAAGCCCGGTTCCGGGGTGACGACGCCCATGTTGCAGGGTGCCGATTCGGTGATGACGGCGGCGATGTTGGCACCGTGCTCGGCGAACGCGGCGGCGATCGCCTCGCGGTCGTTGTACGGCAGCACCAGGGTCTCGGCGGCGGTCGCGGCGGTGACGCCGGCGGAGCCGGGCAGCGCCAGGGTGGCCAGGCCGGAGCCGGCGGCGGCCAGCAGGCCGTCGAGGTGGCCGTGGTAGCAGCCGGCGAACTTCACGATCAGGTCGCGGCCGGTGTAGCCGCGGGCCAGGCGCACCGCGGTCATGGTCGCCTCGGTGCCGGTGGAGACCATGCGCATGCGCTCGACGCCGCCGACGCGGCCCATCACCAGGGCGGCGAGCTTGCCCTCGTCGGGCGTGGAGGCCCCGAAGGACAGGCCGCGGTCGACGGCAGCGTGCACGGCGTCCTGGATGGCCGGGTGCGCGTGGCCCAGCAGGGCCGGGCCCCACGAGCAGACCAGGTCCACGTAGGAGTTCCCGTCGGCATCGGTCAGGTAGGCGCCCTTGGCACCGACCATGAACGGGGGCACGCCGCCGACCGAGCCGAAGGCGCGCACCGGGGAGTTCACCCCGCCGGGCATGAGCTTCTGGGCGGTGGCGAAGAGTTCTGCGGAGCTGGTCATTACTTTCCTTCTTTCAGCCACTGGGCGAGTTCACTGGCCCAGTAGGTCAACACGGTGTCGGCACCGGCGCGGCGGATACCCAGGACGGATTCGGTGATGGCGGCGCGGCGGTCGATCCAGCCGTTGGCGGCGGCGGCCTCGATCATCGCGTACTCGCCGGAGATCTGGTAGGCGGAGACCGGGACCGGGGACATGGCGGCGACGTCGGCCAGCACGTCCAGGTAGCTCATGGCCGGCTTGACCATGACCATGTCGGCGCCCTCGGCCAGGTCGAGCTCGACCTCGATTAGCGCCTCACGGCGGTTGGCGGCGTCCATCTGGTAGGTGCGGCGGTCGCCCTTGAGCTGGGAGTCGACGGCCTCGCGGAACGGGCCGTAGAACGCGGAGGCGTACTTGGCGGCGTAGGCCAGGATCGAGACGTCCTGGTGGCCGGCGTCGTCCAGGGCCTGGCGGATGACTGCGACCTGGCCGTCCATCATGCCCGAGGGGCCGAGCATGTGGGCGCCCGCCTCAGCCTGCGCGACGGCCATGCGGCCGTAGATCTCCAGCGTGGCGTCGTTGTCCACGTTGCCCTTGGCGTCCAGCACGCCGCAGTGGCCGTGGTCGGTGAACTCGTCCAGGCAGACGTCGGACATGATGACCAGCTCGTCGCCGACCTCCGCGCGCACGGCCTCGATGCCGCGGTTCAGGATGCCGTTCGGGTCGGTGCCGGCGCTGCCCATGGCGTCGCGGGTCTCCGGGATGCCGAAGAGCATGATGCCGCCCAGGCCCAGCTCGACGGCCTCCGCGGCGGCGGCCTTGAGTGTGTCCAGGGTGTGCTGCACGACGCCGGGCATGGAGGTGATCGGGTTGGGCTCGGTGAGGCCCTCGCGCACGAACGCGGGCAGGATCAGCTGCTGCGGGGCCAGGGTCAGCTCGGCGGCGAGTCGGCGCATGGCGGGGGTGGTGCGCAGGCGGCGGGGCCTGCGGGACGGGAATGACATTCTGGCTCCTTGTGAAGCTCGGGGTTGTTCACGTTCGGTGGTGTTCAAGTTCTGGGAATTCAGGTTCGCGGGCGGCCGGGTCGCTAGCCGCTTCGGGAGGCCGCCAGCGCGGCTTCCCAGGCGGCGATCATGCCCGCGGGGGTGGGCATGGCCGCGACGGCGGCGGGGACGAATCCGCGCTCGCGCAGGCGCGCCGCGGTGCTGTCCCCGATCGCGACCAGGTCCGGCGCGGCTCCCGGTGCGGGTGCCACGGCCAGGAAACGGTCGACCGTGCTCGGGGAGGTGAAGAAGACCGCGTCGATGCCGGGCAGGGCCGCCGCAAGCTCGGCGGCGTCCAGCAATCGGCAGCCGGGCGGCAGGTCCGCGTCCGCTTGGTTCGAGCCGGCAGGGTCCAGCGCGCGGGCGGGGTCCGCGGGCGCCGCAACGGTGTTGTAGGCGACCACGATGTGCGCGTCCCACCCGTGGGCGGCGAACCCGTCGCGCAGCGTGGAGGAGGCGATGTCCGCCTGCGGCATGAACACGCTCGCCGGGCCGGCACGCAGGGCGCACCATTCGGCGAGCATGCCGCGGGCCGAGTGGTCGGCCGCCGGCATGAAGTCGACGGTCGCGCCGAGCTCGCGCACGGCCCGCGCCGTCGCCTCGCCGACGACGGCGATGCGGGTGGCGGCCGGCATGGCCGGTGCCAGGCCCAGGGCCCGGGCGCGCAGGGCCAGCGCGGTGAGCGTGTTGACGGAGGTGAACACGCACCAGTCGAACTCGCCGGCCAGCAGCCGGCGCAGGCCGGCATCCAGTTCCGCGGTGTCGGCGGGCAGCTCGAAGTCGATGAGCCGGCACAGCGCGGTGCGCGCCCCGCGCTCGCGCAGCGCGGCGATCGTGGCGGCTGCCCGATCGGCGCTGCGCAGCAGCAGGACGGTGCGCCCCGCCAACACCCCGGGAATGGACATGGCCGCTAGAGCCCCGCCAACGCCGCCGCGCCCTCGCGCAGCAGCTGCTCGGCCAGGGCGACGCCCAGGGCGTACGCCCCGTCGACCGTGAGGTCCCGGGTGTTCGCGGAACGGCGCATGGTGTCCGAACCGTCGGGGGCGCAGGCCACCGAGTCGAGCACCAGAGTGTCCCCCGAGACGCGGGCCAGCGCGCCGATGGGCGCGGCGCAGCCGGCCTCCAGGCGGGCCAGCAGCGCGCGTTCGGCGGTGACGGCCAGGCGGGTGTCGTGGTCGTCGAGCGTGGCAAGCGCCGCGTCGACCGCGGCGTTCGAGCTGCCCGCGGCACGGACCTCGACGGCCAGCGAGCCCTGCCCGGGAGCCGGGAGCATGATCTCCGGGTCCAGGTACTCGGTGATGTGGGATTCCAGGCCCAGGCGCTCCAGACCGGCCGCGGCCAGGATGACCGCGTCCAGGTCGCCCTGGGCGGTGCGCCCCACCCCCCCGTCGTCGGCCTGCGCGGGCGAGCCCTTGACCCGGCCCAGCCGGGTGCCGACGTTGCCGCGGATGTCGACGATCTTCAGGTCGGGGCGGAAGGCCAGCAGCTGGGCGGCGCGGCGCGGCGAGCCGGTGCCGACGGTCGCGCCCTCGGGCAACTCTGCCAGGAACAGCCCGTCGCGGGCGCACAGCGCGTCGCGCACGTCGGCGCGCTTGGGGGTTGCGGCGATGACCAGGCCCTCGGGCTGGGTCGTCGGCAGGTCCTTGAGCGAGTGCACGGCCAGGTCGCATGCGCCGGTGAGCAGCGCCTGGCGCAGCGCCGCGGCGAACACGCCGGTGCCGCCGAGCTGTGAGAGCGGCCCGGTGGTCACGTCGCCCTCGGTCTTGACCAGGACGGTTTCGATCTCGATGCCGGCCAGCGCCTCGAGCTCCGCGGCCACGTGCCCGGTCTGGGTGGTGGCCAGCGCGGAGCCGCGGGTGCCGATGCGGAAGGGTGCCTGGGTCATGGCGACGGCACCCCGACCTCGGAGTCGACGGCGGCGATGGTCGGCTTGACGGTGCCGTCGCGCATGACCTTGGCGCAGCAGTTGGGCCGGCAGACGTCGAACCACGGACCCAGCGCGGCCACCGAGTCGCGGCCGGGCTTCAGCGCGTTCCCGTCGGCACCGGCAACACGCTCGCTGACCAGGTCGATCATGCCGGAGATGAACTTGGCGTGGGTCCCGGGGGTGGGCACGCGGTGGAAGGCCAGGCCGAGCTCGGCGCAGGTGTCCTTCGCCTCGGTGTCCAGGTCCCAGAGGACCTCCATGTGGTCGGAGACGAAGCCGATGGGCACCACCACGACGCCGGCAACGCCGGCGGCCTTGTACTCCTCCAGGGCGTCGTTGATGTCCGGCTCGAGCCACGGGATGTGCGGGGCGCCGGAGCGCGACTGGAAGACCAGCGTGTGCTCCAGCCCGGCCGCGGCGGGCACGCCGGCGAGGATCGCGTCGGCGACGGCAAGGTGCTGGGCCGTGTAGAGGTCGGTGTCCAGGTTTGCGACGAGGTCGCGCGGGCCCGCCGCCTCGGCGTCGGACGTCGGGATGGAGTGGGTGACGAAGACGATCTTGATTTCGCCCTCCGGGTTCCCGGCCTGCGCCAGCTGCTCGCGCACGTCGGCCAGCGAGTCCGCCAGGCCGTCCATGAACGGGGTGACGAATGCGGGGGTGTCGAAGTACTGGCGCACCTTGTCCACCTCGAGCTTGCCCTCGAGGCCGGTGTCGCGCAGGGCCTCGCCGAGGTCCTCGCGGTACTGGCGGCAGCTCGAGTAGCCGGAGTAGGCGCTGGTGGAGAGCATGAGCACCTTGCGGTGGCCCTCGGCGTACATCCGCTCGACGGTTTCCGGGATGTAGGGCGCCCAGTTGCGGTTGCCCCAGTAGACCGGCAGGTCGATGCCGCGGGCGGCCAGCTCGGCCTCAAGGGCAGCCTTCAGCGCGCGGTTCTGCGCGTTGATCGGCGAAACGCCGCCGTTCTTGCGGTAGTGGTGGGACACCTCCTCGAGGCGCTCGTCCGGGATGCCGCGGCCGGCGGTGACGTTGCGCAGGAACGGGATCACGTCGTCCTGTCCCTCGGGCCCGCCGAAGGATGCCAGCAGGATCGCGTCGTAGGCCTTGGGGGCCATTACGCCGTTCTCGTCGTAGCCGACGCGCGGGTCGAAGGCCTGGCTCATCGCAGGACCTCGGCGACCTCGGCGGTGGAGATGCGTCGGCCGGTGTAGAACGGGGTTTCCTCGCGCACGTGGTTGCGGGCCTCGGTGTAGCGCAGGTGGCGCATCATGTCGACGAGGTCGATCATGTCCGGGGCCTCGAGGCAGATCTGCCATTCGTAGTCGCTGAAGGAGAAGGCGGCGACGGTGTTGGCAAGCACCATCGGGAACTCGCGGCCCAGGATGCCGTGGTCGCGCAGCATCTTTCCGCGGTCCTTCGGGTCGAGCAGGTACCAGTCGTTGGTGCGCACGAACGGGTAGACGGTCATCCAGGCTTCCGGTGCGACGCCGCGGGCGAAGGCCGGCGAGTGGTCCTTGGCGAACTCGGCCTCGCGGTGCACGCCCATGGTCGAGTAGACGACCGAGGTCTCGGCGAAGAGGAACGAGCGGCGGACCTTGCGCAGCGCGGCCTGCAGGGACTCGGCGGTGGCGCCGTGCATCCAGATCATCACGTCGGCGTCCTCGCGCATGCCCGAGACGTCGTAGGTGCCGCGCACGGTCACGCCCTCGGCGGCGAGCTCCGCGACCAGCGCGTCGAAGGCCTCGACGCCCTCGGTGCGGTCCAGGTCGGAGTCGCGCTTGAAGATGGTCCACAGGGTGTAGTACATCGTGGCGTCGCCCGCGGCCTCGCGGTCGCGGATCACTGGCGAATTGCTCTCAACTGCACTCATGATGATTCTTCTGCTTTCTCTGCGGTTCTTCGCACGTGAAGGCGAAGAGGCTGTTTCTTCTCTGGTCTGAAGTCTGTCGTGGAAGTCTGTTGCGGTCCGGCGCTAGCTGGCGCTGATGCGCAGGCGCCTGCGGGTGTCGGCCACCACGGCCGCCAGCCCGGTCCCCGAGAGCCAGGCGCCGACGACCTCGAGTCCCGGGGTCGCGTCCGCGCGCTCGCGGATCGCGGCGACCCGGGCCGCGTGCCCCGTCGTCGCGAACGGCAGCGCGCCCGAGTAGCGCACCACGTCGAAGCCCAGCACGTCGCCGGCCGTGATGTCCAGGCCCAGCAGGGTGGAGGCGTCCTGCAGCGCCGCGGCCCGCAGCGACTCGTCGTCCGCGTTGGCCAGCGAACCGGCCACGTCGTTCAGGCGTCCGTAGGACAGGCGCAGCACGTGGGAGCCGGGCCCGGACTCGTCGCCCAGCCACTGCCACTTGGCCGTGCCGTGGGTCAGCGCCTTCGCCCCGACGGTGTCCACGGTCGGGGCGACCAGCAGGCCGGTGCCGCGCGGGGCGTCGTCGAGCTCGGGCTTGTCTATGACAAGTGTCACCAGCGAGATTCCTGCGCCCGGGGCCGGGCGGTGGTCTGCGAATGCGGGGTCGATGCCCGCCAGCAGGTCCGTGGCGATCTCGCCGGGGGTCGCGATGACCACGCGGGAGAAGTATGCGGGCTCGGCCGGTTCGGCGCCGGCCTCGGCATCTGGCCTGGTGCCGGCGGCAAGCCGCAGCTCGAAGGCCCGCGCCGGGTCCTCGCCCCCGGCGTTGTGGTGCACCGAGGCGACGGGCGTCCCCGGCAGCAGCACCACGTTCGCGGCGCGCAGGTCCTTCAGCAGGGCCGCGGTGAGCCTGTTCATGCCGCCGACGATCGAGGCAACGGCGGAGCCCGCCGGGGCCGCCGCACGCATGGCGGCCACGGCCCTGGCCAGCGAACCGTGCTTGAGCACCGCCGCGCGCAGGCCCGGGGCGATCGCGTCGACGTCAAGGGCGTCCGGGTCGGCCGAGTGCACGCCGGAAACCACCGGCGTGACCAGGTTTTCCAGCACCGCGGTGCCCATCCGGGAGCGCACCAGCGCGCCGAGGGAGAGCTCGCCCTCCAGCAGCTTCCTGGAGACCGGGGTGATCAGGTCCGCCGCCGCGCGCAGGGCTCCTGCGCGTCCCACGGCGCTGCGCACCTCCTCGGCCCACGGGTCCCCGGGGATGCCCAGGATGCCGGTGGCCGGCAGCGGCTGGGCTGCGGATTCGCTGCCGCGCTTGAGGTACAGCCAGGCGCCGCCGGGCTGCGGGGTGACGATGTCCTCGCCCAGCCCGAGTTCGGCCAGCAGGTCGGCGACCGCGGTGGAGCGGGTGGCGAAGGATTCGGCGCCGGCGTCGAGCACCAGGCCCGCGACCTCGTGGGCGCGCACACAGCCGCCGAACTCCGCGGAGGCCTCGTAGACCGTGACCGCGTGCCCGCTCCCGGCAAGTTCGCGGGCCGCGACCAGCCCGGCGATGCCGCCGCCGATGACGGCCGCATGCGGCCCGGCCGGGGCCTTGGGCTCGGCGGAGCGGTGCTCGCCCGCGCGGGCGCGATGCAGCAGGCGCATGGCGTGTGCCGCGGCGTTCGATGCCACGGGTGCACGCTTGGCCTTGGGCGCCGCGCCTGGTTCCTGGCTCGCCGATGCGGCGTTGGAGGCGGGCTGCTCTGGTGCGTCTGGCTGCATGATCTCTTCCTGGAGACGGGGGTTGCCCCTCCGCCTTCCCCGCCCCTTCCCGCCGCGGCCCAAGGGCGTCGCTGCGGGGTTTTCCGGAACGGGGAAAGCGGATGCGGGCTGTGTTTCTAGCTTAACGTGCTATCGGGGCGATCGAGTGGATGAGTTCCACCACACGGGTCAGCGTCTCCGGGTTGGTGTCCGGCGGCACGCCGTGGCCGAGGTTGGCCACGTGGCCCGGGGCGCTGTCGCCGGCGGCGAGCACCTCGCGCACGTGTGCCTCGAGCACCTCCCACGGCGCCTCGAGCAGCGCCGGGTCGATGTTGCCCTGCAGCGGGATGTCCCCGCCCAGTCGGCGGTTCGCCTCGTCCAGCGGCAGGCGGTAGTCGACGCCCATGACGTCGACGCCCACGTTGCGCATGGCGCCAAGCAGCTCGGAGGTGCCGGTGCCGAAGTGCACCAGCGGCACGTCCAGGTCGCGCACCGCGTCCAGGGCGCGGGCGGAGGACGGTGCCACGAAGTTGGTGTAGTCCGCCAGCGAGAGCGAACCGGCCCAGGAGTCGAAGAGCTGCCCGGCGGAGGCGCCGGCCTCGATCTGCGCGCGCAGGAACGCGCCGGAGGCATCGGCCGCCCAGTTGGCCAGCTCCTCCCAGACACCCGGCTCGGCGTGCATCATGGTGCGCGGGCCCAGGTGGTCGCGGGACGGGCGCCCCTCGACCATGTACGCGGCGACGGTGAAGGGGGCGCCGGCAAAGCCGATCAGCGGGGTGTTGCCCAGCTGCTCGACGGTCATCGCCACGGCCTCGCGGATCGGGTCAAGGGCGGCGTCGTCCATCTTGGGCAGCGCGCGCACGTCCGCGGCGGTGCGCACCGGCGAGGCCAGCACCGGGCCGACGCCCGGGACGATGTCGACCTCGACGCCCGCGAGCTTCAGCGGGATGACGATGTCGGAGAAGAAGATTCCGGCGTCGACGCCGTGGCGGCGCACCGGCTGCAGGGTGATTTCGGACGCCATGTCCGGGCGCAGGCACGATTCGAGCATCTGCGTGCCCTCGCGCAGCTTGCGGTACTCGGGCAGCGAGCGGCCGGCCTGGCGCATAAACCATACGGGGCGGCGGCTTGGGGTCTTGCCCCGGTAGGCGGAAATCAACGGCGACTCGGCGGTGCGACCGTCCATCATCGGGTGGTTCTGGCTCAACGTCATAATCATGATTGTGCCAAGTTGTTGCGCCGAATCGTAATCCGCACGCCCCGGGCGAACAAACGTGCCCCGGACCATATTGAAACCGATCAATACTCAGTTTTCTACGCGCAGTAGAAGCGCTACTATTGGAGGCACTGTGGTTTTACTATCTCTCGTTGCCTCTCATTCAGACATCGACCTCGAGACCGTGGCAAAGATCAGCGCCGACGCCTCCCAGGTCGCTTCCGTCGTGCTCGCTTCCGCCAGCCCCGTCGCCGGTGCCATCACGCTTGCCACCTGCAACCGCTACGAAATCTACTGCGAAGTCCCGCGTTCCGAGGACGTTCCCGCCGCCCGCTCTTCGGTGATCACCCAGATCGCCGCCAGCACCGGGCTGAGTGAGGAAACCGTCTCGACGGCGCTGATCTCCAAGACGGAGTCCGACGTCGTCTCCCACCTCTTCTCCGTGGGTGCCGGCCTGGATTCGGCCGTCATCGGGGAACGCGAAATCGCCGGACAGGTCCGCCGCGCCCTGAACGAGGCTCAGGCCTCCGGCACCGCCACGGGTTCGCTGGTCCGCCTCTTCCAGACCGCATCGCGCACCGCCAAGGAAGTCGGGTCGCGCACGGCACTGGGTTCGCGAGGCCTCTCGGTGGTCTCCGTGGCGCTGGACCTGGCCACCGACCTGAGCATCGACCCGTCGTGGGAGACCAAGAACATCGTCATCTTCGGCACCGGCGCCTACGCCGGGGCCACCATGTCGCTGTTGCGCGAGCGCAAGGCGCACAACATCTCGGTGTTCTCCGCCTCCGGCCGAGCCGAGGCCTTCGTCTCGACCCGCGGGGGCACCGCCCTCGACGAGGAATCCCTCGAGGAAGCCCTCGCGACCGCCGACATCCTGATCGGCTGCAGCGGCTCGGACCACCGCCTGATGCGCGACGACATCGCGGCGCTGGACCGCGGCGACCGCGCGCTGATCGCCATCGACCTGGCACTGACCAACGACTTCGACCCGAGCCTTGGCCAGCTGCCCGGCGTGGATCTGGTCAACCTCGAGTCCGTGCGCATGGCGGCCCCCGACGAACAGGCCCAGGCACTGCACCAGGCGCGCGAAATCGTGCAGGACGCGACCCACGCCTTCGCGCTCGAGCAGCGTGAACGTGCCGCCGACGCCGCGATCGTCGCACTGCGCAGGCACACCCAGTCCGTGCTCGAGGCCGAGGTGGAGAAGGTCCGTGCCCAGCACGGCTGCACCGCCGCGGCCGAGGAGGTCGAATTCGCAATGCGGCGCATGATGCGCCAGCTGCTGCACGTGCCGACGGTACGCGCCCGCGAACTCGCGGCCGAGGGCCGTGCCGGTGACTACATCGACGCCCTCGAGACCCTCTACGGCCTCGAGATCGAGCTGCCTGCGGCACCTGCGTCCAAGGGCGTCTGCCCCGCCGGCGCCTCCGGGGAGCCCGCCGCCGGCGAACCCCTGCGCCAGGTCGGCTAGACACCCTCCACATCGCTCCGAGCGCCGCACTGCCGTGGCGTTCCGGCCGCCCGGGCGGATTCCCGGCAGCACGTGCAAAGACACCGTGGGAGCCAACCCATCATCGGGTTGGCTCCCACGGTGTCTTTGCGTATGCGGCTTGTGGCGTCGCCGGCCCCTTTCAGGTTCCGGCGCCTGCGGGGCTATACCCCGGCGGGCCGCTTGCCCGCCAGCAGGGCGCTGGCAGCCTGGTTCTGGGCGGAGGTGCACTTGCCACGGTAACCGGCGATGTAGCTGTTGCCGTTGGGCAGCGTGCCCGTCCGCTTGGCACCCATCTTGTCGCTCATGCAGTCGGCCAGGTGTTCGATCCCGCGACCGTCACGACGTGGATTGATGCGGTCGGCAAATGCCGTCAGCTTTGCGAACCCCGAAGGGTAGACCGTGAACTGGAGGATGTGCGCGCATTCATGCAGGGCGACGGCCTTGATGTTTGCCGCGTCCGGGTCGTTGTTGCCGACTCGACTGAGCGTGATGCGTCGCGGGATTGATTCCGCGTAGTACTCGCCCTTGGTCTTGCTGACTCGCACCGGAATCGACGGGCAGTACTTGGCGATGTTTTGCTGGACCTTCTTGGACCAGGCAGCATCTGAATAAGACTTCTTTCCCGCGCCTGCGGCCGCGCTCAACGACGCGCCCTTGAGGTTCCGGGAGTCGACCCAACCGGTCTTCCCCTGGTACTGGACCTGGATCCACTTGTTCTTGTGGGCGTCGGTGAGGGTTCCCACGGTGTAGTCGCCGGGCAACGTCGCGAGCGTCTTGCCGGCTGCCGCTTGGGCGCGGAGCTTTGTGCCTCGCGTGGTGGTGTAGTTGGCAGCGGCCACGCGCTTGAGCTGGTTGGATTTCACCCACGCGTTCTTGCCGAAGAACTTGATTTGGGTGTGTCCCGCGGAAGTCTTGCCCGTCCCCCACACGGCGTACCCCTTGGATGCGGAACCGAGCCGCGCACCGCTGCTTTTGCCGGATCGCGGCGTGATGGATCCGGTCGTCACGAACCGTGGCTTGGAGGAGGTGACCGAGCTTTTCCCGGCAAGCTGCACCTCGCCCGGTTCGCCTGCCTGCACGGCATCCCGACCGGAGCCGTGGGCGTCGCCGCTCATTTGCCGGGATATTTCCGGCGGGGTGGGCAGTGCATTGATGCTTTGGGCCGCAAAGGGGGCCGGTGAGAGCGCCAATAAACTCACAAGTGCAAGTAAAAGAACTTTCATGGTGAACCTTAACCTCAGTGCCCTCCCCACAGAGCAACACTTCAGTATGTTCACCTCAGACTATGTGAACTTTATTCGTTTTGCATTATTTCTATGCACAATTCTTTCCACTATCGGGAACCCCACACGGGAAGCCCCGACTTGCGGCCTCAGTAGGCAGGAAGCGTCGTATCGACGTCGCGGATCCAGGCCAGAATCCCGCCCTCCAGATGCCGAACCTCCGGATACCCCTCGCCGCGCAGGAACCGCAAGACTTCGGCCGAACGACCCCCGGATTTGCAATGAAGAATGATTTCCAAATCCATGGGCAAGGTGATTTCACCCGAGAGAACCGCACCGCGGGGAGCCAGAACGGAACCGGGAATCGCGACTATTTCGTGTTCGCCGGGCTCTCGAACATCCACGAGGAGGAAATCCCTCGTCCCCGCCGCACGCTCGTCCAGCAGCGCGGCAAGTTCCGGTGCGCTGACGACTGCAGGGCCTTCCAGGCCCTCCGCCGAGGAGTTCCCTGCGGGGCCGGCGCAGAAGGCCTCGTAGCTGGGCAACAGCTCCTTGATTTCGGGCGCGCCCGGATCCGGTTCCAACCGGACTTCGCTCCAACGCATGTCCAGCGAGTCCAGGACCAGCAACCTGCCCAGGAGCGACTCCCCCACGCCGGTGATCAGCTTGATGGTTTCGGCAACCATGACGGAACCCACCTGGGCGCACAAGACGCCGAAGACCCCGCCCTCTGAACACGAGGGAACGGTTCCGGCCGGCGGCGGCGTGGGGTAGAGGTCCCGGTAGTTCGGCCCGAACTTGTCCCAAAACACGCTGACCTGGCCGTCGAAGCGCAGGATGGAACCCCACACGTAGGGTTTGCCGCACAACGCCGCCGCGTCATTGACCAGGTACCTGGTGGCGAAGTTGTCGGTGCCGTCAAGAATGACGTCGTACTGGGCAAACAGTTCCAGGACGTTCTCTACATCCAGACGGTGGGAATGCAGGTTCACGGTGACCAGCGGATTCAGCTCGCGGATGCGGTCGGCTGCCGATTCGGTCTTGAGCCGGCCGACCGAAGACATGGCGTGGATGACCTGGCGTTGCAGGTTGCTGACGTCGACCACGTCGTCGTCGATGATCCCGATGGTTCCGACGCCGGCGGCGGCAAGATAGAGCAGGGCGGGCGATCCGAGTCCCCCGGCGCCGATGACCAGGACCTTGGCGTTCTTGAGGCGGCGCTGGCCGACCATCCCGATCTCCGGGATGATGATCTGCCGCGAATAGCGCATCCGTTCCTCGGCATCGAGTTCGGATCCGGGCTCCACGAGCGGCCCGGGCCTCGGCCCCGGCCGGCGTGCCGGGGACGTGCCGGCTGAAATGGTTGTCGGCTCGTTGGGTTCCATGGAAACACCATAGCCCCGCAGAGGCGGCAGTGCGGTACTCTTTCCACTTCGTTACCCGAGAGTAGACTTGCACGAGAGTCCGCCGCATCCGACAGCGGACTGCACCTCGAAAGGGCCGATGTGACCACTCCCCCCAGCCGTGGCGTTCGTACGCAGCGGATGCCGCGCGAGGCCCGCCGCCGCCAGCTGTTGCAGGCCGCGCACCAGGTATTCGTCTCCCACGGTTTCCACGGTGCCTCGATGGATGAAATCGCCGAAGTCGCCGAAGTCTCCAAGCCCGTGCTCTACCAGCACTTCCCCGGCAAGCGCGAGCTCTACATTGCGCTGCTGGACCAGCACATGGATGAGTTCAGTGCATTGCTGCAGCAGGCGATGACCTCGACCAACGACAACAAGCTGCGCGTGCGGGCCACAATCCACGCGTACTACGAGTTCATCGCCCGCGATTCCCAGGCGTTCCGGCTCATTTTCGAATCCGACCTGCTCAACGACGAGGAGATCGGCGGGCGCATTGAGGCGTTCAACGCCAAGTTCGCCCTTGGCATCGCCGAGATCATCGCCGAGGACACCAACCTCCCCCCTGGCCAGGCGGTGCTCATGGGCCGTGCCCTGGCCGGGATGGCACAGGTGTCGGCACGTTACTGGGTGGATCTGCGCGATGAAGTGAGCATGGAGGAGGCCAGCAAATTGGTCTCGCGTTTAGCTTGGCGCGGAATCGGTCGCTTCCCCAAAGAATCCTGAAGTAAGTTCGGATCAGAAGTTTCTCGGTGTCAGTGGGCACCGACGTACGCAAAAACCAGGAAGGCCACCATGGACGTTCGCATTGGAATTCAGAATGTTGCCCGCGAGATCGTAATCGAGTCTGCCGAAAACGCGGAAGAGTTGGCCCAGCGTGTCTCGGACGCCCTGAGCGCCGGCGGAGAATTGCGCCTCACCGATTCCAAGGGCCGCCTCATGCTGGTTCCCGTCGCGGGCATCGCCTACGTTGAGATCGGCGTGGAGGAATCCCGCCGCGTGGGCTTCGCGCACTAGTCTCGATTAAGCCCGGGGCGCCGGGTCCGCATTCCAGATGGAGTGCGGACCCGGCGCCCTTTGCTCTTAAGCCGTGTGCGGGGACGCTGCTACGCGTCGAAGGTCTCGCCGGGGACCTCGGGCTCGGCACACAGGCACATGCGATTCCCGTCGGGGTCCGTGTACACCACCCAGCTCGGCGCGTGGGTCGAGTCGCCCTCGCCTGCCACCGGAAGCATTTTCTCGCGGGCGGCATCGAATTCCGAACGAGCGACCAGTTTGTCGATGTGGAACCTGTTGGCGTTTGGCGTTGGGGTTTCCTGGAACCACAGCGGCGGGTTGCGGCGCTCCGGATCCACGAGGTCGCCGTCCCGGCCCTTGCGGTAGCCCATCGTCGCGGACCAGAAGGCCTCGAGTTTCGCGGGGTCCTGGGCGTCGATGGCCAGGGTCACGTCCTGGTGCCGGTGCGGGACGGCAATGGCCCCGGAATCGGCGGCGGCGAATTCCAGCAACGTGGCCAGCTCGATGTCGCGCGGCGTGACCTCCCCGCCGACGTCGTGCGAGGTGGTGGTCAGGAAGATGGTGTTCCACCGCCAGTCGACATCGGGGTGGTGGCCCAGGTGCTCGGCCGCCTCAGCGACGATCGCCAGGAAATCCACCGCCTCCCGGGAGGTCGCGAACGACCACGCGCACACCAGCGTTCCCATGCGCTCGCGCCACGACGGAAGTTCCTTCAGCGCGCGGGCGATCTCGTATCCATCCAGGACGTGTTGAGGTGAATCCATCGTCGTTCCTTTGGCTCTTGAAAGTGGTTCGGTTGCCGGGTGGCGGCGCCTAGGCCGTCATGCCCAGTTTGCTCATGCGGCGGGAGTGGTTTTCGACGAGCCGGGCGAAGAGCGCCGTCATCGTCTGCCCGCGGTCCCCGCGCTCCTCCAGGGAACCCCAGTAGTCGTACTGTTCCCCGATCTCGCGGGCCTGGGTGAGCGCCTCACCAAGCAGCCGGCGTCCCCACAGGGCCAGACGCGAGGCCCGCTCCGGGCGGTCGGAGATGGCCAGCTGCAAGCGGTCCCTCAGCCACACGGTGTTGGCGTCGGAGGTCTTCACGCTTTGGACCACCGAGCGGGACTCCTCGGTGAGCTCGGAGGCGATGTACGAGTAGAAGTCGGCAGCAACGCCGTCGATCACGTACGCCTTGGTCAGCGATTCGTACCAGTCCCCCGGCTTGGTGCGCTCGTGCATCTCGTCGAGCGAAGACATGAACGGTTCCATGACCTCCTGGGCGTCCATTCCGCGCGAGGCGATGATCTCCCGGATGAGCTCGTAGTGCCCGAACTCGGTGACCGCAAGCCTGGCCAGCGTCTCCCGGTCCACGAGGGTCGGCGAGAACCTGGCGTCGGAGGAAAGGTGTTCGAAGGCCGTCAGCTCCTGGTAGGCGATCAGGCCCAGCAGCGCCATCTCGTCCTGGGCGGCGTCCCGCCGGGCGGGGATTGCGGAAGGATTGCTCATGCGTTCAGCCTACTCGGGGTGCCAAACGCGCAACAGTTGGGGCCGCTGCGGCGGCACTGTGGTTATGCTGTCGTTGTGAGCCACAACATCCTCGGGCTAACGCCCGACGCACAAAGTACAGCCCTGGCCCAGGCACTGGTTGCCCTGGAGACCGAATTCGAGCTGCGCACCGTTTTCCCCTCCGCGGTGCTCGAGGAGGCGGCCCGGGCCATCGGCAACTTCGAGTTCCCGCCGACGGACAGGCGCGACATCGAATTCGTGACGATCGACCCCGCGGAATCCACGGACCTGGACCAGGCGGTGCACCTCTCGCGTGCCGCCGACGGCTACCTGGTGCACTATGCGATTGCCGATGTGCCGGGCTTTGTGAGCCTGGGCGGGCAGCTGGACGGCGAGACCAGGCTGCGCGGACAGACCGTTTATCTTCCGCACCGCAGGATCTCGCTCCACCCCGAATCGATCTCCGAGGATGCCGGTTCGCTGCTGCCGGACCAGGACCGCAGCGCCTACCTGTGGTCATTCACCCTCGATGGACGCGGGGTCGTCACCAACACCGCCCTGGAACGCGCCATCGTGCGCAGCCGGGCAAAACTCAGCTACGTCGGCGTGCAGCAGCAGCTCGACGCGGGGACGGCGTCCGAAATGCTGGGGTTGCTGCGCGAGATCGGGCTCAAGCGCATCGAGCTGGAACGCGAGCGCGGCGGCGCCAGCCTGCGCATCCCCGCCCAGGAGGTCGAATGCATCGACGGCACCTACGTGCTGCGGGCCGAAGCGCCGCTGCCGGTCGAGGACTGGAACGCCCAGATCTCCCTGTTGACGGGGATGGAGGCCGCCCGGTTGATGATCGGGGCGAAGGTCGGCATCCTGCGCACCATGCCCGCGCCGCTGCCCAAGGACCTTGAGGTGTTCAGGCTGCAGGCCGCCACGCTGGGCGCCCCATGGAGCACGGACCAGCCCTACGGGGAGTTCCTGCGCTCGCTGGACCTCAATGACGCCGGGCAGCTGGCGCTGATGCACCATGCGGCGAGCCTGTTCCGCGGCGCCACCTACACGGTGCTTGACGGGGAGGTCCCCGCCGACCTGGAGCAGGCGGCCATCGGTGCGCCCTACGCGCACACCACCGCGCCGCTGCGCAGGCTGGTCGACAGGTTCTCCCTGCTGGTGTGCTCGTACGCGACACGCGGGCAGGAGGTTCCCGCGGCGGTCCGCGAGGTCCTGCCCCTGCTCCCGAAGCTGATGGGCTCCTCCAACCAGCTGGTGAACAAGGTCGAGCGCGCCGCGATCGACACCGTCGAGGCGGCGTCGCTCGCCCACCGGGTGGGCGAAAGGTTCACGGCCGTCACGCTGACCGGCACCGTGCCCGCCGCGGGCGCCGCGGCGCCGGGTTCCACCCAGCCGAACGGGACCAACGGATCGAACGGATCGAACGGATCGAACGGCGCCAACGGGCACAAGCAGCGCGGCACCCTGCAGTTGGTTTCCCCCGCCGTCACTGCGCCCTTCGAGGGGTCCGCCCCGGCCGGGCAACAGGTCGAGGTCGAGCTTGTCACCGCGGATTTGGTGACCCGCACGGTGCTCTTCAGGATCGTCGGACCCTAGGTGGACGCCCGATGCACCCGGTGCGGCGCCTTGCGCCGTCCCGGGTGCATCGGGTGAGCCGAATGCCGGGATCGGAACGGGTGCGGGATATGCTTGGGGGGTATACAAGGATGCCCGGTCGCGTATCTTGAACAAGTTTTTTAGCGGGATTACCCAGCGACTCCTGCGCCCACGCAGCCACAAAAGCCTGGCTGCGATGCACAGCCTGCGATCGGCTCCGCTGGAATCACCGCCATGTGGTGGACTCCGACCCCTGGTCTTTTCCGGACTTTTCAAGGGTCGTCGAGCACCCCAAGCACGGTGCCTAAACGAATGAGAACCCTGTCTTGAACACTGAACACCTGCTTACCGCCGACTCCGCGTCGGAAGCCGTCGACATCGAAGAGTCGCTGTCCACCGACGAAAAGCCCCACGAACTGCCGGAGCAGTCCTTCGCCGACTACGGGGTCCGCTCCGACATCGTCGAATCGCTCGCCGCGGCCGGCATCACCCACCCGTTCCCGATCCAGGCCATGACCCTTCCGGTCGCCCTGGGCGGCCACGACATCATCGGCCAGGCCAAGACCGGCACCGGCAAGACCTTCGGCTTCGGCATCCCGGCGCTGCAGCGCGTCATCGGCCCGGACGACGAGGGCTACGACAAGCTCCCGGTCCCCGGTGCCCCGCAGGCACTGATCGTCGCCCCGACCCGCGAACTGGCCGTCCAGGTCGCCGCCGACATGGACAAGGCCTCCAAGTTCCGCAACGCGCGCATCGCCACCATCTACGGCGGCCGCGCCTACGAGCCGCAGATCGAGCAGCTCAACAGCGGCGTCGAGATCGTCGTGGGCACCCCCGGGCGCCTGATCGACCTCTACAAGCAGAAGCACCTGAGCCTGAAGAACGTGCGCATCGTCATCCTCGACGAGGCCGACGAAATGCTTGACCTCGGCTTCCTGCCGGACGTCGAGACCCTGCTGGCGGCCACCCCGGCCGTGCGCCAGACCATGCTCTTCTCCGCCACCATGCCCGGCGCCGTCATCGCGATGGCCCGCCGCTACATGACCAAGCCGACGCACATCCGCGCCGCCGACAACGACGATGACTCCATCACCAAGAAGGACATCCGCCAGGTCATCTACCGCGCCCACCAGCTGGACAAGGACGAGGTCGTCGCCCGCATCCTGCAGGCCGAGGGCCGCGGACGCTGCATCATCTTCACCAAGACCAAGCGCTCGGCGGCCAAGCTGACCGACGAGCTGGTCGATCGCGGATTCGCCGCCGGCGCCATCCACGGCGACCTGGGCCAGGGTGCCCGCGAGCAGGCGCTGCGCGCCTTCCGCAACGGCAAGGTCGACGTGCTCGTCGCCACCGACGTCGCGGCCCGCGGCATCGACGTGGACGACGTCACCCACGTGATCAACCTGCAGTGCCCGGAGGACGAGAAGACCTACCTCCACCGCGTCGGCCGCACCGGCCGCGCCGGCAACAAGGGCACCGCGGTGACCTTCGTCGACTGGGAAGACGTTCCCCGCTGGGGCCTGATCAACAAGGCGCTGGGCCTGGATGTCACCGAGCCGGTGGAAACCTACTCCTCCTCGCCGCACCTGTTCGCCGACCTGCACATCCCCGCCGGCACCAAGGGCCGCCTGCCGCGCAGCGCCCGCAAGCTCGAGGGCCTGGCCGGGGAAAAGCTCGAGGACCTGGGCGAGACCGGCAAGAAGAACAGCCCGCGCGGCGGCGCCCCGCGGCGTGGCGAGCGCGGCGCGGAACGCGGTGAACGCGGCTCCGAGCGCGGCGGCCGCCACGGCCACTCGCACGGCCGTGCGGACCGCCCGGCACGCGAGGGCGAGCGCCACCACCACGAGCCCAAGGCGGCCACGGAGGCCGAGGCACCCGCCGGCGAGGGTGCCGAGCGCACCGAACGCCCGGCACGCACGCGTCCCAACCGCAGCCGCACCCGTCGCCGCAACGGCGAAGTAGTGAACAAGACCGACTCCGAGTAGATCGGTGAGCCGTCTTAACACCCCCGACGGGCCCGTGCAGGCAACCGAACAGGTTGCCGGCGGGCCCGCCGGTCCCTCATCGGTGCAGGCCTGGGACCCGGAGGGGCCCAACCTGATCGTCCACGCGGAGAACGCGACGTTCCTGCCGACGCTGCCCGACGGGTCCTTCACGCTGATCTACGTCGATCCCCCGTTCAACACCGGGCGCACCCAAAAGCGCCAGGTGCTCAAGGCCGTGCGCGCGGCCGAGGGCGAGGGCGACCGCATCGGCTTCCAGGGCCGCAGCTACTCCACGCTGCGCGGGGACCTGCACAGCTACGACGACGCGTTCGACGACTACTGGTCCTTCCTGGAGCCGCGCCTGCGCGAGGCCTGGCGGCTGCTGGCCGACGACGGCACCCTGTACGTGCACCTGGACTACCGCGAGGTGCACTACGCCAAGGTCATGCTCGATGCGATCTTCGGCCGCGAGTCGTTCCTCAACGAGATCATCTGGGCGTACGACTACGGAGCGCGCGCCAAGAGCCGCTGGCCGGCCAAGCACGACAACATCCTTGTCTACGTGAAGAACCCGAAGGCCTACCACTTCGACTCGGCCGAGGTCGACCGCGAGCCGTATATGGCCCCCGGTCTTGTCACGGCGGAAAAGCGCGAGCGCGGCAAGCTGCCCACCGATGTCTGGTGGCACACCATCGTCTCGCCGACCGGCAAGGAAAAGACCGGCTACCCCACGCAGAAGCCGGAGGGCATCCTGCGCCGCATCATCAACGCGAGCTCCCGCGAGGGCGACTGGGTGCTGGACTTCTTCGCCGGCTCGGGCACCACGGGTGCCGTGGCCGCGGCGACGGGCCGCCGTTTTGTCTGCGTGGATGAGAACCCGCAGTCGATCTCGGTGATGAGCGCGCGCATCCCCGGTGCTAGCCTGCTCGAATCCCCGCCGGCCTAGGCCGCCCGGCCCGGCAGGACAGGCCACATGGAAATGTCTCCAACCCATCCCGCAGCAGCGCGATGGGTTGGAGGCATTTTGCGTTGGGTGATCCCCGCTGCGGGAGGCTAAACGACGTCTGGCATCCCGACGGCGCTGCTGCCGGTACCGGCGGCCAGGATGCGCCGCAGCATCTCCGGTGCGGTGGTGTTCTCCCCCAGCACGTTCGGCTTTCCCCTGCCGTGGTAGTCCGAGGAACCCGTGACAATCAGGTCGTGCCGTTCGGCGAGCGCCCGAAGGTACTTGCGGCCCTCCTCGGGATTGTCCCGGTGGTCGATCTCCAGGCCGAGCAGCCCCGCCTCGATCATCTCCTCGAAGGTTTCGTCCCCGACGATGCGACCGCGCTCGGAGGCCACGGGGTGGGCGAAGACCGGCACGCCGCCGGCCTCGCGCACCAGTCGCACCGCGGTCACCGGGTCCATGGCGTAGTGGCCCACGTAGTACCGGGAGCGCGCGGTGAGCACCTGGGCGAACGCCTCCGTGCGGGTGCGCACCACCCCCGCTGTGACCAGCGCGTCGGCGATGTGCGGGCGGCCGATCGTGGCTCCGGGCACCGAGTGCTTGGAGACCAGCTCCCAGTCCACCGGGTAGTCCTCGGCGAGCAGTTCGACCATGCGGCGTGCGCGAGTGATGCGCGCATCGCGGGCCTTCTCGATCTCCTCGAGCAGCCCGAGGTGCGCCGGGTCGTGCAGGTAGCTGAGCAGGTGCACGCTGATGCCGCGGTCGGTCTTGCAGGAGATCTCCATGCCCGGGACCAGCCCGATGCCGATTTCCAGGGCCCGTGCGGAAGCGTCCGCCCAGCCGGAGGTCTGGTCGTGGTCGGTCAACGCCACCACATCGAGCCCCGCGGCGGCGGCCGCGCTGACCAGGTCGGCGGGAGACTCGGTCCCGTCGGAAATGTGTGAGTGTGTGTGAAGATCGATCCGCATAGCACCCAGCGTAGTCCTTGCCCGCGCATCGGTGTGGTTTGGGCCCGGCGCTTCCTCCGCCGACGAACACCACAGGCCACGGCGGCGGGCGATCTTTCGCACACCCGGCTCCGCCCAGCGCATAGCGCCTTGGCACAAGTCGCCGCGCTTTGAGACGATTGGAACCATGAGCACTGATGCAACCACCACCACCGGCAGCGACCAGCCCCTCGAGGAGCGCGTGAACAACCGTTCGCAGCGCCCGTCCTCCGAGGCCTTCAAGACCTTCATGGCGTCCTCCTGGGCCCCAGACACCTCCGAGCTTCCCGGCGCCGACGAGGTTGCCCCGTACGCGGCCGCCCGCCGCGCCGCGGTCTCCGCGCGGTTCCCCGGCGAACGCCTGGTCATTCCCGCGGGCCCGCTGAAGGTCCGCTCGAACGACACCGACTACCGCTTCCGCCCGCACTCGGGCTTCGCCCACCTGACCGGCCTGGGCCTTGACCACGAACCCGACGCGGTCCTGGTCATGGAGCCGACCGACCAGGGCGCCGGCGACAACGCCTCCAACCACAACGCCACGCTCTACTTCTCCCCTATGGCCGGACGCGACACCGAGGAGTTCTACTCCAACGCCCGCACCGGCGAATTCTGGATCGGCCCCCGCCCCACCCTGGGCCTGCTGCAGGCACGCCTGGGCCTGCCCACCGCCGACCTGACGCAGCTCGAGGTTGCGATCACCAAGAACGCCGGCGTCGTCGAGCTCGGCGGCATGCGCATCCGCCTGCTGCGCGACGTCGACATGAACTGCGACGCGCTGGTCGACACCTCCCGCATCAACACCGGCGTGGACCTGGAGGTCTCCGACTCGCTGGACGGCGAGCTCACCGAGGCCCTTTCCGAGATCCGCCTGGTGAAGGACGCCTGGGAAATCGGCGAGATGAAGAAGTCAGTGGCGGCGACCATCAACGGCTTCCACGACGTGGTCCGCTCCCTGGAACGCGCCGTCACCCACCCGCGCGGCGAGCGCGTCGTCGAGGGCGCCTTCTTCGCCCGCGCCCGCGAGGAGGGCAACGACCTGGGTTACGACACCATCGCGGCTTCCGGCAACAACGCCACGGTCCTGCACTGGATCAACAACAACGGCACCGTCAACGACGGCGAGCTGCTGCTGCTCGATGCCGGCGTAGAGGCCGAGTCGCTCTACACCGCCGACGTCACCCGCACCCTGCCGGTCAACGGCACCTACACCGACGTGCAGCGCAAGATCTACCAGGCGGTGCTCGATGCGGCCGACGCCGCGTTCGCCGTGGCCAAGCCCGGCACCAAGTTCCGCGACCTGCACGGCGCTGCCATCAAGGTGCTCGCCGAGAACCTCGACGCCTGGGGCCTGCTGCCCGTGTCCCTGGAGGAGGCGCTGTCGCCGGAGGGCCAGCAGCACCGCCGCTGGATGCCGCACGGCACCAGCCACCACCTGGGCCTCGACGTGCACGACTGCGCGCAGGCCAAGGCCGAGCTGTACCTGGACGGCGTGCTGGAGGAGGGCATGGTCTTCACCATCGAGCCCGGCCTGTACTTCAAGAACGAGGACCTCGCCGTGCCGGAGGAATACCGCGGCATCGGCGTGCGCATCGAGGACGACGTGTTGATCACGGCCGATGGCTGCGTGAACCTCTCGGCCGCGCTGCCGCGCACCCCGGAGGCCGTCGAGGCCTGGATGGCGGAGATCCGCAACAGCTAGCCGCCCGTGCCGGTGCCGCTCCCGATGTCGGGCGCCGCACCGGCGCACACGGCACAAAAACGGCCCGGGTCCTTCCCTGCATCTCCTTGGAGAGCGGGAAAGACCCGGGCCGTCTGCGGTTAAGCGGCCGGGCTAGTGGCGCGGTCCGTCTTCTCGGTTGGTTTCACCGTCTGCATCGTTGTCGGTGGACGGGGCCTTCGCATCCTCAACGGCGGTTTCGGTCGCTGCGGCCTGCCCCTCGGCGGGTGCCGCGGCATCGGCCGCGCGGGCTTCGGGGGCAGGTGTCCGAGGGACGGTTGCCTCCGGGGTCACGGACTCCGGAGCGACGTGCGGCTGGGCGGCGACCGCTGCGGAAGCGGCTACGGGAGCCTCCGGTGCCTGGGTTGCGGGGGCCACCGGGGCGGCGGTGGCAACTGGCTGGACCCGGATGCCGAACTGCGGGCGGCCGTCGGGAAGGTCGGAGTAGCTGCCAGACGGGACCGGGGCGGCCGGCGCGGCAGGGGCCTGCCCGGCGCCAGGCACGGCCGGGGCCTGTGGCTGGGCCGGGGCGGGCGGCTGCACCGGGACCGCGTGGATGCCGACCCCGGCGTCGGCGGCGCCGCGGCTCATCGGCAGCTTGGACGCCAGCGCACGGGCGGCGTGGGCGTGCGAGAAGTCGACGACCACGTCGTAGCTGGTGGCCAGCACCTGGGACTGGGAGGCGAAGTCGCGCTTGCCGCGGCGGAAGGAATAGCCCACCACGGCCACGATCAGCCAGATCGCGATGCCCAGGCCCACCGAGGACAGGATCTGCGCCCACGCGTCGCTGGCCGGGTTGAAGATCGACAGGATCAGGCCCACGAACACGCCGAACATGGCGCCCTGCGCCGCACCGGCGGCCGCGACCTTCGGGTAGCTGAGCTTGGCCGTGACGCGCTCGACGCTCTTGAGGTCGTTGCCCACGATCGTGATGTTGCTGACCGGGAAGTCGTTGTCGGCCAGGTAGTCGACGATCTTCTGCGCGTCGAGGTAGGAGTCGTAACGCCCCAGGAGTTCGCCGCGCGGCAAACCGAGCGAGTTCGAGTGGGTCTGGGAAGCACCAAGTGGGGATGACATGCTTCCATTGTGCACGCTCGCGGCCACCCTCCGCCCGCTTGATCGCTCAAGGTGAAAGACAAATGTCGCCCGAAGGCGGCGGCGCGGCCCCTGCGGCACGCCGCACGGCGGGTGACGCCCGGCGTCCGCGCGGACGGCACCGTATGTGCTCCCCGCTTCACGAGGCAGTAGCCTAGAGAGCGTGAGCAGCAATTCTACGAAGGTCTTCATTGCACGGTTGTTGGGCCTGGACGTGTTCGACCCCCTGGGCGACCGCCTGGGCCGGTTGCGCGACGTCGTTGTCATTTCGCGCTCACTCACCAAACCCGCCCAATGCGTCGGCGTGGTGGTCGAGGTCCCCGGCAAGCGCCGCGTCTTCGTCCCGATGACCCGCATCCAGGCCATGGAGTCCGGCCAGATCATCTGCTCCGGCCTGGTGAACATGCGCCGCTTCCAGCAGCGCGGCGCCGAGATCCTCGTGGCGGCCGAGCTTTTCGACCGCCGCGTGGTGTTCGCCGACGGCAGCGGCCACGCCGTCGTGGAGGACATCGGGCTCAGCCAGGAACGCGGCGGGGACTGGATCATCTCCGACTACTTCGTGCGCCGCGGCGAGCACCTCGGCGGGTTGCTGGGCCTGCGCCGCACGCGCGGGGAACGCCTGCTGGTGCCCTGGGACGCCATCGTCCACACCGCGCTGCACGAACCGCAGGCCGCAAGCACCTACGTTGCCGCGCACGACGAGATGAAGCCCGCCGACTTCGCCGACGCCCTGCACGAGATGAACGACAAGCGCCGCGTCGAGGTGGCCTCCGAGCTGCAGGACGACCGCCTGGCGGACGTGCTGCAGGAAATGCCCGACGACGAACAGGTGCAGATCCTCTCCGCCCTCGGCATGGAACGCGCGGCCGACGTGCTTGAGGAGATGGACCCCGACGACGCTGCCGACCTGCTCTCCGAACTCAGCGAGGACACCAAGCATGCGCTGCTGGAGCTCATGGAACCCGAGGAGGCGCGCGACGTCCGCCGCCTGCTCGAGTACGCCGAGGGCACCGCCGGCTCCATGATGACCCCGGTCCCGGTGATCCTCTCCCCGGAGGCGACGGTCGCGGAGGCGCTGGCCTCGGTGCGCCGCGAGGAGCTGAGCCCCGCGCTGGCCTCCACGGTCTACGTGACGCGCCCGCCGCTGGAGACCCCCACCGGGCGTTACCTGGGCGCCGTGCACATCCAGGCGCTGCTGCGCACCCCGCCGCCGGAGTCCCTCGGCAACATCCTGGACACCCACCTGGCGCCGATCTCCGACATGGCCGACGTGCCCGAGGTCGCCCGCACGCTTGCCACCTACAACCTCACCTCGCTCGGCGTCGTGAACGACGCCGGCCGCCTGGTCGGCGCGGTCACCGTCGATGACGTGCTGGACCACCTGCTGCCCGAGGACTGGCGCACCCACGACGACCACACCGCCAAGAACCCACCGGCGAAGAACGGAGACACCCATGGCTGAGAAACGCCAGTCAGGCAGCGGGCTGGACACCCCGATGAGTGCCCGCGACCGCTTCTTCCCGCGCTTCTCCCCCGACCCGGACGCCTTCGGTTCCAGCACCGAGAAGTTCGCGCGCTTCATGGGCACCCCGCAGTTCCTGGTCTACATGAGCATCTTCTGCATCTTCTGGCTGATCTGGAACACCTGGGCGCCCGAGACGTGGCGCTTCGACTCCGCCGCGCTGGGCTTCACCGCGCTGACCCTGATGCTGTCGCTGCAGGCCTCCTATGCGGCCCCGCTGCTGCTGCTGGCCCAGAACCGCCAGGACGACCGCGACAAGGTCGCCCTGTCCGATGACCGCGGGCGGGCCGAACGCAACCTCGCCGACACCGAGTACCTCACCCGCGAGCTCGCCGCGCTGCGCATCGCCCTGCGCGATGTCGCCACCCGCGACTACGTGCGCTCCGAGCTGCGCTCGGCGCTCGAAGAACTGCTGGAAACCGCCGACGGCGAGGAGCTGAGGCTGCGCGCCAAGAACCCCAAGCGCCGCGACCGCACCTCCACCAACACCGGGCTCATCCCCCAGGTGGCCAAGGCGCCCAAGCGGGCGGACAGACCGGACAAGCATCACGACAAGCAGCTGGAAAAACAAGCAGAGAAGAACGCACCCTCATGAGCATCGAGCCACGGCTCCTTGAAGCACTCTCCGCGGTCCATGATCCGGAACTGCGCCGCCCCATCACCGAACTGGGCATGGTCGAATCCGCCGTCCTCGACAACGGCACGGCACGGGTCACCATCCTGCTCACCATCGCGGGCTGCCCGCTGCGCTCCACCATCGAAAACGACGCCACGGCCGCACTGGCCACCCTGCCGGAGGTCGGCTCCGTGGAGCTGGCCCTGGGCGTGATGAGCCCCGAGCAGCGTGCGACGCTCCGCGAGTCGCTCAAGGGCCGCGCAGTGCCCTTCGGCGACCCGGCCTCGCTGACCCGAGTCATCGGCATCGCCAGCGGCAAGGGCGGGGTCGGCAAGTCCTCGCTGACCGCCAACCTCGCCTGCGCCATGGCCGCCGACGGGCTGCGCGTGGGCCTCATCGACGCCGACGTGCACGGCTTCTCCATCCCCGGCCTGCTCGGCATCCCGAACGCCAAGCCCACCCGCGTGGATGAGATGATCCTGCCGCCGGTCGCCCACGGCGTGAAGGTCATTTCCATCGGCATGTTTGTAGACGACAACAAGCCCGTGATCTGGCGCGGGCCGATGCTGCACCGCGCCCTGGAGCAGTTCCTCACCGACGTGCACTTCGGGGACCTCGACGTGCTGCTGTTGGACCTGCCCCCGGGCACCGGGGACATCGCCATCTCCGTCTCCCAGCTGCTTCCCGGCTCCGAGCTGGCGGTCGTCACGACCCCGCAGGCCGCGGCCGCCCAGGTCGCCGAGCGCGCCGGGGCCATCGCCGTGCAGACGGGCCAGAAGGTCGTCGGTGTCATCGAGAACATGAGCTGGCTGCAGATGCCCGACGGCTCCACCATGGAGATCTTCGGCGCCGGCGGCGGCCGGGAGCTCAGCGATCGCCTCTCGGCAACCCTCGGCGCGGAGGTCCCGCTGCTGGGGCAGATCCCGCTGGACCCGCTGCTGCGCGCGGGTGGCGATGCGGGGCTGCCGCTGGTGCTCTCGCACCCCGGGTCCCCCGCGGCTGCGGAGATCACCGCGATCGCCCGCTCACTCTCGCACCGCCCGCGCGGGCTGGCCGGCATGAAGCTCTCGGTCACCCCCGGCCAAGCCCGATAGGTTCGTTAGGCCCGGCCGGTCCGGCCCCGGAAGCCGAAAAGGTGGAGGCCGCAATCCCCGTTCGGGAATTGCGACCTCCACCTTTTTGCCAAATCCTGTCCTGCGCCGGGCCCGTTGCCTGCCCGCTACGTGGCTTCCACGTCGAACGGCGCCGGTTCGTTCGGTGCCAGGCGTGTTACCTGAGCCGTAGCGACGGGACGCTGCTGGACGGCAGCGGGCTCCTTGACGGCACTGACCACGTCGTCGAGGTCGTCAAGCAGCGCTTCCTTGATGATCCTCCGCGGGTCGTACTGCCGCGGATCAAGCTTTTTCCAGTCCATGTCGACGATGTCGTCGCCGACCTCTTCGCGCAATTGTTCCTTCGCGCCGGTAGCCATGCGGCGCAATTCCTTGACCAGTCGCGCCAGTTGGGCCGCGTATTCCGGGAGTTTTTCGGGTCCCAAAATAACCACGGCCAGTATGGCCAACACCAGCAACTCACTACCGTTGATTCCCAGAAACACCCTAGTAGACTACCTGCTTTCCCAGCATCATTTGGCCACTGCCTAGTCGAAGTCCAAAACCATGAGTCTGGACAGCCCGCGCATCAGGCGTTCACCCAACTCTTCGGGACTGTCATCAAGTCCGGAAGACCGCGTGTGTTCACCGACGACCAGGCGCTGCAGCAGCCGTTCAACGTCCTTCTTCGCAAGGTTTGACGTGATCGCGTAATCCACGCCGTCCATGCTCAGGGTGGCTTTGCCCTTTCCGAAACTGACGGAAGCCGCCGCCTTGGCGCCAAGCCTTCGCCCCAGCTCCGTCAAGGGTCCCTCGGTGGACTCGGCGGCCAACTGCTTGGCCGCCACCTGCTGCGGGGCCGCCAGGCTGCCTGTCGCCAGCGGTCCGCCCGCGAGCTTCCGCACCTCGGTCACGCTGAGTTCGTGCTTGCCGTTCTTCATCACGATGTGGACCGCGGCGTTGCCGTCCGACCGGGTGCCGGTGGCAGAGGCCAGATGGTAACCCGCCGACTCGACAACGGGGCAGGTCCAGCCCGCCTCACGCAATTCATCAAGTTCGTCTTCGTCGAGGCGCGTGGCCGTTGCGCTCCAGGAACCGGTGGGATCGTGTTGTCCCGCGGAGGCGACGCCCGGGGCCCCCAACGACCAGGAGAGGCTCATCAAGGCTCCGACCATCGCCAGGATGCCCAAAAGCGCCACGGCAGGAACCCAAGGGCGGAAACGCGAGGTGCGGTGCTGCGCACCGGAGTCCCAGCCCGCGCCGGAGCTACTCAGCAGGGTTTGCGCCGTGAGCGGCAGCCGCGGGATCTCGGATTGGTTGGTCCACTGCGGCGCGGTCCTCGGCGTGGCTGACTGGAGCGCTTCCCAGCACCTCAGGCATCGATGCACATGTCTTTCGATGCTGCGGCGCTTCTTCGCTTCCAGTTCGCCGGCGAGGTACGCACGGATCCATTCTTGTTGTGAATGCATGCCTTAGCGGACTCCCGGGATCGGCCGCCGGATCTTGGGCAACCCCACGGTTGCCGATGGTCGGACAGCGGGATTTCGGTGGGCAAGCTTTTCGCGAAGCATCGCCCGTCCGCGGTGGATGCGCGATCGAACCGTGCCGAGCTTGACGTCCAGCGCCTCGGAAACCTCCTCGTAGGAGAGCCCCTCAAGGTCGCACAGGACGATGGCCGCACGGAATTCCGGGGACAGGCCGTCGAGCGCGGCCTGCACGTCGACGTCCAGGTTGTTGTACTCGAAGCTGCGCTCCGGGCCGGGGGCCGTGCCGGGCAGCTTCGCCTCGGCTTCCTCGCCCAGTCCGTCGAAGCGGATGCGGGACTTGCGGCGCGCCTGGTCCAGGAACAGATTGGTGGTGATGCGGTGCAGCCATCCGCCGATGGTTCCCGGGGTGAATGTATGCAGCGAGCGGAAGACCCTCACGAACGTTTCCTGTGCCAGGTCTTCGGCATCCGGCCGGTTGCCGGTCAAGCGGTAAGCCAGTCGGTAAACCCGCGGGGAATGGTCCCTCACGATCTCATCCCACGTGGGAACCACGGACGCACCGAGCTCGTCGGTGGAGCTCTGGTCGATGGCCAAGGTCGGATTTGGTGCGTTCACGGTTTCAATTCTGGCCCAGCCTCCTGAGCGAATCCTGTACGCAACCTGTGCTACTCCTACAATTCCAATTCAGCCCCTGAAATGGACACACGGGGATAAGATGGTGGACGTATCGGCCCCCCCGCCCGGAGGCAGGCCACGACCGGGCCCCGCGAAGCGGCCGGGCGCGCTCGGGCCGGGACGATGCCCGCCAACCCTCGATTCTTGAAAAGGACCCCACCACACTCATGAACCTGGATGTCTACAGCAGCTGGTCGTACGCCGAGGCCCAAGCAACGGAGGATCAGGTCATCGAGCGGGCCCGCGAACGCGGACGCGAGCTCGGGGTCGAGTCCGTGGGCCCCGCCACGGCCGGCCTGCTGACGGTGCTGGCTGCCACCTCCAACGCGCGCAACGTGGTGGAGATCGGTTCGGGCGTGGGCGTCTCGGGAACCAGCCTGCTCCGCGGCCTTGGCGCGCACGCGGCGCTGACCACGATCGACATCGACGTCGACCACCTGGCAGCGGCGCGCGAGGCATTCCACGAGTCGGGGTTCGACTCCTCCCGCTTCCGCGCCATCGCCGGCCGGGCCGAGGCCGTGCTGCCGCGCCTGACCGACTCCGCCTACGACATGGTGTTCATCGATGCCGACAAGGCCCACCTGTCCGAGTACGCCACCCAGGCGATCCGCCTGGTCAAGGTCGGCGGGATGATCCTGCTGCACGACGCCTTCGACCACCACCGCGTGGCCAAGCCGGCAATCCGCCAACCCAGCACCGTCGCCACCCGCAACACCATCCGGCTGCTGCGCAGCGACGAGCGATTCACCACCACGCTGATCCCCACCGGCCTGGGGCTGTTGGTCGCCGCGCGAACCATGTAGCGCGGCGCTCGGCGGCGTCCCGGATCCGGGCCGGTCGGCACACATGAAAACGGGAGCCGACCCGTGCGGATCGACCCCCGTTTTCACAATTCCAAACCGAAGATTACTCGGTGACACCCACGAGGCAGTCACGCAAGGCAGCGGCTTCGTCGGCGTTGAGTTCAACAACCAGACGCCCGCCGCCGTCGATCGGTACGCGCATGATCAGGCTACGGCCTTCCTTGGTGACCTCCATCGGACCATCCCCGGTACGTGGTTTCATCGCAGCCATTAGCGCTGTCCCTTTCCTATGAGGCGGAGGGGGTTGGCCCCTGCGCCCGGTCGTGAGTTACTTGGCGAATTCAACTATTCCGTGAATCGCTTTCAACTTGCTAACTTCTATTATTCCGAATAATCGCCCGTGTTGCTAATCACACGCTCTTTACCGCGTTGCGCGATGACCTGATGCAACCTGTCGATCTCGGCCGAGAGCGCATCCAGGACCTCGTCGACCTGGTCGCACCGGTACCCCCGCAGAGCCAGCGAGAAACCCACCGCCTCGATGTCCGCCGGCTTGGGTTCCAGGGGCAACAGCACCGGGGGAAGCGAGGCCACTGGCTCCACGAGCCCCTGGATCGGAACCCGAGTCGGCTCGTAGCGCGCCCCGTCGCCATGCAGGCGGGCCTGCCGGGTTCCCACGCCCATCAACACGGCCGCGCCCAGCACCAGGATCGCCAGGACCAACAAAACGTAAACCAATACCTACTCCTCCTGAAACCAGTAAAACCCGCCGGACACCGTCAGTCGGCCGCGGTAAACCCGTTGGCGTGGGCGGACTCGACGACGATGCGCACGGCTTCGTCGACATCGTCGGTCAACTTGATCAGGTCCAGGTCGGCGACGGAGATCGCGCCCTCCTCGGCAACCGTGTTGCGCAACCACTCCAGTAGCGGTCCCCAGTAGTCGGTTCCCACCAAGACGATCGGGAACCCGGTGACCTTCTCGGTCTGCACCAGCGTCACGGCCTCGAACAGCTCGTCTAGGGTTCCGTACCCGCCCGGCAGCACGATGAATCCCTGCGAATACTTCACGAACATGGTCTTGCGGGCGAAGAAGTATCGGAAGTTGATGCCGACATCGACCCACTCGTTCAGCCCGGTCTCGAACGGAAGCTCGATGCCCAGCCCGATCGACACGCCGCCACCTTCACAGGCGCCCTTGTTTGCCGCCTCCATGGCGCCGGGGCCGCCGCCGGTGATCACGGCGACGCCGGCCTTGGCGATCAGCGAACCGATCTTCTCCGCCTGCGCATAACGGGTCGAATCGCGAGGAGTACGCGCCGACCCGAAGACACTGATCGCCGGGCCGATGCCCGCAAGCGCCCCGAACCCCTCCACGAATTCACTCTGGATCCGCAGCACCCGCCACGGGTCGGTGTGGGTGAAGTCTTGGTTTTCCCGGGTATCCAGAAGATAGCGGTCCGACTGCGGAATGTTGGCCTGCGCCCGGCGCAAAACCACGGAGCCCTTGCGGCGCGCCGGGTCGGGCAGTGATGCGAAATTCTTGGCTTGAGAGTTCTGGCGTGGCATGTCACCCACTGTATCGGCAATCGCCACGTTCACCCGTCACCCGGTAATCAATTTAGGAAACGATTCGGCAAAGGTGCGCGCAAGCTCGTGGTGATACAGCACACATCGGCTATTGTCGTCACATGAGCACTGATTCCCCTGAGAGTAGCGCCGGGTCGGCCCTGATTCCGATCGTCAAGTTGTCAGATGTCAATAAGCACTACGGTCAACTGCATGTTTTGCAGAACATCAACCTCGAAGTCTCCAAGGGTGAGGTTGTCGTTGTCCTGGGGCCCTCTGGCTCCGGCAAGTCGACCCTGTGCCGCGCCATCAACCGCCTGGAAACCATCGATACGGGCAGCATCGAAATCGACGGGCAGGTCCTGCCCGAAGAGGGAAAGCTGCTTGCCAAGCTCCGCGCCGATGTCGGCATGGTCTTCCAGTCGTTCAACCTCTTCGCGCACAAGTCCATTTTGGAGAACGTGACCCTTGGCCCGATCAAGGTCAAGAACATGAAGAAGCCCGAGGCCGAAAAGCTGGCGATTTCCCTGCTCGAACGTGTGGGCGTTGCCAACCAGAAGGACAAGTTGCCGGCGCAGCTTTCCGGCGGCCAGCAGCAGCGCGTCGCAATCGCGCGGGCTCTGGCCATGCGCCCGAAGGTCATGCTCTTTGACGAGCCGACCTCCGCGCTTGACCCGGAAATGATCAACGAGGTCCTGGACACCATGGTCGGTCTGGCCAAGGAGGGAATGACGATGATCGTTATCACCCACGAGATGGGCTTCGCCCGCAAGGCAGCCGACCGGGTCATCTTCATGGCCGACGGGCAGATCGTCGAGCAGGCGACCCCGGAGCAGTTCTTCACCAACCCACAGAGCACACGCGCCAAGGACTTCCTGGGCAAGCTCATCACCCACTAGCAAGATCCGCACCTTTTGACGTAAGCCGGACGGGAAATCGCTCCTGTCCAGAAACCAAGGAGAACCAATGCGCAAGACTCGCATCGCAGCAGTAGCCGCAATGGCCGCCGCGGCAGCCCTGACCCTCAGCGCCTGCGGCGGAGGCGGCGGAGGCTCCGCCAGTGACAAGATCAAGATCGGCATCAAGTTCGACCAGCCGGGCGTCGGCTACAAGGACGGCAACACGTACAAGGGCTTCGACGTCGACGTCGCGAAATACGTTGCCAACGAGCTGGGCTACCCGGCGGACAAGATCGAGTTCATCTCGACCCCGTCGGCAAACCGCGAAACAGCACTGCAGAACAAGCAGGTCGACATGATCTTCGCCTCGTACTCCATCACCGACAAACGCAAGGAATCCGTCGCGTTCGCCGGGCCGTACCTGGTCGCCGGCCAGGACCTCCTGGTTCCGGTTGGATCGACGATCACCGGCCCGGATGACCTCGACGGCAAGACCCTTTGCTCGGTGACAGGTTCGACCTCGGCCCAGAAGGTCAAGGACATGATCCCGGGCGTCAGGCTGCAGGAGCAGTCGGGCTACGCCGAATGCCTCGGCGGCATGTCCGGCGGCACCATCGACGCCGTCACCACCGATGACATCATCCTGGCAGGCCTCGCCGCGCAGCCGGCCAACGCGGGCAAGTTCAAGGTCGTCGGCAAGCCGTTCAGCGAGGAAAAGTACGGAGTGGGCCTGAACAGAGAATCCACCAAGTGCGCCGACATCAACAAGGCGATCGAAAAGATGATCTCCTCCGGCGAATGGGAGAAGGCCATCAAGGCCAACACCGAGGGCACCGGCTACGTCCCGAACCCGGCCCTGAACCCGCCGAAGATGGATCCCTGCGCCTAACCCAAGCGTCATTTCCCTAAGGTGTGTGCCCCTGTCAGGTTGATCGGGGCACACACTGCTCTACCGATTCGGTCCCCGGGACCGCTGAAATCGAGGCAGAAATATGGAGAACTATCTCTCCCTGTTCACTGAATACAACATCCCCGCCGCGTTCTGGGTCAACATCCAGCTGACCTTCTGGGCTGCCATCGGCGCCCTGGCGCTGGGCACCGTCCTGGCGATGATGCGCATCTCCCCGGTACGCAGCTTCTCGGCCTTCGGCACCGCGTACGTGAACATCATCCGCAACACCCCGCTGACGATCATCCTGCTCTTCGGCGTGCTGGCCCTGTACAACCAGCTGGGGTTCACCCTCTCGGACGACTTCAACCAGAACTTCTTCAACCTCGCGGTGATGGGCCTGGCGATCTACCACGCGGCATTCGTCTGCGAGGCGATCCGCTCGGGTGTCAACACCGTGCCCGTCGGGCAGGCCGAGGCCGCCCGCGCCATCGGACTGAGCTTCCTGCCGGCAGCCCGCGAGGTCATCCTGCCCCAGGCATTCCGCGGCGCCGTGGTCCCGCTGGGCAACGTGCTCATCGCGCTGATCAAGAACTCGACGGTCGCCGCCGTGAGCTCCGTGGCGATCGAGGCGTCCTCGGTCATGAAAACGATGCTCGAATTCGAGTCGAACCTGATCGTCCCGATCTTCGCGACCTTCGCCATCGGCTTTGTCATTATCATCATCCCGGTTGGTTTGCTCACCACCTGGCTCTCCAAGAAACTGGCGGTGGCCCGATGAGCGCATCAGTCCTTTTTGACACACCCGGCCCCAAGGCCAAGCAGCGCATCCTGGTCATCAACATCGTCGGCGTCCTGCTCATCGCGGGCCTGCTGTACATGGTGATTTCGGGACTTGCCGCCAAGGGGCAGATGGAGGGCTCCCTGTGGGCCTCGCTGTTCACCTCGAACGCTTGGGTGAACTTCCTGCTCCCCGGCCTCGCCAACACGCTCAAGGCCGCGGGCCTGGGCATCGTGCTCTCGGTGACCTTCGGCCTCGCCTTCGGCATGGGCCTGCTCGCCGAGATCAAGGCCCTGCGCTGGTTCTCCACCATCGTCGTGGAATTCTTCCGGTCCGTCCCGGTCCTGCTGATGATCGTGTTCTTCAACATCCTGCTGGCCCGCACCGGAGTCGTCAACGGGACCGACGCGCCCTTCTGGGCGGTTGTCATCTCGCTGATGCTCTACAACGGTTCGGTGGTAGCCGAGCTGGTTCGATCCGGTGTGCGGAACCTGCCCAAGGGGCAGCGCGAGGCCGGCATCGCGATCGGCCTGACAACCAACCAGTCGCTGCGCCTGATCGAAATCCCGCAGGCCCTCGTGGCCATGCTTCCGGCCCTGATCGGCCAGTTCGTGGTCATCCTGAAGGACTCGGCGCTTGGCTACATCGTCGGCTTCACCGAGTTGCTGTTCTACTCGCGGACCTTCGCCGCAGCCAACGGCAACATGCTGCAGGCGCTGCTGCTGGCCGCGGCGATCTTCATCGTCATCAACTTCGGACTGGGCAAGCTGGCGGAGATCGTCTCCCGCCGCCTGAGCAGCCGGATGCCGAACGCAGGAGGCGCCAACCCGGCGACCGATATCGAGGCGCCCATTGCACCGACGGTGGCTCCGATGGATCCGGCCAAGTAACGGGCAACAAGCAGCCAGAAAGCTACCAGACCCGGCCGCAAGCCAAAAGGCGATGCCGCCGGATTTCCCCCGCAAGGTGGAGATCCGGCGGCATCGCCCGTTTGCCCCCCTTGGCCGGTGGCGGCGTGGGTTACTTCCCGCCGAGCCAGGCGCGCAACGTGGCCAGGCATTCTCGGATGGCGTCGGCCGTCACGTGCTCGTCGTCCGAGTGCGCCAGCAGGGCGTCGCCGGGGCCGAAGTTCACGGCTGGAATGCCGAGCTCGGAGAATCGCGCGACGTCGGTCCAGCCGTACTTGGGCTTCGGCGTCTGCCCGACCGTTGCGACGAACGATGCCGCCGCCGGGTGGTTCAGGCCCGGGCGGGCACCGGGTGCGCCGTCGGTGCGGACGATTTCGAAGCCCTCGAACAGCTCGAAGACGTGCGCCTCGGCCTGGGCCACGTTCTTGTCCGGGGCGAATCGGTAGTTGACCTCGACCTCGCAGAAGTCCGGGATCACGTTGCCGGCGATGCCGCCGGCGATGCGCACGGCGTTCAGCGACTCGCGGTAGTCCAGTCCGTCGACGTCCACCGTGCGCGGTTCGTAGTCGGCGAGGACCTGCAGGATGGGGGCCGCGGCGTGGATCGCGTTCTCGCCCATCCAGGCGCGGGCCGAGTGTGCGGCGACACCGCGCGTGCGCACCCGGTACCGGGTGGTGCCGTTGCAGCCGCCCTCGACGGTGCCGTTGGTCGGTTCGAGCAGGATCGCGAAGTCGCCGCCCAGCAGTTCGGGGCAGTTGCGGAAGAGCCGGCCCAGCCCGGACTTGGAGCCCTCGACCTCTTCGTGGTCGTAGAAGATGAATGTTACGTCGCGCGCGGCGTCGACCAGCGAGGCGGCAAGCGCGAGCTGCACGGCGACCCCGCCCTTCATGTCGGTGGCGCCGCGGCCGTAGAGGGTCTCGCCCTCCCAGCTCACCGGAACCGTGCCACGGGCGCCGGGGGTCGTCGGCAGCGGCACCGTGTCGAGGTGGCCGGCCAGGATCACGCGCTCCGCCCGGCCCCACGTGGTGCGGGCAACGATCGCGTCGCCGTCGCGGTGCACCTGGAGGTGCGCGCATTTCGCGAGGGCGTTTTCGACGGCGTCCGCCAACGCCTTCTCGTTGCCGGAGACCGATTCGATGTCCATCAGCTGCGCGGTGAGCATTGCGACGTCCTGGCCGAGGTCCAGTTCGATCGGGGCGGTGGGCTCAAGTTCGGGGTTTGGGTTGCTATGCACAATTCCAGATTAGTGCCTTGTGCCACGTTAGGATTGATTCATGACTCCGCTAGACACGCCTTCAGTTGATTCCCCGCGCCCGCTGCGCATTGCCTCGGCCCACGGCCTTGCCACCTACGCCTCGGACGGTTCGGTGCTCGACGTGTGGTTCCCGGAACCGCACATGGGCAACCTCGAAGACGCCGCCAAGATCGCCGGCGAGCTGGCCGCCGCGGCCAAGTCCGACGCCGAGCGCGGCACCACCCAGGCCGTGGTCTCGCTGGAGATCGACGTCGACGTCGCCCCCGCCGACACTGCCGACGTGTGGCTGCGCCTGCACCTGCTCTCGCACCGACTGGTGCTGCCCAACGACGTGAACCTCGACGGCGCCTTCGGCCTGCTGAACAACGTCGTCTGGACCAACTTCGGCCCGTGCGCCGTCGAGGGCTTCGAGGCCACGCGCCTGAGGCTGCGCAGCCGCGGCGTCCTGAACGTCCTGGGCGTCGACAAGTTCCCCCGCATGCTCGACTACGTGGTTCCCTCCGGCGTGCGCGTCGCCGATGCCGGCCGCGTGCGCCTCGGTGCCCACCTGGCGCCGGGCACCACCGTCATGCACGAGGGCTTCGTGAACTTCAACGCCGGCACGCTCGGCACCTCCATGGTCGAGGGCCGCATCTCCGCCTCCGTCGTGGTCGGCAACGGCTCGGACGTCGGCGGCGGCGCCTCCATCATGGGCACCCTGTCCGGCGGCGGCAAGGAGCGCATCACCATTGGCGAGCGCGTCCTGCTGGGCGCCAACTCCGGCGTCGGCATTTCCATCGGCGACGACTCCGTTGTGGAGGCCGGGCTTTACGTCACCGCGGGCACCCGCGTGCAGCTCAACGACCAGACCGTCAAGGCAGTGGAGCTTTCGGGCGTCCCGAACCTGCTCTTCCGCCGCAACTCCGTCACCGGCGCCGTGGAGGCGTTGGCGCGAGCCGGCCAGCACGTGGAATTGAACAGCATCCTGCATGCCAACTGATGCACACCAAAAGGTGATGTCGCTGGGCTCCCACACCGGGGATGCCCATCGACATGGCCGACATGTGCGGCCCCGCACCTGGGGCCGCACGTTGCTGGCACTGCTCATTGCCTGCGGCTTGATCGGCGGCGGCCTCTACGCCGCCATGAATTTCATCGGCCTGGACCAAAACATGGTGCGCGAAAAGTGCATGGCCGTCGTGGGATCCGAGAGCTACACCCTCTCCCCCGAGCAGGCCTCGAACGCCGCACTGATTTCCGCGGTGGCCACCAAGCGCGGCCTGCCCGAACGCGCGGCAGCCATCGGCATCGCCACGTCGATGCAGGAATCCAAGCTCACCAACATCGATTACGGCGACGGTGCCGGCCCCGATTCCCGCGGCCTCTTCCAGCAGCGGCCCAGCATGGGCTGGGGCACGGAGGCGCAAGTGATGGATCCGGCCTACGCGGCCGGCAGGTTTTTCCAGGAGCTCGAAACCTTCGACTACTCCGCGATGGCACTGACCGAAGCGGCCCAGAAGGTGCAACGCAGCGCCTACCCGATGGCCTATGCCAAGCACGAGGGCATGGCGAAGGCCTTCTCCGCACCGCTCACCGGCAACGCCGTCTCGGCGCTGAACTGCACGCTGCGCGCCGCGGACTCGGCGGGTTCTCCCGCGAAGGTCGAGGCGGCATTGCGTGAGGCAACCGGCATCACCAACGCGGTGGTCGACGGGCCGCGGCTCAAGGTCCCGGCGAAGGGCAAGCAGGGGTGGGCCGTCGCGCAGTGGGCGGTGGCAAACGCCGGCGTCATGAACACCGAGTCCGTCTCCTACGCCGGGCTGGTGTGGAACCGCGCCCAGGGCGCATGGGTCTCCGCCGCAACCACCGACGGCTACGTCATCATCCAGTCGGCCACGCCGTAGCCCATGAATGCACGGGACAGCGCCCCCGGCCCTACTTCATCATCTCGATGATCGGTTGCAGGTAGCTGCGGAACAGGTCGGCATCCAGCATCAGGTCCTGGCTTAACAGCACGGTGTCCGGCTCGACAAACCAGGCACGCGGTTCCGCCAGCGGCAACTCCACCATTTTCAGGTGCAGGTCGTCGACGCCCTCGCCGTCGAGTTCGCATTCGAAGAACAGCTGCGACACAAGCGCCGAGCGCTCATTGGTGTTTTTCCTGCAGTAATCCTTGTACTCCCCCAGCCGGTTCTGCGTCCAAGTGAACGCATTTCCGTAGTGGGCGCGCAAGAGGTGCTGCAGGCTCGGCGAATCGGAGAACTCCGCAAAGTCCGGTTCTTCGTCCAAAGCCGACGGCGAATGCCCCCCGCGCAGGATGCGCTCCCACCAGCTTTGCCATTCCTGCCGCAATTCACCGGCGGATCCCTCGGCCAGCTCCCTCGCCGCGGCGGGCTTCACCCTGGGACACAGCGGTGCAAGGCACGGGGTTCCTAGCGGTTCGATCGCCGCCAAATCCCGAATATACAGTGCCAGCAACATCTCACGGTGGGTATCAGCTGAGACTTTCCAACCGGGACCAGACTCTTGAACCATGAGGCACACTCGTTTCCATCAAAAACCAACGCCTACTTCAAGAATAGCCCCGAAAGCAAGCGTTGGGCCGAAAAAAACGCGCCACTTCGCGCCAGAACGCAAAAGGCCCGGCAGGCGCCGCCTCGATTCATTCGAAGCAACGCCCGACGGGCCTGGGAACTCAAGATTGCCGGCGCTGCGGATCGGGAAAGCTCGTCCGCGCCGATCCGTTTTAGCGGTTCGGGTAGTTGCGCTCGGCTTCGCCCACGTACAGCTGGCGCGGGCGGCCGATCTTCATTTCCGGATCCTGCAACATCTCGCGGTACTGTGCGATCCAGCCCGGGAGTCGGCCGATGGCGAAGAGGACGGTGAACATCTTCTCCGGGAAGCCCATGGCCTTGTAGATCAGGCCGGTGTAGAAGTCCACGTTCGGGTAGAGCTTGCGCGAGATGAAGTAATCATCGTTCAGCGCGCGCTCTTCCAGCGACATGGCGATATCCAGCAGCTGGTCGTTTCCGCCGAGCTTGGAGAGGATCTCGTGTGCCGTCTCCTTGATGATCTTGGCGCGCGGATCGTAGTTCTTGTAGACGCGGTGTCCGAAGCCCATGAGGCGGACGCCGTCTTCCTTGTTCTTGACCTTCTCCATGAAGTCTGCGGGGTTCAGGCCCTCGGACTGGATCTGGCGCAGCATCTTCAGGACAGCCTCGTTGGCGCCGCCGTGGGCGGGGCCGGAGAGTGCATTGATGCCCGCGGACACCGAGGCGAACATGTTCGCGTTCGACGAGCCGACGAGGCGCACGGTGGAGGTCGAGCAGTTCTGTTCGTGGTCCGCGTGCAGGATCAGCAGCTGATCCAGCGCCTTGACGATGACCGGATCCATCTCGTAGGGCTCGGCGGCAAGGCCGAAGCTCAGACGCATGAAGTTCTCGACGAGGTTCATCGAGTTGTCCGGGTACAGCAGGGCCTGGCCGATGGACTTCTTGTGCGCGTAGGCGGCAAGGACCGGCATCTTGGCAAGCAGGCGGATGGTCGAAAGTTCGACCTGTTCTTCGTCGAATGGATCCAGCGAATCCTGGTACCAGGTCGACAGCGCCGTCACGGCCGAGGAAAGCACCGGCATCGGGTGCGCTTCGCGCGGGAATCCGCCGAAGAAGCCCTTGAGCTCCTCGTGCAGCAGGGTGTGGCGGCGGATCTTCTGGTCGAATTCCTCCAACTCGGTGGCCGAGGGAAGGTTGCCGTAGATCAGCAGGTAGCTGGTCTCGAGGAAGCTGGACTTTTCGGCCAGCTGCTCGATCGGGTAACCGCGGTAGCGCAGGATGCCCGCGTCGCCGTCGATGTAGGTGATTGCGGACTTGGTCGCCGCGGTGTTCATGAAGCCCGGGTCGTAAGTTACGCCACCCGTCGCCTTCAAGAGCGGAGCGATGTTAAAGCCATTGTTGCCTTCTACAGCGGGTACAACAGGGAGTTCGATGTTGTTGCCGCCGAAGCTGAGCTGAGCAGAATTGTTTTCCGTCATTGTCTCTCCTAACCGGAATACAGATGGATCCGATGGTCAGTAATCAGTGCCACGCTACCGTTTAGTAGGCGAATGACACCAATCGGTTGGTCACGTTAAGGAATCAACGAGCCGCATTCAGCCGCTGAACAGCGCTGGCAATCCGTTCGTCGCTTGCGGTGAGCGCTATGCGCACAAAATTCGCACCGGCTTCGCCATAGAACGCGCCGGGGCCGGCGATAATACCGAGCTCCGCCAGACGCCCCATCGTGAGCCAGCAATCCTCGTCGGCGGTGCACCACAGGTAGAGTCCCGCCACGGAGTCCTCGATGCGCAACCCGAATCCCTCGAGCGCGGGGATCAAGGCCTCGCGACGCGCGCGATACAGGGCTTTTTGGGCCGCAACATGCGCCTCGTCGGCAAGCGCCGCGCGCATTGCATCCTGCACCGGGGCGGGCACGATCATGCCCGCGTGCTTGCGGCTGTTGATCAGTGCCGGCATCAGGTTCGGCGCCCCGGCAATGAACGCCGCGCGGTACCCGGCGACGTTCGACTGCTTGGACAAGGAGTACACGGAAATCAGGTCCGTGTGATCTCCCCCACAAACGGCCTCGTCGAGCACGCTCGGTACACCGGACTCGTAGTCGCCCCACCCCAATTCGGCGTAGCACTCGTCGGATGCGACGACGGCGCCAAGCGAGCGGGCGTCGTCAACCAGGGCCTTGAGGGTGGCAGCATCGTGCACGATGCCGGTCGGGTTTCCCGGGGAATTGACCCACACGAGCTTGACCCGGGCGCGGTCCTCCGCGGAAAGTTCCGCCAGCGAATCGGCGGCGATCGACTCCGCACCGGCGAGCGTGGCGCCGATGTCGTAGGTGGGGTAGGCAACCACGGGGCGAACCACCAGGTCCCCCGCACCCAGCCCCAGCAGCAGTGGCAGCCAGGCGACCATTTCCTTGGACCCGACGGTCGGCATCACGTCATCGACGCCCAGTCCGTGCACGTTGCGGCGGCGGGCGTACCATTCGACGATGGCCTCGCGCAGTTCAACCGTTCCGTGCGTGGTCGGGTAGCCGGGTGCATCGGCGCCGGCGCGCAGCGCCTCGATGACAACCTGCGGCGTGGGGTCGACGGGGGTGCCGATCGACAGGTTGACGACCCCGTCGGGGTGCTCGGAAGCCTTGGCCGTGTAGGGCGCCAGCGCTGTCCAGGGGTACTCGGGAAGACTCAACATGCGGGGTGGTTATTCCTGGTTCTGCGGCGGGAGCACGGAAATGATCGGGTGGTCGATGCCCATGTTGCCGAGCTTCGCGGCTCCGCCGGGCGAGCCCACCTCGTCGAAGAACTCGACATTTGCCTTGTAGTACTCGGCCCACTCGTCGGGGACGTCGTCCTCGTAGTAGATGGCCTCGACGGGGCAGACCGGTTCGCAGGCACCGCAGTCGACGCATTCGTCGGGGTGGATATACAGCGAGCGTTCACCCTCGTAGATACAGTCAACGGGGCATTCTTCGATGCATGCCTTGTCTTTGACGTCGACACATGGCTGGGCGATGATGTAGGTCACGGTACCCGGGGCCTTCCTTCACTACGGAAAATGTTCGGTGGGTTTGCATGCTGCTAAGCGTGCTTGAGACAAGCTTAGTCCTGCCCCGACTAGATTGCCGCAGCAGCACGTTGAACAGGTATTTCTCACATCTATCGCTTGTCCCCACAGCCCCGAACCGGCGAATTCTTACGTTCCGCGTCACGCGATGGTGCCTCCATGGCCCTTGGCGAGGGAATTTTTACGCCATGCGTCGCCCCGCGGAGCCACCGCACGCCCACTGCGGGGGAATTCTTACGCCATGCGTCGCGCCCCCATGCAGGTGCAGCCAGCCCCTAGGATTGGTTCATGAGCACGGACTTTTTCGCTTCCCTGGACCCCGGCGCCCGAGTGGTGGTCCGCTATCGACTCTCACCCGGGGAACTAGGCTCGGCAGGCGAACGGCTGAGCGACGCCCTGGGATACCTGTTGGAGATCAACGAGAAGTCTGTAACGGTGCAGACCCGCACCGGGGAAATTCACATAAATCGCGAGTCGATCACCCATGCAAAGCTGGTTCCCCCGCCCCCGGAGCGTAGGCACACCGCGCCCGGGAGCTGACCCGGCAAGCCCCGCAGTTGCCTGTCTGGTACGGAAAACCGACGTCGCCGCACATGTGATTTGAATGATTCAATCAGTGGCGGATTTTCACGTATGCTGATCTCATGGCCACAGATGAAGAGCTACAGGCCCGTGCGCGGGCGCTTAGCTCACCGCTCCGTCTTCGCATTTTGCGACTCTGCTTGCACGAATCCCGCACCAACAAGGAAATAGCGGACCTGCTGGATATCAATCCGGCCACCTCGCTGCACCATGTGCGCACGTTGCTCGCCAACGGGTTCCTCGCGGCCGAGGAGACCCGACGCGGCAACCGAGGCGCCAAGGAAGTGCCCTACCGAAGCACGAAGCTCTCCTGGGGCACCAAGCTGCCTGACGCTGCCCCGTTGCTTGTCGACACGTTCCTGCAGGAAATCGACGGCCTTGCCCCCGAGGAAATCCAGGTCCTCCGGGTCGGACTGAAACTCAGCGAGGCCACCCAAAAGGAAATGCTGTCCCGCATCCATGCGGTCATCGAAGACTACGCAATGCGCGAGCCCGATGCCGACGGCGTCGCGACCTCCCTGTTCATGGCCCACCACCTGGACTTGAACTCGAACCAGCGCTAAGCCCACGGCGGCGGCAAAACCGCCAGAGTACGCAAAATGCCCGGAAGGATTTCCTTCCGGGCATTTCCCGTATTTTGTGGCTAAACCTTGGGCTGTGGCCGCGCGCGCAGGTGGCGCGAGACCATGAATACCGCAATGACAACCGGGACGATGATTCCGTAGACCCAGATGGTTCCTGCCAGCGCGGGGCCGGGCAAGACATCAAGGTATTGTGCGGAGACGATCATCTGGTTGTGCGCATCGGCCGAGAACAACGCCACCAGGACGTAGGTGCTCAAACCGCTCAGCGCACTGACCCACAGTTTCCCGCGAAGCATCCCGACCCAGTAGGACAGGGCTCCGGTGAACAACAGGGCCAGGGCGGCGCCCCAGGGAATCGGGGTGTCCCCCGCATAGGCCACGGAGGCATGCAGGATCGTTCCCACCACGGCGGCAAGCGCCCCGGCGGCCAAGGCCGCCAGGACGCTACCGAGCACGGGGGCCAAGGAGCCCCCTTGGCGCTGGTTAGGCCTTGGCTCGTGCACGGTTGACCTTGGCGCGTTCGCTGGCATTCAGGACGACCTTGCGGATGCGGATGGCTTCCGGGGTGACCTCGACGCACTCGTCTTCGCGAGCGAATTCGAGAGACTCTTCAAGGGTCAGGATGCGCGGCGGGGTCATGTTCTCGAAGGTGTCCGAGGAAGCCGCACGCATGTTGGTGAGCTGCTTTTCCTTGGTGATGTTCACGTCCATGTCATCGGCGCGCGAGTTCTCGCCGACGATCATGCCTTCGTAGACCTCGGAGGTCGGCTGCACGAAGAAGGACATGCGTTCCTGGAGCTTGATCATCGCGAACGGGGTGACCACGCCGGAGCGGTCGGCAACGATCGAACCGTTGATGCGGTATTCGATCGGGCCGCACCATGGCTCGTAGCCCTCGGCCAGCGAGGAAGCGATGCCGGCACCGCGGGTGTCGGTCAGGAAGCGGGTGCGGAAACCGATCAGGCCACGGGCCGGAACGACGAATTCCATGCGGCACCAGCCGGTACCGTGGTTGGCCATGTTGGTCATGCGGCCCTTGCGGGCTGCCATCAGCTGGGTCACTGCGCCGAGGTATTCCTCGGGGACGTCGATGGTCATGTGCTCCATCGGCTCGTGGACCTTGCCGTCAATCTTCTTGGTAACAACCTGCGGCTTGCCGACGGTCAGCTCGAAGCCTTCGCGACGCATCTGCTCAACGAGGATGGCCAGTGCCAATTCGCCACGGCCCTGAACTTCCCAGGCATCCGGACGCTCGGTCGGCAGGATGTTCAGTGAAACGTTACCGATCAGTTCCTTGTCGAGGCGGTCCTTGACCTGGCGTGCGGTGACCTTGGCGCCCTTGACCTTGCCGGCCAGCGGCGAGGTGTTGATACCAATGGTCATCGAGATGGCCGGCGGGTCAACGGTGATCAGCGGCAGCGGCTTCGGGTTTTCAAGGTCGGTGAGGGTTTCGCCGATCATGATGTCTTCGATGCCTGCAACTGCAACGATCTCGCCCGGTCCTGCTTCTTCGGCCGGAACACGGGTCAAGCCCTTGGTGGCGAGCAGTTCGGTGATCTTGACCTGCTTCAGAGTGCCGTCCTGGCGCGCCCAGGCAACCTGCTGGCCCTTGCGCAGGGTGCCGTTGAAGATACGCAGCAGTGCCAGACGACCCAGGAACGGCGAGGCGTCAAGGTTGGTGACGTGTGCCTGAAGGACTTCGCCTTCGTTGTACGTCGGAGCCGGAACGTGCTTGATGATGGTCTCGAACAGCGGCTCGAGGTCCTCATTGTCCGGCATGGTGCCGTCTGCAGGCTGGTTGGCCGAGGCGAAGCCGGCCTTGCCCGATGCGAAGACGATCGGGACGTTCAGGATCTTGTCCAGGTCCAGGTCCGGTGCTTCGTCGGCCAGGTCCGAGGCCAGGCCCAGGAGCAGGTCCATGGAGTCGGAGATGACGCCGTCGATGCGGGCATCGGCACGGTCGGTCTTGTTCACGACGATGATGACCGGCAGGTTGGCAACGAGTGCCTTACGCAGCACGAAGCGGGTCTGCGGCAGCGGACCCTCGGAAGCGTCAACGAGGAGAACAACGCCGTCAACCATGGACAGGCCGCGCTCCACTTCGCCACCGAAGTCGGCGTGACCCGGGGTGTCGATGATGTTCATGGTCATCTGCTTGCCCTCGGCGGCCGGGCCGCTGTAGAACACGGTGGTGTTCTTGGCAAGGATGGTGATGCCCTTTTCGCGTTCGAGCTCGCCAGAGTCCATCACACGATCTTCGGTTTCACCGTGGCTGTCGAATGCACCAGTCTGCTGGAGCATTGCGTTGACCAAAGTGGTCTTGCCGTGGTCAACGTGCGCAACGATTGCTACGTTACGCAGGTCGTCACGACGAATGAGAGTGGAATCTGACATGCGAAAAGGCTCACTTCTTCTAGAGAATTTTGGGTCTCGGGGTTCGGGGCCACGATTGACCCAATTCACTATTCTAGTCCTTCTGGAAAAACTGACGGAAATCGTGCCGAACATCACCCGGCTGTACGAGGCAAAATCCGAGGCAAAATCGACCCTGATGCGTGGAACTGCCGTCAATCATCCCCGTCATTCCGCGGTTTTCAGCCGAAGGTCGCGAGCGGTAAATCACACGTATTTTTTATGGGAAATTCCAAGCTAGCGAGGGCCATTGATAAGGCAAGCACCGTGGATCCGCTGAGCGATTCATTCTGGGAACCGAGGTGAAACGCAACATTGAGCCACCAAGCAATGGGTGGCCCCGGACCATGCAGCCCGAAACCACCCATTCGACAAGCTCCGAGTCCTTCAACGCGGCATGCGTGCAGCTAGCCCAGCGGATCCACCGGTGCCGGCGGCGTGGCCGGAGGCATCTTGTGTTCCATCCGTTGCAATGACCGGGCAGCCGCGTCGCGCCCACCTAGGCCGTAGGCGAGGGCCGCCGCGAGCGCGCCACCGATAACGACTGCACCAAAGGCCATGTTGATGATGGAGTCGGCCAGGCCCATGTAGCTCAGTCCCATGGCCACGAACAACGCGATCGTCGCGTAGCGGATCACCGTGGACGCGGTGCCCTCCCCCATGATCTTGACGAGGATGTTCGCGATCAGGAATCCGGCGGCAATGATCAAGCCGCCGAATAGGACACTGCCGGCCAGGGCCAGGATCTGGTTGAGGATGACGGTGACTTCCGGGAAGTTCAGCAGTCGTGCTGCCATGATGCCGAAGAACAGCATGATGGCGATCTTCACCAGCAGGGCAATGATGGCCGAGGCACTCTGGCCCTCGCGGACGATCCCCCATTTGCGCACCATCTCGTCGACGCCGACCCCGTGCAATGTGCTCTGGAGAATGCTGCCCGCGAATTTCGCGATGGCGTAGCCGATTCCCAGCAAGATCAGAGCCGCAATGATTAGTGGAATTGCGTTCAGAATCAGGGCCAGCATCTGCTGTGCGGGATCGGATATGGCCGCGATGCCAAGGACCTGCAGCGCGCTGATGCCCACCACGATAATGATGATCGCAAAGAGGATGTTTCCGATGACGGAAATGATTCTTGCGTTCCGTTCTCGCGATTCGACGGGGTCCGGCTCCTCCTGCTTGCGCATGACCTTGTTTGTCAGGCGGCCGAAGTCGACAGTTCCCAGCGCCGTGGTGACCAGCTGGCGGACGATCTTGGCGATCATGTAGCCGATGAAGAAGACGACACCGGCCCCGATGACGTTGGGGATGAACCCCATGACGTTGGCAAGCAACTGCTGTACGGGCGCCAGCACCTCCGAGAGGGCAAATACCTGCAGGATGGCGACAAGGCCGAAGAGCCAGACGATCAGTGCCGCGATCGTTCCGAGCGAATTGCCAAGCGGTTCGCCGTCGTTCCCCTGACGCTGAAGCAGCTTGACTCTGCCCACCAACTTTCCGATGGCCCACTTGACGAACTTGGCCAGCAGCCACGTCGCCAAGAGGATGATCAACGCAAAAACGATTTTCTGCACCGTTCCCGCCCAATCGAAATTCGCCATAAAACCACTTCCGGTGTCCACGTGAACTCCTTCGTTTGAATGGTCCTAAATCCGGCCAGTTATCCCTTCCGAATCTGACTATAGGAAACATCCAACGGTGACCTTATACAACCTTTGTTGCTACCGAACTTGGCTGCGGGGCGCGCTGCCGGCTTCGGGCGCGGCCGGGACGCAATTACTTCGCAGAAACACAAAGCAAGCGGGCCCCCGAAGGCATCCACACATCGGGGGACGGACGGCATCACGGCTCCCAGCCGCACCCCGAAGGTTTGGTTGTCTTGTTCGGCATTGAACTGGTGGCCCGCAGTCGCCGGAGCGCCACTTGCCGCACGGCGGTAAGACCCGTCCCTGGTACGACGAAGCCCCCTGCCGTCTGGCTTCTTGCCGGATGGGCGCTAAACGATGAAGCTGAACCCCACCTCTTTGGGCAGCCGAGGCATCCCGCCGCTGCGAACGATTCCGGGGCCGCCATCACGGCAGTACGCCGCGGCGCACCCAACGGCACGCCCAAATGCACTCCGCCATCCGAAGCAACGCCGGGGACAAGAACACGGCGATCCGGTCCCGAATGGTGCCGTCACCCGCCACCCAAGGACATTGCCATCCTTGGGTGATCTCGTGACATATAGACTCAATTCCAGTGGCAACGACTTAGTGGGTAACTTCGCGCCATTCCCAGAGGCTGCTACCGATCCCCGGCATAGCATGAAGATTGGCCGCACACACAGCTCCTAAGGAAGCATATGCCTGACTCCTCTCGCCCATTACGCAAGCTTGGTTTCCTCACGATCGGCCTGTTCGATCCGGCGGATCCGGCGGCCGGACACGAATCGACGTTGCAGGTCATCGAACTGGGTGAGCAACTTGGATTCGACAGCGCCTGGCTGCGCCACCGGCATCTTCAGTTCGGAATTTCTTCCCCCATTGCGATCATGGCCGCAGCCAGCCAGCGCACCTCGCGGATCGCGCTCGGAACCGCGGTCACACCCATCGGCTGGGAGAACCCATTGCGTCTGGCCGAGGATCTGGCCACGGTGGACCTGCTCGCCGGCGGACGCATCAATCCGGGCCTCAGCGTGGGCGAGCCAATGCACTACGACACGGTGAAGCACGAGCTGTACCCGAATTCGGCCGACCTTGAGGACTTCGATTACACCCGCGTGGAACGGCTTGCCCGTTTGGTCGCCGGGGAACCGGTCCGTGAATTTTCGGGCAAGCAGGGTGTCGTGGAGGAATTCTCCAACCGCGTCGAGCCGCACTCTTCCGGGCTTCGCGATCGCCTTTGGTACGGGGCAGCAAGCAGGAGATCGGCCGTCTGGGCCGGAGCACACGGATTCAACCTGCTGACCAGCAGCGTGATCTTCCCCGAGGCCGACCAAGAACCGTCCTTCGCCGACATCCAGCAATCGCAGATCCGTGCCTTCCGTGAAGCTACCGCGGCGTCGCCTGACGCGAGCGGGCCAGCCAGGGTTTCGCAGGGACTGGTGGTGATTCCGACCGACTCTGCCACAGCGCGGCAGCGGGAAAAGTACCAGCGCTACGTCGACGAACGCACTCCCCGCACCCGCGCACCGCAGGGTCCCAAAAGGATGCTGTTCGCCCCTGATCTCATCGGCACCAGCGAACAGATCGCCGAGCGACTGCACGCACACGCGGGATTCCAGGAGGTCGACGAGGTGGCATTCGCGCTGCCCTTCAGCTTCGAGCACGAGGACTACGTCCAGATCCTCACCGACATCGCCACCACGTTGGGACCGGCCCTGGGGTGGACTCCCGCAGCGGACGGAGAAGGCCAAAACTAGACGGCTGGGTGGATGCAATCCGCCGGCCAACGCAAGACACCCCGAACCACCTGCACGGCATGCGGGGGCACAGGGGTGTCTTGGCGCTGGAACGACGTTGCTGCGGCCGCCACGCCGCGCACTCAAGGCGTCCGCGGTGGATCCGTTCGGTCGTCAGCGGAGTGCCCGGCGAGCGGGATCGTGGCACGCGCGATGGTGCCGTTCCCCTCCCCCGCACGCCCGAGCAGCTGCAGCTCGCCGCCCAGGCGCTCGAGCGTCCGCGCCGTGATCGCGAGGCCCAGGCCGGTGCCGGGAATGTCCTGGCCCGCCTCGCGGTGGAATGCGGCCAGCGCCCTCTCCGGCTCGCGGATTCCCGGCCCGCTGTCGATCACGTCGAGCCGGATCCACGTCGGTCCCCTCCGCGCGCGCACCTCGATGGGGCCCGCGGATCCCGCGTAGCGGATCGCGTTGTGCACCAGGTTCTGCAGGACGATGCGGGTGCCGGCCTCGGGGACGGGGGCATCGCCCGCGTCGCCGAGGTCCCAGAGCACGTCGGATTCCCCTCCGTCGTCCATCTCCACGACGTTTCCCGCGACGACCCGGGCGATCTCCTCGAGCGGCACCCGCCGGTCGACCCGCGGGGTTTCGTCGCCGAGGACCAGCAGCTGCTCGCAGAGGGCGCGCAGCCGCGCGAGGCCCCTTTGCAGCGCATCCTGCCGCTGTACGCGGTCCGCATCCGTGGTGGCCGCGAGCAGGTGCTCCGCTTGGAAGGAGACCGCCGCGACCGGCGTGCGCAGCTCGTGGGCCGCCTCGGCCGCGAAACGCCGCTGCCCCTCAAGAACCTCCGCGGCACGGAGGTGGTGGGCCTCGAGGGCGTCGAGAAAACGGGCCAGCTCCTTGGGTACGCTCATGCCCGGCAACGGTGCGAGGGATCCGTCGTCACGCCGTTCGAGCTCGCGGCGCAGCGCGTCGACGGGTCTCAGGGCCCACGCGACGACGAGCCAGGCCACCAGGATCAGGAAGGGCGCGCCGAGCACGATCGGCATGACGGTGGAGAGCAGGGTCTCGTTCACCGCGTCCTGGCGGACGGCGATCGGCTGGGCGACGGCGATCCTGCGTCCGTCCGCGAGGGAACGCACCATGACCCTTTGCGGGCCGTTGTCCGTCGCAACGGTGGCGAGGCCGTCGGACGGGATCGCGGGCAGGTCGCGGGACTTCCCGCCGCCGTCCAGCACCTCAACCACCAGGCCGGACTGGCTGGACGTTCGCGAGACGCCGTTCTGGGCGAAGCCGGCGCCGGGGGTCCCCACGATCTCGGCCACCCTCGTGAGCAGCCCGTCCTGGGCCTCCTTCGCCTCGACGAACGCCCGGTGGTACGACCATGCGGCCGTGGCCGCGGTGACCAGCAGGACGAGCACGACGAGCGCGGCGACCAGCCGCGACCGGAGGGACAGGGTCCGGCGGTGCGTGCTCATCGGCCCCTCGGGATCATCCAGCCCAGGCCCCGCACATTGCGGATGCAGTCCGCCCCGAGTTTTCCGCGCAGGCGCTTGATGATGAAGTCGATCGCGTTCGACTCGATCTCCACCTCGCTCCCGTACACCCGGGACTCAAGCTGGGCGCGGGAAAGAACGACGCCTGGATGCCGGATCAGGGCACGCAGGAGGGCGAGCTCGCGCCGGGTTAGCGGAACGGGGACGCCATCGTGGCCGGTCGCCGTCGCCGTCGCCTCGTCGAGGGCGATGCCTCCGGCGCGCATGACGGCCGTGGCGTGCGGCGAGCCGCGCCTGCCCACCGCCCGCAGCCTCGCGTGCAACTCCTCGTAGGCGAACGGCTTCACAAGGTAGTCGTCGGCCCCGGCATCCAGCCCGGTGACCTTGTCCGACACCGCTCCCCTGGCGGTCATCACGATGACCACGGGCCCGCCGCCGTCATCCCCCGCGCGCAGGGTGCGCAGCACGTCGATCCCGTCCAGTTCGGGCAGTCCCAGGTCGAGGAGGACGACGTCGAAGTCGCCCAGCCGCGCGTAGTCCGCGGCGGCCTTTCCGTCCGTCACCACCTCGACGACGTGCGCGTCTTCGACGAGCCGCTGAGCGAGCGCCGATGCGATCATCGGATCGTCCTCGGCCATGAGGATCCTCATCCAGTTTCCTTCCGTTGCCCGGGGCTTGTTGCCCGGGGCGTCGCCGCTCCGTCGTGCCCGACCGGCGCACGACGGAGCGACCGCTTCCCATGATGTGGCACTGACCTCACCGCTTGCTGGGAGTTACTGGGAGGCGATGACCGATTGCAGGTCCTGCGAGGCCGCCAGACAGGTTGCCTGGTCCGGATGGTCGGCCCGCAGCGCGGTGAGCTCGCCGTCGATGGCGGTGTCCATCGTGCCCCAGACGGACGGCGACCTCGGCTTGAGCCCGGCCTCGGCGCCGTCCCAGGCGGTCTCGAGGTCCTTGACGCGGGTACGCGCCGCGGGGAGGTCGCCGGCCTCGACCTTGGCAGTGACGTCGTCGACGATCGTGGAGAACGACGAAAGGTCGCCGAGCGGCCCCTGCACCTTCGCGGGCGTGCCGGACACGACCTCCGCGGAACTCGCCGGCGCCTGCGCCACTTGGACGGCAGTCACGGCCGCGGCCGCCGCGACGATCGCCACGATGCCGGCCCCGGCCCAGGCGATGTCCCGCATGCGGCCGCCAGCTACGGACTGTCCCTTGGTCAGCACCCCGTGGCGCTGGACGTGGACCTGCTCGCGGGCCACAAGGACCACGATGACGGCCATGAACAGCTCGCTGGTGATCGCCGCCCCGACGCCCATGCCGCCGTAGCTGCGGTCCTGGGTCAGCAGGTCTCCGATGGATGCGCCCAGCGGGCGGGTCAGCACGTAGGCGACCCAGAAGGCGGCCACGGCCGGGGCCCCGGCGCGGACGGCGATCCCGCAGGCAACGATGAGGGCGCCGAAGATGACGGAACCCAACAGGAATCCGAGCCCGAGCGCCTCGGTGGCGAGGTCGCCGGCCGCCGTCCCGAGGGCGAATGCCGTGAGGATCGCGGCCCAGTAGAACGCCTCGCGCCGCACCGTGTCGATCGAGGTGATCGCGAGGGTTTGCTCCTGGAAGTACCACGCGGTGAAGACGCCGATCAGCAGCACGGTGAAGACCGCGGTGGAGACGTACAGGCTCACGCCCAGCGTGTCGGTGAAGAAGTCGGTGATCTGGGCGCCCACGATGCTCACGAGCACGACGGTGAGCCAGTAGATCCACGGGGTGTACCGCCGCGTGCGGAACTGGAGCACGAGTGCCACGGCGAGGAGCAGAAGCATCATGCCCGTCGTGATGAGCGGCCCGAGGCCGACGTTCACCGCAAGGTAGTCGGCGAATGTCTCGCCGACCGTGGTCGACAGGATCTTGATCGTCCAGAACGTCGCGGTGATGATCGGGACCTTCATCCAGCGGGATTTCCCCGATCCCGGTGCGACGGCAGATGCCGGCAGGGCCGATGGACTGAGCGGGAAGGGCGTGCTCATCAATTTCTCCTTCTGTGGTCGAGAGGACGGATACCGCCCGCAGACCATTGTGGGTTCGACGAATGAGCCGAAAATGAGCATGCCGCGGCATGTGAGGCATCTGACTTCGGAGGATCCAGTCGGCGACAGCTCGCGCGGAGTCCAGGGCCCGCGCGAGCACCCCCTAGCGGGGCGATGCCGGCGGCCCGGACATCGTCAATGAGGGAAACCGCAATTTTCCCGGCGCGCAGCACCGTGTCGGAAGGACTCGTGACGTCATCCATCAAGCCGTGAATCCATTTTCTGTTCTGCAAATCCTCAACAGGATCGAGCAAGTCAGGTGCCGGAATCATGCGAGCAGGATTCGAGAAGCGCGCCGCGATCGGTGGCAGTAGTGTGAGTCTGAACCGGAAATGGTGACCGCAACTGAACTTAGGAGAATCACATGGCCGAAAAGAACGCTGGGCTGTCCAAGGAAGAACGCGAGGCCGTCAAGCAGCGCGCTGCGGAGCTACGCGCGCAGGAAAAGGCCGGGAAGAACCGCGCCGCCGGTGAGCAGGCTGTCCGCGAGGCGATCGCAGCGTTGCCGGATGAGGACCGGGTTCTCGCCGAAGGTATCGATCGGATTGTTTCCGAAGTCGCTCCGCATCTTGTTCCGAAGACCTGGTACGGATTCCCTTCGTATGCCAACGAGGACGGGAAGGTGGTCGTGTTCTTCAAGGCGGCCTCGAAGTTCACCACTCGCTACGCCACCCTGGGCTTCGAAGAATCGGCGAATCTCGATGACGGCGACCTGTGGGTCACCTCGTTCGCCGTTCTGGCGCTGACGCCCGACACCGAAAAGAAGATCGCGGACCATATCCGCAGGGCGGCAAGCTGACCCGGCAAAATCGTGATCGCTCACTCTGACGCTGCCGGGCCGGCTGTCCCGATACGGCAAGGACACTTCGAGCGAATTAGGTCTGGCCGCTATCGATTAAGTTGAGCGGTCACTCAACCAGCGTGAGGATGGGGTGGACCGTCAACGACAAAACGCCCCGAAACCCACGCACATTGTGCGGGGTTTCGGGGCGTTCGGGCGCACTACCGGCAACAACCGGCTGTCGGGATGGCTAGACGTTGAAGCGGAACTCCACGATGTTCCGATACTGACAAACCTCTACTAATGCGTTAGACGTAGACTCGATGGGCCTAGCCGGTGAGCATGCCAGGTTCCACAAAGGGCCTGCAATCCTATGAGCGCGGCAGAAAGACAGTGGCAGTGTCTAATTCCATGACTATTTCTGCGGCATGCTGGGAATCTCTGAGTGATCACTCGAATGGGGCCAGCGGGTATCGAACGACTTTGCCGCGCACGTGCTAACGTCGCACGACGTTCGTTTTGTCGAATCTGCATAGTGTCGGCACCTTCACTCCGCTTCGAGAGCTAAACGTCGAAGGGTCCACACGGAAGCTCCTATCTCATCCAGCAGATCGAGTAGCTAGCTTCATACTCCAAAAGTGCACGCCTCAAAAATCGGTCGTCCCGAGAATGCGCGCTCTGTCCGGCGGGGTGAAGGTCTATTTCCGTCAGGTCTTCCTATGGGATAGAGAATTCTCAACGAACGCGTTCCCCAAGAGACTCACCAACGATCGGCTAGAACCGCCGGTCTACATACTTCCGTTCGTCACACCGGCAGATACATACTAAGAAAATGAACGAACCGAGTGAGTCACTACTCACCCTCCTCGACCAAGTCTCAGAACTGACAGATGTGACATACGGTGACCTTGCTTTGATAGGTGCAGCACTGTTGTCAACGGTGACTTCCGTAGCCCAGCTCGGCTGGGCTTCGCCTGGAAGTACCCTCGATTACACCCGTAGGGATTCCGACTCTCACACCATGATCGTGCGTGATTTCATCGCATGGACGTCCCACCGCAAGTCCCTTGCTGATGGATGTGAAGAGCGACTACGCGCCTTTGTTGAAGATAGCGGTTGGACTATGCATGTATTGGAACAAATGAGTAAAAAATTGGGCTTCGGGAACTAAATTTGCCCCCACCAATTTCAGCAACTTGATTTGCGATGGCTCCCGCCCATGCCTCATATCGCTGCTAAATGGCCACGTCACAATTCGTTGCGACTCACCCGTACGTCGCCGAGGCATTAGCACCACTGGAACAGCCAGATAGAGCCAATATCCCACTAGGAATGCAAAGCGCCCGAGAAATGTGGAGCATCCCGTGCGTTTCACAAGCAATTACAGCGATTTTAGACGTTGAAGCGGAACTCCAAGACGTTCCGATTCATGGCAACCACTTGAAAACGACGTGGAGCCTTCACACGCGGCGATTCCTGTTCCACAGCTGATGCGTCAGTCCGCTGGTCGTACTGATGGATTCGACGCTGAACCGGTCTTCCAAGCCAGCAAGGTGATCCCAGATCCGGACACCGGTGCCGAGCACGATCGGAACGATCGCCACATGCAGGAAGTCGATGAGATCGGCTTGGAGGAATTCGCTCACGGTCGACGGTCCGCCGCCAATCCGAACGTCCAACCCACCGGCAGCTTCCTGCGCCAGACGAAGCGCTTCTTCCGGCGACGCATCTACAAAGTGGAAACTGGTGCCGTTGGCGAACTCGAGTGGCTCACGAGGATAGTGGGTCAGGATGAACACCGGAGTCAGGAAGGGCGGTTCGTCTCCCCACCACCCTTCCCAGCCGTCGTCGGTCCATTCCCCCGACTGCGGACCGAATTTTCGGCGGCCCATGATCTCCGCCCCGATACCCTGACCCCACATGCTGAACATGGCCCGATCCACGGTCACTGGGTCGTCGATTCCATGGATGCCATGGATGACGCGTCCGTCGAACTTGCCGAAAAGCGCCCTAGCTCCGCCGATCGGTTCTTCGAGCGTCACGTAGTCACCAGCGGCATATCCATCTGAGGAAACGAACAGGTTGTGTACTCGCGTCTGCACCATGAAAACTCCCCATTTGATGGAAATCCGGAAACACTTGAACCCTAGCCCAGAGTGATTTCCAGCAGCAATCATTTTGGGGTTCAGGTGGCCAGCCCCATCTCGGATGGGCCCTGGCGTTGCTGATACTTGACTCCTGGGCTGGGTTCGCGGACGGCGTCTGGCTAGGCTGGGTGGATGGCGACAGTTATTCTCGTGCGGCACGGCCGCTCCACAGCCAATGCCACCGGGCTGCTGGCCGGCCGGGCTGACGGCGTCAACCTGGACCAGATCGGGCGGGACCAGGCGGCCCTGACCGGAGAGCGGCTCGCCCCCGTGCCGTTGGTCGGGGTGGTGTCGAGCCCTCTTGAGCGTTGTCAGCAGACCGCCCAGTTCATCCTCGATCGCCAGGCCGGCACGCCGTACGCACCCGTTGACATCGATCTCACCGAGTGCGATTACGGCCAGTGGCAGGGCCGCATGCTCAGCGATCTCATGACCGAGGATTTGTGGCCGGTTGTCCAATCGCAACCGTCCGCCGTCGTCTTTCCCGGCGGTGAATCCCTGGCCGCGATGCAGGCTCGGTCAGTGGCAGCAATTCGACGCCACGATGCGGCCTTCGAATCCGAGCACGGGCCAGGGGCCGTGTGGGCGGCTGTGAGTCACGGTGACATCATCAAGTCAATCCTTGCTGACGCGCTCGGCATGCACCTTGACATGTTCCAGCGTATAAACGTGGGCCCCGCCTCCATATCGATCGTGAGCTACGGCGCTGGTCGGCCAAGCGTCTACGCGACCAACACCGACGCGGGTGATCTGTCATGGTTGTCGAACGGAATCCACTCTGGCGATGCGCCGGTGGGCGGCGGTTCAGGGCACAAGGCGCCATGAACCACATGGGCCTAGAATACTGACATGCCTACACGTGTTCACGAGTTTTCCTGGCCGGATCGGGTCGTCGTTGGCACCATCGGCCTTCCGGGGGCGCGCACGTTTTACCTGCAGGTGCGCGCGGGGACGCAGGTTGTGAGTATTGCCATGGAGAAGCAGCAGTCGGCTGCGCTCGCGGAGAAGATCGACGAAATTCTCGACGAGCTCATCACCCTCAAGGGCAACCCCTTCAGCGTTCCGACGGGTACTCCCGTCGAACTTGTCGACAACGACCCGCTCGAAGCCGTCCACGAGCAGTTTCGCACCGGGGCCATGAGCCTGGGGTGGGACCCAACCACGGCCCAGATCGTCATTGAGGCCCACCCCCTCCCCTCTGATGATCCCGACGACAACGACGAATCGCTTCATGAGGACGGGACTGACGAGCCCGAAATGCTGCGTGTGCGGATGCCGGTCGGCACCGCCCGCGCGTTCACCAAGCGCACCTTCGAGATCGTGGCTGCCGGTCGGCCGATGTGCCCGCTCTGCGGTTATCCCATGGACGCCGAGGGACACATCTGCACCCCTCCCGAGTCCTGATGCCAATGCCGGACCTAGTGACCACCGAGCTGACTCTCACCGGCCGCATCACGACAGCGTCAAACGCCACGTTTCTGGGCAGCATCGGCGACGTGGCGGTCGTCTACAAGCCGATAGCCGGCGAAAGCCCGCTGTGGGATTTTCCCCGGGGAACGCTGGCCCACCGGGAGGTGGCCGCCTACCTGGTCTCGCAGGTCTTCGGCGGGGATGTCGTGCCGCACACTTGGCTGCGCGATGGCCCGCTGGGTGAAGGAATGGTGCAGCTCTGGCAGGAGCCAGATCCCTCCCAAAACCCCGTGGACCTGATCGCGACGGACCAGATGCCGGAGACGGGTTGGAAACACGTTCTCGAGGGACGAGACGAAAACGGTCGGATGATCGCACTCGTTCACGAAGACACCCCTGTGCTCAGGCGCATGGCCGTATTCGACATCATCGTCAACAATGCCGACCGCAAAGGCAACCACATCCTTGCCATGGCTGACGGACACCGGCACGGCGTGGACCACGGGCTCACCTTTCACCGTGACCACAAGCTTCGTACGGTGCTGTGGGGATGGCTGGGAGATGCTCTAACCGCAGAGGAAGAAGAGGGCATAGTTCGTGTCAGCGAAGGACTGCACAGTGGACTGGGCCGAAGCCTGGCGGACTTGCTCGGCGCCGACGAGATCGCTTCGCTCGCTGCGCGCTGCGACCGGTTGCGCATAGCGGGGCGGTTTCCGGCTCCGAGCGGTGACATGTCGGCAGTGCCCTGGCCACTGTTCTAAGGGAATTTCGGCTAGTGGATTCGCAGCCTGCGTCACGTTGAGTGGTTCTCCGAGGGCGCGCCCGCGGAGCGGATCCAACGCCAGGCGAGAATGCTGCCCTAAGTTTATGACAAACATTGATTGCGGCCACGAGTTTGGCCACACGTTCGTTAGGCAGCAAAATGCTGGCTGGCCGCATTGAGGTGAAAACCGCTCGCGAAAAACGCATGGCCGCCAAGAACACGAGTTCTTGGCGGCCATCGCAAAAGGTTACAAGTCGGTCAGGACCTAGACGTTGAAGCGGAACTCCACGACGTTCCGTCACTGAATAACCTTTGAGTGCGGAGGCTCTTGGTCTCACTTTGCTGCCATTGGCCAATGGCCGATGTTAATGCCATCCTTGCGGGCGTCAAGCTGTGGCGAGCCTCGCTAGCGCACGCACTCCGGCACTAAACTGGTCAAACTTAAGTCGTATATGCCCATTTTGCAGGGCCTGACCGCTCACACCAAGTTCGCCAAGTTTCAATTCCATCAGTACGGGGGGAACAAGCCGAGGCTTAGTTATGTTGATCCACGGCCATCTCGCTAGAGCATCGACGTCGTTAGCAGCAGTCCAGTCGGCGTAGTATTCCGGCTGGTACTCCGGTTCACCAGCAACTTCCACGACCGCATAACAGTCTCTGGTGTCTTTCGCGCAAATGAACACGAGGTCGCCGGGGCGAAACCCGGGCTTGCCTTTCTTAGGACTCGCGAACCAGGTTTCTTCGCGCCACCCGTCCAAGGCAGGTTCACCGTACTCCAATTTCAGCCATAGCGACCGCTGGGGGTCGCGTGCGTCTAAGAGGAGCTGCTCCGCAAGTTGAAGGGCCGAGTCTGCATCTAGCCTGTTGTCCTGGGCCCGCCCGGTATTCCCCAGCGTCTTCGCTTTACTCAGGACATCTTCAAGGTCGGCGGGCGCAACTACGTTCGAGGTCCACCCCTCGATGAGCAAACGCGCCGCGTCGGCTTGCTCGATCGTCAAGCTGACCCCCAATTCCTGATTTGGGTTGGCGGACGAGCCAAGCCCAGCGCCTGTGAGGTTGGCTGATCCAATCATTGCCCTCGAACCAAGTATGAAGCACTTTGCGTGGAGCCGACCAGAATGGCGGATCTCGACCTCGGCGTCTAGCAACAACTTCAGGCCCTGTACAGATAGGTACCCATTTGCTACCGCGCTCGGATCCAACTTCGTCAGAAGAACGAAAGGCTGCGACGATCTTCTCGCCGCATCTGACAGCTGACGACACACCTCATATGTTAGGTAAGGGCTGGAAAGGAGTACTGGCCCGTCGGGAGACGACATAGCCTCACTCAGCCATACGTCGGCGTGCTCGATCAGATGCGTCGAATTCATCATTCGGTCAGTCTAGTCCGGCTGCTTATGGTTCATTGAACTCGGGACAAGTCGCACGTAGCAGAGTTATCCGTGGGCACGGACCTACCCCTCAGCGGCATGCAGCTAGGACAAAACAAAGGCTAGGACGCACGAACCAAGCCTGACATCGATCTAGCCGCGCGTGGGCCACTGGAACCAGTAGTCGATCAACTGCGGCCAGTCGTGGCCAAAGTCTTCGTCCAACATTTCGATTAGTCGTACCCCATCAACGAGGTCCAGTTTGTTGTTGCCAGAAGCTTCCTTCTGGGTGGTCTTCGAGAAATACCCGGTAGTCAGCAAGACATCGGACTGGCTCTCCCAGTACGCCGGCATCCTTAAACCTGTTTCTCAATTCATTCTCATCCCGAGAGATGCGACTGCGGGAGAGGCAGCCGCAGCCACGCTCGCGGGGTTGACAGACGCGACCAATGCAGATATCAGCGAGAAAAGGTACTGCTAAAAGACATGCCGCCCTCATCCGTTTCAGGAGGGCGGCATGTCTACTGATTCAGGCGTGGGTACTAGACGTTGAAGCGGAACTCCACGACGTCGCCGTCCTTCATGATGTATTCCTTGCCTTCGATGCGGGCCTTGCCGGCGGCCTTGGCCGCGGACATGGAACCTGCTTCGACGAGGTCTTCGAAGGCGACAACCTCGGCCTTGATGAAGCCGCGCTGGAAGTCGGTGTGGATGACACCGGCAGCCTGCGGGGCGGTCCAGCCCTTGTGGATGGTCCAGGCGCGGGTTTCCTTCGGGCCTGCCGTCAGGTAGGTCTGCAGTCCGAGGGTGTCGAAGCCGACGCGTGCCAGCTTGTCCAGGCCGGATTCGGTGTAGCCGGCGTCCTCGAGCATCTCTTCGGCTTCTTCTTCGGTCAGCTCCGAGAGTTCGGATTCGAACTGGGCGTCGAGGAAGATTGCCTCGGCCGGAGCCACGAGTGCGGAAAGTTCTTCCTGCATTGCCGTGTTGGCCAGGCCCTCTTCATCGGTGTTGAACACGTAGATGAACGGCTTGGTGGTCATCAGCTGCAGCGGGGCCAGCTCGTCGATGTCGATGCCTGCGGCCTTGCCTGCGGCGTAAAGGGTGTTGCCCTCTTCGAGCACCTTCTGCGCGGCCTTGACCAGCTCGATGAAGGAAGCCTCGACCTTCTTGGTCCGCAGCTCCTTTTCGAGGCGCGGCAGCTGGTTTTCGATGGTCTGCAGGTCGGCGAGGATCAGCTCGGTGGCGATCGTCTCGATGTCCGAAGCCGGATCGATCTTGCCGTCGACGTGGATCACGTCCGGGTCCGAGAAGGCGCGCGTCACCTGGCAGATGGCCTCGGCCTCGCGGATGTTGGCCAGGAACTTGTTGCCCAGCCCTTCACCCTCGGAGGCACCCTTGACGATGCCGGCGATGTCCACGAAGGACACCGTTGCCGGAAGGATGCGCTCGGAGCCGAAGATCCCGGCGAGCACCTTCAGGCGTGCATCAGGCAACGGCACGACACCCACGTTGGGTTCGATGGTTGCGAAGGGGTAGTTGGCCGCGAGGACCTGGGCGCGCGTAAGCGCGTTGAACATTGTTGACTTGCCGACGTTGGGCAGTCCGACGATTCCGATTGTAAGAGCCACGGGAATAGAGTCTACCGTCCAGATCCGGCACATGCTTCCTGCACCGCCGAAGGCCGGCGGTATCGCTGCCCGGAAACGGCAAAGCCATGGCGTCGACCCACGCATTCGTGGGTCGACGCCATGGCTTGTGTGCGGCGCCGGTGAGGGACTAGCTGCTGATGTCCGACTTCACGACGCGCCCGCCGAGGCCGCGCGAGTCATCGCCGGCTTCCTTGAGCTTGGCGCGGATCTCCTTGGGCAGCGAGAACAGGATGTCCTCCTGCGCGGTGGTGACTTCCTCCACGTCGGCGAAGCCGTACTCGGCCAGCAGCTTGAGCACGTCGCGGACCAGGACCTCGGGCACCGAGGCGCCGGAGGTCACGCCGACGCTCTTCACGCCCTCGAACCAGGACTCGTCGACCTCGGAGGCGTAGTCCACGCGGTAGGCGGCCTTGGCACCGTACTCCAGGGCGACCTCGACCAGGCGGACAGAGTTCGAGGAGTTGGAGGAACCCACCACGATGACCAGCTCGCTCTGCGGGGCGATCGCCTTGATGGCGGCCTGTCGGTTGGTGGTGGCATAGCAGATGTCGTCGCTGGGCGGATCCTGCAGGTTCGGGAAGCGCTTGCGCAGGCGGCGCACGGTCTCCATCGTCTCGTCGACGCTCAGCGTGGTCTGCGAAAGCCAGATCAGCTTGTCCGGGTTCTTCACCACGACGGTGTCGGCTTCCTCGGGGTTGTTCACGATGGTGGTCACCTCGGGCGCCTCGCCGTAGGTTCCCTCGACCTCTTCGTGGCCCTCGTGGCCGACCAGCAGGATCTCGTAGTCCTCCTTGGCGAAGCGCACGGCCTCGCGGTGCACCTTGGTCACCAGCGGGCAGGTGGCGTCGATGGTGCGCAGGCCGCGGTCGGCTGCGGACTTGACGACTGCCGGGGACACGCCGTGCGCGGAGAAGACCACCAGTGCGCCCTCGGGAACTTCCTCGTTTTCCTCCACGAAGATGGCGCCGCGGGCCTCAAGGGTGGAAACCACGTGCAGGTTGTGCACGATCTGCTTGCGCACGTACACCGGGGCACCGTAGTGCTCCAGCGCCTTTTCGACGGCGATGACGGCACGGTCGACGCCCGCGCAGTAGCCGCGCGGGGCCGCAAGGAAGACCTTGCGTTCGCCCTCGACGGGCGCCGCGGCGGCGATTTCCGCCGGGGTGCGGCGGGTGCGCGGAATCGTGGGCATCGGGAGTGAGACCGGAACGGTGGAACTGGTAGCCATGTAACAAGTCTACGTTCGGGGGCAAATTGGCGGGCGCTCCGGCCCGCCGGTTCCGCCGCCAGCCGGGCTCTACGGGTTTTCCTTGCGCCAGATCCAGGTGCCGAGGGCCGCGAGCAGGGCCACGATGCCGCCGATGATCAGCGTGTTGCTGATGGCCCGCAGCTCGGCCTGCACCCCCGTGGCCAGTTGGTCGACCACGAGCCGGGTGAGCTCGGAGCCCTGCACCGGCATGCCGGACAGGTTTGACCCGAAGACGATGAGCACCACCGCGAGGACCAGGGCCGCTCCCCCGGTGACAATGAACACCCTGCCGCGGAAGCCGCGGGGGGCCAGGAGCAGCGCTCCGGCCAGCAGCACGGCCGCCGTCGCCAGCAGCCACCCCCATCCCTCGGCAAGCGAGAGCCAGCGGTTCGCCGCCCCGGCCGAGAGAGTGTCCGCCTGCGGCCAGTTGGTGTCGACCACGACGGGCGGCACGTCGATGGTATGCGGCAACAGGCTTCCCAGCGCCGACCCGTCCAGCGAGGCATGCAGCGTGCCGTAGGCGGAGGTGATCAGCGGCGCCAGGTCCAGTTCCAGCGTCACCTCCTGGGTTCCGGTTTCGGCGGCCGACCTGAGCTTCGCCACGTAGTCCCGGCGCGTGTTGTCGATGGTGGTTTCCCAGGCCGTCGCAAATCCCGGATCGGTGATCAGCGCGGCGCCGCTCTTGGAGATCGCGGTTTCCAGCACGCCCTGCAGTGGCCGCGGGACCGGAACGCTGTTGGTGATCTGGGTGGTGAGCTGGGCGCCGAGTTCGCTCGGCAGGATCTCGCGCAGCTTCTCGTTGGTGGCCAGCGGTCCCAGGATGCGCTGGAGCGGTTCGGGGGTGTTGACGATCAGGTTGGCGGTGCGGGCTCCGAGCCCCAGCCCCGCGGCCAGCACCGCGAGGATTGCCAACACGACTGCGATGGATTTGCGGACGATGACGGGCATCTGAGCTCCAGCGGTAGGGGTCGGCGGGGTGCCAGACCCCTAATTTGTCCCATGTTACTGGTATCAATGGTTTTGGTGTAGTTTCGAAATCCGGCACCTAGGAAGGCGTTTCCCCACGTGGAGCAAGCACAAGAGGCACAAGGTTCGCTGCCGCGCACCGCTGCAGCAACGAGCCCGGAGAACCCGTGGCCGCTGCGGGTGTTGTCGGAGAAGTTGAAGGCACACATCGAGAACTCCCCGGAGTCATGGGTGGAGGGCCAGCTGCTGGAGGCCAACGTCCGCAACGGCCATGCCTATCTGGTGATGCGCGACGTCGACGTCGACTACTCGTTCTCGGTGACGGTCTGGGCCTCGGTGATGCGCTCGCTGGACAGCGCCCCGGAGGTCGGGTCGCGCGTGGTGGCCCGGGTGAAACCGAGCTTCTACGCCAAGACCGGGCGGCTGTCGCTGAACGCGTTTGACCTGCGCCCGGTGGGCCTGGGCGACCTGCTGGCGCGCCTCGAGCGGCTTCGCCGGGCGCTCTTCGACGAGGGGCTCTTCGACGTCTCCCGCAAGAAGAAGCTGCCGCTGCTGCCGAACCGGATCGGGCTGATCACCGGGCGCGACTCGGATGCGGAAAAGGACGTGATCCGCAATGCGTCGCTGCGCTGGCCGGCCGTCCGCTTCGACATCCGCAACACCGCGGTGCAGGGCGTGAACGCGGTCGGCGAGGTCATGGCCGCGCTGCGCGAGCTGGACGCGAACCCGGACATCGACGTGATCATCATCGCCCGTGGCGGCGGTGCGCTCGAGGACCTGCTGCCCTTCAGCTCCGAGGAGCTGGTGCGCGCCGTGGCCGCCTGCACCACCCCGGTCGTTTCGGCGATCGGGCACGAGGCCGACCGGCCCATCCTCGACGACGTCGCGGACCTGCGCGCCTCCACCCCGACGGATGCGGCCAAGCGCGTGGTCCCGGACCTTGTCGAGGAGCTCAACGGGATCGCCCAGGCGCGGCACCGGCTGGACCGGGCCGTGCGGCAGAATCTCGAGCGCGAATCCCAGCGCATCGCCTCGCTGCGCGCCCGCCCGGTGCTGGCCAACCCGCACTTCATGGTGCAGGTGCGCCGCGAGGACCTGACCCGGCTGTCCCGGCGCAGCATCTACTCGATGCGCGGCTCGCTGGCCCGCGGTCAGGACGCGATTGCGCACCTGCGCGCCCAGGTCCGTGCGCTCTCCCCGCAGCAGACACTCGACCGCGGGTACTCGGTGCTGCAGCTTGCCGACGGGCAGGTGGTGCGCAGTGCGGACCAGGCGCCCGCGGGCAGCGACGTTTCGGTGCGCCTGGCCCGCGGCCGGCTCACCGCCACCATTACGACCAGCCAGTTACCAGACGAAGGAATCACAGCATGAGCGCCGAAGCGAAGAACCAGGATGTTGCGCAGCTAAGTTACGAGCAGGCCCGCGAGGAGCTGGTGGCCGTGGTGGCCCAGCTCGAGGCCGGGGCCGCGACCCTGGAGCAGTCCCTGGGTCTGTGGGAGCGCGGGGAGGCGCTGGCCGCCCGCTGCGAGGCCTGGCTGCAGGGCGCCTCGGCGCGCCTGGACGCCGCCCGCGGGCAGCAGGAATCCCCGGACTCCGGCGAATAGCCCCTCCACGCACCGCAGCCCGCCGCGATCCTGGTGTTGATCGCGGCGGGCTGCGGTTTTTTTGCTCCGGCTCCCTGCGGTCCGGGGACCCCGCTCACGGCAATCCACGGGCGGTCAGGATTTCTTCAGGCGCACCCGCTGCTCCTTGACGTTGAACGTGGCCGCGGGCCACTGCGGGTCGATTTCCTCCAGCGCCTCGCGCAGCAGCGACGCCACGGCCAGGCGCGCGTACCACTTCCGGTTCGCGGGGATGACGTGCCACGGGGCCGCATCCGTGTTGGTGCGGTTGATGGCGACCTCGTAGGCGTTCATGTAGTCGTCCCAGAGCAGGCGCTCGTCGATGTCTCCCGGGTTGAACTTCCAGTACTTGTCCGGGCGCTCCAGGCGCTCGGCCAGCCGGGAACGTTGTTCGTCCTTGGAGATGTGCATCATGACCTTGATGACCTTGGTGTCGTTGGCGACCAGCCGGGCCTCGAACTCGTTGATCGCGTCGTAGCGGCGCTCCAGCTCGGCGTCGTCGGCATATCCGCGGACCTTGTGGATCAGGACGTCCTCGTAGTGCGATCGGTCGAAGACCCCGATGTAGCCGGCGCCCGGCAGCTCCTTCTCGATGCGCCAGAGGAAGTCGTGGGCCTTCTCCTCCTCGGTGGGTGCCTTGAACGCGTGGTGCTCCACGCCCTGCGGGTCGACCATGCCCACCACGTGGCGCACGATGCCGCCCTTGCCGGCGGTGTCCATGGCCTGCAGGATGAGCAGGATCTTCGGGGTGGCGCCCGAGCGCGAGGCGGCGAAGAGCCGTTCCTGCAGCCCGTCGAGCACCTGGCCGGTTTCCTTCAGGTCCTCGGCGCCGCTGATCTTGTTGCCCGAGTAGCCCGGGGTCGACTTGGGATCCACGGCGCCCAGCGTGAAGTCCTTGGGCGCCCGCAGCAGCTCGCGCGCCGGTGCGTCGAGGGGAACGGTTCGTGCCAGTAATACCTGCTTCTTGCTCATGGAAACCGCTTTCGGGTTCGGGGTTGTTGGATCGAGCGTACGACAGGCGGCGCCGTTTCGGACCCCGCGACAGGGGTGTTTGCGGATTCCGTGCGGCAGGATCCGGCGCCCGGGGCCCGTCCAGCCGGACCTTTGGTACAGATCTGGCTGTACAATCAAGGCATGGAAGCAACGACACACGCCGACGTGCTGACCCGCTTTGGGCAGGCACTCTCGGACCCGACCCGCACCGCGGTGCTGCTGGCACTGCGCGACGCCCCGTCCTACCCGAGCGACTTGGCGGAGCTGGTCGGCGTCTCTCGCCAGAAGCTCTCGAACCACCTGGCCTGCCTGCGCGGCTGCGGCCTGGTCGTCGCGGTCCCCGAGGGGCGGCGCACCCGGTACGAACTTTCCGACCCGGTGCTTGCCCGCGCGCTGACCGAGCTCATGGGCGTGGTGCTCGCCGTCGACCCCGCCCACTGCGCTGCCGCGGCCGCCGAGGGGTGCTGCTGACATGGCAACACCACGCGTGATGGCCGACCCCGTGGGAGCTGAACGCCGAAGCGTGCTGAACCGGCGGATCAGGTTCTTCGTTGCCGCGACGATTTTCTACAACGTGATCGAGGCCGTCGTGGCGATCACCGCGGGCAAGATCGCTTCCTCGAGCGCGCTGCTCGGGTTCGGGCTGGATTCGGTCATCGAGGTGGCCTCCGCCGCGGCCGTGGCCTGGCAGTTCAGCGCCAGGGACCCCGAGGCCCGCGAGAGGACCGCGCTGCGCATCATCGCGGTGTCGTTCTTTGCGCTGGCGGCCTTCGTCTCGGTCGATGCCGTCCGGTCGCTGCTCGGCGGGGTCGAGGCCGACCATTCGGTGCCGGGCATCGTGCTGGCCGCACTCTCGCTGGCGGTCATGCCGGTGCTCTCCCACCTGCAGCGGCGTGCCGGGCGCGAGCTTGGCTCCCGCTCGGCCGTGGCGGATTCCAAGCAGACGCTGCTGTGCACCTACCTCTCCGCGGTGCTGCTGGTCGGGCTGGTGCTCAACGCCTGGCTCGGCTGGGCCTGGGCCGACCCGGTGGCCGCACTGGTGATTGCCGCCGTGGCTCTCAAGGAGGGGCGCGACGCTTGGAGGGGCGATGCCTGCTGCGCGCCGAATGCCCGGGCGAGCCGGGACGGGGAAGCGGTCGGCCCTGGCGCAACGGGCGGCCCCGACGTGGCCCGCCCCGGACGGCCGGCGGATGCGGGTTGCGCCTGCTGCGCGCCGGCCGCCGAAGAGCAGACCCCGCCGAAGCGAATCTAGCCGCGAGTGGCATGCAGATGCCGGGTGCCCCGCCACAGGAAATCGCGGCGGGACACCCGGCGTTTGTGCCGGTATTGGTGCTGCTGAACGCTAGACCGAGACCTTGCCCTCGCGGATGGTCTCCAGGAACTCGGCGATGCGTCCGACCGCGTCCTGGATGTCGCGCACCGCGGGCAGGGTGACCAGGCGGAAGTGGTCGGGTGCGATCCAGTTGAACGCGGTGCCGTGCGAGATCAGCATTTTCTGCTGCTTGAGCAGCTCCAGGGCGAAGGCCTCGTCGCTGCGGATCGGGTAGACCTCGGGATCGAGCTTCGGGAACAGGTAGAGCGCGCCCTTGGCCTGCTGCACGGAGACACCCGGGATTTCATTGAGCAGCTTGTGGGCGGCGTCGCGCTGTTCCTTCAGGCGCCCGCCGGGCAGGATCAGGTCGTTGATCGACTGGTAGCCGCCCAGCGCGGTCTGGATGGCGTGCTGCGCGGGCACGTTGGCGCACAGGCGCATGTTGGTGAGCAGGTTGATGCCCTCGATGTAGTCGCCGGCCAGGTGCTTGGGCCCGGAGATCGCCATCCAGCCGGCGCGGAAACCGCAGACCCGGTAGGCCTTGGACAGGCCGGAGAACGTCAGGATCAGCACGTCGTCGCACAGCGAGGCGGTGTTGATGTGCTCGGCCTCGTCGTAGAGGATCTTCTCGTAGATCTCGTCGGAGAACACCACGAGGTTGTGCTTGCGCGCCAGCTCGAGGATGCCGTCGAGGGTTTCCTTCGGGTAGACCGCGCCCGTGGGGTTGTTCGGGTTGATGATCACGATGCCCTTGGTGCGGGGGGTGATCTTCGATTCCATGTCCTCGAGGTCGGGCAGCCAGCCCTCTTCCTCGACGTTCAGGTAGTGCACCGGGGTGCCGCCGGCCAGCGAGACCGAGGCCGTCCACAGCGGGTAGTCCGGGGCCGGGATCAGCACCTCGTCCCCGTTGTTCAGCAGCGCGTTCAGGGACAGCGTGATCAGCTCGGAGACGCCGTTGCCCAGGTAGACGTCGTCGACGCCGATGGTCTGGATGCCGCGGGTCTGGTAGTACTGCGAGACCGCGGTGCGGGCGGAGAAGATGCCGCGGGAGTCCGAGTAGCCCTGGGCCATCGGCAGGTTGCGCATCATGTCCACCAGGATCGCGTCCGGCGCCTCGAAGCCGAACGGCGCGGGGTTGCCGATGTTCAGCTTCAGGATCCGCTGGCCCTCGGCCTCCATGCGCTGGGCGTGTTCGAGCAGCGGTCCACGGATGTCGTAGAGGACGTTGTGGAGCTTGGTTGACTGCTTGAATTCTGGCATTCTCTTACTTTCTCATAGGGACCGCACCGAGTTGGCGATTGTGATCAACCCAACGCCGATGGGGCGAAACAGTCTGAAATGTTTGCCGATCAGGGCGCGGCGACCAGCGACTTCTCCCGTAGCCAGTCGCGTGCCGCCTGCTCCGGGGAGAGCGCGTCGCGGCCCGTGACGGCGCGGTTCAGGGCGATGAGGTCTTCCTGCTTCAGCGCCGCGCTGACCTTGTTCATCGCGTCGATGGCGTCCTGCCCGATCTGCCTGGTGGTGGTCAACGGGGTCAGCGTCTGCGGCGTGAACAGCGTCTGGGCGTCCTGCACGGGAACCAGGCCGTTGTCCTGGATGCCCGCGTTGTCCGACGTCGTCGCCAGCACCTGCACCTGGCCGGTGATGAGCGGACCCACCGGCGCTTCGTCCTGCGGCACGACCTGCACCACGTGGTGCGGCTTGCACGCATGGATGTCCTCCAGCACGGGAAGCAGGCCGGCGGACAGCGGCTTGGGGACGCCGAGGTCCAGCTCCGGGCACAGCGCCGGCAGCTGCGCCAGCGTGGAGAGGTTCATGCCGGCACTGGTCGCCGCGGTGACCACCAGGGTGCCGGTGCGCGTGGCTTCGGCGGAATCCAGCAGCGCAAACCCGCCCAGGTCCATGCCGTGCAGGGCCTTGAGCACCTGTTCCGCGTTGGGCGGGGGCACGGTGCCGGGGGTCGGTGCCGACGGGGATCCGGAGCCGGTTGCCGGTGCCGACGGGGATCCGGAGCCGGTTGCCGGTGCGGAGCCCGCGGGGGCCTGTTTGTCCAGGGCCGCCAGCAGGTCGCCGGAACCGGCGACGACCGCGTCGGCCTTGCCGTCGAGGACCTCGGCGACGGGGTCGGCCACCGGTTCACCGACCTTGGCCTGGATCCCTGCGGCTTCCAGCATTCCGACGTAGGCGTTGGCCAGGGTCGTGGACGTGGCGTCCGCGGTGCGTGCGAAGACCAGCTCGCGGACGGTGGCGCTCTGCGAGGATTGCACCTGCGGCTTGGTGGTGCAGGCGCTCAGCAGCAGGGCGCCGCAGGCCAGCCCAGCCAGGCCTGCCAGCACGACGCGGCGCCCGGATGCGGACCCGGGTTTGGGCTCTTGTTTGGGCTTCGGTCCGTCCTGTGTCACTTGGCGTCTTTCATGTTGTTGGCGCGGTAGAGCGCGATCGCGTCGTCGACCCGGTCGGTGCGGTTCAGCGAGGCGACGGCATCGAGCGGGAACCAGGCGGCCTGGCTGGTCGTGCCCTCGGCTTCGAAACTCAGCTCGCCGCCCGTGACGCTGGCCGTGTAGACGACGGCAACCGTCTGCATCGGCAGGCCGGTGTCGCCGAAGCGCTTGTGGGCGGGGATCAGCCCGGAGTCGACACCCAGCAGGTCCTCGATCCGCACCGTGTACCCGGTTTCCTCTTCGACCTCGCGCACGGCACCCGATTCGATGCTCTCGCCGAGCTCCACTCCCCCGCCGGGCAACGTCCAGCGCGGCACGAAATCGGCCTGGCGGGCACGCATGTCCCACAGTGCCAGCAGGATTTTCTCGTCGCGAATCACGACACAATAGGCGGCTAACCGGGTCTCGAAGTCTCGAAGCCCGGCGTTTGGAGGGTTGGTCATGAAACCAGTTTATGGCGTGGCACCAACCGACCTGCCTCCCGCAGTCCCAAAGGTCGCACAACTGTGATGGAATATCTGCATGGCATTCTCTTCTTCCCCGCAACTTCCGGCCGAACTTGACGCGGTTGACCGTCGAATTATTCAGGAATTGGTCAACGACGCGCGCATAAGCAACGCCATGCTGGCCCAGCGCACGGGCATCGCCCCGTCGACTGCGCTGCTGCGTACCCGTTCGCTGGTGGAGCGGGGGGTGCTGACCGGCTACCACGCGGAGGTGAGCCTGCCGGCGGTGGGCCGCAGCGTCCAGGCGCTGATCTCGGTGCGCCTGCGCGTGCACGACCGCGTGCAGATCGACCGTTTCACGGAGAAGATGCCGCAGCAGCCCGAGGTGCTCTCGATGTTCCACGTCTCCGGGGCCACCGACTACCTGCTGCACATCGCCGTCAGCTCCACCGAGGCGTTGCGTGACTGGGTGCTGGACAACCTGGCCACCGACGAATCGGTCGGGCACACCGAGACCACCCTGGTGTTCGGCCACCACAAGGGCCACGGCGGGCCGGTGCCCGAGGAACCGCTGGGCTAGCCTGCCCCGCCGGAGCCGTCCCGTCCGTCCGGAACCGCTCCGTCCTCCCGGTCAGCCCTGGCCGCTGCGATCGGCCCTGTCGACCAATTCCTCGGCCACCCGCAGCCGGGCCTCGGCCGCCGGGATCCAGGCATCGGATCCCGCAACGCGCGCACCCGCCACCAGGGTCAGCGCCACGGCCCCGGCGCGCGCCCACAGTGCCACCGGATCCACGGTGCGCTCGAAAACGCCGCCGAACCGCTCGAGCGCGGCCGCCGCGGGAAGGTTCTTACCGCTGATGCTCGGCAGGACGGCCAGGTGCCCCAGGAAGCAGGCCAGGTCGTCGACGCGGTGGCCCGGGCCCAGCGAGTCGAGGTCCAGGATCGCGGAGATCGCGCCCCCTCGCATGAGGATGTTGCCGTCGTAGAAATCGCCGTGCACGGGAACCAGCGGGCCGCGGTCGGAGTGCGCCACGTGGTGCCCGATGCGCTGCACCAGCACGTCGATCCGCTCGTGGTGCGCCGGAAGCGCCAGGACGGCGGCCTGCCTGTAGCGCAGTATGCCGTCGCTCCACGCCCGCCGCGCGGGCAGGTCCATCAGTTCCGGCGGGAGCCGATCAAGCAGGGCGGTGAAGTCCCCCGGCGACAGGTCGTTGCCGGCGTCCCGGCGGATAGCGGCGGCCAGCCCCTCGCCGACTCCCTCCTCCAACGCCAGTATCCCGGCGACCACCGGCCGGGCCACGCGTGGCACCGGGACGCCGGAACCCTCCATCAGCAGGTGGCGCTTGAGCAGGGCGGCGCTCGCGTGTTCGCGGCCGACCTTCAGGTACAGGGTCCGTTCGATGCGCACCGGCCCGCGGGTGACGAACGAGACCCGGACAACGGCCCGGCGCAGCGGCCGGTAGGCCACGGTCCTCAGGCCGCCCAGCAGGTCGCCCTGACCCCAGAGCCGCGTGACCGCCGGGCCGTCAAGGGCGGTGGACAGCCCGGGAAGCATCGGGTCGTTCGGGTGGATCCAGCCGGTGACGGTGACCGTCGATCCGGTGCCCGGGTCCGGAACCTCGACGCTGGGCGCCGAAGGCATGTGGATCTTTTCGGTGCTCACGCCCAGTTCGGCGAACCCGGTGCCGACCGGCATGCGGTAGACGGCACTGATCCCGGCTCCCGGCCGGTGCTGCAGGCGGATCTGGTGTTCGTTGAAGTCCCACGCCCCGTGCACGGGTGTGCCGCCCAGCAGTTCGATGAGCCGCGGGATCGCCGGCGTCAGGGCGGCCAGCTCCCCGGCATCCCGGTCGGCCTGCGGGTCTTCCGTGGTCATCGGTTGGTATCGGTTTGCATCGGCCGGTTGCGGCTGCCGCCGGCTAGGCGCGGCGGCGCTGCATGACGTCGTCGAGGTTCATGCGGTCCCCGGTGCGGGAAGCGCGTTCGAGGCGGACCTTGGCCGCGGCGGCATCGATCGAGGCGGTCGACGAGTCATCGACCGGGCTTTCGGCGGCCTCCACGGACTCCGCCAGGCGCTGCCCGGCTTCCTGCGCGCGAAGGCTGGTCTTGGCCGACGGCTTCTTTTCCGGCTCGACCTCGAGCGCTTCGGGAGCGGGCCGCTTGACGGCGTTTGCCACGACGTACTGCGGCAGCGGGACCTCGGTCGGCTTCCAGCCCTCGGGGCGCTGCACGGCCGCACCGTTGTTGGCGATGCGCAGGGCCTCGGCGCGCAGCTCCTCGACCGTCAGGCGCGGCGGCTGCTTGTTGGAATCCGGCTGGGCATCGAAAACGGCCTGCTGTTTTTTCACGGCCTGCTGCACGGGCTCGGCCTTGGGTTCCATCGCCAGCCGGCGGGTGGATTCCATGCGGGTCAGCAGCTTGGCGCGGCGATCGCGCACCGCCAGGGCGCGCAATCCGGCGAAACTTGCAACGCCCAGCAACAGCCCGGCCATCGGAACGAACCCGGAGAACAGGCCGGCCATCGCCAGGATTCCGCCGATGACGACCGCGATGACCGAGAGACACCCGAGCAACGCAATGGCCACGCGGTCATAGTGGATCCGCAGGGGGGCTTGCCCCTGCGTGCCAGACGCGGCTGAAGCGTTGGGTGCTGCCGGTGCCATGATGCTCCTCCGTCGGTGGACGACTACTGCTGGTGCGGATGCCGAGGAGATCAGGCTCTCCGCCGGCATTTGTCCCGCATGTGGTCTTTGCCTATCTGCGCGTGTCCGGCACCCGGTTCCGGGTGAGCGGGCCACGTCATGAAATATGGAACGTCCACGTCAACCAACATTAAGCATGTATGGGCTGCTGACGCGGCATTGGACGCGGTGTGTCCGGCAATACTGCATACAAAATCGGAAAATCGACGGTTTTGTCGCCGGCGCGGGCGCCCAGCCCGCTTGCCGGCCGGCTTGGCCGCCGATTCAGTGTTTGGTACGGTGCACCGCCCAGCGGTTGAGCAGCCCCTCAGGGACTTCCTCGCTGGTCAGCGCGAAGGTCCGGTGGTCGGCCCATTGCCCGTCGATGTGCAGGTAGCTCTTGCGCAGCCCCTCGTCGCGGAAGCCGAGTTTCTCGACGACGCGCAGGCTCGGCCCGTTCTCCGGCCGGATGTTGATTTCGATCCGGTGCAGGCCCACGACCCGGAAGCAGTGGTCGGTGGCCATGGCGACGGCCTCCGGGACGATGCCCTGCCCGGCATGCCCGGCATCGACCCAGTAGCCGATGGATCCGCTGCGCGCGGCCCCCCACATGATCGAGGAGACGGTCAGCTGGCCGACCATCGGCGCGCGCTTGCTGTAGTCGTTGGGCAGCGTGATCGCCCAGGGCAGGCACTGGCCGTTGCGCGCGGCCCGGTTTTGGCTCGAAACCATCGCCGCGAAGTTCGCCGGGTAGCCGTTGCCGTCCGGGACCGTCGCGTCCCAGGGTGCCAGCCAGCTGGCGTTGGCCCGGCGCAGGGCGCTCCATTCGCCCTTGTCCCGCAGGCGCATGGGACGAAGGACGAGGTTGGGCCCCTCCACGGTGGCTGGCCAGTGACGGTCGAATTCGGGCATGCCCCAATCCTAGTCAATCGAGCGCTACGGCCGGGTCCTAGACTGGGGATCGTGAATGAACATGACCCCAAGGACGAGATCCGCACGCTGCTTCGGGCCAAGCGCCGGGCGCTGGGAGATGCCGAGCGCGATGCACAGATGGGATTGCTGCTCGGGCACCTGCTGCCGTGGCTTGCCGAGCACGCCCCGCGCAAGACGCTGACCTGCTTCCTGTCCTACGGCACCGAGCCGCCCACCGGGCTGCTGCTGGAGCAGCTGGATGCGGCCGGCTACACCGTCTATGTCCCGGTGTGCGAACCCGAACGCCGGCTCTCCTGGGTCCGCTGGTTCCCCGGCGTCGAGATGGCCCGCAGCGCCGTGGCGCCGATCGACGAACCGGTCGGCCAACGCTTTTCCGCGGACCTGATGGACCAGGTGGACGTCGTGTTGGTCCCTGCCCAGGCGGTCGACGAGCACGGCGACAGGCTGGGCCAGGGCGGCGGCTACTACGACAGGTTCATCGCCTCGATGGCAGGCCTGGGCCGGGTGCCGAAACTGCTGGCCATGGTCTTCGAGCACGAGCTTGTGGCCGCGGGTTCCTTCCCCGTGGACCCCTTCGACCAGAGGGTCGACGCGGTGGCGACAGCCTCCGGCGTGCGCAACCTCACCGTGTGAGCTGTTCGCCGTACGTTAGAATTGAATCCGTGGCAGGTATCCACCCCCGCCGACCCACCCCGCAGGATCCGCCCCAGGCCGTTGTGTGCCGGGCGCTCCGTGCGGAACCGCACGCTTCATCTTGCGAAAGGATCATGATGCCTACCTATGTTTACGCCTGCAAAGACTGTGGCCACGCGATGGAGGTTGTCCAGTCCTTCAGCGACGAAGCACTGACGGTCTGCCCCGAGTGCGAGGGCGCCCTGCGCAAGAAGTTCAACAGCGTCGGCGTCGTCTTCAAGGGCACGGGCTTCTACCGCAACGATTCGCGTTCCTCCGGCAGCTCCAGCGTGCCGGCCGCAAGCACCTCCGCCTAGCGAGGGCATCCCCGACGGCCGCCACCGGCGACGCCGTCCGGGGGGGCTTCGGCGTTGCGGGGCTTGCGGGGACTTCCACGCACAGCCGGTGCCGCGACGATGCGCACACAGGATTTGCACCACCGCCATGGGTGGACACCTTCACGGGTGTCCACCCATGGCTTGCTTAACGCATGTTTTCACTTCGGCGCACGAACGAATCCGGTGTCCGCGATTCCCGACAGGGGCCCGCGGACACCGGCATGCGCGGGCCCCGTGCCCGGCAAGGAAGGCGGGAACCGGGGCGATCGGGACGGGAACTGTTCGCCAAGTACCGCAGGGTGCTGGCCGGGGCGGCGGCCATGCTGGCCGTCGCGACCTCCCTGGCCGCGCTGGCGCCCGAGACCGAGGAACGCGTTCGGGTGCTGGTGGCCGGCCGGGACCTGCCGGCGGGGACGCTGCTCGCTGACTCCGACCTGGCGCTTGCCCCGGTTTCCCGGTCGCTGCTTCCGGCGGGCGGATTCGGCACGACGGAGCCCGTGGCCGGCTCGCGGCTGGCGATCCCGCTGCTGGCCGGCAGCCCGCTGCTCGGGACGATGCTCATCGGGCCCGGCCTGCTTGCCGGCACTCCCCCGGGAACCGTTGCCGTTCCGCTGCGGCTCGACGATGCCCAGACCGCGACCTTGCTGCGGGCCGGGCAACGCGTGGATGTGGTGTTGACCGAGGGAAACGGGTTCGAGACGTCGGTGACCTCACGGGTGTTGGCGCGCGGCCTGGCGGTTCTGTGGACCGGGGCGCAGCCCGACGCGGCGCAGCAGGGCCCATGGGGAGCTTCCGGCTCGGGCGACGAGGCCGGGCTGATCGTGGTGGCCGCGGGCTCCGGGATCGCGGAGTCGCTTTCCGCGGCACCGCAGCGCGGCAAGCTCGCCGTGGTGCTGGTCAATCCGTAGCCCCGGCCGCCGGTGCGAGATACCCGGCAGCCTGGCTCCGGGTTGCCTGTTTCGGGCCACCGGTTGCGCGGCCCTGGCTGTGAGGTTCTGGTTGTGGGGTGCAGGTTGCCGTTTACGGCGAAATCAGTCCCAGTGCGGCGGGCGCTGGGACCTCATCCATTCGCCGAGGTCGTCCTCGGTGTCACCCCAGCGCCGGGGGTCGTCCTCGGCGGCGCGTTCCGGCAGCACGGGGCCGGTGCCGGCCTTCTTGCCTGGCTTGGCCTTGGCCGTCTTTCCGGCCGCCGCGCCGCCGTCCCGACCGCGGGCCGGGGTTTGCGTGTCCCCCGCATCGCCTTCCGCGGGGGGTGCCTCATCAGGGCCTGCCGGACGCTTGGCCGCTTGTGGCTGCGGCGTTGCAGGCGGGCGCGACGGGTCCGGGCGGCCGGCACCGTGCGGCATCTCAAAGACGCCGAGCACCACGGAGTCGCTGACCGTCTGCGGGGGTGCCGTGTAGCGCCGCGACTTCCTGGGCCGCGGGGCCTGCTGCTCGTCCATGGCTCCTAGACCGAGGCGCTCTGGGATTCACTGTCGGCGGGCTCGAGCCCGAGGTAGCCGGCCAGCGTGTTGGCGACCTGGCCCGGGTCGGAGAACACGTCGATCGTCCACAACGGCACATAGCGCCAGCCCAGGGCCTCGAAGAGCTGCGGACGCAGGCGGCTGCGTTCGCGCACCGAGAGGCTGCGGTAGTTTTGCGTGCCGTCGTAGACGACCGCCAGCGGGGCGGTGGTGCCGGCGCCCGTGACGTCGACGGCGTGCGCCGCGATGTCCAGCACCCCGCGGTAGTGCTGGGTGACGAGCGATCCGCGTTCCTCCAGGCGGCCCATCAGGTCGGTGACCAGCGCGTCCTGCAGCGGCGCGGCGGTCGCCGTCATGCCCGAGTCCCCGCCGAGCACCCGTCCCACCAGCTCCAGGAAGCGGCGTGCGCCGAAGCGCATGCGGGAGAGGTCGACGTCCTGCGGGCGCAACGCCGACACCAGCGTCATGCTGGTGCGGGCGCGGGTGACGGCGTTGACGAACAGCTCGTCGCCGCCGGGCAGCGAGAGGGCGCCGAAGTCGTGGACCGTCTTGCCGTGGGTGGTGCGCCCGTAGCCCAGCGCGAGGATGATCGCATCGCGCTGCAGGCCGGCCAGGCGGTCCAGGCTGGTGACCAGGAAGCGTTCCTTCGCGGCGCGGAAGTACTTGGTGGCCCACGGGTGGTTGGGCAGCTGGACCCGGATGCCCTCGGCGATGGCGGCGGCGTGGCTGCGGTTGCCCGCGATCACCGCGAGGGTTTCCAGGGGGCGCTGCGAGAGGTGCGCGAAGACCAGGTCGACGACTCGCCGCACCTCGGCCACCGTGGTTTCGACCGATTCCCCGTTGGTGCTCAGCGAGCCAGTGGCGTCGGTGACGTACTCGGCGCGCAGCGCGGGGGAACCCGCGCCCAGCGAGCGTGCGGCCGGCAGCCTGGAGAGCGAATCCGCGTAGAACGCATGCGAGAGGGACTCGGTGAGGCCCTCGTCGATGCCGCGGTAGACGGTGCCCAGCCGGCACAGCGGCAGGATCCGTTCCAGCGATTCCATCGCGGAGATGGGGGTGCGTTCGGCGCGGGTGTGCGCGGTGGGGTCGACGGAGACCTCGAACGGGTTCGGGGCGCCCATCATGGTGTCGCCGAACGCGATGATCTGCGTGGACCGGGAGATCGAGCCGAGCACCGAGCGCAGCGACAGCGAGTCGGCCTCCAGCAGGATGACGGCGTCGAACTTCATCGACGCCGGAACCGTCGCCGGGACCAGCAGCGGCGAGCCGACCCACACCGGGCACAGCGAGTTGACCAGGTCGTCGCCCAGGGCGCAGAGCGCGGCGATGCTCGGCTCTTCCTCCTTGAGCATGGCGCGCAGCTCCCGCGACGCGGCGCGGTGGTCCGCCAGTGCGGCCTTCCACGCCTTGGCCAGGGACCAGCGCAGGCGCGAGGCCCCGGAGGCCACGTGGGCGCAGTCGGTGATGCGGTACTCTGCCTCGAGCCGGCGCATCTTGGCACCGTCGTTCATCGCCAGGAAGTCGTCGCCGGAGATCATCGCCTCGAGCGCGGACTGCCACCAGGCGAGGTCGAGTTCGGAACCGACGGCGTCGGCGCCGAGGTTGCGCTCGCGGAAGTCGGCAATGAGCTCGCCCAGGCCCTGCTCTGCGAGCTGCTCCATGATGAGCGTGCGCTCCGGCAGCTGGTCCAGCTCGCCCTTGTTCTCCAACAGCGAGTCCATGCGGGCCAGCAGCCGCTCGACGGGCTCGTCGCGCAGCCTGTCCCCGGCGGCCGCCGGCAGCAGCGTGGCAAGCTTGTCGATGCGCGAGCCCGCGTCCTGGTAGCCGGCGTTGACGTCGAGCAGTCCGGCCGGGACCATCGGGTGGCGCTGGCTGGTTGCGTGGTGGCGCCAGGCCAGGTGCTGGACCTGGACGGCCTCGAGCGCCGACTGCAGGTCCGCGACGTGCATGCCGGGGCGCACGTAGTCCTTGGCGACCTTGCGCAGCCGCGAGCGGGTCATCGAGCTCATCTCGATGCCGCGCTCCCGGCGCCAGGCGGAGGACGCGGTGGCGGAGATCAGGTCCTCGACGGGGCGGTCGAAGATGTCGGATTCGAACTTGTCCAGCGAGCCGCGCACCGCCAGCAGCAGCTCGAGCTGTTCGCCCCACTTGTTGTAGGAGTCGGCCAGCCGGATTTCGGAGTGCTCGGCGACCTTGAGCATGTGGTCGCGCAGGATCGGCAGGTCGCGCTGCAGCCCGGTGACAAGCTCCAGGGCCGTGTCGGTGTCGCGCTTGTTGCGCAGGCGCGCCCCGTACCAGGGGCTGGTGGCCGAGGCGCTGACGAAGGAGCCGAGCTGGGCGGCGCGCGCCAGCTGGACGGTGGTCGCCGCGCGGTCGGTGATCGAATCCAGCACCGAGCGCTTCAACCGCACGGTGGTGGCCGGGGCAGGGTCCAGCGAGGAGAGGCGGGCCAGTTCCTGCATGGCGCGGTACGGCGAGCAGCCCCAGCGGGCTCGGGTGCTGTGCAGCGAGCGCACGTGGTCAAGCAGGGCGTGGCGGTGCTCGCGCAGCTTTTCGTGCAGCTTGCCCAGCTGCGGTTCGGCGGCGCGCTCGTTGCGCAGGATCGCCCGGGTCAGCAGCTCGCGCAGGGCCGCCGGATCGTCCTCCGGCGAGAGCAGCAGGGCCGTGCCGACCAGGTCCAGCTCGGCGAAGCGCGCCACGAACTCCTCGGCGCTGGAGCGGCGCTCGGCCACCACCAGCACGCGCTTGCCGGCCGCGGCGAGCACGCCCGCGGCGTTGATCGCGGTTTGGGTCTGGCCGCTGCCGGCCGGGGCGCTGATCGCCACCGAGGCTCCGGCCTCGATGAGGTCCAGCGCGCGCTGCTGGGATTCGTCGGCGTCGAGCAGCAGGAGCTCGTCGGCGGGGTCCCGGTCGTCGCTGGTGCGGGCGGCGACCTCCGGGACGGGAAGCTTCGCGGGCGTGCCGGCGGCGCGGCCCTCCTCGGCGGCCAGCAGCGAGGCAAGCACCGGGTGCTGCAGGTCAAGGGTGCCCGGGTCGGCGGGATCGGCCAGGTCGGCGAAGGTGGATATCAGCAGCTGGTGGGCGATCACGATGCCGCCGGTGTCGGCGACCTGCAGGCGCAACGCGTCCATGCCGCGGGTCGGGTCGAAGCGGGCGATCGAGTAGGCGGCGGCGTTGATCGCCGGAACGTCGATGTCCAGGTGGTACTGGCGCTTGAAGTAGCGCAGCAGGGCCGGGGAGAACTCGGCGCGGCCCATGAGCTGAATCTCGTAGTCCTCTTGGTCCTCGCGGACCGTGAGCACGATGCGCCCGAGCATGATCGGGGCGTTGAACTGTTCGCTGCGGCCCTCGTGCACGGCGCGCCAGTTGGCAAGGCCCGCGGAGAGGTAGCCGACGTCGATGCCGCGTTCGTCCCAGAGTTCGCGGATTTTCCCGCGCAGCGCCTCGGCGGTGCGGCGGGCCGAAACGTACTGGTCCGAGTCGCGCAGCAGCGTGGAGAGCCGGGTGCGCCGGCCGGCCAGGAACTGGGCCAGGCCCGAGGGGTGGGCGTGGGTGATGTCGATGCTGTTCGACGCCGAGGGTGCATACCGGAGCAGCGTGTCGGTTCCGACTCCGGGTCCCAGGGAGTCAACCCACGTCGAGACCATTTCATCCGTATACTGCTGGTGTTCTGCCACCGAAGCTACCGTCCCTTCCCTCAAACTGAATGCGGCCGTACCCGAACCGGGCGTTGCCACAGGAGTACATTCAGCCCTTACTAACGTAGTGCAAAACCCGCGTCCGGTGCCGAACCAAAACACGTTGCGGTTCCGCTTGTTTGATTGCGTCGGGCACACCGGGGTTTCCCCGCCGCACGGCCCGTGCCGGCGCCCCGCGACGGATCGGACGGGGGCAATTCCCGCGGCACCTCCCAGGGCGTCGAAACGGCCGGCACCGGGCAGAAGACTTCGGGCATAAAAATAGTTCAGGGGGACGCCGCATGCGCGGCTTCCCCCTGAACTATTTACGGCGTGCCGGAACGGCTGCCGCTTACTCCCATTCGATGGTTCCCGGTGGCTTGGACGTGACGTCCAGGACCACGCGGTTGACTCCGTCGACCTCGTTGGTGATGCGGTTGGAGATGCGTGCGAGCAGGTCGTACGGCAGGCGCGACCAGTCGGCGGTCATGGCGTCCTCGGAGGACACCGGGCGCAGCACGATCGGGTGGCCGTAGGTACGGCCGTCGCCCTGCACGCCCACGGAGCGGACGTCCGCGAGCAGGACGACCGGCATCTGCCAGACTTCCTGGTCCAGGCCTGCGGCGGTGAGCTCGGCGCGGGCAATCGCGTCGGCCTTGCGCAGCAGGGTCAGACGTTCCTCGTTGACCGCACCGATGATGCGGATGCCCAGGCCGGGGCCCGGGAACGGCTGGCGCATGACGATCTCGGCCGGAAGGCCAAGCTCCTTGCCCACGGCGCGGACCTCGTCCTTGAAGAGCTCGCGCAGCGGCTCCACCAGTTCGAAGTCCAGGTCCTCGGGAAGGCCTCCCACGTTGTGGTGGCTCTTGATGTTTGCAGCGCCTTCGCCGCCGCCGGATTCGACGACGTCCGGGTACAGGGTGCCCTGGACCAGGAACTTCACCGGCTGGCCGGAGTCGGCAGCCTCGGCGAGGATCGCGGTCTCGGCAGCCTCGAACGCGCGGATGAACTCGCGGCCGATGATCTTGCGCTTGGTTTCCGGATCCGTCACGCCGTCGAGGGCGGTCAGGAAGCGCTCGCGCTCGTCGGCAACGTAGAGCTTGGCTCCGGTTGCCGCGACGAAGTCCTTTTCAACCTGTTCTGCTTCGCCTTCGCGCAGCAGACCGTGGTTGACGAAGACGCAGGTGAGCTGGTCGCCGATGGCGCGCTGCACGAGTGCGGCGGCCACGGCGGAGTCGACGCCGCCGGACAGTCCACAGATGGCACGGCCGTTGCCGACCTGGGTGCGGATCTTGTCGACCTGCTCGTCCAGGATGTTCGACGCGGTCCAGGTCGGGGCCAGGCCCGCACCGTTGTACAGGAAGTTCTTCAGGACGTCCTGGCCGTGGGTGGAGTGCTTGACCTCGGGGTGCCACTGCACGCCGTAGAGGCGCTTGGCCTCGTTGGCGAACGCGGCAACGGGTGCGCCGGCGGTGGTGGCCAGCACGTCGAAACCCTCGGGGGCGACGGAGACGGAGTCGCCGTGGCTCATCCAGACGTTCTGGCTTTCCGGGATGCCGGCCAGGATGGAGCGTGCGGCTCCGGTGGCGGTGGCATCGGTTGCGCCGTATTCGCGCAGGCCGGTCTCGGAAACAACGCCGCCGAGGGCGTTGGCCATGGCCTGGAAGCCATAGCAGATGCCCAGTACCGGGACACCTGCTTCAAAAAGGTCGGCACCGACGCTCGGGGCACCTTCGGCGTAAACGCTCGAGGGGCCACCGGAGAGGATGATTGCCGCCGGGTTCTTGGCGAGAATCTGTTCGGTGGTGAAGGTATGCGGGACGATCTCCGAATACACGTTGGCTTCGCGTACACGCCGAGCAATCAGCTGTGCGTACTGGGCCCCGTAATCGACGACCAGAACCGGCTTTTGCTCTGGGGTGCTGGGAGTGTTAGTCACGTGCACCAGCTTAGCCGCCCGACACGCCCACTCGCACCTCGAACGGGCCAAGCGTGACGCACGCTACTTAGACGGACGGCTGCCCGGATGCCGTGAGGGTGTCCATGACGCGTGCGGGGATCATTGTGACCCGTGGCGCGAGGTCGACGTGCGCGTAGGAGTCGTCGATGCAGGCCCGCCAGTACTCGAGGTGCTTTTCATCGACCCAGTGCTTGGATTTGCGCACATCTGTGCCTCCCTCCCCCTGGATGCTGAACCAGTACAGGTAGTCGGCCCCGCCGTGGTGTTCGCAGAAGATGGTTTCCACCAGCATGTTCTCCCCGTCGAGGGTTTGGAGGACGGCGTCCATGTTCTGGTTCAGGAACCCCAGCCATTCTTCGACGAGGGGCATCTGGCCGGGGCGGACCCGGAAGCGACTCAGTTCGATGTTCATGGCATCAAGCCTAGTCACACGCGCTTGCTGGCGGGCCGTCAGGTGAACAGCGGCGCGGTGTAGCCATGGGTGCGAAGCTCCGGATGCCAAAACAGGTTTCGCGCCGGGTCGCCGCGGGGTTCCCCGGCGCGGGCGATGACGTACGGGATGCCGTCGATCATGCGCAGGGTGATGAGCCCGGCGTGGACCGCGAGGTGGTGGTGTTGGCAGATGATGCAGCCATTTCCGACGTCGGTCGGTCCACCGTCGAGCCACGACCAGACGTGGTGGGCTTCGCTGGTTGCCGCCGGGCGGTGGCAGCCCGGGACGACACAGCCGCGGTCGCGGATCGCCAACGCCTTGTGCTGGGCCGCGGTGAAGCCGCGCACCTCCCGCCCCATGTCCAGGACCTCGCCCTTGGATCCCAAGACCACCGGCAGCAGGCCGCCGCTACAGGCGAGGGTGCGGATCCTGGGTGCCGGGACCGGGCGGCCGTGGTCCGTCATGCCGGCCTCCTCGAGTTGCCCGAGCAACGTGCGATAGTCAATGGTGACCCCGACGCGGACGCGCAGGCTGCCGGATTGGCCGATGTCCTTGCCCTCCAGCACCCCGGCGCAGGCGCCGATCACCGCGTCGAGCAGCAGCTGCGGGGTGGTGCGACCGTCGACCTGGTCGAGTGTCCGGTCGCCGATCCGGTCGTCGGTCTGGTCGTCGGCCAGGTTCTCGACCGGGCTTGGAAGATCGGGAGGCCCGCTGGCGGCAAGGTACCGGGGCGGGGCGCCGCATTCGAGCTGGCTCACCGGGATGCTGTCGGCAGGGGTTCCCGGGGCGATGGCCCACTCGGGGATCGGGGTCCCCAGCGGCACTCCGGTGGAACCGGGAACAGGCGTCGTGCCGGATTCCGGCGGCGCGCCCTGCGTGGTTGGGTACGGAATGGCCGGAGCGGGCATCGACCGAGGTTGCGCGGAGGCCGGGCGGGGCGGGGACTTTTGGGAGCGGGGGTTGCTCCAGGCCTCGCCGAAGCTGCGGATCACCTCCGAGTCGATGGGGTCGCAGCGCAGCAGGAATTCGTCGCAGCCGTCGTGGAAGCCGCGGTAGAACAGGCCCCGCCTGACCAGGATTTCCTCATCGGTGATGGCCGATCCGTGATCGGAAAGGAAGTCCTTCCAGTCCTGCAGCGCCTTGTGGCAGGCCCCGGGGTCGCCGGTGCGGGCCTCGTTGACCAGCGACTCTTCGATGGCCGTGGTCACCTGCTTGGCATCGGGCCGCGGGGCGATGCGCGGGGCCATGGCGTCGAGCCGGCCGGCGAGCTGGGACAGGGCCGCGACATCGGCACTGCCGTCGGCCGCGGCCTCGGCCAGCACCGGGTAGCTGGGGTCTTCACTGGCGTTCCCGGGAAGGGGCGTGGGATCGGCAGGGTTCGGCGGTGCTGGGGCGATGAGCAGCCGGGCTCCGGCGAGCCTGCGCCGTGCCTCCGCACTGGAGATGTGAAGGTGTGCTTGGAGGTAGGCCTGGGTGTTCCGTTGCGGGGCCATGCCCCGGCGTAGGACCTCCGCGGGGACATGCGCGGTGCCGTCGGCCAGCCCCTCGGGGTGCGCGGCCAGCGTGTCGATCCGCAAGGCCGTGTCGGGATCCAGCCGGTGGACCTGTGAGGCATCCGCCTGGAACGTGGCGCGGAGTTGGCCGTAGGCGATCGAGCGGTGGGCCTGTTCCAGCAGGCCCCGGACGGTGGCACTGGCAGCCGCGTCCAGGTTGAGCCCGGCAAGCTCACCCACGGTGGCGCGCAGCGAGAGCACCGCGGCGGCGAGGTGCCGCCCGAGGGCCTCGATGTTGGTGTGCCCCGCGCTGCGGGCCACTGGCTGTGCGCTCATGTCCTAGAGTGTGCTCCACCGGCGGCCCGGCGCGCAGCGGAAAACACCGGATGTGGGGAGAAGTGGAAAGGCAAACGGCGGCCCCGGCCTGCGCCCACCGAGGTGGGTTCAAGCCGGGGCCGCCGCAAGGGGCTCCGCGAAGGGGCTTAGTAGCGCTTGGCAGCCTGCGGGTGCGAGGCAAGTTCGCGCTCGACCTCGCCGTGGACCTTCTTTTCCATGTAGAAGGACAGCAGCGGGACGACGCCGCCCAGTGCGATCGTGATGAAACGGCTGAACGGCCAGCGCATCAGCGACCAGAGGCGGAAGTCGGCCAGCAGGTAGATGACGTACATCCAGCCGTGGACGATCAGGATCGCCAGGGAGACGTTGAAGCCGTCGGTGATGTCCGCGCGGTTGACCAGGCCGACGGCGTTGGAGCTGCCGTCGAGCAAGGTGCCGCCGATGAAGAGTTCAAGGTGCAAGAAGTACTTGATGGCCATCTCGGCGCAGAGCAGCAGGAGCATCACACCGGTGGCGTAGGCCAGCACCTTGTAGAAGGTTGCGGAGCTGCGGATCTGGGCCGGGGTGCCGGCAAAGCGGCGCACTTTGGGGGTGGAGGTTTGCTCAGTCACTTCTGGTCCTTGTTTTCGTTCTGGGTGGGTGTCGGAATGTGGGTGGCGGTCTGGGTGGAGCCGGCGTGTTCGGCCTCGGCGGCCAGGGCGTTGAGCCTGACCTCGTCGCGGTAGACGGCGGCCGGGTCCAGGCCAGCCGCGATGGCCGCGGCGTCGGCAATGTCCTCCTGCTCGCGGCGGTAGTCGTCGGCCACCAGCCGGTACCAGAGGAAAACGGCGAAGCCGGCGAAGACCACCCATTCGATGCCGTAGAAGACGTTCAGCCAGTTGATCTGGCGCTCCTGCGGCTGCGGGCCGACGGTGACCTGGGTCAGGCCCGTGGCCGCGGCCGAGTAATCCACGCCGTCGGCACCCGAGACGGGGCCGGCAACCAGGAAGCCGCTGTAGGAGGGGACGTCCCAGACGTTGATGAGCTCGGCCACCGAGAGGGAGTCGAAGCTGGCCTTCCGCTGGTCCCGGGAGACGGGCGCCTCGGTGGGCAGCAGGCGGCCGGTCAGCGAAAGCTCGCCGGTCGGGGCCGGGGACGGGGCCGTCTCATCGGGCTGCCAGCCGCGGACCACCGGGATGGTGTTTCCGTCGGGCGCGCCGTCGACCTTGAAGGCCGCGACAACCCAGTAGCCAAGCTGCCCGTTTTCCAGGCGGTTGTTCACCAGGATCTGCTTGCCGTCCAGGAAGCGGCCGGTGGCGGTGACCATCTGGTCGGCCTTGTAGGCCATCAGCACCTCGGTCGGTTTGAGGTGGGAGGTCAGCGGGACCGGCTTCTCCGTGGTGGTCACCGGGGGCGGCGCCTCGGTGGCGGAACGGTTGAACTGCCATTGGCTAAGCAGGACAAAGCCCGTGGCAACCAGGAGGGCGCCGACCAGGGACAGGATCCAGCGGGGTTTGAAGGCAGTTTTCAGCACCCTACAACCGTACTTCGGTTGGGCGTTCAAGAGCGAATGGAACCAATCCGGCGGCCCGTTCGTTCGCCGCGAGATGCGCCACACCGGGGGCGTGCGATCGCGTGCGGTGCGCGTGCCGGCCGACGGATCAGACCGTGGAGAAGTCGATCGTGGAATTGACCAGTTCGGCGATGACCTCGGCGTCGTTGGCCCGGCGCAGCGAGGTGCGGAAGGAGTCCTTGGACAGCGACCGGGCCAGCGCCGCGAGCATGTTCAGGTGCTCCGAGTAGCTGGAGGCGGGGGTGGCCAGCAGCAGCACCACGTGGGCGGCGCCGTCCAGCGCGCCGAAGTCGATGCCCTTGCCGAATGCAACCACGCCCACGGCGATGCTGGTGCCCGTGGCGTGCGCGGAGCGGGCGTGGGCTATGCCGATCCCGCCGGGCAGGCCCGTGGCCAGCTGGTGCTCGCGGCGATCGACCTCGGCCAGGAACCCGTCGAGGTCCGCGATGCGCCCGGCCTCGAGCAGCCGGGTGCCGAGTGCCGCCACGGCGGCCTCCCTATTTGGCGCGTCGAGTTCAAGGACCACCAGGTCCGCGGTGGTGACGGGCTGCGCCTCGGGCGCCGGGTGCTGCGGCTGGGGTGTTGGCATGGGCATCGATTCAGGGGAAAGCGGGCGGGGACGGGTGCGGCAGGCGGGACCTTGCGGGTTCCGAGCCGACGCTCACATGTGTCGAAGCGTACACGAGGCGGGGCGTCGCGACACCGGTTTTCCGCCGGTGCGGCCGTCGGGATGCCGCAGGAGTGTCGTCGGGCGTCGTCGGGCGTCACCGTGGGGCGGAAAACGCAAAGGCGACCGGTTTCACGTGCCCGCGGTGCGGGAAACGGAAACACGGTCGCCTTCGACTGTGAGATTGGTCCGGTGCTAGTCGGCTTCGTAGGGCGAAACGACGACGTCCACGCGCTGGAATTCCTTCAGGTCCGAGTAGCCGGTGGTGGCCATCGAGCGGCGCAGCGCGCCTACCAGGTTGGAAGTTCCGTTGGTGTGGTGCGACGGGCCGAAGAGCAGCTGCTCCAGCGGCGCGACGGTGCCGACATCGACCCGGTCCCCGCGGGGGTTGTTCTCGTGGGTGGCTTCCATGCCCCAGTGCCAGCCGGCGCCCGGTGCCTCCTCGGCGCGGGCCAGGGCGGTGCCCAGCATCACGGCGTCGGCGCCCATGGCGATGGCCTTGACGATGTCGCCGCTGGTGCCCAGGCCGCCGTCGGCGATCACGTGCACGTAGCGTCCGCCGGACTCGTCCAGGTAGTCGCGGCGTGCGGCCGCGACGTTGGAGATGGCGGTGGCCATCGGCGCGTGGATGCCCAGCGCGCGGCGGGTGGTGCCGGAGGCGCCGCCGCCGAAGCCGACCAGCACGCCGGCTGCGCCGGTGCGCATCAGGTGCAGGGCCGGGGTGTATCCGGCCGCGCCGCCCACGATGACCGGGACGTCGAGCTCGTAGATGAACTGCTTGAGGTTCAGCGGCTCGTGGTTCTTGGACACGTGCTCGGCCGAGACCGTGGTGCCGCGGATGACGAAGATGTCAACGCCGGCGGCGACGACGGTCTTGTAGTGTTCCTGGGTGCGCTGCGGGGTCAGCGATCCGGCAACCGTCACGCCGGCGTCGCGGATTTCCGCGAGGCGGGCGGTGATCAGCTCGGGCTGGATCGGTGCCGAGTACAGTTCCTGCAGGCGGCGGGTGATGGCCGGGTCGAAGTCGCCGTTGGCGGACTTCAGCGCGGCGATTTCCTCGAGCACCTTGGTCGGGTCCTCGTAGCGGGTCCAGAGGCCCTCGAGGTTCAGCACGCCGAGGCCGCCGAGCTTGCCCAGGGCGATCGCCGTGGCCGGGGACATGACCGAGTCCATGGGTGCGCCGATGATGGGGGTCTCGAACGCGTATGCGTCGATCTGCCACTTCACCGATACATCGTGCGGGTCACGGGTGCGACGGTTGGGAACAATCGCCACATCGTCAAGGGAGTAAGCCTGGGCTGCGCGCTTGGAGCGGCCGATTTCAATCTCATAAGTCACCGAACCAGCCTACCAGCCCGGGTGCGCGGCGGGCGTGCCGGTGTCGCGCGGCACGCCCGCTGGTGAAACATCCCCCGGGACAGGTCGATCGGGAGAGCCCCGTCGGGATGGTTCGACTAGGAGAGGTCTGCCAGGGTTTGCGCCAGTGCGGTGGCGGCGGCTTCCTCGGCCTGGGCAATGACCTCGAGCTGGTCGGCCAGCGTGGCGAAGTGGGCCGAGCGGTCTGCCGCGGCAATGTCCGGGTCGATCAGGTCCGTGAAGACGATCCAGTCCTGGGCCAGGTGCGCGTAGTCGGACGCATGCGCGGCCAGCGGCTCGAGGCCCGGCAGCGTGGCGGCCTCGGTGAGGAAGTCCGCGTACTGTCCGCGCAGGGCGCCGACGCCGCCGAAGCGGGTGTCCGTGAGGAAGCCGAGGATCTGGTTCAGGCCGGATTCCAGGCGTGCCGGGTCATCGAAGATCTGTGTCCAGCCCTTCTTGGTGGTGGTGTCGCGCAGGCGCTCGGCCCAGTTGACCATGCCGGCGACGCCGAAGTTCTTGGCGAAGTGTGCGGGGATGCCCTCTAGCTCGCGGGTGCCCAGCAGGCGCCCGGTGGTCTGGGCGACGGCCTCGCGGACGCTTGCCGCAAGGGCGGCGGCGCTCGGGCCGGTGCTGGTCGGGATCCAGGCCTGCCAGTGCTTGTCCTTCTTGCGCTTGGCGCGGGCGAAGGCCAGGTCCTCCGGGCTGATCGGGGTCAGCGAGCCGGATCCGTCGTCGATCAGCAGGTCGTCCCCGTGTTCGCCGACGACGACCAGGTCGATGGAGTCCGATTCCTCGACGGCGTCCCCGTCGACCCACGGCAGGGCGGCGACGGAGGCGCGCACCACCACGGCGCGGCCGGCATCGAGCCCGGCATCCAGGTAGTCGGCGGCGAGGCGGGCACTGCCGGTGGTGCGCTCGTTGACCTTGGCGCCGCAACGGGCCAGCAGGTTGGAGGTGTAGGGCTCCGGGTGCGCGCGGGTGACGACCGTTGCGGTGGTGACGTCCTCGTACTGGAAGGTGAAGACCATGAAGCCGATGCCCCCGGCCAGGCCCGCCAGCAGCGCCTCGGACATCGGTTCCTTGGTGAGCGGGTGGGTCACCCCCGCCTGGGTCAGCACGCGGTGCCAGAGGGCGGCGTCGTACTGGGTGACGTTGTCCGGGGCCGGGTACTCGGGGAGTTCGGCCTCCTCGGCCAGCGCGGCGGCCTCCGCGGCCTCCAGCGCATTGGCGGGGCGCCCGGGCTTGGCGGAGAGGATGTGCTTGCGGGCAGTGGTGTAGCTTTCACCGGTGCGGGCCATGCGGTCGCGGGTGAGCTTCTTCAAGTTTTTAGGCTGAGCCATGGTGTTGTCCTTCTTGCGTGCGCGGGGGCGCGGGTTTCTCCCGCACGCCAGGGGGCAGCGCCACTGCAACATTCTACGTGGGAGCCTCAAATCATGCTTGCCTGCCGTTTTCCGCCCGATGCCGGCCGGGTGCCGCGGCCGGCTCGACGGCGCCTAGACCGGACGGACGGCGACGAGCAGCCGCGGCGCGATGGCCCCGGACTTCATGGCCTTGACTGCGTTGCCGATCCTGCCCGCGGGATCGCTGCCCAGCAGGATCGGGGCGTCCAGCGGTGAGGCGGTTCCGCGTGGGGAGCCGCCCTGTTCGGCCATGAGCTTCAGCACGAGTGCGCTGCGGTCGTTGTCCTCGGTGACGATGAACCCTGCCGCGCGCAGTTGGTTTCGGTAGGCCTCGTCCGATTCCACGTAGGAACTCTGCGCCTCGTCGGCCCAGGGCATCGGGTAGTCGATCGTGTTGGTTCCCATGAGGTCGTAGATCCCGAACACTCCCCCGGGCCGCAGCAGGCGGTGCACCTCCGCGAACACCGCGGCCTTGTCGGCAATGTTCATCCCCACGTGGATCATGGTCGCCGCGTCAAAGGTGCCGCTGGGAAGCCCCGTGTTCTGCGCGGGCGCCTGGACCATGGTGATGGAACCGGCCATGCCGCACGCCGCGTTCAGCTCCCGGGCCAGGACCACAAACTCGTTCGTGACATCGACCCCCGTCACCACGGCGCCGAGCGTCGCGAAGGCCCTGGCGGGACCGCCGATGCCGCTGCCCACATCCAGCACCCGGGTGCCCAGCCCGATGCCCACGGCCTGGGCGACATCCAGGGTGGCGGCCTTGCCTCCGCTGTGGAAGTGGTCAGCTTCCCCCAGATCGGCCGGCTGCAACACCGCCGGTTCCTTTCCGGCACTCCTCAGCGCGGCGTGGAGACGTTCGCGCAGGTCCCCGGTGGTGTAACGACTGATGGATTGTTCGGTGTCGCTCATCGCCAACTCCTTGACCAGATGGGCCCGGTTCCCGCGAGTCGCGGCGTCGTCAACCCACCATTTGACCCCATGATAGGCCTTGGCCTGCCCGCAGTCACCGGTGGCAGGGCACTCTGCCCGGAAACGGTCCTCGCCCCGCTCGGCTGCGTCGCCTCCTCCCGGACATCCGGGCCAACGCCTTGCGTGCAGCGCGTGGAGGGGGAAACCTCGTGGCGGCGCAATGCCACCACGGAGGGGCCCGCAAACGGCCAAAGGCCCCGTTTGTCCCCCGGAAGGGGAAGAAACGAGGCCTTTGTTGAGGACTGAGTCTTAGCGCGAACGGTAGTTCGGGGCCTCGACGGTCATCATGATGTCGTGCGGGTGCGATTCCTTCAGGCCCGCGGCCGTGATGCGAACGAACTTGCCGCGGTTCTTCAGTTCTTCGATGTTGTGGCCGCCCACATAGAACATGGTCTGGCGCAGGCCGCCGACCAGCTGGTGTGCCACTGCGGACAGCGGGCCGCGGTACGGGACCTGGCCTTCGATGCCCTCGGGGATGAGCTTCTCGTTGGACGGAACGTCCGACTGGAAGTAGCGGTCCTTGGAGTAGGAGGTGTTCTTGCCGCGGGTTTCCATGGCGCCCAGCGAACCCATGCCGCGGTAGGCCTTGAACTGCTTGCCGTTCATGAAGACCAGGTCGCCCGGGGATTCGGCGGTGCCGGCGAGCAGCGAACCGAGCATGACGGAGTCAGCGCCTGCAACCAGGGCCTTTCCGATGTCGCCCGAGTGCTGCAGGCCGCCGTCGGCGATGACCGGCACGCCGGCCGGGATGGCTGCCTTGGCTGCCTCGTAGATGGCGGTGACCTGGGGTACGCCAACGCCTGCAACGATGCGGGTGGTGCAGATGGAGCCCGGGCCCACGCCGACCTTGATGGCGTCGGCGCCGGCGTCGATCAGTGCCTGTGCGCCCTCGCGGGTTGCAGCCTGGCCGCCGATGACGTCGACGTGTGCCGCCGCCGGATCCTTCTTCAGGCGGGCGATCATGTCCAGCACGCCCTGGGAGTGGCCGTTGGCGGTGTCGACAACGAGCACGTCGACGCCGGCGTCGATCAGGGACATGGCGCGGTCGTAGCCTTCGCCGAAGAAGCCGACGGCTGCGCCGACGCGCAGGCGGCCGTCTTCGTCCTTGGTGGCCAGCGGGTACTGCTCTGCCTTGTCGAAGTCCTTGACCGTGATCAGGCCCTGCAGCACGTCGTTGCCGTCGACCAGCGGGAGCTTCTCGATGCGGTGCTTGCCCAGCAGCGCGATGACTTCCTCGCGGCTGACGCCGACCTTGGCGGTGATCAACGGCATGGCCGTCATGACTTCGTAGACCTTGGTGGTCATGTAGTTTTCGCGCGGCACAAAGCGCGTGTCGCGGTTGGTGATGATGCCCAGCAGCTTGCGGTTCTCATCGACGACCGGCAGGCCGGAAACGCGGTAGTGGGCGCACAGGTCGTCCCACTCGGCGAGGGTTGCACCCGGGTTCACGGTGACCGGGTCGGTGATCATGCCCGACTCGCTGCGCTTGACCTGGTCCACGTGCTTGACCTGGTCCTCGATGGACAGGTTGCGGTGGATGATGCCGATGCCGCCCTGGCGGGCCAGTGCGATGGCCATCGGGGCCTCGGTAACGGTGTCCATCGCCGCGGAAATCAACGGGATGTTGATGTTGATTCGCTTGGTCAGGCGCGTGGTTGTATCCGCCTCGGAAGGAATCACATCCGTCGGGCCAGGAAGCAGCAAGACATCGTCGTAGGTGAGGCCTTCAAAGGCAAAGGGGTTGAACTCAGTCACGGTGGACCTTTCACGCCGGTGCGGGGATTGATTACATCCTAGAACGGTTCCGGGGTTGGCGACATTCCCTTTGGAGCAGGTGTGGTGAACACAACGTTTTCGACCGACACACCGGCGTGTCCAAAATCGGTTTGTGACGTGGTCGGCGAGCACAATCATGGGCTGCGGTCACGCAGTTTCGGGCCGGTCCCTGCGGACGAAATCGACCACCATCTGCCAGACGGCCACCAACTCGTTCGGAATCAGAGCCGCGGCAAGAACGCCAACGGCAACAAGCCAGGTAAGGACCATGGGCAGTGCGTCCAACGCCCTGTCCATGGGGCCCGGTTCTTCGGCGATCTCGGCGGGAATCAGTCGTTCAGGGTCCATCGGATCCACCACCACGGCGATCGTTTCTCCCGGCTCGTGGGAACCGGCGTCGCGCAGTGGGTATGCCAACTCGACCATCGCCGTCTCGTGGCGAACAAAGGGATTCCTCCCGTCGTCCGCGTAATCCAACAGTGTCACCTGCACCGTGGTTCCGTTGTTGACAATCTGCCGGTCGCGGCCAAGATGCTCATTCATGCTCAGGTTCAGGGCAAGGAACCCCAGGGACAGGGCGATGACGCAGGCGCTCATGATGGTGCCGCGAACACGGACATCGGTGTCGATGAACGCGGTCCACCATTGCACCAGTGCGGCCTTCTTCCATTCCCACCATTTTTCCATTCGGTAAACCGGCGAGCGCGACTCCTCCCTGCGTGCCCGGCCCGGGGCGCCGTCGGCCAAAGTGGTGGGGCGCCGGGGCTTCGTAACGGCGGGCCTGTCGTCCAACAGGAGCACGCGATAACAGATCAAGAAGGCCATCAAGCCAAAAACCGCGCCGAAGGCGATGCCGAACCAGGTTTCGAAGGCTCCGTACTCCTGCCATTCCTGCCCGGGGGCCACCACCAAGAAACGTTCGGGGCTTTCCGGGTCTTGGACCACCACAACAGGGGTGCCGACGGGAAATGAAAAATCCAGGTGGCAGGAGGTCTCTGCATCGACGGTTTCCCCGTGCAGCTCGATGCCCATGCTGCACTCGTGGGGGTCTTCGGCGAGCAGCGTCCCCTGTTCCGTGTTCTGGGTCCGCACGATCGCCACGTCTCGAGCGTGCATGCGGCTTAGCTCGTTGGAAATTACCACGGGTATGAAAAACATCAGGCACATGAGTGCCCAGGAAATCACCCAGCGCAACGGACGGCGGATGCGCCACAACCGGCTTTGGATGCGTTTCATGAACGCATGAACGTAGTTCCGCACCGCCAGCAACGCCAGAACGCACCAGAGAAAGCGAGCCAGGAACCCATGGATGAACGATCTCCACCACCCGTCGCCGGGTATCGCACCGTCTTCGCCGTGTCTGCCCAAAGGTTGCGCCTGTCGCTCCGACCGGATTGCGGCGGGTTCATTTCATGTGGCCACATTCAGGGTATGGGTCGCTCGGTGGCCTTCGTCATTGTGACGTCGGTGAGTCTGTTGGCGTTTTCAAGCCCCTCGTCACTTGGGACTTCGCGCATCACAGGCCTTGGGGCGGCCGGACCGTCGAAGCGGGGTTCCCGACCGGATCCAGGCCGCGAAGCCGTTCCCCCCTGCTCCTGTGGATCGGTTCTCCTTGAATCTCCCCTTGAGATTCCCGAAGGTCAGTGGCGGGGCTTGGGTCGACCCCTGCGCAGGAACACGTCGAATGCCTCGCCCACAGCAGCAAGCTCGCGAGGAATCAGCATCCACCCGAGGAACCCGACGACTGCGATCCAGAGAATGATCATCGGCACATTGTCCAATACCGTCCCCAACAGGCCACGAGAGTCCGCCAGCTCTGCCGGGATCAGCCGTTCGGCGATATGAGGGTCTTCGACCACGGGGACCGTCTCCCCGATGTTGCGGAAGATTTCCCATCGCAAGCCATAGTCGAGTTCAACGGCTTGCGTGCCGAAGCGAACCACCGGGTTCATGCCCTTGCCGCCGAAATCGATCAGCGTGGTGTTCACGATGGGTTGGGTCTTGGCCAAGGTCTCGTCGTGGGCCAGGTCTGCATTCATGCCGGCTCCAAGGACCATGAACGCCCCTGTCACGACAATGACCAGCGCACCGAGGATCGTTCCGCGGATCCGGACGTCCATGTCGACGAAATTGATCCAACCCTTGCCCGCGGCTTCCTTCCTGGACTCCCAGGATTTCCCGAAGCGATCCAACGCCGCGGACGCCGCGGCGTTGGGCTGGTGTTCCGGCGCGCCAGCCGCAGGGTCCGCGGGCTGTTGGTCCAGCGGGGACTCGGGCCTGTCCGGGTGCAGCAGTATGTGGTATCCGATCCACACAACCAGGAGCGCAATCACCGAACTGGCAATGATGCCGAACCAGATGTCGTCGGAAGTTGCCTCGTGCCAGTCCTGCCCTGGAGAAACCGCCAGTCGTCGTTCGGAGTCTTCCGGATCCCGGACCACGGAGACCTTCGTTCCCGCGGGGAATGAAGAGCTGGTGTTGCACGAGGTTCCCGCGTCCACGCGCTGCCCGTGCAGGTCGATCTCCATCCGGCAGGCCGCATAGTCTTCCTCGACGAGAACGCCTTCGTCTGCGACTTGCGTGGTGATGATGGCGAAATCCCGTTTGTTGCCTTCCGCCGTGGCCGCGACAATCAGGCAGCCGATGACGAGGGTGAGGACTCCCAACGCCCCGCAGATGAGCCAGCGCCGCGAACGCCTGATCCCCCACACACGGTCTGCGGCGTCTGAAAAGAAATCCCCGATCGGTTCGAACAGGTGTTTGTGCCACCATGCAAGGAACGGCAGAAACTCATCTCCGAATTCCCCCGATTTGTTTCCGTAGGGTCTTTGCTCCCCTCCGCTATGTCTGCCCACAGTCTATTTCCTTGGTCGTTCCCTGAGCCCGGCCATCTAGTTCATGCCGGGTAACCAGAATATGGCCAATTTCTCAGGCCTTGTTGAGCCGACGATTTGGGACGCATGCGATTCATACGCTCGGCAATTAGTTTGCCGGCTACTGCCGGCCCGCGCGGAATATGATCGGCACCGCGAATGAATCCAACGCCGCGCACGTGGTTTCGGGTCGTGGTACCGGAAATCTCGATCGGGAACAGCCGTGGGTCTACGGTCGGCGTCTTTTCCCCGTCCCGGGAGGCATCTGCAATATCTTGCCGACCCTGACATCAACGAACTTGGCCATGCGCCCGAATTCATCGGCCAGCAGCAGATACACAGGCCCTGCCGCCAACACGATCGGAAGGCCGAATCCCATCAGCACGACGGCTAGGCGGCCCCAAGCCGAATTCCAAGGACCTACTTCAAAGTCGACGGGTACAACGATTTCGTGATCCGCCGGATCGCGAACTACCTTGATCTGTTCCCCCTGCGCCGGCAGCGGGTTGCTCTCCAGCTGGATGGCGAGCTCCTCACGCTGTCCCCTGATTTCGACCCATTGCTCGCGCCCCGCGCGTGGCCTCCAAGGTCCTTGGTACCAGGTCGCGGAAAAATGGGGTTCGGCGGCCACAAGTTCCCGATAGTGCTGGCGGTGCTGGTATCCGGAAACCGTGATCGCATTTCCTGCAAACACTGCCGCAGCAATCATCAGGCAAGCCACCGTCCAGCGGATCGTCCGCGGCAGCTCCATGAACCAGAAAAGGCAGTCTTCCGCGAAAATCGCTGCATAGTCCCGGAGTCGCGGTGCCATGTACCCTTCCGGTTGATGGGCCGCTTTCCTGCGCTGTCGCATCATTTGAGGCGCACCTGCCCATCCAGGGCCTCAGGTTCGAACGCACTGAGCGGGCGTCGTGAGACAAGGCCATCGAAGGCCCCACTAATTGACCCTAGCAACCGGACCCAGTGCGAAGAGCAGGTCGCCATCTGCCCCCCGGGCTTGATCCACCACAGGTTACCCAAGGTCGCCGGTTCAGGCCTTGACGAAGATGGCGCTGGCCTTGGCGGAATCCATTCCCGTCTGGCTGACGGCCTGGATCATGTACCAGTAGCGTTTGCCGCGCACCACCCCGGTGTCCGTCCAGCTCTGGGATGTTGCCGTGCGGGAAACCACCTTGCGCAGGTTTCTGCCAGTGGCCTGGATATTGGGCATCTTGGCGCCCGTGGATTCCCACCTCCAGATGGCGATGTAGCGGATCTTCTCACCCGAGGCCGAGGATTTCCAGCTGAGCTTCACGCCGGATGACGTGCGGACGGCCGAAGTGATCACCGGGGTGTTCGGGCGCGTTGCATGCAGGCCCGGCAACGCCAGCGGCAGGGCCGGGCGGGCGTAGTGGGCGGCGGCAAGGGTGCCCATGGCGTTCAGCGAGTTCGCGCGCACCGAGGTGGCGTTGTAGAAGGCCTGTCCGCGCACCGCCGACACCGACCGGGTCTTGGTCAGGTGGTCGCTCAGTTCGTTCTTGTCGTTCCAGGCCCCGCCGGCGCCAACCCTGTAGGTGGCTTCCCCGATCATGAGCTTCACCGGGGTCCCCGCAACCTGCTTGGCCCACCAATCCACCAGGACGTTGTAGTCCGCGACCGTGAATCCCTGGTTCCAGTAAAGCTGGGGCAGCATGTAGTCGACCCAGTTGTTCTTCACCCAGGCCCGCGAGTCCGCATACAGCGACGTGTAGGCCTCGAACCCCGAGGTTGCCGAGCCAAGGGTGCTGGACGAGCGGTTGCGCCAGATGCCGAAGGGCGAGATCCCGAACACGACCCGTGGCTTGGCCGCGTGGATGGCCTGGTGCACATCCCGGACGAACACGTTGACGTTGTTGCGCCGCCAGTCGGCCACCGAGGTGAACGCCCCCTTGTACGTCTTGTAGGTGGCGGCATCCGGGATGCTGACTCCCGAGACGGGGTAGGGGTAGAAGTAGTCGTCGAAGTGGATTCCGTCCACGTCGTAGCGCTTCACCAGGTCCGTGATGACCGAGATGATGTACTTGCGGACGGCCGGGATCCCCGGGTTGTAGTAGCGCTTGCCGCCGTAGGCGAAGGTCCACGACGGGTTCTTCCGTGCCGGGTGCGTCGGGACCAGCGAGTCCAGGGAAGTGCCCATGGAGACCCGGTACGGGTTGATCCAGGCGTGCAGGCCCAGCGCCCGCTTGTGCGCTTCCTCCACGGCGAAGGCCAACGGGTCGTAGCCGGGGTCCTTGCCCTGGGTGCCGGTGAGGTACCTCGACCACGGCTCGCCGAGGGTCGAGGCCCACATCCTGTCGGCCGTCGGGCGCACCTGCAGCAGCACCGTGTTGAGCCGGCGCTTCACCGCCACGTCCAGCAGCGCGCGCAGCTCCGCCTTCTGCGTTGCGACGGGAAGGCCGGGCTTCGAGGGCCAGTCGACGTTCAGCACGCTGGCCACCCACATCCCGCGGAACTCGGCGCGCGGGTACGTGGCGTTCAGCTTGGTGTTGCGCTTGCCGACCGTGTACACCCGTCCCTGGACCGCGGCCGCGCTCGCCGGGACTACGGTGCCCGCAAGCGGCAGGCTGAGTGCCCCGCCGACCAGCGCGGCGGCGAGGAATCCCCGCCGGTCGCATCCCGGCTGTGCGTCCGGCTCCGCCCGGAGCCGTGGCGTGTCTTGTTCGTCGGCGTACATGGCGCGTCTCCACTTCGGTTGCTGCCCGCCCAGGGGAAAGCACGGGGCGTCATGGGCCCAGCTTAGGTACGCGGACGGGCAGGCGAAAGCATCAACACGTCACAAGTCGCCCATCACCTCCAATGTTTCTAGTCGTTCGGGTCCATGGCCGCGAGGAAGCGGCGCTCGAACTCGGCGCCGGTGCTGCGCGCGTACACGCCGGTGAGGTGCGACTGGTCCATGTAGATCAAGACGTTGCCGACCACCGGGCGGCAGGTGCCCTCGGGGCAGAGCAGGTCCGTCAGGTCCATGGTCGAGAAATTCTCCCCCAAGGTTCCTCCGGCGGTGAGCTCCTCGAGTGGGGAGGTTTCGGCCATCAACTCGGATTCGGGGGCCGAACATTTCTCCGACTCCGCCCCGAACCTGTCCACGCATTCGGGCGGGGAGAGCACGAAACGCGGCGTGTCGCGCAGCCCCACCACCGGTATCCCGGCGTCCAGGATGGGGCGGATGCCCGATTTGTAGTCGGGCACCACGCGTTCCTGTTCCCCGGGGGTGCGTCCCTCCTCGTCGGGGCCAAGAGCCGTGAACGTCCCGACCGTGATGACGGCGTCGGGCTTGTGCCCGAGCACGTAGTCGGAAGCGGCCTCGTTGAACGCGCCGCATTCCTCGCCGCGGGTCTCCGAGGGGCCGCCGAACCGGCATGAGGGCTTGGTCAGCAGGATCCAGCGCCAGCCCTGCTTTTGCGCCATGACATCGACGGCGCCGCTCCAGTGCTGGGCGTGCGAGTCGCCCACCAGGAGGATGGTTTTCTCGGCGTCGGGAGCCCCGCCCTGCTGGCAGTACTCGATGGCGTCACCCTCCGGCGCCCACTCCCCCGCGCAGTCGTCCCCGTAGTTCGACCACTGTTCATCGAGCTTGCTGGTCAGCGGGATCATGACTGCCTGCGGATCGGGGGTCGGGGCGGATCCGGGCCGCAGGGCCTCGGCCCCCGGGTTGTCATAGGGCACCTGCGCGGCGGCGCGGCTTTCCTCGGCACTGACCTGGTGTTCCCAGCCGTTGAGCGGAACCAACACCAGGGCGACGAGTACGGCTATGCCCAGTCCCGCCCGCCGGCGCTTGGCGGCGAGCCACTGCCAGGAACGCAGGGGCGATTCGACGAGTCGCGTGGTGCCCCAAGCCAGCAGCAGGGAGACCAGCATGAGCCCGAGTCCAGCCCCCAGGGAAATGTCCTGGCTTCCGGATTCGACCAGGAAGAAGACCATGACCGGCCAGTGCCACAGGTACAGTGCGTAGGAAAGGTTTCCCAGCCAGCCGAGCGCCGGCAGCGCCAGCAGGCGCTGCACGCCCCACGGGCTGGCGGGCGCCAGGATGACAGCGGCGGCGGCAAGCGTCGGCCACAGCGCCAGGTAGCCGGGGAACTGCTGTTCGACCTGCAGCACCATGCCGCAGGCGAGGATCGCGGCCAGTCCGCCCCAGCCCAGCGGAACGCCGACCCAGCGGGGAACCCTTTCCAGCAGCGGAAGCGCGATGGCCACGAGGGACCCCAGGGCGAACTCCCAGAGCCTTGCCCCGGTGTCGAAGTACGCCCATTCCTGGCGGCTGGCGGTCGTGCCGATCGAGTAGGCCAGCGACGCGGCGAAGACCGCGGAAAACAGCACGGCCATCACCGTGCGGTAGCCCAGGGCCGGGAAGCGAGGCCGCAGTTTCTTCCACAGCAACATGCCCCCGGCCAGGACCAGGGGCCAGAGGATGAAGATCTGCCCCTGGATGGACAGGGACCAGAAGTGCTGCAGCGGGCTTGCCGTGGCATGGTCGGTCGCGTAGTAGTCGACGGAGTCCCGGGCCAGTTGCCAGTTCTGTTGGTAGAACAGGCTGGCGGTGATTTGCTCCATGATCGAGCTCCACCGAGCCTTGGGCAGCAGCGCCATGCTGGCCGCGATGACCGCCAGCAAGACGACGACCGCGGCCGGAAGCAGTCGCCGGAAGACGTTGAGCCAGTAGGAGACCAGGCCTAGCGGCCGTCCGGTCTCCACCCTCCTGACGAAGGAGCCCGTGAGGAAGAAGGCGGAGAGCATCAGGAACACGTCCACGCCGCCGGAAACGCGGCCGAACCAGACGTGGTAAGCCATCACCAAGAGGACCGCCAGCGCACGCAGGCCCTGGAGCTCGGGCCTGAACGCGGCTGGGGCCTTGGCGGTGCCCGGCGCAGCGGGAGATAAGGAAAGCAGGGGGTACATCCTGGGGAGTTGTCTGCATCAAGCAGGTCCGGAACGGTGGACCTGAGTTTTCAACGATAGCAAACGTGGTTTTTTGCCGTGGCAGCGGCCCGTCGTCGCCGATTGCCGCGCAGGTTCCGGCTGCATACGCAAAATGCCGCCGGTTTCCCGGGTTCCCGCGCTGGGCGGGGTCCGGGGACCGGCGGCATTCATGCCGCTGACACGCAGTGGCTACGTGCTAGTGCTTGTGTCCTGCGTGCGAGTCGTCGTCCTCGGCCGGCTTTTCGGCAACCAGGGTTTCGGTGGTCAGCACCAGGGCCGCGATCGATGCCGCGTTGCGCAGCGCCGAACGGGTGACCTTGACCGGGTCGATGACACCGGCGTTGATCAGGTTCTCGTACTCGCCGCTCAGGGCGTTGAAGCCCTCGTTGGCCGGCAACTCGGAGACCTTGGAGATCACCACGAAGCCGTCGAACCCGGCGTTCTGGGCGATCCAGCGCAACGGCTGGACCAGTGCGCGGCGCACGATGCCGACGCCTGCAACCGCGTCGCCGGTCAGGGCGAGCACCGATGCGTCCGTGTCCAGCACTGCAAGCGCGTCGACCAACGCGGTGCCGCCGCCTGCAACGATTCCCTCTTCAAGGGCCGCGCGGGTGGAGGACACAGCGTCTTCGATGCGGTGCTTGCGTTCCTTCAGCTCGACCTCGGTGGCTGCGCCGACCTTGATCACGCCGATGCCGCCGGCCAGCTTGGCCAGGCGCTCGGAGAGCTTTTCGCGATCCCACTCGGAATCGGTGCGGGTCAGTTCGGCCTTCAGCTGCGAGACGCGGTCTGCAACGTCTTCCTCGGTCCCGGCACCGTCAACGATGGTGGTCGAGTCCTTGGTGATGGTGATGCGGCGAGCCGAACCCAGCACCTCGAGGCCCACGGTGTCCAGGGACAGGCCCAGGTCCGGGGAGACGACCTGAGCGCCGGTGATGATGGCGATGTCCTGCAACATGGCCTTGCGGCGGTCGCCGAAGCCCGGTGCCTTGACTGCCACGACGTTGAGCGTGCCGCGGAGCTTGTTCACGACCAGGGTGGAGAGGGCCTCGCCCTCGATGTCCTCGGCAACGATGAACAGCGGCTTGCCGGCGGCCAGCACCTTTTCCAGCAGCGGCAGGAACTCGGCCACGGTGGAGATCTTGCCCGAGTTCACCAGGATCAGCGCGTTTTCGAGGACGGCTTCCTGGCGATCGAGATCGGTGACGAACTGCGGGGACAGGTAGCCCTTGTCGAACTGCATGCCCTCGGTGACAACCAGCTCGGTGGCGGTGGTCGAGGACTCTTCGATCGTGATGACGCCGTCGGTGCCCACGGTGTCGAAGGCCTGGGCCAGCAACTCGCCGATTTCTTCGCTCTGCGCGGAGATGGCTGCAACGTTGGCAACCTGCTTGCCCTCGACCGGAACGGAGTTCTCGGCCAGGCGTGCGGCTACCGCCTCGACGGCAACTTCGATGCCGCGCTTCAGGGACAGCGGGTCGGCTCCGGCCGCGACGTTGCGCAGGCCTTCCTTGACCAGTGCCTGTGCCAGCACGGTGGCGGTGGTGGTGCCGTCGCCGGCAACGTCGTTGGTCTTGGTTGCCACTTCCTTGGCCAGCTGCGCGCCAAGGTTTTCGTAGGCATCTTCAAGTTCGATCTCACGTGCGATGGTCACGCCATCGTTGGTGATGGTCGGCGCGCCCCAGGACTTGGCCAGGACAACGTTGCGACCGCGGGGACCGAGGGTCACCTTGACGGTGTTTGCGAGCTTGTCGATGCCCGCTTCGAGGGCGCGTCGCGCCTCTTCGTTAAAAGCTAGCTGCTTTGCCATGCGTTACTCCTAATAAGCTACATAAAGCCCCGGCCGGGGGCCGGGGCTTTATGAGGAAAAACTACTTTACGACGATGGCCAGGACGTCGCGTGCCGAGAGCACCAGGTACTCTGCACCGCCGACCTTGACTTCGGTTCCGCCGTACTTGGAGTAGATAACGACATCGCCTTCGGCTACGTCTACAGGAACGCGGTTGCCGTTGTCATCGACGCGGCCCGGTCCTACTGCTACGACCTTGCCTTCCTGCGGCTTTTCCTTTGCGGAATCCGGGATGACCAGACCGGAAGCAGTGGTGGTTTCTGCTTCGAGCGGCTGGACGACAATGCGGTCCTCGAGAGGCTTAATGGAGACGGACATCGTCTCTCCTTTGCGTGAGTTACCAATGGTTTACGGGCCGTTGGGGCGATACCAACCGTCGTCGCGGTGCCAGCTGGCGAATTACCTCAGGCTTTACGGCATCCGTTGTTTCAACGAGTGCCACCAATGACTCTAGGCAAGCATTAGCACTCGGTCAAGGCGAGTGCTAATTTCGGGGTCTTTTACGCGCTCGGCGCAGGAGGCCGGGTCGGCTTGGGGGCGGCGGCAAACAGCGCGCGCAGGCGCGCCTCGGCGCCCTTGTCGAGGGCTGCGGCGGCCTCGCGGTTGACCTCGGTCACCGCGGCAACCATCTCCGCGCGCTGGATCTTGATGCCCCGGGGCGCGTCGAAACCGATCTTGATCGAGTCCCCGCGCACGTCGAGGACCGTCACCACGATGTCCTCGCCGATCAGGACCTGTTCTCCGACTTTCCGGGTAAGTACCAGCACTGCACAATCATAGCCCAGCCACGCGGTTGGACCGGCCCGCCTAGGGGGTCGGGGCGGTGACGTCGAAAACGGGGAATCCCAAGTCCAGCACGGATTCCGGGCTGAGCGTCTCGTTGCAGTGCAGCGCGACAACCGCGTAGACACGATGGCGCGCGGAGACGTGCCCGACCCATGCCGCGGTGTCCTCGCCCTTGCGTCCGGCATCGACGGCGACCCACAGCTGGTCGGGACCCAGGATGTCCAGCAATTCCACCTGATCCCGCAGCGGCTGCAGCGGATTCAGCGCCACGGAGACGACCAGCGGCTCCTGCGCCTCGACCGCCGCAGCGCGCGCCTTGAGGACGCCTCGCCGGTCCGTGATGGGCTGGTGCTTGGCCGCATCGGCATCGAACTTCCGGGCCAGCTCCCCGGCCGGGCGCCGCAGGGCCGACTCGGCGCCGAGCTGTGCGCCCGCAATGACGCCGTCGCCCCACAGCCCGATGACGGCCACGAGGTCCCCCGGGCCGTCCAGCGGCGAGGGCAGGATGTCGCGGTGGGAGGGAACCTGCGACGGGATTGCCCGGGATGGATCGCCGCGATTCGGATCGGCCACCGGCGCGGGCGGGCGTCCGGAGGCGAGCCGGGCTGGCAAGGATCCGTCCGCTCCTGGCACGGCGGCGCGGGCACCCGTCGGCGGTTCGAAGGCGAAACTTTCCCCGTCGAGCAGACGCATGAATTCCCCGGCGCGGCCCTGCGGACTCGCGGACGTGCCCGGGGGCGCGGGGGCATCCGAGGGCCCCCGGCGGCCGCCGCTGGGCGTTGCAAGCAATTCCTCCTGCGCATCCGCGCGCTCGAGCAACGAGGCCATGCCGGCCCCCGGGTCCGTGGCGGGCACGGGGGCAACCCGTTTCACCGCGGGTTCGATCGCGGCCCGGACCTCGGCGGCCCGCTTCTCGGCGCGGCGCAGCACCGCCGGGGCCGGCGGGACCGCGGGATCGTCGTCGGGCACCTCGACGATGGCCTCGATGTAGCGCCGGGCCATGAACTTCCCGAACCCGCCCTGGCTCACGCGTTCGGCGGAGGCGATCCGGGCCGTGGGCCCGAACTCCCGCTCGATGCGTTCCCTGAGCTCGCCCAGGTTCTCGGCCTCAAGCCGATATTGCGTCGGCACCGCGCACCACCCCCACGGTCTCGATGTCGGCCCCGCCGACCGTCGCCTCCTGGTAGGACAGCACGGCCAGGCCGCCGCCCTGCCCGCCGACCAGCCGGCGCACCGCGGGGCGCAGCGCCGGCGCGCACACCAGCACGGCGGAGAGCCCGCTGTTTTCCAGCTGCCCCACGAGGTCCTTGACCGAGGCCAGCACGGCCTCCAGCCGGTGGGCGTCGAGCATGATCTGGCTGCCCAGTTCCGAGGGGCGCAATCCCTCCAACATGGCTTGTTCGAGCACCGGGTCGATCATGATGACCCGCAGCGTGTTGCCCTCCAGGTGGGTCGCGGCGATCGCCGGGCCCAGCGCGCCGCGGGCGGCCTCGATCAGGCCCTCCGGGTCGGTGCTGGCCTTGGCCCGCAGGGACAGCGATTCGTAGATGCGCTGCAGGTCGTTGATCGGCACGCCCTCCAGCAGCAGGCCCTGCAGCACGCGCTGCACCTCGGCCAGGGACAGCAGCGCGGGCACCAGTTCCTCCACGGCGGAGGGGTTGACCTCGCGCACCGAGTCGGTCAGCACGCGCACGTCCTCGCGGGTGAGCAGGCGCGGGGCGTGGGTGTGCACGATCGAGGACAGGTGGGTGACGATCACCGAGACCCTGTCGATCGTGGTGGCCCCGGCCATCTCCGCGTTGTGCCGCAGCTCCGCCGGGATCCACTTGCCGGCCAGCCCGAAGACCGGCTCCACCACGGAGGCGCCGGGCAGCGAGTCCAGGTGGTCGCCCAGGGCCAGGATCTTCCCGCGCGGGGCCGTGCCCCGCCCGGCCTCCACCCCGGCGATCCGGATCACGTAGGTGGCCGGCGGCAGGTCCACCGAGTCGCGGGTGCGCACCGGGGGCAGCACCAGGCCCAGTTCCATGGCCACGCGCCGGCGCAGGGCGCGCACGCGGGCCAGCAGGTCGTCGCCTCCCCCGTTGACGACGTCCACCAGGTCCGGCGCCAGCTGGATCTCCAGGGCGTGCACCCGCATCTTCTCGATCAGGTCCTCGGTGGTTTCCTTCTGCGGCACGGCGGCCTCGTTCTGCGCCTGCACGGCCGCCAACGATGCGTCCTTGGCCTTCTGCGCCTTGATGCGCTGCGCGGCGAAGATCAGCAGGCAGCCGATCAGCACGAACGGCAACTTGGGCATGCCCGGCACCAGGGCCAGCGCGATGGCCGCGGCGCCGGCGATCAGCAGCGCGGTGCGCGACTGCGCCAGCTGGGCCGAGGCCGTGGACCCCATGTCGTCGGACGCGTTGGAGCGGGTCACGATCATGCCGGTGGACACGGCCATCAGCAGCGCAGGGATCTGCGTGGCGAGCCCGTCGCCGATGGTCAGCAGCGCATAGGTGTTCAGCGCCTCGCCGACGCCCATGCCGCGCTGCACCATGCCGATCGCGATGCCGCCGACCAGGTTGATGATGATGATGATGACGCCGGCGATCGCGTCGCCCTTGACGAACTTGGACGCGCCGTCCATGGCGCCGTAGAAGTCGGCCTCCGCGGCGACCTCCGCGCGGCGCTCGCGCGCCTGGGTGTCGGTGATCAGGCCCGCGTTCAGGTCGGCGTCGATCGCCATCTGCTTGCCCGGCATGGCGTCGAGGGTGAAGCGCGCGCCGACCTCGGCGACGCGCTCGGCGCCCTTGGTGACCACCACGAACTGGATGACGACCAGGATCAGGAAGATCACGCAGCCGATGATCAGCGAGCCGCCCACGGCGATGTGGCCGAACGCGGCGATCACCTCGCCGGCGTAGCCGTTGCCCAGCACCAGGCGGGTGGAGGCGACGTTCAGGCCCAGGCGCAGCAGCGTGGCCACCAGCAGCATCGAGGGGAAGACGGAGAAATCCAGCGGCCGCTTGGCGAACATGGTGGTCAACAGGATGACCAGGGCCAGCAGGATGGAGACGGCGATCAGCCCGTCGAGCAGCGCGGCGGGGATCGGAACCACCAGGAGCATGATGATGCCCACCACGCCCAGCGGGACGGCGATCTTGGAGAAACTCGCAAATTTCATGGGGTTTGTTCCTTAGGGGGCGGGGCGGGGGGTCGGCGGCGTGGGCGGAGGCGGCGGAGGATGGCTCGGCGGTGGCGGCGGGCCCGGCACGGTGTGCACGCCGGCCGCGGAGCCGCGGGCCTTGAGCGTCATCACGAACGCGAGCACCCGGGCCACCTCGTTGTAGGTGTCGGGCGGGATCTCGTCGCCGATCTCGCAGACCGCGTGCAGGTTCCGGGCCAGCGGGATGTCCTTGACCATCGGCACCTTGTGGGTGCCGGCCTCCTCGCGGATGCGCGTGGCGATGTTGCCGGCGCCCTTGGCCACCAGCTTCGGCGCGGATTTCCCGGGCTCGTACTTCAGGGCGACGGCCACATGGACGGGGTTCACGATCACCACGTCGGCGTCGGCGATGCCGGCCATCATGCGGTTGCGGCTCATGGCCATCTGGCGGGAGCGGCGCTGGGACTTGATCAGCGGGTCGCCGTCGGAGCGCTTGCTCTCGTCGGTGACCTCCTTGCGGGTCATCCGGGTGTGCTTCCGGTTCCGGCGCATCACCACCAGGACGTCCAGGGCCGCGAGCACCAGTCCGGCGATCACGGAGGCGCGGATCAGCGAGGCGGCGCCGCTGCCCCCGGCGCCCAGCAGCGAGGAGATGGGCAGCGAGCCGGACTGCAGCAGCAGCGGCATCAGCGAGGACACCACGCTCCAGAGCACCAGGCCGATCACGACGACCTTCAGCAGCGCCTTGATGCCCTGCCAGAGCGCCTGGAGCCCGAACACCCGGGTGAACCCGCTGACCAGGTTCAGGTTCGACGGGTCGATCTTGAACTTCTTGAACCTGATGCCGCCCTGCAGGGCCGCTGTGGCCAGGATGACCACCAGCACGGCGATGAACATCGGCGCCATCGTCGCGGGCATCGAGGAGAGGCCCAGCCCCAGCACCTCCAGGGCGGAGCCCTGCTGCGGGTTGGCGATGACGGCCCGGATGGCGACGAACTGGCCGCGCCCGGCTTCCTCGGCCAGGCCCAGCAGCCCCGGGATCATCAGCGCGGCCGCGGCGATGCCCAGCCAGGCGGTGAGGTCCTGCGAGCGGGTCATCTTGCCCTTGGACCGCACTTCCTTCATGCGCTCGGGAGTGGCCTTCTCGCTGCGCTCCCCGGAGTCCTCGCTCATGCCCCCAACACCCCGCCGACGGCCTTCAGGGCCGATCGCACCAGCGCGGAAACCACAGAGGGCAGCAGCACAAACACGGTCCCGGCCAGCGAGAGCGTCAGGAAGATCTTCAGCGGGAAGCCCATGGCAAAGGCATTCAGCGCGGGGGCGGCGCGGGTGAGCAGGCCCAGGCCGATGTCGGCGAGCACCAGCACCACCAGCAGCGGGCCGGCGATCTGGATCGCCGAGACGAACATCTGCCCCACACCGTGCACCAGGTTCCCGGCGACCGCGTCCAGGCCGATCCCGCCGCCCAGCGGGATGGCGTCGAAGGAGCGGAACAGCCCGGCGAGCACCAGCTGGTAGCCGTCGGAGGAAACCAGCAGGGCCAGCGCGGCCCAGTGGAAGTAGCGCGAGAACTGCGCGCCGTTGACCATGGACTGCGGGTCGAAGCCCTGCGCCATGGCAAAGCCGCCAAAGAGGTCGATCAGCCCGCCGGCGCTCTGCACCGCGGCGAAAAGCACCATCACCAGGAAGCCGAGGGCGGCCCCGGTCACCAGCTCCAGGACCACCGCGGCCAGGAACGGCCCGGTGTCCTGCGGCTGGTAGTTTGCGCTGAGCCGCGGGGTCACGGCCAGCGCCAGGCCCACCGCGAGGGTCGCCTTGATGCGCCCCGGAATGGCATTGTGGGAAAAGGGCGGGGCGATGACGATGAACGCCGTCATGCGCACCGCCGCCAGGAGCATCGCCTCGAGGGACTCCAGCGGCAGCACCGCCTGCATGTCAGCTGCCCCTCAGCAGGGCCGGAATCTTGTCGAAGAGTTCGTGCGTGAAGAGCACCATTTCGGAGATCATCCAGTGCCCGCAGACCAGCAGGGCGATCGCCACCGCGACGGCCTTGGGCACGAAGGAGAGCGTGACTTCCTGGATCTGCGTCATCGACTGGAACAGCGAGATCGCGAAGCCGACCACCAGCGAGGTGATCAGCACCGGGGCCGAGAGCTTGGCCGCGACCACCAGGCCGGAGAGGCCGATGTCCAGTACCGCGTTCGGGTCCACGTCAGCCCCCGGCAATCTTGTAGCTGCCGATGAGCGCGGTGATGATCAAGCCCCAGCCGTCGACCAGCACGAAGAGCAGGATCTTGAACGGCAGCGAAATCATCACCGGCGGGAGCATCATCATGCCCATGGACATCAGGGCGGAGGAGACCACCAGGTCGATGACCAGGAACGGCACGAAGATCACGAAGCCGATGATGAAGGCGGCGCGCAGCTCGGAGATCATGAACGCCGGGATCAGCGTCGTCAGCGGCACGTCGGCCGGGGCGGCGGGGTTGGGCAGGTCCGCGGCGCGGGTCATCAGGGCGATGTCCGCCTCGCGGGTGTGCAGCAGCATGAAGTCCTGCAGCGGCTTCACCCCGACCTCGAGGGCCTTCTGGAAATCGATGGTCCCCGCCAGGTACGGCTGCACGCCCAGGTCGTTCATCTGGGTGAGCACCGGGGACATGATGAACAGCGACAGGAACAGCGCGAGCCCGGCGAGCACCTGGTTCGGCGGGATCGTCGGCAGCGCCAACGCGTTGCGCGTCATCGCCAGCACCACGAAGATCTTGGTGAACGAGCTCATCATGAGCAGCAGGGCCGGCGCCACCGAAAGCAGCGTGATGGCGATGAGCGTGACGATCGCGGAGCTCGGCGTGCCGTTGGGCCCGTTGATCTCCACCGAGACGCCGCCGCCACCGGTTCCCGGGGCCGGCTCCACGGGTGCCGCCCAGGCAGTGCCCGCGGCCAGCACGGTGAACAGCAAACCCAGGGCAAGCACGGCCAGGGCCACGCCGAAGAGGCGCCGCTTCCCCGGCATTGCCTTTCTAAAGCTCGTCTTCTTGAAAACAGTCATGGTTCCGACGCTCATGCCGACCGCCCCGTCTTCAAGGCGGTCCAGGCCTGGCGCCAGGTGTCCGGCGAAAGCACCGAACCGGCCAGCGGCCCGGATGCCTTGCCGCCGGGCAGGGCATGGCGCGCGGCGTCGTCAATTGCCGCCGGATCGACAGCGTCGGGTAGGCCGGCCCCGGCCGCCGGCGCACCCGTGACCTTCTGGAGGCTCAGCGCAAAGGACTGCGAACGCCGAGCGGCGGAGGCGTCCGCGACGTCACCGGTCGCGGGAACGGCAATCGGCGGCTCGGGCGCCTCGAAGCTGTCGAGCACGTTGATCGAGGACTCGCCGACGCCCAGAAGGTAGCGCCGTCCCTGCACGTCAAGGAGCACCACGGTGGATTTGGGTCCGATTCCGTGGCGTTCAACGATGGTGACCTGGCTGGCGTTGGGCGAGCCGAAACGGGGTAGGAGGCGCTTGCGCAGGTAGAACAAGAGCCCAAGAACCGCCGCGAGCGAGACGACCACCCGCAGCAGTAGAAAGAAATTCTCCAAGCTAGGACAAACCCTCATTCACGTCGAGGATCTTGGTGATGCGCACGCCGTAGTCCTGGTCCATCACGACGACCTCGCCGAGGGCGATGAGTCGGCCGTTGAGCAGGATGTCGGCCGGGGCGCCGGCGGAACGGTCAAGCTCCACCACCGCGCCGGGCTCGAGGTTCAGTACGTCGCGCACCGACATGCGGGTGCGGCCGATTTCAACGGTCAGGGCCATTTCCACGTTGTTGATGCGGCCCAGGCGGGAGCTGACGTCCTCGCGGTCCTCGCCGTTCTTGGCGTTGGCCGATTCGGCAGCCGCGTTTTCGCGGATGCGCAGGGCGAACCAGCCGATGACGGTGCCGCTGCTGATCAATTCGAAGACCACGGTTTCCGCGTCACCCAGCAGGGCTTCGGGGCTCACCACGGCATCGGTGGACAGCACGCCCACGCCCAGCACGCCTGTTGCGGCGTCCAGGGCCGGGCGCAGCACGTCGGCGGTGGAAATCAGGGAGCCGTTGCCGCCCGGGTTCCCGCCAAGCAGCGGGGCATCCACGCAGATGAGCACATCTGCGGAGAACTGGCCGACGAATGTTGCTCCGACGATCTCGCCCATGGCGGTGAGCATCGAGGCATCCCGTGCGCCGGCGTGCAGCTTCGCACTCACCGGTGCCGGGGTCGGCAACATCGCGGCGAGGGCTTCTGCCGCCGCGGCATACAGCGCGGTCGAATGCAGCACTGGGGTTCCTGAGGGTGCGGGAATCATACGGGGGTCTCCTCGGTAGAAACTACGACAGCGGCGATCCGGCCGCTCCGGGTACCGGCCGCGGCGGTGCCCAAACGGCGACCTTCCACGGAAAGTTCAAAGGGCCTGTGAGTGGGGTGCGGCAACGGCAGCACGTCCCCGACGGAAAGGTTCAAGACGGTGCTCGGGGTGACGGCCGCGGTGCCAAGCGCCAAGGCGACGTCCACCGGGATCCCGGCGAGGGATTGGGTGAGCAGCTCGCCGGCGTTTTCGGCCGGACCCGTCGGGTTGGTTTCGCCCAGTTGCGGCAGGATCAGTTCCGCCGGAACGGCAATGCTGGCATGGGTGCTGCGTTCGCCGACGCGCACCCGCAGGGAAACGGCGATGACCAGTTCGGACTTGGTTGCGGCCTGGGCGAATTGCGAGTTGTGGTGGATGCTCGCCACGCTCAGCTGATGTTGCAGGAGCGCGCCAAGCGAATAGTGAAGGTCCTCGAGGGCCTCATCCATGAGCCCGCGCACCAGCGTTTGCTCAATGCGGGTGAACTTGCGCTCCGGCACCTCGGTGGCGGTGGGGCTGCCTAGCATGTGGGACACCCAGTTCAGGGCGTCTGCGGCAGGGAACTGGATGACGGTGCGAGCGGTCGTTGCCTCGGATTCGCACAGCACCATGGCCGTGGTGGGCGGAAGCCCGGCTACGTAGTCGTCGTACGACTGCATGGACAAGTATTCCAGCGTGACCTGGGACATCACACGGATTTTGGCCGTGAGCTGGGTGCCCCATTGGCGTGCGAAGGTCTCGAAGGCAAGCTCGAGGACGCGGGCGTGCTCGCGGGCCAGCGTGGTGGGCCTACGGAAGTCGTAGACGACAGCCATTGCCGCAGCAGGGGATTTGGGGTTCAGGGCAGCCATTATTGGTTGCCCGCAGACATAGGGGTCACTGCCACCACTATCGGAGGGCATGGCCATATGGTTAGCCGGATTCCAGTCATTTTCCGGGATTGACACCCAAACACCGTTGGCCCGGGTGGAACCTATGCCTTCGGCAGAAGGTTTCTGACGCTTTCCGGTTGGTTGGAGAGGACCACGATGTCCACACGACGGTTCAACGAGTTGTCCTTGCCGCCCTTCAGCGGACGTGCATCCCCGTAACCGACCGAGGAGATGCGCTGCGCCTTCACTCCCCCGTCTTCCACCATGGCCCGCAGCACTCCCGTGGCACGGCTGGCGGACAGCTCCCAGTTGGTGGGATACGGGTCGACGGGACGCAGCTCGTCGGCGAAGCCCTCGATCTCAAAGTGGCGATTCGTCGGCGCAAGCACCGGGGCAATCGCATCAATGATCTCGCGGGCGTTTTTGGTCAGCTCGGCGCTGTTCGGTTCAAAGAACGTTTCGGCACTCACCAACCGGACCGTGAGCCCGCGCTGGTTGATGGAGAAGTCCGCCGCTCCCTTGTGGCCCGAGTCCTTGAGCCGCTGGTCGATGCGGACCTTGAGCTCATGCAACTCTTCTTCCTCGGCCTCGGCCAATTTCAAGAGTTTCGCTTTGGTCTGTGAATCGATTTCGGCGCTGGCAAGCAGACCCTCGGAGCCGACCAGTTCGGGCGGCACCACAATGCCCTGGGCGGTATCGGCGTTGATGCTCTTTTCGGAGCCGAATCCCGTGGCAAGGGAATTCTTCAGCGACTCGAACTTGTCCTGGTCAACGGTGGACATCGCATAGAGGACGATGAACAGGCACATGAGGACGGTGACCATATCCATGTAGGAGGCCATCCACCGCTCATCCGGACCGTGGTGTTCGGCCGGCGCCTTGCGCCCGCGCCGTGATCCGCGACGGGAACTCACGCCGCTTCCTTGAAGTCTTCGAGCACGCTGCGCTCGGTCTTCGCGGAATCTCCCTTGCCCTTGGTGCGCAGCTCGTGCGCCGGCACCATGGCCCGCAGGCGTTCCTCCAAGAGGATGGGTTGGCTTCCGGCCTGGATGGCCAGAAGGCCCTCGACGGCAAGGCTCATGCGCTCGACCTCGAGTTCGGAGAGGCGGCGCAGGCGCGAACCAATCGGAAGCCAGATGAAGTTTGCGGAGACCAGGCCCCAGAGGGTCGCCACGAATGCCGCGGCGATCATGTGTCCGAGCTCATCGGGCTTTGAGAGGTTTTCGAGCACGTGGGTCAGGGAGACCACGGTGCCGATGATGCCGACGGTCGGCGCATAGCCGCCGAGCGTGGAAAAGTACTTGTGTGCGACAGCGTCGGTGCGTTCACGCGTGGCGATCTCGTCTTCGAGCTGGTCGCGCAGTTCGTCCCCGTCGATACCGTCGGCCATGGACTGCAGCGCGCGGCTCAGGAACGGGTCCTTCGTCGCGTGGGCTTCGGCTTCAAGAGCCAGCAGGCCGTTCTTGCGGGCGACATCTGCAAGTTCGACGATCCGGGCAATCAGCCCGCTGATCGGCGCGATCTTTCCGCGGAAGGCGGATGGCAGCGTCTTGAAGGCGATGATGGTGTCGCTGATGGTTCCGCTGGCGATCCCGACGGCAATGGTTCCGAAGAACACAATGATCATGGGGGCCGGCAAGAGAATCGACGAGACGTTGGCGCCCTCCATGAAAAGCATGGTGAACATTGCGCCGAAGGCCAGTAGCAGGCCAATGATTGTTGCGGGATCCAATTAGGGCGTCCTCGATCGATGCGAAGGTGTTCCAGAGGACGGGGACTCGGTTTCCTGCAGTCGAGCCTTTGAAACCACTGAAGCTCGATAGTGCATAACCAGCCCGATGACCTCTTCCATGGACTCGGTCACCACGTATTTGGCGCCGTTGACCATGACCACAACGGTGTCCGGGTTTTCCTGGATCCGTTCGATGAGGTCCGGGTTGATCGCAAAGCGACTCGTGTTGAGCCTTGTAACAACGATCATGTCACCCGTCCTTTCAGAGGTCACTCTCGGCAGGCGTGGAGGCACCGTTAGCCAACGGTGCCTCCAACACGGCTTAGCGCTTCAGGTTGGCCAGTTCCTGCAGGACCTCGTCGCTGGTGGTGATGATGCGGGCGTTCGCCTGGAATCCGCGCTGGGCGACAATCAGGTTGGTGAATTCCTGGGACAGGTCGACGTTCGACATTTCGAGCATGCCGCCGGCGATGTCGCCCATGCCCGGGGAACCCGGAGCACCGTATTCAATGGCACCGGAGTTTGCGGTGAGTGCGTAGCCCGAACCGCCGGTCTTCTGCAGGCCTGCCGGGTTTGCCACCGAGCCCAGGACGATCTGCGCGATGGCCTGCTGGGCGCCGTTGGAGAAGGTGCCGGTGAGGGTGCCGTCGGAACCGAGGGTGTAGGACTCCAGGGCGCCCGCGGAGCGGCCGTTCTGTTCGCTGATGGAGACGGTCTTCAGCCCGGCGTAGCCGGTGACCTTGGACAGATCCACGGCGACGCCGCCGACGTTCATGGTTCCGCCGTTCAGGGTTCCGTTGGCGGCCAGGGCCAGGGTTGCGGTTCCGGTGGCTCCGGCGCCGTCGTTCGCTGCCACGTCCCAGCCGCCGGCGGTGCGGGTGAAGGTCATGGACAGCGTGCGGCTGGTGCCGTCGGCCGCGAAGATTTCCTTGTCCTGCACGATGGTGTCGCCGACGGCGGTTTCCTTGGGCAGGTTGCCGATGAGCGAGGCGGTGGTTGTTGCAATGCCCGGTGCCACGAGGTCCTTGGGCAGGGTGATGTCCTGCAGTGCGCCGCCGGCCGGCATGACGCCGTTGTTGGCCATCCAGCCCTGGACGATCCCGCCGTTGGGGCTGGTGAGTCGGCCGTTGGCGTCGAAGTCGAAGGCGCCGGCACGGGTCAGCGAGGTGCTGCCGCCGTTGCGGGTGATGAAGAAGCCGTTGCCGGCGATCATCATGTCCGAGGAACGCCCGGTGTTCTGCGCCGAGCCCTGGCCGAAGTTGGTGCTGATGCCGGCGACCTGCACACCCAGGCCGACCTGGGCCGGGTTGCGCCCGCCGGTCGTGGCGCCTGGGGTGGTTGCGCCCTGGGTCATCTGGGACAGGGTGTCCTGGAACTGGATGGACGAGGACTTGAAGCCCGCGGTGTTGACGTTGGCAATGTTGTTGCCGGTGGTGTCGAGCATGGTCTGGTGGGCGCGCAAGCCCGAGATTCCTGAATACAGTGAACGAAGCATGTTGCTGACTCTTTTCTACGGTGGCGTGGACGTGGAATTGTTCAAAAATTGTGCTGCTGGCCGGCGAAGGTTAGGCGTCGACGGGTCGCTGTTCCGGCTTGGGATCGGGCGTCGGCCCGGCCGTGTCTACCGGCGGCTCGATTTCGGTCTTCACCGAGCGAATGCTCTCGACGTATCCGTAGGGAACCTGCTTGCCGTCCACCGTGAGCATCGGTTCGAGACCCGCGAAGGAAACCGCTGTCACGACCCCGGTGATGGGTTCCTTGCCGCCCGTCGTGATCTCCTGTCCGATGAGGCCGGCAACCGCGGTGCGCTGCTGGATCGCAAGGGAAACGTTCTGGGTGGTGCTGAGCATGTTGAGTTTTTCCATGGACGCGAGCTGCGTGGTCTGCGCGATCATCTCGTTGGTGTCCATGGGCGAGCTCGGATCTTGGTTCGCCAGCTGGGTCACCAGCAGGTGCATGAAAACTTCGCCGTCCATGGTCTGTTTCGGCGCGCGGACGGGCTGGTTGCCGGTCCCGAATTGGGTCACGTCAATGGGTGCAACTGGCATGGTGGTCGATTCCTTCCTAAGCCATCACGTCGAGGTGGGATGAAGCGTGTGCGGACGGCCGGGCTTCCTGGGCGGGAAGCTGCGAGGTTTCCTCGCCCTGCTGCCGTCCCGGAACCGCGGCGGTCGCGGCGCCGCCGCCGAAGCGTTGGTCGTTGGCCATCGAGGCCTGCCCTCCCCCCGAGTATGTCCCGGCACCGTTTCCGGCGTCGGTCGCGGTGCCGATGCTCACCGTTCCCGCACCTGTTGCCGCGAGGTCCCGGCGAAGCTCCGGAAGCATGGCACGCAGTGCCTCGCGCCCGGCCTCGGTGGGGGCCGTCAGCTCGACCCTCAGCCCCTCGTGGCCGAGGTGGGCCTTCACCGTGACGGGACCCAGCGCTTCGGGGGCAATGTTGACGCTGAGCGTGCGTTCCCCGTGCGGGCCGGAAGCCAGCGAGGCGATCGGGCCCACCAGCTGCCGGTTGATCGGCGGCGCCTGGGGTTCGCGGGAAACCACGTTTTCCACGGCGATCGTTCTGCCGCCGGAGACGGCGCCGAGCCCAAGCAGGGCCTCCGGTCGTGGGGCCGGTGCCGCATTGTGGGACACCGGAACCTGGAACCCGGGCGATGGCGCCACCGGGGACGGCGTGCCTTCGGAAGCAGGGCCGGCGGGAAGGGCCTCGAGCTCGACAGCGGGTCCCTGCGCATCGACCGGGGTCTCATCCACGGACACCGTTGCCGGGGCTTCAACCTCGTCGGCTGCCTGTTTGCCGTTCCCGCCAGTGTTTGCCTGGGTGTCCGGCGCGACACCGCCGGCAAGCGACATCACGCCTGGATTGGTTACGGCAGCCTCGGTCGATCCGGCCGTCGCGTCGGCTGAGGACACTGCCACGGGTGGAATCGCGGGGGCGGGTGTTCCCAGGTCCGGGGCTTCGAGCAGGAACGGCGGAATGTCCGATTCACCGGGTGCCGCGGCCCCGAGCTTCACCGAGGTTGCCGGGTCGACGATCGTCGGCGTTTCTGCCTCGACCGGGACGATGCCCGGCATGGGCACCGTCAACCGCGCCTGGATCTGCTGATCGACAAACACGCCGCCGCCCGTCCCGGCCGCATCGTGCTCGGCGGTCTCGGGCTCCGCGACCGTGTCGTCCAGCGCGCTTGCCGTGTCTTGCCCGGCAGGAAGTATCGAGGCCAAGAGGTCCTCGAAGGCGTTGGCGGAGTCGCCGGAGCCGGCCTTCGTCGGCTGCGCCGTGTTTTGTGCGGGCTGTGCGCCCAGAAGCAAGGGAATCACGCGCTCCTCACCACCGAGTCAAACAATGCACGCTGTGCCGATGCGGTGAACCCTGCAGCCTGTGCTGCCGAGTCCCTCACCGACGGCCCGGCGACGGTCTTGGTCGCCACTTGGTTGGTGGATTCTGCCGGGACAATGCGCCGGATTGTCATGATCTGTGCATCCGTTTCAAATAGTTTGCGAATGCTGACGGTTTCCCCGGGGCGTGGGGCATGGATCATCTTGTTGTCGCCCAGGTAGATGCCGATGTGGCCGCCACCGCGGGTGACGATCAGGTCGCCCGGCTTGGCCTGGGCCAGCGAGGGAACCTCCGTGCCTTCCTTCGCTTGGTCGCGGGCAACACGCGGGAGCTTGATGCCGAGATCCCGGAAGGTGTGCTGGACAAACGAGGAACAGTCCAGACCGATGTCGGGATTGTTCCCTCCCCACACGTAGGGAACACCCAGGTACTTGCGTGCCTCCCGCACGACGTCGCTGCCGTCGGTCTTCCCGTCCCGCGCGATTGGTGCTTCGTCCACTTGGTTGACGGCGTTCTTGCCTGTTTCAATCCGCGGGGAACTTGTTGCATCGCCCGACAATCCCTTGGGCTCCGACAGCGCCGTGCGGGCCGGATCCAGGGCCTCCTGCAGGAGCTGGGTGAAGTCCGCCGATGCGGTCACGCCGGAGCTGATCGTGCCCGATCCGCCCTGGTTCAGGCCGAGCGACGCAGGCGCATTCACGGCTTGGACGGTCCGTGGGACGGCAGGTTCGGTTGCCACGGCGCCGCTGACCGTGGCAAGGGTTCCTTGGATGGAACCAATGCGCGATGCCATCTCGCTGAAACTCACTATGCGTTCCTTCCCAGTGATCGGGCCGAGCCCAAATCATCAAGCAGGGCTTGTTCACGGCCCAGGTCCTCAAGCCGAAGGGCCGATGCGTGCCTGTTGGCAAGCTTCTCCAGGGCCTTGACCTCGGCCCGGGCCCGCTGGTGTTCGAATCCCGCGGACTGCGCCGTCTCGTTCAGGGTTTCGACCAGGGCATTGAGCTCCAGCAGCATCCCACTCGTTGAGGCGCGCGATGCGGCAACGGCCAACATCGTTGCCGAGTCCACCGGGTACTCTTCGCCGGCTCCCGCGGCTTCCTGCACGTTCCTGATCGCGGTCTTGCCGCCACGCAGGGCCTTGTTGGCGGCCGCCAGCTCGCCGGCGGCCTTGCTTTCCTGGAGCTCGCGCAGGCGAAGCAGCCCCGACAGGGGAAAAGTCCTACCCATTTAGTTCACTCCCAAGGTAAGCAGCAGGTTTGTCAGTTCGGCCCAGGACTGTTCGCCCGAGACGGGCTCTTCCAGTCGCTGGCGCAAGAAGTTGTTGATCGCATGTTCGTGGTCCACGGCGGCGTCCGCCAGCGGGTTGCTTCCGCGCTGGTAGGCGCCGACGTCCAAGAGGTCCTGGACCGAACGCCGGGCCGCGAGGACACGACGCAGGCCCGCCGCGGCCTGCGCCTGGTCCCGCGTGGTGACCCGGTTCGCGACACGCGAGACGGATGCCAGCGCATCGATCGAGGGAAAGTGCCCGGAGACCGCCAATTTGCGGTCAAGCACAATGTGCCCGTCCAGCAACGACCGGGTTGCATCGGCGATGGGCTCGTTGTGGTCGTCGCCGTCCACCAGGACCGTGTAGATGCCCGTGATCGACCCGTGGGCATCGCTGCCCGCGCGTTCCAGGAGCCTGGCCAGCAGGGAAAAGGTGGAGGGCGGGTAGCCGCGCGTCGCCGGCGGTTCCCCGGCGGAAAGCCCGATTTCGCGTTGGGCCATTGCCACGCGGGTCAGCGAGTCCATCATCAGCAGCACCTGTGCACCGGATGAGCGGAAGGACTCGGCAATTCGGGTTGCAACGAATGCGGCACGCAATCGCATGCGCGCGGGTTCATCGGCAGTGGAAACGACAACGATGGAACGGGCGAGCCCCTCGGGGCCCAGGTCCTCTTCGAGGAACTCCCGGACTTCGCGGCCGCGCTCGCCCACCAGGGCAATGACGTTGATCTGGGCGGAGGCTCCGCGGGCAATCATCGACAGCAATGAAGACTTGCCGACGCCCGAACCTGCAAATAGGCCGATGCGCTGCCCCGCCCCCACCGCGGTGAGCGTGTCCATGACACGGACCCCGAGCTGAAGCGGGGCGGTGATGCGGCTGCGTTCAAGTGCTGCAGGGGTTTCGTGCTCCATGGGAACCATGGAGTGCTCCCCCAGCGGCCCCTTGCCGTCGATGGGCTTGCCCAGTCCGTCCAGCACCCGGCCAAGGAGTCCGGTTCCGGTGGGAATCTGCGCGCCGTGGCCGCTGCTGCTGACCAAATCCCCGACGCTGATCTTTTCCAGCTCGCCCAGCGGCATGCAGTGAAGGGTCTCGCGGCGGGCGGCAACAACCTCGGCCGCGACCTTCTGCGGACCGATCTCCAGCACCGTCCCCAGTGGCGCGTTCAGGCCCGCCACTTCAAGCCCAAGCCCCACCACGGAACTGACCACACCGACGCGTACCGGATCGGCGGCCAGCAAGGCAGCATCCAGCGCTGGCCAGGCGAGTCCGCCCGTTGCCATCAGGACTCGCCCCGCAAGACCATCGCGGCGCGTTCGAACGCCGTGGAGATCCGGGCATCAAGGAACCCCTCGTCAAACGCGGTCATGGCGTCGCCACGGGCCAGCGTGGCATCGGCGGCAAGCTTGATCGTGGTGCCGGGGACGTGCGAAAGTCCCAGCAATGCCAGGTCATGCGGGTTCATCCGCACTTCGCGCACGGTGCTTGCCTCGATGCCCGTCAGGGCCCTGTCGAGGGCCGCCTTGGCGCCAAAAGCGTCGTTCGACAGTTCCTTGCCGATGACCTTCTGGGCCAGGAGCACGGCGGCTTCAGCCAAGACGGTGGAGGCGGCATCCAGCACGGGCACCGTCCTGGCGTCCAGCGCCCGGGCGGCTGCCCGCAAGGCGTCGATCGCCAGTGCGTGTTCGGCTGCCCGTGCGGCCTCGGCCGCGGCGTGCGCCCGGGCGAGCCGTTCGCGCTGCTCGCGCGCCACCGATTCGGCCGCGCGGATGCCAGTGGCATAGCCGGTGGCGTAGCCATGCGTCTGGGACATGGTCTCGTGGCGTTTGACGTTTTCCGCCGTGTTCAATTCGCTGAATTGCGCGGGTTCGAACGCCGGCACCCCGGTGCCAACCGTCTCAGAGGACAAAGTCATCTTCGTCGCCACGCTGGATCGTTATCTCACCAGTGGTTTCCAGTTCACGGATGGCACGGACGATATCCGCGCGCGCTTCCTCGACCTGCGAAACGCGTACCCGGCCCATCGATGCAATCTCGGCGTCCAGGACTTCCTTGGTGCGGTCCGAGATGTTCTCCCGGATGGTCGCCTCGACCGCGTTGCCGGCGCCCTTGAGCGCGAAGGCCAGGACAGCCGGGTTGATGCCGCGAAGTACCCGCTGGACATCCTTGCGGTCGAACTTCACCAGGTCGGTGAAGGAGAGCATGCGCGAACGCACTTCCTCGGCCAGCTGCGGGTCGCGCTGTTCCAGGGACTGCAGAAGGTCCTTTTCGATCGCGACATCCGAACGGTTCAGGATCTCAACCAGCGGCTGGATTCCGCCGACGGCCTCGACCGGTTCGCGCGGAGTCATGACGGCACCCGTGCGCTTCTTCAGGGCTTCGGCGACCACGCGCACGGCCTCGGGGGACGCCGTTCCCATGGTGGCCAGTGCCCGCGCAATGTCCGTGCGGAGGGGCGATTCGAAGCTGGCGAGCACCGCCGACCCGATTTCCGGGCGCAGGTGGGCAACCACAAGTGCCGTGGTTTGCGGAAGTTCGCCGTCGAGCAACGCCACGATCTGCGCGGGATCCGCGCTGTCGAGGAACTCGAAGGTCATCCCGGCCAGGGAGGACGAGAGCCTGTCCATGACGGTGTTTGCCTTGTCGCTGCCGAAGGATGCTTCCAGCAGACCCACGGCCATTTCGCGTCCGCCGCGGGCATTCAGCCGGCCGGACGTGGCAAGTTCGTGGATCTCGTGGATGGTGTCTTCCACTGTGGCGGCATCAACGCGGCGAAGGCGCACCAATTCGCCGGCGATTTCATCTGCCTCGAATTCGGTGAACTGCTTCATGACTTCGGCGGCGTGTTCCTTCTCCATCTGCATGAGCACGATTGCGACTTTTTGGGTGCCACTGAGCATCGCAGTCCCGCCGGGGCCTAGCGCTTTCATTCGTGCTTCCGATCATCCATGACGGTGCGCAGGTACTCGGCCATTTTTGCCGGGTCGCTGGCCGCCAGTGCCGATAGTTCTTCGCGTTTTACGTTGTGCGAGATGGGGAAGGTCGCCACCGGCGGCGGCAGCACCACCTGGGTCAGGGCAACGGTCTCCGGGTTCGGGGTTTCCATGGGCACCGCCGAGAGCGACGGGTAATCGCGCAATTCACCGAGGTCGATGGGTTCGCGGTTCTGCTTGTTGCGACGCACATAGAGTGCGTAGGCGGCAATCAGGATCAGGGCCAGGGCGACGACACCTGCAATGATCAGCGTGCGCATCAGGGCCGCGTTGCGCGCGGCGGTTTCGGCTGCGTCCGCCGCGGCCAGCTGGTTTTGGGCTGCGGTTGCGGCGTCCGTGTTGAATGGCACGACCGAGACGCTGACCTGGTCGTTGCGGTTCGTGTCGACTCCCGCGGCGTTGCTGATCATCTGGGTGAGCTGGGGAATGCTCAGGCCCTGGGCTGCCTTGTCGCTCAGTGCAACCGAAATGGTCTGACGCTGCAAGGTGCCGGCCGGGATCGTGCGGTTCTCGGTGACCTTGTTGACGGCGTTGGTCCGTTGGTTGTCCGTTGAGGTGAACGTGCCGGTGCCGTTGGTTCCGTTGGGTACGGCGATGTTGTCGGGGCCAAGGACGCCGGCGGCCGGACCTCCGTTGCCGTTGCCCTTGTAGTCTTCCTTCTTTTCCGATTCGACAAGTGCCGGTGAGCCCTTGGGGTCGGTGAAGGTTTCCTCGGTGCGTTCGGCGGATTCCTTGCTCATTTCGGCAGCCACGGCGACTGTTGCGTTGCCGGGACCCACCACGCGGTCGAGCATTCCCTGGATGGAGCTCGCGACACGGGTTTCGTAGTCGGACGTTTGTTGGTTCACTCCCCCGGTCAATCCGACGCCCGCTGCGGAGAGCAAGTTGCCCGCGGAGTCAACGACAGAGACATCATCTGGCTTCAGCCCGTCAACCGCCGCAGAGGTCAGGTGGACAACTGACTGGACTTGGTCACGGCTGAGCGTGACTCCCGGCTTGGTTTCGACAAAGATCGAGGCCGTGGGGTTGGTCTTTGAATCAACGAAGACCGTCTGTTCCGGAATCGCCAATTTCACCGAGGCCAGCTTTACGCCGTCCATGGCTTGGATCGTGTTGGCGAGCTCGCCTTCCAAGGCACGCTTGTAGGTGACGCTCTGCTGGAATTCGCTGGAGGTGACACCCATCTGGTCAAGCAGGGAATAACCGCTGGTTCCCGAGCTGGGCAGACCCGAGGCGGCTGCCTTGAGCCGGGCTTCGTAGACGCTGCCTTCGGGAACCAGGATGGTTCCGCCGCCTCCGGTGAGCTCATAGGACACACCGTCGGACTTGAGCTGTTCCACGATGCCCGCGGCGTCCTCGGGGGCAAGCCCCGAGAACAGCGGTGTCATTTTCGGCTGGCTCAGAAAAGTGCTGAGGGCAACGGCGCCCATGACCAAGATGGCAACGCCAATGATCATGATCGTGCGTTGGGCCACGGTGAACCCACGCACGGTGTCCATCATCTTGCCCAGCGGTGCGGGAACATTGGCCATCAGGCTTGCATCCTCATGATCTCGTTGAAGGCTTCAACCCCGCGGTTGCGGAAGGTTGACACCATTTCCACGGCCAATGAGGCGCGAGTGGACGCAAGCGTCGCGGCGTGGATGTCGGTCAGGTCCCCGGTGACGGCCTTGATGGAAAGGTCGTTTGAGATTCCCTGCAAACTTTGGACTTCGTTCACGGCGCCGCCGAGGGCGTTGGCGAAGGCAGAACCGTCCGTGCCGGCCTTTGCAGTCTGTTGGACGAATCCGGTGGCCGTGGTTGCGGCTACTCCGGTGACAGGGGCAATGTTGATGGGCATTAGTTGCGTCCGATCTGGAGTGCGGCCTGGTAAGTTTCCTTGGCGCGGTCGACGACTGCGGCGTTCACTTGGTAGCCGCGCTGCGCCATGATGAGGGCACCCATTTGTTCAGCCATGTCGATGTCCGGGTAACGAACATTTCCTTCGGCATCCGCCAGCGGATGATTTGGCTCATGCACGATGCGGCCTTCGGCGCTGCCGAATTCTGCACCCGAGACGAACACTCCCTGCTGGTCGCCGCTGGCCTGCGCCACGATGTAGCGGGCACGGAAGGCCTCGCTGCTCGTGGCGGTCGCGGTGTTGACGTTGGCAAGGTTGTCCGAGACGGCGTCCAACCACTTGCGGTGAACTGTCAGTGCCGTGCCGGCTATTCCGATTGCGTCAGGCATTAGTTGCTCCTCAGAGCGGTGCGGATGCTGTTGAATGGGCCGGATGCCGCCTGTGTCGCGAACTGGAAGCGCAGCACCGTGTCGATGTTGGACAGGGTCTCCGTATCGATGTTGACATTCGAGCCGTCGAGCCGGGTGGGTTCCAGCGACGTCGCCGTGGTCGCCGCACTTTTTCCGTCACCGCGTGACACGGATTTGGCAAGCGCGGATTCAAATTCGACCCGGCGGGCGTGGTAGCCGGGGGTGTTGACGTTTGCAATGTTGTTTGCAATGGCACGCTGACGCAGCGCCAGGCCATCCAAAGCGCTTTCCAGCGCCAAAGACGTCACGGAATCGAACACGACTAGTTGCTCCAGGATCGTAATGCGGCCCATCCTTGGGCACAAAGGGATGCGAGCAATCCGTGCTCTCAAGTTAGACAATCGGCCAAAAACAACTAGCCGTTAGTTATTTATGGCTATCCAAGCAGATCGATGTAAACGGCAGTGGGACTCCCCGACCGAGGGACCGAATCGATCGCGCGCAATTGCCGCGCGGTTTCATCCCGGCGGTCCTTGAGGACCACGGAAAGTTCCTGCATTTCCGTGAAGACTGCCTGTGCACGTGGCGCCAGAGCCTCGGGCAGCGGACCTACATTTTCCGGAGGGCTCCAGCTTGTGGGCAACTCAAAAAGCTCTTCGCTGTCCAGTGCGCATCGGCGCAACCGGGCCAGTTCGTCTTCCATTTGTTCCAGAACTTCAACCCAGGCTTCTTCGGCCGTGCTGAGAGTGGCGTTGTTAGCCAACGAACGTACCGCCATCGATCGCGGGAGTCGCCGCCGGAACGGCAGCAGCCTCGTGCCACGCCTGCCGCAGTGGCTCCAGCAGGGAAATTGCCTGGCGAGTCAGTGCCGGATCGCGGCGGATATTTGCATTGACCAACGTTTGGGTCGCGAAAGCGTAGAGGCCTTGCAGGCCCGGGGCTCCGTCCCATGATTCCGTGTTCAGCGAGGAAACCAGCTCGGCGATGATGTCCTGGGCATGCACGAGGTTGTCGGAGGCGGCAATCCAATCCTGTGCCTGCTGCGCCGCCTCGGCACGATTCAGGTCAAGCAGCAAGCGGTCAAAGAGCATCGTCAGCAGGCGTGCCGGGCTGGCCGAGAGGATTGCCTCGCGGTTCAGCTGTGCGCGTTTCTGGGCCGGGTTCATCATCATTTGCCCTGGGCTCCCGTGTTCAGGGAGCTAAGCTGCGAGGACATGTAGGACTGCTGGGAATTGAGCTTGCTCAACTGCACTTCCAGCGCGGAATAGGTTCGCTTCAGTGTGGCTTCGCGAGTGGAAAGCCGTCGATCCCAATCCAGAACCTGAGCGTCCAACCGGGAAACCAAGGATTCCTGGCCCTTGATGCGCGTAGTGATTGTGCCGTCGTATTTGTCGGACAGGTTCGAGGTGACGGTTGATACGCGTGAGGCGACGGTTTGCACCACGGATTCGATGCGGGCGGGGTCCTCGGCCAGAACCTTTGCAAACTTCTCGGCGTTGAATTCCAGCTTGCCGTCCTTGGTGATCGAGATGCCGATTTCCGATGGGGACTTTCCATCGATTGGCAAGACCACTGCATCCATGACCAGCTTCTTGACATCTCGGGCCGTGCTGTCGCCCGTGAAGATCTTGGCGGACGTCGCGCCGCCGGCGCCACTGGCGACTGCCGAGTTTGCGGCAATGAACTTGAAAAGGTCGTTGAGTGAAGTCACCAATTCCGAAGCGGCGTCGGAGGTGGCCTTCGTATCCCGGGCGACCGAAACCGTTGCGGGCTCCGTCGATGTCTTGGAAACCGTGACGTCTACGCCCGGGAGCAGCGACGCGAACGTATTGGTTGCGGAGCTGACGACTTGTTCCGCGCCGGTTCCTGCCCAAAGCTTGAGCTCGGCGTCTTGAGCCGCACGAATCTCCGTGAGCGGAGCATTGGTGCCGTCCTGGTTGAGGACCGTGAATGCATTCTTGGCGCCGGTTTCCGTTGCCGAGAACTGCACACGGAACTTGCCGTCGCCTGTTGCGACCTTGACGGCCTTGACGCCGGCGTCCGACGCATTGACCGCCTTGATGACGTCGTCGAGGGAATTCGAATTGGCCGCGATGGCGGTTTCGGTTCCGTCGGCTGCCTTGATGCTGAAATTCGAGCTGGTCCATTCAGTCACCGGACCCGATACATGGATCTGGCTTTGAGCGAGCTTGGTGACCGTGACATCCAGTGAGCCGGGGCTGGCGCCTGCCCCGGCGGTTGCCTTGACGCCATCGGAGCTGCTGGATGTGGTGAAGAGCTGGAGGGAGTCCGGCTTTGCCAGCTTCTTGGCAAGGGTGGCCAGGTCGGCGACCTTGGTGTTCAGCGCTTGCAGGGCACCGACCATGGTCTGGGTCGACTTGACCTTGTTCTTCAGGATGTTTTGCGGAATCGCTTCAACCTGCATGAGTGATTTGATCAGCGCCGCGGTGTCTAGTCCGCTGGCGAGTCCATCGAGTGACAGGCCCATGCCGTCTCCGCTTCTTCAGTCTTGGGTGTATACCGAGAATCTCCCGCGGCAAGAGCGCACTTCGTGCTGCGCTGATGCCACGGGAGATCCTTGTGTCATGCTTTGCGTTTCCTAAACCACAGACTGGCCTGTTGGCAGCTTGGGGGTATGCCAACTCGGAATCCGGGTATAGAAAACGATCTTGCTAGTCCGTGCCAGAGTTTCTAGCGGAGCAGCGACAGGACGCCCTGGGTGGACTGGTTTGCCTGCGCGAGCATGGCGGTACCGGCCTGGGACAGGATGTTCTTGGCGGTGAACTTGACCATTTCTCCGGCCATGTCGACGTCGCGAATGCGGGACTCTGCAGCAGAGAGGTTCTCGCGCGATACGTTCAGCGAGTTGATTGCCGATTCAAAGCGGTTCTGCACGGCACCGATGTTGGCGCGCTGGGTGGAGATCGCAGTGATTTCGGTATCAACAGAACCGACGCTCGTCAGGGCGTTGGCAGCCGTGTCGAACGTCAGCGCCTTGATGGTGGTTCCCAGTGCGGCGATGTCGGCAGCGGACAGGTCGACCGCGATCTGGTCATTGGCAGCGGTGGAACCGGCACCAACCTGGAAGGTCAGGTTTGCGGAACCGTCCAACAGGTTGATTCCGTTGAAGTTCGTGGTTCCGCTGATACGGGTCAGTTCGTCGGCCAATGCGTCCGATTCGCCCTTGATTGCAGCGCGGGAGTCAGCGTTGTTCGAGTCGTTGCCGGCCTGGACGGCCAGGTCGCGAACGCGCTGCAGGATCGAGTGAACCTCGGTCAGTGCGCCTTCAGCGGTCTGGATGACAGAGATGCCGTCCTGGGCGTTACGTGCTGCGACACCCAGACCGTTGACCTGCGAACGCAGGCCTTCGGAGATGGCCAAGCCTGCAGCGTCATCGGCCGCACGGTTGATGCGAAGGCCGCTGGAGAGCTTCTCGAGCGACTTCGACAGGTCGTTCTGCGTGTTGGACAGGTTTCGGTGAGCGTTGAGCGCCGAAATGTTGGTGTTGATCTGCATACCCATGTTGAATTCCTCCGTGAGACGGGTTTGGTTACCAAGGTCCATCCATGGACCTCAATCACCGACTATCGGCAGTCATCAACTTCGGGTTAGCGGTTTCCGAAAAATTCTTGGGAGGGTCGCTAAACAGCAGGCACCAAATACTCGGCGGTATCCGCCGGTCGGGTGATTCCCCCGGCAGCCCGTTCCTGGAACTCATACAGGTAGGAGTCCCGTCGCTGCGCTGCAGCTCGAGTCAAGGCTTCGGTAGCCACCGGTGTCGCCTCGGGCATGTAGTTCCTCTGCAATCCCTCTTGCAGCAACTTCATGGCAGTGGTTCGGCGCTGAGACACGGCCGAATGGGTGATTCCCATTTCGACTGCCAATTCCTTGACGGTGGATCCCTGGAAGTAAATGCGCTCAATGACTACACGCAGGTTCTCCGGCAACGCCGCCACCGCTTCACGCACGACCTGAACGTGCTCGACTTCGAGGACGGATTCTTCAGGCGTGAGATTGTTCGAGCTCAGATAATCGTTCATCGCATCATCGATGCCAACGACCGTGCGCGCAGAATCCGTGAGCGCGGCGATTGTTGATTCCTGGTCGGTGCCCATGGCTTCTGAAAGTTCGGCAACTGTGGGAGTTCGTCCCATGGCCGCGGTCAAGGTTGCTTGGATGGTGCGGGTTTCAGTGATGCGCTTGCGCGCACCTCGTGTTGCCCAGTCGTTGGAACGCATGTCATCCGCGAAGGCGCCAACGATGCGTCGACGGGCATAGGCGCCGAACGGGACGCCAACCGCTGGGTCGAATGCCTCGGCAGCCGTAATCAAGGCAATGGCGCCAACTGAAGCAAGATCTTCGCGGGAAAGGTGCGTCGCTTTTGCGCACATTTCAGCCGCGAGATAACCAACAAGCGGCAAATTCTCAACAACCAACAGGTTGCGTGCTTCTTGATCCACTGGGGGCGTTCCTTACCGCTTAGAGAGGGTCCCAGGCCGGTGCGTATTGTCACTGGCCAACTGGCTATTTCTCCCCAAAGAACCTCGCCACATGAGATATTAGCGGCAAATTCCACTTTGTGGGGTTATTTTGGCTAACGCGTGTCGATATGGAACCGATAGTGTCAAACAACTGGGGAATTATTGGGGTGCCTAGAGCTTTGGGAGGAAAACATCCATGGGAACCAATGAGCTTTCGGTGCTGTTATGGAAAGAACGCGAATTACTCGAACTGCTTCAATTCAAATTGGAAGAGCAGCATTTGCTGCTTGTGGCAGGAAAATCGCGTTGGATAGACCTGGCAACCCGAGAAATTGAAAGTGTTCTGGAAAAGGTCCATGCTGCGGGTTTGGCCCGCGCAGTGGAAGCTGTAGGCGTTGCAAATGCCTGGGGACTTGCCGACGATTCGTCGCTGGCGGAGATTATCGATTCGGCACCAGAGGGCCCGTGGAAGGACATCTTCACGGCACACCTTGGTGCCTTGCGGTCCACTAGCACCGAAATAGCCAGCCTTCGAGACGCAAACGAGCAGTACCTGCGTGCGGCATATCGCTCGACGCAAGAGACACTTGCCACCTTGGGTGAGGACTCATCGCTTTATGGGCCCAAGGGCTCATCCTCGACGCAACACGTCGGGGCACACATCATCGACACCAATCTATAAGGAGTCCCTGTGAGCACGTTCAGTGGCCTGAATACCGCCATGACAGGCCTGAATGCGGCACGCTTGGCAATGGAAACGGCCGGCAACAACTTGGCCAACGTGGGTACAAAGGGATACACGCGCCAGCGCGCCGACTTTGTTTCCGTCGGGTCCCTTGCACATACAGGGCATCTCACTTCTCGTAACGGCGTGGGACAAGGCGTTGCGCTTACTGGCATTGCACGGCTTTCCGACGCGCATCTGGAGGCCCGCGTCCGAGGGACATTGGCCTTTGCCTCGCAGTCCGACGTGCGCGCCGAGGGCCTTTCCAACCTTGAAGGAGTCCTCCGCGAACCCGGTGAAAACGGGCTTTCCGCGTTGCTCAACGACTTTTGGGCTGGATGGGAAGATGTCGCCAGCCAACCCGGTGCGACTTCCCCGGCATCCGTCCTGCTGGAACGGGCAAAGGCCGTGGCCGATCGGATCGCTGTCTCGCACTCGGAGATCTCAACCCAATGGGCTGCACAAAGGCAGAGTCTCGACACGATGGCCAGCGAAGTCAACGCGGCCGCCACGGCGATCTCGGACCTGAACGGCCAGATTCGCTCGTCGATTGCAGCCGGAGGCACGCCCAACGCCCTACTTGACCAGCGCGCGCTACTCAGCGACCGCATCGCGGAACTTACCGGAGCCACGGTTCGCGAGTCCCCGGACGGAACAACTGACGTGCTGATTGGTGGAAACGCCCTGGTTAGCGGAGACACGGTTCGACCCGTCGAAGTCACCGGAGGACTGTCGATGGACGACGGAATCGCCCCGGCGCTGCAGTGGGCCCACCGTCCCGGCGATTCGATAGGCCTTGAATCCGGTCGAATCGCGGGGGTAATTTCCATCCTTGCACCTGCCAACGCGTCCGGCACCGGTGGTGCCCTTGCCGAATCGGCCAAGTCGTTGAACACCATCGCCATGGAACTTGCAACGCGCGTCAACGACGTCCAGTCCAATGGAGTCACGGTTGACGGTCTCCAGGGGCAGGACTTCTTCAGTTTCGACCCCGCCAACCCTGCCTCGTCGATCAAGGTGATCGCAACAGGTCCAAAGGACCTGGCCACGGGCATTGCCGGCGGCGGAGCCTTGGACGGGTCCAACGCCTCGGCCATGGCCCAGTTGGGCAAATCCAAGGATGGCCCCGACGCACTGTGGGCGAACATGGTGATCAAGATCGGTGTTGCAACCAAGTCGGAAGCACAGCAGGCCGTGTCCACGGCGGTTTCGGCCGCCAGCGCCCAGGCCGCCCAACACTCCGTGTCGGCGGTCTCCCTCGATGAAGAAAACGTCGCCTTGCTGGCTCACCAGCATGCATTCCAGGGGGCAGCACGCGTGATGACTGCCGTCGATGAAATGCTGGACACACTCATCAACCGCACCGGACTCGTTGGACGATAGGTAACAAGGATCATGATGAGAATTACCACGGCGTCGCTGAACGCCACGACGGAACGCAATCTGCAGGTGGCCATGAACCGCCTGGCCACGGTGCAAAACAAGGCTGGAACCCAAAAGGAAATCGGGCGTCCGAGCGACGATCCCAGCGGCACTGCAAATGCCATGGCCATCCGGGCCCAGCAGCGCCAGAACGACCAGCTCATGCGCAACGTACAGGATGCCAACGGCTGGCTGTCCACGGCCGACAAAGCCCTGAGCACGACCACGGATCTGCTCCAGCAGCTGCGTGACGCCACGGTGAAGGGCGCCAACAGCGGCGCCCTGGACCCGAATGCCAGGGAAGCCATCGCGCTGGAACTCGAACAGCTGCACGATTCGCTGATTGCTGTGGCCAACACCGAATTCACCGGACGCCACATTTTTGCCGGCACCTCCGACGCGTCAACGGCGGTGGACGCGGGCTACAACTTTTCCGGATCCGGCAATACCGGCGTCGTTGAGCGACGCATCGGAACCAACTCCAGCATTCGCGTCGACGTAGAGGGCGCGGACCTTTTTGGTGAAGGAAACGCCAGCGTTTTTGCGTTGGTGAACAACATAGTTGCCGATTTGCGCGGTGGGACCAATATCGGTAACCGAATAGCGGAAGTAGATAAATTCATGCAGAACGCACTTGGGGTGCATTCAACTATCGGCGCCAGTCATGCCGCCGTGCTCGCGGCGGACGAGTCGCTGTTGGGCGACGCAGTGTCGCTGGAATCGCAGCGCAGCCTCATTGAGGACATTGATTTGGGGTCGGTTGCCCTTCAGCTCAAGACCCAGGAACTGGGCTACCAGGCAGCTCTTTCCGCAGCGGCTCGCACGCTGCAGCCATCGTTGATGGATTTCCTGCGATGAGCCGCGCGCTGGTTCCGGTTGTTCCGCTTCCGGGTTTTCCGACGGCTACAACTCTGTCCTTGGACGCAGTTGAGGGCGCAATCGGGCTTTACTCCCTGGTTTCAGCACAGGCGCCGGAGCTGCGGTTCTTTGTGCTGGACGCCGCAATCCACCTTGCCGATTATGACCCGGTGTTCACCAACGAGCAGATGGCCTTGGTTGGAGACCCAGCGCCCGGGGACAACAGCGTCCTGGTCATCGTCAACACAACCGACAGCCAACCGACGGTGAACCTGCTCGCCCCCCTCTTGGTCAACGCCGGCACCGGGTATTGTGCACAGGTCATTCTCGAGGGCCAGGAATGGCCGCTGCGCCACCTGCTGCCGCACTAGCCGATTCCGGCTTGACCCGGGTGCCTCGGAACTCCGGGCCGGCCGCCGAAGATTGAGGTTCACGCCACGGCTCAGCCGCCCGAGCGGCTAGGCTTAAGCGCATGTCTTCCAACAGTTCCGATGTACCTAGTTCCCAGCTTGCAATCCTGTTGACGTCCACAGGATGGGAGCTGTTGAATTCCGTCGACCCGTCGTCGGCCGGCACGAACGAAGCTGCTTTTCAACTGAACCTTAGCCTTCGGAAAGCCGGGCACCCGGCGGAGTTGGCCACAGCCGTCGTCCAGCAGAGCCAGTTGCGCTTCAAGGCCAGGGCGAAATTCGGGCCGTTTGCCGACAGCATGGTCTTCACGCAGGCCGGCCTGGAACAAGCCACTCGGCTGAACATTGCCGGTTTGCATGCCCAGCGCTACACACGAGCCGGCATCAAGAAGGTCGCCGACCTCGGTTGCGGCATCGGCGCGGATTCCTTGGCGCTGGCCAGCGCGGAAATTGATGTGACCGCGGTCGAACTCGATGAAACCACGGCCGCAGCAACGACCCTCAACCTCATGCCGTGGCCAAACGCCCGGGTGGTCAACGCGGATGCGACGTCATTCGACCTGACCGGATTCGACGGGGTGTGGCTGGACCCCGCGCGCCGCACCACCGACACCTCGGGCACCTCACGGATCTTTGATCCCGAGGCGTTCAGCCCTCCGCTGTCGTTCGTGGAGAACCTGGCCGACCGGGGGTTGGCCGTTGGCGTGAAGATGGGGCCGGGCCTCCCCCACGACGCCATTCCCGCCAATTGCGAAGCCCAATGGGTCTCGGTCAACGGGGATGTCACGGAAGCCGCCCTGTGGTTCGGCAAGCTTGCACGCCCCGGCATCCGCCGGGCCGCCCTCGTCATCAGCGAGCACGGTGCCAACGAAATCACCAGTGCCAACGATTTCGATCCGGACGCCGCCCTCCGCGGCGATGTGCCGGTCGGCCCCATCCCGGAGTACATCTACGAGCCGGACGGCGCCGTCATCCGCGCGGGGCTCATCGATGAACTGCTCAAGATCACCGGAGGGCACCTTCTCGACCCGCATATCGCCTATTTCGGAACCGACTCCTTTGTCCAGACGCCGTTGGCCAAGGCATACAAGGTGCTCGAAGTCCGGCCGTACCACGTCAAGAACCTGAGGGCCTGGGTCAAGGCGGAAAAGATCGGCGTTCTGGACATCAAGAAGCGCGGCATGGACGTCACCCCGGAAGAGTTGCGCAAGGTGCTCCTTGCCGGTTCCGGAAAGGGCGCCAAGAAAAAGGCCACCCTGGTTCTCACCCGCATCGGCGATCAGCGTGTTGCAATCCAGGTCGAGCCCGTGGCCTAAGGCAGGGCCGCCGGATTTCTCTTCGTGTCAGGGGCATGGATCGGTTATTACATTCATGTCATCCACCACGCCAACTAACTCGATAGAATTGACCGTGCATTAAATTTGGGGTGGTTCACCGCAAAATATTTGGAGGCTAGATGCAAATAGAATTCGCATCATCACGCCAGTCCACCCTTGGGGTGGAATGGGAAATTGCGTTGGTGGATCGAAACACGGCGGACCTGCGTTCCGTTGCCGACGACGTCTTGGCGCAGCTGCATGCCCGCCATGGTTCCCTCGAACTTGATGAAGAGCACCCGCGCGTGAAGCAGGAGCTGCTGCTCAACACCGTGGAAATTGTCACGGGCGTCTGCGACACCGTATCCGAGGCCAAGGCCGAGCTTCACGAGAGCATCGCGTCGATTCGTGAGGTCACGGACCCCATGGGCATCGACCTCTACAGCGCTGGATCGCACCCGTTTGCGTCGCCCAAGTCGCAGCCGGTGACCGACAAGGACCGCTATGCGAGGATGATCGACCGCACGCAGTGGTGGGGCCAGCAAATGGTGATCTACGGTGTCCACGTCCATGTGGGGCTCGACTCCCGTGAGAAGGCGCTCCCGATTGTGGACGGGCTGATCAACTACCAGGCGCATTTCCAGGCGCTATCGGCTTCGAGCCCATTCTGGGGTGGCGAAGACACAGGCTACGCCTCACAGCGCGCATTGATGTTCCAGCAACTCCCGACAGCCGGCGTCCCCTACCATTTCGCCACCTGGAAGGACTACGAAGCATACGTGTCCGACATGGTGCACACCGGGGTCATTGACGACATCTCGGAGATCCGCTGGGACGTGCGCCCGGTGCCTCGATTTGGCACGGTGGAAATGCGCATCTCCGATGGGCTTTCGTCGCTCCAAGACATCGGGGCCATTGCAGCCCTGACCCAATGCCTCGTCGACGACATGTCCACGACGTTGGACAACGGTGGTTCGATTCCCGTGATGCCGCCTTGGTACCGAGTGGAGAACAAATGGCGTGCCGCGCGTTATGGCATGGAAGCCATCATCATTCTCAACGCCGCTGGCGATGAAATGCTGGTCACCGATCATTTGAGGCTCGAGCTCGAGCGGCTTGCCCCCGTGGCCGAAAAGCTGGGGTGCAGTTCGGAGCTTGCCGACGTGGAACGCATCATCACGGGCGGCGCCGGCTACCAATGGCAGCACAAGATTGCCGACGCACACGGCGGAGACCTGCGTGAGGTAGTCAAGGACAATATCCGGCGAATGAACATCGCCTAGATTCCCGTTCCGGCTAAATGTTTGAGGGGTGTGCGCGTGGCGCATACCCCTCAAACGCTTAATTCTGCTGTCCGCCCAATGGGCCCCGAAGCTGCTGACTAGGCGACCAATGAAATCAGGCTCACTGGCTGGCCGGAGTCCGTGGAGAACTTCAGTCCTGTCGGCTTAACGCCGACAGCGACAAGCTGTGCCCCAAGTGCGGCAACCATGGCTCCGTTGTCGGTGCACAGGCTGATGGGCGGTACCCGAAGCGTAATCCCTGCAGACGCGCAGCGGGCAGCCAGGAGCTCTCGCAGCCGGGAGTTGGCCGCCACCCCTCCCCCGAGCAGCAGGTTGGTCAGCCCATGCTCTTGGCAGGCGCGCACTGCCTTTGAGGTGATGACATCGACAACGGCTTCCTGGAAGGATGCTGCGATGTCCGCCACAGGTACTTCCTCGCCGCGTTTCTGATACTGCTCAACGCAGCGGGCCACAGCTGTCTTCAAGCCGGAGAACGAGAAGTCATGGCGGTGTTTGCCGGGCTCTTCAGCGGTGCCAACGAACTTGGGAAGGGTCAGCCCGCGCGGGAAGCGGATGGCCTTGGGGTCGCCTTCCTTGGCAACCCTGTCGATGGCGGGGCCTCCGGGGTAACCCAGCCCAAGGAGGCGTGCTACCTTGTCGTAGGCCTCGCCCGCGGCGTCGTCAATGGTCGCACCCAACAATCGGACATCCTCGGAGAGGGAATTCACCTGCAGGATTTCCGTGTGGCCACCGGAGACCAGGAGTGCACCTAGATTTTCCGGCAGCTTTCCACCATCCAGCACACCGACTCCGACATGTGCAACTAGATGATTAATCGCATAGAGGGGTTTTCCACTAGCGAGGGCCAGCGCCTTGGCGGCGGCCACCCCCACCATCAGGGCTCCGGAAAGGCCCGGGCCACTAGTGACGGCGATTGCGTCGATTTCATCCAGCGTGACCCCGGCCGCCGTGAGGGCTGCTTCAAGGGTCGGCACGAATTCGTTCAAGTGGGCCCGTGACGCAATTTCGGGGATCACGCCACCAAAGCGCACGTGTTCTTCCATGGAGGAGGCAACCGCGTTGACCAGCATCTCGGTGCCACGCACGATCCCCACCCCTGTTTCGTCGCAGGATGATTCAATGCCAAGAACAAGGGGATTGGAAACAGACATAGCCATAATTTTAGGTCTCCTGACCCTGAGTAATCGAAGTGGACGGGTGCCGAGCACCAGGCCGCTGCTATTCGGAAGGGATCAAGACCTTGCGCATGATGATCGCGTCCACACCGTCGCGGTAGTAGCGCGGGCGACGGTGGATCACTTCGAAGCCGTGGCGTTCGTAGAGGCCCTGGGCGCGGGGATTGTCGGCCCGGACTTCCAGCAGCAGGTCAGTTGCGCTTCGGTCGATGGCACGCGCAATCATGGTGCGCAGCAAATGCGTCCCGATCCCCCGCCCTTCGTATTCCGGGATCACGGCAATCGTTTGAACGTCGGCCAGGGGCAGCACGCACATGAGTCCGCAATAGGCCACGATACGGCCCCCATCTTCCACAACCCAGTAGTCGCGGGTCGCGGTGAGGGCCAGTTCATCGACGAACATGGAGAAGGGCCATGCGTCTACGGGGAACAGCTCGGTTTCCAAGGCCCAGACCTCTGCGAGGTCCCCGCTGCCCATGGTCCTGGTATGAAGACCCTCAACCGGCGCGATTTCACTCACAGCAGCTTCCCCTTCATGACCGCAGGAACCTTGGCGTCCGATTCACGCAGGTACAACGGCTCCGTGCTGAGCGGTTGCTCCCCCGCCGCGAGCTGGCGTGCGGCACGGGTGCCGATTGCCACGGCATTCGGGTGCAGATCCTCGAACCCTTCGACTACGCTGGCTCCGACGGCCCGGAGCCGTTCGGCGTAGAGTCCTGCGCCGGCCCCGTATACCGGGAGCGCTGGAATCTCCTCGGCCACGGTGACGTTCGGCCCTTCCAGGAGTTGGCCGGTGGAGGTGTAGCGTGCCCAGTAGAGTTCCTTCCGGCGCGCGTCAATCGCGACCACGAATTCCGTCTCGGGGGCGCCGGCCACGGCCTCAAGCGCAATGGCGTCGAGGCTCATCACACCATGGACCGGTATGTTCCAGACGAAGCCCAGTGTCCGGGCGGTGGCAAGCCCTACACGCAAGCCGGTGAACGGGCCCGGTCCGACGCCCACGACAATCCCGGCGAGGCCTGCTCCTTCGATGCCTGCATTTTTCAACAGACCTTCTATGGCCGGAGCCAAGACTTCGGAGTGGTCGTTGCTGAACGTGGAGGTAAAGGAATCCATGACGCGAACGTCATGCGCGTTGGTGGCGTCGAGAAGCGCCGCCGAGGCATTGGCTGAGGTGTCAATCGCCAGTAGGTACACTGTCTATTTCCTTGAACTGTTGAAGTCGTTGAGAAGTTCGGCGAGCGCCTCGTGGCGTTCCCAGCGGGGCCCGTAGGCACCAAGGATGATGGTGCGCGGTTCCTCGTCTTCACCTTCATGGAAGTCGAAGACCAGTTCCCCGCCGGTGTCGGCGGAGCCCGCCCGCACCAGCCTGATTTCTAGGCGGGAGTCGCTCAGCTGTTCGACTTTTCCCTGTCCCCATTCCACCACCGTTACCGAGGAACGCATGCTGCTTTCCAGGTCGAGGTCGTCCACCTCCCCAGCGCTTTCGAGCCGGTAGGCATCCACATGGACCAGGTCCGGCCCCTTGGCGAGAGAAGGATGGATACGTGAAAGGACGAAGGTCGGCGAGATAATGCCTTCGCGTACGCCGAGGCCCAGGCCCAGGCCCTGGGTAAAGGTCGTCTTGCCTGCCCCCAGCTCTCCGGTGAGCACAAGTAGGTCCCCGGCTTGCAGCAGCTCGCCCAGGCGCTGTGCAAAGCGCTGTGTCTCGGCGACATCCCCCACGGCTATCTGCGCCTCGAGGGCCGCTCCCCCGCCGGCCGGATCACTCACCCGATTCACCCCACGTTCCTTCAACCAGCTGGCGGGGCACGCGCGGGGAAATGCGGGTCACGATTTCGTAGTTGATCGTTCCGGCCGCATCGGCCCATTCGGTGACTTGCGGGCCCCCGTCGCCGAAGAGGACGACCTCCGCTCCCAGGATTTCTTCCACGTCGACGTCGGGCCCCAGGTCCACCACGAACTGGTCCATGGCGATGGAGCCGCGGACTCGGTAGATCGTTCCGTTGATGCTGACCGGCGCATTGTTGGCCACGCGGGGAATGCCGTCCGCGTAGCCCATCGGGATCAGCCCCAGGTAGGTGTCTTCGGTGGTGTGGTAGCGAAGGCCGTAGCCGACCCCTTGCCCCGCCGGAACACGCTTCACGTTTGCCACGCGGCTCACCAGGCGCATGGCCGGGCGCAAGCCGAAGCTCTCGGGGCTTTCGTTTTCGAAGGGGCTCAGTCCATACAGCCCCAGCCCCAGCCGCACCATGTCGTAGTGCGCGTCAGGGCGGGTCAGGATGGCGGGCGTATTGGCAATGTGGCGCACTTCAAGGTCGAAACCTGCGTCCTCGGCGAGCGCCACGGCCTCGTTGAAGGCTGTCAGCTGTTCGTCGGTTTCGGGACGCTCGGGTTCATCGGCGACCGCCAAGTGGGAGAACACGCCAACGATGCGCATGAGCCCTTCCTCCTGGTAGCTTGCCGCACGGCCCAGGAGGGCGTCCCAATCGGCGGGTGTGCTGCCGTTGCGTCCCAGGCCGGTGTCGATCTTGAGGTGGACGCGCGCGGGCTGCGCGGCAGCCTCGGCGGCACGGGCCACGTAGTCCAGTTCCCAACCGGAAACCGCAATGTCGATGTTGGCGGCGATCGCTTCCTCGAAGGGAGTGCCCTCCGTGTGGAGCCATGCCAGCAGCGGGGCGTTGAGTCCCGCTTCGCGGAGCTTTAGCGCCTCGGTGACGTGGGCGCAACCCAGCCATGTCGCACCGGCTTGAAGAGCTGCACGGCCCACGGCGACGGCACCGTGTCCGTACCCGTCGGCCTTGACCACGGCCATGATTTTTGCGGGGGCCACCAGTTCGGATACTCGCTTGACGTTCTCGCGCACGTTCGCCAGGTCAATGATTGCTCGGCGTTCCCAGTTCGGCGCCTTTGCCGGCTTCTGGTCGTGTGTCGGGTTCTCGGGCTGTTCAGTTGATTGCGCACTCACCGAACAATTATCCCACTATCGCCCGGTTGCTTTCTCCATGGACGCGAGACCGCAGGTGCCGATATGAAAAAAGCCCCGTTGCCTTCGGCATGGAAGGCAACGGGGCATCGGATTCGGCGGGTTTGGGCCGCTCTAGCTGGCCCGGCTCTTGAGTTCGTCCCGAATTTCGGCAAGGAGCGCCAGCTGCGGGTCTTCAGACTCTTCCGGCTCTTCGATACCCAAGCGCGCCTTGCTCATTTCGGTGAGCTTTCGCATCGGCACCACGACTATGAAGTAAATGGCCGCAGCTACAAGCAAGAAGTTCACGAGGACCGTGAGGAAGGCACCGAACTTAACCTGGACGCCACCGGCAAGGGTGAGGACAAGGAAAGCATCAAAGTTCGGGGAACCCACCAACCCTGCAATAAGCGGCATGAGGATGTTTTCCACCAGCGCGGTGACGACGGCGCTGAATGCCGCACCGATAACAACGGCGACGGCAAGGTCAACGACATTGCCCTTCAATATGAAATCTCTGAATCCCTTAAGCATGAACCCAGCTTTTCATACAAACAGGACGAACATCACGGGTTGACCCGCTGTTTCACCAAAATTCGTTTGGCTTGCCAGAGAATCAGATCTTGCGGAGCAGCATTCTCCGGATTGAGTGGTCCGCGGATTTGCTGAGCACCAGCTGTGCCCTGCCACGCGTTGGAATGACGTTCTCGCGCAGGTTCGGTTCATTGATTCGTTTCCAAATGCCGTGCGCGGTTTCCCTGGCCTCCTGATCGCTCAGGTTCGCATAGCGGTGGAAGTACGATGCCGGATCCGAGAACGCGCCGGAGCGAAGCTTCATGAAGCGGCTGATGTACCACTCTTCAATGTCGGCGGTGCGTGCATCAACGAATACCGAGAAGTCGAAGAAGTCGCTCAGTGCGAGTCCGGCGATGCCGTCCATCCGGGCACGGGCCGGCTGCAGGACGTTGAGTCCCTCGACAATGAGCACCTGCGGTGAGCGGACCACGACTTCCTTGCCCGGCACGATGTCATAGGTCAGGTGCGAATACCAGGGTGCTCGGACTTCGGGAGCCCCGGATTTCACCTCAGAAACGAAACGCAACAGCCTTCTGCGGTCGTAGGATTCCGGGAAGCCCTTGCGGTGCATGATTCCGCGTTTTTCAAGATCAGCGTTTGGATACAGGAATCCGTCCGTGGTGATCAGCTGGACATCCGGGGTATCGGGCCAGCGACGCAGCAACTCCTGCAACACGCGTGCAGTCGTTGACTTGCCTACGGCCACGGATCCCGCGACGCCGATCACGAACGGCGTACGGCTGGTTTTTTCGCCCAGGAAGGTGTTGGTTGCCTGGTGAAGGGATGCAGCACCTTGGACATAGAGGTTCAGCAATCGCGAGAGCGGCAGATACACCTCACGGATTTCTTCAAGGTTTAGCTGTTCACCCAAGCCACTGAGCCGCTGCAGGTCCGCCTCATCGAGGGGCTGTTGCATTTCATTGGATAGGCGCGCCCATGTTTGACGGTCTAATTCGACGAAAGGTGTCGCACCGAAGTCGACCGTACGCTGTCCATTCACGCCTTGAATTGTGCCAAGAAAGCTCCTATTTACCCAAACTTCGACGAATCGGCGGTTTCGGGCAACATGGTAAAGCCCATAGAGCTCTGGCGCTCTCTCACGGCAGAAATGCACTTTTCGGCGCTTTTCGGCATGTAGTCTTTTTTCATGTGTGGAATCGTTGGATATGTAGGTAACCCAGAACGAACGGCCTCTCACGGCGCGCTCGAAGTCATCATCGAAGGCCTCCGTCGCCTCGAGTACCGCGGCTATGACTCGGCCGGAATCGCCGTAGTCACAGCAGACGGCGTTGACTCGCGAAAGAAGGCGGGCAAGCTTGCCAACCTCATCGCGAACCTTGAGGAAGACCCGTTGCCGGAGTCCGTCACCGGCATTGGCCACACGCGCTGGGCAACCCACGGCGGGCCCACCGACCTCAACGCCCACCCTCATAAGGCGGACAACGGCAAGCTGGCGCTGATCCACAACGGCATCATTGAGAACTTCGCCGAGCTGAAGGCATTGCTGCTCGAGGAGGGAGTTGAGTTCCTCTCCGACACAGACACCGAGGTCGCCGCCGCGCTGCTCGGTTCGGTTTACCGTGGCGCCGGCCAGGGCGACCTCACTCGTTCCATGGAACTGACCGCCCGCCAGCTTGAAGGGGCTTTCACCCTCCTGGCCGTCCATGCAGACCACCCCGGCGTGGTTGTTGCCGCACGCCGCAACTCCCCCTTGGTATTGGGCCTTGGAGACGGTGAGAACTTCCTGGGCTCGGACGTCTCGGGCTTCATCGATTTCACGCGACGTGCCGTCGAGCTTGGCCAGGACCAGATCGTGACTATCACGCCGGAGAGCCACACCATCACAGACTTCTTCGGCAACCCGGCCGAGGGCAAGGAATTCTCGGTCGACTGGGATGCAGCCAGCGCCGAAAAGGGCGGCTACCCGTCCTTCATGGAAAAGGAAATCAACGACCAGCCGGCCGCCGTCGCCGACACCCTGCTTGGCCGCTCGGATGCATTCGGCCGCCTGACGCTGGACGAAATGCGAATCGCCCCCGAGGAACTCGCCAAGGTCACCAAGATCGTCGTGCTCGCCTGCGGTACTTCCGCCTACGCGGGCTCGGTTGCCAAGTACGCCATCGAGAACTGGTGCCGCATTCCGGTTGAGGTCGAGCTCTCCCACGAGTTCCGTTACCGCGATCCGATCGTGGACGCGAACACCCTGATCGTGTCCATCTCGCAGTCCGGCGAAACCATGGACACCTTGATGGCCCTCCGCTACGCCAAGGAGCAGGGCGCCAAGACGCTGTCGATCTGCAACACCAACGGGTCGACGATCCCGCGCGAATCCGACGCAGTGCTTTACACGCACGCCGGACCGGAAATCGCCGTGGCCTCCACCAAGGCATTCCTGGCCCAGATCACCGCCACCTACCTGCTGGGTCTGTACCTGGCGCAGTTGCGCGGCAACCTGTTCAGCGGCCAGATCAAGGACATCCTTGCCGATCTCGGCAAGATCCCTTCCAAGATCCAGGACATCCTGGATCGCGGCGAGGAAATCAAGGCGCTGGCCCGCTCCATGGCCGAAGCAAATTCCGTGCTCTTCCTCGGTCGCCACGTGGGCTACCCGGTCGCCATGGAGGGCGCATTGAAGCTCAAGGAAATCGCTTACATCCACGCCGAGGGCTTCGCCGCCGGCGAGCTGAAGCACGGCCCGATCGCGCTCATCGACGAAGGACAGCCCGTCTTCGTTGTTGTTCCGTCCCCGCGCGGCCGTGATTCCCTGCACTCCAAGGTCGTGTCCAACATCCAGGAAGTCCGCGCCCGCGGCGCCAAGACCCTGGTCATCGCAGAAGCCGGCGACGAGTCGGTGCGCGAATTCTCCGAGTTCGTCTTCTATGTTCCGGAAACCCCGACCTTGCTGATGCCGTTGCTGGCAACGGTTCCGTTACAGCTCTTCGCCTGCGAATTGGCTTCGGCCAAGGGACTTGACGTCGACCAGCCGCGCAACCTGGCCAAGTCGGTCACGGTCGAGTAAACCAAACGTGCATGGTGTTGGTTTCGTTTCCCGCGAGGGGCCTGAAACCAACACCATTGTCGTTTAACGGCTTCCCGGGTGTCCACGGTCCGGGCAATCCGGCACCAGCCACAAAAGCCCCGCATGCCCACGCCACGGATCGGCACGGAACGTCATTGCGGAGGCCAATGTCCGCGCAGTGACGCAAGAAATGGGCGATCAATCTACCAGTTTTGGTCGGCGGCATTTCCAGGTGCCAGGTCAGGGATCAGGCGCGGTCTGCAAAGATTCCCTGAATGAATTCGGCTTGCCCCAGGTGCTTGGTGGTCTCATTGAGCACGCTCACCAGCCGGACTCCCGCGGTCACCGGCGGATCCCAACGCCGATCAACGATCTTGCTGAAGTCGCTGTCCGCCAGCTTGCCAAGAACACCGCCGGTGAACTGATGCACCGACCGGTAATATCCAAGCAAGTACTCGCTTTCAAACATCGCGAACGCTTCCACCTGCCCGCTACTGTGCCCGTAGCCGGTATCAAGCTCGGTGTAGGGCAGGTGAAACCTTGGGCGCCACCCGTCGACGACCCAGCGCTGTTCCACGAGTGTCTCGGGCCACAGCTTGTTGGCGAGGTGCACGAAGTGGTCATCCTGCACCCGGCAAAGGTGCCAGATCAGCCACGCGATGTGGTTGGTGTTCTTGGAGGGCCTGAAGCGCAACAGCTCCGGATCCGCCGACTCAAGCAGTGTTTCGATCCCCTCCAGGACCCGACCGAAACCGTCGAGCAAGAGCGCGTTGGCCGCTGTATCCAATGCCCCTGAATTCTCCATGGATCGTTTACCCCTTGCTTCCGGAAGTCCATCAGTTACACGTTGTCCAATAGCCAACACTTGTCCAACCGCCTTGAAAGTTCAATGGCCGTTTCGATCCGCCATCGCCTTCGCGGATAAACTCGAATCCATGATCGTTGGAATTGGTGTGGATGTTGTCGAGGTTTCTAGGTTCAAGGCGCAGCTGGAACGCACGCCTGCACTCATCGAACGGCTTTTCGTTCCGGCGGAACGGGATCTGCATGTCAGGTCCCTGGCCGCCCGTTTTGCCGCGAAGGAAGCCATAGCCAAAGCCCTCGGTGCACCGGCCGGAATGAACTGGCAGCATTGCCAAATCGTCAAGGACGATGCCGGCGACCCACATGTCCTGCTTGACGGTTCCGTCGCAGAAGTCGCCGCGGCGAAGGGCATTCTCTACTGGCACCTTTCCATGAGCCACGACGGGGATCTTGCCACCGCCATGGTGGTCGCCGAGCGCTAGACGGTTCAACAAATTTGCTGGTGGGAACCGGCTTCCCTTTTCCGGCGTGGGGCGACAGATGGGACATGTGCCGGACAGAGTCGGTATTCTGTCAATATGATTCCCGTGTACAGAGGCTCCCAGGTACGTACGGCAGAAATCCCACTGGTGCGTGAATCCGGGGCATTCCGGCTGATGCGTTTGGCAGCGGATGCCTTGGCCCACCATGCGGTGCAGATGTTGCGTGAGTATTCGGGGAAACTCTACGGCTCGCGGGTGGTCGGACTCATCGGCCCGGGAAACAACGGCGGCGACGGCCTGTACGCCATGGCTTCCTTGGCGAAGCGCGGCGTTAGATGCACTGCCGTTTTGCTCGACGAGCGTGCCCACCCCGAGGCCTTGAAGGCATTCGGCCGTGCCGGCGGGCGTTCATCTGCTGCCACGTACCTCCCCGAACTGCTTGAAGACTGCGATCTGCTGATCGATGCCGTCTACGGCACCGGAGTCCGCCCTGGCGTGGTCCTGCCGGAGATTCCGCGGGGCGTGCCCGTGTTGGCGTGCGACCTGCCCAGCGGTGTCAATGCCGATACCGGAGCAGTCGCCCCGACCGTCATTGCCGCCGACCGCACCGTGAGCTTTGGTGCGCTGAAGACCGGATTGGTCGTGGGCCCCGGCCACTTGGTGTCCGGGCAAATCAACGTGGTCGACATCGGACTGCGCGAGACCCTGCCCGCGCCGGAGGCCTGGGTGGTGCAGGGCGACGATCTGGAACTGCTGCTGAACCGGTCATCCGACTGGCGGGTGTCGGGACAGCACAAGTACCAGAGGGGCGTGCTGGGCCTGTTTGCCGGTTCCCCGCGCTACCCGGGAGCGGCCGTGCTGACCGCACGGGCCGCGGCCTCCAGCGGCCTGGGGCTGCTGCGAACCATGGTCCCGGACCAGGTCGCACCGGCCATGGCCGGCGCCGTCCCCGAAGCCGTGCCGCTGTCGTCGCAGGAACTCACCGCGCTGCTCACCCACAGCCGCCGCAACGACCGCGAAAGCGCCAAACGCATTGGCGCCTGGGCAGTCGGCCCGGGCCTCGAAGACACGCCCGAGAACCGCCAGACGCTTGCGCAGATCCTGGCTGCCGACACCCCCTGCGTAGTCGATGCCGGGGCTCTGGGCATGCTTGAACCGGGCGAAAACCACCAACTTCGAATCCTGACCCCGCATACCGGCGAGCTGCATTCCCTGTTGTCCAAGGCCGGTGTCCGGGTGAGCGCAACGGACATCGCAGAGGACCCGGTTCGGTGGGCCCGCTGGGCCGCGGTCGCCTACGACTGCGTGATCCTGCTGAAGGGCTCGGCAACGATCTGCACTGCACCCGACGGCTACACCTTGATCGTGCACGCCGCCACCCCGGACCTGGCAACGGCCGGCAGCGGCGACGTGTTGACCGGGCTATTGGGAACACTCGTGGCGGCAACCAAGTTCCCGGCCAAGGTATCCGATGCCAATCCCCTGCACCGGGTAACGGACATTGCCGCCTGCGGGGCACTCATCCACGCGCATGCCGGCGCACTGGCGGCGCTGGAAGGCACGCTAAGCGCCGTGGATCTGCTCCGGGCACTTCCACGCGCAGCACGGGACTTGGGGCTCTGAGATACTCCCCCAGCAGTTCCTTGCACAAACCACAAACGACGGGCCTTGGTCGACTTCGTGAAGTCGACCAAGGCCCGTCGTTTGTTTGGCGGTCCGGCGTCCGGGAACTGATCAGGGTTGTGCGTCCAGCGGGGCGTAGTGCTGGCCCATGCCGACGATCTCCCACCCGTCCGATTCCCACGCGTTGCGGTCCAGGACATTGCGGCCGTCAATGATGCGGCGTGAAGCGACCAGCGGATCCAGGTCGGCCGGCACCAGCTGCCTGAACTCTGCCCACTCGGTCAGCAGCAGGACGACGTCGGCGCCGCCGACGGCCTCGGCAAGGCCCGGGGCATAGTCCAGGCGCGGGAAGCGTGCTGCGGCGTTCTTGTTGCCCTTGGGGTCGTAGACGGTTACCTCGGCCCCCGCGTTGTAGAGCCGCACGGCGATGTCCAGGGCCGGCGAATCGCGCACGTCGTCGCTGTCCGGCTTGAACGTCACACCGAGAACAGCGATTTTCTTGGCGACCAAATCGTCGTTGAGCATCGCATGCGTCAAGCGCACCACGCGTTCGCGACGGCGCAAATTGATCTCGTCGACCTCAGCCAGGAAACCCATGGTGTGCGTCAGGCCAAGTTCACTGACGCGAGCCTGCAGCGCCCGGATGTCCTTCGGAAGGCATCCCCCGCCGAAGCCCACCCCTGCGTTGAGGAACTTGCGCCCGATGCGCACGTCGTGCCCCAGGGCATCGGCCAGGGTCGTGATGTCCCCGCCGATGGTCTCGGTGACCTCGGCGAATGAATTGATGAAGGAAATCTTCGTGGCCAGGAAGGCGTTGGCTGCCACCTTCACCAATTCGGCGGTCTCGAAGTCGGTGACAATCAGCGGGGTGTCGGCAGCCAATGCCTTGGCGTAAACCCTGCGCAGGATTTCGGCTGGTTCGGCGTCTTGAGCACCAATGACAAGTCGATCCGGGGTCATCGTGTCGGCAACGGCGAAGCCTTCGCGCAGGAACTCAGGGTTCCAGGCCAGCATGATCCTGGAATCCGGGTGTGCTTCTGCCTCGATCAACGACTTCAGGCGTCGCGCCGTTCCGACTGGCACCGTCGACTTGCCCACGATGAGGGCCTCGCCCCGAATGCGCTGGGCCAGTTCGCGGACGGCAGCGTCAACGTAACGCAGGTCGGCGCCGTGGCCGTCCGCCCGCTGTGGTGTGCCGACACCGACGAAGTGAATGTCCGCCCATTCGGCGACCTGGTCGTAGTCGGTGGTGAAGCGCAGCCGGCCCGTTGCAACGTGCTTCCGCAAGAGCTCGGGCAAACCCGGTTCGTGGAAGGGCAGTTCGCCCAGAGCCAGCGAATCGATCTTCGCTTGGTCGATGTCCAAGCCTATGACTTCAAAACCCAGCTCAGCCATGCATGCGGCGTGGGTTGCGCCCAGATACCCGGTGCCCACCACCGATATTTTCAACGTCATGCCCGTGGGACACCCTTTCTAAGACTCTTGCACACGCATTCAGCGGCACAACCATCAGCAATGTGGCCGGGCCAAACGGACCTCAGTCCGCTCCACCCGGCCACACGCAACAACTTGGTTTCCTAGAGAGCTAGCTCTCGCGAAACAACATCCGCCAGGGACTTGGCAATGTTCTCGGCCACGGACTGCGAGGTTGCCTCAACCATGACACGGACAACGGGTTCGGTACCCGACGGGCGCAACAGCACCCGACCCGAATCACCAAGCTCGGCCTCGGCCGCAGCAACGGCATCGGCAAGCACCGCGTTGGTCGGAGCCGCAGCCTTGTCTACGCCCTTGACGTTGATCAAGATCTGCGGCAGCACGGTCATGGCGCCGGCAAGTTCCTTCAGCGTCTTGCCGGTTGCGTTGACACGCGCCGCGATCTGCAGGCCGGTCAACACGCCGTCGCCCGTCGTGGCGTAGTCGGCAAAAATCACGTGGCCGGACTGTTCGCCGCCCAGGTTGTAGTCGCCTTCGCGCATGCCTTCGAGCACGTACCTGTCCCCGACGCCGGTTTCCTTGACGGTGATGCCGGCTTCGCGCATGGCGATCTTCAGGCCCAGGTTGCTCATCACGGTGGCAACCAGGGTGTTGTCCTTCAAAGTGCCGAGGTCCTTCATGGCGGTGGCCATGATCGACATGATCTGGTCGCCGTCGACGACGGTGCCCTCGTGGTCCACGGCCAGGCAACGGTCGGCGTCGCCGTCGTGCGCGATTCCGAGGTCTGCCTTGTGTTCAACGACGGCCGCCTGAAGGTTCTCGAGGTGTGTGGAACCGTAGCCGTCGTTGATGTTGATGCCATCGGGCTCGGCGCCGATGACAATCACCTTGGCACCTGCGGCGGCAAAGACCTCCGGGGAACAACCGCTTGCAGCGCCGTGCGCGCAGTCCAAGACGATCTTCATGCCATCCAGGCGGTTCGGCAGGGACTGCAACAGGTGCATGATGTAGCGGTCTTCGGCATCTGCGAAGCGGCTCACCCGTCCCACGTCCCCACCGAGGGGACGGTACTTGGGCTTCTCCATGGCGGCTTCGATTGCGTCCTCGAGCGCGTCGTCAAGTTTCTTGCCGCCACGGGCCAGGAACTTGATGCCGTTGTCGGGCGCCGGGTTGTGCGAGGCGGAGATCATCACGCCGAAGTCGGCACCGAGGTCCGCCACCAGGTACGCGGCAGCCGGGGTCGGCAGTGTTCCTGCTTCATGCACATCGACGCCGGACGCGGCAAGCCCCGCCTCGATGGCAGCCGAAAGGAAGTCGCCGCTGATCCGGGGATCCTTGGCCACCACCGCCATGGGCCTTCGCCCATCCTTTATTTGTTCATGCCCCAGCACCATTGCGGCGGCCTGTGAAAGCGCCATCGCCAGTTCTGGGGTCAAGAGTTCGTTTGCTTTTCCGCGGACACCGTCGGTCCCAAATAACCTTGCCATCGTCATCCATCATAGGGCCACAACTCCCCCGCGACCGGTATCTGCGGGCACCGGCCGCAGCCGAATATCCAATTCGCTAGCGATATTTCCCACAACAAAGGCGATTAAACGGCCGAAGGGCCCAGGGAATAATCCCTGGACCCTTCGTGTCGGGCAAAAAACCCGACGCAAGCGATTTAGCGCTTGGAGAACTGCGAAGCCTTGCGGGCCTTCTTGAGACCGGCCTTCTTGCGTTCGATGACGCGTGCGTCACGAGTCAAGTAGCCAGCCTTCTTCAGCGGCGCGCGGTTGTTGTCGCGGTCGATTTCGTTCAGCGAACGGGCAATGCCCAAACGCAGAGCGCCGGCCTGACCCGAAGGGCCGCCACCGTGGATGCGAGCGATAACGTCGTAGGCGCCATCCAGTTCGAGCAGCTTGAACGGCTCGTTGACATCCTGCTGGTGCAGCTTGTTCGGGAAGTAGTTTTCCAGCGTGCGACCGTTGAGGGTCCACTGGCCGGTACCCGGAACGACGCGAACGCGGGCGATAGCCTGCTTGCGACGGCCGACAGCTGCGCCTGCAACGGTCAGGGCCGGGCGTTCCTTAACAACAACGGCTTCTGCCGATGCGGATTCCGAGGTGTACGAAGCCGGAGCTTCACCCTCGAATTCGGTGATCTCTTCAGTGTTCTGAGCCACGATAATCTCCTAAAGTCTTTTTCTCGGGGCCCAGCGCTACTGCGCGACCTGGGTGATTTCGAAGGTCGTCGGCTGCTGTGCAGCGTGCGGGTGCTCGGCACCGCGGTAGACCTTCAACTTGGACAGCTGCTGTGCAGCCAGGGAGTTCTTCGGAAGCATGCCCTTGATGGCCTTCTCCACTGCCTGAACCGGGTTCTTCTCAAGAAGTTCGGCGTAGGTAACGGACTTCAGGCCGCCCGGGAAGCCCGAGTGGCGGTAAGCGCGCTTGTTTTCGAGCTTGGCGCCGGTCAGGGCAACCTTCTCGGCGTTGATGATGATGACGTGATCGCCCATGTCCATGTGGGGGGCGAAGGTAGCCTTGTGCTTGCCGCGCAGCAGGGTTGCGGCCTGGACGGCGAGGCGACCGAGTACAACGTCTGAAGCATCAATGATGTGCCACTGACGGGTCTGGTCGGCCGGCTTTGGAGTGAACGTACGCACTGTAATTGCCTTTGTTTATTGGTTACTGGTCAAGCACATCTTAGGAAAGCGGCTGTGAGATCCACAATCCTTAGAATGTGCCGTGTTTCGATGCGCTGTAACCAGTTCGCCAGGTGAGGACTGAAAAGACCGGCCGTCCATGAATGTTCGCAATCCCCGCAGACCAGTGGCTCTGCAACTGAGCCGTCACGCGAAGAAGGTTGTGTCGAACAAAGGACACGCACAACAGCCAATAGTCTATCGGATTAACCCCACGTCTACCAAAGTGCGTGGCGTGAGTCCGCCTACGTTTCCCAGGCGATGACAGCGAAAGCGAGTAATACGGAGCCGCTGAGGGCTCAAACCCAGCTCGGAGGCTTCCACGCACACCGCACCCCTCGGCGTGGCCTATCCGTCGACTCCGCGCAGTTCCGGCAGATCGGTGGTGATCTCGTGCGGCTGGCGCCGGGTTCTGGTCAGTTCCGCGCGCATCGCAATCTCTGCCTTGTCATCGGGATAGGCGACTTCCTCGAGCACCAGGGCGCGCGGGTCGGCAAGCATGTTTTTCGAATCCCGAACCGCTGCTTCGAGCCGACGGGCCACCCATCCGGGATCCTCGCGTCCGTCCCCGACGGTCAGGCAGGCACCGATCATGGCCCTGACCATGTTGTGGCAGAAGGCGTCGGCCTTCAAATGCGCCACAACGATCCCCGATTCGTCTCGTTCGAAGTTGAACTCGGTGAGCGTTCGAATGGTGGTGGCACGCTCTCGCGGCTTGCAGAAGGAGAGGAAGTCATGGCGGCCCAGCAGGCTCTCCGCTTCCGCATTGAGCAGGTCGACGTCGACGTCCTTCTTGTGCCACATCGTGAAGGCCCGGGTCAGCGGGTCGAACCTGGCCGGTCCATCGGCAATGCGGTAGGAGTAGCGGCGCCACAGGGCCGAGAAGCGGGCATCGAAACCTTCGGGGGCCCTGTACGCCTCGTGCACCAGGATGCTCCCGCCTTCCTTTCCCAGGACTCCGCGCAGGCGGCGCACCAGGGCATACCCCGGGTCCAGCTTGGCGCCACGGGCCAGTCCTGCATACTCGGTCTCGGTCAGGTCAAAGTGGACCATCTGGTGGCGGGCATGGACGCCGGCGTCGGTGCGTCCTGCAACGGTGGTTCTGATGGGGCGGCGAATCAGCATGTCCAATGCATCCTCAAGGACACCCTGCACAGTGGGTAGGCCCGGCTGAAGCGCCCATCCGTTGTACGAGCTGCCGTCGTATCCCAGGCGCAGGCACATGCGCACCAATGCCGGCTCGGCGGCACTGCCGTTTGGCGCCAGGGCCGGGTTGGTGGTGTTCAGCTCCGGAATAATCATTGACCTTTTCCCAGTTCGGTTGCCAAGCGGTTCTTGGGGGGGCAACCGCGAACCACTACGCCTCGGCCGGCTTCAAGTCTTGGCCAGCCGTTTTGAGGGCTTAGATAAAAAGTTAAAACATTGGCCCGGTGCATAAGTGCACCGGGCCAATGATTCAGCTATCGCCGAGAAGACAAGGACTAGGCCTTGTTCTCCTCTGCGGCTTCGGTCTCTACAACCTCTGCAGCTTCGGTTGCTTCGGTCTCAACGACCTCTTCAACCGGAGCAGCCTTTGCGGCAGCCTTTTCGGCTTCCTTCACAACGGCCTGCTTCGGGGAAACCGGCTCCATTACCAATTCGATAACAGCCATCGGAGCGTTGTCGCCCTTACGGTTGCCAATCTTGGTGATGCGGGTGTAGCCACCCGGGCGCTCGGCCATGAGCGGTGCGATGTTCTCGAACAGTTCGTGAACGATCGACTTGTTGGTGCGGCTGCGCGAGGCGATGACAGCCTGGACGCGACGACGCGAGGCCAGGTCGCCACGCTTTGCGAACGAGATCAGACGCTCAGCGTGCGGACGAAGGCGCTTGGCCTTGGTCAGCGTGGTGGTGATGGACTTGTTCTCGAACAGCTGCGCGGACAGGTTCGCGAGCATCAAACGCTCGTGAGCTGCGCTGCCGCCGAGACGCGGACCCTTTGGCGGGGTAGGCATAGTGTTCTCCTAATATGGTGGCCTGCGCAACCCGGGCAAGCCCGGGTGCGAAGGTTTAAGTTCTGTAGCGGGTAGCTAAGAAGCCTTAGACTTCTTCGTCACCGTAGACGTCATCGTCGCCAATGGCTGCGGCACGTGCGGCCAGATCGAAGCCCGGAGGGGAATCCTTCAGGGCCAGACCCAGATCGATCAGCTTCGCCTTGACCTCGTCGATGGACTTCGCACCGAAGTTACGGATGTCCATCAGGTCGGCCTCGGAGCGAGCAACGAGTTCACCCACGGAGTGGATGCCCTCACGCTTGAGGCAGTTGTACGAACGAACGGTCAATTCGAGGTCTTCGATCGGCAGCGCCATGTCGGCTGCGAGTGCGGCGTCCGTCGGGGACGGGCCGATCTCGATGCCTTCAGCGGCGGTGTTCAGCTCGCGTGCCAGGCCGAACAGTTCAACCAGGGTGGTGCCTGCGGATGCAACGGCATCGCGCGGGGCAATCGAATCCTTGGTTTCAACGTCGACAATGAGCTTGTCGAAGTCGGTGCGCTGTTCAACACGGGTGGCCTCCACGCGGAAGGTCACCTTCATTACCGGCGAGTAAATCGAATCCACAGGGATGCGACCAATTTCGGCGTCCGCGTTCTTGTTCTGCGATGCAGAAACATAGCCACGGCCACGTTCGATGGTCAGTTCCATGTCGAACTTGCCCTTCGCGTTCAAAGTCGCGATGTGCAGGTCCGGGTTGTGGAATTCAACGCCGGCTGGCGGGGTGATGTCGGCTGCGGTAACGACGCCCGGGCCCTGCTTGCGCAGGTAGGCGACGACCGGCTCGTCATGTTCGGAGGACACCGAGAGGCTCTTGATGTTAAGAATCAGCTCGGTGACGTCTTCCTTCACGCCGGCTACGGTGGTGAACTCGTGCAGTACTCCGTCGATCCGAACGCTGGTGACAGCTGCACCAGGGATGGAGGAGAGCAGGGTACGGCGAAGCGAGTTACCCAGGGTGTAGCCGAAGCCAGGCTCCAACGGTTCAATTACGAAACGGGAGCGGTTCTCCGCTACGACTTCTTCGGTCAGGGTGGGGCGCTGTGCAATAAGCACTTACATTTCCTTTCAGCGAGCGTCCGCTATATGACGCAACACAGGGGGTGGAAACGACGTAAGCCTCGTCGGCGTTCGTCTGGTTCGGTCTGGCTTGCCGTGGCGATCCTGCCGCCGCGTCAAAATCCGAAGGATGTTGAACACGGCGGCAGGAAAGCCAGACAGTCAATTAGACGCGGCGACGCTTTGGCGGGCGGCAACCGTTGTGTGCGCTTGGGGAAACGTCCTGGATGGACCCAACCTCAAGGCCAGCAGCCTGCAGCGAACGGATCGCGGTTTCGCGTCCCGATCCCGGGCCCTTGACGAAGACGTCAACCTTACGCATGCCGTGCTCCTGAGCGCGCTTTGCAGCGGCCTCGGCGGCCATCTGAGCAGCGTACGGAGTCGACTTGCGCGAGCCCTTGAATCCAACCTCGCCGGCCGAGGCCCAGGAGATTACAGCACCGGTCGGATCCGTGATGGAAACGATGGTGTTGTTGAAGGTGCTCTTGATGTGCGCCTGTCCGAGCGCGATATTCTTTTTGTCCTTGCGACGCGGCTTGCGTACCGCTCCACGAGTCTTGGGGGGCATTCTTACTCCTACGAAAAATTTGGCTTAGTCGACCGCTAGATTTAGCGGGACTTCTTCTTACCGGCGACGGTACGCTTCGGGCCCTTGCGGGTACGAGCGTTAGTCTTGGTGCGCTGACCGCGGACCGGCAGGCCCTTGCGGTGGCGGATGCCTTCGTAGGAGCCGATTTCAACCTTGCGGCGGATATCAGCTGCCACTTCACGGCGGAGGTCACCCTCAACCTTGAAGCTGCCTTCAATGAAGTCACGCAGCTGAACCAGCTCAGCGTCGGTCAGATCCTTGACGCGAGTGTCCGGGTTGATCCCGGTCTCGGCAATGGTCTGTTCTGCACGGGTCTTGCCCACGCCGTAGATGTAGGTGAGCGCAATGATCACACGCTTTTCGCGTGGGATGTCTACGCCAGCTAGACGAGCCATATGCTATGTCTACCTTTCGATGTGCGGAGGTCTTAAGCAGTACATCCTAGTTACCCAGGCCCCGGCCTCCGTGCCGAGGGATGCATCGCGCGTTTGGATGCTGTACTGCCGATTTCATTACTACGCGCAGGGTTTTCCCGTGAGGGAAAATTAGCCCTGACGCTGCTTGTGGCGTGGGTTTTCGCAGATCACCATGACTCGACCATTACGTCGAATCACCTTGCACTTATCGCAGATCGGCTTCACGCTAGGGTTAACCTTCACGGCTTACTCCTTTTGCGGTTGCGGTTTCAGTGGAGCGTAACTACCTTCGTCGCCCGGATCCCCTAAGGGAACCTGGACAATGAAAAGTCTTTACTTGTAGCGGTACACGATACGGCCGCGGTTGAGGTCGTACGGGCTGAGTTCCACCACTACGCGATCCTCAGGGAGGATTCGAATGTAGTGCTGACGCATCTTTCCCGAGATAGTTGCAAGCACAACGTGTCCATTGGGCAGCTCAACACGGAACATCGCATTGGGCAGCGCCTCTGATACGGTGCCTTCTACCTCGATGACACCCTCTTTCTTGGCCATATCCTCCGCTAACTTTTGTTGTCGGCAACATTTATCACCGACAGGTTTATGGTTCTGGCCGCAGTTCTCCCGGAAACCTAAGCAATTGCTTTTGGGCACCAAGGAACAGACAACCAACAGTCAAGCCTACGCGGTGGGTGGCTTAAAGGGAAATCCCCTTGGGCGCCAACTTTAGTTAGTTTGCCCACACCAGCGCCGTGGCCGCACCGACCCCAGAGCAACGGGTGAACAAGACGGAGACCGTATCCAGTGTTGAGTGCGGGCTCCGTCGACGCATTGTGTCGTCATCGGGGATGTTGCAAAACGCGCAGCGGCCTCCTAGCTTCATCCATCTCCCGCTCGCGCACAACCGCAGGCGTCCCGGGGTCAAAAAAGTGGGCCAGGGTTCTAGAACCCTGGCCCACTCTCCATGATCTATCCGCTACGGAACGATCGGGGACGGCGTAACTCCGAAGGGAGCAAGGCCCGCCACTCCCCCGTCGTGCGCGGTGAGTACCCAGATGCCACCCATGTGCACGGCGACGCTGTGCTCCCACTGCGAGGCGCGTGCGCCATCGACAGTGACAACGGTCCAGTCATCCTCAAGCACCTTTGTCTCGAGGTCGCCGCGTACGAGCATCGGCTCGATCGCCAGGCACATGCCCGGCTTCACCCGCGCACCGCGGTGGCCGGTGCGGTAGTTCAGCACGTCCGGCGCCTGATGCATTTCCGAACCAATGCCGTGCCCCACGTAGTCCTCGAGGATACCCAAGGGCGCGCCCGGCACCGAGGAAACGAAGTCGTCGATGGCGTCACCGATCTGTCCAACAAAGCGAGCCTCGGCCAATGCCGCGATGCCGCGCCACATCGCTTCCTGTGTGACATCCGAGAGCCGCTGGTCCTCGGGGTCGGCGGTGCCAAGGATCACGGTGCGGGCGGAGTCGGCGTGCCAGCCGTCCACGATGGCGCCGCCGTCGATCTTCAACACGTCGCCGTCCTTGAGCACGTAGTCGCTCGGGAAGCCGTGGACGACCTCTTCGTTGACGGAGGCGCAGATGGTGGCGGGGAACCCATGGTAGCCCTTGAAGTTGGACTTGGCGCCGTGGCGTTCCAGCACCGAGGCGAAGACCGAATCGACGTGGGCGGTGGTGACACCGATTTGCGCCGCCGCAACCGCCTCGTCCAGGGCTTCGGCCAATACCAAGCCGGCTTCACGCATCTTCAGGATCTGCTGGTTGGTTTTGTACTCGATTTTTGGTTGGCCGAAAGCCATGGTGTTTGTCCCTTCGAAGACTGATTAGCACTATTATCGCAAAAAGCCGCGGGGACCTGCACGCTATGTGCGGATCCCCACGGCTATTTGCTTACGGCCTTTGCTTAGGCGTTCTGTTCCAGCGCGTCCAGGACGCGGTTGGTGACTTCGTCGATTTCGCCGATTCCATCAACCTGGCGCACGATGCCGCGCTCCTGGTAGCGGTTGACCACGACTGCGGTTTCCGCGTGGTAGAGGCCCAGACGGTGACGGATGACCTCTTCGGTGTCATCCGCGCGGCCTTCAATTTCCGCACGCTTGAGCAACCGGACAACCAGTTCCTCGTCGTCGGCGGTGAGCTGAAGAACCGCATCCAGTTCCACGCCGGCGTCGGAGAGGATCGAGTCCAGCTCATCGACCTGAGCGCTGGTGCGCGGGTAGCCGTCGAGCAGGAAGCCGTCCTTGACGTCTTCCTGGGACAGTCGGTCGCGCACCATCGAGTTGGTGACCGAGTCGGGAACGAAGTTCCCTGCATCAATGTATTTCTTGGCTTCAATGCCGAGGGGGGTTCCGCCCTTGACGTTGGCGCGGAAGATATCACCGGTCGAGATTGCCACAACATTGAGGCGCTCCGAGATACGTACAGCCTGGGTGCCCTTGCCGGCACCTGGCGGTCCAATGATCAACAGTCTTGTCATCGCAGAAGTCCTTCGTAGTGTCGCTGCTGCATTTGTGCGTTGATTTGCTTGACGGTCTCAAGGCCCACACCAACCATGATGAGGATCGAGGTTCCGCCAAACGGGAAGTTCTGATCGGCGTTGAAGAGCACGAATGCAATCAACGGAATCAGTGCCACGAATGCCAGGTAAATGGCACCCGGGAGAGTGATGCGGCTGAGCACGTATTCAAGGTACTCGGCCGTCGGGCGTCCGGCACGGATGCCCGGGATGAAGCCGCCGTACTGCTTCATGTTGTCCGAGACCTCGGTCGGGTTGAACGTGATGGCCACGTAGAAGTAGGTGAAGCCCACGATCAGCAACGCGTAGACGGCCATGTACAGCGGGGAGGAACCGGAGAAGTGGGTCGAGATCCACAGCGCCCAGTCCGGAAGCGTTCCGTCCTGGCGGGTGTTGAACGTGACCAGCATGCCCGGCAGGGCAAGCATGGAGGAAGCGAAGATCACGGGGATCACGCCGGCCATGTTGACCTTGATCGGGATGTAGGTGGAGGTTCCGCCCACGGTGCGGCGGCCAACCATGCGCTTTGCGTACTGGACCGGGATGCGTCGCTGGGACTGCTCAACAAAGACAACCAGGGCAATGACGGCCAGTCCAACGAGGATGACACCGACGAAGGTGCCCCAGCCCTGGGACTTGATGATGGCACCCATGGAAACCGGGAAGCCGGAGGCAATCGACGTGAAGATCAGCAGGGACATGCCGTTGCCGATGCCGCGTTCGGTCGCCAGTTCACCCATCCACATGATCAGGCCGGTGCCTGCGGTGAGCGTGATGATCATCAGGATGATCACGATCAGGCTCTGGTCCGGAACGATCGGCAGCTGGCAGCTCGGGAACAGGGTTCCGCTGCGTGCCAGGGAGACCAGCGTGGTTGCCTGCAGCAGGCCAAGTGCGATCGTCAGGTAGCGGGTGTACTGCGTCAGGATCGCCTGGCCGGACTGGCCTTCCTTGTGCAGCTCCTCGAAGCGCGGAATGACCACGCGCAACAGCTGAATGATGATCGAGGCCGTGATGTAGGGCATGATGCCCATGGCAAAGATCGATACCTGCAGCAACGCTCCGCCACTGAACAGGTTGACGAACTGGTAGAGACCGCCGCTGGTGTTGCCGGCGGCCAGACACTGCTGGACGTTTGTGTAGTCCACACCGGGTGCAGGAATGTACACACCGGCGCGGTAGATCGCGATGATGGCGAGCGTGAACAACAACTTGCGTCGCAGGTCAGGCGTCCGGAATACCCGGGCAATGGCGCTGAACAAGCGTCCTCCTGAATGGTGATGGCCGGGATACCCGGAGATGACCTATCGATTCTACCGGGTGACTAGCGTTACTAACCAAATGCGCCGCGGCAAAAGTGAAATGAATCCCATGGCTGATCGATATTTTCGGCGGGGAATTGGCGCACTCCCCCGACTTTCGGTGCCTGGGCGAGGGCCGGAAATGACAAAAAAGAGGGGTTCCGGGAATCCGTTTCCGAATTCCTGAAACCCCTCTTTCCGCTATGCGATCAAGAGATCACGTAGCTTAGAGCTCTACAGCCGAACCGCCGGCTGCGACGATCTTCTCTGCTGCGGACGAGGAGAAGGCGTTGACCTTCACGTCGACCTTGACGGTGAGCTCGCCCGAGCCAAGGATCTTGACTGGCTCGTTCTTGCGAACGGCGCCCTTCGCGACCAATGCCTCAACGGTGACCTCGCCACCTTCCGGGAACAGCTCCGAGATCTTGTCCAGGTTTACAACCTGGAACTCGACGCGGAACGGGTTCTTGAAGCCGCGAAGCTTCGGAAGGCGCATGTGCAACGGCAGCTGGCCGCCGGCGAAGCCGGCCTTGACCTGGTAGCGTGCCTTGGTGCCCTTGGTACCGCGACCAGCGGTCTTACCCTTGGATGCCTCACCACGACCCACACGGGTCTTGGCCTTCTTGGCACCTTCGGCCGGACGCAGGTGGTGTACCTTCAGTGCGTTTTCTTTTTCAGCCATGATTACTTCGCCTCCTCAACCTTTACGAGGTGCGGAACCGTGTTGACCATACCCACGGTCACGGCGTCAGCGGTACGGGTCACGGTGTGACCGATACGCTTCAGACCGAGCGAGCGAAGGGTGTCGCGCTGGTTCTGCTTGCCACCAATGGTGGACTTGATCTGGGTGATTACCAGCGTAGCGTCGCTAGGGACAATGTTCTTTGCCACTACTTACGCACCTGCCTTCTGGTTCTGGATGTTGCGAAGCATCTGCGCCGAAACAACCTCGTCCAGCGGCAAGCCACGACGGGCTGCAACTGCCTGAGGCTCTTCAAGGGCCTTCAGAGCGGCAACGGTGCCGTGAACGATGTTGATCTGGTTGCTCGAGCCCATGGACTTGGACAGAACATCGTGGATGCCTGCACATTCCAAGACGGCGCGAACCGGACCACCGGCGATAACGCCGGTACCCGGCGATGCCGGACGGAGGAGAACTACGCCTGCAGCGGCTTCACCCTGCACCATGTGCGGGATGGTGGTGCCGATGCGCGGAACGCGGAAGAAGGACTTCTTGGCTTCTTCTACGCCCTTGGCGATTGCTGCTGGAACTTCCTTGGCCTTGCCGTAGCCGACGCCAACGAGACCGTTGCCATCGCCAACAACAACAAGTGCGGTGAAGCTGAAGCGACGACCACCCTTGACGACCTTGGATACGCGGTTGATAGCTACAACGCGCTCAAGGAACTTGTCCTTGTCTTCGTTGCGGCTGTCCTTCGAATCGCGGCCACGGCCACGACCCTCGCCACGGCCACGGCCTTCGCCACCACGTCCACGGCCTTCGCCGCGACGAGCGCCGGCGTTGTCCGCGGCGGGAGCAGCAGCAGTCTCGACTGCCTCAGTAGCTTCAGACACCTGAGTTTCCTTCTTGTTAGTTGCTTCGCTCACAGTGCCAGCCCACCTTCGCGTGCACCTTCAGCAACAGCAGCCACGCGACCGTGGTACTTGTTGCCGCCGCGGTCAAAGACCACAGCTTCGATGCCGGCAGCCTTGGCGCGCTCGGCAACGAGCTCGCCAACGCGCTTGGCCTTGGCGGTCTTGTCGCCATCGAAGGCGCGCAAGTCAGCTTCAAGCGTGGACGCGAACGCCACGGTGATGCCCTTGCTGTCGTCAACGATCTGAACGAACATGTGGCGTGCCGAGCGGTTAACGACCAGGCGCGGACGCAACTCGGTGCCGGTGATGCGCTTACGAACGCGCAGGTGGCGGCGGCCGCGTGCGGCAGCCTTGCTCTTACCCTTGATTCCGATAGCCATGGTTTACTTACCAGCCTTTCCGACCTTGCGGCGGATGATTTCGCCAGCGTAGCGAACACCCTTACCCTTGTACGGGTCGGGCTTGCGGAGCTTGCGGATGTTGGCGGAAACTTCGCCAACCTGCTGCTTGTTGATACCGGAAACGGTGATCTTGGTGTTGCCGTCGATCGCGAAGGTGATGCCTTCGGGAGCTTCGACAACAACCGGGTGCGAGAAGCCGAGGGCGAACTCGAGAGTCGAGCCCTTCAGTGCAACGCGGTAACCGGTACCGTGGATTTCCAGCTTCTTTTCGTAGCCAGCGGTGACACCGATGATCATGTTTTCGATCAGGGTGCGGGTCAGGCCGTGCAGCGAACGCGAATCGCGCTCGTCGTTCGGGCGAGACACGGTGACGATGTTCTCTTCGAGAACAACGGCAATCGGGCTTGCTACGGTGTGGGTCAGTTCGCCCTTGGCGCCCTTGACGGAGACAACGTCGCCATCAATCTTGAGCTCGACGCCGGCAGGAACAGTGATCGGAAGACGTCCAATACGTGACATGGTTTCTTTCTCCCTTTCCCGTTACCAGACGTAGGCGAGGACTTCCCCACCTACACCCTTCTTGGCTGCCTGGCGGTCGGTAAGCAGACCGGAGGACGTGGACAGGATGGCGATGCCGAGTCCACCAAGGACGTGCGGCAAGTTGGTGGACTTTGCGTATACACGCAGGCCCGGCTTCGAAATACGGCGAACGCCAGCGATTGAACGCTCGCGGCTCGGGCCGAACTTCAGGGTGATGGTCAGCTTCTTGCCAACCTCTGCTGCTTCTTCAACGAACGAGGCGATGTAGCCCTGTTCCTTGAGGATCTGGGCAACGCGCACCTTCAGCTTCGACGACGGCATTGCAACCGTGTCGTGGTAAGCCGAGTTGGCGTTACGCAGACGAGTCAGCATATCTGCGACAGGATCTGTCATTGTCATTTGGGCTTCTGCCCTTCCTCGCTACGGTTTCCGCGCAAGCGCGGACCTGCAACGTAGTTGATCTAGTTGGCGGTCTTGAACGGGAAGCCCAGTGCCTTGAGCAAGGCACGACCTTCGTCGTCGGTCTTCGCGGTGGTCACTACGGTGATGTCCATGCCGCGAACGCGGTCGATGGAATCAACATCGATTTCGTGGAACATGGACTGTTCCGTGAGACCGAAGGTGTAGTTGCCGTTGCCGTCGAACTGCTTCGGGCTCAGGCCACGGAAGTCGCGGATACGCGGCAGTGCCAGCGTAACCAAGCGGTCCAGGAATTCCCACATGCGATCGCCGCGAAGCGTAGCGTGGGTACCAATCGGCATGCCTTCGCGCAGCTTGAACTGTGCGATCGACTTGCGGGCCTTGGTAACCAACGGCTTCTGGCCGGTGATTGCGGTGAGGTCGCGAACTGCGCCTTCGATGAGCTTGGAGTCCTTGGCGGCTTCGCCGACACCCATGTTGACTACAACCTTGACCAAGCCCGGAACCTGCATCGGGTTGGAGTAGTTGAACTCAGCCGTGAGGGCTTCGCGGATCTCGGCGGCGTACTTGGTCTTCAGACGTGGCTGGATGTTCACAGCTGCTTCAGTCATTACAGTGCCTTCCCGGAAGACTTGGCGTAGCGAACACGGACGGTCTTGGAGACGCCGTTCTTCTCTACGGTTTCCTCACGGAAGCCAACGCGAGTCGGCTTCTTGGTTTCCGGATCAACGATTGCCACGTTCGAGACGTGCATCGGGGCCTCAACGACCTCAATGCCACCAGTCTGCGTGCCACGCTCGGTCTGACCGGCCTTGGTGTGCTTGGTGACGCGGTTGACGCCTTCAACAATCACGCGCTGCGCTGCCGGGAATACCTTCAGCACCTTGCCCTGCTTGTTGCGGTCGGAACCGGCGATGACCTGAACGAGGTCACCCTTCTTAATCTTTGCACCCATGGTTACAGTACCTCCGGAGCCAGGGAAACGATCTTCATGAACTTCTTGTCGCGAAGCTCACGACCCACCGGACCGAAAATACGGGTACCGCGGGGCTCGCCGTCAGCCTTGAGGATGACAGCTGCGTTCTCGTCGAACTTGATGTAGGAACCGTCTGCACGACGGCGCTCCTTCTTGGTGCGAACGATGACAGCCTTGACGACGTCACCCTTCTTTACGTTTCCGCCAGGGATAGCATCCTTGACGGTGGCGACAATGATGTCGCCAATGCCTGCGTAGCGACGGCCAGAGCCACCGAGAACACGAATGGTAAGGATTTCCTTAGCACCGGTGTTATCGGCAACCTTCAGTCGCGATTCCTGCTGAATCACTTTTCACTCCTGTCGTCTCGCTGGTTCTCCTAGGGAGCCTTGCGGAACGGATATGGTCCATCCCAGCCTTCACTTACCCCCACCTCCAAACACTTCAACCCGCACCGCAAAGCGGTAGCTGGATTTCATGCTGGGGAAGCAGGGCCGAGGCGTTAGCTGAGAGCTATGCCGCACAAACCTTCGGGCCCGTAAACGCCCGTCCGAGTGCACTATGCGTGGCGCTTGAGGTGGATAGTCTCCAAACGCAACGCGCACAGGATATCAAGTCTACGTTAAAAAGGCCGAGACCCGAAATCGAGTGCATAGCACAGGATTTCGGGTCTCGGCAAACGCTGCGCACCCCCGTTGAAGAGGGTGCGCAGCAACGCTAAGCGTCGAGGGTCAAAAAGCTTACTTAGCCTTTTCGATGACCTCTACCAGGCGCCACCGCTTGTCAGCGGACAGCGGACGGGTCTCGGCGATGAGAACGAGGTCGCCGATGCCGGCAATGTTCTCTTCGTCGTGAGCCTTCACGTTCTTGTTGCGACGCATGACCTTGCCGTAAAGGGCGTGCTTAACACGGTCCTCTACGTCAACGACGATGGTCTTCTGCATTTTGTCGGAAACCACGTACCCGCGGAGGGTCTTGCGGTCGTTGCGCTCTGAAGCTGCATCCACGACGTTCTCCTTCTCGCTCATTACTTGGCTTCCTCAGTTGCTTCAGCAGCTTCGGCCTTCTTCGAAGACTTCTTGGCCTTCGGGGCTTCTTCTACTGGGACAACAACGTCCGGACGAATGCCCAGCTCGCGTTCGCGCAGTACCGTGTAGATACGAGCGATATCGCGCTTGACAGCCTTCAGGTTGCCGTGCGATTCAAGCTGACCGGTGGCCGACTGGAAACGGAGGTTGAAAAGCTCCTCCTTGGCCTTCTTGAGCTCCTCGACCAGACGGGCGTTATCAAAGCCGTCCAGTGCTTCGGTTGCTAGATCCTTGGATCCGATTGCCATTCCTTATTCACCACCTTCGCGACGCACAATGCGTGCCTTCAACGGCAGCTTGTGGATTGCCAGGCGCAATGCCTCGCGTGCTACCTCTTCACTGACACCGGAGAGTTCGAAGAGAACTCGTCCCGGCTTTACGTTTGCGACCCACCATTCCGGCGAACCCTTACCGGAACCCATGCGGGTTTCGGCAGGCTTCTTGGTCAGCGGACGGTCCGGATAAATGTTGATCCAGACCTTACCGCCACGCTTGATGTGGCGGGTCATGGCGATACGAGCAGCTTCGATCTGGCGGTTGGTAACGTAGGCCGGGGTAAGGGCCTGGATACCGTATTCGCCGAAAGCTACCGTGGTACCGCCCGATGCTGCGCCACTCCGCTTGGGGTGGTGCTGCTTACGGAACTTTACGCGGCGTGGGATAAGCATTTAAGCCTGTCCTCCTTCTGCGCCTGCTGCCGGAGCTTCAGCAGCTGCTGCTGCTTCCGGTGCAGTGTTGCGGTCGTTGCGACGACGACGTTCGCCACCTTCTGGACGTCCACCCGGGCGTCCGCCCGGACGGTCGCCGCGGCCACGAGCAGGAGCTGCTGCAGCCTGGGCTGCCAGTTCCTTCGAGGTTACGTCGCCCTTGTAGATCCAAACCTTCACGCCGATGCGGCCGAAGGTGGTCTTGGCTTCGAACTTGCCGTAGTCGATGTTCGCACGGAGGGTGTGCAGCGGCACACGACCTTCGCGGTAGAACTCCTTGCGGGACATTTCTGCGCCGCCAAGACGACCCGAGCACTGTACGCGGATGCCCTTGGCACCTGCGCGCATTGCCGACTGCATTGCCTTCTTCATCGCGCGGCGGAAAGCCACACGCGAAGCAAGCTGCTCGGCGATGCCCTGTGCAACAAGCTGAGCTTCGATCTCGGGGTTCTTGACCTCGAGGATGTTCAGCTGAACCTGCTTCTGGGTGAGCTTTTCAAGCTCGCCACGGATGCGATCGGCTTCGGCGCCGCGGCGACCGATAACGATGCCCGGACGTGCGGTGTGGATATCCACACGAACACGATCGCGGGTGCGCTCGATCTCGACGCGGGCGATGCCGGCGCGCTCCATGCCGGTGGTCATCAGTTCGCGGATACGGATGTCTTCTTTTACGAAGTCCTTGTATCGCTGGCCGACCTTGGTGGAATCAGCGAACCAGTGCGAAACGTGGTCCGTGGTGATACCGAGGCGGAACCCGTGCGGGTTAACCTTCTGTCCCATTTACTTTTCCCCACCCTTCTTAGGGGTTGCGACGACCACAGTGATGTGGCTCGTGCGCTTCTTGATCTGGTATGCACGACCCTGAGCACGCGGCTGGAACCGCTTCATGGTCGGACCCTCGTCAACAAACGCTTCGCTGATGATCAGCTCGTCTTCGTTGAACGCGATTCCCTCGCGATCAGCAGCGGCACGGGCGTTAGCCACGGCCGATGCTACAACCTTGAACACCGGTTCAGAAGCTGCCTGTGGGGCAAACTTCAAAATCGCCAGTGCTTCGTTCGTCTGCTTGCCACGAACCAGGTTGACGACGCGCCGGGCCTTCATAGGCGTCACGCGAATATGGCGCGCAATTGCCTTGGCTTCCATTGCTTTCCTTCTCTCGTCTTCTCGAAGAAGTGCTAAGCACTCACTAACCCTTGCGGGTTAGCGGCGCTTGCCCTTCTTGTCGTCCTTTACGTGGCTACGGAACGTCCGCGTCGGGCTGAATTCGCCGAGCTTGTGCCCGACCATCGACTCGGTGACAAACACAGGAATGTGCTTGCGTCCGTCGTGTACGGCGATCGTGTGCCCGAGCATGTCGGGGATGATCATCGAACGGCGGGACCACGTCTTGATGACGTTTTTGGTGCCCTTTTCGTTCTCAGCAGCTACCTTGACAAACAGGTGCTGATCGACGAAGGGGCCTTTCTTCAGGCTGCGTGGCATGTTTCCAGGCTCCTATCGCTTGTTCTTGCCGGTACGACGGCGACGCACAATGAGCTTGTCGCTTTCCTTGTTCGGACGACGAGTGCGTCCTTCACGCTTACCGTTCGGGTTGACCGGGTGACGACCACCGGAGGTCTTGCCTTCGCCACCACCGTGCGGGTGGTCAACCGGGTTCATGGCAACGCCACGTACGGTCGGGCGAACGCCCTTCCAGCGCATACGGCCGGCCTTGCCCCAGTTGATGTTCGACTGCTCGGCGTTGCCGACCTCGCCGACGGTTGCGCGGCAGCGCACGTCAACGTTGCGGATTTCGCCGGAAGGCAAACGGAGCTGAGCGTAGCGACCCTCACGGGCCACCAGCTGAACCGAGGCACCTGCGGAACGAGCCATCTTGGCGCCGCCGCCGGGACGCAGTTCCACAGCGTGGATAACGGTACCCACCGGGATGTTGCGCAACGGCAGGTTGTTGCCTGGCTTGATGTCGGCGTTGGGGCCGGCTTCAATGGCATCGCCCTGGGAGAGCTTGTTCGGTGCAATGATGTAACGCTTGGTTCCATCAATGTAGTGAAGAAGCGCAATGCGAGCGGTACGGTTCGGGTCGTACTCGATGTGAGCGACCTTTGCCGGTACGCCGTCCTTGTCGTGACGACGGAAGTCGATCAGACGGTACTGGCGCTTGTGTCCGCCACCCTTGTGACGGGTGGTGATCTTACCGGTGTTGTTACGGCCGCCAGTCTTGTGCAACGGGCGAAGCAACGACTTTTCCGGAGTCGAACGGGTGATTTCTGCGAAGTCGGCAACGCTCGAGCCGCGAAGGCCCGGGGTTGTCGGCTTGTACTTACGGATTCCCATAGTTTAATTCCTCGTTAAAGTGGTCTCCGCTTAAGAAAGCGGACCGCCGAAGATGTCAATCGAGCCTTCCTTCAGGGAGACGATCGCACGCTTGGTAGCCTTGCGCGTCCCCCATCCGAACTTGGTGCGCTTGCGCTTACCGGCACGATTAAGGGTGTTTACGGAGTCAACCTTGACCGAGAAGATAGCTTCTACGGCGTTCTTGATTTCCGTCTTGTTTGAACGCGGGTCAACGAGGAAGGTGTACTTGCCTTCGTCGATCAGACCGTAGCTCTTTTCCGAAACGACGGGTGCGATGACCACATCGTGCGGAGCCTTTGAGAAGGTGCTCACTTGGCTTCCTCCTTCTGGACCAGGGCGTCAAAAGCAGCCTTGGTGAAGATGACGTCATCGGAAACCAGAACATCGTAGGTGTTGAGCTGGTCTACGTAGAGAACGTGTGCAGCCACGATGTTGCGGCACGAGAGTGCTGCTACGTCGTTGTTGCGTTCGATGACTACGAGCAGGTTCTTGCGCACGGACAGCGAGCGCAGGGTGGCCAAGGCCTCCTTGGTGGACGGCGTGGTGCCGGCAACCAGGGCTTCAATGACGTGGATGCGGTTGTTGCGAGCGCGGTCAGACAGGGCGCCGCGCAGTGCAGCAGCCTTCATCTTCTTGGGGGTGCGCTGGCTGTAATCGCGAGGGGTCGGACCGTGGACAATGCCACCGCCGGTCATGTGAGGAGCACGGATGGAACCCTGACGGGCGCGGCCGGTACCCTTCTGCTTGAACGGCTTGCGACCTGCGCCGGAAACTTCCGAGCGGTCCTTGGTCTTGTGCGTGCCCTGACGAGCAGCTGCGAGCTGGGCCACAACGACCTGGTGCAGCAGCGGAACGTTGGTCTGGACGTCGAAGAGCTCCGAAGGGAGTTCTACGGTAAGTGCCTTAGACATTTAGTTATGCTCCCTTCACAGCGGTGCGCACGAGAACGACGCGGCCGCGAGCGCCTGGAACGGCACCCTTGATCAGCAGGAGGTTCTTCTCGGCATCCACAGCGTGAACCGTGAGGTTCTGCGTGGTAACGCGATCGACGCCCATGCGGCCGGCCATCTTCTGGCCCTGGAACACGCGGCCCGGGGTCGAAGCGCCACCGATGGAGCCTGGCTTACGGTGGTTCTTGTGAGCACCGTGCGATGCCGGAGCACCGTGGAAGCCGTGGCGCTTCATAACGCCAGCGAAGCCCTTACCCTTGGACGTTCCAACAACGTCGACCTTCTGGCCGGCGGTGAAGATTTCGACGGAGAGTTCCTGGCCCGGGGCGTAGGATTCAGCGTCTGCGGTGCGCAGCTCAACAACGTGGCGACGCGGGGTAACCCCGGCGGCCTCGAAGTGGCCAGCCAAAGGCTGGGTGACCTTGCGCGGATCGATCTGGCCGTAGCCGATCTGAACTGCAACGTAGCCATCGCGTTCGGCGTTGCGCAGCTGGGTCACGACATTGCTGTCGGCCTGTACAACGGTTACCGGGATGAGGTTGTTGTTCTCGTCCCAAACCTGGGTCATGCCGAGCTTCGTGCCCAGCAGGCCCTTTACATTACGGGTTGCGGTCATAGTTTTCTCGCCACCTCCCCTAGAGCTTGATTTCGATGTTGACATCCGCCGGCAGGTCGAGACGCATCAGCGAATCTACGGCCTTCGGGGTCGGATCGATGATGTCGATCAGACGCTTGTGCGTGCGCATTTCGAAGTGCTCACGGCTGTCCTTGTACTTGTGTGGCGAACGGATAACGCAGTAAACGTTCTTTTCCGTCGGCAGCGGCACTGGGCCGACTACGGTTGCGCCTGCGCGCGTGACCGTCTCAACGATCTTCCGGGCAGAAACGTCAATGACCTCGTGGTCATACGACTTCAGCCGGATGCGGATTTTTTGTCCCGCCATGGCGTCATGCCTCTTTCTAATTAGCACTCTCTGTACAGTTACTGTGCCCTACGGGTTCCTGGGAACCGGCACGCCTCGCATCGAACTGAATCCGGATAAATCCGGGTTCCTCAATCCGCCGAAGCCCGACCCCCGCGCTCGGGCGTGTCGCGGTTGAAGGCGATACTAACCCGCATGAATGCGTGGGGGTGATGTTCACGTTTCCAAAAAATTCGGTCGTATTGCTCCCCAGCCCCGGGCATTATCCCGGGTGAGACACAATCTCGGTTGAAAAATCATTGCCCCGGTCTCGGTTACCCGACCAGCAGACATGAACCATGGAAATACTCATGAACAACTTGTCTATTCTGGCAGATGCCGGGCCAAAACACCAAATGCGGCCTCTCGGCGGCTCGAACACCCACCGAACCCACACACCCCCGCACAACGCCGCCCGAGACAACAACCCGTGGCTCGGAAACAGCAAAACCACCGCCGGCACGGGCAATCGGCCCCCGCCACTCCCCCGCCGACGCTCTTGGATCCTGACAGCCAGGGGCCGTTCGAGTGAGCAAGCTCACCGCATCTGTGTGCGGGTGGTGCTACTGCCCGTCGCGGTTTGCCCGGCGAATTGACTTCGCGCGCCCGATTTCCTTCGCAAAGTGCTTGCGCGCCCAAAAGATAGCTCCACCCGCGGCGACCAGCACCACGACAACAATGAGGAATTCCATGCCACCAAGATTAGTCCCTTGGTTCGTTCCGGCGCATGGACCAGCTTCCCGGATTCAGAGCCAGGTACGTGGCTGCTCCGCGGCACCCGGGCCAGCGCCGGGCGTCCCCGAATCCGGCGCCGTTGCCTCCGGCATCGGGGAGGGCCGCGGTTCGCCCGCGTCGGCCGCGTTCTTGTTCATCCTGCCAAGTCGCCAAAGGGCCAGGGCAATGAGCCCAGCCGCGAGAAGCAGCAACAGCACGAAGGTGTACCCGCGCAGGAACCAGAGCACCGCGACTCCGATCCCGACCGCCGCCCAAAGGGTGAAGAGCCTGCGGTTGGAAAGCAACCCGAACACCAGCAGAGCAGTGAAGCTCAACAACACCAGCATCTGTTGCCCCAGCGTCGAGGTCAGGATGGTGCCGAGCCCGGTGAGCGAAAGCAAGGCCATGGAAGCGACCAACGTGTAAACGGCACGCCTCTCACGCTTACGGTAAAACTCGTAGGCTGCCAGCGCGGCAAGGACAAGCACCCAGTAATAGGCGAATGCGAAAAGCCCGAACCCGTCACTCGCAACCCACCAGCAACGCTGGGCAATGGCCGCAGTCGACATCGCGGCAATTTCGAAGGAGTTTTCGCGTTGGGTCGCTGGCACCTCCAGCGTCGAAGCCGTGCACAGCGCAACCACCGCCAGTCCGGCACCGATGTAGGTCAGGGAAGGGGTTCCCTCAACAAGTCCAAGGAATCCGGCCGAAGCGACTGCAACCAAAGCGCCGGTGAACAATATCCGCGCATGGGCAGGAGACCAGCCGTCGGTGCGCTGGAACAAACCTGCAAGGGAAACGGCTTCACCGGAGAACCGTCCGCCGAAGATCGCCGCGATGAGCAAGATCAGGGCCGTCGAGCAGAGCAGCAGCATCGTATCCTGCGGTTCGCCGCCGGGAATGCCTGCGGCTTCACGGAACCAGTCGAGGCCGTGCGCCGTGGCGTAGAGAAGGAACGAAATCGAACCGACCACGACCAGCGGCAAGCCCCACGTCGACGCGAAGACCAAGCCGCCAACCACGCCTAGAACCCCGGCAAGAACCTTCCACCCTTGCCCCATGTCCTGGACCAGGACAAGGATCGAAACGAAGAACAACACCGTCAGCATCAGGCGCAGCCACCTGTACTCTGAGCCGCGCACGTTCCGCAGCTCGGCCAGCAAGAACGCGACAACCAACACCGCCATGGCGATACCGGCAGGCCCGTCACCCCACAGGGGAACCGGCAGCCAACCCCCGGCGCGCAGTCTTGTGCCGAGCGTGGGTGTCAAAACCAGGCCGAGGACGGCAAGACCCGCAAGTATCCAGGCGCCATGGAACAACACGCCCCGCGGTTCACGCGTCGCAGCAAAGACGGTCGCAAAGAGCAACAGGCACAGGAACTGGACAAGCAGCGCTGCCTGGTCGTAGGTTCCGATGCCTCCCGCCAGATACGCCGCAGGAATCATCGCCAACAGTGCGGCCGTTGCAATGCTCAACCACAGCTGATGCGTGGAGGGCCTGACGGCTGCAACGCGCCTGCCCGCGAGAACACGCGCACTTTGTGCCACTGAGGTGGTCAATGCCAGCAGCGCGAATTGGCCGTGGCTGTCCATGCTGAAACGGTCCGCCACATGCCAGGCCGTTCCGGAAAGGAGTACTTGCGCCAGCACCGCATAGACGACTCCCGGCACCGACGAATCCTCCGCCAGGAGCCGGGACACAACGTAGGCCAGTGAGAGCATCGCGACGACTTCCACCAGCCACGACGGGTCGAGCCCGGCTGCCAGCAACAACGCAGCGAGGATTGCAACGACGCCTCCCAGGTGAACCAGAAGCCGGGGCCATCGGGGAGAACCGGGGTTATCTGCCGCGTGCGATTCCGGCCCGTCACCGGACGGCGACCGCAACCCCAGTACCGCGGTCGCTCCCAAGAGGCCGCCTGCCAGGATCAACCACATGAACACCGGATCCCAGTCGAATGCCAGCCAGAATTCGGTGCTCCAGCCATGCCCGGGGCCCGCCGAGAAGCGGTCCATGGATTGCAGTCGGCCAACGAGGAAGGTGGTGGCCGTGGCCAGCAGCACTCCGCCGGCGAAGACTGCCGACTCCCCCACTGCGAAGCTTGCATCAACGCCGTCGGCGGATTCTGGCCGGCGCCCGGCACGGCTCCTGCGCAATGCGAGGGCCGACCAAACCACCTGGACCAGCACCCCCAAGGTGAATCCCACGAAACCGGCGATCTGGCCGGCGCGGATTCCAGCCAAGTAGCCTACGTCCTCCCCCGTCGCGTTCAGCGCCGGCATCGACGGGTTCGGCAGCAGCGCCCATCCCAGCGCGGCAAACTTGAACAGCGCGCCAACCGCCAAAGGCGCAACGAGCCGTGCCGTGAACTTCAATGCCCGCGTTCGGGCTGTCCGTTCACAGCGCGCCAACCACCAGCTGATGGCAAGTGCAACGCCCAGCAGTATGGCTTGGCGGCCGGCGGAAAACACGCCGCCCTCAAGCAGGCTCAACAACCCGACCCCCAGCGGGGCCCACATGAAACCGCGACCGAGTTTGCGCGCCAGCAACGACGCAGCAACCAACACCACCGGCAACGACCAGTTCAGCTCGGGACTTGGGGGCCCTGCCGACCGGAAACCACCGCGCAAGATACCGTCGAAACCCCCGACAGCGCACGCGGCGGCGGCCGCCAGCAGCACCCAGATTTCGGTTCGCACGGCCTCTCCCTTGCGGGCAATCCTGTCCGAATACGGCTCGGCGAGGAACGCCAGCAACACCGACTGCGCCACGAACACCACCGCGAGGATACGCAAGGTCGTCGCCAGTGGGACATCTGCGTGGTCAAGGAAAGCGACAAGGCAGAGCATCGCGGCGGCGCGGGCTGCGGCAAGATGCCAGAACCGTTCGGAGGGTTTGGCCGCGACCAGGGCGACCACGTAGTAAGCTGCGGCCGCGGCGAAAAGCCATCCGAAGTCCAAGGAATCCAAAACACCGATGGATACGAGTGCCGCCAAAAGCGTCGCGGGCACCAGATAACGGTGGGCCGCGGAGAAGGACTGCAGGTAGATGCTGCCGATCCACTGCGGCTTGCGCGTTCCTACCAGGGTGATGGCGGTGGCCAGCAGCATGCTGAAGAGGAAGTAGTAGATCAGACCGCGGTTGAGCACGGCACCGCCCGCATAGGCGGTGGACACCATGAATGTCGTGCTCAATGCCGCAATGACCCTCGACTGCAGTTTCCCGGCTGCATACATGAAGGCGACGGTTCCAACGACCGAGGTAACCAGCCAGACAATCCCGGGGCTTGAGGGAAGCAACACGAAGTGTGCAAGCCCCGTCATCGGGAGCAGCGCGAGCCCGGTCGCGGTGAATGCCGCGGCGGCGGGGCGCAGTCGTTCGCTGCGCGCGTGCATGATCAGGCCCGCCGCGTAGAATCCAGCAGTGACAAGGCCCAGTCCCACGACCTTGGCAGTCGACGGCAACGCAATGGCGATGAACAACGAGGCCGCCGCAACCATGAGCAGCGCTGCAACGTAGAGCGTGATGTTGATGTTTCGCAGTGCCCGAACGCGCGGATCCACTGGGACAAGTGGTAGCGCTGCGGGGGCCTGCGAATACATCGGACCGGGAACGCCGGATCCGGTCATCCAGGGAAAGCCCGGGGCCGGACTCTCTGGGGCTGCTGCCGGCGGTGGCGCCGGAGGAAATGCTACTCCCCCGGTATCCGACGGGTCGGCGTATTCCCCGCGTTGTTTTCCGGCACCGGCGTCGCCGGCAGCGAACAGCCGTGCGGCATCGAAACCTTCCTGCCAGGCGCGGGCCAAAGCGGTTGACTTCACCAGCTCCTGCCGGCGGGCCTTTCCAGTGCTGGCTATCCTGCCGACGAACACGCCGATGAAAAACACGATCAGCGAAACGATCAACGTTGTCATGGGGGGGCTCGCACCTTCCGCGGATGATTCTTTGTCCGGCTACCGGTGACGGGCCCGGGCCGCGTTACAGCGTACACCATTCAGACTAATCGTTTTATTTACAGTTTGCGGTGTCACGCGGACGAAAACTGCAACAAAAAAGAGAAGGCCCCGGCTGTCGAAACAGCGGGGGCCTTCTCTTTAGACCGTTAGGTCAAGATCTGCGAAGTAAACTTACGCGGTGATCTTGGTAACGCGTCCCGAACCAACGGTGCGGCCGCCTTCGCGAATTGCGAAGCCGAGGCCCTCTTCCATGGCGATCGGCTGGATCAGCACGACAGACATTTCGGTGTTGTCGCCAGGCATAACCATTTCCGTGCCTTCCGGCAGGGTGATAACGCCGGTTACGTCCGTGGTACGGAAGTAGAACTGCGGGCGGTAGTTCGAGTAGAACGGGTTGTGGCGTCCGCCTTCATCCTTGGACAGGATGTAGACGTTGGCTTCGAAATCGGTGTGCGGGGTGATGGAACCCGGCTTCACGATAACCTGGCCACGCTCTACGTCTTCGCGCTTGATACCGCGAAGCAGCAGACCACAGTTCTCGCCGGCCCAAGCCTCGTCGAGCTGCTTGTGGAACATCTCGATACCGGTAACCGTGGTCTTCTGGACCGGGCGGATGCCGACGATCTCAACCTCGGAGTTGATAGCAAGGGTGCCACGCTCGGCGCGACCCGTTACAACGGTGCCACGACCGGTGATGGTGAAGACGTCTTCAACCGGCATCAGGAACGGCTTGTCACGGTCACGGATCGGGTCCGGAACGTGGTTGTCCACAGCGTCCATCAGGTCCTCAACGGCCTTGACCCAAACCGGGTCGCCTTCGAGTGCCTTCAGGCCGGAAACGCGCACAACAGGTGCCTCGTCGCCGTCGAAGCCCTGCGAGGAGAGAAGTTCGCGAACTTCCATTTCCACGAGGTCGAGGAGCTCTTCGTCATCTACCATGTCGGACTTGTTCAGTGCGACGAGCAGGTACGGAACGCCAACCTGGCGAGCAAGCAGAACGTGCTCACGGGTCTGAGCCATCGGGCCGTCAGTAGCGGCAACCACGAGGATCGCGCCGTCCATCTGAGCAGCACCGGTGATCATGTTCTTGATGTAGTCAGCGTGACCCGGGGCATCAACGTGTGCGTAGTGACGCTTCTCAGTCTGGTACTCAACGTGAGAAATGTTGATGGTGATACCGCGCTGGCGCTCTTCCGGCGCCGAGTCGATCTGCGAGAAATCGCGCTGTTCGTTCAAATCCGGGTACTTGTCAGCAAGTACCTTGGAAATGGCGGCAGTCAACGTGGTCTTACCGTGGTCAACGTGACCAATGGTGCCGATGTTGACGTGCGGCTTGGTCCGCTCGAACTTTGCCTTTGCCACAGGTTCCTCCTAGAAACGTTTACAGAAGACGTACCTCGCCCACTCGGATCGCGGGCGAAACTTATACAAGTCTACTGGGGGCTTGGTGAAATGTTTAAATTGCGGTTAGCGCCGGCACCAATCAAGGTTCCATTGCTTGGCCTAGCGGGGCCGGTCGTGATTTCTCTCGCCCGGCCCCACCGTGCGGCCATTCACCCGAAAATCGGGGTCACGGCCAATTTTTGGTCCTGAACGAGATTACTCGCCGCGGGACTTCTGGATGATCTCGTCGGCTACTGCCTTCGGGACCTCGGCGTAGCTGGAGAAGGTCATCGAGTAAACGGCACGACCCTGGGTCTTCGAACGCAGGTCACCAATGTAACCGAACATTTCAGACAGCGGAACCGTTGCGCGAATGACCTTTACGCCTGCTGCGTCTTCCATCGAAGCGATGGAACCACGGCGGGAGTTCAAGTCACCGATGACGTCGCCCATGTACTCCTCCGGAGTACGGACTTCAACATCCATAACCGGCTCGAGGATGATCGGCTGGGCGCGGCGTGCGCCTTCCTTGAACACCTGGGAACCAGCGATCTTGAACGCCATTTCCGAGGAGTCAACGTCGTGGTAGGCACCGTCGAGGAGGATGGCCTTTACGCCAACCATCGGGTAGCCGGCCAGGATGCCGAACTGCATGGCGTCCTGGATACCTGCGTCAACCGAAGGGATGTATTCGCGAGGAATACGGCCACCGGTTACGGCATTCTTGAACTCGTAGATGACACCGTCAACAACTTCCAGAGGCTCGAACGAGACCTGGACCTTTGCGAACTGGCCGGAACCACCGGTCTGCTTCTTGTGGGTGAAGTCAACCTTCTCCACAGCCTTCTTGATGGTTTCGCGGTAAGCAACCTGCGGCTTGCCAACGTTGGCTTCAACGCGGAATTCGCGACGCATGCGGTCCACCAGGATGTCCAGGTGGAGTTCGCCCATGCCGCCGATTTCGGTCTGGCCGGTGTCTTCGTTGAGGGAGACGGTGAACGTCGGGTCCTCAGCCGAAAGCTTCTGGATAGCAGTCGAAAGCTTCTCCTGGTCACCCTTGGTCTTCGGCTCAATGGCAACGAAGATCACGGGATCGGGGAAGGACATCGACTCAAGAACGATCGGGTGTGCCGGATCGCACAAGGTGTCACCGGTGGTGGTGTCCTTGAGACCAATCACAGCGTAGATGTGGCCTGCGTGGACCTCGTCTACGGGCATTTCCTTGTTGGCGTGCATCTGGAAGAGCTTGCCAATACGTTCCTTCTTCTGCTTAGTCGAGTTCAGCAGCTGAGTACCGGGAGTTGCCTTACCGGAGTACACGCGGATGAAGTTCAACTGGCCGAAGAACGGGTGGGTTGCGATCTTGAAGGCAAGTGCCGAGAAAGGCTCGTCCTCGGAAGGCTCGCGCTTGATCTCGATTTCTTCGTTCTTCGGATCGTGACCGATAGTCGCGCCAACGTCCATCGGGTTCGGCAGGAAGTCGATGACAGCATCGAGCATCGGCTGAACGCCACGGTTCTTGAAGGCAGAACCACAGAAGACCGGGTAGATCTCCGAGTTGACAACCATCTTGCGGATGCCGGCCTTGAGCTCAGCAATGCTGATCTCTTCGCCTTCGAGGAACTTCTCCATGAGCTCGTCAGAGCCCTCGGCTACGTCCTCAACCAGCTTGGCGCGGTATTCCTCGGCCTTTTCCTGAAGGTCGGCCGGGATTTCCTGAACTTCGTAGGCGGCACCCATGGTGACGTCACCCTTGGAGTCGCCCTCCCAGACGAAAGCCTTCATGGTCATCAGGTCGACAACGCCGGTGAACTCGGACTCGGAGCCGATCGGCAGCTGCATTACCAGCGGCTTGGCACCAAGGCGCTTGATGATGGTGTCTACGGTGAAGTAGAAGTCAGCACCCAGCTTGTCCATCTTGTTGACGAAGCAGATACGCGGAACGTTGTACTTGTCAGCCTGGCGCCAAACAGTCTCGGACTGTGGCTCCACGCCTTCCTTGCCATCGAACACGGCTACAGCGCCGTCGAGGACGCGCAAGGAGCGCTCAACCTCAACGGTGAAGTCAACGTGACCCGGGGTGTCAATGATGTTGATCTGGTTCTTGTTCCAGAAGCAGGTCACGGCGGCAGACGTAATCGTAATGCCGCGCTCCTTTTCCTGCTCCATCCAGTCAGTCGTCGAGGCACCATCGTGCGTTTCGCCGAGCTTGTGGTTCACACCCGTGTAGAACAGGATGCGTTCCGTGGTAGTGGTCTTACCGGCATCAATGTGGGCCATGATGCCGATGTTGCGGACCTTATTCAGGTCGGTAAGCACTTCCTGTGCCACGATGTCTCCCTAAGTTGGTGATATCCATTCCAGTGGCGGAACCGATCAATGATCGATCCCGCCATCTGAATAGAACGCTTTTTACCAGCGGTAGTGGGCGAAGGCCTTGTTGGACTCTGCCATCTTGTGAGTATCTTCGCGACGCTTTACAGCGGCACCCAGACCGTTCGACGCATCCAGGATCTCATTCATGAGACGCTCGATCATGGTCTTCTCGCGGCGAGCCTTCGAGTAGCCAACGAGCCAGCGAAGTGCCAGAGCGGTCGAGCGACCCGGCTTTACTTCTACTGGAACCTGGTAGGTTGCGCCACCAACACGGCGGGAGCGAACCTCGAGGGCCGGGCGGATGTTATCCATGGCCTTCTTGAGGGTTACAACCGGGTCAGCACCGTTCTTGGCTGCTGCACCTTCGAGTGCACCGTAAACGATGCGCTCTGCGGTCGACTTCTTACCGTCGATCAAAACCTTGTTGATCAGCTGGGTAACAAGCGGGGAACCGTATACCGGGTCCGAGACGAGGGGGCGCGCTGGCGCCGGGCCCTTACGAGGCATTACTTACCTTCCTTCTTGGCACCGTAGCGGGAACGAGCCTGCTTACGGTTCTTTACACCCTGGGTATCGAGCGCACCACGTACGATCTTGTAGCGCACACCCGGAAGGTCCTTAACACGACCACCGCGAACGAGCACGATGGAGTGTTCCTGCAGGTTGTGGCCAACGCCCGGAATGTAAGCGGTAACTTCAACGCCACCGGCAAGGCGCACACGTGCGACCTTACGAAGTGCGGAGTTCGGCTTCTTCGGGGTGGTGGTGTACACACGGGTGCATACGCCACGACGCATTGGGTTGCCCTTAAGGGCTGGGGCCTTGGTCTTCTTGACCTTCGGCGAGCGGCCCTTACGGACCAGCTGCTGAATAGTAGGCACTTTCGTGTCCTCCGGTTTCTTGTTCTGCGGCGCCGCCCACCATAAGACTGCTTGGAGACGCTGCGTTTATAGTCGTTTAGTCACAGCGACTTCGGGTTGACCCCTAGGCGTGCGAAAGTGTGGCATCTGTTGCGCAACCTACCCGCAACCCGGACCGTGTCCATTTGCCACACCTATAAAACAATTAGCTCAAGCTTAGCATGACTTCCTGGACCTTAATGACGTCGGCCTCATCACATGCTCCGGCGGTTCCCTTTAAACACAAGGAATTTTCCGTTACTGGCCGCACTGGCGCCTCGCCTGCATCTCCGCGGCCAAGGCCACTTCGCCTCGACAAACCCTGCGGAGGCATCAGCCACAAGTTACCGACCGGCCTCACCCAGGGAACCTGTGAGGTCGGTCGTCCGATCAGGGTTTCGGTCCTAACAGGCATCGATCCAGTAGCGCCGTGTGCCGTTTCGAGTATCTTCGTACACGCCTCGGTTCTTCTCTATGGTCCTGCGTGAGCCTTCATTGCCTTCGAGGCATGTCACGAGCACTCGCGACATCCCCATTGCATTGGCGACGGGCAGTGCTTGGGCGAGCGCCTCGGTGGCATGCCCCTTGCGGCGAGCCGACGGACGCACGCTGTAGCCAATGTGTCCGCCCTCGTTGAAGAGAAAGTCGTTGAGTTCGTGCCGGATGGCGAGCGAGCCAAGTATGGTGCTCCCCTGCGCGATCCAGAGGTACGTGCACGGAACATAGCCCGGCTTGCGCGGGCTGTCGGGTTCCGCGTCGGCAATCAGCCGTTCCACGAAGCCTTCGAAGACTTCTGGATCCCGCAATTCTCCAAGGTCCAGATCCTCGCCACCGGCTCCGTCCCGGTGGGCACCCTCGAATTCCGTGGCCGCTTCCAACCACGAGTCCTGGTAGCAGGCGTCCGGGGCGATGAGTCTAATCATGGCAAGAGCCTACGCAGGGACTTTGCTCCGCCCCGATTGCGACGCGCCACAGGCTGCTCGGCGGCCCAGGGGGTTGCGATGCTGCATCCCCACCGCCTCATTGGCGGCTACCCCCGAACTCCCTCGTTAACGGCCTTGGCCGGCACCCCCGTGATGGGAATGCCGGCCAAAGTTTGTTACATCAGCGTTGTCCCGCCGGGTGGGCGGGACAACGGCTCATGCCTTAGCGGAAATCGTTGCCGAGATCGTAGTCATCCATGGCGATGGCATGGAATTCCGGGCTGAGGCCCGGCTCCAGGCCGTCGTAGTCCATGCCGGTGGAGAATGCGGACTGGCCGGTGAACAGCGAAGCCTTCGCTGCCTCGGTCGGTTCCACGTTCACCTGGGTGTAGCGATCCAGACCGGTGCCGGCCGGGATCAGCTTACCGATGATGACGTTTTCCTTCAGGCCGAGCAATGGATCGGACTTGCCTTCCATTGCAGCCTGGGTCAGGACACGCGTGGTCTCCTGGAAGGAAGCAGCCGAGAGCCACGAGTCGGTAGCCAAGGAAGCCTTGGTGATACCCATGAGCTCGTCACGGCCCGATGCCGGCTTCTTGCCTTCGGAGACAGCCTTGCGGTTCTCGTTCTGGAAGCGAGCGCGGTCAGCAAGCTCACCCGGCAGCAAGTCGGTTTCGCCCGACTCGATGACGGTGATGCGGCGAAGCATCTGGCGAACGATGACTTCCACGTGCTTGTCGTGGATGCCTACGCCCTGGGACTGGTAGACCTCCTGGACTTCGCGTACGAGGAACTTCTGGGCCTCGCGCGGGCCGAGGACACGAAGAACCTGCTTCGGGTCGATGGCACCGGCAACCAGCTGCTGGCCAACCGTCACCGAATCGCCATCGGCGACCAGCAGACGTGCACGGCGCAACACCGGGTAGGCGATTTCTTCGTCGCCGTTGTCCGGGGTGATCACGATGCGCAGCTGCTTCTCGGAGTCCTCGATGGACACGCGACCGGCAACCTCGGAGATCGGAGCAACACCCTTCGGGGTACGTGCTTCGAAGAGCTCCTGGATACGTGGCAGACCCTGGGTGATATCTTCCGCGGAGGCAGCGCCACCGGTGTGGAAGGTACGCATGGTCAGCTGGGTACCCGGTTCACCAATGGACTGTGCGGCAATAATGCCCACTGCCTCTCCGATGTCAACGGTCTTGCCGCTTGCAAGCGAACGGCCGTAGCACAGTGCACAGGTTCCGACTGCCGACTCGCAGGTCAGCACGGAGCGGACCTTGATGTCGGTGACACCGGCTGCAAACAGTTCGTCGATGAGCACGTCGCCCACGTCCGAACCGCTGGCTGCCAGCACCTTGCCCGAGGCGTCAACGACGTCGGTGGCCAAGGTACGGGTGTACGCCGAGTTCTCAACGGTTTCGTGCATGCGCACGGTACCGATTTCGTCGGTGTACGCGATCGGCACGTTCAGGCCGCGGCTGGTGCCACAGTCGAGTTCGCGCACGATGACGTCCTGCGACACGTCGACCAGTCGACGGGTCAGGTAGCCCGAGTTTGCGGTCTTCAACGCGGTATCGGCCAGACCCTTACGGGCACCGTGGGTGGCGATGAAGTACTCGAGAACCGACAGGCCTTCGCGGTACGAAGACTTGATCGGACGCGGGATGATCTCGCCCTTAGGGTTGGACACCAGGCCACGGATACCGGCAATCTGGCGCAGCTGCAGCCAGTTACCACGAGCCTTCGAGGTCACCATTCGGTTAATGGTGTTCAGCTCTTCCATGCCGGCCTTCATGGCCTCGGCTACCTCGTCGGTTGCCTTGGTCCAGATGTCGATCAGGTCCTGGCGGCGCTCCGAGTCGGCAATCAGGCCCTTGTCGAACTGCGACTGGACGCGGCGTGCCTTCTCCTCGTACGGAGCAAGGATGGTTGCCTTGTCCATGTTCGAGGTGATGTCGGAGATGGCAACGGTGACGCCCGAGCGGGTGGCCCACTTGAAGCCGGCATCCTTCAGGTTGTCCAGCGTTGCCGCCGTGACAATCTTCGGGTAGCGCTCGGCGAGATCGTTGACGATCTCGGAGAGTGCGTCCTTGCCGGCAACCTGCTCTACCCATGGGTAGTCGGCAGGCAGGGTGTCGTTGAACAGGACCTGGCCCAGCGAGGTGGAGATCAGTGCGTCTTCACCCTCGACCCAGCCTTCCGGTGCCGGCTGCTCCTCGGAAGGAACAAAGCCGGAAACGCGGATCTTGACAGGCGAGTTCAGGTGCAGTTCGCCGCGGTCCATCGCCATGATCGCCTCGGCCGGCGAGGAGAACGCACGACCGGCGCCCTTCTCGTCCAGACGCTTGGTGGTCAGGTGGTGGAGGCCGATGATCATATCCTGCGAAGGCAGGGCAACCGGACGGCCGTCCGAAGGCTTCAAGATGTTGTGCGAGGACAGCATCAGGATGCGGGCTTCGGCCTGGGCTTCGGGGCTCAGCGGCAGGTGAACTGCCATCTGGTCACCGTCGAAGTCGGCGTTGAATGCGGCACAAACCAGCGGGTGCAGCTGAAGGGCCTTGCCTTCAACCAGCTGTGGTTCGAACGCCTGGATGCCCAAACGGTGCAGGGTAGGTGCACGGTTCAGCAATACCGGGTGCTCGGTGATGATCTCTTCGAGAACATCCCAAACCTGCGGGCGGTAGCGCTCGACCATGCGCTTGGCGCTCTTGATGTTCTGTGCGTGGTTGAGGTCAACCAGGCGCTTCATCACGAACGGCTTGAAGAGCTCCAGGGCCATCTGCTTGGGCAGACCACACTGGTGCAGCTTCAGCTGCGGGCCGACAACGATGACCGAACGGCCGGAGTAGTCAACGCGCTTGCCGAGCAGGTTCTGACGGAATCGACCCTGCTTGCCCTTGAGCATGTCGGACAGCGACTTCAACGGACGGTTGCCTGGACCCGTTACCGGGCGGCCACGACGACCGTTGTCGAAGAGCGAGTCAACAGCTTCCTGCAGCATGCGCTTTTCGTTGTTGACGATGATTTCCGGCGCACCAAGGTCCAACAAGCGCTTGAGGCGGTTGTTGCGGTTGATGACGCGGCGGTACAGGTCGTTGAGGTCGGAGGTCGCGAAGCGGCCACCGTCCAGCTGGACCATCGGGCGCAGTTCCGGCGGGATCACCGGTACGGCGTCGAGAACCATGCCCAACGGGGAGTTGGACGTGGTCAGGAACGCGTTGACGACCTTGAGGCGCTTAAGCGCACGGGTCTTCTTCTGTCCCTTGCCGTTTTCGATGATGTCGCGAAGGATCTCGGCTTCCGCGGCCATGTCGAAGGACTCGAGGCGCTTCTTGATGGCTTCGGCGCCCATGGAGCCCTCGAAGTACAGTCCGTAGCGCTCGCGCAGCGAGCGGAACAGGCCTTCGTCACCTTCGAGGTCAGCGACCTTGAGGTTCTTGAAGCGGTCCCAGACCTGATCAAGACGTTCGATGTCGGCGTCGGCGCGCTTACGCACCTGAGCCATCGTCTTGTCGGCCAGGTCGCGGGCCTTCTTCTTTTCCGCGGCCTTTGCACCCTCGGCTTCGAGGGCAGCAAGCTGGTCCTCGAGGTCGCGGGCGATGGAGGCGATGTCGGAGTCGCGGGTGTCAACCAGCTGCTTGCGTTCCAGGTCGTGCTGCGCCTGGAGGTTCGGCAGTTCGGCGTGACGGCGCTCTTCGTCCACGGAGGTGACCATGTAGGCGGCGAAGTAAATGATCTTCTCAAGATCCTTCGGTGCCAGGTCAAGCAGGTAGCCCAAGCGCGAGGGAACGCCCTTGAAGTACCAGATGTGGGTTACAGGGGCTGCAAGCTCGATGTGACCCATGCGTTCGCGACGAACCTTGGCACGGGTAACTTCAACACCACAGCGTTCGCAGATGATGCCCTTGAAGCGCACGCGCTTGTACTTGCCGCAGTAGCACTCCCAGTCGCGGGAAGGGCCGAAGATCTTTTCGCAGAAAAGACCGTCCTTCTCCGGCTTGAGGGTGCGGTAGTTGATGGTTTCGGGCTTCTTAACCTCGCCGTAGCTCCACCCGCGGATCTCTTCCGCAGTTGCCAGGCCGATGCGCATGAGGCCGAATGAGGATTCGCTGGACATATGGTCCTTATCTCTCTTCTAAGTTTCTGAAGTCTAATGTGGTGAGGTGTTCGCGGGACCCGAAGGTTCCACGCTCACCGTGGGTCTGGAAGATGTCCAGTTCCATGTTGGTCCTGGCGGCCGAAGGAGCGCTGCGCTGGTGTTGCCACCGGCACCGCTCCCCCGACCACAGGGCACGAGTTGGAACTAAACTTCTTCGACGGAGTTCGGCTCCGACCGGGAAAGGTCGATACCGAGTTCTTCCGCGGCCCGGAAGACTTCTTCATCCGAGTCTCGCATTTCGATGGTGTTGCCGTCGGTTCCGAGGACCTCGACGTTCAAGCACAACGACTGCATTTCCTTGATCAGGACCTTGAACGATTCCGGGACACCTGGTTCCGGGATGTTCTCGCCCTTGACGATTGCCTCGTAGACCTTCACGCGACCGTGAATATCATCGGACTTGATCGTCAGCAGTTCCTGCAGGGTGTATGCGGCACCGTAGGCCTCCAGGGCCCACACTTCCATTTCACCGAAGCGCTGGCCACCGAACTGTGCCTTACCACCCAACGGCTGCTGGGTGATCATGGAGTACGGACCGGTGGAACGTGCGTGGATCTTGTCGTCCACCAGGTGGTGAAGCTTCAAGATGTACATGTAGCCAACGGAAACCGGATCCGGGAACGGCTCGCCGGAGCGGCCGTCGAACAGACGGGCCTTGCCGGAGTTGCCGATCAGGCGCTTGCCGTCGCGGGTCACATTGGTGTGGTCGAGGATGCCGCGGATTTCGTTTTCCGTGGCGCCGTCGAAGACCGGGGTGGAAACCTTGCTGGAGCCGACTTCACGCGGGAGGTCCGGCAGGTTCTTGACCCACTCCGGCTCGCCCTCGATCTTCCAGCCCTGCTTGGCGGCCCACGCGAGGTGGATTTCCAGGACCTGGCCGACGTTCATTCGACCCGGAACACCCAAGGGGTTCAGGACGACGTCAACCGGGGTTCCGTCTTCAAGGAACGGCATGTCTTCGATCGGAAGGATCTTGGAGATGACGCCCTTGTTACCGTGGCGGCCTGCAAGCTTGTCACCGTTGGTGATCTTGCGCTTCTGTGCCACGTAGACGCGAACCAGCTGGTTCACGCCCGGGGGCAGGTCGTCGTCGTTGTCGCGGTCGAAGATGCGGACACCGATGACCACGCCGGACTCGCCGTGCGGAACCTTCAGGGAAGTATCGCGAACTTCGCGGGACTTCTCACCGAAGATGGCGCGCAACAGGCGCTCTTCCGGGGTCAGCTCGGTTTCACCCTTCGGGGTGACACGGCCAACCAGGATGTCGCCTGCTTCAACCTCGGCACCGATGTGGATGATGCCGCGCTCGTCGAGCTGCGCCAGGATCTCTTCGGACACGTTCGGGATGTCGCGGGTAACCTCTTCGGCACCAAGCTTGGTGTCGCGGGCGTCAACTTCGTGCTCTTCGATGTGGATCGAGGTGAGCACGTCGTCGGAGACCATGCGCTGGGAGAGGATGATCGCATCCTCGAAGTTGTGACCTTCCCAGGACATGAAGGCAACCAGCAGGTTCTTGCCCAGGGCGAGCTCGCCCTTGTCGGTGGACGGGCCGTCGGCGATGATCGAGTTGTAGTCAACACGATCGCCTTCGGAAACCATCACGCGCTGGTTGTATGCGTTGCCCTGGTTGGAGCGAGCAAACTTCATGATCGGGTAGGCGGCTTCGGTCCCGTCGTCGTTCATGACAGTGACAAGGTCGGCCGAAACCTCGGAGACAACGCCTCCGGTGGTTGCGATGACCGAGTCGCCGGCGTCAACTGCGGCGAACTTCTCCATGCCGGTACCCACGAGCGGGGACTCGGAGGCAAGCAGCGGCACAGCCTGACGCTGCATGTTCGCACCCATGAGGGCGCGGTTGGCATCGTCGTGCTCGAGGAACGGAATCAGGGCGGTTGCCACGGACACCATCTGGCGCGGGGAAACGTCCATGTATTCAACTTCGGACGGTTCCACGATGACGGGCTCGCCGCCACCGCCGCGTTCGCGGACCAGGACGCCGTCTTCAATGAAGCGGTTGTCTGCATCCAGCGGCGCATTGGCCTGTGCGATGAAGTTTTCGAGTTCCTCATCCGCGGTCAGGTAGTCGATCTCGCCGGTGAGGCGGCCGTCTACGACCTTGCGGTACGGGGTTTCGATGAAGCCGAAGGCGTTGATGCGGCCGTAGGTAGCCAACGAGCCGATCAGACCAATGTTCGGGCCTTCAGGGGTTTCGATCGGGCACATACGTCCGTAGTGGGACGGGTGAACGTCTCGAACTTCCATGCCTGCACGGTCACGGGAGAGACCGCCCGGGCCCAGCGCGGAAAGACGACGCTTGTGCGTCAGACCGGCCAGCGGGTTGTTCTGGTCCATGAACTGCGAGAGCTGGGAGGTTCCGAAGAACTCCTTGATCGCTGCAACAACCGGGCGGATGTTGATCAGCGTCTGCGGGGTGATTGCTTCGACGTCCTGCGTGGTCATGCGTTCGCGAACGACGCGCTCCATGCGGGACAGGCCCGTGCGGACCTGGTTCTCGATCAATTCGCCAACGGCGCGGATGCGACGGTTGCCGAAGTGGTCGATGTCATCGATGCTCACGGTCAGGTCGACGGGCTTGCCGTCGCGCATGCCCGGGGTGGTCTTCTCGCCGGCGTGCAGAGCGACAAGGAACTTGATCATCGCGACGATGTCGTCGATGTTCAGGACCGAGGCGTTCGGCGAATCCAGCGGGGTTTCAACACCGAGCTTGCGGTTGATCTTGTAACGACCAACCTTTGCCAGGTCGTAGCGCTTGGCCTCGAAGTAGAGGTTCTTGAGCAACGCCTGTGCAGCATCGACCGTCGGCGGTTCGCCTGGGCGAAGCTTGCGGTAGATATCCAGGAGGGCTTCTTCCTGGGTATCGGTGGTGTCCTTCTCCAGGGTGGCTCGGATCGAGTCGTACTGTCCGAACTCTTCCAGGATGCGGCCTTCGGTCCAGCCGAGGGCCTTCAGCAGAACGGTGACCGACTGCTTGCGCTTGCGGTCGAGGCGAACGCCGACCTGGTCGCGCTTGTCGATTTCCAGTTCGAACCAAGCACCACGCGACGGGATGATCTTCGCGGTGAAGATGTCCTTGTCGCTGGTCTTGTCCGGGGTGCGCTCAAAGTAGGCGCCCGGGGAACGAACGAGCTGGGATACCACGACACGCTCGGTGCCGTTGATGATGAAGGTACCCTTGTCGGTCATCAGCGGGAAATCGCCCATGAACACGGTCTGCTGCTTGATTTCGCCCGTGTTGTTGTTCATGAACTCGGCCTTAACGTACAAAGGCGCCGCGTACGTTGCGTCGCGGTCCTTGCACTCGGCCATGGTGTACTTCGGATCAGCGAACTCAGGCTCCGAGAAGCTCAGGGACATGGTCTCCTGGAAGTCTTCAATCGGGGAGATCTCTTCGAAGATCTCGGCCAGACCCGAAGTCGTGGCTACACTGGTGTCACCAATGGTCTGGGCGTATGCCAGACGGTTCTTCCAGCGCTCGTTGCCGACGAGCCAGTCAAAGCTCTCGGTCTGAAGTGCCAAAAGATTAGGAACATCAAGTGGTTCGTGAATCTTTGCAAAAGAAAGTCGGCCAGCATATTCCGCGCTGCGGGCCGAACTAGCGGTTTGGTTGTTAGAGGTGCTCGAGGCGACCAAGATGGATCCTTCCACAGACCGTCAGGTTTCCGACGCCGTCTCTCTGCCCGAGTTTCACTCGTAACAGCACCGTTGAGCAGGCCCACCGCTATATGAAGGCCGGAGATGAAAAGAGAAGACGCAAATCTCCACGTTACACCATGCGGCTTACCATGTCCACCATTGAACTCGCAAACCCGACCCGGAAATCGCCAGTCAACCTGAGAGATGGGTCACGATTTGCCGAGAATTCTGTGGCGTAAACCACAGCGCGCTAGCCTAGAAGTAAACATTCACCGTGTTTTACCGAAAGCGAGAGTTCGATCATGTCTTCACACCGTGACGCGGTCATAGTCTCCGGCGCCCGCACTCCGTTTGGCCGCTTGAATGGTCAGCTTTCAACGCTGAGCGCCGTTGAGCTTGGTGCCGCAGCCATCCGCGGGGCGCTGGAGCGTTCTGCCGTTCCCGCCGAGGACGTCCAGGCAGTAATCATGGGACATGTGGTCCAGGCAGGTTGCGGCCAGAACCCCGCCCGCCAGAGCGCCATCGCCGCCGGAATCGGCTGGAACGTCAACGCCATCACTGTCAACAAGGTGTGCCTCTCGGGCCTCTCTGCCATCACCGATGCCGCCCGCCTGATCCGCGTGGGCGATGCCGACGTGGTCGTGGCCGGCGGGCAGGAGTCCATGTCCAATACCCCGCACCTGCTTCCGGGGTCGCGCCAGGGCTGGACCTACGGAAACATCACCGCAATCGACTCGGTGGCCCACGACGGCCTGACCGACGCCTTCGACGGAAATTCCATGGGAAGCAGCACCGAAGCCAACAACACCGTGCTCCGCCTGACGCGCACCGAGCAGGACGAGGTTGCTGCTGCGTCGCACCAGCGAGCAGCGGCAGCCGTTGAGGCCGGGATCTTTAGCGAGGAAATCGTGGCGATCAGCATCCCGCAGCGCAAGGGCGATCCACTTGTTGTCGCCACCGACGAGGGCATCCGGCCGACAACCACAGTTGAGACCCTTGCCGGCCTGCGCCCGGCCTTCGCCAAGGACGGCACCATCACCGCCGGCAACTCCTCGCCGCTCTCCGACGGCGCCGCAGCAGTCGTCGTCACCTCGCGCGAGTACGCCACCGCGCACAACCTTGAAATCCTGGCCACAGTTGGCGCCGCCGGGCAGGTTGCCGGTCCCGACAATTCCCTGCATTCGCAGCCATCCCATGCCATTGCCGCGGCCTTGAAGACCCAGGGCTGGGAGACCTCGGATCTTGACTTCATCGAGATCAACGAGGCCTTCGGCGCCGTTGCCTGCCAGTCGCTCAAGGATCTTGGCTACCCGCTGGAAAAGACGAACATCCACGGCGGTGCGATCGCACTGGGCCACCCGATCGGCGCTTCCGGCGCACGTCTGGCCCTGAGCGCCGCCCTTGAACTGAAGCGCCGCGGATCCGGCAAGGCGGCCGTCAGCCTGTGCGGCGGCGGCGGCCAGGGCGATGCCCTGCTGCTGGTGCGCGAAGCATAATGATGACGGATCAGCTGCCGGCCGACGGCCTGGAACGCATGCAACGCGATGCCCGCAACCGCGGGCTGCACGTTGACGTGGTTACCCGGCAACCGGCCGGCAGCCTGATCGAGGCAGCCGGGCTCATGGGCCTGGGGGTCCACGAAGTCGTCAAGTCGCTCGTGGTGAAGCACAAGGACGGTTCATTCTTTTTCGCGCTTATCCCCGGAGACCGGACCATTTCGTGGCCCAAGCTGCGTGCCCTGCTGGGGGTCAACAAGCTGTCCTTGCCGCGCCCGGAGGTGGCCTTCGCCGCAACCGGCTACGAGCGTGGCACCATCACTCCCCTGGGCGCGACAACTCCGTGGCCGGTCTACGTGGATTCAAGCGTTGTTGCCGGCAGGATCTGCCTGGGCGCCGGCGCCCACGGCCATTCAGCCTTCGTCGACTCCGCGGAACTGATTTCAGCGCTCAACGCAACGGTCGCGGACATCAGCGACGCTGAAGCACCGGGCTAAGCAGCTTCTTTCCCCGCGCCCCGAGGAATTCCAGGCCCTTTGTCGTGCCTGTTGCCAGCGGCTTGGCCAACGGGCGTTCGACGAAGCGGTGCACCAGGTACGCGGCCGTGAACACGATGCCCATGACGATCGGGAGCGTCAGGTACTTACCCAGCGTGGGGTTCAGCTGGTCGATCAGCCACCAGCCCCACACCTGGTGCAAGAGGTACACCGGGTAGGTCAGTGCCCCGGCCAGCGCCAGGAATTTCCACTGGACGTTGCGCAGCGGCGTCAGGCTCAGCGCCGCAACGGCCGCGAACAACCCTGCGACGATCAGCCAGTAGGTCCATGGGGCGACCTCATAGCCGACCAAATCCAGGGCCTCCACCGGCGCCTTCAACCCCGTGAAATACGCGGAGAGCACGACGTTGAGAAGCAGTATGCCCCAGCGTTGCACGCTGTGGCCGAAGCGGTAGATCATGAACAGCATCATGCCGCCGGCAAAGAGCGGCGCGTATTCGGCCATCAACAAGTAGGTGGCGTTTTCATTTCCCATGAGTTGGGCGCCAAGCCCCAGCAGCGGCCAAGCCACGGCAAAGATGGTGACCCCGCGAATGGTCAGCAGACGCAGCATGATCAACACCAGGATGACCAGGTAGAAACGCAGCTCGATCCAAAGGGTCCAGTAAACGCCGTCGATGTGCCGCATGCCCATCAACGGGTGGAACATGGTGAGGTTCGCCAGAAGTTCCTTGATGCCTCGGCCCTCGCCCAGCTTCGGCCACATGACGATCACCAGGAACCCGGTGGCGAGCACTGCCACCCAATATGCCGGGTACAGCCTACCCACCCGTGAACCAACGAACCTACTCGCGCTCTTCCCGTAGGCCGAAAGCAAGATGACGAATCCAGAGATGATGAAGAAGAGCTGCACACCCATGTTGCCGTAGAGGGTGAACTTTGAAAGCTCAGGCCATGCGTCCTTGGCCATGGGGGTTCCCCAAAATTCATGGTGCCATGCGGTGTAGTGATAGAGCAGGACCAGGACCGCGGCAAGGAATCGAAGGCCGTCCAGCAATGCCAGTCTCGGCGCACGTGGTGTCTGGCGCACTGCTTGCGTCAAGACGCTGTTTTGGCGCGGGACGTCAATGAGCGCAGTTCCGGATTCCGGCAAAGCCATACCCCACCTTTACTTGATTTGCGTTGTCTTTTCGTTATCAACGGTAGCAAAGTTCGTCGCATGCGATCCGAGAGTGGGTGCTTTCTCACTCTGCCGGGTTTGGCGAAAGCACAGGAAAACGGCAAATCCGATTAAAAAACTGCGGGCCCGCGAAACCAATCGGTTCCGCGGGCCCGCAGTGAAAGGTGCGAAGAGTTACTTGACAGTAACGGTTGCGCCGGCAGCCTCGAGGGCTTCCTTTGCCTTCTCAGCAGCTTCCTTGGTTGCGCCTTCGAGGACGGCCTTCGGAGCCGAGTCAACGACCTCCTTGGCTTCCTTCAGACCCAGGGAAGTGATTGCACGTACTTCCTTGATGACTGCAATCTTCTTGTCGCCAGCCGACTCGAGGATAACGTCGAATTCGGTCTGCTCTTCGGCCTCAGCGGCACCGGCAGCCGGGCCAGCAACTGCAACAGCAGCAGCGGAGACGTCGAAGGTCTCTTCGAAGGTCTTTACGAACTCGGAGAGCTCGATGATGGTCATTTCCTTGAAGGCTTCCAAGAGCTCTTCGGTGGACAGCTTAGCCATGGTGGGCAGCCTTTCCGTCGGCGGCGCATACGCGCCGCAAGTTACTTGAGTGAGGGGTTGAAGAAAGCTTAGGCTTCTTCGGTGGCGGCTTCGGCAGCGGGTGCCTCAACCTCGGCGGGTGCTTCAGCAGCGCCACCGTTTGCTTCTTCGAGCTTTGCGCGCAATGCTTCGATGGTGCGGACTGCGGCGGAAGCCGGAGCCTGCAGCACACCGGCAACACGTGCCAGCTGGAACTCACGCGATTCAAGGGCTGCCAGTGCGGCAACTCCGGCTGCGTCGAGGGCCTTGCCCTCGAAGACACCGGTCTTGATGATGAGCTGCTTGTTGTCCTTGGCAAAATCCGTGAGGCTCTTAGCGGCAGCGATTGCATCACCCTTGATAAAGGCGATTGCAGTCGGGCCAGCAAGCTGGCCTTCGAATGCATCGATGCCGGCTTCCTTTGCTGCGATACCAGTCAAGGTGTTCTTCACAACCGCGTACTTGGTCTCCTGACCAAGTGAGCGGCGAAGCTGCTTGAGCTGCGCAACAGTAAGCCCACGGTATTCGGTCAGGACAGCGGCGGTCGACTCCTTGAAGTCGGCGGTGATTTCCTCAACTGCGGAAACCTTAGTCGGCGTTGCCATAACACTCCTTCCGGGGTATAGATCTGATACCAGTCGATCTGACCCGGCCAGGAGTACTGGCATAAAAAACGCCCCATGCAGGATGCACGGGGCGGAAAGAACGCACTAAAATATGCGAAAAATTCACTTCGTTCACCTGCGCAGGTCGTCCTTTGTGGGACTTTCGGAGCCTCACTACATAAGCAGCTAATCTCGACCGACGGTCTTCGGTAGTTCCAAGCCTAACAGCGCCGCGACGCAAGAACCAAATCGACGGAACACTCCCCCTTCAACCTCGCCGCGGCCCACAACCCGCAAACCGGAAGAGGGGCACGCTATCCCCGGAGGAAGCGATGACCTCGCCCAGGATTCACGGGCTTGGCCCCCCTGAGCCGAGGCCGCCATACATCCGGATCTTAAAAGAGCAGAACCCCGGTTCCGTAACTTGGGGGATAACGGAAGCGGGGTCCTGCGGAAGCGGCAATGCAACTTGGGGGAACGCATTGCCGCGCTAAATGTTTAGGACGGGGCTTGGGGTCTCCGTCAAAAACACTGGTGATCAGATCACCGGTCACAACCAGGTTGCAACGCAATAAGCGTATCAGCAATGCCTTCGGACACAAGATGTTACGGTGTCCAAAATAGACAAATTATGGCCTGGACCACACACAAAGAGACTAGGCAGATCCTCCTTTGTAGTAACAATTTCCCTAGTCAACAATTGAAAGGCGAGGATTTCGCGTCCCGCGGGGCCACGTGCCCAAAATCTCACAAGATTGCTCCATTTGATTCCCTTATGCGAGGATTTGAACCACCAAATCGTTCAGCCGACCGTGAGTCGTCAAGCATTGGAACAGACTATCCGGGATTTCTCTGCGGGGTCTATTTGGCAAGACCGCAGTGCTAATTTCAAGGAACAGCGACAATTCCAATGCGAAGCCGCAGTGATGCCCAACATGGGTTCAGGCAACGACCGCAATAGGCACAGACTCGTTGTGGCGTTTCCCGCAGCGGTGGGCTGCTAGTCGCAGATGTCATGAAGATTGGCGTGGCGACGTGCATAGAAACCGACAATTCCCCCGGACACTGCCGAATGCAGGAACGGCATCGCATGGTCAAGGGAAGTTGAAACGCATCGTGAGCTTTGGAGATGAACCTCTCAACGATCGGTTCGCCGGCCGGCGACTCAAGCCTGCTGAACAAGGCCGTCTCGACCATCGTGGACATCACCTCCGGTTCCAACAAATTTGTTTGGAGCCACCCGATGTAGAACCTCGTACGCGGCACCGGAGTGGCGGCATCGGCAGACTCTCCAAGTCCCATTGCCAGCACCTCGTCGATTCCGGCCGGGGCCGAACTTCTTGTAGGTGTTCGCGAGCGTCGTTGCGGCGATTTTGCCGCCCGCTCCCTCACGCTGTGCACAAATTCTCCCTTGCCGAGGCCGGCTGATAGCGGGCCTCGCTCCCTGAAGTGGAGGAAATCTCGCCGGGCGCGGCACTGCCCCCGTCTTGGCATTCATTTCCAGTGCACACCGCCAGCAACATGCCTCCCGCGAAGGTGTAACGCACCAGCGCGGGCCATAGTGAGGACCCGGACATGGGGGCCACCGTGGAGACCCCCGAGACTCGCATTCGGCTCTGCCGGCACCCGCTGGCGGACAGCCAAGCTGTGGCCTTCCCCGGCGATGCGGTCCAGCGGAACCCGGGAATCTGGATGTTGGGGTACCGCAAGTTTCCCCGCACCAACTCAAGTTGGTTCCGGGGCACAAAAAACCGCAGGCCCGAAACCCCTGCAGAGGGGATTCGGGCCTGCGGTGAAGTGGAAGCGCTATTTAGGCTTCGGTAACCACGCGGGTCACGTTCGAGTCAACGGCGATGCCGGGACCGAAGGTGGTTGCAACGGTTGCCTTGGTGATGTAGCGGCCCTTGGAGGAGGAAGGCTTCAAACGAAGAACCTCGTCCAGTGCTGCTGCGTAGTTCTCGGCCAGCTTCTGAGCATCGAAGGAAACCTTGCCGATGATGAAGTGCAGGTTCGAGTGCTTGTCGACGCGGAAGTCGATCTTGCCACCCTTGATGTCGTTGACGGCCTTGGCGACGTCCATGGTGACGGTGCCGGTCTTCGGGTTCGGCATCAGGTTACGAGGACCCAAGACCTTACCCAAACGGCCAACCTTGCCCATGAGGTCAGGGGTTGCAACTGCTGCGTCGAAGTCGGTCCAGCCGCCAGCGATCTTGGCGATCAGGTCGTCCGAGCCAACGAAGTCGGCGCCGGCTGCGATTGCAGCTTCAGCCTTGTCGCCGTTTGCGAAAACGAGGACGCGGGCGGTCTTACCGGTGCCGTGCGGCAGGATAACGGTGCCGCGGACCATCTGGTCAGCCTTGCGAGGGTCAACGCCCAAGCGGAAAGCAACCTCAACGGTTTCGTCGGCCTTCGACGAAGCGATTTCCTTGGCCAGGGCGATTGCCTCGGTCGGTGCGTAAACCTTGTCGGCTTCGATCTTAGCCGCGGCGGCTACGTATGCTTTGCTGCGCTTTGCCATCTGCTTTTTCTCCTTATGCAGTCGTGGTCATGTATGGGTCGCGCGCGACCCTGCCACTTGCGATCGGGTGTCCACCTACGGTGAAAATGTCCCGGTCGTCTTGTTTGTTATGGGGGTGCGTTTCCGGTTGAACCGGGCGCGCGGGGTGTAGCGGGGGCTAATTAGCCAGCTACGGTGATGCCCATGGAGCGGGCGGTGCCGGCGATGATCAGGGCAGCAGCCTTGATGTCGTTGGCGTTGAGGTCTTCCATCTTTGCAGTGGCGATCTCTTCAACCTGAGCCTGGGTCAGGTTTGCAACCTTGACGGTGTGCGGGGTTGCGGAACCCTTGGCAACGCCTGCAGCCTTCTTGATGAGCTCGGCTGCCGGAGGAGTCTTGGTGATGAAGGTGAAGGAACGGTCTTCGTAGACAGTAATTTCAACCGGAATCACGTTACCGCGCTGCGACTCGGTCGCTGCGTTGTAAGCCTTGCAGAATTCCATGATGTTGACGCCGTGCTGACCAAGCGCCGGGCCGATCGGAGGTGCCGGGTTGGCGGCGCCTGCCTGGATCTGCAGCTTGATGAGTCCGGTGACCTTTTTCTTGGGGGCCATGTCGGGTCCTTCTTCTTTTGCGTTGCCCCGTTGCACAGGAGCGTGCCTCGGGGGGTTGACCGCCGTGGCGCGGCGGCCGAGTCATGCCGATTTCCCGGTAAAGCAAACCGGGAAAGGCACGAAGACTATATGTTACTGGATTTTGGTGACCTGGCTGAACGACAGGGTGACCGGGGTTTCGCGCTCGAAGATCGAAACCAGCACCACGAGGGTGGAGGATTCCAGCTTGATCTCGCTGATCGTTGCCGGCAGGGTCTCGAACGGACCGTCGTTGACGATAACCGATTCGCCGACCTCGAAGTCAACGGTGACCTCGGTGATCGGTGCGCGGCCCGGCTTCATGTTGGCCGCTTCTTCTTCGCTGACGATCGTGTGCTCGAGCATCGAGAAGACTTCCTCGAGGCGCAGCGGATCCGGGTTGTGGGCGTTGCCAACGAAGCCGGTGACGCCGGGGGTGTGACGAACGGCACCCCAAGAAGCGTCGGTCAGTTCCATGCGGACCAGAACGTAGCCGGGGATGCGAACGCGACGCACGATCTTGCGCGTGGTGTTCTTGATCTCCACGACCTCTTCCATCGGGACCTGGATTTCATAAATGAATTCTTCCATGCCCAGGGTCTGGATGCGGGTTTCGAGGTTCACCTTGACGCGGTTTTCGTAACCTGCGTAGGAGTGGATGACGTACCAGTCACCGGGCTGACGACGCAGCTTGGTGCGGAATTCTTCGATGGGATCAACGGCCGGGGTTTCCTCGGCTGCTGCATCTTCAGGAGCCTGCTCGGCGTCCTCGGAAACGACGGAATCGGTCGACACCTCTTCGGTATCGACCTCTGCTGCCTGGCCCTCAAGTTCTTCGATGGCCTGCGGTTCGAGTTCCTGATCGGACACTGCGGTTCCTGCTTTCTGTTACTGGTTCACCAGAAATATGGGGCGAATCGTCCCGGCTTACTTTTCGGCCGGGTTGGTGAAGATCCAAATAGATCCGTTGCCGAACATGAAGTCCAGGGCGGAAATGATGACCATCATCAACACGACGAAGCCGATGACCACTAGCGTGTAGTTCACCAGTTCGCTGCGAGTCGGCGTAACGACTTTCTTCAGCTCAGAAATCATCTGGCGGAAGAACAGTGCAATTCCGGCGAAGAAACCCGCCTTGGCCGGCTTCTTGTTGCGCCCTGCGCCGTGCGAATCGCTCGCAGTCGTTTCAGTCACCGGTTCCTCGTTTCAGATTATGCCAATTGAAACAATCACGGTGTGCCGCAGTCTTATCGACCACGACACACCGTGACGTGAATTTCGCCGAGCAATCCAGAATGATTGCTACTGCGCAGGGCAGACAGGACTCGAACCTGCAACCTGCGGTTTTGGAGACCGCTGCGCTACCAATTGCGCCACTACCCTTCGAGTTCAGAACTCGTTCGGCCACCCAAGCCGCTTGCGACTTGAGTGATCTAGATGTTTTCCAACACCGAGGATCAAGTTTACGCATGGAATGGGTCGATTGTCGAACTGAGCACCACTTCCCCGTGTTTTCAAGGGTTTTCGGGCCTCCCTGTTAGGTTGTTGGGCATGCGTACTTCCAAAACAGGGTCCATTCGCTTCGAGCGCGCCAGTGCGTTGATCCTCCTGGTGTTTGCCGGCGGCTCGATCCTCGATGCGATTTTCGGCATTGCGCACCTTGCAGGGCCCGGGAGCTTTTGGGCCATCCAGTTCATGGCCGCATCGATTCCCCTGCTCATCGCCACGGGCGTGTGGGTTGCGTTGCGGACGCAGAAGGAACTTTCCGGCGCCTGCTTCGTCATGTTCTTGGTGGCATTCCCCGCATGGTTCGTGGAGGTTGCTTCGGCGATTCCCGTCAGCTGGTACCTGGGCGCCGGGCTGGTCATGTGGTCGATGAGACTGGGCCAGAACCTGCTCATGTGGGTCGGCACCAGCCTGCTGGTGCTGGCGGCCGGGGCGCAGTTCCACCTGATCAACTACACAGGGGCCATGTACCTGCCGTTTGTCATCACGGTTCCAGTCTTCCTGTGCGTGGCCGCGTACTTCCAGTGGCACCAGGTCCGTGCACAGGCTCACGAAATCGACCTGGATGAGCAGGAAAAGGACGATCTGCACCTCAAGCGCTATGGCCGGCTGCCCAACGAGTAACCTCCAGCACTGGCGACGGGCATGCATCGCCGGGTAAAACCGCGTGTCGTATTGGTTGATTTAGTCGTTCCATCAGGCCTTGGCGCACTAAGCTGAAATCACACACCCCCAAACCACCTCCCCTTCCAGGAAGCGACGACATGTCACGCATTTCCCGACGTATCGGGTCCATCGCAGAATCCGCAACACTGGCCGTAGACGCAAAGGCCAAGGCCCTGAAGGCCGCCGGACGCCCGGTCATTGGCTTCGGCGCAGGCGAACCGGACTTCGCCACCCCCGATTACATCGTTGAAGCAGCAATTGCAGCGGCACGCAATCCCCAGTACCACCGCTACTCCCCCGCCGCGGGCCTGCCGGAACTCCGTGCGGCCATCGCCGAGAAGACCATGCGCGACTCCGGCTACAAGCTGGAGGCTTCCCAGGTCTTGGTCACCAACGGCGGCAAGCAGGCCGTGTACAACGCGTTTGCGACGCTGCTGGATCCGGGAGACGAAGTCATCCTTCCGGCACCGTACTGGACCACCTACCCGGAGGCCATCCGCCTGGCGGGCGGCGTTCCCGTTGAGGTCTTCGCCGGCCCCGAACAGGGCTACAAGGTCACCATCGAGCAGCTGGAAGCAGCTGTTACGCCCAAGACCAAGGTGCTGCTCTTTGTTTCGCCGTCCAACCCCACCGGTGCGGTCTACGCCCCGGAGCAGGTGGCCGAGATCGGTCGCTGGGCCGCTTCCAAGGACCTGTGGGTCATCACCGACGAAATCTACGAACACCTCACCTACGACGACGCGGTCTTCACGTCGATCGCCACCGCAGCCCCGGAGCTGGGCGACAAGGTCATCATCCTCAACGGTGTCGCCAAGACCTACGCCATGACCGGCTGGCGCGTGGGATGGATGGCGGGCCCCCTGGACGTCATCAAGGCTGCAACCAACCTGCAGTCCCACGCGACCTCCAACGTCGCCAACGTCTCGCAGATGGCAGCTCTTGCGGCCGTATCCGGTCCGCTGGATGCCGTGGCGGAAATGCGCACCGCCTTCGACCGCCGTCGCAAGGCCATGGTCTCGGCATTGAACGCCATCGACGGCGTGCACTGCCCGACCCCGGAGGGCGCGTTCTACGCGTACTCCGATGTCCGCGGCCTGCTGGGCCGCGAGATCCGCGGCGTTGTCCCGGCCACCTCGGCCGAGCTTGCCGCGCTGATCCTTGAGCAGGCGGAGGTTGCAGTGGTTCCGGGCGAGGCTTTCGGTCCGTCGGGCTACATCCGCATGTCCTACGCCCTGGGCGACGCGGACCTGGCGGAGGGTGTCGGCCGCATGGCCGCGCTGCTGGGCGAAGCCAAGTAAGTAGCTCATCGACCAACGGCAGTGGCCGGCAAACTCCTCGCGGAGGTTGCCGGCCACTGTTGCATCCCGGGCATGTGCGGTCGGGCCAGATCAGGCCGGCCTAGAGGCTAGAGGATCCGCCGGTCCACCGCCCAGCGGGTCAGCTCGTGGCGGTTGGAGAGCTGCAGCTTGCGCAGCACGCTCGAGACGTGGGTCTCGACCGTCTTGACGGAGATGAACAGGTCCTTGGCCACCTCCTTGTAGCTGTAGCCGCGGGCGATCAGCCGCATCACCTCGAGTTCGCGGGCACTGAGCAGGTCCAGTTCCTCGTCGGCGCTGATGGCGGCCTGGGTGCCGAACGCGTCAAGCACGAAGCCCGCAAGCCGCGGCGAAAAAACGGCGTCCCCTCCGGCGACACGCTCCACGGCGTCGGAGATTTCCTTCCCGGAGATCGACTTGGTGACATAACCGCGCGCGCCGGCGCGGATGACCGTGACGACGTCCTCGGCGGCGTCGGAAACGCTCAGGGCCAGGAACTTCACGCTGGAGAACAAGTCGGCGCAGCCTGCCAGCACCTCGGCGCCTCCCCCGCCGCGGCCGCCCGGCAGGTGCACGTCCAGCAGCACCACCGACGGCGCGTGATGGCGCACGGCGGCAATGGCCTCCTCGACGGTGGCCGCCTCGGCGACCACGCGGATGCGGTCGTCAAGGTCCGCCTTGAGGCCCGAACGGAAGATGGCGTGGTCGTCGACCACCACCACGTCAATGGGTGTGAATGCCTGGTCAGTCATCGTCGTCCTTGGTCTCTTCATTCATCGTCAGGTGTACTTCGGTGCCGTCTTCGGTGCTGCGGATGCTGGCGCTCCCGCCATTGCGCTCCATGCGCCCGATAATCGATTCACGCACGCCGTGGCGGTCGTCGGAAACGTTGTCCACCTCGAACCCGTCCCCGCGGTCGCGCACAAAGACCTCCGCCCGGCCGGGGCCGGCCTCCACGTAGACGGAGATGGTTCCGCCCGCGTGCTTGGCGGCATTGGTCATGGCCTCGCGCGTTGCCTGAAGCAGCGCGTCATGCCCGTCCAGGCCGCTGCATTCGCCGACGGCAACCACGTTGATGGAGACCAGGTAGAGTTCCTCGACTTCGGCCGCTTCCCGGCGGATGGCCTCGGTGATTTCACCTTCCTCCGGCTCCTGGGTGTTGTAGAGCCACTGGCGCAATTCGCGTTCCTGGGCCCGGGCCAGGGTCAGCACCTGCGCGGGGTCGTGGGAGCGCTTTTGGATCAGTGCGAGGGTCTGCAGCACCGAGTCGTGCAAGTGCGCGGCGATGTCCGCGCGTTCGGCGGCGCGCACCCGGTTGGAGCGTTCGGAGACGTAATCGCGCCAGAAGCGCAGCCCCCACGGGAGCAGCACCAGGGCCAGGCCCGCGACCACCGCGACCGCAACGGCCAGCCCGGAGAGCAGCTCGCGCAGGCCGACGATGCCGCTGAGGAAAAGCAGCAAACCGGTGACCACCAAGGCCACGCCGACGATGAGCCGGATGAGGGCACCCGTGCTCAGCGTCCCGGTGCTCCGGCGCAATCCCGCGCGGCCCTCGTCGTCCAATTGCAGCCAGGCCATGATGGCGCCGGCAAGCACCACCACAATGGGCCAGAGCTTGTCGAGGCGCAGTTCGGCCCCGAGCATCTGTGCGGAGACCAGCCCGGCGACAACCAGCAATCCGGCGCCGATGAGGACCTGCCGCATCGAGTGCTGCCGCTGCTCGCTGGCCGGGTCATCGATGTCCGGAAGCAGCTTCCTGTTCATTTCCTCGGCCAGGCCGAACCTGCGGGTTCCTTCGCGACGTTCGGCCTCGCGCCGGACGTCGGTGGCGCTGGGCAGGAAAATCCACAACCAGGCGTAGAGGATGATGCCTGCTCCGGCCAGGCCGGTGGCCAGCACGAAGCCGATGCGGATCCAGCGCACCTGGACTCCCAGGTGCGCCGCCAGGCCGGAACACACCCCGGCCAGCACGCGGGGTTGGCCGCGGACCAGTTCGGGGCGTTCGAGCGTTGTGTTCATGCCTCAATACAAGCACGTCCGGGGCCGGTGGCGAGGATTCCCCGGCCGCTTCCGGGGTATCTTCAGGGTTCAATCAGGGGTGACCCTCATAGCGCGCAAACCCCGGGCACGGAAGGATTGTTTCCATGAATGAAACACCAGTCGAACACGGTTTTTTCCGTTGGGTCCGGGAATTGGAGGTGCGCCGAGGCACCGATCACTGGATCGGCGGCGTGGCATCCGGTCTGGCCGAACGCTTTGGTCTGGCCCCCATCCTGGTCCGCGGCATCTTTGTTGCACTCTCCTGCCTGGCGGGCTTGGGGCTGTTGGTCTACGGGCTTGCCTGGGCGCTGTTGCCCGGACCTGACGGCAGCATCCACGCCCAACAGGCAATTGCCGGGCGTTGGAACAGCGGAATGACCGGGGCGCTGGTCTTCTTCGTCTTCGGCGCCATCGGCTTCCCTTGGTTCTTCAGCTGGTGGGACGGCGGATTCTGGACCTTCGCGGTGATCGCCGCAATCCTATTCGTCATCTTCTCCCGCCGCGGCCGCTTTGACGATCGCAGGCAGGCCGCCAACGGCGCGGGCGCACCCGCGGCCGGCCCATGGGCAACGCAGTACCCTGCCGCCGGCGATCCGAACTGGTCGGATGCTCCCGGTACCCCGGGCACGCCTTCGACGTTCGGCGCCTTCGCTCCCCAGCCCGGTCCCGACGGGGGGACGCAAGCCTCCGCCGGCGCACCCGACGTAAATACGCGGGACGAGTCCATTGCCACCGATGCAACCGGCAGCGGCGCTGCTTCGGAGGCGGGCTCGAACTCGAACCTCACGGTCCCGCTCGATGTGAAGCCCGCCAATGCTTCAAGTGCCGCGGACGGTGTTGAGGCAACGCCCATCGAGAAGACCCCGGACGAAACCACCGGAGGTTCCCCAGACACCCCAACCACAAGGTTCCAGCCCTTGGACCAGGAGCGAACCATGCCCTTCGCAGCAGCCACTCCCTCCGAGAACCCCCGGATCGATGCGGCGCTGCCGCCGCTGGACCCGGCGTGGCCAGGAACCGGGCACGCGGCCGGCGGCGGGTTCACACCGCCTCCCTACGTCCCGCCCGCGTACACCCCTCCGGCGCCGCGCGCACCCAAGGTCCCGCGCCTGCGCGCCATTCCCGGCTACGCCGCGACCATCGTGCTCGGCCTGGCGGTGCTGGTCTTCGCCTTGGTCGTCGGGCTGAACGAACTCGGCTGGCTGGCCTTGCCCACCAGCCCCGTGGCCATCGGCTTCGCCGCGGCCCTCGTTGTCATAGCCCTGGGCATGATCGGCGCGGCACTGAACCAGCGCACCGGCGGGGCCCTGGTCGGCTTCGGCATCGCCGCCCTGGTGTGCTCGCTCATTTGGAGCGGCGGCGCCCTGCGCATGGCCGAGGTCAACATGTTCAGCAGCGGCATCAGCACCACCGACGAGGGTGGCAGCACCAACGTCTTCCACTCCGGGGAGATGGACCTGCGCCACTACTCGACGATCACCCAGGACACCGAAGTGTCGATCGACAACGTCTTCTCCTCGGTGAAGTTGATCGTGCCGGACAACATTCCCGTCGTCCTCGAGTTCAGCGGCGCCTTCACCTCGCTGAGCGTCAACGGGGCGGACACCACCAGCACCGGCGGCAGCACCAGGCTCAACCCCGCGGCGACGGGCCCAACCCTACGAATCGAGCTTGACGGCGCCTTCAACAGCGTCGAGGTCAGCGTCCAGAAAGCAGAGGTGGCACCATGAGCCAGCAATTCCCGCAGCACGAGGCCGGGGTCGAGGCCCAGCCGAAGTTCCCCACCGGAACCCTGGTCTTCGGACTGATCCTGCTGGTGGTCGGCGCGCTCCTGCTCGCCGGGCTGCTCTTCGGAATCCAGCTCAACGGACCGCTGCTGTTCATTGGGCTGCTCGGCGGCGCGGGGTTGATCCTGGTCATCTCCGGGATCGTCGCGGCACGCCGCACCCGCTAGCCGGTTTCCGCCAATTCACCCAGCGCCACCGTTTCATCCACGCCGCGGCCCCCATTCGGGCCCACAACATGAAAGACTTGCCGACATGGACTCCTTCTTCAACTCGCTCCGCTCCATCCCCCTCCGCCGCGGCCCCAAGCGCCTGGTTGCAGGTGTTGCCGGCGGCATCGCCGACAAGTTCGGCTGGGACGTCACGCTGGTGCGCATCGGTCTGCTGCTCAGCTTCCTGCTGCCGGTCCTGGGCATTCCGCTCTACCTGGTGGCCTGGCTGTTGATCCCGGCCCAGGATGACACGATCGCACTGCAGAAGATCATCCGCTCCTTCAACAAGTAGGCCCGCGGCGAGCGGATCCCTCCGGGGCCCCGCCCCCACGCGGACTTCATGCCGGTGTTCCCCCGTCAGCTTCGGCGCACGGGGGGAACACCGGCATTTGTGCTGTCACCGCATCCGGCGTTGCCGCGTAGCACTGCGGCCACGTGTTGGCCATCACACCCATCGCTTGGCTAGACTGTTCACTGTCGAGCTCAGCGTCGCGCTCCAACCACATTCCCGGCCGTTTGCGGTCGGGCAACGAGCACCGACTAAGAATTGAGTTTGCATGCGCATCGGGATCCTGACCAGCGGCGGAGACTGCCCGGGACTGAACGCGGTCATCCGCGGCGCCGTCCTGAACGGCATCAAGAGCTACGGCCACGAGTTCGTCGGCTTCCGCGACGGCTGGCGCGGGGTGAAGGACGGCGACTTCATCGAGCTTCCCCGCGAGAAGGTCCGCGGCATCTCCAAGCAGGGCGGCACCATCATCGGCACCTCGCGCACCAACGCGTTCGATGGCGAGAACGGAGGCCCGGACAACATCAAGGCCACGCTCAAGCGCATCGGCGTCGACGCGATCATCGCCATCGGCGGAGAAGGCACCCTGGCCGGGGCCCAGCGGCTGAGCGACGCCGGCCTGAAGATCGTCGGCGTGCCCAAGACCATCGACAACGACCTCGACGCCACCGACTACACGTTCGGCTTCGACACCGCCAACCAGATCGCCGTCGAGGCCATCGACCGCCTGCGCACCACCGGCGAGTCCCACCACCGCTGCATGATCGCCGAGGTCATGGGCCGCCACGTGGGCTGGATCGCGATGCACGCGGGTATGGCCACCGGCGCCCACGCCATCCTGATCCCCGAGCAGTCCACCACCATGGAACAGATCTACGCCTGGGTGCGCGAGGCGCACGACCGCGGGCGCGCGCCGCTGGTCGTCGTCGCCGAGGGATTTGTGCCGGAGGGGGCCGACGCGGCGTTCTCCGACCGCGGGCTCGACGCGTTCGGCCGTCCGCGCCTGGGCGGCATCGGCGAGCAGCTGGCCCCGTTCATCGAGGCCGCCACCGGGATCGAGACCCGCGCGACGGTGCTCGGTCACATCCAGCGCGGCGGGGTTCCCAGCGCGTTCGACCGCGTGCTCGCCACCCGGATGGGCATGGCGGCCGTCGATTCGGTGCACGACGCCGCCTGGGGCTCGATGGTCGCGTTGCGCGGCACCAAGATCAACCGGGTGCCGTTCCAGGCCGCGCTGAACAACCTCAAGCGCGTTCCGCAGGAACGCTACGACGAGGCCCGGATCCTTTTCGGCTGATCCGCCACCTCCGTGCGCCCGGCGACGCGTGTTTCCGCGCGGCGCCGGGCACCAAAAACCGATGCCCTGCACTAGGCTCTAAACGTGAATCTTGAATTCGGCACCCGCGCCATCATCGCCCTTGCGTGGGCACGCGACTTCGGCGTCGATGACTCCGCCTTGCAGCCCGACAGGACCCCGGTGCGCCTCTTTGTCCCGGCGGTCGGCACCGACATGGTGCAGGTCCTGCACCTGGGCGACCACCAGGTGGTGCGCGCCCCCGGGGAACTGCTGCCGCTGCTGCGCACCGCTCCGGACGAACACTTCATGGACGACCGGGCGCTGGTTTCGCTGCTGCACGGCAGCGGGCTGGCCCCCTCGGTGCGCTCGCTGGGAGTCGATGCGCTGACCTATGTCGATGCCCCGTTCGAGATCGTCGGCTCCGAACACGTTTCGGTCTCCGGCACCAGGACCGACCTTGCGCGGCTGCTGGAACGCAGCCCGCACGACGACGCATCGACCACCACCCTGCAGGGCTGCGACCGGTGCTTCGTGTTGTTTTCCGAGGCCCACGAAGAACCCGTGGCCGCGGCCAGCTATTGGGCCCCGGGCGGCCTGTTGGCCGACACCACGGTGCTCACCTACCCGGCGATGCGCGGCTACGGCCTGGGCAAGTATGCGGCGGCCCTGGCCGTCGACGACGCACTGAGCGAGGGGTTGATTCCGCAGGCGCGCATCAAGGACGGACAGGACGCCGCAAGCGCGCTTGCGACGTCCCTGGGGTTCGAGCTTGTGGGCTCCCTGCTGAGCGTGCGGCTGCACAACGGACTCTGAGGACGCCGGCCCGCGGAGCCACCCGGACGTCGGCCCGCGGTCGCAGCGCACCTGGCGCTTCGAGCGTGACTAGTGCGGCTGGCGCAGGAATCCGGTGAAGCGCCCGGCGGTCTGCCCGGCATCGGTTGTCACGATGGTTTCCTGCGAGGCCGCGTAGGCCTCGTCCCCGTCGACGACCTGCAGCGCGGCGTCGGGATCGATATTGCGCTTGATCAGGGCCAGCGCGATCGGGCCCGCCTCGAAGTGGGTGGCCACCGAGGTGAGCTTGCCGATCGTCTTCTCGCCCAGGCGGACCTCGGAGCCGACTGCCGGCAGGGTGTGCATGGAACCGTCGAGGTGCAGGAACACGATGCGGCGCGGCGGGTGCCCGATATTGTGGACGCGCGCGATGGTTTCCTGGCCCTTGTAGCAGCCCTTGTTCAGGTGCACGGCGGTGCGGACCAGGTCCAGCTCGTGGGGAATGGTCTTCTCGTCGGTTTCGAAGCCGAAGCGCGGACGCCAGGCGGCGATGCGCAGCGCCTCCACGGCCATCATGCCGGCCAGCGGAAGGTCGGCCACGGCGGACTCGAGCTCGCCGAGCGGGAGGATGTACTCGCGCCACGGGCGTTCGGCGCCCGGGTGCTCCCCCGCCGAGTAGGCGTAGCCGCCCGGGGAGATCTCAGGCCAGGAATCGACCCAGCAGGGGTAGGCCTCCAGCGCGGGCTGCGGCGTGCAGGCCCCGACGAGGCCGAAGTCGGCGCTGACGTCCTTGACCTCGACGCGCAGCATGAAGCGCATGCGGTCAAGCCACGCGGCAAGCGGTGCGCCCTGGCCGGGCTCGACCAGCAGCCACAGCTTGTCCTCGTCCGCCAGGATGCGGATGTCGAATTCGACGCGGCCTTGGATCGTCAGCAGCAGCGTCTGGGTGCTTTGGCCGGGGCGCAGCTCCAGCAGCATCTGGCTGGAGAGCGTGTTGAGCCAGCTCAACCGGTCTTCCCCGGCGAGCGTCACCACGTCGAAGTGGGACATGTCGGCCACTGCGGTTCCCGCGAGCAGCCTGCGTTGTTCGGCGCTCAGTTCCCCGTAGTGGGCGGCCACGCCCTCATCGACACCGGACCCGGCCACTGCGGCCGGTCGTGACAGCAACGGCGAGAGCGCCATGGTTTATGCCTGTTTCTTGAGTGCGGCTGAGGCGTGGGCCTTCAGTTCGTTGCCGCCGGTGGATACATCCCAGCGCCAGTATAGATCGCCGTTGACCAACCCGTAGATGCGGGTGGCCGAGGCGTATTCCTTGGCGTTGGAACCGCGCATCACCAAGTCGGTGGCCAGCTGGATCTGCGGGCCCTTGATGACGCCGTAATAAAGTTCGGAGATCGCCCCGGGGTGCGCGATGTTGGCCTGGATCTTGAACCCGTTGTCTTCGGTCCGCAAGGCTTCAACGTCTTCGGCCGATCGCAGGGTCGGAACAATGTCGCCCGGAATCATGCCCGGACCAAGATCGCCGTCCACCATGGGGCGCTCCAACGACCAGAATCCCGTTTCGACCGACAAGGGGCGCAACTTGTTGCCCTGCTCGTCGGTGACCCACGATTCGGATCGGTATTCCAGGAACGGCAAGCCGTTCTGGGTGAAGTTCACGGTCTGCCAGAAGAACTCGTCGTCGTCTTCCCCCTCGCCGAGGCGGCCGTTGCCTTCCCAGGTTCCGAGGAGCCAGGAAAGTGGTACGAGCTCGGGGGTCAAGTCTGTGGGTATCTCAATTGGCATGACGCGTGTGCTTCCTACTGCGTTTCTAAATTACTTCTGGCCCTTGAAGAGGCGGGTGACGACAAGTGCGGCAAAGCCGGCCATGCCCAGTCCCGCAATGCTCAGCAGGGAAAGGAAGAAGATCTCGAGTCCAAGGTAGTTTTCAGTCATGGCTCCATCCTAACCGTTTCTGTGCCGCCGACCGATCTTTGATGACGGACCTGTTCCTCCGTGCCGCACTTCCCCGTGAACGCAGGGGAAATCGGCCGTCACGAAACATGCGGGACAACGCCCGGGCGGATCCCGCGGAGGCCGTTGCGTGACCAAGGTCATCCGCCGGCGGGGACGCGGCGGAGGCCTAACCCATCAGGAGCTGGGCGTACCAAACCACCGAGCCGCACACCAGCAGCGGTGCGCCGGCCGCCGCAAGAACCTGTGCGTTGGTGCGCGGGCCGCCCGAGGTGACAAGCATCGCCCGGCAGCCCACCACCACCAGGCCGCAGGCCGCACCCAGCAGCATTGCAGGCAGCACGTTGACGCCGATGTCGAGCATGCTCGCGGCGCCGCCGATCAGGACCGCCAGGACGAATCCCAGCGGGAAGACAATGCGGTCGGGCAGGCGCAACACGCCGGGGATCGCGGCGCCGAGGATGCTCAGACTCGAGATCAGCATGAGCACGCGCCATTCGGGATCGGTGCCCAGTGCCACCCAGCCTGCGCCGAGGCTTGCGACCACCGTGCCGGCGGTGCCGACGGCCACGGATTCGAGGCGCTGCCGGGCGTCGGTGCCGCGAAAGAGCTGGGTGAGGAACATCAGGATCGTGCCGATGCCCACGCAGGGGGCCACCCACATCAGGCCCGGGATCGGCTCGCCGACAAAGGCGAGCAGGGCCGCCGCTGCGGAGACCAGGAAGATGACAAGGCCCACCGGGTTCGGGGCGGGCAACTTCAGCAATCGCGGCCAGCCGAAGGCAAAGGCGCCCAGGAGCAACAGCACTACCGCCAGCACGGGCCACCCGGCGGCACCGGGCAGGTAGCTCGCCCCGATGACCAGCGCTAGGACAATGGTTCCTGTAGCCAAAACTTTGAGTCTCACAGGTTACATCCTGCCTTATCCGGCGCCGGGCGGTCCCATCCGGACCGGGAGAACCGGGGCCACGGCGCGCGCCGCGCTCCGGGCCACGGGCGTGCCGGCAAGCGCCACCGACGGCATCGCGGCGCACGCTTGCCCACCGCACGGTGGGATCCGGGAACCACGGGGCCGTCACATGCACCGATGTGAAACACCTGACAATCTATACTGCTCTTATGCACCCGATCCCGTAGATGTGCTCGGTTTCTTATTCGCAACCTTGAGGAGGGGCATCCATGGCAAGCATCCTTTTGCTGACAAACGCACCTGGCCCGTCCCCCGACGTCGTTCCTGCGCTGGAGCTGCTCTCGCACCAGGTCCGCATCCTGCCGGCCCAGGCAACGGCGCTCCTGGATGCCGAGGATGCCCAGATCATCCTGGTCGACGGGCGCAAAGACCTGGTGGCTTCGCGCACCCTGTGCCAGCTGCTCCGTACCACGGGCATCAGCCGGCCTGTCCTGCTGGTCCTCACCGAGGGCGGCATGGCGGCGGTGTCCGGCCTGTGGCAGGTGGACGATGTTTTCCTTGACACCGCGGGGCCGGCGGAGGTCGAGGCCCGGCTGCGCCTGGCCCAGGCCCGCGCGCTTCCGCAGGACGAACCCGAGGCGGCCCCGATCCGCGCCGCCGGGGTGTTGATCGACGAGGCAAGCTATACGGCGAAGGTCCACGGGACCCCGCTGAACCTGACCTACAAGGAATTCGAGCTGCTGAAGTACCTGGCCCAGCACCCCGGACGGGTGTTCAGCCGCGAACAGCTGCTCCACGAGGTGTGGGGCTACGACTACTACGGAGGCACCCGCACCGTGGACGTGCACGTGAGGCGCCTGCGCGCCAAGCTGGGCACCGACCACGAGCAGCTCATCGGGACGGTCCGCAACGTCGGATACCGTTTCACGCCGCAACGCCAAGAAAACCCCGAGGTCGTCGACGCCTAGGGGCCGCGGCGCTATGTTTAGGGGTATGAACGCCGCCAAAAACCCCCTAGTCTCCATCGACATCGTCAAGGGCTCACCGGAACAAAACGTCTTGGGCGCGGTGCGCACGCTTGCCGCAGCGGCCGAGGAGGCCGACGGCAACCCGCCGCTGAGCGAACAGACGCTCCTGAAGCTGCGCAGCGAGCCGGACACCGACGCCATCATCGGTGCCTACGCCTACCTGCTGGAAAGCGCCGACTACGATTCGGGCGAGCTGGTCGGCGCCGCGGTCGCCGTGCTGGGAACCGCCGGCCAGCCGGGCACCCTTGAACTTGCGGTGCACCCGTCGTTCCGCGAGGACGGGATCGCCGGCGCCCTGCTCGAGGCCCTGGCCGAGCGCACGGACCTCACGGCCCTGCGCGCCTGGGCCCACGGAAACCACGAGGGCGCGGCCAAGCTCGCCGAGCGCTTCGGCTTCACCCCGGTGCGCGAGCTGTGGCGCATGCGCCTGGTCCACGGAACCCCCGTCCCCGCCCCGGTGCTGCCGGCCGGCACCCGCATCCGCGCCTTCAACCCGGACACGGACGGCCCGGCCTGGGTCGCGGCGAACGCCGCCGCGTTCGCGCACCACCCGGAACAGGGCGCCATGACCCTGGCGGACCTGCACGCCCGCATGGGCGAGGACTGGTTCGATGCCGCGGGCTTCCTGCTCGCCGTCGACGCGGACGACCGCATCCAGGGCTTCCACTGGACCAAGGTGCACCCGGCGACCTCCTCCGCCACCACCGGGGAGCACCAGGCGATTGGCGAGATCTACGTGGTGGGCGTGGTCCCGGCGGCGCAGGGCACGGGCCTGGGCAAGGCACTGACCCTGGCCGGCATCGAACACCTGAACGGCAAGGGCCTGGACGCCCTGATGCTCTACGTGGATGCGGACAACACTGCCGCCGTGGCGCTGTACCGGAAGCTCGGTTTTACCAAGTGGGATGTCGATGTCATGTACGCGCCGGCATCGTCGCGCGATTCGGTAGAGTAAGTACCAGACGCAAAGCCGCGTGCCCGACGTTCCGCCGACGGGCATGCGGCTTCCTACTTCACTCCAAGCTAGGGGCACACACCATGGACCCGCAACCAGTCACCACCGCTTTGGGCCTCACCGACGTGCCGGCGGCACGCGCGACGCAGGACCGGATCGAGCTGCCCGACTTCGGCCCCTCCGCGGTTCCCGACGGCGATTTCGCCGACGACAGGTTCCTGGACCGGGAACTGAGCTGGTTGCACTTCAACGCCCGTGTGCTGGAGCTCGCCGAGGACCCGGACCTGCACCTGCTGGAGCGGGTCAGCTTCCTGTCGATCTTCGCCTCCAACCTCGACGAGTTCTTCATGGTCCGCGTCGCCGGCCTCAAGCGCCGCATCGCCACAGGCCTTGCCGTGCCCTCCCCCGCGGGCATCAGCCCGATCGACCAGCTGGAAATGCTCCTCAACGACGCGCACGCGCTGCAACTGCGCCATGCAAAGGTCTTCGCCGAGCAGGTCCGCCCCGCCCTGGAGGAAGAGCAGATCCTGCTCACCACCTGGGGCGAGCTGGATTCCCGCGCGCAGCAGGAGCTGCACCGCTGGTTCATCGACCAGGTCTTCCCGATCCTCACCCCGCTGGCCGTCGATCCGGCCCACCCCTTCCCATACATCTCCGGGCTTTCGCTGAACCTAGCCGTAGTGGTCCGCAACCCGGTGAGCGGCAAGGAGCTCTTCGCCCGCCTGAAGGTGCCGGACACCATGCCGCGGCTGATCTCCGTGGACGGGCCGCGCGCCGGCAACACCGCCGGCCGCGTGGCGCGCTTCGTCACGCTCGAGGACGTGATCGCCCAGCACCTGGAGCACCTGTTCGCCGGCATGGAAATCGTCGAGTACCACTTCTTCCGCGTCACCCGCAACGAGGACCTGGAGGTGGAGGAGGACGACGCCGAGAACCTGCTGCAGGCCCTGGAGAAGGAACTGCTGCGCCGCCGCTTCGGCCCGCCGGTGCGCCTCGAAGTGGTCGACGACATCGCGCCGAACATCCGCGCGCTGCTGGTGCGCGAGCTGGGCATCGAAGAGGACGAGGTCTTCGCACTTCCGGCCCCGCTGGACCTGCGCGGCCTGGGCGTGATCGCCGGCATCGACCGCCCGGACCTGCACTACCCCAAGCAGCTGGCGCACACCTCCCGGCACCTGAACGAGTCGGAGACCTCCAAGGCCGCCAATGTGTTCGCCGCGATGCGCCGCCGCGACATCCTGCTGCACCACCCCTACGATTCGTTCTCCACCTCCGTCCAGGCGTTCCTGGAGCAGGCGGCCAACGACCCGAAGGTCATGGCCATCAAGCAGACGCTCTACCGCACCTCCGGCGACTCGCCGATCGTGGACGCCCTGATCGACGCCGCGGAGGCCGGCAAGCAGGTGCTGGCCCTGGTGGAGATCAAGGCGCGCTTCGACGAGCAGGCCAACATCTCCTGGGCACGCAAGCTGGAGCAGGCGGGCGTGCACGTGGTCTACGGCATCGTGGGTCTCAAGACGCACTCCAAGCTCTCCCTGGTGATCCGCCGCGAGGGCGACAAGTTGCGCCGCTACTGCCACATCGGCACCGGCAACTACCACCCGCGCACGGCCCGCTACTACGAGGACCTGGGCCTGCTCACCAGCGACGAGCAGGTCGGCGAGGACCTCTCGCACCTGTTCAACCAGCTCTCCGGCTACGCGCCGCGCTCCACCTTCAAGCGCCTGCTGGTCGCCCCGCGCTCGCTGCGCTCGGGGCTGATCGACAGGATCGAGGCGGAGATCGCCAACCGCCGCGCCGGGCTTGCCGCCCGTGTGGTGATCAAGGTGAACTCCATGGTCGACGAGGCCATCATCGACGCGCTGTACCGGGCCTCCCAGGCCGGGGTGCGGGTCGACGTGATCGTGCGCGGCATCTGCGCGCTGCGCCCGGGCATCCCGGGTCTGAGCGAGAACATCCGGGTGCGCTCGGTGCTGGGCCGCTTCCTGGAACACAGCCGCGTGTTCATGTTCGCCAACGCCGGGTCACCGATGATCTACATCGGCTCCGCCGACATGATGCACCGCAACCTGGACCGCCGGGTGGAGGCGCTGGTCGCGCTGAGCAGCCACGAGGACATCGCCGAGCTGGTGCTATTGCTCGACCGCTACATGGCCCCGGGCACCGCCAGCTGGCACCTTGACTGCGAGGGCGCCTGGACGCGCCACCACAAGGATGCGGACGGCACGCCGCTGCAGGACATCCAGTCGTGGCTGCTTGATTCACGGGCCCGCCAGCGGACGGCAGTGAGGCGCTAGAACCGTGCACATGCTTCGCTCCTGCGATTCCCAGGAGGTTCGTGAGGGTACCTTTGCCGTGGTCGCGGCCGGTGCCATTGTTTGGCGCATCAACCAGGGCGAGTTGGAAGTCCTGATGATCCACCGAGAGCGCTACAACGACTGGTCCTGGCCCAAGGGCAAGATCGACGAGGGCGAGACCATGCCCGAGTGCGCCGCCCGAGAGGTCTTCGAGGAGGTCGGGCTCGACATCGAGCTGGGCGTCCCGCTTCCCGCCATGACCTACGAAGTGGGCAGCGGCACCAAGGTCGTCTACTACTGGGCGGCCAAGGCCCCCAGCACCAAGCCCGTTCCCGACGGCAGGGAAACCGACGCCGTGCGCTGGTGCACCCCGAAAATGGCGGGCAAGTGGCTGACGAATCCGGGCGACATGGCTCCCCTGGAGTCGCTGGTACAGGCACACAAGGCACGGGTGCTGGAAACCCAGCCCTTCCTGGTGGTGCGCCACGCAAAGGCCAAGCCTCGTTCGAACTGGACCCGGGAAGAGGGCAAGCGCCCGCTGGCCGCAACGGGCCAGCGCCAGGCATTGGCAGTGGCCCGACTGCTGGACGCCTGGCGTCCGGAGCGGGTGGCGTCCAGCCCGTGGACCCGATGCGTGCAGACCATCACGCCGTATGTGAAACAGCAGCGTTTCACCGTCAAGCTGTTGAATTCCACCACCGAGCACGAGGCCAACCGCCGCCCGAACAAGGCGCGGAAGGCCGTTGCCAAGTTGCTGGACAAGCGCCGGGCGCAGGTGCTCTGCACGCACCGGCCGGTGTTGCCGCTGATCCTCGAGGAACTCAGGTTGCGGATGGCAGATTCGCTTGCGGCGTTCCTGCCCGCCGAGGATCCGTTCCTGCGCCCGGGTTCCCTGCTGGTGGTCCACCAACCCATAGCTGGCAAGGGAAAACTCGTTTCGGTGGAAGTTTATGACGCATTTGAAGACTAGTCGAAGGTCTTGGATGTAGGCTCTGAGACAAGCCCCCGCGAGAGGTTTGCGGGGCGTGGTCCTGACGAATAAGAGGAGTGCATCATGGCTGTTGCAAATCACGGCACCGTCCCACGGAAGATCGTTCACCAGGGACTGCGCCTGGACCATGACCGGGACCGCGGCCGCTACAGCCTGTGGCAGGGCCCCACCTATGTGGGCTTCCTCGGCTACCACCTCGAGGAGGGCGTGGCTACGCTGCAGCACACCATCATCAAAGAGGAGTACAGCCGGCAAGGCTACGCCCGCGCCCTTGTCACGCTGGTCTTGGAAGACCTACGGAAGCAGAACGCGAAGATCGTTCCGGAATGCACCTACGTGCAGGACTACCTGCGCCGCTACCCCGAGTACAACGACATGCTGGCCGCCTGACCATTGTTTTGACACGTCCCTTGGACAATTGAACTTTGTCTCAATGCATTGATACATTGAGACAAAGTTCAACCAGGGGGTTCCTTCATGATGGGCGCAGCAACGGCCGCGGGTCTCGGTTTGGCCATGTCGGCCGTGTTCATTTATCTGGTGCTCAGGGCCTTTGCCGGCAACCCGGCGGCACCGCACAGCACCGAGGGCGTTTCCCGCCACGCGTTCTGGACGGCCGTCATCGCATTCTTCGCTAGCGGCACCGCCGGCTTGGAAAACCTGTGGGCAACCCAGCAACCGCTTGCCGCCGATGCCGGGTCCTTCGAGAACCTAGCCATGCATGCGGCGGCACCCGGCTTCTGGCTCGGCGTGATCTATCTGATCGGGCAATACACCTGGCCCCGGCATCTGCAGCCTGTCCGCTCGGCCTCCCTTGAGGTACGCAGCGTCAAGAAGGTCGTGCCCAAGTACCTGGCCGGGGTCCTGCTACTTGCCACGATCCTCAGCGCCGCCGCCATCACCATCGCCTGGAACGATGCCGGTGCTCCCTCGCGCACCGGAAACGACGGCACCGGATGGACCACGGAAAACGGCATGTACGACGGCGAGTTCGACGAGTTCGGAAATCCCGTCAACCAGCCTTACGACGGGGCAACAGACGAATACGGCAACCCCGTGGACTCCGACGGATATGTCCTCTCCGATGACGAGATTGCGGAGATGAACGCGAATGCCGCGCTCGAAGAGGTTCCCGACATCCCAAGCATCGACGGCACCCGACCAGGCTCCCTGGTGGGTCCATATCTTGCCGGCGGGTTGGCGCTGCTCCTGGCCAGCGTCAGTGGCATCACCGCGTTGGTGATCCGCCGCCCGCCCCTTCAATCCCTCGACGCCGATGACAACGACGTGCTGCGTGCCGTGTGGCTCAACAGGCTGCTGCGCACCGCCGTGATCGCGGTGTCGGGTTTCGGCACCATGTCACTGCAGTACGTCGCCCAAGGGGTCAGGGCCCGTGCCGCATGGGACATGCCACTGGATGTCCACGGCATTGGCGGCAGCCAAGCCGAAGCCGTCGCCAACTGGCTGATGGGCGCCAGTACCATCTGGATACTGCTGGCGATCGTCACAACGGCCGCGTGGGCGCCACCCAGGCTGAACTTCGTCAACTCCGTGCAGGCCGCTGGCATGCCGCTGCACTCGTCCGCGTATTCCAAGGCCCGGGATTTCCTCTTCCTGGCCCAGGGAGTGGGCGCGCTGCTGGTCGTCGTAGTCTTCGGCGTCCTCGGACTACTTCGATCGTTCGGCTATAGCGGAACGATCGCCGAGAGCGTCCAAATTGGGGGGCAAGGCAGCCCGTTGCCCTACGACGAATCGCCTTGGATGGCCGGATATGACTCTGCAGCAAGGTTGGACGACATTTCGGTGCACACACAGATGCTGGCTTCGGCTGCGTGCGCATACCTGCTGGTGCAATTACTAGCCGCCTATATAGTCAGGCGTCGGCTGGGCAACCGGCTTGAGCTAGCAGAACCGAGATCCGCGTTGCTGCCACTGTGGTTCACCATCGTGGTCTGCTGTGCCTTGGCCACGGGATTGGCTTCCGGCACGAACTTCATCTTCAACGGTGCGCCTGAGACGAGAATTGCCGCCACGTGGATGCTCGGGATCGTTGCCGTCACGGCAGCGCTGGCCGTGCTGCTTTATCGGGCGGCCGTCCGCCGCCCGGCGCTCGAGGGCGCAAGCGACAGCGAGGACTTCGAGCTCCGGGTTGTCATCGCCCACCGCGGGGTACGCCTGTTCGGCGGGGTGTCGCTGATTGCCGCAGCCATCTTGGCAAACCCCAACTACCTGATCCAGACCACTTTCTCCGGCTACACGGACTACTCCTACACCAGCGACCCGTCCGCCTTCCAGGTCATTTGTCTGGTGCTGGGCATCGCACTGTGTTTCCTGCCGGCCTCCACCGCGTATACGCGGCGGGCGGCCAGGTCCCGCCCGGGCGCGGCGGCAGCCGCATGAGCACCCTGATCACCGTCGACTTGCGCGACGCCACTCCCCCATTCGAACAGATCCGCGCGCAGATCGCTTCGCTGATTGACGTGGGTCAGCTGGCCAATGGATCACGCCTGCCCACGGTACGGGCCCTGGCCTCCGACCTTGGCGTGGCCACGGGCACCGTGGCCCGTGCCTACAAGGAGCTCGAGGCCGCAGGGCTGATCGAAAGCCGTCGGCGCCTGGGCACTGTCGTCATGCATTCCTCCCCGGCCGCCGACGGGGCAGCGGACTCGCCGCTTGAGGCGATGATCGACGAACTCATCGGCGAAGCAAGGGCCGCGGGCATAAAGGACGACACCCTGGTTTCCCTGCTCCGCGGCCGGCTGCGCGCCTCGGGCTAAGCGCTTTCCACCCGGCCTCGACACGGGACGGACGCTCCATGAATGTCGCCATCAGCCATACCCGGGCCCGGTTTGCCACTATGCCTTTCGTAGTGATCATCAGCGCATTTCACGTGTTTGCGTCACACGTCGCGAGCCGAATCCCCGTGCCCGACTAGACTTAGTAGGTGACGATTCAAACCCCATACGAAGACTTGCTGCGTGAAGTCCTGGCCCACGGCACCGCCAAGGGCGACCGGACCGGCACCGGCACCTTCAGTGTTTTTGGCCGCCAAATGCGCTTTGACCTGTCGGAATCCTTTCCGCTGATCACTACCAAGCGCGTCCATTTCAAGTCCGTTGCCGTGGAACTCTTGTGGTTCCTGCGCGGGGACTCGAACATCTCCTATCTTCAAGAGAACGGCGTGAAGATCTGGGACGAGTGGGCGGATGCCGATGGCGAACTCGGCCCGGTGTACGGCGTGCAATGGCGCTCGTGGCCCACGGCCGACGGCCGCCACATCGACCAGATCTCCCAGGTCATGGATTCGCTGCGCGAGAACCCCGATTCCCGCCGCCACATCGTCTCTGCGTGGAACGTCTCGGAGATCGAGAACATGGCACTGCCGCCATGCCACGCCTTCTTCCAGTTCTACGTCGCCGACGGCAAGCTTTCCTGCCAGCTCTACCAGCGCAGCGCCGACATGTTCCTGGGAGTCCCCTTCAACATCGCCTCCTACGCATTGCTGACCCGCATGATGGCGGACCAGCTGGGCCTTCAGCCCGGCGAGTTCGTCTGGACCGGCGGCGACACGCACATCTACGCCAACCACTTGGAGCAGGTCAAGGAACAGCTCGCCCGCGAGCCATACCCGTACCCGCAGCTGCGCATCACGCGCACCCCAGATTCAATCTTCGACTACACGATCGACGACTTCGTCATCGAGGATTACCGACACCACCCGACGATTAAGGCCCCCATCGCCGTATGAGCAACCTGAATTCCAGCGCCGGACACCGCGCCGAGACCACCACCCCCGAACGACTGGGCATGATCTGGGCGGAGGCCGCAAACCGCGTCATCGGCTTGGACGGGTCCATGCCGTGGCACCTGCCCGAGGACATGGCCCACTTCAAGCGCACCACGATGGGCCACCCGGTCATCATGGGCCGCAAGACCTGGGAATCGTTCCCGGAAAAGTTCCGTCCGCTGAGCGGCCGCACCAACATCGTCATCACCCGCGATGCCTCGACCCACGCCGCATTGAGCACAGCCGGCGCGACCCCGGTTTCCTCCCCGGAGGAAGCCCTCCAGGTTGCGCGCGCCAGCGACGGCGCCGAGGAAATCTGGGTCATCGGCGGCGGGGAAATCTACGCGGCCCTCGCCCCGAAGGCCAACCTGGCGATCGTCACCGTGATCAATGACAGCCTGAAGGGCGACACCACTGCCCCGGCGCTGGACTCGGCCTGGACCAAGGCCATGAGCGAACCGGACACCGGGTGGCTCAAGTCGGCCAACGGCACCGAATACCGCATCGAGGCATGGGAGCGCGGCGCGTGAAGGACAGCCTGAAGGCGCTGAAGACCCACCCCGAGGCGCTCTTTGTCCTGGGCTACATGTTCTTCCCGCTCTTCGCCCTGATCTTTGCGGGCCTTGGCCTGTTCCTGATCCTGACCGGTTCCAAGATCATGGGCTTGGTCCTGCTGCTCACGCTGACCCAGGTCTTTGCCTTCAGCTCGCTCTGGGCCGTCGGCGCGCGCAAGAAGCTGCTTGCCGACGAAGACAAGAAGCCGTAACGCCGGAGTCGTCAGACGACCGCACCATGATGGACGCCGTGCCCGGGGAATTTTCCCCTTCGGGTGCGGCGTCCTTCGTTTGCCTACGCGGCATTCTCCCGGCGCCGCCCGCCCCGAACAACCGCACCGTGGCGCCCGTGTGGCGTAACCAACTCCCCAATCGCGGACCCGAAGCCTTAAGATGGATCCATGACTTCTTCCGTTGGCTTTGTCGGTTACCGCGGCATGGTTGGCTCTGTTCTGATGCAACGCATGCAGGACGAGGGCGACTTTGCGAATCTCGATCCCGTGTTCTTCTCCACGTCCAATGCGGGCGGCGCGGCCCCCGCATTCGCCGAAGGCGCACCTGCGCTTCAGGATGCCTACGACCTGGACACCCTGGCCAAGCTGCCGATCATCGTCACCGCCCAGGGCGGGGACTACACCAAGGCCGTGCACGGCGACCTGCGTGCGCGCGGCTGGGACGGCCTCTGGATCGATGCGGCATCCACGCTGCGCATGAACGACGACTCCGTCATCGTCTTGGACCCGATCAACCGCAACGTCATCGACGCCTCGCTGGCCTCGGGAACCAAGGACTTCATCGGCGGCAACTGCACCGTCTCGTGCATGCTCATGGGCCTGGGCGGACTGTTCAAGAACGGCCTGGTCGAGTGGGGAACCGCGATGACCTACCAGGCAGCCTCCGGCGGCGGCGCCCGCCACATGCGCGAACTGCTCAACCAGTTCGGCACGATCAACGGCAACGTCGCGGCCGAACTCGACGACCCGGCCTCGGCGATCCTCGAGATCGACCGCAAGGTCCTCGCCACCCAGCGCGGCGGACTCGACGCCTCCCAGTTCGGCGTGCCGCTTGCCGGTTCGTTGATCCCGTGGATCGACTCGGACCTGGGCAACGGCCAGTCCAAGGAAGAGTGGAAGGCCGGGGTCGAAACCAACAAGATCCTGGGCACCACCGACGCCAACAAGGTCATCATGGACGGCCTGTGCGTGCGCATCGGCGCCATGCGCTCGCACTCCCAGGCACTCACCCTCAAACTCACCGAGGACCTTTCGGTGGCCGAGATCGAGAAGCTGCTGGCCGAGGACAACGAGTGGGCCAAGGTGGTTCCGAACACCAAGGACGCCACGGTCGACGCTCTGACCCCGGTTGCCGCATCCGGCACCCTGGACATCCCGGTGGGACGCATCCGCAAGCTCGAAATGGGCCCGCAGTACATCTCGGCGTTCACCGTCGGCGACCAGCTGCTGTGGGGCGCCGCCGAGCCGCTGCGCCGCATGCTCGCGATCGCGCAGGGACGCCTCTAGCCTTCGGCGGGGTTCTTCGAGCAAGACTTCATGCCGGGTTCCGGCGGCCTTCCCTGGTGTGGGGCGGCCGCCGGAACCCGGCATTTCTTGTTTGGGCTAGCCCGCCCGGAATTTCAGGTGGTCGTCCATGCGCGAATGCATCCGGGCCAGCAGGCTCGCCGGGGTCCCGGCCTCGAAGGGCACTGCAACGGCGCGGGTTTCCTTGCCCGTGGTCTCCACCTGCCAGGTGCCGACCGTATGCCCGCCGCTGACCAGCGTCCGGCGGAAGACCCCGTTGCCGCCCGGGGCGATGGCGTCCGTATGCTCCGGGGCGAGCGTGGCGGTGCGATCCCTGTACCCGAGCAGGAACTCGTCGAACCCCGGCAGCGCGAGCACGCTGCGCGCCCCGGGGGCGTCGTCCCAGAGCGCATCGATTTCCGGCGCAAGATGGTAGGCGCTGCCGCCGAGTTCACGGGTGGCCAGTTGGCCGCCAATGGCCTTCAGCGCGGCCCGCACCGGCGTCAGCCCGAGGCCCAGCCACCAGGCGCAGTCGGAGACCGTCGCCGGCCCGTGCGAGCGGAAGTAGCGCAGGACAATCCCCCGCAGGGCCTCCTCGGGGTCCGCGGCGGTTGCGTCCGGGCCGGGCGACCACCGGGCGCTCGCCATGAACAGCTGGCGGGTTCCGGATCCGGGCTCCATGCGTCCCTGCACCAGCTCGCCGGTGAGGCTCAGGGCGACCAGCAGGTGGTAGCCGCGCTGCCCGGAAACATCCGACCCGGCGGCGGACATTGCCTCCATCAAATCGGAGCGGCTTGCGCCCGCCGTGCCGCAGCGTTCCACGACCACCGGCAGCAGCGATTCGAGTTCCGCCTCGGTGATGCCTTCCCGCCGCCAGGTTGCCGCGGCCTGGGCCCGCATGCGCGGCGCGGTGACACCGAGCAGCGGGCGGAGCAGTTGCGGATCCAGGAACATGAGCGTGCCGCGGGCGCCCCAGGAACGGACGACGACGCCGGATTCGAGGGCCGCGTGGACCTGGGCCAGGGTGCTGCCGGGCAGCCGTACGCCCAGCGCCCAGCAGGCCTGTGCCAGGTCCTGGGCCTGCATCATGCCCATGCGCCGGACCACGTCGGCCGGGGTGCTCGCGTGCGCGGCCCCGTCCGGGATCCCGGGCAGCAGGCCCTGCGCGGCCAGCCGCAGCCGTGCCAGGCGGAGCCTGTCGCTGCCTGTCAGCGGGGCAGGTACAGTGGCCATGGGTGGGGCTCCCGGGTTGTTGGAGGTTGCAGCCGTTAGAGGCTGCAGCCGATCAGCAGCGGCTCGTTGTGCAGTTCGATGCCGAAGCGGTCCTTGACGCCGGCGCGCACGGCCCGGGCGATGGCAAGGATGTCCTCGCTTCCCGCTCCCCCGCGGTTGGTGATCGCGAGCGTGTGCTTGGAGGACAGCGAGGCGCGGCCCCCGGCCACGTCTTCGCCCGCGGTGCCGGGCAGTCCGTAGCCCTTGCCGAAGCCGGCGCGGTCGATCAGCCAGGCGGCGGAGAGCTTGACCTTGCCCGGTTCGGCGGCCGGGAAGTTCGGCGCGCCCTCCGGCAGGGTTTCCAGGACGGAGGCGTCGACGATCGGGTTGGTGAAGAAGGAGCCGGTCGAGTAGGTGTCGCGGTCGGCCGGATCGAACACCATGCCCTTGGAGGCGCGCAGTTCCAGCACCTTGGTGCGCACCGCGCCGGCGTCGGCCCGCTCGCCTGCCTCGACGCCGAGCGAGTTGGCAAGCTCCTTGTAGCGGACGGGTGCGGAGTCCGCGCGGCGTTCGAGCGCGAAGCTGACCGAGAGCACCACGTACTCCGGGGAACCCTCGACGGTGGTGCGCTTGAGCAGCGAATCCCTGTAGCCGAAGCCCAGGCCCGCATTGCCGAAGTGCGTGGTGCGGCCGGTGGAGCGCTCGAACACGCGGACCTCCAACAGGCTGTGGGCCACCTCGGCCCCGTAGGCGCCCACGTTCTGCACCGGGGTGGCACCGGACGAACCGGGGATGCCGGAGAGGGCCTCGAGCCCGCTGAGCCCGGCGGCCAGGGTCTGCGCGACCGCATTGTCCCACGGATGTCCCGCCGCGATGTCCACGCGCACGCGTCCGTCGGCCAGTTCCCCGGCGATCTCGACGCCGTGCGATTCGATGTGCAGCACCGTTCCGTCGTAGCCGGCATCGTCGATGACCAGGTTGGACCCGCCGCCGATGATCAGCAGCTTGTCCTCGCGGGCATCGGCCCCGGCCACGGCGGCAACGATCTCTTCCTCGGTGTGCGCGCGCACCAGGGTGCGGGCCGGGCCGCCGACGCCGGTGGTGGTCATCTGGGAGAGCAACGGGGTGTTCACTGTTTCTTGCGCCTGTTCTGGGAATGCCTGCCGGCGCGGATGCCGGCGGTCTGGAGATCGGGTGGTGGGGGGGGATCCGGTCGTGGGGAGATCCGGGGCCGTGCCGGGATCGGCCGGCAGCGGGGCCTACTCCTTGATGGTAGCCTCGCCGGTGGCCGGTTGCCCGTCGGGCCCCGGTTCCTGCGTGGAGGTTTGTTCCGGCACGGGGACCTGGTCAGGGTCCGCCGCGTGTTCCGGGACGGGCTTGTGCTCCGGGACGGGCTTGTGCTCCGGGGCCGTGGCTCCGGCCAGCATGAAGGACATGACCACCAGCACCCCGACGGACGCCAGGGCGTTGAGCAGGCCGATCCGGTCCGCCAGCAGGCCCAGCAGCGGCGGCCCGCCCAGGAACGCGCCGTAGCCGATGGTGGAGACCACCGAGACGCGCGCCGCGGCCCGCATGGGGTCGTCGGACGCGGCCGTCATCGCGACCGGGAAGCTCAGCGCCACGCCCAGCCCCCACAGCGCCAACGCGGCCATCGCAGTCTGCACTGAGGGACCGAAGACGAAGAGCAGCAGCCCGGCCAGCGCGCTTGCCGCGGAGACCCGCATGACAAGCACCCGCCCGAAGCGGTCCAGGATGCGGCCGCCGAGCATCCGCGCCACGGTCATCGCGGTCACGAACACGCCGTAACCCAGGGCGCCGACGGTGTTCGCCGAACCGTATCCGTCGGAGAGCGCCAGCGCGACCCAGTCGCCCGCGGCGCCCTCGGCCAGCGCCATGCCCAGTACCAGCAGGCCCAGCACCAGGGTGCGGGGTTCGCGCCAAGCGGCGGCCAGCAGCGCCTTGTTGGAGGGGCCGCTGCCGGTGCTGGTTACCTCGTGCCCGAACGTCCGGGCTCCGCCGTGGACCAGCAGGACCACGACCAGCGCCATGATCCCGAAGTGCCAGGCGATCGACAGGTGGATTGCCGCGCCGATCGCACCGGCGGCCGCGCCGACCACGGTGCCGACGGAAAAGAAGCCGTGCAGCGCGGGCATGATGCCCTTGCCCAGCGCCCGTTCCATGGCCGCGCCCTGGACATTGGAGGCGACGTTCCAGCTTGCCGTTCCCATGCCCTGGAGTGCCAGCGCCACCCCGGTCAGCGCCACGGAGCCGAAGACCGCCGAGCTGATGCCCGCCGCGGCCATGGCCGTCGACGCGAGCGTCGCGCCGAGCACCATGGTGCGCTTGGATCCCAACTTCATCACGATGAAGCCGGAGGCGGAGACGGACAGGAAGGAGCCAGCGGTCATGCACAGAAGCAGCAGGCCGACCTCCCCGTGGCTCAGCCCCAGCGCGTCGCGCACCGAGGGCAGCCTGGCCACCAGCGTGGAGATGACAAGCCCCGAGGCGAAGTACGTGGCGATGACGCCGTTGCGCCAGGGCAGCACCTCGGGGTTGGCCACGGCCTTCACCGGGCTGCGCCCGCCGCCGGGTCGGGATCCGTCGCTCAGAATTGCACCAGGGCCTGCGCCTTGACCAGCACCTTGGTTCCCTCGAGCGTGACCGTCAGGTCGACGCGCGCGGTGCGGGCTTCCTCGTCCAGCGCACCGATGGCGCCGCTGATCTCGACGGCCGTGCCCTCGTGGTCGCTCGGGTTCGAGCCGGCCGGGTCGGCCACCGGCACCGGCTTGGTGAAGCGGGTCTGGTAGTCGATGACCGCGCCCGGGTTGCCCACCCAGTTGCTGACCAGCTGCACGGCCGATCCCATGGTGAACATGCCGTGGGCGATGACGCCGGGCAGCCCGACCTCGGTCGCGAAGCGTTCGTTCCAGTGGATCGGGTTGAAGTCCCCTGACGCGCCAGCGTAGCGCACCAGGTCCGCGCGGTTCACGCGGATGGTGGTGGAGCCGATGTCCATGCCCTTTTCAAGGGTTGCAAAGTCGATCATTACTGGTCCTCTCCGCGTACCAGAAGGGAGGAAACCGTGGTGGCGACCTTTTCGCCCGCGGTGGTGGTGATTTCCGAACGGGTGGTGATCATCGCCCCGCCGCCCATCGCACGGACGGTGTCGACGTGCAGTTCGGCGAGCAGTTCGTCGCCGGCGACGATCGGGCGGTGGTGGGTGAAACGCTGGTCTGCGTGCACCACGCGGGAGAAGTCGATGCCGCTGGCCGGGTCGGCGATCAGCTGCGCATCGGCGCGCTGGGCGACGATGATGGCGAAGGTCGGCGGGGCCAGCAGGTCTGCGTGGCCAAGCTCGGCCGCGGCTGCCAGCTCGAAGTGCGCCGGGTGGGTGGCCTTGACGGCTGCGGCGAATTCGCGGATCTTCTCGCGGCCGACAACGTAGGGATCCTTGGCCGGGTAAACGCGACCGGCCAACTCGGGATTGATGCTCATCGGATATTTCTCTCCTGGGCAGGTGTATGGGAAACGGGGGGGTAATGCAGGCGGGGCGCTAGGACTTCTTCTTGCGTTCGCGCCGGGGGCGGGAGGCCGGAACCAGGCCCTGGGAGACGCGCCAGGCCTTTGCGTCGCGGGCACGCACCGTCATTCCGACCAGGTGGGTCAGCACCCCCACGCCGATGATGCCGATGGCCGTGTACATCAGCGGCTGGTTCTTGAGGTTGACACCAATGATGGCCAGGATTATGCCGGTTCCCGAGATGATCATCGACCCGAAGGCCAGTTTCTTGTAGAGTCCGGAAGAAGCTTCCCAGGGAGTATTGGTCATGTGTCAATCCTAATTCAGATGCACGGCCGAAAATCAGAACAATGCCGACTGGATGGCCGGGGATTCCGTCACGTATTGGCCCAGCACCAGTTTCCGGCCCTTGAGCAGGGATGCGTCGGCAACGAAGAGATCGGGGGCGTTCCCCAACCGGACCCCGAGGCCCTGACCCAGGACCGACGCCACGGTGAAGCCGTGCCCTCCGACGGTCAGGTCGGCCGGGTAGGGCTGCAGGGCATTGGTTTCCCAACCCTCCAGCAGGGCCGCCGCCTGCGCCGGGGCGATCCATGGCTCGTCGACGACCCTGAAGGTTTCGCCTCCCTGCTTGGGCAACGAGGCGAGGAATTCCCTCACCCGGGACGCCCGCTCGCTGGTTTCGCCGTCCAACGCGGCGAGGCTGGTGCGGGAGTCGAGCAGGCCGCGCACCTTCGACTGCGCACGCACCTGCTGCGGGAAGCCCATTTCCCTGGTCACCAGGTCTTCCAGGATGCGCACCTGCGCGCCATCCGCCGCCAGGCCGACGTAGCGGGCGCTGACGGCCCCCTGTTCGGCCAGCCTGCGCCACTTGCTGGGGTTCGCCGCGGTGCCGATCTTGCTGACCCCGTGCGCGAAGGACGCGACGTACAGCCAGTGTTCCTGCATCAGGTAGTCCCGCAGCCCGGCGCCGGCGCGCCCGGAGCGGTGGAAGTCGTGCATCGCCCGCGACTGGTCGGCCGCCTCGCAGGACTCGCACTGGGTTCCGCGCTGCACCTCGGCACCCGTCGGGCACGGAACCTGGGTTCGGTGCGTCCGGTCGTGGACCAGCTGGTGGCCAAGGCACCAGCGCCCGGGCAGCACGCCAAAGCCGAGTTCGACCCCGCTGTCCAGGGCGATGTTGCGGGCCTCGTCATTTTCATCCCGCAGGGCCAGTTTGGGGGTCCCCGGTTCGGCAGGCCAAAGGACTCCCCGGCACAGCAGCGCTTGTTCCTGCATTTAGTTGTGCAGCGCCGTGGCCACCGCGGCGGTGGCGTGCAACCACGCCCTGCGGGTGGCAGGACGCAGCCCGTCAAAGCGGATCTGCCCCTTCACCAGTGCCGCGTCGTACGGGACCGTCACCACCGAGCGGGCCAGACGGCGGAAGCCGTGGGCGATCCGGTTAAGCTGGTCGCTGTTGCCCTGCGGTTGGTGCTGGGAAACGATCACCACGGCGTTCTTCGCCAGTTCCGCGTAGTGTCCCCCGCGCTTGGCCAGGGCTTCGAGAAGCAGCGCGCCAGCCTCGGCGTGTTCCTCCACCGTGGTGCTGGCGATGACCAGCTGGTCGGTGTGGTCGATCATGCGCATCCAGCGCTCGGCGGATTCGTCGTTGCCGGAATCGACGATGGTCAACGAGAAGAAGCGCGAGACGATCTCATGCATCACATCGAAATCCTCCGCGTTCACGTGCTGTTCCGAGGCCAGCAGCGTCGGGTCGGTGCGCAGCACGCTGTAGCAGTCCTCGGGTTGGTAGTGCACGTACTCGTGGATGATCGGGTCCCCGACCTTGACGTCCTTGAGCTCGGCGGATGCGGCCAGCAAATCCATCGAATGCCAGGAGTGCTGGCCCTGGACGGTGCGCCAGCCCAGGGTTCCGCGCGTCCCGTTGTTGTCCCAGACCAGGACCGGGTCTCCGCTGTTGCGACCGAAGACCGCCGAGAGCAGCACGGCCGTTGGCGTCTTGTTGGCGCCGCCCTTGCCGTTCACCACGGAGATGGTCTTCGGCTCGTTCAGGCGGGTTCCCACCGTCCGGCGCCAATTGCGTTCCTCGACCTCCTGGGCCGACGGTTCCATGTTGAAGCCCATGCGCGAAAGGAAACCGCGGAACCCGCGTTCAGCACGGAAGGAGGTCTCGTCTTCCGGGCGCAGGAAGGTGTCGCGCTCCCCCTCCCCCGGAGTCATGTCCCGGAAGGCCTGGCGCCGCCCATCCGCCGTGGAGAGGTCATCCAGCCTTGGGGAACCGGCGGCCTCGACCGCGTCGGCGGCCTGGGCTGCCGCGGTGTTTACCGGGGCTGCCGCCTGGGCTGCCGCCTGGGCTGCCGCGGTGTTTACCGGCGCTGCGATGGTCTCCACCGGGGCCTGATCGGCAGAAACCTGAACTTGCTTCGTCTGCTTGTCGGCGGCATTGGAGCCTTTGCCGTCGGCAACTTCGGGCGTCGACGTTTTGGCTGCCGTCCGCTCCGCCATGCTGCTGGCGACCGGGGTGGCCGGCGCCGCGGTCGACGGCGCCGCGGTCGACGGCGACGACGCCACGGGTTTCACGGCACCCGGTTTCGCGGAATCCTGCACCACAGGAACCTTGACCGTCGACGGCGCAGTTGGCTTTGCGATTTGCCGAGGGGCTTCCAAGCCCGGCTTGGCGGATTCAGCCGTTGACTTGCCTGCCTTGTTGGCGTTTTTTGACGGCTTTGTTTCGGCAACGGAGGCCCCCGTATTGGCACTCGGGGCACTCTTTTTGTTTGCCGGCACGGCAGGCGCCACCGGCTTCGGCGAGGGGGCGGAATCGGGTGTGCGGATATCTTGGCGTTCCGATTCAGGAACCGAATCAAATTCGTCCCCAGGTGAGGAAGCCACTGTCGATTTCTCGTCCGCGGTGCCCTCTTGGCTCCCCGATTCCGGTTGCCCCTGGCGCGCGCGTCGAAGCGAGGCACGGGTCGGGAACTCTTGGTTGAAGTCGGCCTTGGGCATGCGCTTGGTCCTCTCATAAAGGTTCATGGTCATCACGAGCGCTTACTCTCATTGGCCCTTCATAGAGCTACAAGGCACCTATGACCACAGATTTCGCACTTCACCCATCATATCGGGGAGCTCCGCCGAACCGGCAGATTGCCCCCGGCACGGTTCACTCGGACGCCGAAGTAGGAATTGAATTCAGCGATGGCTAGCCTTGTTGGAGACCAACCATATGGCGTGGAACACGCCGAGCATGCAACGAACAGGACCGCTCGTGGATTTTTTCGGCACAGCCTTGGACGCGCTGAGCACCTTCATCCTCTCTGCTGCGGGACACCCACTCTCCTACCTGATGATCTTCCTGTTCTGCGCGATCGACGGTTTCTTCCCGCCGGTCCCCAGCGAATCGCTGGTCGTTGCACTGGCTTCCCTGATACCTAGCAGGGGAATGCCCGACCCGTGGCTCCTGGGCCTCATGGCCGGGCTGGGCGCATTCGTGGGCGACAACGTCGCCTACCTGATCGGCAGGGCCATCGGTACCGACAGGTTTGCGTGGATGCGCCGGAAGCGGCTTCAACATGCCTTTGCGTGGGCCGGCTATGAACTGCGACTCCGGCCCGTCTCGTTGATTTTGGTGGCACGCTTCGTGCCCATCGGCCGGGTTGCGGTGAATCTGGTCGCCGGCGCCACCCGCTACACACATCGCAACTTCCTCATCCTCACTTGCTTTTCCAGTGTTGGATGGGCCGCATACTCGGTGCTGATCGGGATGCTGGCAGGCCAGTGGTTCCAGGAATACCACCTCCTGGGCATGGTGGTCGCGGTGGTCGTCGCGATGGGCCTGGGGATCACGATCGACCGCATCGTCGCCCGGATCAGCGGCAACACCTCGCTTCGAAAGTAGGAAGCATGCGGCGGAACCAGGTTCGCGGGACAACAAAAAACCGCTGCCCAGCCCATCGAAATGGGTTGGGCAGCGGTTTTTATCTCTGAGCCCCCCACCGGAATCGATCCGGTGACCTCGTTCTTACCAAGAACGCGCTCTACCACTGAGCTAGGGGGGCAACGAAGAAATACTCTACCTAACAATCGACCCAAAATGCACATCGAGAGCGCCCAAAGTGACGAAGGTCGCATTTTAGTGGTGAAGGTTGGGTGGTTGCGGTGCCGTCGTCAGGCTTCGCGAGGCAGGAACCCGAACGCGGAATCGCGCAGTTCGGGTGCCGCCAGCGGGTGTTGCGCTCAGCCGTGAGCACACCCGCCGGAACCGATCTAGCTTTCGCTTGCTTTCCTTCTGCCCGCCTTGAGCAGTTCCAGTCCAATGGGAATCACCGAAATGAGGACAATGACAACAAAGATCACGTCGATGTTCTTGCCGACCCATTCGTATTGCCCCAGCCAGTAGCCAAGGAGCGTCACTCCCACGCCCCAAAGCAGGGCTCCAAGCAAGTTGTAGAGGGCGAAGACCTTGTAGCTCATGTGGGCGACGCCCGCGATGACAGGCACGAAAGTCCTGACGATGGGCACGAAGCGGGCCAGAACCACGGCCCTGCCGCCGAATCGCTCAAAGAATGCATGGGCCTTTTCAACGTATTCCTGTCGGAAGAACCGCGAATCCGACCGCTTGAAAATTGCGGGTCCTGCCTTGCGCCCAATGAGATATCCGGTTTGGTCGCCTGCAATCGCGGCGACGAAGATCAGCAGGGCAAAGACCGGAAGGCTGACATTCAAGGCACCGGTGGCAACCAGGAGGCCTGCGGTAAAGAGCATGGAATCGCCGGGCAGGAAGAATCCCACCAGCAGGCCGGTCTCGGCAAACACGATGCCGCAGACCAGCAGTATGACCCACGGGCCAAGGGCCGGGTCCCGCAGGAAAACGTCGGGATTCAACCAGTCCGGAAGGAAACTCGAGGTTACGGGCCTCACCGAGACGGCGGCGAGTGCCGCGTGCATGTTGGAAAAAGAAATCACCACCCAACATTAGGGCACCGTTCGGAGGCAGGAAGCGATATCTGCCTCCCGAACCGCAAGCTCCCAGCGGATTCACGGCCAACGCGCCGGTACGTTCGAGGCGCTACCGGGACAAGCCCATCCTCTTGGACAGAACATCCAGGCCGTCTGCGAGGCCAACTTTGGCAGCTTTCCACGAGTGCCCCATGCCCGCGACCGTTGCATCGACAACGGTCATTCCGGCGGCCTTGGCGGCCGCCGATAGCGTGCTCATCTCCGGCCCGTAGTGGTGGTCGTCGGCACCAACGGATAGGTACGCGAAGCTGTGGTGGTACTTGTTCCGGCTGAGAAGTGCCAGCGGCGTCTTGGCGTCGAAGGCCGCAGTGTTGCCGCCGAACGAATGCTGGATTGTGACGTTTCGGTTGGCCGTCAGTGCGGGCTCGAGCTGCCCCGACAGATCGAGGATGTTCGGGTAAATGGCGGGCTGCTCGGTACCCAACTGAATCGCGCAAGTCCCGCCAAACGAGAATCCGCCAAAGGCCCACCGGGATGTGTCCGTTTGGACATCGAGATTCGTCTTGATCCACTTCGGAACGTCAACCGAGAGATACGTTCCGGCGTTGGCAATTTGGCTGTCCATGCACATGGTGTTCCCGTCCTGGCTGCCGTTGGGGTCCACGACCACCACGACCGGGGCCAGCCCCTGATGTGAACGGGCAAATTTGTTCATGATGTGTTCAAGGTTGCCTGAATCGACCCAGCGTTGCGGGCTCCCCGGCTGCCCTGCCACCATGACCAGCACCGGCAGCTGGGGCCGTTTGGCGACCAGATAGGCCGGCGGAAGGTAAATCACCGCGTTGCGGGCGGAGAATCCGGAGGCGGTCCCCAGGATGCCATTCTCAAAGAGCTTGCCGCTCTTCGGCATGTCCCTCGGCGCCGTCCACCCCTGAATTGCGGGGAGCTTGGAGCCTGTTTCGTGGGCCAGTTCCTGGGGCGTGCGCAGGTCGTTTCGGCCCAGTGTCGGCAGTCCCGAAGTATCCGCATCGTAGAAACTCCCGATGTTCATGTACTGGCCAAAGTAGGCATTGATTTGCACCGCCGACAAGAGGACCACCGCAACCATGCCAAGCGGGGTGGCCAGCCGGCGCCAGGCGCCAATGCCCCTCATGCCGAAAATGCCGAGGAACACGGCAAATGCACCAACGCAGCCCCAAGCGATCACCGAGCCGGGCATGGGCTCGGGAAGCACATAGAAAACCCATACCAACAACCAGTGCACGATCAACGTCGCGAGGACTGCCGCAACCGCCAAAAGCACGATCCTGAGCAACCATTTGGATTGCCTGCGGGGAAGCAGAAGGAAGAGCATTCCGATCGAGGCAACAATCCACACGACCGTTGGAAACCAACCGCCAATCAAACTGATCGAATCCACGAACCCCATAGCCGCTTCCGTCTCTTTGGCATAAGACCTTCCCGTGGGCCAGCGCCCCGTCCAGTTACGACGTTAAGCCGTATTCCGGTCGGTGCGCCCATGGGCAAACTGTGCAACTTCAGCAAATACTCTGGGAAATGCCTGCGGCAGGCTATCCGTTGGCAGTCGCCCTGAGGCGGTGGCGCTTGTACTCATGCCATGTCAGATACGCGACAATTGCATCGAAGAGGGTGAGCGCGACAAGCCCTGCACTTGGCGCGATGGATATTTGATACCCCTGGTATGCAATGAAGACCAGCAGGACACCGAGCATCCAGGGATAGGCCCAAATTTTTCCCCTCAGAATGGCAACAACAAGCACGAGCTTCACGACGCCGTGCAGCAGCAGATAGATGGCAGCAAACAGGATTGAGCCCTGCGTTGCCCGTTCCGTGATGTGCAACAGATGGGTGGCGATGAAGTCATTGGGGTCTTCGGTCAGCTCATTGCGGGTCAGCGCCAAGGCGATGCCGTTCAGTGACCTGGGGCCTGCAAAAAGCAGGACGATTCCCCCAAGGATTTCGGCGGCCCCGTTGAGGCCCTTGGCCGCGATCCCAACGAGGAAGAATCGTTCCCACCAGTCCCGCGGTTTCACCGCTCACCCCCGTCGCCCCGGCACTGTTACCAACGGCATTTCCCGTGCTGTTGCGCCTCCGGCCAACAATGCCACATTGGAAAGAATCCGTCATGGCCAGATCCCGGCGAAGTTCCGGCTCGCAAGCACCTTGGGCGGGGTCAGTCCTTCCACTTCGTGACGACGTCCGTGGCCAGTGCGCTGTCGTTTGACGAATCGCGAACCGACCAGGCCAGGTATTCGCCTTGGCAAAGGCTGTTTCCGAACAGGTCCGGTTCCTTCACGGCACGCAACGTCTGCTTGTCGGAGTTGTAAACATACTGGGAAGCAACGCCTTCGCCGCTGGCATCTGAGTAGGTCCACGTCACCAAGTCCCCGCAGTGCGCCAGACCTTCAAGATAGGAATCCTGCGGTTCGGTGAACGCGATGACCTTCTTGCTCTTGGTGTCCACGACGAAAGTCTCCCCGTTGAAGGAGAAGGACAGGGCGCTGCCGGAACCGTTCAGCGTCTTGAAGAAGCTGCCTTCCGGCGCGTTCTCCGCGATCTTGAGCAGGTCCGTTCTGGTTCCGTCGTTGTTCAGAAGAACTATTCCCCGGGCATCGTCCATGGTGAGGAAGTTCAATTCCCCTTCTTCTTCTTCTTCTTCTTCTTCTTCTTCTGCTTCCCCGTCGAGCTTTTCAAGTCTCACCGCCGCCACCGCATCGTCCAGTGACACCGGGTAGGCAGCCCCGGATTCCTCTATGCGCATTTTTCCTTGACCGGAGAGGTCGGTCGATACTACTTGGGTGTTGAGCATTCCCCCGATTTCCGGCCCCACGGTGGTGTGCCAATACACTCGGTTGGAATGGATGACTGGGTCGATGCCGCCCATTCCGGCCCCCAGCGACGGGTCGTCTGCATTGTCACCGGACTTCGCCAGCAGCACGGGTTCGGATGCGGCTGCGCGCTTGGCAAAGATCTTCCAGGTGGTGGCCACCAGGGCTGTGTCGGGAGTCTCAAACCAGACGAAGTTATCCCCGTCGGAATCCCCGCTTTCCACTTGGCGAAGTTCGTTGGAAGGCTCCGCTCCTGCAGCCTCGGGCCATGGCTGGAATTCTTCGTCCACCACCAGGCCCACACGGGATCCCGAGGTGAGGCGATTCGTGGAGGCGTCGATCCCCTGGTTCTCCATCATGGATCCAACCAGCCGACCTTCGCGATCCAAGCCGAATGATGCGAAGGATTCGCTGCCGAGGGCCCAGCGTTCGGTGGTGGACACCTGTTTGAAGTCCCGTCCGGGCACAGCCTCGGTAGCTGTCTCCAGATCGATCCTGCTGATCCGGAATTCGCTTCCGTCCGCCCATTCAAGGGCGGAGTAGCCAGCGGATTCGTGCGCCACTGGCTGCGGGTTTTGGCTTGCGCATCCGGCGACGGCCAACGCTGCAACACCAGCGACTGCAGCAAACCATGAACCTCGTCCAAGCCCCATTACTCAATTCGCCCCGTTCCTTGGTTGTGTTGCAGTTGAGTAGCGACGCGGCGCGCTCCCTGGCTCGCAGGTGGTTTCACCGGCAAACGGCTCGTCGGGTAGTCGTTTGCGCCAGAGAAGCCACCTAGAACCCGGAACGGAAACGACATGTTCCAGAATCGGGCATCCGTTGCGCACGTCGCGTTGCAAACTTCCGACTAGACTACCGCAGGGGCACCTGCTTCCCATGTCAAGCATCACTTCCGGAGATGGCAACGGTGCCGAATAACCGCTTTGAAGATCCCGCCTTCCAGCGCAATTGAACTTGCGCGCCGCGGCGGGAACCCTTCGGCCAGACGGCCCACGTCCAAACCAGAAAGCCCGATACCCAGTGCCTTTTGCAGATGAAATGCTCGGCGAAAACGATCTCTACAGACTCATCGGATTGATATCGGATGCAAACCCCGCCGAACCGCTCACTTCCCTACGTGCAGTGCAAGGGAACCTGGGCCCCAAGGGCATCCATGAACGCATTGCGCTGATCTCTGCAGCCCTTCGCGGCGACATCGAGCCATCGCTCGACGTCACGGCCATGAGCCTCCTGGAATCGAAGGATTTCGCGGGTTGGATGACACTGGCGGTTTCGGATGCCCTGGTCACCCGGGAGAACCCGGATCTGGATACGACACTCGAATTGCTTCGACGTTTCACGCCCCGGTTGAGCAGCGAATTTGCCATGCGGAAATTGATCGCGTCCAATCAGGACGACGTCTGGCCCACGATTGTTCGGTGGACGCAGGATACCGATCCGGATGTTCGACGCTTGGCTTCGGAATGCACTCGGCCGCGACTGCCCTGGGCCATGCGCATGGACCACCTTGCCAAGGACGAAAGGCTCTCCGGGCCGATTCTTGATGCACTGTTCAACGACGACTCGGACTTCGTTCGCCGTTCGGTCGCCAACCACCTCAACGACATCAGCAAGATCAACCCCGAGCTGGCATTGCGATTGGCGCGGCGATGGGCAACTGATGGGAGCCCCGAAAGCCGGAAGCTGATCCGGCATGGTTTGAGAACATTGATCAAGGAAACGAATCTGGATGCCTTGGAAATGATTGGCGTGGAAAGTTCCAGACGCCTCGCCGTCACAGGCCCTGTCGTCGAACGCAAGTCCATCGGCCTCGGGGAATCGCTGGACTTCTCGTACGCGGTGACAAACGAGGAAAGCACGCCAACCACTGTCGTCATTGACTACGTCATCCATTTCATGAAGTCCAACGGCCGGACACGGCCCAAGACGTTCAAGCTCAGCACGCGCACGCTGGCGCCAGGCGAAACTTGGGCTGGACGGCGTGAGCATGGCATCGTTCCCATCAGCACCCGAAAGTATTACCCGGGACTCCATGCGGTGGAACTCAGGGTTAACGGAATCGCTACCTTGGCTGCGCCATTCGCGCTTGAAATACCGGGAGTCGGAAGCTGAACCGCGCTGAGTTTGGGCATGCCACTCGTTGGGGCGGACGGGTCACCAGTCACAACGTCAAGGGCCGGCAACCGCCCACATGGGCGTCGTGGCCCGTGTCGGCGAAGCTTGACGCAGGTAGCCGAAAACACTGCCGACATCGTTGAGGCCCCCGACAAGCCCAGACGGGTGACCTGAACTTTGGCATGAAAAAATCCCCGCCTTCACAAGGAAGGCGGGGATCATTCTGTAGCGGCTCCGGGACTCGATCCCGGGACCTCACGATTATGAGTCGTGCGCTCTAACCAGCTGAGCTAAGCCGCCACGAATGGTAAAACCCGCGTCCGCGTCACGGTTCCCTTGCGGGCAGACTCAAACGCGGGCCATTCCATTCAGAGCCCCCCACCGGAATCGATCCGGTGACCTCGTTCTTACCAAGAACGCGCTCTACCACTGAGCTAGGGGGGCAACGAGTAAGAACTCTACCAGCATTTTTCGGCACTGTGAAATCGAGATGCACTTTTGTGGCCGACGACACAAAATCGGGTGAATTGGGCACGTCAGAGGGCTAATCGAGCCCATGTGCAGTGACATGGATCATGGAAGTTCTTTCCGCTATAAAGGCTCGTGGTGCCGGCGGGGCCCAGGCCGGGGACTTCGTCGGCACCGGATGGCGCCCAATGACCACCGACCCCAGGACTCCCCCGGACCAGACAAGCTCGTCAGCATCCATGGTCCCTGCAAAATTTCCACACACCCTGGAACTTGGCGGGAGCAAACGCGGCATTGCCGCCCGTCCAGTTCCACAGCTCGCTGACGGCGGGCTCACGAGCGCGTCACGCGCTGGCGCCCCTGTCAGCGACGCACAGCGCTTCAAACAGCTCACGGCGGCATACATAGGTTTCAGGGGCTTCCTCCCCGTCCAGCGGTTCACGTAATCGATGGCGTGCGCGCGGGCGGGTTTCAAGCCATGCCCGATGCGTCCGGTTGAAACACAGCAGCGCGTCCACGTCCGGATAGAGCGTCGAACTCGCCGCCTTGCGCCCGGGCAAAACAAAACCCCCGGCGGGAGTGCCCAACCCTTTCGGGATGAACACCCCCACCGGGGGCGTTTGCCTATTTAATGCTTAGTAGTCGCGACGACGCGGGGCGCCGGTGCCACCTGCGGTGCGCGGCTTGCGCGAGCCGCCGAAGCGGTTCTCGCCGCCACCGGCGTTGCCGCGGTATCCGCCGCGCTCGCCACCCTGGCCGCCACGGTCGTTGCGGTCGTAACCGCCACGGCCGCCTTCGGAGGAGCCGCCTTCGCTGCGACGGTCGTTGCCGCCACGGTATCCGCCGCCACCCTGGCCGCCACGGTAACCGCCGCCGCCTTCACGGCCTCCGCGGTAACCGCCGCCGCCGCCCTGGCCGCCACGGTAACCGCCGCCGCCTTCACGATCGCTGCGCGGGCTACGGCCATTGTCCAGCTCGAGGTGGATCAGTTCGCCACCGATGCGGGTGCGGGACAGCGACTGCAGCTGCTCCGAGGAGAGGTCTGCCGGCAGTTCCACGAGCGTGTGGTCGGCACGGATGTCGATGCCACCGATCTGTGCGGAGGTCAGGCCGCCTTCGTTGGCAAGTGCGCCAACGATGGAGCCCGGCATGACGCGCTGGCGACGGCCAACCGCGAGGCGGTAGGTTGCGTTGCCTTCGGTCAGTGCACGCGACGGGCCGCGGGAGCCGAAGCCGTCCTTGCCGCCGCCTGCAAGGCGAGCCTGCTTGGCCGGGGCAACCGGAAGTTCCTGCATGAGCAGCGGGCGGCCGCCCTGTGCCATGTGTGCCAGCGCAGCGGCGATCTCGACCTCGTCGATGTCTTCGTGCTCGGCGGAGAACTTCTCGACCAGGTTGCGGAAGACCGTGAGGTCCTGCGACGAGATGGTCTCGGAGATCTTGTCAGCGAACTTCGAGAGGCGCTTGTCGTTGACTGCGTCAACGCTCGGCAGGTGCATCAGCTCGACGGACTGGCGGGTTGCCTTTTCGATGGCACGCAGCAAGTACTTTTCGCGCGGGGTCATGAAGAGGATCGCGTCGCCCGAACGGCCGGCGCGGCCGGTGCGGCCGATGCGGTGGACGTAGGACTCGGTGTCGTGCGGGATGTCGAAGTTCACGACGTGGGAAACGCGCTCCACGTCAAGGCCACGGGCCGCAACGTCGGTGGCAACCAGGATGTCGATCTTGCCATCGCGCAGGTTCTCGATGGTGCGCTCGCGCTGCTGCTGCGGGATGTCGCCGTTGATGGCCGCTGCGGTGAAGCCGCGGGCCTTGAGCTTGTCGGCCAGGTCCTCGGTCGCCATCTTGGTGCGAACGAAGGCGATGACGCCGTCGAAGGTTTCCGACTCAAGGATGCGGGTCATGGCGTCGAGCTTGTGGGCTCCCATGACCTGCACGTAGCGCTGGCGGATGTTGCTGCCGGTGCTGCTCTGTGCCTTGACGGAGACTTCCTGCGGGTTGCGCAGGTACTGCTTGGAGATGCGGCGGATCGAGGAAGGCATGGTGGCCGAGAACAGCACAACCTGCTTCTCTTCCGGGGTGGCCTCGAGGATCTTGTCGACCTCTTCGGCGAAGCCCATGCGCAGCATTTCGTCGGCCTCATCAAGGACCACGTACTGCAGGTCCGAAAGGTCCAGGGAACCCTTGTTGATGTGGTCGATGACGCGGCCGGGGGTGCCGACGACTACCTGTGCGCCACGGCGAAGGCCGTTGAGCTGCGGGCCGTAGGCGGATCCGCCGTACACGGGAAGGACGGTGAAGTCGCCCATGTGCTTGGCGTAGGAGGTGAATGCTTCGGCGACCTGGAGTGCAAGCTCACGGGTCGGGGCAAGAACCAGGACCTGGGTCTTGCGTGCGGTGCCGTTCAAGTCGGCCAGTTCGGCCATCTTGGACAGAGCCGGGAGGGCGAACGCGGCGGTCTTGCCGGTGCCGGTCTGGGCTACGCCGACAACGTCGCGGCCCTCGAGCAGCAGCGGGATGGTTGCTGCCTGGATCGGGGATGGCTTTTCGTAGCCAAGATCGGAAACTGCGGCGAGAACGCGGCCGTCCAGACCCAAATCGGAGAAGAGAACGGTGTTCTCTTCGGTCTTGGTTTCGGCGTTGGCGTTCTGGTTTTCGGGCATGTCAGTAGACAAGGAAAATAACCTCATTCATAGGGGCGGATAAACCCCGTTTCAACGAGGCTCCGCAGCACAATCGGACTCAATCACTTTGGTCCGGCGACTCCCCTATGAAAGAAACATCCCGCGCAATTTGGCGGGCTCACACACGACGAGCTCCTGCCTCAAATATTGGGCAGAATGCGAGGGAAGCCGGATACAGCGAACACCTAAGCTTATCGCCCCTGACCCGAAAGGGGGGTCTTTTTGTCCGGTGAGCTTGCGCACACAGCCGCGCACCACGGCCAACGTGGCCGTTCGACCGGGTTCGACTTGGGTGGATCTAGTCCGTGAACCCGAGCTGCCGCAGCTTGTTGAGGATCTTTTCCGGAAGCGGGACACCGGTTGCCGCCTGCTCGTCGAGCATGGCCTGCGCCTGCGCCGGGGTCGGTCCCGTGAAGACGTCCCGCACACTGACCCCGTGCGCGGGTCGGGAAACGACCTCGATGGCGTCGCCGGCGCGGATCTTGCCGACCCGGACAACCCGGAGATAGCAGCCCACGTCGCCGCGTTCGGTGAAGCGGGAGACCCAGTCCTCCTCCTCCATGTGCCTGGCGAAGGTCGAACACGGCGTGCGCGGCAGCGTGACCTCCACTACAACGTACTTGCCGATCCGCCAGCGCTCCCCCACGATGGCGTCCGTGGTTTCCAGCGAGGAGACCCTGAGGTTTTCGCCGAAGCATCCCCCGGGAATCTCGCGGCCCAGCTCCTGCGCCCAGCGTTGCGCCTCGGCCTCCGAATAGGCGTAGATCGCCTGGTCGGCGCCGCCGTGGTGGATCCGGTCCGCCTGCACATCGGCATAGAGCCCGACCTTGGTGGCCTTGACGGGCCCGGCGACCGCGCGCTTGTCGATCGCGGTGACACCGATGCCGCGGTCGGGCTTCAGCGCATGCACCACGCAGACCTGTTCCAGGATCCCTGTCCCGGGGCCCTGCTGGTTCACTGTTTCGACGTTGACCTGTGCACTCATGGTTCGCAGTCTATGCCAGCGAGAGGAAAAGTTTCTCAAGTTTCTGGCGATCCACGGCCCCGGCGCCTTCTTCGTTCGCCTCGGCCTGCATGCAGGACTGCAGCCCACTGGCGATGATGCTGAACCCGGCGCGGTCCAGGGCCTTGGATGCCGCGGACAGCTGGGTGATCACGTCCGCGCACTCCTGGCCGTCCTCGATCATGCGGATCACGGCGCCAAGCTGCCCCTGGGCACGCTTGAGCCTGTTGAGTACCGGTTTGAGTTCTGCTGGGTCCAGTTCCATGCCTCGAGAATATGCCCCCGGGGGTAATTTCGGCCAACCGGGCCGCCGCCGGCGGGTCACCGTTGTTCACACAAACGCGGGGCGCGGGCCCTGCGCAGCCGCGGCACCCTGTCTCTCACTACCAAACGTTTTCCGGTATCCTCCCGAACATGAACTTGCTAGATAACGACGCCTTTGCCGGATGGCTGGCGGACCAAGGCGACCACCGTGCAGTGCCCGTCAAGGTAGCCGGGTAGGGCCTTGGGACCGGACGAGCAGACCCCGCCGCAATCCGCCCGGCAGACGGTGCCGCATTCCCTGGTGGTGGCACGCTGGTGGTGGATCGCCACCGCGCTGGCGGCGCTGGGATTCGCCGCAAGCTTCTTCTACAACTCCACCCAGCGCCCGGCCGCCGAGGCGCCCGGGCTGTGGGCCGCGGGCATTGCGCTGGTCGGGATCGGGCTGCTCGTCGGCTTCGCCGTCCTCCAGCTGTGGCGCGGCAAGCTCGCGGGACGGCTGTCGCTGACCTGGTGCGGGTTGATCATCGGGCTGCCGCTAATGACCCGAGGGTTCCGGCTTGGCCTCTTCGCCGCGCTGATACTGGTCGGCGTCGCACTGCTGTGGACCCCGGGCAGCATCAGGTTCTTCGCCCCGCAGGCCAAAGCCGCACGCGCGCAGCGCAAGGCCGAACGCGCGGCACGCCGGCGGCAGGGCGCGGCGAAGTAGCCGGCGGACGGCCTGCCCAAGGCGCCGAAACCAAGGATGGCCGGGGCCCATGCGGAATTTTCCGCACGGGCCCCGGCCATCGCTGTCTGGAGTGCCCCCGAAACAGGGGCCGTCGTCGGGTCAGAGCTTGGCGAACGCCTGTTCCAGGTCCGCGATCAGGTCCTGGACGTCCTCGATGCCGACCGAGAGCCGCAGCAGGTTCACCGGCACCGCGAGCTCGGTGCCCTTGACCGAGGCGTGGGTCATTTCCGAGGGGTAGTTCATCAGCGATTCGATGCCGCCCAGGGACTCGGCCAGGGTGAAGATGCGGGTAGCCTCGGCCACGGTGCGGGCCGCGGCCTCGCCGCCGGTGAACTGCACCGAAACCATGCCGCCGAAATCGCTCATCTGCTTCTTGGCCAGCTCGTGCCCCGGGTGGTCCTCCAGACCCGGGTAGTGCACGGCCTCAACCTCGGGGCGCCCGGCCAGCCAGGTGGCGACGGCCATGGCGTTCTCCGAGTGGGTGCGCATGCGCACGCCCAGGGTCTTGAGCCCGCGGGTGGTCAGGAACGCGTCCATCGGGCCGGAGACGGCGCCCACGGCGAACTGGATGAAGCCGATCTTCTCCGCCAGCTCGGCGTCATTGACGATCACTGCGCCGCCGACCACGTCCGAGTGCCCGCCGATGTACTTGGTGGTCGAGTGCACCACCACGTCCGCGCCCAGGGCCAGCGGCTGCTGCAGGTACGGGGAGGCAAAGGTGTTGTCGACGACCAGCAGGGCGCCGGCGTCGTGGGTGATCTTCGCGATGGCCTCGATGTCGGAGATGCGCATCATCGGGTTCGACGGGGTCTCGACCCACACCAGCTTGGTGTTGTTTGCGGCGATGGCCTCGGCGAGCGCCGCGTGGTCGGCCATGTTCACCGGGGTGTTCCCGATCCCCCAGCCGCCGAGCACCCGTGCGATCAGGCGGTAGGTTCCCCCGTAGGCGTCGTTGCCCAGCACGATGTGGTCGCCCGGTGCGGTCAGCGCGCGGATCAGCGAGTCCTCCGCGGCGAGGCCCGAGCCGAAGGAGAACGCGTGCGTGCCCCCCTCCAGTGCGGCGAGCTGTTCCTGCAGGGCGTCGCGGGTGGGGTTTCCGCCGCGGCCGTATTCGTAGCCGGCGCGCAGGTTGCCGATCCCGTCCTGGGCGTAGGTGGAGGAGAAGTGCAGCGGCGGCACGACGGCCCCGGTGCGCGGTTCGAAGGCCTGGCCGGCGTGGACGGCGCGGGTGTTGAAGCCCTGGTTGGCGTGGTTGTTCTCGCTCATGGTGTGTGGGTCCTTAGTGGGTGAGGTAGGTCAGCAGGTCGTGGCGGGTGATGACCCCGACGGCCTCGCCGTCGTGGGTGACCAGCAGTGCGTCGTGGTCGGCCAGCAGGGTGCGGGCGTTGTCGATGGATTCGTGCACGCCGATCATGGTCAGCGGGACGGTCGCCAGCGGACCGACCGGGTCGGTGAGGGCGATTTCATTGCGGAAGAGCTTCTCGGTCAGCGTGCGCTCGTCGATGTAGCCGAGCACCTCCCCCAGCCGCACGGGCGGCTCGGCACTGAGCACCGGGACGGCGGAGACCCCGTACTCGTTCATGATGCCGATCGCGTCGCGCACCGATTCGTTGGGGTGCACGTGCACCAGGTCCGGAAGGCTGCTGTCCTTGGAGCCCAGCAGCTTGGCCACGGTGTCCTGCCTGTCGGTGGACAGGAAGCCGTAGGAGCGCATCCAGGCGTCGTTGAAGATCTTGCCCAGGTAGCCGCGTCCGCCATCCGGGGCGATGACCACCACCACGGCGTCGGAGGGCAGGTCGCGGGCCAGGCGCAGGGCCGCGGCAACCGCCATACCGGAGGAGCCGCCCACCAGCAGGCCCTCTTCCTTGGCCAGTCGGCGGGTCATCTCGAATGCCTCGGCATCCCCCACGGGCAGCACCTCGTCCGGGACCGACTTGTCGTAGTTGGCCGGCCACATGTCCTCCCCGACGCCCTCGACGAAGTAGGGGCGTCCGGTGCCGCCGGAGTACACGGAGCCGTCGGGGTCGACCCCGATGACGCGGACTGGGCCGCTTGGGCGGTCCGCGGAGATCTCCTTGAGGTAGCGGCCGGTACCGGTGATGGTTCCGCCGGTGCCTGCGCCGATGACCACGTGGGTGACGGTGCCGTCGGTATCGGCCCAGATTTCCGGGCCCGTGGATTCGTAGTGGCTGTCGGGGGCGGCGGGGTTGGAGAATTGGTCGGGCTTGTAGGCCCCCGGGATTTCGCGCACCAGGCGGTCGGAGACGCCGTAGTAGGACTCGGGTGATTCGGGAGCCACCGCGGTGGGGGTGACCACGACGTCGGCACCGTAGGCGCGCAGCACGTCGCGCTTTTCCTCGCCCACCTTGTCCGGGGTGACAAAGATCGTCTTGTATCCCTTGAGCTGGCCCACCATGGCCAGCCCGACCCCAGTGTTGCCGCTGGTCGGTTCGACGATGGTGCCACCGGGCTGCAGTTCCCCGCTGGCCTCGGCCTTCTCAACCATCTTCAGGGCGATGCGGTCCTTGATGGACCCTCCCGGGTTCAGGTATTCGAGCTTGAGCAGAACCGTTGCCTGGATTCCTGCGGTGACTGAGTTGAGCTGAACCAGTGGCGTGTTGCCGATCAGGTCAAGGACTGTGCGCGCGTACTTCATGGCGCACACTCTACCGGCGCAGCGTAACAATTTCGTGGTGACTCGTAGTGATTCTTCATGAGCGGCCGGGGGCACGTAACACCCGTCGTAGGCACGGTGGGAGGATTGTTCCATGGCCCTCGATGTTGCACCCCAGCTTCCCCCCAGTGACGCGCATGCCCTCTGGGATCCGCAGGGGCCCTATTCGTTGCGGCCCAGCCTTTCCATCCTTCAGCGCGGCCCGCAGGATCCCACCACCAGGGTGGGCGCGACCCAGGCCTGGCTGTGTTTCCACACCGCCGAGGGCCCCGTCACCCTGCTCATCTCCCGTACTGAGGCGTTGCATTCGGAGGTGATGCTGCGGGCATGGGGTCCGGGAGCGCAAGCGGCCGTGGCACAGGGCCCGCGGCTGATCGGCGCACACGACGACTGGAGTGGCTTTGACGCGCCGCCCTTCAGGGAAACCGTTCCCCAGGTCGTCTCGCAAACCCGCAAGATGAACCCCGGCTTGCGTTTCCCCGCCACGGGCCGCATCTTCGACGCATTGTTCCCCGCCATCCTCGAGCAAAAGGTCACGGTGATCGAGGCCCACTACGCGTGGAAGTACCTGGCGCTCGCGGTAGGCGAAATTCCGCCGGCCCCGGCGCCGGCCGGCATGCGGTTGCCGCCGACCCCGGCAGCGGTGCGTTCACTGCAGCCGTGGCAGTGGCACCAGGCGCGCGTTGATGCCAAACGCTCGGCCACTGCCGTGCGTGCCGCCGTCCTGGCTCCGAGCCTGGAACGCTGGGGCTCACTGGCGCTGGGGAGCAAACGCGAGGGCGTTTTGGGGCCCGGGACCATCGACGCCGCACTGGGCTCGATTCCCGGGGTGGGTCCCTGGAGCATCGCCGAGGTGCTGCAACGCACGCACGGCGCGCCGGACCACGTTTCGGTCGGCGACTACCACCTGGCGGCTTTCGTCGGCCAGGTACTGACCGGGCGCAGGGTCGATGATGAGGGGATGCTCCGGCTGCTGGCCCCCTACACGGGGCACAGGCAGCGCGTGGTCAGGCTCCTGGGCGCCTCGGGCGTGCGCAAACAGGCCTTTGGCCCCCGGTTGGCGCCGATGGATCACCGGCGCCGCTGAAGCGCAGCTACTGAGCCTGTGCTTCCTGCTCGGCGATCTGCGAGTGAACCTGTTCCATGTCGATGCCCTTGACCGCAACAACCAGGTCGTCGAGCTGAGAGGCGTTCAGCGCGCCGGGCTGCGAGAAAACGAGCACCTTGTCGCGGAAGGCCATCAGGGTGGGGATGGACGTGATGTTTGCGGCACGAGCAAGGCCCTGTTCTGCTTCGGTGTCGACCTTGGCGAATTTTACGTCCGGGTATTTTGCCGAAACCTGCTCATACACGGGGGCGAACTGGCGGCAAGGTCCGCACCATTCAGCCCAGAAATCTACGAAGACAATGTCATTTTCTTCCAGTGCCGTGGTGAACTCAGCTTCGGTGATGTCGATGGTAGCCATACCTCCACGGTACCGCGAACTGATGTTCATGCCTCAGTTATCCCCAATTTGTGGCCTTGGACACCGCCCTGCCCCAAGGCCCTTCGAACCGCCTCGCGAGACCTATCCACAACCCCGCGACACCCGCCCCAATCACCTTTCCGTCCTTCTATCCTCATGGGGATGAAGAACCCGCTGAAAAGAAAGGGAACGGGCCATGACACGGTGCACCTTGTTGCTGATCACCACCGGCGAATCCGGTCGCAGGGCACTCTCCGAGGGAATGCTGCTTGCCGAACGCTACGTCGACGGGCTCCCCGTCGACCTGGCCATCACGGAGTCCATGCCGTTTGCCATCGCGCCGGCGTCCAGGATCCAGGAGCGGGTCTCTTACCCCTCCCCGCTTGACGATCCCAGCGCCGCGGCAACGGCCGTGGGGCCCTTGCAGGCGATCTGGGATGGAAACACGTGGTTGACTCCGGGTTCCTGTCCTCCGAAGCCGCCTGCCGACAACGGGGCGACCGAGTGGCAGTGGGCGCACTACAACGCGGTGCTTCAAGCCCCGCGTGACTCCATGATGTTGCTCTGGGATGTATTCGTCGTTCCCATGGGCGAGCGCATGGCGGCCTAGGGAACCGACAAGATTCGCGGCAATTCCAATATATTGGGTGAATCACATCGCGTGCAGGTGCCGGGCAATGAAGGCTACCAAGGCAACGAGGGTGGTACCGGGATCGATTTTGGGCATGAAAAAGCTCGAGCCCAAATCTTACGATTTGGGCTCGAGCTTCATTCGGTGGCAGATACTGGATTCGAACCAGTGAAGGCGTTGCCAGCTGATTTACAGTCAGCCCCCTTTGGCCACTCGGGTAATCTGCCGAATTTGTTCCCTGCGGAACGAGTAGAAACTCTACATGACTTTTTTCGAAAGATAAAATCGAACGGTACGTGAGCTGCCCCACACTCCAATTATGGGCCTCTTTTGGCCATTTGCGGCACCCCGGTAGTCTTGTATTCAAAGCCCATCTCTACTCTTAGGAGGCTCCCATGGCGAGCGATTCAACCTTTGATGTTGTCAGCAAAGTCGACAGCCAAGAAGTGTCCAACGCACTGAACCAGGCCCAGAAGGAAATCGTGCAGCGCTACGATTTCAAGGGCGTCGGCGCAGAGGTCGATTTCAGCGGCGAAAAGATCCTCATGAAGGCTAACTCCGAGGAACGCGTCAAGGCCGTTCTCGATGTTCTGCAGTCCAAGCTGGTCAAGCGCAACATTTCCCTGAAGTCCCTGGATGCCGGCGAGCCTTACCAGTCGGGCAAGGAATACCGCATCGAGGCATCCATCGTTGAGGGCATTGCCCAGGATGTTGCCAAGAAGATCAACAAGCTCATCCGCGACGAGGCACCTAAGGGCGTCAAGTCCACCATTCAGGGTGACGAACTGCGCGTTTCCTCGAAGTCCCGCGATGACCTGCAGGCCACCATGGCATTGCTGCGGACCTTTGAAGATGCGGACCTCCAGTTTGTGAACTTCCGCTAATTCGCCTTTGATAACAACGATGGGCCTGTCACCTCGGATTCGAGGTGACAGGCCCATCGTCATTTGTCGCGTTGCACTGCGTACGGTTCTCCACCGCTATCGCGCTGGAACCGCATCCGGGTAATCAGGATTCGAAGAGGGCTTGGCCCAGGTACCCGCCCTGCTGGACTCCCGGCGGAACGGCAAAGAGGCCCGATCCGGTGTGCCGCAAGTACTCGAGAGACAGAACGTCGTTCCTGGCCATTGCCGACTGCATGGGAACGTAGTGCGTCCTCGCATCCACGACGAACGCAATGAAGAACAACCCGGCATCCAACTTGCCCAGTCCGTCCGAGCCGTCGGTGTAGTTGAAGCCGCGGCGCAGCATGTGCACCCCGTTGTTGTGGCTCGGATGCGCAATCGAAACGTGCGAGTCCACGGCAATCAACGGCCCCTCGCGGCCCTGCATGCCGAAGTCTGGGTCGGTGAATTCCCCGCCGCCCGAGAGCGGCGCTCCTTCCTTCTTGGTGCGGCCGATGAGGCCTTCCTGCTCGCCCAATGAAGTGCGGTCCCAGATCTCAATGTGCATGCGGATTCGACGCGCGACCATGTAGGTTCCGCCGTTCATCCATGCTTCGGGCCCGCTGGAGTCGCGGACCCACACATGCTCGTTAAGGAGGTCGGCGTTTTCCTGCTTGAGGTTTGCGGTGCCGTCCTTGAAGCCGAAGAGGTTTCGGGCCGTCTTCTGGGTGGTGGTGGTCGAGGACGTCCGGCCGAAACCGATCTGGGACCAACGCACGCGTGCACGGCCAAAGGCGATCCTTGCCAGGTTGCGCACGGCGTGCACGGCCACCTGCGGATCGTCGGCGCAGGCCTGGACAATCAGGTCGCCACCGCTGCGTTCTTCCTCCAGCGCATCACCGACAAAGTGTGGCAGGTCGATCAGGGCCGCGGGCAGCTTCCCGGCCAGGCCGTAGCGGTCCTTGCCGTCCTTCTCGAACAGGGTCCGGCCGAATCCGATCGTCACGGTCAGGTGGCTGGGATCCAGATCCAGGGCTTCGCCGGTGTCGTCCGGCGGAGCGTCGTAGCTGCCGTCGGTGGCGCCCTCCCCGATCTCACGCCCTTGCGTCAGCTCGGCGATCGCCTCGGTCCAGTCCTTGAGCAACGAAATCAGTGATTCGCGGGTGCTTGCCGTGACGTCGAACGCAGCGATGTGCATGCGGTCCTGCGCCTCGGTCACGATGCCGGCCTGGTGTTCCCCGTAGAAGTCGACGATCTTGTCGGCGGGATTCGGGACGGTGGCCGCGTTGACGGCGTTGATGCCCAGGGCTCCAACGGCCAAACCGATGCCGCCGGCACCCGCGGCGCCAAAGAGGCCGCGCCTGCTGATTCCCCGGGATTTTTGCTTGTCGTCGTTGGCGACGTCCGTGGTCTTTCTCATCGGGTGCTACTTCACCACTGCGGCGGTGAGCTTGGACAGCGGTTCACCCAGCGCATCCACGGCCGCGCTGAGTTCCTGGACCTGGGCGTCGGTCAGGTCCGTGTAGAGGACAAAGCCGTCGCCCTTCCGGTACTGGTCCAGCAGGCCTTGAAGCGTTGCGAAGTTGGTTTCCAGTGCGGCATCCAGTTCCGAGTCGTTGCCGGCAAGCAACGGACGCAGGTCTTCGTAGGCGATGCGCGCACCTTCCACGTTGGCCTGGAAGTCCCACAGGTCGGTGTGCGAGAAGAATTCTTCTTCGCCGGTGACCTTGCCCGTGGCAACTTCGTCGAGCAGTTCCTTGGCGCCGTTGGCCAGCTTGTCCGGCGTGTAGGTCAGTTCCCGGGTGCGGCTGTTGAGCTCAACCGTGTCGGCAACCATCTTGTCGGCAATCTTCTGGCGTTCGGCCTGCGTCATGGCGGTGTAGCCCTTGGGCGCCCACAGGTCCTTTTCCGCCCGGTGCCATCCGGTGAAGGCGTCGCCCTTTTCCAGGTCCTTTTCGCGTGCGTCCAGCATGGGGTCGAGGTCGCCAAAGGACTCGGCAACCGGCTCGATGCGTTCCCAGTGCATGCGCACGGCGGGGTAGAGTTCGCGCGCCTTATCGGCATCCCCCGCGGCGAAGGCCTCGGCGAACTCCTTGGTGCCCTCAACCAGCTGCTGTGCCTGGTCCTTGACGTACGCGGAGTACAGGCTCACCGCGGTGGCCTGAAGCGCTGCACGGTCGGCACTGACGGTTTCCCCTTCGGGCGCCTTGGTCACGGTGAAAGCCGCACGGATGCCGTCGCCAACCATTCCGGGCTTGCAAGCGGTGAAGTACTTGCCTTCCGGCGCAATGACCACGAGGTCGCGGCTGAGCCCGGGGCCCACGTTTTCAACTTCACCGACAATGCGCAGACCGTCCTCGGCCAACAGGTAGAACTCGGTCACCTCTGTGCCCTCGTTCTTGACGGAGAACTTCATGGTTCCGCCCGGCGCAGTGACTGCGGAGACCGTGCAGGCCTCGGCGGTGCTGGTGACCTGGATGGATCCGTCACCCTCGGCGGTCGGGGTGTTGGTGGTGCAACCGGTCAGGGCCAGCGCTGCCACGGCGGCGGCCGCAGTGAAATTAAGGGGACGAACAAGCTTCATGAGGATTCCTTGATGGTGAAAGTGATGTGAAAACTAGGCGTTTGCCCGGACGGCTGCAGTCGAGGTCGATGATGCGGCCTTCTTGGGCACCGAGATGCGACGGAAGAAAATGGTCATCACGGGAACGACATAGGAAACCCAGACGATTGCCTCGAGCCATGTCGTCGCTGGCGAGAAGTTGAATACGCCCTTGAGCAGCGTTCCCAGGAAGCCACCCGGGGCGATGATGTGTGAAACGTCGAAAGCTAGGTTGTGCAGGCCCGGCAGGATTGCCGCCTCCTGCAGGTCGTGCACGCCGTAAGCCAGGACGCCGCCTGCAACAACGATCAAGGCAGCGCCGGTCCAGGTGAAGAACTTGGACAGGTTGATCTTCAGGACTCCTCGGTGCAACAGTGCACCGAGGCCAATGGCGACGATGATGCCAAGCGTTGCGCCCACCAGCGGCTGCCAGGTCTCGCCCGTGGCACGGGTCGCAGCCCACAGGAACATTGCGGTTTCCAGGCCCTCGCGGCCCACCGCGAACGCCCCCACCATGACCAGCCCCCATGCCGATCCTTCGGCCGCTTGGTCCACCTTTCCGCGAAGATCCGCGGCCAGGGTCTTGGAGGCACTGGCCATCCAGAAGACCATCCACGTCACGAATCCCACGGCAACGATGGACAGGCTTCCGCCAATCGCTTCCTGGGCTTCAAAGGTCAGTCCGCGCGGTCCGAAGGTCAGCAGCGCACCAAATCCCAGGGAGACTGCAACGGCAATGCCGACTCCTGCGAAAATCCGGGGAACGAGCTGAGTCCGCCCGGTCTTTTGCAGATATGCCAACAGGAGCACGACAACAAGGACGGCTTCGAGCCCCTCGCGCAGGCCGATGAGAAAGTTCGCGGTCATGAATTACCTTCGTGGTTCAGTGTCAACCGGCAGACACCGACATTGCGGCACTCCACCCATTAGGTGCGACTGTTGCCAATAGGCTACATGCCCATTGCCTAATGAGGTTACGCCCCGCTTACTTCATGCCGCAAACCGAAATCAGGCTAACGAAGAGTGCCATCCAACCCGCTGCCCCCTCCGCTTGCGGCAATCCGGCTATTCACTTGGTGATATGAATCTCCAGTGGCCCGTGTTCACGATTCGGTATTTTCTTAAATGACGCCTGGTTTAAGCCGGATTTCCGCAGGGCGAAGACCCGGAGACGCCTGCCGGGACGGCGGCCGGAGAATCGTCCGGGACCGCTCGCCGGCCAAAGAAAAGCTCCCGTTTCCCCGGCAGAGGGGAAACGGGAGCGAAAGGCGTTACTTGTCCGGTGCTGTCACCGGCGCGACTAGTAACCCAATGGGCGGCCGGCCATCTTTTCCAGGCGCGCCACGCGGTCGTCCATCGGAGGGTGGGTAGCGAAGAGCTTCTGGGCTCCCCCGGCAAACGGGTTGGCAATCATCAGGTGCGAGGCGTTCACGAGTCGCTGGTCGTCGCTCGGCAACGGGGCGCGCTGCACTCCGCCTTCCAATTTGCGCAGGGCCGAAGCCAGCGCCAGCGGGTCGTTGGTCAGCTTGGCCCCGTCTTCGTCGGCGTCGTACTCGCGGGTGCGGCTGATGGCCATCTGGATCACGGTCGAGGCCAGCGGGGCCAGCAAAGCCATCGCGATCATGGCCAGCGGATTGGCATTGCGGCGGTCGCCGCCGCCGAAGAAGAGCAGGAACTGGGCCAGCGAAGTGATGACGCCCGCCACGGCAGCAGCCACCGAGGAGGTGAGGATGTCGCGGTTGTAGACGTGCATGAGTTCATGCCCCAGCACCCCTCGCAGTTCACGCTCGTTGAGCAACTGCAAGATTCCCTCGGTGCAGCAGACTGCCGCATTCTGCGGGTTGCGGCCCGTGGCGAACGCGTTCGGGGCCACCGTCGGCGAGACATAGAGACGCGGCATCGGCTGCTGCGCAGCGGCCGACAGCTCGCGCACGATCTTGTACATGGCAGGCTGTTCGGCCTCGGTGACCGGGTAGGCCTGCATGGAGCGGATGGCGATCTTGTCGCTGTTCCAGTAGCCATAGGCAGTCGTGGCCAAACCAATGAGCGCAAAGATCCAGATGAAACTGCTGCTTCCGGTTCCCGAAGACAACAGGCCGCCAATGGCCAGCAGCAGGGCGAACATGCCGCCAAGCAGCCCCGCAGTCTTCAGACCGTTGTTGTGATTGTGCACTGTGGTTTTCTCCTCGAAGAACGGTTCGCGGCTTCATATACCGCAAGTTGTATCCACTGTAGTCAACGAGCCTTGGCCCGTCTTTGTTCCCCGCTGTGATGTTGCCGCGAGTTTGCGAGGCGACGGTTCGAATGAGGACTTCAGGGCTTTGGGTGGCGCGAGTCGTAGCGCAGGAATCCGGGCTGTGCGCGCATGAGCAGCGCCGCGGCAACCACGCAGGCGATTCCACCCAGGAGCAACGTGGCGCCCTCGCCGATTCCGCCGGCGACGCCGCCGGAGAGCATCTCGCCCAGCCGCGGGCCGCCCGCGACGACCACGATGAACACGCCCTGCAACCGCCCACGCAGGTGGTCGGGGGTCGCAGCCTGCAGGATGGTGGTGCGGAAAACCGAGGAGATCGCATCGGCAACACCCGCGACGGCCATGCACAGCGCGGCCGGCCACAGCCAGGCGCTGGCTTCACCGCCGGCGGGGAGCGGTTGGCGCGATGCCAGCAGCACCACCAGTCCGAAGGCCCCGATGCTCGCACCCCAGACGGCCACGCACACGAACACCGCGACCCCTTGGCGGTGGAGGCGTCCCAGCGGACCCGAGAACAGCCCGGCCAGGAACGCCCCCAATGCGGTGGCAGCGAGCAACAGGCCCATCGTCAGCTCCCCGCCACCGATCAGCACGGCGCCCACGGCCGGAAGCAGGGCCCGCGGGGCCGCCAGCACCATGGCCGCCAGATCGATCAGGAACGTCATGCGGACGTTGGGCTGGGTGCCCAGGAACTGGAAGCCCTCGATGACCGAGCGCAGCCCCGCTTGGCCGGCCTTTCCGTCGGGCGGCAGCGCCGGGAGCATGTACACGGACCAGACGGCGGCGGTGTAGGTCAACACGTCTATTCCGTAGGTCCAGCCGAATCCGATCCGCGCCACCAGGATCCCGCCCAGCAGGGGGCCGACCATCTGCGCGATCCCGAAGGTGACCATGTTCAGCGAGTTTGCGGCCGGCAGGAGCTTGAGGCCGACGATTGCGGGGATGATGGCGCCACGGGCCGGCTGGTTGATTCCGCCTGCCGCCGAATGGATCGCCACCAGGCCGTAGAGGACCCAGACGTTGTCCACGCCGAGCCAGGCCTGGGCTGCGATCGCCGCGGTCGCCGCCCACAAGACGATGGCGGATGCCAGCGCCACCTTGCGCCGGTCGTGGGCATCGGCAATCGAGCCACCGTAGAGACCCGTCAACACCAACGGAACCAGGGCGAATGCGCCGAGCAGGCCCACGTAAAAGCTTGAGCGGGTCAGCTCGTAGACCTCCAGGCTGACCGCCACAAGCGTCAACTGCCCACCGACGGCGGAGAGCGCGTTGCCGATCCAGAGCCGCTTGAAGGCCGGGCTTTCGCGTAGTGGACTCAGGTCAGCAAGGATTCGTGGCACCCAACGAGTCTAGCCACGCATGACACGCCACACAGGACGCTTATCTTGACTTATTCAAAATAAGCGTGTGGAATAGTTCACATGGACCATTCGACACAGATGCGGGATCTAGGGCTGCGGGTAACCCGCGGCCGCCTTGCCGTGCTCGAGGTCCTTGACCGGCATCCGCATTCCTCGGCGGAAGACGTTGTGGAAGAAGTCCACAAGGATTTGCCTGATGTTTCAATCCAGTCGGTCTACAACGTGCTTAATGATTTGACCGAGCAAGGCATCTTGCGCAGGTTCACTCCCCCTCATTCCGCGGCGCTCTATGAAACCCGCGTGAATGACAACCACCACCATGCCATCTGCACCGGTTGCGGCCGGGTCGAGGACGTGGACTGCGCGGTGGGCCACGCCCCCTGCCTGACACCCTCGGACAACCACGGCATGGTCATCCAGATTGCCGATGTCCTTTACCAGGGCATCTGTGAAGACTGCAGGAAAGCAGCGGATTCCTAGAGCAACTTCGTTGCCCTGCAGAGTTACCAACCCACACAGAAGGAGAGTCTCTCTTGAGCGAGAACTTCACCACCACCCAGAGCGGTGCACCGGTCGCCAGCGACGCGCACTCGCTGACCAGCGGTCCGGACGGCATCACCGCCCTTCATGACCGTTACCTCGTCGAAAAGCTGGCGTCGTTCAACCGCGAGCGTGTGCCGGAGCGCAACCCGCACGCAAAGGGCGGCGGAGCTTTCGGTGAATTCTTCGTCACCGAAGACGTTTCCAAGTACACCCGTGCAGCTGTGTTCCAGCCGGGCGCCACCTCCGAGACGCTGCTGCGCTTCTCCTCGGTCGCCGGCGAGCAGGGCTCCCCCGACACCTGGCGCGACGTGCGTGGCTTCGCACTTCGCTTCTACACCACCGAGGGCAACTACGACGTCGTAGGCAACAACACCCCGGTCTTCTTCATCCGCGACGGCATCAAGTTCCCGGACTTCATCCACTCGCAGAAGCGCATGGGCGCCTCCGGCTTGCGCAACGGCGACATGCAGTGGGACTTCTGGACCCACTCCCCCGAGTCCGCACACCAGGTGACCTACCTGATGGGCGACCGCGGCCTGTCCCGCTCCTGGCGTGAGCTCAACGGCTACGGCTCGCACACCTACCAGTGGATCAACGCCGAGGGCGAGCGTTTCTGGGTGAAGTACCACTTCATCTCCCGCCAGGGTGTCCACAACATCGGCGCCGAGGAAGCTGAGAAGCTTGCGGGTTCGGACGCCGACTTCTACCGCCGCGACTTGTTCGACAACATCGAGGCCGGCAACTTCCCGACCTGGGACGTCAAGGTCCAGGTCATGCCGTACGAAGAGGGCAAGACCTACCGCTTCAACCCGTTCGACATGACCAAGGTCTGGCCGCACGCGGACTACCCGCTGATCCCGGTCGGCCACTTCACGTTGAACCGCAACCCGCGCAACTTCTTCGCCGAGATCGAGCAGGCAGCGTTCTCCCCGTCGAACCTGGTTCCGGGCATCGACATCAGCCCCGACAAGATGCTGATGGCCCGCGTGTTCTCCTACCCGGATGCACAGCGCAACCGCATCGGCGCCAACTACAACCAGTTGCCGGTCAACCAGCCGCACGCCGCCAAGGTGAACAACTACATGCACGAAGGTGCCATGCAGTACCTGTTCAACGACCCGGAAGCCCGCGTCTACACCCCGAACTCCTTCGGCGGCCCGTCTGCCGATGCAGAGCGCGCCGGTGAAGGCGGCTGGGAGACCGACGGCGAATTGGTCCGCGCGGCCCAGACCCTGCGTTCGGAAGACGACGACTTCGGCCAGGCCGGTACCCTGTACCGCGAGGTCTACAACGCAGAGTCCAAGGAACGCTTCCACGAAACCCTGCTGGGCCAGTGCCAGGGCATCACCATCGAGTCCATCCGCGAGGGCTTCTTCCAGTACTGGACGAACGTCGATGCGAACCTCGGCCAGATCCTGCGTGACGCCTACGCAGCGAGCCTGGAAGACGCGGCCGTCTAAGTCCCGCACCGCGGACTTGACCGGCGCCTAGCCAGACAAGCGAAGGGTCCCACACTCCACCAGGAGTGTGGGACCCTTCGTCGTTTCCCCGCAGCTGGCCGCCGGCGGCCCGTCCCGGCACGCTGCCGGGTCCCCGAAGTCGACGGGCCCCGGACAAGGCAAATGCCCGCGCCCTCGATCATTCGAGGACGCGGGCATCGGTTGCTTGGGTAGCGGAATCAGTCGCGGGAGCTCTCGGCCATCTCGCCGCGGGAGATCTTGACCATCTCGTCGCGGTCCACGACCTTGATACGCGCGCGCTCCACCGGGCCCACCGAGGTTTCGGTCGGGCTTGCCGCGGCACCGAGCGCGATCTCGTGCGCGTCGAGCTTCTTCCACCCTTCCCAGGTGGTGAATTCGACGCCGCGGGACTGCAGCAGTTCGATGATTGCGTCCTCGCTCGGGTTTGCGGCCGGCGGCAGCGCCATGCGGTCCTCGAGCAGGTTGCCGATGGTTTCCAGGGCGTCGCCCTTGGTGTGGCCGATCAGGCCGACCGGGCCGCGCTTGATCCAGCCGGTGGCGTAGAGGCCCGGAACGTGCGTTCCCTTGGCATCCAGCACGCGGCCTCCGGCGTTGGGAATGACCCCGCGCTTTTCGTCGAATTCAAGCTCGGCGAGCTCGGAGCCGAAGTAGCCGATGGCGCGGTACACGGCCTGGACCGGGTAGTCGACGAATTCGCCGGTGCCGCGGACGTTGCCGGTGCCGTCCAGTTCCTGGCGCTCGAACTTGATGCCGGCGACCTTGCCGTCCTCGCCGATGACCTCGACGGGGTTGTGCAGGAAGTGCAGGTGCAGGCGGCGGGAGGCGCCGGTGTCCTGCTCCTCGACGATCCAGTTGGTCAGCGTGTTGACCATGGTCTTGACCTGGTTGTTGGTCTTGATCAGGGCGTCGGAGGCCTCGTCGAACTCGAAGTCTTCCGGGTAGAGCACGATGTCGACGTCGCGGCTGTGGCTCAGCTCGCGCAGTTCCAGCGGGGTGAACTTCACCTGGGCCGGGCCGCGGCGGCCGAAGATGTGCACGTCGGTGACGGGCGAATCCTTCAGGCCCTCGAAGACGTTTTCCGGGATCTCGGTGACCAGCAGGTCCTCGGCGTGCTTGGAGAGCACGCGTGCCACGTCCAGGGCCACGTTGCCGTTGCCGAGCACGGCGATTTCCTTGGCCTCCAGCGGCCAGGTGCGCGGCACGTCGGGCTGCCCGTCGTACCAGGACACGAAGTCCGCGGCACCGTAGGAACCCTCGAGGTCGATGCCCGGGATGTTCATGTCGGCGTCCTTGATGGCGCCGGTGGCGAAGATGACCGCATCGTACATGTCGCGGATGTCGCTCAGGGTCAGGTCGCGGCCGTAGGTCACGTTGCCGAGGAAGCGGATGTCGCCGCGGTCGAGCACCTTGTGCAGGGCGTTGACGATGCCCTTGATGCGCGGGTGGTCCGGGGCCACGCCGTAGCGGATCAGGCCGTAGGGAGCCGGGTAGGCGTCGAGCAGGTCGATGCTGACCTCGAACTCGCGCTCTGCCTTGGTGAGGATATCGGCAGCATAGACGCCGGCCGGGCCTGCCCCGATGATGGCGACACGGAGCGGACGTACTGCTGAATCGGACACGAGGGGTTCCTTCCGGAGGATGTACACGGGCGCGCAAAATAACGCACGGACACCTAGTCTAATTGGGATTACTTATCTTGTGGGAACCCTTGTGCGCATGCTCACGTTCCCACCAGGCGTTTTCCGGGGCGGGATGCAAGGTGAGGCACGCACGATGTCGCCGCGCCCGAGCGTTCGAGCTGTAGGCTGAAGTGTGGGTAGTTTTTCCGCGGCTCGCACCGCCAGTCGAAAAGCCTGTTGACACTAGTCAGCAACCTTTTGCCGCCCACGAAAATGCCCGAACTTTTTGTTGCTTTGCACGGCAGCACGGAATGGAATCAATGTTTTCCCTGTTGAGTCAGTCATGACCCAAACGAGTACCCCCAAATCCACGAGCACAGCCGCCGGGGTCTCACCGACGTCCGAACGCAACACCGGCTTGATTCAGGGGCTGATGGCCTACGGTTTGTGGGGCCTGCTGCCGCTCTACTTCCTCACCATCGGCATTGCCTCGCCGATGGAAATCGTCGCCAACAGGATCGTCTGGTCGTTGGTGTTCTGTGCCATCCTGCTGAGCGTGACCCGCAACTGGCACCAGCTGTTCGCGCTGGGCCGCGACCGGCAGGCCATGATCCGGCTGACGGTGGCGTCGGTGCTCATCGCTATCAACTGGTTGACCTACACCTTCGCGGTGCTCAACGGCCACGCCGTCGAGGCCTCGCTGGGATACTTCATCAACCCGTTGGTTTCCACGGCGTTGGGCGTCATCTTCCTCAAGGAGCGGCTGCGCCCGCTCCAGTGGATCGCCATGGGATTCGGCCTCGCCACGGTGCTCACGCTGACCTTCGCGTACGGCAACGTCCCCTACATCGCCCTGACCCTGGCGTTCTCGTTCGGCTTCTACGGGTTCGTGAAGAACCGGGTGGGCCGCACGGCCACGGCGCTGACCTCGCTGAGCATGGAGACGGCGATCCTGAGCATTCCCGCCCTGGCCTTCATGGTCTGGCTCATCGCCCAAAACCAGGACACCGTGCTTTCCGCAGGCCCGGCGCACTTCTGGCTGATGGTCGCCAGCGGCGTCATCACCGCCGTCCCCTTGCTGCTTTTCGGCGCTTCGGCCCGCCGCCTGCCCTTGACGACCCTCGGCACCCTGCAGTTCCTGGCGCCGATCCTGCAGTTCATCGTGGCGTTGACGGTGTTCCACGAACCGATGCCGCCGGAACGCCTGATCGGCTTCTGCCTGGTCTGGGTTGCGGTGATCCTGCTCTGCGTCGACATGGCCACCCAGCCACGCCGCGACCGCGCCGCGCGGGCGGCAGTTGCAGCACCCGCGGCGGACGCTTCCGCCACGGCTCCCGCCGAAAAGAACTGATCGCGTAGTCAATCACGCGGTCCCGCAAGGATCCTGCTCCTTGCCCGTTTCCGGGCATGAAGAAAGGGGCTGGTAGTTGTCCAAAGCCCTGAACAACTTCCAGCCCCTTTCTTGGCTATGCGCGCGTAACGACTAGACGTTGGCGCGGATGGCGGCTTCCAGCACGTCGAATGCGTCCGCAAGCAGCTCGTCGCTGATGACCAGCGGAGGCAGCAGGCGGATGACGTTGCCGTAGGTGCCGCAGGTGAGGATCAGGACGCCTGCAGCCAAGCAGTCGGCAGCAATCTTCTTGGTGATGTCCGCATCCGGCTCGGTGCCGCCGGCCTTGACCAGCTCGATGGCAACCATGGCGCCACGGCCGCGGATGTCACCGATGACCGAAACCTCGGACTGGATCTTGCGCATGCGGGTGAAGAACTGCTCTTCGATCTCGCGGGCGCGGGCTGCAAGGTCGTGCTCTTCCATGAACTTGATGGTCTCGAGCGCGGCCGCAACGGCAACCGGGTTGCCACCGTAGGTGCCGCCCAGGCCGCCCGGGTGGACCGAGTCAAGCAGGTCGGCGCGGCCCACGATGCCCGAGAGCGGCATGCCGCCGGCGATGCCCTTGGCAACCGTGATGATATCCGGGGTGATGCCTTCGATGTCGGAGGCGAACCATGCACCGGCGCGGCAGAAGCCGGCCTGCACTTCGTCGGCCACGAAGACGATGCCCTGCTCCTTGGCCCATTCGGCGATGCGCGGCAGGAAGCCGGCGGCGGGAACGATGAAGCCGCCTTCACCCTGGATCGGCTCGATGATGATGGCCGCGATCTGGTCGCCGCCGATCTGCTTCTCCATGGCCAGGATGGCGCGCTCTGCGGCTTCCTTGCCCGAGATGTTCGGGTTTTCCTCGCGGAACGGGTAGCTCATCGGCATGCGGTAGATTTCCGAGGCCAGCGGGCCGAAGCCGCGCTTGTACGGAGCTGCCTTGGCGGTCAGGCCCATGGTCAGGTTGGTGCGGCCGTGGTAGGCGTGGTCGAAGGCGACGACGGCGGTGCGGCCGGTGGCCACGCGGGCCACCTTGATGGCGTTCTCAACGGCCTCGGAACCGGAGTTGAAGAACACGGCCTTCTTCTCGTGGGTGCCCGGGGTGATTTCGGCAAGCTTCTCGGCCAGCTCGACGTAGCCCTCGTACGGGGTCACCATGAAGCAGGTGTGGGTGAAGCGTGCTGCCTGGGCGGCAACGGCTGCTGCAACCTTTTCGTTGGAGGCACCAACGCTGGTTACCGCAATGCCCGAGCCCAGGTCGATGATGGAGTTTCCGTCGACGTCGACGATCACGCCGCCGTCGGCGTCGGCAACGTAGACCGGGAGCGAGGAAGCCACGCCCAGGGCCACGGCCGCTGTGCGGCGTGCTGCCAATTCAACGGACTTCGGTCCGGGGAAGGCACCGTTGATCTGGCGCTTCTGTTCAATGCGGTAAGTGACGTCCATGAACGCTCATTCCTTTCCCGGTCCTCGCGGTTTGGGACCCCTCATCCTGCGCCGTAGGGCAGGAACTTGGGCACGCACAAGGGAGCCGGTGTGTTGGTGTTGTGTACTTTCATGAAGCCTATGTCGCGGGTGAGAATGCCCGCTAGTGAAATTGGCACAGTACTCCCGGAAGTTCGCAGTGCATGTGCACAGAAGTTTGCGGGGCCGTTTAACTGAAAAGGTGGTCCGTGCCCGCCCGGGATTACCGGACGGGCGGACCACCGTGTAGCTTTCACGCCGCGCGGGGCGTGAACGTGTTAGAGCTCGTGGGGCATTTCCTCGGGAAGGTGCCCCTCGTCCTCGGGGTGGCGGGCCAGGTTCCACATGGAAAGGGCGAGGCCTCCCCAAACGGTGACCATGGCAATGATCATCATGGTGATGGCTACCGGGGTCATACCTTCAGCTCCTCTGCTGCTTCGTCGGCCACAAGTTCGGCCTCGAATTCATCGTATTCCGGGTCGTTGAGCTTGGACTTGTCGCTCCACGGGATCATCGAGAGCAACAGTGCGCCGATGATCAGCGCGCCTGCCATTCCCCAGCCGAAGACACCGTTGAACCACGCCGGGTATCCGGAGTACTGTTCGGTGCTTTTGGCCTGGATTTCGTTGATCAGCATGTAGCCAAGTGCCACGGGCGCAATGCCGCCGACGAGGATGCGCCAAACGGTGCCCATCTTGATCGACGAGGTTCGGTTCATGTGCTTCTGCAGGCCCGGCAGGGCGGTCAGTCCTGCGCTCAGCACGATGACGGTGACAAGTGCGCAGGCAAGGATGCCGAACTGGTTGACGAACGCATCCGAGGTGTCAAGCAACTGCAGGCCCGTGGTGGTCGGGAAGAGCACCATGGAAATCACGGCAATCGGGATGGTGACGATGAGCGTGGCCGACTTGCGGCTCCAGCCCAGCTTGTCCTGGAATGCCGCGACGATGACCTCGAGGATCGAGATCAAGGACGTCAGCCCGGCAAAGACCAGCGAGCCGAAGAACAGCACGCCGAGGATCGCGCCGAACGGCGCCTCCGAGACGATGGTCGGGAAGGCGATGAATGCCAGGCCGATGCCGCCGCTTGCCACCTCGGACACCGCGGTGCCGGAGGCGGCCGCCATGAAGCCGAGCGCGGCAAAGACGCCGATGCCGGCGAGGATCTCGAAGCCGGAGTTGGCGAACGCGACAACCATGCCCGAACCTGTCAGGTCGGTCTTGCGCTTCAAGTAGGACGAGTAGGTGACCATGATGCCGAAGGCTACTGACAGGGAGAAGAAGATGTGGCCGAAGGCCGCAGCCCACACCCCCGGGTCCTGCAACGCTTCCCAGTTCGGGGTGAAGAAGGCGTTCAGGCCCTCCATCGCGCCGGGGAGCAATACCGCCTGGATCACCAGGATCACGAACATGACAACCAGCAGCGGCAGGAAGATCGCATTCGCACGCGAAATGCCCTTGTTCACGCCGGCGACCATGATGAAGATTGCCACGACCCAGACGGCAAACATCGGGAAGAAGACGTTGGAAACGAAGTCGAAGGACAGCCCGGCGTCCGGCGCCATCTTGAGGAAGTCGTTGAAGAAGAACGCCTCCGCGTCGTTCCCCCAGGCCTTGGTCACCGAGAACCAGGTGTACATGGCGGCCCAGGCAATGATTGCCGCGTAGTAGATCGCGATGACGAAGCAGATCAGGACCTGCCACCAGCCAAGCGGTTCGGCCGCACGGTTCAGTCGGCGGTAGGACAGCGGGGCGGAGCCGCGTCCGCGGTGGCCGACCGAGTAGTCAAGGAAAAGCAGCGGGATACCCGCGCACAGAAGCGCGACGAGGTACGGGATCAGGAAGGCCCCGCCACCGTTGTCATAGGCAACGTAGGGGAAACGCCAGATGTTGCCCAATCCAACGGCGGAGCCGATGGCGGAAAGTATGAAAAGTTTTCGCGAGGAAAATGTCTCTCGAGTAGCCGGTGCGGGTTGTCCGTCCTGGCTTGTTGGTGCAGTGGTCATGAGGAGACATGTTACGCACAAGTGACGCGCGTCCCGTGACCCAGTACGCATTTGACCACATTGTGAAACAAGTGGTCGTTCGAGTGCACAATAATTTCAATAGAATTGGTGCATGGCCATCACCTTGTCGCGACTCCTTGGGTCCCCCGCACTCTCCCTGCGCGCACTGACCGATATTTCGGCGGCGGGAGACATTCCGATCGAGTGGGCGGCAGTCACGGAACTACGCGATCCGTCCCCCTTCCTGAGCGGAGGGGAGATCGTGCTGACCACGGGCCTGCGGCAAACCACGATCGCCAACCAGCAGGCTTTCGTGGAAATCGTGCACGGCGCCGGCGCCCTGGCCCTGGGTTACGGGACGGGGCTGAGCCACCGCAGCGTTCCGGCGGCGGTCATCCGCAAGGCCACCGAACTCGGCCTGCCGGTTTTCGAGGTCCCCTACGAAACCCCGTTCGTGGCAATCACCAAGTTGATTGCCGACACGCTGAACGCCGACCACCTGGCTCGCCTCGAACGCCTGCTCAAGGGACACCAGCAGCTGGCTTCCACGCTGCTCACCGGCGGATTGCGTTCAATGCTGCGCGAGCTCTCGCGCATGCTCGGCACAGCCGTCTCGCTGACCCAGTTCGGGGCCAGGGTGCATGGCCCGGAACTGGGCAAGGAGCAATGGCACCCGGTTCCCATCGCCACCGGGCTGAAGGACAGGTGCACGCTCTACCTGGCCGAGCCGTACACCCGGGACGGGCTGGTCGACTACGCCCAGGGACTGATCGGGCTCGAGCTGGCAAACCAGGCCAGGCTGCGCGAATCCAACCGGCTCGTCGCGGGCCAGGCGTTTTCGGACCTGATCGCCGGAAACCTCAGCGCCACCGAGGCAACCGCCCGCCTGCAGGGCATCGGAATCACCGTGGACCGACCGCATTCGGTGGTCCTGGTCCATGCGTCCGCGGGGCATGAAAAGGCGTTGCGGACCCTTCCCATCCCGCCGCAGCTCGAACACGAAGTCTCGGCCATCGTGGATGACAGGCTTTCCCTGGTGGTGAACGGCTCCGATGCCGCGAAGTTCGCGGACCAGCTCGACGGATACCTCGAGGGGGCCGGCATCACCGCCCGCGTGAGCTTCGGAGGGGACTACGCCCAGGCCAACGGCCTGCGTTGGAGCTTCTTCGAGGCGCTCGAGGCCCTGCGCCACGGCGAACGCATCAACACCCCCTCCAGGCTCTCGCTGACCTCCCTGCTGCTTGCGGCGCGCGATGTCCCGCTGCAGGCGCTGGCCCAGGAGGCGCTCGGGCCGCTGGAAGCCTTCGACAAGAAACATTCGGCGGAATTGCTGGGTACGTTGCGTCACTACCTGGAATTGGACGGCAGCGTAGGCGCCGTGGCCGAAACCCTGGGTTTGCACCGCAATACCGTGCGATACCGGCTCCAGCAGATCAGCGAGCTCAGCGGCTACGACCCGACGACCACCGCCGACCGGGTGCAATTGTGGCTTGCGCTGACCGCCAAGGACATTACTTAGAATCGCTCCGGATAGAATGGGGAGCATGGCTGAAATGTTCCTTGAGAAGTTCCGTTCACTGGTTCCGTTGTACCTCGAGGACGAGTGGCAAAAAGAAGACGGTTTGACCGACGCCGAGCTCGATGAGGCGCTCGGCACGCTTCCCGTCCAGTTGCCCCTGGTGCTGCGCGAGTTCTACCTGGCCCTGGGTGGCTGCGAAGACCTCATGGAGGCGTACCACTACTTCTTCGACCCCGACGAGCTCGAGGTCGAAGACGGCTACCTGCTTTTCCTTGAGGACGAGGAAGAAAAGTACGTGTGGGGCTTCCGTCTCGACCAGCTCGAGGTGCCGGACCCGATCGTCTACCGCCGCCAGAACGCCCGCGGCACGTGGAAGAGCGAAGAGGGAACCTTCAGCGAATACGTCCTTGACATGTTCACCTGGGTATTCAACGAGCTCTCCCCCGAGCTGAACGACTAACCCCGGGCCAACCATCCCCATGCGCCGGCTATGGAAATCGCACGCACCGGAAGACTACCGCTGCCCTTTTTGCGAGCTCCTGGCCGGCGTTGAGTTTTCCCCGGACAACCTCTGTGCGCCGACCGACCTGATATACCGGACCGAACACGTCGCCGTCATCATGGCCTGCGACGGGTTCGGCCCCCACGGCGGCCATGCGATGGTCATTCCCGCCGCGCACCACGAGGCACTCTACGATTTGCCCGAACAAGTCGCCGCGGAAATCATGTTCGAGACCAGGCGCATCGCCCTGGCCATGAAACACGCGTGGTCCCCCGAGGGCACCAGCACCAGGCAGCACAACGAGCCCGCCGGCAACCAGCACGTCTGGCACTACCACCAGCACGTGTTTCCGCGCTTCAGCGACGACGACCTCTACAGGCACCTGCGGCACCGCGTCCCGGTTGCCGAGCGCGCACAAAAGGCCGCCCAGTTGCGGGCGGCCTTGAGTGAAGCGAACCTTTGGGGCGAATACCCCGAAAGATTCCTCGTTTAGGTTTTCTTAGACCTCGCGGGTGACCACGGCGTCGGCAAAGGCCGCCAGCGCGTCCTTCACGGTTCCGGCCGGGAGCGGCTGCAGCACCGCCACTGCCTCGTCGGCCCAGTGTCGTGCAACAGCCCAGGCCTTTGCCGTGGCGGGGTTGCCGGCAACCGCCTCGACCGCGAGGGTCAGTGCAGCGTCCTCGGTCAGGTCCCCGTCGACAATTTCCAGCACGCGGGCCGCCTCCGCGTCGCCCGCCGCGGCGGCATCGCGCATCAGCAGGATCGGCAGCGTCGGGACGCCTTCGCGCAGGTCGGTTCCCGGGGTCTTGCCCGAACGGACCTGTGCGCCCGTCACGTCGATGACGTCGTCTGCGACCTGGAAGGCCACGCCGACCTTCTCGCCGTAGGTGCGCAGGATCTCCACGTATTCCGGGACGCCGCCGAAGAGCGCACCGAAGGCGCCGGATGTTGCCAGCAGCGATGCGGTCTTGTCGGCGATGACGCTGAGGTGGTGTTCGATCGGGTCGTCGCCGTCGCGCGGACCCACCGATTCGTGCAGCTGGCCCAGGCACAGGCGCTCAAAGGTGCGCGCCTGCATCGAGACGGCCTCGGGGCCAAGCTCGGCGCCGAGGACCGAGGCCCGTGCGAAGATCAGGTCGCCGGTGAGGATGGCAACGGAGTTGCCCCACACCTCGTGGGCGGTGGGTGCACCGCGGCGCAGCGGCGCCGAATCCATCACGTCGTCGTGGTAGAGCGTGGCAAGGTGGGTCAGCTCGACGATGGCCGCGGCCTTGATGACGTCGTCGGTCACGCCCCCGCCCAACAGCGAGGTCAGGACCACCAGCAGCGGACGGATCCGCTTGCCGCCTGCCTCGACGAGGTGGCGGCTTGTGGCGTCGATCAAGGGGTCGGAGTTGGCGATCGCGTCGCGCAGCAGCTTCTCCACCTTGGCCAGGCCGGTGGCGATGGCCGGGCCAAACTCCGGGTCCTGGGCGATCAGCGAAAAACCGCTGGGCAGGTTCACCGCGGCGGCCAGCACGCTGGTCTCCGGGTTCAGATCGAAGGAATCGTGCACGCCGTGTCCGGCAGCGGTCCAGTTGGTCTGGGAATCGGTCACAGTTCTAAGACTTACTATCTCTCGACGGTCGGTTCCAGCCGCGGCACGTGGCCGATTCTGGTTGCTGGTCGGTAGGTACCAGCTGCTCAAGTACAGGCTTCACTCTATCGCCATTCGGCCCGAGCAAGGCCAAGACGGGCGACTCGCGGCAGGTTGCGCGGCGTTTGACGCCTAGGCAACCCGCCAGCGGCGTGCCTAGTCCAGCGGTTTGGTGGCGCGGTGCACGGCCACGATGCCGCCGCTGAGGTTGCGGTAGCGGCACGAATCCCAGCCCGACTCGTCGATCCAGGCGGCAAGGCCGTCCTGGTTCGGCCAGGCGCGGATGGACTCGGCCAGGTACACGTAGGCCGCCGGGTTCGAGGAGACCTTCCTGGCGATCGGCGGAAGCGCCTTCATCAGGTACTCGGTGTACACGGTGCGGAACGGCGCGAACGTCGGGTGCGAGAATTCGGCGATCACCAGGGTGCCGCCGGGCTTGGTCACCCGCAGCATCTCGGCCAGGGCCTTCTTCGGCTCGTTCACGTTGCGCAGGCCGAAGCTGATGGTCGCCGCGTCGAAGCTGTTGTCCTCGAAGGGAAGGTTGGTGGCATCGCCGGCAACAAAGTCGATGTCCGGGCGGCGGCGCTTGCCGACCTTGAGCATGCCCTGGGAGAAGTCGCAGGCCACGACGCCGATGCCGGCATCCGCAAACGGCTCGGAGGAGGTTCCGGTTCCGGCGGCGAGATCCAGCACGCGCTGGCCCGGCTTGGCGCCGACCGCGTCGAAGACGATCTTGCGCCAGCGGCGGGTCTGTCCCAGGGAGAGAATGTCGTTGACCACGTCATAACGCGGGGCAACGTCGTCAAACATTGCTTGGACTTCTTCTGTGTGCTTTTCCAGCGATGCGCGGCTCATTGTTTCATTGTCGCAAAGTTCGGCGGCAACGTGAAAATACGGCACCCCGGCGTCCTGGTGAGCAGGGCCACTCTAGAGCCTGGCGCGCACCCCGGCGGCGGTAGGCTTAGCTCATCATGACTTCCCAACTTTCCGCCGGTACGGGACCGCACACGCCAACCCCGGTTCCGCAGCTGCGCAGCTTGACCATCAAACGCCCGGCGATGAGCGAGCACGGACTTCTTGACTACGCCACCCGCGACGATTCACTGATGTGGGCCCGCCGCGGCGAGGGAGTCATCGGCTTCGGCCAGGTTGCACGGTTCGAGTCGACCGGCCCGGAGCGCTTCGCGTTGGCCCGCGACTGGTGGGGCAGGGTCACTGCGGCCGCCGGCGTCGAGGACCCGCTGGAAATCCCCGGCACGGGCCTGATCGCCTTCGGCGCCTTCGCGTTTTCCTTCTCCAGCACCTATGCCTCGCGCATGATCGTGCCGAAGATCGTGGTGGGCCGGGACGAAACCTGCAGCTGGATCACCTACACGGTCGCCGACCCGGAGGCCGAACTGAGCCTCGAGGCGGCGGAGGCCGAACTGGCGATGCTGCTTGACGACTACTCGGTTGAGCACGAGCTCGGTTCCGGCGTGGACCGGCTGGTGGCTGGCCAGATCACCGAGGACGAGTACATGGACTCGGTGCGCAAGGGCGTTGCAGCGATCGAATCCGGGCAGGTCACCAAGCTGGTGCTGGCCCGCGATGCGGTGGCCGAGCTCGCGTCGCCGATCGCCGTGGCGCAGGTGTTGCGCCAGCTTGCGCTGCGCTACGCAGACTGCTGGACATACTCGGTGGACGGCCTGATCGGCGCCACTCCGGAAATGCTAGTCCGGGTGCGCGGCGACATCGCCGAGGCACGTGTCCTGGCCGGCACCCTTGACCGTGCCAGCGCGCCAGCCGGGGATTCCGGCTACGCGCACCGGATGCTGGTCGAGGACGAGAAGCAGCGCCACGAACACCAGCTGGCGATCGATTCGCTGACCGAACAGCTCGGCCCGCTGGCCACCGGCATGGACGCTCCCGCCGAGCCGTTTGTCCTGCGGCTGCCCAACGTCTGGCACCTCGCCTCGGACGTCAAGGCATCGCTGGCCCGCCGCGCGGACGGCAGCGTTCCGTCGGCACTGGATTTGGCCGAGGTATTCCACCCGACGGCTGCGGTGTGCGGAACCCCCACGAAGGAAGCGGGCCGCATCCTGCGCGATCTCGAGGGCATTGACCGCGGCCCGTACGCAGGTCCGGTCGGCTGGGTCGACACGCGCGGTAACGGCGAGTTTGGCATTGCGCTGCGTGGCGGCGTAATCGAGTCCCCCACGTCAGTCCGGCTTTACGCCGGTTGTGGCATCGTTGCGGCGTCCGATCCGGCGGCGGAATTGGCCGAGTCGTGGGCCAAGATGCGTCCGATGCGTGAGGCTCTCAGCATCTAGTCTTTTTCCGGTCCGCTCGAACCAATTACCCGTTTACCCTTGTTTACCCATGGACAATGAATGTAGCCTGTGATGCACATCTCAAGACTTGGGGTAATGCCGGTTACAATGTACAACGACGCAAGTCATGCGAGCGATCATCTAGAGAAGGACCACACTCCATGCGGATCACCACCACCGTACTCAAATCCTTTGCTGTTGCAGCGGTGGGCGCACTCGCCCTGACCGCCTGCGGAAGCAGCGACACCCCAGCCGCTTCATCGGACCCGAACGCGCTCAAGCTCATCAATGCGGGCAAACTCACCGTTTGCTCCGACATTCCTTACGAGCCGTTCGAATTCGTGAAGGACGGCAAGAACGTCGGCTTCGACATGGACATTGCGGCAGAAATCGCCAAGGACATGAAGGTCGAACTGAACGTCATTGACTCCAGCTTCGACTCCATCGAATCAGGTTTGTTCAAGACCCAATGCGATCTCGCAATTTCGTCGATCTCCATCACCGAAGCGCGTAAGGGCAACATGGATTTCTCCACGCCTTACATGGATGACGACCTGACCCTTGTCGCCAAGGATGGTTCGGGTGTCACCGACCTGGAATCCGCCAAGGGCAAGAAGGTCGGCGTGCAGCAGGCGACCACCGGCGAGAAGTTCGCCAAGGAAAACGGTCTGGATCCGATTGGCTACGAAGATGCTGGCCTGCAGGTGGCATCCCTGAAGGCGGGGTCCACCGTGGCTTCGTTGGGCAACCAGTCGGTGCTGGGCTACGCCATTAAGAATGACCCAACGCTCAAGCGCGTTGCGGACTTCAAGACCGGTGAACAGCTCGGTATCGCATTGCCCAAGGGATCCACAGTGATGCTGGAGAACGTAAACGCCACGCTCAAGCGCCTGACCGATGACGGTTCCCTGGCCAAGTTCACCGAAACCTGGTTCGGTTCCACCAACTAACATCAACCAAGTTTGCCGCAAGCATTCAGGCGAGGCTCTGGCTCCCGATCGGAACCGGGGCCTCGTCATCTTTCACGGAAGGCTTCGATCCCATGGCCATGACAACACGTCAACGCGCCCGATTAAGCAAAATCATCCAGATTGTCATCTTTGTCGTTGTCATTGTCGCCGTGCTGCTGCAAGTCAACTGGAAGGTCCTCAGCGAACAGTTCTTCGCATTCGACAAGCTTGGCCCGATTTTCCCGGCCCTGATCACCGTCGGCTTGAAAAACACCATTTACTACACGGCCATCTCCTTTGCCTTCGGCCTGACGCTCGGCTTGATCTTGGCACTGATGAAGATGGCCAGCTTTGCGCCGTACCGCTGGTTTGCCACTGGATTCATCGAGTTCTTCCGCGGCATCCCGGCAATTTTGGTGCTAATCACTTTCGGATATGGCGTTCCCACCGCGTTCCCGGGGACACAATGGCCGCAACCCATCGTCGTCATGGTCTCCCTCGGCCTCGTATCTGCCGCCTATATTGCCGAGACACTGCGTGCCGGCCTGCAGGCCGTTCCCAAGGGCCAGATCGAGGCAGCCCGTTCGCTTGGCATGCCCGCTTGGCGTGCCATGGTCACCATCGTGATCCCACAGGCATTCAAGATCGTGTTGCCTCCGCTGACGAACGAGGTCATCCTGTTGACCAAGGACTCTTCGCTGGCCTTTATTCTCGGTGCCAGCATGGCCCAGTACGAAATGACCAAGTTCGGACGCGACGGACTAACCTCGCTCGGGGCAGGCATCACCCCGTTGGTCGTGGCCGGTGCCCTGTACCTGGTGATCACCATTCCTTTGAGCTTGGTTGCTCGGAAGTTTGAATCCCGTTCCGCACGGACGAAGCGATAGGGGATATCGTCATGACTCAAAACAACATTCAATCCACATTCAAGGCCGCAGGCGTAGACATCGTGGGGCTGCACAAGTCATACGGAAATAACGAAGTCCTCAAGGGAATTGATCTCGAGGTGAAGCCCGGCGAAGTAGTTTGCCTGATTGGTCCTTCGGGCTCTGGCAAGTCCACGTTGCTGCGTTGCGTCAACCTTCTAGAACAGCCAAACGCAGGAACGGTCCACGTGGGCGGTTTCGAGGCCACGGATCCCGACGTTGACCTGGACAAGATGCGCCAAAAGGTCGGCATGGTCTTCCAGCAGTTCAACCTCTTCCCGCACCTGACGGTGACCCAGAACTGCACCGTGGCGCAGACCAAGGTACTCAAGCGTCCCGCCGCTCAGGCGAAGGAAGTGGCCCACAAGAACCTGACCCGCGTGGGTCTGGGCGATTTCGGCGACCGCTACCCGGACCAGCTCTCCGGCGGCCAGCAGCAGCGTGTGGCAATCGCCCGCGCCCTGTCCATGGACCCGACGCTGATGCTCTTCGACGAGCCGACTTCCGCGCTCGACCCCGAGACGGTCGGCGAGGTCCTGGCCATCATGCGCACGCTGGCCAAGGCCGGCATGACCATGCTGGTGGTGACCCACGAAATGTCATTCGCCAAGGAGGTTGCCGACCGGGTGATCTTCATGGACGGCGGCGTTGTCGTCGAGCAGGGGCACGCCAAGGACGTCATCGGTAACCCGCAACAGCCGCGCACCCAGGACTTCCTCAAGCGCGTGCTCGATCCCACCCACGTGGAGATCGCTGACTAGCAATCCGTTTGCCGTTCCACGACGAGGGACCGGTTGCCATCGCCATTTTTTGGCCGATCGCAACCGGTCCCTTTTTCATGTGTCCATCCGGTATGCGCCAAGGTGCAGGCTCATCATCGTCGTAGGACCGGATGCGCCCGGGCGCGGAGGCAGACGGGACCTTCGGTGCTTCACTGTCCGGGCGGAACCTGTCTCCGGCGATTCGGCGGCCCCATCATTCTGCATGCAGAAAGAAACGGTGCCGGCAGCCCCACCCAGGGCAGCCGGCACCGTTTCTTGTTGCCCGGCGGCTCGCAGACCGCCCGCCGGGAGTTCGTTGGCTTTCTACTTCACCGCGCCCGCGGTGAGCCCGGCCTTCCAGAAACGCTGGAGGAAGAGGAAGAGCAACAACAGCGGAATGATCGAAACGAGTGCGCCGACAACCACCAGCGACATCGGGACCTTGCCGTTGGAGGCGAACCAGGACACCAGGCCCACGGTCACCGGCTGCAGCGAGGAGTCGTTGATGACCATCGCCGGCAGCAGGTAGTTGTTCCAGATCTCCACGAAGTTGAACAGGAAGATCGTCACCAGGGCCGGGGTCATCATGCGCAGGCCGATGCGGAAGAAGATACCCACTTCCCCGAGCCCGTCGAGCCGGGCGGCCTCGATGACCTCGTCCGGCACGGACTGGGCCGCAAAGACCCGTGACAGGTAGACGCCAAAGGGGCTCACGATGCTTGGCAGGATCACTGCCAGGGGGTTGTTGATCAGCCCCACCTCGGAGAACATCAGGTACAGCGGCAGGGTGAAGAGGATCTTGGGTATCAGCACTGCCGCAAGAACCACGCCGAAGACGACTTCGCGTCCGCGGAAGCGGTACTTGGCCAGCGCGTAGCCTGCCATCGAGGCAAGCAGCGTGCCCACTATGGCGCCGATTCCCGCATAGAAGATCGAGTTCAGGATCCAACGCATGAAGATTCCGTCGCGCGACGAGAGCAGCTCGGCCACGTTGCTTCCCATGTGCATGCCGTTGAACCAGAAGCCGGGTGCGGAGAACTGCTCGCCCATGGGCTTGGAGGCCGCGACAACGAGCCACCAAATCGGCACGAGGAAGTAGACCGCAAAGCAGCCCAGCACGATGGTGACAACCAGCCGGCTCGTCAGCGTCGTTTCGCGATTGTCCCGGGATTTCCGGCCCGTTCCACGCCCAAAGTTCCGGCCGCCGCCCGCAGGCTTGCCCTGTGTGTTGGCCCGCCCGGCGACTGTGTTGTCGGATTCAACGTCGTTTCCCGTGATTAGCTGGGCACTCATGCGTCGGAGCCTCTATTCGTGAGCTTGAAGAAGGTGATGGACAGGACACCGACGAGCACTGCCAGGATGACGGACATGGCAGCGGCATATGGATAGTTCTGTGCGGCCGTTGCGGCCTGCGCGGCCATGATCGGCGTGAACGCGGAATCGATGGACCCTCCGGAGACGCTTTGGAGCACCTTGGGTTCGTTGTAAAGCTGCGCGGTGCCGATGATGGAGAAGACCGCCGTGAGGATGATCGCCGGGCGAACCATGGGGATCTTGATGTTCCAGGCAATGCGCCAGGCCGAAGCCCCATCGATCTTCGCGGCCTCGAGGATCTCCCCCGGGATGGACTGCAGCGCAGAATAGATGATGATCATGTTGTAGCCGGTCCATCCCCAGGTGACGATGTTTGCCACCGACCACAGGACCATGTCCTCGCCAAGGAACGGGATCTCGATCCCCAGCGGCGCCAGCAGAGCATTGATCGGGCTCGATGTTCCGGAGTAAAGGAACGACCACATGAGGGCCGCTATGACGCCCGGCACCGCGTAGGGCAGGAAGCTGGTGAGTCGGAAGAAACCCTTCGCCCGCGCGGATCGGGAGTCAATCAGCAAGGCCAGGCCAGTGGCCAACCCCAGCATGACCGGCACCTGGACCACGCCGAAGAGGAGAACCCTGCCAAGGGACTCGATGAACACCGGGTCGCCAAACGCCTTCAGGTAGTTCGCCATCGGGTCGAATGCGAGGGTGGGGGCCGTTAGTCCGAGCCCATCCCGCTTAAGCACGAAGAGGCTTCGGTAAACGGCGAACCCCAGAGGAGCCAGGTACATCGCCGCAAAGATGACAGCGAAAGGAGCAAGCAGCAAGGCCGCGGTTCGCCCCTGGCGCCCCTTGGTTTTTGTCCTGGCCACACGGGGCCGGGTTGTGGAAGCGAGGCTCATGGGTGCTGCTGCCTTTCAAAGTTCTTGTAGCGGCCGAAACCCGTGGCACCCCCGGTGGGGGTGCCACGGGAATCGAGTTAGTCAGCGACGTTAATGCCCTGGCTCTTCATGTTCTCAACTGTTGCGGTGTTGGCTTCGACCAACGCATCGGCAAGTTTTCCGTTGCCTGCCCAGGCCTTGTTCAAGCCGTCATCGAGCTTGGTTGTCGTCAGCGGCATGTTCGGGCTCCAGGTCCAGTCGGTGTTGACCTTCAACGCCTCTTCCTTGAACACGTCAAAGATCTTCTGGTCCCCGAAGTACTTGTCTGCCTTGGTCAACTGCGGCAGGTCCAGCAACGCCTTGGCGGCCGGGTACAGCGCCGCCTTTTCGATCAGGTTCCCGTAGCTGTCTGCATCGGTGGAAAGGAAGTTTGCGAACTTCCATGCAGCCTCGGGGGTTTCGCAGCCCTTGAGCACCGCGGTTGCGGAGCCGCCGACGTTGCCGACCTTCGGGTTTGCAGCATCCCACTGCGGCATCGGGGCCACGGCCCACTTGCCGGCGCCGTCCGCCGCGTCGCCCTTGATGACGCCAGCTTGCCAGACAGCACCGACCAGGGTGGCGATGGATCCGTCGCCCAGGCCCTTGAACCAAGCCGGGTCGTACATCGGAGCCTTGGAGATGGTGCCTGCATCAACGAGCGACTGCCAGTAGTCGGCAACCTTCTTGTTTTCCGCCGAATCGATCGAGACCTTCCAGCTGTCGCCCTCGATGCCGAACCATGGTGCGCCCGCCTGCCAGGACATGCCTGCGTAGTCGTAGTTTGCATACGGGGAGCTGATCTTGATCTTCGGATCGGCCGCCTTCAGCTTCTCGGCGGCTGCCTTGTACTCGTCCCAGGTGGTCGGGACGGCAATCTTGTGCTTCTCGAAGAGGTCCTTGTTGTAGTACATCGCCATGGGACCGGTGTCCACGGGGGCGCCGAACACCTTGCCGCCAACGGTGACGCTGTTCCAGGCGAATTCCACGTACTCACCCTGGTTCACCGTTGCGTACTGGGTGACGTCTTCGAGTGCGCCCTGTGCCGCGAAGCTGGTCAGGGTTTCGTAGCCGACCTGCCCCAAGCAGGCGGCGTTTCCGGCCTGAACGGCATTGAGCATCTTTTCGTATCCGCCGCGCGAACCCGGCTGGATCTCTTCGTACTTGACCACGACGTCCGACTGGGACGCGTTGAATGCCTTGACGCTGTCCGCGTAGCCCGGGGCCCAGCCCCAGAACGTCAGCTCGGCCGGCTTGGCGGCTTCGCTGCTCGACGCCGCAGGTGCCGGAGTACTGGCTGCCGGGGCTCCGCTGGAGCCGCCGCAGGCCGTCAAGGCGAGAGTCGCTGCAAGGGTGCCGGCCGCGGCCAGACCCCATCGCTTGAAGCTTTTCATGTTTCCTCCACTTGCTACCACCAGGCAATGCGTTGCCCGGAATGACTATCAAAGGCTGGGTCTTCGAGGGTTTTCCCCCGACACCTGAACCTGCCCCGGCACCCCCAAGAGTGAACTCATGTGAGCCGCGCAACATCAAGCGTGAAAACCAGAATGCCACAGCTTGTTATCGATAACAAGTACTTCGCCGTCATTTGCCTTCACTTCGACAATCATGGCCAAGCAGCAGGCCCATAACATAGAGTCACTTGACGCATCACTTGTAACTCCGACATCCGTGACCGATGAATGCCGGCCCGATAAGAAGGACACGATGATCCAGAAACCGACCCGCTCCCCGTCCATGCGCGACGTTGCCCAGCTGGCTGGCGTCTCCGCACAGACCGTGTCCCGCGTCCTCAGCGACCATCCAAACGTCCAGCCCGCGACGCGCCAGTCCGTCAAGGAAGCGGCCCGCAGCCTTGGGTACCGCCGCAACGCCACGGCCCGGGCACTGGTAACCGGGCGCAGCAACATGATCGGCGTGATCACGCTTTCAACCAGTTCCTACTCGCGCATGACTCTGATCGTCGGCATCGAGCGAGAGGCAGCGGCCCGTGGATACTCGGTAACGTTCGTCTCGATCACCAACCTCTCCGCCCGCTCGCTGGAGGAAGGGCTGAGCAGGCTCGTCGCCCAGGGAGTCGACGGAATCATCACCGCGATCCCCTTGCAGGACTCGACGGCGGAGGTAGACAACCTGCTTCGAGAGGTACCGTCGGTGGCAATTGATTCCCCGCTTCCCGCGGGCGAACAGGCCGTCACGTTCGACCAGGCAGAGGCCGCGCGCCTTGCCGTTGAACACCTCATCGCCTGCGGACACACCAACATCTGGCATGTTGCCGGCCCCAAGGACTGGATCGAATCCGAGACAAGAATCGCCGGCTGGCGAGGGGCGCTGGAAGCCGCAAAGCTTCCCGTTCCGCCGGAACTTTATGGAGACTGGAGCGCCGAATCCGGTTACCGCTCGGGCCTGATCCTCGGTCGCATGCCGGACGTCACGGCCGTTTTCGTGGCCAGCGACGAAATGGCCTTCGGCCTGATCGCGGCGGTCAAGGATCTCGGCCGCAAGGTTCCGGAAGACATCTCCGTGGTCGGCATTGACGACATCGAACTGGCCCCCTACTGCTCGCCTCCGTTGACCACGGTCCGCCAGCCGCTTGAGGAGATCGGCCGCCAGGCGGTACGCCAGCTGGACCAAGAACTGTCCGAAGATGGCGGGCAGCCTTCCCCCGGCCAGGCCGGACCCATCGTGCCGGAATTGATAGTGCGCTCCAGCACCGCCAAACGCTGAACCGGAAGTTACACTTTTTGACCCATTGCCAAATCTCTTGTTATCGATAACAATCGTATGACCACGGTCGCCGGAATGGACAGTTCCCTTCGGCGCCGATTCCGTGGCCTGCCACTTCCTGCCTCACAGACGACGTGCAGCAGTTTCGAGCAAGAACCGAGGTATCAGAACGTGATCATCAGCGGAGCCCTTCACTACTTTCGGACCCACCCCGAACAGTGGCGAACCAGGTTGCACTGGCTTCGGCTCATGGGCTTGGATTCCGTGGAAACCTACGTTGCATGGAACATCCACGAACCTCGCCAAGGCGAGTTCGATTTCACCGGCGGTGCGGACCTCGAGCGGTTCATCCGGCTGGCCGGCGAGGAAGGCCTAAAGGTCATCCTGCGCCCGGGGCCGTACATTTGCGCCGAATGGGACAACGGCGGGCTGCCCGCATGGCTCACCGCGCAACCCGGCATCAGGATCCGGACCAGGCAGGAGGCCTACACGTCTGCCGTATCCGCGTTTTTCGACGAGCTGATCCCGCGCATGCTTCCGTTGCTGGAAACCCATGGCGGACCGATTTCGATGGTCCAGGTTGAAAATGAGTACGGATCCTTTGGCTCCGACTCCGTTTACCTGGAACAGGTCCAAAAGGCGCTCGTTGAGCGCGGCATCGACGTCCCGCTTTTCACCTCCGACGGCCCCGAAGACCATATGCTCACCGGCGGCATGATTCCCGGCGTAGCTGCCACCGCAAACTTCGGCTCGGGCACCAACAAGGCGTTCGCAGGCTTCCGCCGGCACCGCGCCGAGGACCCCCTGTTCTGCATGGAATTCTGGAACGGGTGGTTCGACCACTGGGGCGAGGAACACCATGCGCGTTCCCCCCAGGAGGCCGCGCAGACACTCGACGAGATGCTTTCCTCCGGCTGGTCGGTGAACTTCTACATGGCCCACGGCGGAACAAACTTCGGCACCGGCGCCGGCGCAAACTTCGATCCGCCGCACTCGGTGACCGTTGGCAGCTACCAGCCCACCGTGACGTCCTACGATTACGATGCGCCGCTTGACGAACGTGGCGCACCCACGCCGAAGTTCCACGCCTACCGCGAGGTGATTGCCAAGTACCGCGCGGTCCCGGAACTCGAGGAATTCAACGAACCGCTCCTTCCTGTCACTCCATTGGTCGCTGCGGGCGCACCCGTGGGACTGCGCGCCTATCTGGATGCCGTTGCCCTCACGGGGGGCGGCAGCCAGGAGTCGGGGCACCCCCTGACGTTCGAGGAGCTTGGCATTTCCCACGGCGTGGTTCGCTACACCACCACGATCCCCGGTCCGCGGCAGTCATACCCCTTGACCATCGACGGGCTCAACGATCGCGCACACTTGGTCATCGACGGGACGATCAGGCACGTTTTCGAACGCAACAACCAGCAACCCTACGATTTGTCGGTTCCTGCCGAAGGGCTGGAAATCGAGCTGTTGGTTGAATCAATGGGCAGGGTCAACTACGGCCGTCTGGTTGGCGAACGAAAGGGCATCCTCGGTGCCGTGCTGCACGAACGCCAAGAACTCCACGGTTGGCACATGACGGCGCTGAAACTGCCCCAAGCGCCTTCGATCGAGCTGATGCGGCAGGCCGGATCCGCGCAGACCGGGGAAGAACCCGAAGCGGCCTTCCACTCGCTGCACTTCGCGGCCGCGGTCCCCGCCGATGGCTACATCGATCTCACCGGTTGGGGCAAGGGCTACGTGTGGGTCAACGGATTCTGCCTCGGCCGGTTCTGGGACAAGGGGCCGCAGCTATCGCTCTACGTTCCCGCCCCGATCATCCAACCCGGGAAGAACCGGGTCGTGATCCTCGAGCTGGATGGAACCCGCGGGAACGCCCCGCAGATCCTGCCTGTACCCAATCTCGGATCGGGCTGCGTACCGCTGGCACCGCAATAGGAAGCTTGCAATCCCGCATTCCGCGCACGGTTTCCGACATGCTCCATGCCGGAACCCGTGCGCGACTGCGTGGCAGCTACCGGCTTTCGGGCCATTCAAGTGCGTTCACGGCCTCGGTGATCTCCGCATGCAGGGCCCGAAGGCCGCTTCGTCCCACCTCGACCTCTATCAAGCGACGGCGGCCACCGCGCGCATCCAGTGCACGGCGGAGGCCATCGACGTCACCCACCGCGAGGTACTCCCACCCGTAGGCTGCCGCGAGGGACTCGATCCGCACCCGGTGGGGTGTGCCGAAGAGCCTCTCCACGGCGTCGGCGTAGCGTCCCGATTCCTCCACGGCCCCGTGCTCGAGCGTTGCGAAGATGGCGCCTCCCCCGTCGTTGAGGACGATCACGTCCATTTCCGGCTCCGGTTCGCCCAACCCCAGCAGCAACCCGCCCACGTCGTGCAGGAACGTCACGTCCCCGAGCAACACCGTGGTCTTGAGCCCCGCGCGGGTCTGGGCGATGCCGGTGGCCGTGGCAATGGTTCCGTCGATTCCCGCCAGCCCGCGGTTTGCGTACACGCGCGCCGCGGACGCATCCGCGGGCGTGCCGCACAGGTCGGCGTCGCGGATGACGTTCGAGGATCCGAACACCAGGTTTCCCTTGGCGGTCCCCCAGACTTCTTGCGCCACCACCGGGCCGTTGAGCCCGCCGGAGGCTTCGATGCGCTGCTGGATCGTTTGGCTGGCCGAGGCTCCCAGGCGTTGCCAGCCTTCCAGCCACCCCGCCGGGGCGATCCCCGCAAAGGCCTCCAGCTCGGATGCCTCGGAGACGAGCCTTTCGCGCCTCTTGCCCTCCTCGAACCACGGCGCCGGCGCCGGCGCCCAGAGGGCGGTCTCAATCGATGCGTTGTTCAGCAGGCGCGCCACCGGCCGGCTCAACGTGGGGCGGCCGAAGAGGACCACCCGCTGGATGCGGGACATGTGCGAGGCCAGCAGCGTTCGGTACGGGCCGATGGCGTTCGCGCCGAAACGTGCGTTCGAGCTTGGCTCCGCGAACAGCGGCAGTCCCAGGGCGTGTGCGAAGTCCGCGGCGGCGGGTCCAGCACCGTGTCCGGCAACCACCACGGTCCGCAGTGATTCTCCCGAGTCGGGCCGTGCCCAATCGACCGATTCCGCGCTGTCCACGGCAACCGGCGGGTGCGTCAAGTTGGCGCCAAAAGTGGGCAGCCCGTCCGTATCCGAGGGAACCAGCGGGTCACGGAAGGCCACGTTGATCTGCACCGGCCCCGGCGCCGTGGTTTCGGAGCCCCCGGCCGCCTTCAGGGCCCCGGCAACCGGCACGGCGGGATCGCTGCCGGCGCCGATGTCCACGCTGGCGCGCACGTGCACCCCGAAGAGGTCGACCTGGTTGGTGGCCTGGTTTGCCCCGGTGCCGTGAAGCTCCGTGGGCCTGTCCGCCGAAACCACCAGCAGCTGGGCACCCACGTGGTTGGCTTCCATGACCGCCGGAAGCAGCTCCCCCACGGCCGTGCCGGAGGTTGTCACCACCGGCACCGGTGCGCCGCCGGCCAGGCTCAGCCCGAGCGCCGTGAATCCCGCGACCCGCTCGTCGATGCGCACGTGCAACCGGATGGTGCCCGCGGCCTCGGATTCGGCGAGCGCGTAGGCCAACGGGGCGCTTCGCGAACCCGGGCAGATCACCACGTCACGCACTCCGGCGGCCTGCAGGGTTGTCACGAGTTTCCGGGCTACATCCAGGGAGGCGAGTTCGGGATCGGAATTAGTCGGCATACCCTCCATCCTAATTCCGACCCCGACGTGTGCCGTGCCGTTCTGTACTGCTCCGCCGCTATTCGGAGACTGAGATGTAGCGGGTGACCACGTCTGTGGCGTAGGTGACGGTCCCCTCGGGTCCCTTGTCCTTGCGGAACTCTTCGACGTAGTTGGTCAGTCGCCCCGTCTCCGGGCTGAACAGGAGCATTGTCTTGTATACGCCCCCTTCAGCGGACGTATCCACCCCGAAGGCCATGGCGTCTCGGCCCCAGCGGTCCTTGGTGGTTCCAAGCACCTTCATGCCGTCAATCTTGGGGATCGTTTCGAGCAGTGCGACGGATTGCGTTTGGTCGAACTTCCAATCGCTCATCATGAATCCAATTGTTTGGACGACCCCCCATGCACCATCCGCGACTGCCGCACTGCTGGCAACTTGCTGTTTGGCGACCTGCCCATAGAGTTTCGCAGCCGAGTTTTCCGGCCCCTTCGGGAACCAGCCCTGGAACTGTCCGGCCGACAGATTGATCGTGTCGACACTGCCAGGCTTTTGGTTTCCCTCGAAAGGAACGTAATGCACCGTCTCACCGGTTGTGGAATGCGGTTCCCCCACGGTTTGCGTGATGGTTCCGGAGCCGTCGGCCTCCCTGCGTATTTGGGTGGTCGTTGGAATGGAGATCCGGTCGTCGGACTCCACCTCCGTTATCGTCATGGTCCCGCCGAGGTCACCGTCAGCGATTTGTATCGGGGCGAACTGGACATCGAGCGGGACAAACATGGTCCCTGCTTCCCAGTGTTCGACGTCCAGGTATCCCGGTTTGAAGTCGGCGGCGTCCGCGTGCGATTTCGCTGCCCCGATGAGTTGTTCGACAGCTTCGGCGGTGCCCAGCGTGGTGGGCTTGATGGCGGCCAACGCCAATGGTGATGCAACTGCCTTCCCTGCCCCGTTGAGAGATGACCCCAAGGGCACAGCAACAAGTACCGCCGCAGCCGCGGCAGCCAGACCTCCGAGCACCCAGCGCCGGGTGACCGTCGATTTGCGCTTCAGCGGCACAACATTGCCTGCTGCTGGAAGCTCAGGAGCAGTTTTGTTTGGTACTTCTTCGGGTGATTCGGCAGGGACGGAATGCTCGTTGAAATCTCCAGCCAGGATCGAGGCCAGATCCTGAAGTGCGCGCTCATCCAGGTCACGTTCGAGCGACGCCGGGAACGGGTTGGAGTCGCGCAACTTCTGTTCAATCCACGTGTCGTCTTCGAATAGGTTCTTAGGCATTCGATCCCCCGCTTCGTAGGATGTTCTTCAATGACTTGCGTGCCCGGCTAACCCTGGCCCAGACCGCGTCCTGCGAGCAGCCAAGTGTCTCGGCCAGCTGTTCTGCGCTGGCTTCCTCCCAGTAGGTCAGGTAAAGGACCTCGCGTTCGGCCTCACGCATTTTCAGCATCGCTTCGCGCAACGCCACAGCGTGATCCTCGGTGTTTGATGCGTTGGCCCCGTTCTGGAGTTTTACCTCGAGTGCGGCGACGCGCAGCTGCCTGCGGTACTCGTTGCCGATCAGGTTCTTGCAGGTGAGATAGAGGAACGCGAGCCCGCCTTGTTCAGCGTCCTGGAACTTGGTCCAGGCAATGCGGAAGGTTTCACTGGTGATGTCGCGCGATGTTTCATGGCTGCTCAATCGCCGTTCAGCAAATCTCAAGACCATCCAGTAATGCTGGCGATAGAAGTCGCTGAAGCGTTCTTCCAATCCGTTTGGCGGTCTGATCGTTTGCTCCAGCAGCTGTGGGTTGGGCTGCATGGGCCTCCCTCGGTAGGTAAGCGAGTAAGTCTTTCACCCTATCTATTTCCGGCATCCACAAATTCCTGACACCTTGCGATAACTTTCCTGAAAAACAGAAAAGCGCCGTGCGTGAAAGGTGGAATTTCCCATTCACGCACGGCGCCCATTCGCCCGTTCTTGGCCCGGTGCTAGCGTCGCGGGGACCTACCCGTTGGGTAGACCTGGACAACGGTGGGCCGCGGCCCGTAGACCTCGCCTCGCTTGGCCTTCCCGGGTGCGGACACGTAGTCGGGGAAGAACGAGAGCGGCTGGTTGTAGCTGCCTCCCTCCCCCGGGTGCTGGACCGAGACGAACACCGAGCCGTCCCTGTCGTGGATCACCGGGCCGCAGGTCTCTGCTCCGGCGGGAACAGCAAGGAACTGCTCGACCTTGCCGCGTTCCTTGCCCGTCAGGGTGACCTTGTGCAGGGCATCGCAGTAGCCGATGGTTCCCGGCTGCCCGTCGGTGGAGATCCACAGGTTCCCCTTGGAGTCGAATGCCAGGTTGTCGGGGCAGGCGATCGGCGAGACCTTGTCCTTCGGGTACCCCGAGAAGTAGGTGCTCGCGTCCTTGGACGGGTCCCCCGCCACGAGCAGGATGTTCCAGTCGAATTCGGTGGCGGCGGCGTCGTTCCTGCGTTCGGTCAGCTCGATGACGTGGCCGTCGCGGTTCTTGGTGCGCGGGTTCGCCTCGTCGGCGACCGCCTTGCCGGTCGTCCCGCGCTGGGTGTTGTTGGTCAGCGCAATGTACAGCTTGCCCGAGACGGGGCTCGGCTCCACGTCCTCCGGCCTGTCCATCTTGGTGGCTCCGGCCTTGTCCGCAGCGAGACGCGTGTAAACCAGGACTTCCTCGACGGTCATCCCCGGCACCTTGGACTTGCCGTCCAGGACCAGCGGCAACCAGGTTCCCGTTCCGTCGAACTCGCCGTCTGCCGGCACCGTGCCCGAACCGTCGATCTGGCCGGCCGGTGAATCCCCGCTGAATCGTGCAACGAAGAGGTCGCCCTCGGAGAGCAACCGCAGGTTGTGCCGGCGGTCCCCGCGCTTGTACTTCTCCTTGGAGATGAACTTGTACACGTAGTCGAAGCGTTCGTCGTCGCCGGAGTAGGCAACGGCCCTGCCGTCCGCTGCAATGCGGATGTTCGCCCCTTCGTGCTTGAACCGCCCGAGCGCCGTGTGCTTGACCGGGGTCGAGTCGGGGTTTTGCGGGTCGATTTCGATGACCCAGCCAAATCGGTTGGCCTCGTTCTCGAATCCCTGGTTGTGTGCAGAGAAGCGCGGATCGACGTCCTCCCAACCGCGTTCGGTTGCGGCATCGGCGATTCCGTAGCGTGCGTCCGTGGCCGATCCCGTGCCGCGGAAGTACTGGTTGAAGTTTTCCTCACCGGACAGCACTGTGCCCCACGGCGTTGTCCCGCCGGAGCAGTTGTTCAGCGTTCCCAGGACTTTCTTTCCCGAGGGGTCGGCCACGGTCTTGAGCAGCGCCGAGCCGGCGGCGGGACCGTCCACGTTGAAGGCGGTGGAGGCGGTGATGCGGCGGTTTCTTTCACCGCCGCGGATGTACTCCCACCGTTCACTTGTCCGGCTGCGCTTGACCTCGACGACGGAGAACCCGTGTGCCGCCATGGCGATGCGCACTGCTTCGGCCTTGTTGGCGGCAAACCATTCCGGGTCGAACATGAGGTCTTCATTTGTGTATTCGTGGTTTGCGACAAGTACGCCGGTGCGGCCCGAGTATTTGTCGACGATCACGTTGAGGTAGTCGTTGTTGTAACCGAACTGGCCGGCCTGGCCCTTGGCGCTCTGCTTGGTGATGTCGAAGCTCGGCGAGTTCTTGAACAGCGGATCGCCCCAGCGAATCACGGGGCTCCAGTCGTACCCTTCCGGGACGCTGAACGCATCGCTGCTTCGCGGAACGGGGGCAATTGCGTTGAATTGCAGTTTGCCGCTGGTTCCGGGAGCCGCGGCAAACTGGGCGTTTGCCGCGGGGGCCCGAAGAAGCTCGCCTCCAACCACCAGCGCGGCCGATGCCACCGCGCCGAGGCCCAGTAGCGAACGGCGGCTCAACGCGGCATCGGCGATGTCGCGGAAGTACTCGTTGTCAGTGGTGTTGCAGACGTCCTTGGCGCACGCGTTGCCGCACTTGAACTGGCAGGTCGCCGCGTTTCGATTGCCTCGGGTGTGGCCAAGCATGGGCAGAAGGGTTCGGTTCTGGATCATCGTGGTCCCCATAAAAGATGTTGAGAATGAATTATTCGATTCATAACTTTCCATGAGAGGGTGAGCATTTGGCTTGGTCGACGTTAACGCCGAACAAACGCCCGGTTAAATAGTTTCCGTGACCGCCTGCAGGCCGGACATCCGGGGCCCTCATGTGGATATCGATTGCCGTTGGGTCTACTTCTCCAAGTCTCCGCCCGAAAGGCAAGATGCGTCTCATTAGATCCACGAGAAATTTGTTCATGTTGTTGTGGCGCGAGGCCGCAAAGTTCGGCGTGGTCGGCGGTCTGGGCTGGTTCATCGACAACGGCATTTACACCCTGCTGTGGCACGGCCCGATGGCTGACAGCACCATCAAGGCCCGCGTTGTCTCGACGGTCGTCGCCACGATTTTTTCCTGGTTCGCCAACCGCTATTGGACGTTCAGGCACCGGCGTTCGGAGCGGCCGTGGAAGGAATTCGTTCTCTTCCTGATCATGAATGGCATTGGGCTGGGCATTGTCGTGGCCTGCCAATTCGTTTCCAGGTACGTTTTGGGGTTCACGACGTTTGGCGCCGACTTCATTGCCGGCGGGGTCGTCGGATTGATCCTCGGAACCATCTTCAGGTTCCTGGCCTATCGGTACTTCGTCTTCAGCCAGGACCAGCCGGCACCTGTCGGCGACCTGGTTCCCGAAAGCGTCGTGGCAGCAGAGGAAGGCCTCGCAGCTCGCGTCTAGGTGTCCTGGCCCCGGACCGACTACAGGCCCGCGTTCGCTGCCTTGTCGCTGAGGACCTGGTGGCTCGCCCTCAGGCGGTCCATCCACCAGCGCCGGCGCTCGGGATCGACGGCATGGGTACGCAGCAGGTCGGGATCGGCCGCAACGTCGCGCAGCCGCAGCGCACCGCCGACGGCGAGGAACCTGTCGGTCGTGACATCCTCGACGAGCAGGGAACCAGTGGCCAGCCCGCAGGCGTACGGAAGTTCGGGCAGGGCCGCGGCAAGCGCCGCCCCCTGGCGCAGGCCGATGGAGGTGTCCAGCGCCGAGGAGACAACGGCAGGGAGCCCGGCCTGCGCCACGATTTCGAGCGCGCGGCGCACGCCGCCGAGCGGTTGCGCCTTGATGACGATCAGGTCGGCCGCACCGGCACGGGCCACCGCCAGCGGGTCCTCTTCCTTCCGCACGGATTCATCGGCGGCGATCAACACCCCGAGTTCCCGCGCCTGCACGTGCCTGCGCAACCGGGCCAGCTCCTCGATGCTTGCCACTGGCTGTTCGGCATATTGCAGGCCGAAGCCGGCCAGCGCTTCCAACGCCTGCGTTGCTTCCTCGAAGGTCCATCCGGCATTGGCGTCGATGCGGATGTGCGCGTCGGGGAACAGGCGGCGCACCTCGGCCACCCGTGCGACGTCCTGGGCCAGGTCCTGCCCGAGCTCCGCAACCTTGACCTTGATGGTGTGGACGGCATCGTAGTTGGACAGCACCTGTGCAATGCGTTCGATCCCGACCGCCGGAAGCGTTGCATTCACCGGGATCTCGTCACGGAGCGGCTCCGGGTAGCCCGACCATGCCGCCTCTATGGCCGAGGCCAGCCATGAAGAGGCCTCCGCGGGGGCGTATTCGAGGAACGGCGAAAATTCACCCCACCCCGCGGGGCCGTCGAGGAGCAACGCCTCGCGGTGTTCGACCCCGCGGAACTTGACGCGCATCGGCAGGGAGACGACGTGGGCGCGCTCGGTGAGTTCGGCAAGGCTTGGCAGTTCAAACATGGTTCCAGCCTATCGCCGGTTCCTTCCCACCGGTTCCGGTGTTTACGCCGTGGCGTAGGCTCCGTTGAGGGCCTGCTGCCAGGCTTCGGCGTTGTCGTCCGCGTTGGCGCCGGGCCTGAAGTCGTGCACCGTCAGTCCAACCCGGTGGCCGAAGGCATTGCGCCCGAAGATGCGGATCATCGCGTCGTCGGTCCGCAGGCCCACGAAGTTCTCGTTCCTGAAGTCGACAACCACGTCCTGAATGCCGCGCCCGGGAAGCTCCAGGCTGAGGGTGTCCCCCACTGCCGCGTTGCCGAGTCCCAGGGCTTCGATCCAGCGGTCGAGGGCATCCGCGCTTGTGGCCGCATCGGGCCCCTGGACATCGCTGAAGACCACCGGGCGGTCGTTGAAGTACCGGAGGTACTGCCCCAGGGTGTGCAGGTAGAACGTGGTGTGCTTGGAGGCGCCGTCGTACTGGTTGTCCCAGTCGTCGACAAGGATTCCGGAGTGCACATAACGCAAATGGGTCCCGTCCGGCCCGGGGGTCATTTCGTGCTCGAGCTGGTTGAACCACCCGTTGGGCCCCTCCATGCGGGACACCAGGTGCGTTGGGTAGTTCCTTTCACTCACATAGGATTCCCATTCCCCGGTGGGGAACATCCATGCGGCGGTGTCCTCCGTGACGGCCTTCCATATCTGTTCGGGGGTTCCGGGCAGATCCAACTCTTGGCGGATTTCGAATTCCTTGTTCATGAGGCTTGTTCTTTCAGTGTGGGATGAAGGGTGACGACCAGGCGATGCCTGCGTCCGGTCGTCGATGGCTTGTGGTACTTCGCCGCCAGGGAACCGATGCTTTCGCCCAACTCCCGGCTGAAATCGGCGCGGTCCCGGGCGCTGGAAAACGTCAATTCCGCGTCCACGGCAAAGGTTGCCAGTGGCTTGTTCGCCGCTCGTGCCCCGATGATCAGGCGCCCGACCTCGCGCAGGGTTCGCGCGGCCAGGGCAAGCATCCAGATCGCGGAGAAGCTGTCCCGCAATTCGCCGGCGCTCGGGTTCAGGGCGCCCACGGCTTCCGGCGAAATCACGTACGACGCGGCAGTGGCCTGCATCAGGCGCTCGGTCATGATTCCCTTGTGGCGCTGTTCGACCTCCTGCACCAGGCCGAGTTCGGCCAGCTGGTTCAGGTGGTAGGTGATTTTCTGGCGGGGGATGTCCATTCGCTGGGACAGCATGCTCGCGGATGCAGGTTCGCGCAGCTCCCCCAGGAGACTGCGCCTCATGGGGTCAAGGGTGGCGGCTGCGGCCCGCGGGTCTTCCAGCACGGCAAGGTCTAACATGGCTCAAGAATCCCACTGACAAATTTTTTTGTCAATAGATTCGAAGCGGACGCACAAGGCTAGGTCCCCCGGCCGTTCGGCATCGCCGAGTGGAATCCGGCCGGTGCTCCGAGGCACGCAATCTGCGTTGGAGTGTCCGATTGTGAAAGGCTTGAGGCAATGAGTTCAGAAGATTCAGCCCCAACCGCTCCGCGCGGGCCCGCCAGCCTGCTGCCTTGGTATGCCGCCATGGCGGCACTGGCGGTGGCTTTCATTGCTTGCTACGTCTTTTTCGTCCGGACCCGTCTCGGACAATGGATCGACAATGCGGCGCTCCTGGGAGGCCAGGCGTTCCTCGCTGCCGATGCGACCCGGAAACCGGCCCTGACGTTCCTTGACTACATGCCGGCGTTCTCGGCTGTCCTGTCTGCGGCGGTGCTGCTCTGGGCCTTGATCCGCAGGCGGGATTTCATGCGCCCGGTCATTGCCGGCCTGAGCATTCTGGGAGCCTCCGGAACCACCCAGCTGCTCAAACACGTGGTTCTCGAGCGGCCCGACCTGAATATTTCCGGCGCCACCGTAAACTCCTTCCCCTCGGGCCATACGACCTTTGCCGCCGCAGCCATGATGTCGATCTTCATGGTGAGCCCCGCGGCACGCCGACCGATGGTGGCCCTCGGTGGCTGGACCTATGCAGCAATTGCGGGCGCCTCGACGCTGGTGCTCGGCTGGCACCGTCCCGGCGATGTCGTGGCTGCCTACCTGGTGGCGGCTTTCTGGGCGCTTCTTGCGGGTCTCGTGCTGCGGCACCTGCACGGACCCTTGGAACCGGGCAACAGCGCCGGCCACTCCGGTTCGGGACGGGCGGCAAAGATCCTCACTTGGTGCGCATCGGCCGGGACGGTCGCATTCACCGCGGGACTGGTCGTAGCGCTGCTGCTGCCGCACCCTCGGATCGGCGACGTCTCGGCTCCCGTCCTGCTGGTCTTCCTCGGTTCCGGTCTGGCCCTGATCCTGGGCTCGGCGTTCCTCATCGGCAACGCGGTCCTTCGGCTATTCAGCCGCTATGGGGCACCGATTCGGTTCAAACCCGATCTCGGAATGAAGTAGCCGAACAGAGCCGCTCCGAGCACCGATACCGCCGCGATGCTCCAGATTCCGATGCCCAGCGTGGCCACGGCCAGCATGCCGGAAAGCAGGATCGGGCCACCCATGGCCCCCGCGTCCGCCATCAGTCGCCAGACCCCCAGGAACCGCGCCCGGTCATGCACCGGGGAATAGTCGACGCCCAGGGTCAGCACAATTCCCGAGCCGATTCCGTTGCCGAATCCCAGCAGCATGGCAACGGCCGTGAACATCCCGATGCCGGTCGTCAGCGGCAGCAGGGACATTGCGATCGCCATGATAACCAGGCACGGTACCGCTATCCAGACCCGGCCCTTGAGGTCCATGACCTTACCCGCAGGATAGAAGATCAGCATGTCGAGCGCACCGGAGAGTCCGTAGACCAGGGCGATGGTCCCCGCGTCCAGGCCCAGGCTTTCGCCCCACAGGGGCAACACGATCTGGCGGGACGAACGCACCGCGGCAATGCACACGACGCCCAGCCCCACGCCGCAGAGCACCCTCCGGTTTTTCTTGGCCATGCCCCACATGGAAATGCTGGGGGTTTCGGGTTTGGTGCCGCTTCGTCCGCCGCTGCGCGAGGGCAGTTCGGGTATGGCAAAGCAGACGGCCAGGGCAAGCAGCATGGCCGCCACACCCACCCAGTAGGCCCCGGTGATGCCCCACCATCCCATGGCGACCGTCGCCATGAACGGCCCGGCGAACACGCCGATGCGCATCACGCCCCCGAGGGTGGACATGGCCCGCGCCCTGTACTCAACGGGAACCGCCTCGGCGAGATAGCTCTGTCTGGCCAGGTTGAAAACCGCGCCAGCCATGCCCAGCATGGTGACGCCAACGGCGAAGAGTGGCAGCTGCGAATCGAACAGCCCAAGGGCCAGTCCCGCGGCGGCCCAGCCGGCGGCAGCCACCATGGCGGTCCGTTCGCCGACCTTGTTTGTCAGCAGCGCGGCCGGGACATTGGACACCAGAGACCCGACGCCGACGAGCGTGACGATGAGCGCGGCCATGGCGATGCTCGCACCGCGGTCCCGTGCCGATATCGCGATGACCGGGGTGACCGCCCCGAGGCCGATGGAGTACAAAAGCGATGGCGAATACACTTTCAGCGCCATGCTCCGCAGACTGAAAGTTTGATCATCCATTGCCTCATCGTACGCATGCACTACGGGCTCGTGGCGACCAGCCGTTCAAATATGAAGCGGGACTCCACCGGTCCGTAGGGCAGAACCGACAGCTCCTCGTCCGTCGGTCCGCGGCCCGCGGGCAGGCCGGCGGCAAGGCGCCGGCACAGCAAGATGGCCTCGCGCAGTTCGTCGGCCTGGCGTTGCACAAAGTCCCGGCCCACCGGGCCGCCGTGGCCGGGAACGAACACCGTGTCGCTGCCTTCGCTCGATGCAAGTTCCTCCAACAGCCGCAACCACTGGCTCGGGCGTGAATCCCCGAAATTCGGGGGGCCGCCCTGCTCGATCACGTCGCCGGCAAAAAGTACGCGGCCCGCGCGCACCGTCACGTCCCCGGGGCTGTGCGCGGAACCGACCTGTTGCAGGGTGATGAACCTGTTTCCGAGGTTCAGTTCGTGCGGTTCGCTGCCCAGGGCATGGGCCGGCACATGGATGGCGGTGTGCTCGCCGACCCCCGCACCCATTTCCGGTTCCAGCGTCCGCACCAGTTCCCGCTGTTCCGCCCCGGATTCCCGCATGTGGCCGATGGCGAGGTTCCCCGCGTAGAAGTCCCGGACCCCTTGGGCACGGAAGTAGTCGTTGCCAAGGAAATGGTCGCCGTGCGCATGGGTGTTGACGACGATGAGATCCAGATCGGTGATGCGCCGCACCGCACGGTGGATCGCTTCGGCTTCGCGGGGCCCCGCGCCGGTATCGATCAGGGCCGCCAGCCGGTTGCCCACGATCAGCCCGCTGTTCATGGAGAACCCGGGGCTGGTCAACCGCCAGCAGCCGTCGGGCAGCGCCTCCCACGCCAAGGGCGCGGCTTCCGCCTCCCCGGCGTGGGTGCCGTTCGGATGCAGACCCTGCATCGACTCGGGAACATCATGCATGGAGCGGCTCCTCAGTCGGGTATCGGGTCCGGCAGGTGGCGATCAGGTCTTCGTGACCTTCACCTTGCCAAAGGGAACCGTCTCGTCAACGAAGGCCTGTTCGTAGTGGCTGCCCAGTCCCCGCACATGGACCCCGTGCGTTCCCTCGGCCACCGATTCCCTCATCACCGGCAGCACCATCGCCGCGTGGTGTTCCTCGATGGATTCAAGGTACTCGACATAGCTTGCTGGCAAATCTTTCATCTCGCTCATGACCTCAGGATAAAGCCGCGGGCAACAACCGCATAGATGCAGGCCCCTGCATCTATGCCGTTTCTCCCGTTCGGCACCTCGGGTGTTCGGGTGCCGGACGGCGTTCCCGCGGCAAACAAAAACGGGCGTGCGCCCAATCCCCCTCAACAGGATTGGGCGCACGCCCGTTTTCCGTGCAACCGCTACAGGTCGGCCAACGCCCCCGCGGGGTTCTCGATCGCATCGGCAACGAAGCGCAGGAAGCCTGCGGCAACGCCGCCGTCGCAGACGCGGTGGTCGAAGGCCAGCGTCAGCTCGGTGACCTTCCGGACGGCAAGTTCCCCGTTGACGACCCACGGCTTGTCAATGATGCGGCCGACGCCCAGGATGGCGACCTCCGGGTAGTTGATGATGGCGGCCGAGCCGTCAACGCCAAAGACGCCGTAGTTGTTCAGCGTGAACGTGCCGCTGGTCAGCTCGGCCACCGTGGCCTTGCCGGCGCGGGTGACCTCGGTGAGGCGCGCGAGCTCGGCGTTGATGCCGCGGGCGCTGAGCTGCTGGGCGTTGCGGATGGCCGGAACCATCAGCCCGCGCTCGGTCTGCGCGGCGATGCCGAGGTTGATGCCGTCGAACCCGACGATCTCCGCCTCGCCCTGCGCATTCGTCTCGATGCGGCTGTTCAGCTCCGGGTACTTCTGCAGCCCGGCCACCACGAACCGCGCGATGAACGCCAGCAGCCCGGGGGTGTTCTGCGGGTCCTTGGCCTTGAGCGCGCTCCGCATCTCCAGCAGCGCCGTGGCGTCCACGTCCACCCAGACCGTGGCCTCGGGGATTTCGCTGCGTGAGCGCGTCATGGCCGCAGCGATGGTCTTGCGGACCCCGGTGATCGGGGTGCGCGAGGCAACGGCCAGGCCGGAGCGCGAGTCGAGCTCGCCGGTCGCGGCACTTGCCGCACGCGGCGCGGCAGCTGCCGGCTGCGCCGCGGGTGCGGCAACCGGGGCCGGCGCGTCGATGACGGCAGCCACGACCGGGGCCGCGGACGCTGCCTCGACGTCGCTGCGCAGGATCAGCCCGCCGATCCCGGAACCCGCGAGCGTTGCGATGTCGACGCCGCGTTCCCTGGCCAGCTTGCGGACCAGCGGCGAGATCACCAGCGGCGCGCGCAAAGGCACCGCCGCGGCCGCACGGACCTGCGCCCGCGCCGGGGCCGCGTCCACGGATCCGCCGCGCGGACGGCGTTTGCGGGCCTTGGCGGCCAGCCCCTCGGGGGTGCCGTAGCCGATGAGCACGTTGCCAGAGCCCTTGGTTTCCGGCTCCGCGACGCCCGCGAGTTCCTCCTCGCGGTAGGACTGCGCCACCTCGCGCTCCGGCTCGGATGCCGTCACAGGCTCGGCGTCGCTGCCCTCCTCAAGCACGGAGATCAGCGGGGTGTCGACCTGGATCATTTCGCCCGCGGCGCCGTGCAGCTGGTGCACGGTGCCGGCGTAGGGGCTGGGTACCTCCACCATCGACTTGGCGGTTTCCACCTCGGCAATGGGCTGGTCGATGACCACGGTGTCGCCTACGGCAACAAGCCACTTCACCAGTTCGGCCTCGGCCAGGCCCTCGCCGAGGTCCGGCAACAGGAATGTCTTCACGCTCATGCCTTTTCCTCCCACTGCAATGCGTCAACGGTGTCAAGAATGCGGTCAACCGACGGCAGGAAGTACTTCTCCAGCTTTGGGGCAGGGAACGGGGTGTCGAAGCCCGTCACGCGCAGCACCGGGGCCGCGAGCGAGTGGAAGCACCGTTCCTGGATCCGCGCCACAATCTCGCTGGCGACGGAGGCGAAGCCCGGGGCCTCGGCGATGACGACCGCGCGGCCGGTCTTGCGGACGGATTCGCAGATGGTCGCGTCATCCAGCGGCACGATGGTGCGCACGTCGATGACTTCCAGGCTGCGGCCCTCCAGGGCGGCGGCCTCGGCCGCGGCAAGCGCCGTGGACACCGAGGGGCCGTAGGCGATCAGCGTGGCGTCGGTGCCGGGACGGGCGATTGCGGCCTTGCCCTCGGTCGAGGGAACAACTGCGGTCTCGTGGGCCAGGCGCAGCGCCCCCAGGTCGACCTGTTCCTTGGTCCAGTAGAGCTTCTTCGGCTCCATGAAGACCACCGGGTCCGGGGAGTCGATGGCCTCGCGCAGCATCAGGTACGCGTCCTTGACGGTGGCCGGGGTGAAGACCTTCAGCCCGGGGGTGTGCGCGTAGTAGGCCTCGGAGGAGTCGCAGTGGTGCTCCACTCCCCCGATGCCGCCGGCGTACGGGATGCGGATGACCATCGGCAGGGGCATCTTGCCCTTGGTGCGGTTGTGCATCTTGGCCACGTGCGAGGCGATCTGCTCGAAGGCCGGGTAGGCGAAGGCGTCGAACTGCATCTCGATGACCGGTCGCATGCCGTTCATCGCCATGCCGATCGCCATGCCGACGATGCCGGATTCGGCCAGCGGGGTGTCGAAGCAGCGGCCGGTGCCGAAGCGCTGGGTCAGCCCGTCGGTGATGCGGAAGACGCCGCCGAGCACGCCGACGTCCTCGCCGAACATCAGGACCGAGGAGTCGGATTCCATGGCGTCGGCCAGGGCGGTGTTCAGCGCCTTCGCGAAGGTGACGGACTGCAACCCGGTGTTGGCCGTGCGTGCGGCCTGCGCCGCGGTTTCGGCGCTGACGTTGCCGTTGGCCTCTGATGAGGTGCTGATGGTCGGGCTCACTTGGTGTCCTCCTCGCGGGCGAGTTCGTCGGCGAGCAGGTTGGCCTGCTCGGTCAGTTGCGTGGTGGGGGTCGAGAATACGTGGGCGAACAGATCGGCCGGATCCGGGGTGTTTTCCGAGTTCATGCCGTCGCGCAGGGTCTTGGCAACGGCCTCGGCGCTGGCCGTGATGCGCTCCTCGGCCTGCTCGGTGAGCAGACCGGCATCGACCAGGTAGCTGCGCATGCGGGTCAGCGGGTCCTTGGCGATCCATTCCTGGACCTCGGCGTCCGCACGGTACCGCGTGGCGTCATCGGCGTTGGTGTGTGCCTGCATCCGGTAGGTGTGGGCCTCGACCAACAGCGGGCCGTTTCCTTCGCGGGCCAGGCGCACGGCGCGGCCAAGCACGGAGAGCAGCGCCACCAGGTCGTTGCCGTCTACGCGCTCGCCGGCCATGCCGTAGCCGACGGCCTTGTGCGCCAGCGACGGGGCGACCGACTGCTGCGAGAGCGGGACGGAGATGGCGTACTGGTTGTTCTGCACGAAGAAGATCACCGGCAGGTTGAACACGGCCGCGAAGTTCAGCGCCTCGTGGAAGTCGCCCTCGCTGGTCGCGCCATCGCCGCACATGGCCAGGACAACGGTGTCCTCGCCGCGCAGCTTCGCGGCGTGCGCCACGCCGACGGCGTGCAGCAGCTGGGTGGTCAGCGGGGTGGCCTGGACCGACACCTTGTACTTCTTGGGGTCGTAGCCGCTGTGCCAGTCGCCGCGGAAACTTGTCATGACCTCCATCGGAGCGACACCCTTGGCCATGACCGCCACCGAGTCGCGGTAGGTGGGGAACATCCAGTCGCCTTCGCCCAGGCACAGGGCCGCCGCAACCTGGCAGGCTTCCTGTCCGTGGCTGGAGGGGTAAACGGCCATGCGGCCCTGGCGCACCAGCGCGGAGTTCTGGTCGTTGACACGGCGTCCGATCACCAATTGCTCATAAGCGGCCAGCAGCGCGGCGGGGCTCGGCAACGGGTAGTCGTGGCCCGGCTCGGCACCCTGTTCACCCGACGGGTGGAGTTTGCCGTTGACGTCGAGCATGTGGATCTCGGTTCGCGCCGGAAGCATGTAGTCCTCCGGGGTGATGCCGAATTTGCTGCTCACCTGCTCGATTGCTTCGCGCGATTCGTTGATGGTCACGGTCCACGCCTTTCTGCCGTTTCGGTGGCATTCGTCCAGGCCGGGAGGCTTGACCCGATGCCAATTCTTGACTCAATTATGTGTTTTGCTACTGAAACGTATCCAGTCTGTTGAACAATTCTGGAAAACTGAGCATGAGATCGCTAGTATTGTGGACAGATTGAAAATGTGACCGTCACTACACGATGGTTTATAGACAAAGCGGATAGAGGCATTTGATGGAGACTCCCCCGGTTCGACTCGACGACGTGGACCGCCGCATCCTCGAAGAGCTAACCCGCGACGGTCGGCAGTCCGTCACCACCGTCGCGCAGAAGGTGCACGTCTCGCGCGCCCACGCCTATTCTCGTATCAATCGCCTCCAGGAAGAAGGGGTCATCACCCGCTACACCGCGGTGATCGATCCACTGCGTGCGGGCCTGCGAGCCAGCGCCTACGTGACCCTGAAATTGCGCCAGCATTCCTGGCGTGAACTGCGCGAACGCCTGGCCCTCATGCCTGAGGTGCACCACGTCGGGCTGGTCGGCGGCAACTTCGACGTCATTCTCCTGGTCCGAGCGAGGGACAACGTCGACCTGCGCCGAGTCATCTTTGAACAGATCCAGGCCATGCCGGGCGTCTTGGACACCCAAACGTTCCTGATCTTCGAGGATGTCGATACTCGCTAATCCAACACTGGAGTCATAGGCTAATCCCAATGACTCCTACCGGGTCGTCAACCAACAGGGAGCGGCCAGCATGGATCGGCAGTCGGCGGAAGCGGAAACACGGGACGATTCCCGAGGGGCTCCGGAGCTCCTGAGGCACCGCCCCGGCTTTCCCGCCTTGATGGTCTCCGTTGCCTTTGGCGCCGTTGCCTCGGGCATCATGAATGTCGCCAACGATCTGGTTGCCATTTACGCGCTCAACGCCGACGCAACGCAAATCGGTCTGCTGAACGCCTCCGAATCCATCGCGTTTCTTTTCCTGGCCATTCCGGCCGGGATCCTGCTTGATCGAGTCAGTCGGATCAAGACCATGATCTGGGCACAAGTGGCAGCCGGGCTGGCGATCTTCTCGGTCCCCGTCTGCTGGGCGCTGCAGGTCCTGAGTTACCCGCAGCTGCTGGTTGTTTCATTCACGGTGGGTGTCGCCGGCATGTTCTGGGGCCTGGGTTCGGGGTCGGCACTGCCGGGCATCGTGGGGCGTGACCTCATTTCGGCGGCGTTCGCGCGCAAGGAGACGGTGGATGCCTCCGTGGGCATCGTGTCCCCCGGTTTGGCAGGCATCTTGGTTGCGCTCGTATCCGCGCCATTCACCCTGCTGGTGGCCGGGACAGCGAATTTCATGGCAGCGGGGGCACTGCTCTGGGGCTTTAGGAACAAAGCCAACGTCGTCCACCAAGCCGCGGAGCCCAAAGAACGCATCTCTTTCAAGGCTTCCTTCCGGGAGGGGCTGCATTTCACCCTCAAGCACCCGATAATCCGCGCGCTCACGGCCTCGTCGTCCATCACCAATATGGGCCTGGCGTTCGGTGCTGCGTTGGAGACGCTGTACTTCATCAGGGTGTTGGGGTTTACCCCGCAGGTGGTCGGACTGGTCATTTCGACCACCGCCGTTGGTGGCTTGCTCGGTTCGCTGGTGGTTCCGGGATTGGTTGGTCGTCTGGGCGAGCGAAAGCTCCTGGCACTTTCGTTGCTGTGCCTACCCTTGGCGGTCGTTCTTGTTCCGCTCGCGGCTAGCGCAACCGCAGTTCCCGTGGCGCTGATCGCGGCTCATTCGGTTCTCTACAACGCGCTGATGGTTTCCTACAACGCGACAGCGTATGGCCTGCTTGCGCGCTTCACCCCGGAGGAAATGATGGGCCGTCAGCAGGGGTTCCGTCTGGTGTTCACGATGGGCCCGGTTCCTGTCCTGGGAATCGTTGGCGGTTTGCTGGGCGACGGGCTTGGCTTGCAGCCGTCCATGTGGATCTGGGTGGGAATCACTGCATGCGCAGGACTTCCGTTGGTCGTCTTCCTCAACAAGTCCAGCCAGGAGACGACGCCCGCGAATGCCTAGTCTTCGGGGACGAGCATGAAAATACCTCGGCCAACGGCGATCCGAAGGCGCAGGTCCTAGATGGCTTCGCCGCGGATTTCTGCCGGCCCATCGATTCGTGGCGCCACATGGCGGCGACGGTAATGGACAAGATCAATTATCGATCGGACAACCGTCGCCCACAGCAACCCAGTGAACAAGGCATTTGCAAAGGTGTACTGTCCTGCACCCAATAGGGCCAGTGCCGGAAGAATTCCTCCGGTCAGGAGGACAAGTAGTCCAGCGGTGGGCTTGCCGCGATAGACGATGCCCAAGGTCCACGCGTCGCGCTGGTCGGTCTCTTGCGTGCGTCCGCGCAGGATAACGAAGCTTGCTCCCGCGATCGCTGCGCAGATTGCAATGATTGTCCAAATCATCGGCGCGGCACTCGCGCTGCTGGAATCCCCCGTGGCGAACGACGTGGTGGCCATGATGATCACCGAATAGAGAATCAGTCCGCCGGCTGCGATGCTGCCTGCGGCCCAGGCCAACTTTTCATAGATAGCCATATAACCTCGCATGTCCGGGAGCTTCTTGACCTGAGCCTACGAAGCAATCAAACGGCTGTAAAGACTCCGCTGCCGCCGCGTGGCTGCCCAAAGAAAATGCGCCGCCGCCGCTGGCTACTGCCAACGACGACGGCGCATTCGGTAAAGCCCGGAACGTGCCTAGCCCTTGAATACGGGCTTGCGCTTTTCCTGGAAGGCCAGGAAACCCTCGGCGTAGTCCTCGGTCGCGCAGAGGTCGGCCTGTGCCTGGTTTTCGTTAGCCATCGATTCCCACAGGCCCAGTCGGGCGTCACGGATCTCGGCAACCAATTCCTTGGAAGCCCTGAATGCCTCGGTCGCGCCGTTGGCAACCTTGGCAACGATGGCCCGGGTGTTCTCCAACAATTCGTCAGCGGGCATGGATCGCGAGAAGAGGCCCGAGCGCACTGCCTCGGCGCCGCTGATCAGCTCCGCCGTGTAGATCATGTCCAGGGTGCGGTGGGAGCCGAGCCGTTCGGTGAACAGCCAGTGTCCACCCGAATCCAGGGTGGCGCCGAGGTTGGCGAAGGGCGACCCGATCTTTGCGTTGTCCGCAACGTAGACAACGTCAGTGGCGATGGCCAGGCCGAGTCCGACACCCAGGCAGGCGCCCTGGACGGATGCGAAGGTCGGTGCCGGGAACGACGACATCTTGGCCAGCAGCGGCTGGACCTTGCCACCCAGGTAACCCAACACGTCATCGTCGGCCGGGGTGACCCCCGAGATGTCGCGGCCGGCGCAGAATCCGCGGCCCTCGCCGCGCAGCAGCAAGGCACGGACATCACCGGTTTCGACGCCCTCGGCTGCCTTGTCGTAGGCGGCCTCGAGTTCGGCCAGGGCCGCCTCGTCGAGCGCGTTCATCTTCTGCGGGGCGTTGAGCACGATTTCTGCCACGCCTCCGGAAATGCTTAGTTCAATCATCCGGTCCTCTTTTCCAGTCGGTACAAGAGAAGGACCCGCCCACGTCCATGAGCAGATCCTTCCCCACAATCAATTATTCCTAGGCGTCGTAGTCGACCAGGACGCTGTCGCTGGTCGGGCGCGACTGGCAGGTCAGGACGTAGCCCTTCTCCACCTCGTCCGGTTCCAGCGCGTAGTTCTCGTCCATTTCGACCGTGCCGGTGACGACCTTGGCACGGCAGGTGCCGCACACGCCGCCGGCGCAAGCGAACGGAACATCCGGGCGAACGCGCAGTGCGGCGTTCAGGATGGTTTCGCGGGCGCTGACCGGGCTCTTGACCTCGCCCTGCAGGCCGTCGAGCTTGAAGGAAATCTCGAAGTTCTTCCCGCCGTCGTCGGCAACCACCGGGCGACCGATGTGCCCCTCGGGACGGTTCGGCTCACCCGTGGTGAACAGTTCGAAGCGGATCTTCTCGGGCGCCACACCCTGGGCCGCAAGGTTGTCGCGCACCAGCTGGACCAGTTCGAACGGTCCGCAGAGGAACCACTCGTCGATCGATGGCGTGCGGATCACCGTGCTGAGCATGGTGTGCAGCTTCTCGGAGTCGATGCGTCCGGAGAGCAACGGCGAGATGCGCTGTTCGCGGCTGAGCACGTGGTGCAGGGCGAAGCGTGCCGGGTACTTGTCCTTCAGGTCCGCCAGTTCCTCGAGGAACATGACGTCCATGGCCGCCTTGTTCGCGTAGATCAGGTCGAAGCGCGTGTTCTTGTTTGCGGCAAGCACCGTGCGGGCAATGGCAATGACCGGGGTGATGCCCGAGCCCGCGGCAACGGCCACAAAGTTGTTTTCGTTGTCCGTGTCGATGGATTCCGGGTCGTTCATCCCGGTCATCTTGTGCTTGGAAATGAAGGCACCGGCCGGGCTCATCACGTCAATGACGTCGCCTTCGGCGAGGGATTCGTTCGCCCAGGTGGAGAAGATGCCGCCAAGGTCGCGCTTGATCGCAACGCGGATCTCTCCGCGTACCGGGGCCGCGCAGATCGAGTAGCTGCGGCGCAGTTCGAAGGGGTTGCCTTCGGCGTCCGGCAGTTCCTTGCGCAGGGCAACGTACTGGCCGGAAACGTAGTCGAACTGGTCGGCCAGGTCCTCGGGGACCTCGAAGGTGACCTCGATGGCGTCGGCGGTCAGCCGGCGTACCTCGGCGACACGCAGGGAATGGAAGGTGGCCCGGCGTCGGGTCGTTTCGGGCGTGGCAGCGGTATCTGTCATGAGAGCACCTTGAAGTAATCAAATGGTTCCAGGCAATCCTTGCATTGATACATGGATTTGCAGGAGGTGGAACCGAAGCGGGAAAGTTCTTTGGTATTGAGAGAATGGCACTGTGGGCACTTGACGGCCATGCCCACCGTGACCCGGCCTCGGTGGCCCGTGCCGGTAGGCGGGGCGATGCCGTATTCCTCGAGTTTGGCCTTGCCCGACTCTGTCATCCAGTCGGTGGTCCAGGCCGGTGAGAGCACCAGATTCACCGTGACCTTCTCAAAGCCTTCCTCGCGGAAGGCAATGCCAAGGTCCTCGGTGATCGCGTCCATGGCCGGGCACCCCGAATAGGTGGGGGTGATGGTCACGTGGACGGTGCCCTCGGTGTCCTGTTGCACCGAGCGCAGAATCCCGAGGTCCTCGATGGTGAGAACCGGGATCTCGGGATCCGTGACCCGTGAGGCGATTTCGAGCAAGCGCTCGGTGGAAACAGACACGTCGTTCAGCTTTCTTTCTTTACCAGGTGGCGCCGGGGTGCTTGCGCGCCAGCACCTGCATTTCGGCCAGGATGAAGCCCATGTATTCGCTGGGCTGGCCCTGGCGGCCGAAGCTCATGGCCGAACCGGTCTTGGGGATTTCCAAGCCGGCATCGGCGAGCACTGCGGTGATTTCCTCGTCCCACGCCGCACGCAGCGTGGACGGGCGGACGCCCGCGTCCCCGAGCACGTCGTAGAGCGGTTCGTCCTTGAACATCTCGTCAACGTACGGCCAAAGGATCTGCAGCGCGTGGCGCATCTTCTCGGCCGATTCCTCGGTGCCGAGGCCCAGGCGCAGCGTCCACTGGATGGCGTGGTCGCGGTGGTAGTCCACTTCCTTGACTGCCTTCGCGCAGATTGCCGCGATGGTCTCGTCCGAGGACTCGAGCAGTCGCGAGTAGAGCAGGTGCTGGAAGATCGACACGATCAGCTGACGCACGATGGTCGTGCCGAAGTGGCCGTTTGGCTGCTGCACGATGTGCAGCGCGGTAAATTCCTCTTCCTCGCGGAAGTAGGCAAGGTCGTCCTCGGTCTTGTCCCACGCCAATGCGGCGTAGGAAAGGAAGGAACGGGCATGGCCCAACTGGTCCAGGGCGATGTTGCCCAGGGCGATGTCTTCCTCGAGCTCGGGGCCGCGGGAGATCCAGTCGGAGAGCCGCTGTGCGAGGATCAGGGCGTCGTCGCCCAGGCGTAGCGCGTACTGTGCGACCTCTTCGCTCGGGGCCGTCTGCTGGATGGCGATGTCCTCCGGGCGCAGTGCGTTGCCAGGGGTGACGCGGGTCGCCGAGGCGCTCGCGTCGCCGAAGCTGTCCAGGGAGTGGTCGATGTCGTGTGCGCTCACAGGTGCTTCACGCCTTCGCTCTTGGTGTAGTAGGTCGCGTGGCGGTAGTCCTTGCCCTGCGGGGACTCAAAGAACTGGCCCTTGGCGTCCGGGTCGGAGGCGATGATGTCGTTGGAGTTCACGATCCACAGGGAGACGCCCTCGTTGCGGCGGGTGTACAGGTCGCGCGCATTGCGAAGCGCCATTTCCGCGTCCGGGGCATGCAAGGAACCCGCGTGCACGTGAGAGAGCCCGCGCGAGGAACGGACGAATACTTCCCAAAGCGGCCAGGCGCTGTTGTTTTCACTCATTGTTTAGGCAACCTCAGTCTTTCGAGCCATCTTCGCGGCGTATGCCGCTGCTGCTTCACGAACCCACGCACCTTCGGCGTGGGCCTGGCGGCGGCGCTCCAGTCGCTGGGAGTTCACCGGACCGTTGCCGGCGATCACCGCCTTGAATTCTTCCCAGTCAAGTTCCTTGTGGATCCACTTGCCGGATTCCTCGTCGAAGTGCAATTCCGGATCCGGCAGGGTCAGTCCAAGGACCTTGACCTGCTCGGCGATCATGCCGACGAAACGCTGGCGCAGTTCGTCATTGGAGTGGCGCTTGATACGCCATTCCATCGACTGCTTGGAGTTCGGGGACTCGTCATCGGTCGGGCCGAACATCATCAGGGACGGGGCGTAGAAGCGGTTGATGGCGTCCTGCGCCATCTTCTTCTGGGTCTCGGTGCCGTTGGCGAGCTCGAGCAGGATTTCGAAGCCCTGCCGCTGGTGGAAGGATTCTTCCTTGCACACGCGGACCATGGCACGGCCGTACGGGCCGTAGGAGGCACGGCACAGCGGAACCTGGTTGGCGATTGCCGCACCGTCCACGAGCCAGCCGATTGCCCCCATATCCGCCCAGGAACGCGCCGGGTAGTTGAAGATCGAGGAGTACTTGGCACGTCCGCTGAGCAACTGCTCGTTGAGCTCGTCGCGCGGGGTGCCGAGGGTTTCGGCCGCCGAGTACAGGTACAGGCCGTGGCCCGCCTCGTCCTGCACCTTGGCCATCAGGATGGCCTTGCGCTTCAGCGACGGAGCACGGGTGATCCAGTTTGCCTCGGGCTGCATGCCGATGATCTCGGAGTGCGCGTGCTGGGATACCTGACGCGTGAGCGTCTTGCGGTACGCCTCGGGCATCCAGTCTCGTGGTTCGATGCGGGAATCTTCGGCGATGATCGCGTCGAAGCGATCCTTGCCTGCTTGCTCCTCAGGAGAAAGTACCGCGGATAGCTTTCCGCCGCTTTCATTCTGCGCAGCCATAGTGCTCACCTCACTGTGACAAAAACATTTATTTACTGACCGTTCGTTCAGGATATGCGGATCGTCACCTTTTCGTCAATCGGTTACGAGCCCGAAACCTCGAGCCGCGCCCTGGACATGCTGGCAGGTTGGACCCGCAAGGTAGTTGCGAATCGCCTCCCACCGCAGCCAAAACCGGTTCCCGCACTAGTCAGCACTCAATATGGCCCCGCAACCGGCTCGGGCAACGCTTGGAATACGCGCTTGGCACGCGCTGGAAACCGGATCGCCTCGGACGAACACGCACCGCGCTATTCTTGTTCACCCGGAACCGGTACCACTGGCGCTTCAGCCTCGCCTTGGCAAAAGAGGCTGCCGAGCTACCCGCAAGTACACGACGTCACATGTGTCGGCAGGTGACCTTTTGTGTCAAAGAGGGTGTTTTCCAGCCCAATCGACCGGACGAATACGTCGCCGCGTGACTGCACGTGCCGCTCCGTGACCGTCATCTGGCGCCACAAGCCAGGCATCGGGAGTATGGATTTACTCCCCCACGGCAGTCCACCCCGGTGAAGCTGCCCAGCCAGACGGTACGGTCCCCGGACCGCGCCACGACGGAAAGCTCCCCCTCATGATCAGCCTCAAAAACCTCACAAAGGTCTATGGACACGGCGCCAACGCCGTCACCGTCCTCGACGGCCTTGACGTGGAGGTTGCAAGCGGCGAGATCCTTGCGGTTGTCGGCCCCTCGGGCGCAGGCAAAAGCACGCTCGCCCAATGCATCAACCTCCTGGAACGGCCCACCTCGGGCCAGGTCATCGTCAACGGCGAGGACCTCGCCGGGCTGCCGGAGCACAAGCTCCGGGTGGCCCGCCGCCGGATCGGAACCGTCTTCCAGTCCGCCAGCCTGCTCTCGCGGCGCACCGCCGCCCAAAACATCGCCCTCCCGCTCGAGTACCTGGGCGTCACGCCCGCCGAAGCCAAGTCGCGGGTAGCAGAGCTGCTCGACCGCGTCGGGCTTTCGCACCGGGCCGACCACTACCCGTTCGAGCTGTCCGGCGGCCAGCTGCAGCGCGTGGGCATCGCCCGTGCGCTGGCGCTGCGCCCCTCGGTATTGCTCTCCGACGAGGCGACCTCCGGCCTGGACCCGGAAACCACGCGCTCTGTGGTGTCGCTGTTGCGCCAGCTGCGCGACGACCTTGACCTTGCGGTTGTCTTCATCACCCATGAAATGGACACCGTCCTTCACGTTGCGGACTCTGCGGCTCGGCTGGACCACGGCCGGATCGCGGAGCAGGGATCCCTCGTGGACCTGCTCACCGACCACGATTCGGCCCTGGGCCGGGCCCTGCAGCCGCACCTGTCCCCGGCCGAACCTGGCGCGGGCTCCCGGGCTTGGTACGTCACCTACGATTCGCGTACCGTCCCGGCCGACTGGCTGCAGCTGGTCTCCGCCGAGATCGGCGAGCCCGTCGCGCTGCTGGCGGCCACCATCCAGAGCATCGACGGCACCAGCACCGGCAACGCCACGGTGGGGCTGCGCGCCGAGGCCCGCAGGGTCCAGCGTGCCTTTGCCCGCCACGGCCTGCGCGCCACCCTGCGCCCGGAAGCCGGAGCGGGGATTCCCGCGACGGCCGGGGCCGACGCCAAGGAAGAGGAGCAACTCCAATGGGCCTGACACTTTCCAGCGCGGTGCATGTCCGCGCTTTGTCCGACACCCCCCTCACGGAACTGCCGGCCTTGCTGGTTCCGGCCCTGGGCGAGACCCTGGCGATGGTCGGGATCGTCATGGCGATCGTGGTGGCACTCGGCACCCCGATCGCCGTCGCCCTGCACAACATGGCGCCGGGCGGGCTCTTCGAGCACCGCGGCATCTACGGGGTGCTGAGCTGGGTCGTCAACATCGGCCGGTCCCTGCCGTTCCTGGTGTTGATGGCCGCGATCGTCCCGTTCACCAGGTTCGTCACCGGCACCAACATCGGCATCGCCGCGGCCATCGTCCCCATGTCGCTGGCCGGCATCCCGTTCTTCGCCCGGCTTGTGGAGAACTGTTTGCGCGATGTCCCGCGATCGGTCACCCAGGCGGCACGGGCCTCCGGGGGCTCTCCCCTGCAGATCATCCGCACCGCGCAACTCGGCGAGGCGGTTCCGGCGATCCTCGGCGGGCTGACCATCAATACCATCGCGATGATCGAGTACTCGGCCATCGCCGGGACCATCGGGGCCGGCGGCATCGGCTACGTCGCGGTGACCTACGGGTACCAGCGATTCGACCACACGGTCATGCTGGCCACCGTGCTGCTGTTGATCCTCATGGTCACCATCGTCCAGCTGGCTGGCGATGCCCTGGTGCGGGCCACGACCCCGCACCTGCGCCGCCGCTAGGACCCAAACCCTTCCATCCACCCACACCCTGCCGGAACTCCTCCCCCGTTCCAGGCGCCCCCACCCCCACACCCGAAAGAGAACTCCCATGACCATCACGGACACCAAGACCACAGGCGGGCCCGAGGCCCACGGCTTCACCATCCAGAAGAAAAAGAAGTGGCCATGGGCCGTCGGCGCGCTGGCCGTCGTCGCAGCCGTCACCGCCACGGTGGCCATCAACGCGGGCGGCGGAGACAAGTCGCCGAACAACGTCGCGGGTGCCACCCTGACGGTTGTCACGGCCGAAGGCAACCACGCCGAACAGGCCCTGGTGAACTTCGTCGCCGAAAAGGTGGCACCCAAGTACGGCATCAAGGTCGCGTTCAAGGGCCTTGCCGATTCGACGACGCTGAACCGCGCGGTATCCACCGGCGAGGTTGCGGGAACCATCTACCAGCACAAGCTCTGGCTGGGCCAGGTGCTGGAGGCCAACCCCGATTTCAAGCTCACCGCCGCGACCCCCGTCTTCCGCTGGGGCTTCGGGATCTGGAGCCAGAAGTACAAGTCGGTGGATGAGATCCCCGACGGCGCCACCATTTCCCTCTACTCCGACCCGGCCAACGAGGCCCAGGGACTCTGGCTCCTGGAACGCGCCGGACTGCTCAAGCTTGCCGACGGGATCAACAAGGCCGAAGCGACGCAGAAGGACATCGTGGAGAACCCCAAGGGGATCAAGATCAAGTTGCTCGACTTCGCAGCGCAATCCCGCGCCCTGCCGGATCTGGATGCGGCCGTCGGCTACACCGAGTACTACGTCTCGGCCAAGGTCCCGCTGGAACAGCAGATCTTTGCCCCGGCCGCGCCCGACGAGTTTGCCGGGCAGCTGACCATCGGCACCGAGTACCAGGACACCGAAAACGTCAAGAACCTGGTCAAGGCGTTCCAAGACCCCGCCGTGCAGGAATTCCTCCGCACCGACCCGTCGGTCAAGGACCTGCTGGTGCCCATCGACGCCAAGTAGCGCCCGGCCTGCCGGCCCAAACGGCAAAACCCCCGTGGCTGCACCGAATTGCTTTCGGTGCAGCCACGGGGGTTCGCCCGCTTTACGGCTTATGCGTGGAGCGCGGACTTTGCCCGGGAGCGTCCAAGGATGAAGCGATCCACGGCAATCCGCCCGGGGCCCATCAGCGCAATGGCAACAGCGCCGGCGGCCAGCACCAGCACCAGTTCGAAGCCGCCGTTTTCCACGAAGACTCCCGCCGGGGCGTGCACGAGGACCAGTGCGCCAAGCATGTTCAGCGCCAGCAGCGCCGCAAAGACGCGGGTCAGCACCCCCAGCATCAAGGCAATGCCACCCACCAGTTCAAGCGTGGCGACGACCGGCGCCACCAGGGCAGCCTCGGGAACGCCCATTTGGCCGAAGGCGGCCGTCGTTCCGTCCAGGGTGAACTGGACGTATTTTTGCCAGCCGTGCGCGGCGAAGAGGAACCCAACCACCACGCGCAATAGCGTCTGGGTGGCGGTTGTCAGTGCGGGGCTTTTCGAAAAGGTATCCATCGGTTTTTCCTTCGGGCTTATGGTGATCGCAGCCTCCACTCGTGGCGGATGGCGCGGCGGGCCGGATCAACCGGTCCGCAGGTTCTGGTTCAAGCTTTGCATTAATTTAGTTGAAGATTCAAGCGTTGTGAGATTCGCCTCGGGCAATGTGACGCCGCGTGGCTTGGATGACGCGTCTCCGCGGCCGGCCGTAGATTGGGGTTCGCTAACGCTTTGGGCGAAACGCCACGCCGGTTGAGGATCTTTGCAGGTTCGAACGGCAACATAGGAACCATGAGCTCTCGCCTTGCCGCCCTTAGCATCGCAACCGCCGCCGTCTTGACGCTTTCCTTAGCCGGTTGTTCGGCCCCGCTGAGCGAAAAATGGGTGAGGTACTCGTTCGCCCCGGGGCCCGAGGAATCCGGGGAGGCAACCGCAACGCCCCCTTCTGAGGACCAGGGGGCGAAGCCCGCGGCGGAGCGGACACCGCCGAATTGCAGCAAGGTCAAATGCGTTGCGTTGACCTTCGATGACGGGCCCGGCAGCTACACCACGGAACTTTTGTCCCTGCTGGACCAGTACGACGCCAAGGCGACCTTCTTCCTGATCGGTGGCAACGTCAAGAAGCACCCGCAGATCGTGCGCGACGAGGTCGCCAAGGGACACGAAATCGGAAACCACACGTGGGCGCACAAGGACCTGACCAAGATGTCGGTTGCCGCGGCCAAGCGAGACCTGCAAAAGACCGATGACGCCGTCAAGCAGGCCGCGGGAGTCGAGCCGACCTTGGTCCGACCGCCGTTCGGCTCGCTTCCGAGGTCACTGAAGAAGAATCTCGCCGTCCCCATCGCGTTGTGGGACGTAGACACCCTCGATTGGAAAACCCGCAACACCAAATCCACGATCAAGGCCGCCGAGAAGATCGTTCCCGGCTCAATCGTCCTGATGCATGACATCCACAAGTCCACCGTCGACGCCATGCCCACGATCCTCAAGGACCTTGACGCGAAGGGCTACCACTTCGTGACAGTCACCGAACTCATTGGCCACCCGAAACCGGGCATCGGTTACGGCTCGGGCCAACACCCCGGCTCCAAGGACTGAGCCGGGGGCGCGGCAGGATCCCGGCGCGTTCCCGAACGCAACGAAGGCGGTTGTGCGCCCACCAGTGGTGGGTGCACAACCGCCTTCGTCGTCGACGGGCTACCGTTGGTATCCGCCGCTCCTGCCGCTTGCCTACAGCGCCAGGATCTTGGCCTTTTCTCCCAGGAATTCCGATTCCGTCAGCACACCGGCGGCACGGAGCTCACCCAGCTGCTTGAGCTGTGAAAGTTTGTGGTCGGTCAGGTCCATTGACGACGGCGGGGCAGCGACGGGTGCGGCCGCCGGTGCCGCCACGGCAACCGGAGCAGCTGCCGCAGCCGCTGCAGCGTCCTCGGCGGCAAATCGCAGCTGCTGCTTGCGCTGGACACGGCCAACCACTGAACCCGCGACTGCGGCTCGTCCGGCAGTTCTAAAAAGTCCCATGATTTGTTGCCTCTCCCAAGAAGTGCACCGGTATTGCCTCAACCATAGTGCTGGGATCCGGTGAAAAACATGGGAGGCTCGAACATTGATCATGCTCCTTCGGATGCAGTCGCAGAGGCGCGCCGCACCTCGCGTTGCAGGTGCGGCGCGCTATTGCTTGATCGAACCCCCTAGAGCACTTTGGAGAGGAATTCCTTGGTGCGAGACTGTTGCGGGTTGCCAAAGAGGTCGGCAGGCTTGCCCGACTCGCAAACCACTCCGTCAGCCATGAAGACCACACGATCGCCGATTTCCTTGGCAAAGCCCATTTCGTGTGTCACCAAGACCATGGTCATGCCTTCGGCTGCCAGATCACGGATCACCTGAAGCACTTCCCCGACCATCTCCGGGTCAAGCGCGCTGGTGGCTTCGTCAAAGAGCATGATGCCGGGGTTCATCGCCAATGCACGGGCAATGGCCACTCGCTGCTTCTGCCCGCCGGACAGCGAAGCCGGACGGGCATCCGCCTTCTCGCGAAGTCCAACACGATCAAGCAGCTTCAAGGCCTGCTCACGGGCTTCGGGCTTTGTTGCCTTCTTGAGCTCGACCGGCGCCAACATGATGTTCTCCGCAACGGACATGTGGGGGAACAGGTTGAAGTGCTGGAACACCATACCCACGTGGCGACGCACCTCGTTGATGTCGACCTTTGGGTCGGTGACGTCGAAGCCGTCCACGATGACGTGTCCCGCGGAGATTTCCTCGAGCTTGTTCAAGCAACGAAGAAGAGTGGATTTGCCCGAGCCTGAAGGCCCAATGATGCAAACGACTTCGCCTTCACCGATTTCCACGTCGATGCCTTTAAGCACCTCGTTGGACCCGAATGACTTGCGCAGTCCCTTGACGGTGATCTTGGCTGGCTTCTGTGTTTCAACCGGTGATGCACTCACTTGTTGAACCTCCTATCGGCGTAGTTTGCCAGTTTGGTCAGGGCCATGATGGCCACGAAGTAGATGGCGCCCACGATCAGCAGGGTCTCGGTGACGCGGAAGTTCGCGGCGTAGATCTGCTGGCCCTGGTAGAGAAGTTCAGCGAAGCCGATGGCCAGCAGCAACGAGGAATCCTTAAGCATGATGATCAGCTGGTTGATCAGGGATGGCGTCATCATCTTGAATGCCTGCGGAACCACGACCTTCTGCATGGACTTGCCGTAACCCAGGCCCAGCTAACGCGACGCCTCGAGCTGCCCGGGATCCACAGACTGGATGCCGCCGCGCACGATCTCGGCCACATAGGCACCGGAGTTCAACGACAGCGTCAACACGCCTGCCACCCAGATGCTGATCGGCTGCCCTGTCAGCTGCGGGATGCCGAAGTAGAACATGAAGGCCCACAGCAGCAGCGGGGTCCCTCGGAACACATTCACAAACGTGGTCGCGATGCCGCGCAACACGATGTTGTGGGAGATCTTCATGAACCCTGCCAAAAGACCAATCGCCATGGCCACGGCGAAGGAAATCAAGGTCACCAAAAGCGTGTTTTTCAGGCCGCTCATCAGTGCCGGGAAGGACTTGACCAAAAGGTCCACGAAGGTGGTGGGGACTGCCGCGGTCGGATTGGCGAGGTACTTGTCCAGGATCTTCTGGTAATCACCGTCGGCCTTCAACTTGGCCAACCCGTCGTTGAAGGCGGCCAGCAGGGCGGTGTTCTGGCCCTTGTTCACCGCGAATCCGTAAGATCCGCCGGGCACCTTGTCGGTGACGGTCTTAAGTCCGTTGTTCTGTGCAATGCCATAGGCCAAGACCGGGTAGTCATCGAAGACTGCCACGGCGGAACCGGATTTGACGGACTCGTACATGGTTGCCGACTGGTCCAGGGCTTTGACGGTGAACCCGTACTGCCCTGCAATCGACTTGGCATAGGACTCGCCCTCGGACCCGGTCTTGGCAACCACCGTCTTACCTTTGAGGTCCTCGTAGCCCTTGATGGAGTTGTCGTTCTTGTCGACCGCCATCTGAACCCCGGACTCGAAGTAGGGCTCTGAGAAGTCGTAGACCTGCTTGCGTTCGTCGGTGATCGACATGCCGGCAATCACGCCGTCGACTTGGTTGGAACTCAGCGCCTGCAATGCGGCGTTGAATCCCAGAGAACGGATTTCAACCTTGAATCCTTCTTTCGCGGCAATGGCACGGATCAGGTCCATATCGATGCCGGTCAGTTCACCCCCCTCGCGGAATTCAAAAGGCGCGAAGGTGGTATCGGTTCCAATGACGAAGGTTTTGCCTGCGACGCCATCGTCGCCCTGCTGGGCCAAGGCTGGACCCGCTGGACCAAGCAGCAGGAAAAGGCCCAACATGGCAGCCGTCACCGCCTTCAGCCAGCCACGGGGGCCACCTGTCATTTTAGACGTTTTCAAGTCTTGTTCACTCTCCCATATATGGCCAAGCCACCAATCTGCGATGGCTTTAACACGGGTCATAGCATAGTTGCTGCGCGTGGCCGGTCACACCACCAGCCGAGAAAACGGTCAAGTACGAGCTCCCAATTTTCGATCCAGAGTTCTTGAAAATCAATGCTGGTGAGCCTGTTTTGGCAAACGAAACTTTCTGCGGCTTCGTCGGCAACTCGCTACTTCGTTGGCCGCAGCACCTTGGGGAATACAAAATCTTCCTGACGCACGAAGCGCATTCCGCCGGGTCCGCGAAGTGCACTGGCACCGCGCCCGTCAAACTCGAAGTGGACGGGTTCCCGATACCCGCCAAATCCGTTGGGATCGGCCGATTTCAGGGTGCGCTCATCCACGAATTCCAGCGGCACGGTGGTCCTGGGATCCACGGCTCCCCCGGGTTCGAGCATGAACAGCTTGCCGCCCAGTTCCACGATGTCCTGCAAGCCCCACAGGGCCGCAAAGCGGCCCGTGAACCGGGACAGCGTGTCGGGTTCGACGCCGTTGTAGGACTCCGGTGTCTTCTGTTCGGCGAGCGCCGCCAGGGCAAAGAGCTTTTCTCCCCAGGAAGTTGCCGCACCATCGACCGCGTTGCTGAGCACGCTGAGCACCACACCCGTTTCGGGGACAACCCATGAACGGGTGATGTGGCCGGGATACCCTCCGCTGTGGCCGAAGGTGTCCCGGTCCTGGACCTTTTGAAGGATGAGCCCGAGACCGTAGCCGCGGCCGGCAACGCCCGAGTCTTCCACCTTGCGCTGCATGAGACGCTTGGAATCGTCGCTGAGCACGCTCGGTTCAGCACCGACCAGGTGGGACGAGAAATAGGCGACCATGTCGCTTGCCGTGGAGTAGAAGCCAGTGGCCGCGGCCAGTGAGTCGGTGTGGATGTGCTCAATCTCGATCCGCGCATCCAACGCGTGGTCCATGCCCGCCAGCACCAGAGGTCCATAGCCCGCGGCGAGTTCCGGCGCGCGACCGTCAAGGTCCGCGCCCGTGTTCGCCAGCCCCAGCGGGGAGAGGATACGCAGGGTCACAAACTCGGCAAAGCCCAGTCCGCTCGCCGCCTCGATGACCAGGCCCAGCAACCCGTAGCCGATGTTTGTGTACTTGAAGTGTTCATTGCGTTCGAGCACCTTGGAGGACTTGGCAATCTCCAGAAGTTCCGCTTCCGGAGGGAAGGGCCGTCCGAGCGTCCAGAAGTCCGCGTTTTCACTGTCCCTGATGATTCCGCCAGAGTGCGAGAGCAGCTCGCGAACCGTTACCCCGGAAACGTCACTGTCCGCCAGAGTCGGCACCAGATCGCCGAGCCTGCCCTCGAGAGACAGCGCCCCGTCCTCGCACAGGAGCATGACGGCGGTGGTGGTGAAGGTCTTTGAGTGCGAGGCGACCCTGAACAGGTGCTCGTTGGTCAGCTTGGCGCTCCGGCCCAGGTGCGCGTATCCGCCACTGAAGGCCCCTATCAATTCGCCATCAACGCCCACCGCGCATTGGAAGCCGGGTTGCCTGGACACGGCACGGTCGACTTCCAAGAAGCTTGGCGCATACCTGAGCACCGATTCCCAGACGGCGACGGCGGCGTTGGCGGCAGGGTTGGCTGTGGGTTGTTCCGCTTCGCTCATGAAGCCATCCTGCCATGTCGGATATCGATTCGAACCGATCACCGGGGCGAACCTACACGACCGTGTTTGGACTGCGTAGGCTCAGGTCATGAGCGATTCCCAGACCACGGCAGCGGATGCCGCGCCGACCAAGCCCACGACCCCTTCGACACCCCGGAACCCCTACGCCTTGGGATTGTGGATCCTGACCGGCGGCATGTTCCTCACCGCATTCATCCTGCAACGAGTGGGGTCCGAGAAGTCACGGGTCCCCAATGGGACGGGCGACAACGAGTCTTTCTCCTTCGACCCTTCGATGTTGTCCACCTACAACACGGCGGCATTCGCGTTCCTGGTTCTCGGAGTGCTTTGCCTGCTCGCCACACTGCTCTTCCAGGCCAGCCGTTGGAAGCCCGCCGCTTCCTGACGCCTCCCGCGGTCCTGTCCGCGCAGCCCCGATCCGACCGGATTTGTACGCGGTGGGCGTAGCATCGCACGGACTGCCCGTGGTTCGGATTGAATAGGAGCATGAGCCACACCGAGCAGACGCCCCAGCCACCGGTGACCGCCAAGGTCCCCGTCACCCGTACCCACCACGGGGACACCTTCATCGACAACTACGAATGGTTGCGTGAGAAGGACAGCCCCGAGGTTCTGGAGCACCTGCGCGCCGAAAACGCCTACGCGGAGGCCGTCACGGCCAACCAGGAATCCCTGCGCGAGGCGATCTTCCAGGAGATCAAGGAACGCACCGTGGAAACCGACCTGTCGGTGCCCGCCCGCAAGCGCGGCTGGTGGTACTTCACCCGGACCGCCGAGGGCTCCCAATACTCGATCCACTGCCGCGTGGCGGCAACCGACACCGGCGACATCGCCGCCGACTGGACTCCGCCGGCCATCGAGGCCGGCGTGAGCATCGAGGGCGAACAGGTGCTGCTCGACGGAAACCTCGAGGCCGAAGGCAAGCCCTTCTTCTCCCTGGGCGGCCTGACCGTCAGCGAAGACGGCAACCTGCTGGCCTACGCCCAGGACAACGCCGGCGACGAACGCTTCACCCTGCGCATCAAGGACCTGACCACCGGCGAGCTGCTGCCAGACGTCATCGAGAACGTCTTCTACGGCCTGAATTTCTCCCCCGACGGCACCCGCCTGTTCTACACCGTCGTCGACGAGTCCTGGCGTCCGCACCAGATCAAGGCCCACACCCTGGGAACCGATCCGGAAACGGATGTTGTCATCATCCAGGAGGACGATCCCGGCATGTGGCTCGGCTTCGACCTGTCGGCCGACCGCACCGAACTGATGATCTCGATCGGCAACTCCGAATACTCGGAGACCCTTGCCCTGGACCTGAACGACGAAAACGCCGTCCCGGTCATGCTCCTGTCCCGCGAGCACCGGATCCTGCACTCGATGGACCCGATCACCTTGGTGGGCGAGCGCGCCTACGTGATCACCCACGACCGCGACGCCCTGAACAACATGGTCTCGCTCCTGCCCGCCGGCCAGGTCGGCCTCCCCTACGGGCAACAGGAATGGGCGACCATCCTCGAGCACCAGGACACCGTCAAGGTCGAGGGAACCGCGGCGACCGCAAGCCACCTGGTCATCGCCGTACGCAAGGACACCACCGAACGCGTGCAGATCCTGCCGCTGGCGGGCCTTGGCACCGACGCGCAACAGCCGGCCGTGGAACCGGCCTTCGACGAGGAGCTGTACACCGCCTCGCTGGCCGGTGCGGAGCTCGAGTCGCCAATGATCCGGTTGCACTACACCTCGGATTTCACTCCCTCGCGCGTCTACGACTACACGCTTGCAGACGGCACGCTGACCCTGCGCAAGCAGACCCAGGTCAACAACTACGATTCCTCCGACTACCTGGCCACCCGCGAGTGGGCCACCGCCGCGGACGGCACCAAGATCCCGCTGACCATCCTGCGCCGCGCGGGCGTCACCAACGAATCCCCGAACCCGGTCATCGTCTACGGCTACGGCAGCTACGAGGCGTCCATGGACCCGGGCTTCGGCATCCCCCGCCTGTCCCTTCTTGACCGAGGCGTCGTCTTTGTCATCGCCCACGTGCGCGGCGGCGGCGAACTGGGCCGCCAGTGGTACCTGGACGGCAAGAAACTGACCAAGAAGAACACCTTCACCGACTTCGTCGACTCCACCAAGTACCTGCTGGACACCGGCTGGGCCGACCCGTCCCGTGTGGTGGCCCTAGGCGGCTCCGCCGGCGGCCTGCTCATGGGCGCCGTGGCGAACCTTGCCCCGCAGCTCTACACGGGCATCATCGCCCAGGTGCCGTTCGTCGACGCGCTGACCTCCATCCTGGACCCGGAGCTGCCGCTCTCCGCCCTGGAATGGGAGGAATGGGGCAACCCGATCGAGGATGCGGAGGTCTACGCGTACATGAAGTCCTACACCCCGTACGAAAACGTCGCGGCCCTGCCCTACCCGAAGATCGCGGCCGTCACCTCGCTGAACGACACCCGCGTGCTCTACGTCGAGCCGGCCAAGTGGGTCGCGAAGCTACGCGAGGAAACCACGGGCGGCGAGCCGATCATCATGAAGATCGAGATGGACGGCGGCCACGGCGGCGCCTCGGGCCGCTACGAGGGCTGGAAGACGCGCGCCTGGGACTACGCCTTCGCCCTCGACACCCTGGGCTTGAACCCAGCGGGGGCATGACCACGCCCGAAATAACCAGCGCGTCCAACGCGGGGTTCGCCACGAACCCCGCATTCCGGGCGCTGCTCACCGAGGCAAGCGACGCCACCGGTGCGGAGCTCGATGCCTTGGTCGCGCAGATCGCGGACATGGAGCTGCTGGTGGTGCCCGGCCCGCACGGAGATCCGCAGGCGCTGGCCGTCTACCGGCGGCTCGATGCCTACGCGGTGGAGATCGAGTACCTCGCTGTCGCACCGGCCCTTCGTCGGCACGGCGTGGCACGGGCGCTGGTGAACCGGGTGCAGGCGCTCGAAGAGGCCATGGTCGTGGCCCGCACGGATGAAGACGCCATCGGGTTCTACCTCAACTCCGGATTCCAATGCAGCGACTCGGCCGCCGACCCGCGCTGGCCGGAGAACCGGCGCTACATCTGCGTGCTGCCCCACTTGCCGCTGGTGCGGAACCCGGAGACGGATTCGTCTTCCGTGGAATGGGTCAATGGCTCCCCCGTACCCGTGCAGGTCGCCGTCGTCGAGCCCCGGGAATCCTGGAGCGACGACTTCGTCGCGCTCGCCGGGCGCATCGGGTCCGCGCTGGGGCCCAAGGCCGTCGCGGTGGAGCACCTGGGTTCGACTTCGGTGCCGGGCCTGCCCGCCAAGCCAATCGTCGACGTGGTGCTGACGGTTGCCGACCCCGCGGCCGAGTCCGGCTACGTTCCGGACCTCGAGGCCGCGGGGTTCGCCCTGCGGCTGCGCGAACCGCGCTGGTACGCCCACCGGCTGCTGGTCGCGGCGGAGGGCAGCGGGCTTCCACCGGTTAACCTCCACGTCTTTGCCCCGGGTTGCCCGGAGACCTCGCGCATGCGGTCCTACATGGACTGGCTGCGCCGGAATCCCGACGACCGGGAGGCATACGCCCGCATCAAGCGCTCGGCCGCGCATGAGGTCAACGAGCGAGGCGGCGGCGCCGGCCTGGTCATGGACTACAACGCGGTCAAGGAACCGTTCATCAAGGACCTGTACGCCAAGATCTACGCGGACTGATGGAACCTGCCTCCGTGTCAATCCTGGAGGCTGTTGCCGACATCATTGTTGGCGTTGCTTGTGTCGGCAGTCCTCGCCAGCTTGATGCCGTCTCGGACGGCAGCGCGGATCACGAAGTACAGGGCGTACAGCGCGATGGCCGCAAAAACCACATTGAGAACCATTGCCGAAATCAATTCACCCGTCATCCGCCCGGGCCTACCGGCACCGGGCCCGAATTTGTGTTCATTTGGTCTTGGCTTGATTCGTGCCAGGTGCAGCTTCGCCGGTTCGTTCATGGCATGAGGCGCCCGACACCGCGGTGGCCCGGACGCAAAAAAAGATGCGCTTTCGGGGCGATTCCCCGAAGGCGCATCATGATTTTTCACTCAGCATTTCAAAGCCAAAGGCCCGGGCATCAAGCTTCACTGATGCTGCACTTCGTGAGAGGCTTTGACGCTTGGTTTCATGGCCAGGATGGTGGCGATGAATGCGATGCCACCGGCGATCCACGAGGTCATGGCCGGGACATTGACTCCGGTAAAGTATCCGAGTCCCGGCAAGAGGATGGCGATCAAGGCCGCCAGCAATTGTCCGGCCTCGATGCCGTAGAGGTTTGGCCCGGCCAAGTTGATAACTCCGACAATTACCAGCAAGGTGCCCGAAGTAATCATCAGCGGAACGGAATTTCCGATCGCCTCGCTCCACAACGGGGTCAACGCAATGGCCAAGCCCGCGACAACCACCGTCCAGTCTTCCCAACGCCGCCATTTACGCATCGGTTTTCAGCTCCTCAATAATCCAGAAGGTCCTCCACTCTTGAGTTTGCCCCTGAACCGGGAGGGGCAGCTAGGGACTTTCGTCCCATGCAAGGTCGGCTTGCCGGCAAAATCGCCGCAGCATCTCCCCGGAAATCCCGGCTGCACCGAAAATCCCATGTGGGACACCTGCACCCTCGTCCACGGGGCTCTGGACGTATCGTTCCGTTGGGAGGAAATTCGTGCCCGAACGAGCCCAAAATGACGGCGTTTCGAGGCTCGCGTCTTGACTTATCTCACATTTCAGGATTACCTAATGATCGTTCGGTAAATAACTGAAGGGACCTTCATGAGCGACATCGACGTCGACGCACCACTACTACATCCCATCCTGAAGAACGACTATGCCACCCAATGGATGGGCATTGAAGTGACCAAGGTCGCCGACGGTCATGCGACCATCACCATGAAGCTCCGCCAGGAAATGCTCAACGGTTTCGGTATCGCCCACGGCGGGATGATCTTCGCCTTCGCCGATACCGCATTCGCCCTGTCCTGCAACCCGCACACCGGCTCCGAGGACTCCATCACCGTGGCCGCCGGGGTCGACATCAACTTCCTCAAGCCCGGTATTCCCGGACGCCTGCTCACGGCCGTTGCGAACCGCCGCCAGCAGTCCGGCCGCAGTGGCATCTATGACATCCAGGTCTTCCAGTCGGTCCCCGGCGCGGAGGATGAGATCTTGGCAGAATTCCGCGGCCGTTCGCGCACCATCCCCAAGCGCGCCTAGTTCCCCTCCCCCAGCTTCACCCCTCCCGCACACACAGCACGATAGGCACAGAAATGACCCAGATCTCCACCCGGATCGAGCTTCCAAACCCGTTGGATCCGGAAGAAACCATGAGTCGCGACCAGATCGAATCGATCCAGCTCACGCGACTCCAGGACACCCTGGCCTACGCCTATGACCGCGTGCCGCTGTACAAGGAAAAGTACGATGCCGCCGGTGTCCACCCGACGGACCTGAAGGAACTTTCCGACCTTGCCAAGTTCCCCTTCACCGAGAAGGAAGACCTGCGCAAGACCTATCCGTTCGGCATGTTCGCCGTTCCGCAGCACGAGGTCGCCCGCATCCACGCGTCCTCGGGCACCACCGGCCGCGCCACCGTCGTCGGCTACACCCAGACCGACCTTGACGACTGGGCCAAGCTCGGCGCCCGCTGCCTGCGCCTCTCCGGCGTGAAGCCGGGCTGGAAGGTCCACAACGCCTACGGATACGGCCTGTTCACCGGCGGCCTCGGCGCGCACGCCGCGGCCGAGCGCCTGGGCACCACCGTGATCCCGATGTCCGGCGGACAGACCGAGAAGCAGATCACCCTGATCCAGGACTTCGAGCCCGACGCCATCCTGTGCACCCCGACCTACCTGCTGACCATCGGCGATGCCATGCAGCGCCAGGGCATTGACCCGCGCAAGACGTCGCTGAAGACCGCCGTCCTGGGCGCCGAGCCGTGGACCGAGGAAATGCGCCACGAGCTCGAGGTCATGTTCGACCTCGACGCCTGCGACATCTACGGCCTGTCCGAAGTCATGGGCCCGGGCGTCGCCGGCGAGTCCAATGAAACCAAGGACGGAAGCCACATCTGGGAGGACCACTTCCGCCCGGAGATCGTGGACGCCTTCGACGAGACCCAGGTCCTGCGCGACGGCGAGCACGGCGAACTGGTCTTCACCTCGCTGACCAAGCAGGCCCTGCCGATCATCCGCTACCGCACCCACGACCTCACGCGCCTGCTGCCCGGCACCGCCCGCGAGGGACACCGCCGCATGGGCCGCATCACCGGCCGCAGCGATGACATGATCATCCTGCGCGGGGTGAACCTGTTCCCGTCGCAGATCGAAGAGCTGGCGCTCAAGGTACCGGGGCTCTCCCCGCACTTCCAGCTGGAAATCACCCGCCCGGGCCGCATGGACCAGCTGGCCGTTCGCATCGAGCGCCGCGAGGACTGCACCAGCGACCGCGCGGAAGCAGCCGCCAAGGAACTGGCCAAGCTCATCAAGATCCACGTCGGCTCCTCCTGCGAGATCGATGTCATGGATCCGGGAACCCTCGCCCGGTCTTCGGGCAAGCTGCGTCGCATCTACGACTTGCGCAACAAGTAAGTCGTGAAACTGTGTTGGGGCGGGAATCCGGAAACGGTTCCCGCCCCAACACGTATCTTCAGGCACCCCGCCGATTCTGACTTCATGAAAGAATGACTGACCATGACCACCAGTGCAATGAAGCCCCCGGCAAGCAAGCGGGGACGTCCCGGCTACGACCAGGAGTCGGTGCTTTCGATTGCCGTTGAGGTCTTCAACAAACACGGCTACGACGCCACGTCGATGGGCAAGCTCGCCGAGAACCTCGGCATCAGCAAGTCGGCGATCTACCACCACGTGCCATCCAAGGGCGACCTGTTGCGTCTCGCCCTCGACGAGGCCCTGGTGCCGCTGGAGGCCATCGCCCAGGACGAGCGCGCCACCGTCGGAAACGCCGAGGAACGCCTGAAGTTCTTCCTGCGCTCCACCATCCGGGTGCTGGTCAAGCGCCAGCAATACGTCACCCTGCTGCTGCGCCTGCGTGGCAACACTGAGATCGAGCGCGACGCACTCGACCGACGGCGAGCCGTAGACCGCAAGGTCTCGGACCTGGTGATCGAGGCCCAGCAAGAGGGCTCGCTGCGCAGCGACATCGACCCGCGCACCACCACCCGTTTGCTCTTCGGCACCATCAACTCGCTGGTCGAGTGGTTCCGCGAGGACGGCAACGTCACGGCCGAACAGGTCGAAGAACATGCGATCACCATGATGTTCGAGGGGTTGCACAAGAGCGACCGATAGGCGCTTGGTCCACGTTTCACGCTACGATCAGTAGTTGAGGCTCTCGCACCGTCTCACACCCAATCTTTGTGAATAGGCAGTATTTTTCGTGGACGAACTCTTCTACAACCTCTTCTCCCAGGCGCCGGGCACCGATTCCGGCACCCAGGTAGCGCTCTTCGCGGTATCGGCGCTGCTGAGCTGCATCGCCATGGTGCTGCTGGCCCGCCGCAACGACCTGGGCTGGTGGGCGCAAATCCTGGCTGTTTTCGCCGGGCCCACCGTGGTTGCCCTGCAGTACGAAATATCGATGCTCTTCTACGCGGTTCCGGCCATGCTGGCCGCCGCGTTCGGCCTGTGGCGCTTCTCCAAGTACGAGATGGCAGGCCGTTTCGGCCGCAAGGTGATCCGCCGCGAATTCTCGGTGAAGTCGCTGCTCATCGGTTTGGCGCTGCTTGTCGTGTTTGGCGCCCTGCGCCTGGGACGGATGCTCACCACCGGCTTCATCTTCAGCGACGGAACCGCCGCCGTGCTGGTTTCGCTGCTGGCCGAGGCGACGCTCGTGGTGGCGCTGATCGGCATCGCCTGTGGTTACCGTTGGGCATGGCTTGCGGCAAGTGCCTCGGGCGTCGTCTACGTCGCGGTTCTGTTCGGCAGCAACCCTGCGCTGGCCCTGTTGGGCGTCACGGTCTTCCAGGTTCTGGCAGGTCTCTACGGCTGGTTCGTCTGGCGCGACCTCCCCACGTCGAAGTCAATTGCGGCCGACGCCGAATCAGGCTCGGAGTACCCGCCAAGCCCCTACACCGCGTAGCCGGCAAGAACAGCCAAGCGTTGAGAATGGCCTGGAACATCACTGATGTTCCAGGCCATTCTGTTTTCCTGGCACCGCCCGGTTACGTCCCGATGCGAAGCGGCGTCAGGGGCGGCACGGGATCGTCGCGCAGCCTTGCGTAGGTTTGCACGTCGAAGCGGACCGGCTTCCCGTGCTCATCCAGGTACCGAAGCTTGGAGCGCTCGATGCCCTCGGGGATGAATCCCGCATTCACTGCGACCCGACCCGAGCCGGGGTTGTTGACCCGGTGGGCCAGTTCCAGCCGGTGCAGCCCCAGTTCGTGGAAGCAGTGGTCGGCCAGCCCCGCGGTAGCCGCGGAGGCAAGCCCGCTCCCCCGTGCCGAAGGGGTGACCCAATAGGAAATCCAGGCGGTGTCATGCCTGCGGTCAATGGCGCTGGCCGACACATGACCGACGGCGAGGCCTTCGTGCTCGATCGCGAACGCCACGGCGTCGGACCGCGGTCCATCGGCCCAGGCGTCGAGCCAACGCCGGGCAGCTAGCTCTGAATTGATTGGCTCACCGGCTTGTCCGGCCATGTCGTCATGGTCGAAGGCCGCCAGCACGGCCGCGACATCCCGCATAGAATCCGTCCACGGACGAAGCCAGGCCAGTTCTGTGGGCCGCAGGTGTTGTGAATTCATGCTCCAACCCTAGCCGTGGCGACCTTGCGCGGAACCATGAGCCATCCAAGCGCTCCAGCCACGGGTGGAATGGCGAGGAGCAACCACAGCGGCTTGGCCATTGAGATGTCAACCATTCCAAACATGATGCTCATCAGCAGCAACATGGGGATCGCCCCCAGCACGAAACCAAACCCCGTTCCCAGTAAGGCCGTAAATCCTGCTTGGATGCCACTGAACTTTCGCCGGGTCCTGGTGGTGGCACCGATCCCCGAAAGAGTCCTTGCGTCCTCACGCCCGTCGGCAAGAGCCAGACCCGTGGTGATCACTGTGGTTGTGAGCACCAGCAAGCTAGCGGCAATCAAAAGCAACAGCGGTAGCTTTACGATCAGGCGATCGCTCCCGCCAAGGGTATCCGTTGGCATGTAGAACGCGCCATGCTGCCGGACCGCTGCACTAAGGTCGTTTGATTCCTGCATGGACAACGACTTCCCAAGCTTGACCATCAGCCTCTCCCCGCCAAGGGTTGCACCGGTTCCCCGTAGCGCGTTGTGCGGAATGATGATTCGCGGGACAGTCGGTCTCCCTGGCTTGATTTCCACGGCTTCGAGCTCGAGAGTCTTCGCGATTGGATCCAGTACAAGGTTGCCAGTCCTGCCGTAGCTCATGCCGGCACTATCCAAATCCGTGAGTTCCAACGTGTAATCTCTGTCGATCTCGGCGATTCTCAAGACCCCGCCGCTGCTCACATATTCGGGTGCGGAAACGATGACCTTGTTCTCGTCGAACGCCCTGCCGATTGCAGGCGACATCGACTTGCCCAGCAGCAGTTCCAGCCCCTTTCGATCGGTGACCACGGGATTGAAATCACCGGCAAGCGGGGAACCACCCCAATGATCGATGTTGCAGTATCGTGCACTGAACCGGTCGGCACTACCCAAGGCCATGTCCAAGTCATCGGCCCAGCGCTGGATCTGTTTGTAATCTGGTTTGTCGGCGCTCAGGAGCTCGTCCACGCCGTATCGGCATTTGCTACTAGGTGCTAAGAGCAAGCCGTAATCGCTGTAGTCAAAAGCTCCTGGTTCATACTCATGTTTCCCCGCGAACGGGGTCTGAGTAATAGCTTTCTCCACCGGGACGTGGCCAAGGCGAGCGAGTTCGGCAAGGACAGCGTCCTCTCCTCCGCCGCTTGGTGCTGTGCCGTCAGGGCCTTCGCTTGCCAGGGAAATGGTCAAAATCCTGTCCGAATCCCCAACAGCTGTTGGTCCATCCATGGCAAGCCCCATTCCCACTGCGACCGTTATGGCAGTCGTCAACGCAACCCCTGCAATAACTGAGGCAACGACGGGAGTATTGCGCGCAGCGTTCCTGTGAACATCACGGATGGCAAGCCTGCCGGACAGCGGTAGCTTGTGGCCAACTTTGCCGGCGAAACCCAGAACGCGGCCGATTACCAGCATCATTCCAGCAGTGCATAGAAGCATCCCCCCGACGAACGCGTATTGGATCAGGGAGATACGGTCCTGCAGCAGTGCGAGCGTTGTTGCAGATAATCCGAGGTACAGCCCAATTCCCCACGCAATGGCAGCCAGTCCCAGCAAGATGTATCCAACGATCGGCTTCTTGGCCGAAGTCGCGCTTGGGTTGCCGGCACCACGCAGCGCATGCAGGGCACTGTGTTTTGTGGAAACCCATGACGGCACCAACGATGCAACCACTGCGCAACTCAGCGCCAGCATCATTAGCGGTACAACAGTTGCCCATGGAACATGCCAGCCGGGGAATCCCACCGCAAACATGTTGCCCCAAAGAATAGTTAGCCATGCCACCAACAGTCCCAAGGCCGTTCCCAGCAGAATTCCGACGAGGCCCAGATAGAGTCCGGTGTAGCCGGCAAGCATCCGCAGTGTTCCCGGTCCGGCACCATTGGATGCCAACAATGACAGCACACGTTTCTGTTTTTTGGCACCTACCGCAAACGCTGCACCGGCCAGCATCCCCACTTCCAGGAACACAAAGAACGCCACGATGAAAATCATGAGGTTCGATTCAAGTGTTGTGGTCCCATCCCGTCCGGTGCCAACGCCCGTCCATTGATCAGTCAGCGGAGGATCCAGCAGGAACCCGCGTTGAATGCTGCCGACACCTTTGGCATTGAACCCAGCCTGCTCTTCAAGGGAGTGCCCCATTTTCTCTACAAAAAAAGAAGTCTCGTATGGGTTAAGTTTCTGCACGACCTCGTTTCGCGGATCGAGGAACACCTCATAATCCTGTCGACTGCTGAGCCCAAGGCTTGAGACGAACATGTTTCCGGAATTCGCAAAGACCGACCGATCCCTGACGAGGCCGGAAACAATGAGGGGCTTGCCCTCAACCTGAAGAGTGGAACCCACTGAAACATCGAATGTTTCGGCCAGATCGGTGGTGATCTGCAAACCGTCAGCCGACCCCCAGGTCCCCTCAAGAAGTTCGTATCGGCCCTCGAACCGGGGATCGAAAATCTGCCCCACGGTTACCGGCATCTCGAGCTTAAGGGTTTCGCCCTGCACTTGGGCCTGTGAGGACGTCAGCATGACGCTGGATGCATCTTTCGGGATCACCGATTCCAGCGTTGCACGGTCCGCGGCACCCGTTCGACCTTGGCTATCATCACCCCAGGCCTCATTCGCCGTCGATACCGTGGGCACAGACGAGTATGTGATATTTGAATCACCAGATGTGGACACGTAGTAGTCATTTGGAAGTTGCACTGTTCCCACGACAAAGTCCCGTGATGCCAGCTTCGTTTCGAAGTGTCCCAGACGCATAGTCGCATCCTCGGCCCGCGTGGGCATGCCACTTTGTACGACAACCATGACCGCGGTGATGACCATCAGGGGGAAGGCTATAAGCACAAGGATCAACGCGGATCTGGATTTGTGTGCAAGGATGTCACGCAGCGCGAGGCGTCGCGTTAAGGCTCCTGAAAGTCTTGCAGTGGGGCGGTCCTTTGGTTTTTGCCTGCTGCCGCCCAAACTCATTGACTCACCAACAAAGATGCAGGGTCATTCTGCAGCGCGGTCTGGTCCACGAGGCGGCCGTCCTTCAGGAACACCACGCGGTCGGCCCAACCTGCATGCCGCGGCTCGTGGGTCACCATGACCACGGCCGCGCCGGCATCGGCACGCTCACGCAGGACCTCCAGCACGCCGTTGCCCGTCACCGAGTCCAACGCACCGGTGGGCTCATCGGCGAGGATCAGGCGTCGCTCGCCGATGATGGCACGGGCAATCGCGACTCTCTGCTGCTGTCCGCCGGAGAGCTGGTCCATGAAGCGGTTGGCCAGGTGCTCGATCCCCACCTGGCGCAGTGCGTTCGTGGCAACGCGATGGGCCTTGGCGGGCTTCCACCCGTCAAGCTCGAGAGGCAATGCGGCGTTCTCCACCGCGGTCAACGTGGGGATCAGGTTGAAATCCTGGAACACGTAGCCCACCGCGCGTCGGCGCAGCCGGGCAAGCTCGTTCAGGTTCAACTTTCCCAACGGCGTGTCCTGGAGGTAGACCTCTCCGCTGGTAGCGGTGTCCAAGCCGCCAGCGAGGGCGAGAAGCGACGACTTGCCGGAGCCCGAAGGGCCCATGACTGCAACGAACTCTCCTTCGTCGACGCTGAACGACACCTCGCGCAGCGCTGCCACAGAGGTTGCACCCTGGCCGTAGGTCTTGGTGACCGAGTCCAGTTCAAGAAGTTGCCGACGATTGCGGGCGTTCATGAGGAGGCCTCCATTCGGGCTGGCTTTACTTTGGGCGCGGCTGCACCGGCCGATGCGACAGAAGACTGCTTTGCCATCGATGGCATCTTTGCTTCACAGTGGTCGAGCCACTTGAGTTCGGCCTCGGCCGAGTAGATCAGCGATTCGAGGACCAGCCGCCAGGAAAGGTCGGCCGCATTGTTCTCGCGGTCCGCTTCCCGCCGAGCGCGCACATAACCCTGCATCGTCTGGATCGTGGCCAAGCGCTGGGTCTGCACCACGGCCGCCACGTCGACGCCCGGCGTACCCAGGGCAAGGGCCAGCTTGATGGCCAGCTCGTTGCGCGGCGGCGCGCTCGGCGCCACAGGTGTGGCAAACCAGTTCCGGGCTTCCTGCCGCCCGGAGTCGGTGATCGCGTAGTAGCGGTGCCCCGCCTCATCCGTTCCCATGTCACTGACCAGCCCGTCGCGCTCGAGTCGATCAAGGGTGGTGTAGACCTGCCCGATGTTCAGCGGCCAGGTGCTGCCGGTGGAGCGCTCGAACTCCTCGCGCAGCTCGAAGCCGTAGCGCTGCTGTCGGTCAAGCATGACCAACAATGAATGTCTAATGGACACAACCACTCCTGCATACTCGGTATTCTCTGCACCCATCTTACATACTCAGTATTCTCGAATACACAACCTGTCCACCGATCGGAAATTTGCAACAAGTCGTGATAGCAAAAACAAGTCATAGTGATCAACGCCCTATTGTGACGGGTGCATTTCGTACCATACTTAGGGCAGTCAGCAAGCATCATGTACATTTGCTGAAAATTTAGCTTTCATTCGACCAGCGCGGCACAACGACGTGCCCGCCATGCAGCATAAGTCCCCGGGCACCCGCGGCGACAGCAAGGAGCAATGACCAATGAGCACCCAGACCCTACAGGCACACGCGCAGACCCCGACGCCGACCAAGAAGTCGGCAGGGCATGTCATCGTTGATACCCTGGTGGCCCACGGTGTGGAACGCACTTATGTCATTCCGGGTGAGAGCTACCTCGACGTCCTTGACGGACTCCACAACTCCCCCATTGAAACAATCGTCTGCCGCCACGAGGGCGGAGCTGCCTACATGGCCGAGGCGGACGGCAAGATGCACCAGCGCCCCGGCATCGCCATGGTCACCCGCGGCCCGGGTGCCGCCAACGCACACGTCGGCCTGCACACCGCATGGCAGGACTCAACGCCCATGGTGCTGTTCGTGGGTCTGATCCCGTTCGCCCACCGCGACCGCGAGGCCTTCCAGGAATTCGACATCAAGGGCTGGTTCGACACCGGAGCCAAGCGCGTCATGGTCCTGGACCACCCCGAGCGTGCATCGGAGATCGTTGCCGAGGCAATGTTTGCCGCCATGAGCGGACGTCCCGGTCCGGTGGTCGTCGGCCTGCCCGAGGACATCATCCGCGAGATGATCGAACCCACGCTGCACCCGATCATTCCCGTCGCAGCGGGCGGCATGACCGTCACCGACTGGAAGCAGCTCAAGTCCGCCCTCGAGGTATCCACCAAGCCGTTGTTCGTCGTGGGCGGCAACGACTGGACCGCAGAGGGTGCCGCAACCCTGACCAAATGGCTGGAAGATCACCAAATCGCGGCGGCCGTTGAATGGCGCTGCGAAGGCACCGTCCCGTTCAGCTCCCCGTCCTACGTCGGCCCGATCGGCTACGGCCGCCCCAAGCCGACGTACGACCTGCTGGAGGAAACCGACCTTCTGGTCTTCGTCGGTACCGTCCCCGGTGACGTCATCACCGACGGCTTTGTGGTTCGCCAGGACTGGAGCAAGAAGAACTTCCTGGTCACTATCGACCCGTCGCTGCGCGGACGTTCGGGCGCGGTTTCCCACCAGATCGTTTCCAAGCCCGACGTATTCGTCCGCGACCTCGTCATGATGGATCTCGACGTGAAGCCGGAATGGAAGGCATTCACCGACCGCATGCGCGCCGAACAGGTGAAGTTCTCGGCGCTGCCCCCGGCAACGCCGTCCGCAGGCCCCGCCAAGATGGACACGCTCATGGCCAACCTGGTCAAGGACCTGCCGAACGATGCCATGGTCACCCTCGGCGCCGGCGAGCACACCAACTGGGCACACCGCTACTTCCCCACCGAGGAATACGCCTCGATGATTTCGGCCCGCAACGGTTCGATGGGCTACTCGGTTCCTTCGGCCATCGCGGCTTCGCTGAACTTCCCGGGCCGCCGCGTCGTCACCATCGCGGGAGACGGCGAGTTCCTGATGAACGGGCAGGAACTGGCAACCGCGGCACAGTACGGCGCGACCCCGCTGGTGATCGTCATGGACAACCAGGAATACGGCACCATCCGCACCCACCAGGAACGCCACTACCCGGAGCGTGTTTCCGGCACGCAGCTCAAGAACCCCGATTTCGCCCTGATGGCACAGGCCTTCGGCGGGTTCGGGGTCCGGGTTGAGAACGACGCCGACGTTCCCGCTGCACTCGAGGCAGCGCTGAAGGCCATCGACGAGGAAGGCCAGTTCGCGCTCATCCACCTGATCGTGGAGCAGCGCGTCAAGGCCTACTAAGCCGATCCGTCCGCCCGCTCGGCCGGCAGGTCCGCCCATTGCGCGTACCCGCTGGCCGAGGGGGCAACCCACCCCGGCCATAAGTTCTCCACCGTTTCAATCCCCCGGCCGGTCATCCCTTCCTGAGCCCACCGTTGGCCACACTTGCCGCCGGAATGGCAATTGCACCAAGCCACCCGCGGGTTCACGGTGTCGGGTTCTCATCTTCGTCTCATCAACATCGGCCATACTGATTCCTATGGGATTTGGAACGATACGTCGGGTTGCACTCTGGGCAGCGGTTTTGTCTGCCCTCGGCATCGGCGTGTTTGTAGTGGCGCAAGGGGCAACGGCTCCCCCGCCGGTCGAGCTTGGACCTGGCATCACCATCCAGCAGAGCGCCATCCCCACCCAGTCGCGCCCGATCGCACCAGCGAATCCCGAGCCGTCCGGCACCCCAGCCACCCCGAGTTCCGCTTCGCCGTCACCGACCACCCTCGTCCCCGGCAAATCTGCACCGGTCAAACCGCTTCCGCCGTCACTGGCCGACGACGATGACGATGATGACGACGGCGACGACATTGACGACTAGCCACGCGGGGACGGCGCCTCCCGAAACCGAACGGGACATACGCCCCAGGTCCAAGGCCTCGCGTCGGGGTTGGTCCGTGCGTTCGCGCGTGCTCGCCGGCATGCTGGGACTCATCACCATCGCGTTCATTGTCACCGGGAGCGTGGTCTACCTCTTACAGCTCTCCAGCATGGACGCCCGCATCGACGACTCGCTCAAACGCAGCGTCGAGGAATTCCGCGTGCTGGCTGCACGCCATTCGGACCCGACTGTTTTCCCCGAACAGGTGACGGCCGAGGTCCTCCTCTACACCGCCATGCAGCAGACCCTGCCCGCCAACCACGAAGGCATGCTGAGCATTGTCAACGGAAAGGTGCGGTGGACGGCACCCGAGGTCGTCGATCTCAGGCTGGAAAACGATCCGGAATTCGTTGCGTGGGCGGCAAGCGGCACTTCGCGCACTGACGTGGTCATGCAATCCGTGCCCACCGCAACGACAACGTACCGGGCGGTTTCGGTGCCCGTAGCACTGGGTGATCAGGCCGGCCCCGCGCACCTGGTTTTCGCCTACGACTACACGGCGGAAAAACGCGCGCTGAACCAGGGTTTCCTGATGTACCTGCTGGTGGGGCTCCTCGTGTTGTTGACCGCCGGGGTCGTGGGCTGGATGTTGGTGGGTCGCATCCTGCGACCAGTCGCCCTGCTCCGGGACACTGCGCGACAGATCTCCGAATCCGACCTTGCCCAACGCATCGAAGTCGTCGGGCGGGACGACCTCGCGGAACTGACGGCCACCGTCAATGCCATGTTGGACCGCCTGGAAAACGCCATGACATCGCAACGCCAATTGCTGGATGACGTGGGCCACGAGCTGCGGACACCGGTCACCATCATCCAGGGACACCTGGAACTCATGGACCCGTTGGATCCCGGCGACGTCAACCAGTCCCGCGACATAGCGCTGGCAGAACTGGACCGGATGTCGTTCCTGATCAACGACTTGGTGACCTTGGCCAAGTCAAACCGGATCGACTTTGTTCACCCGGCGCCCACGAATGTTGGAACCCTGCTGGATGACCTCCTGGACACGGCGCGCCCTCTTGGCGAGCGGGCCTGGAAAGTCGGGCATCGAAACGAGGCCGTTGCGCTCCTGGATCCACAGCGGATCACCCAGGCCATGCTGCAGTTGTGCTCGAACGCGGTCAAGTTCTCGGCACCGGGAACCACCATCACGCTGGGGACCAACATCAACGGCACGGCCGACGGAAAGCGAAAGCTTCGCTTGTGGGTGCGTGACGAGGGCATCGGAATCGCGCCGGAGGACCAAGAACGGATCTTCGAGCGATTCGGCAGGGGCCACAATTCAAAACGCACCGAAGGCTCCGGGCTGGGCCTGAACATCGTAGCGGCGATCGCCGCCGCACACCATGGAACGGTCGGCGTCAGCTCGGATCCGGGCCTGGGCTCCACCTTCGTCATGGAAATCCCCCTGCGCGCAGAAGGAGAAGATCATTAGCCGCATCCTGATCATCGAGGACGAGGAGCGCATCAGTTCCTTCGTTGCCAAGGGCCTGAAGTCGGCGGGATTCCAGCCGACGATCGCCGACACCGGCTTGAAGGGCGGATACCTTGCCCAAACCGGGGACTTTGAACTAGTCATCCTTGACCTGGGCCTCCCGGACGAGGACGGCTTCTCGGTGCTCAAACGCATCCGAAGCACACACGTCGACACCCCGGTCATCATCCTGACGGCACGTTCAAGCATCGACGACACCGTTGCCGGGCTCGAAGGCGGGGCCGACGACTACATGGCAAAGCCGTTCAGGTTCGAAGAACTGCTCGCCCGGGTTCGACTGCGCCTGCGACCGCAAGCCAACGGATCGGATACGCGTGTGCTGCGCGTCGGCTCCCTGGAGCTGGACCTGGGCAGCCGCCGGGCCAGGCTGGAGGGCCGTGAGATAGACCTTTCAGCGCGCGAATTTGCCCTGGCGGAGGCCTTCATGCGCAACGAGGGACAGGTGCTGAGCCGCGAGCAGTTACTCTCGCGTGTCTGGGGCTACGATTTCGACCCCGGTTCAAACGTCGTTGACGTCTACGTCCGGTACCTGCGCAACAAGCTCGGGGCCGAGTGGTTCACGACCGTTCGCGGCATGGGATATCGCTTGGACGACCCGTCGGGCGGCCGCGCCTAACCGTCGGCGAGTTCCGGCGGCCAAACGACCCGAAAACGTTCAAACACGATCTCGTCGCTTTCCCGCCACACGGCACCGCGTGCCGCACACCCACGCTGCCAGTACCGTCGGTGCTCGGTGCGCCAGCTCTCCAGTGACCTGTCGTCCTCGCCTTCGTCCCAGGCAAAGGCCGCATCCGCACTGCCAAAATCTCCCAAGCGCAGCTCGACGCTACGCAAGATGACCTGCGGTTTCCCTGCGCCGTCACAGGCGATCCAGTGCGACCCGACGCGGGGAATGGCTTCTCCTTGTGCCGCATATTCCGCGGCCAATGCCGAGGTTGCCCTCTTCTGGCCGTGGGTGACTTCCCTCAGGAGACTGTCGGCCAATGCCGCCGAGTCCCCGAAATGCTCGACCGTGTACTCGGGGCACAGGTTCACGGCTTCCGGATGGCTGTCCGAATACTTGGACCACATCAGCCGTGCCCCTTCATGGTCCACCGGCAATGCCGGGATTCCCTCATTTCCCATCCGACCATTCTCACATGGGGACTACGCACCCGAAATGCATCTTGACATGGCAGATCCCCGGCCTTGGGGGAAAGCCGGGGATCTTTTCGCGCCGCGATTACTTGGTCTAGTCCGACGTTGGGGCCGACGGAGCAGACTGTGGGCTAATCGCGGAAACCGGGGATACCGGCGACTTCGGCGACATCGGTGAAACCGCGGATTTCGCCGAGACGGCCGACTTGGCCGAAACCGCCGACTGGGCCGAGACCGAATCCGTGCCCGCGGTCGCCGCCGCAGCACCTGCTGCGACATGTTGCTGGCCCACTGCCTGCACTGCCGGTTGGTCGGTGACGGAAACGGATGGCTGGGCCATGGCTACGCCGGCGCCAAGCGATACGATTCCCAGGGCTCCGGTGACGGACCACAACACGCGTGACTTCTTCATGATTCTCTTCTCCTCGGATGGGATTGGCCTTCTGGCTTGCTTCCAGCATGACCCGCCATCGTGAGGCCAAAGGGAGAGGAGGATGAGAGTGCTCTCATGTTCGGGTTTTCCGGTGCGGCACCCGGCTCAGGCGATCCGGGCGAGCAGCCTCTCGACCAGTTCGAGCCGTTGCAGGGCGCCGTCGCGCCACTGGGGATCTTGTTCGTCTCGCGCTCCCGCCACCAACGACAGGACCACACAGGCCGCGCGGGCAAACAGCCCATCGGCGCCGATGCCCCTGGATTCCAGTTCCCTGGCAAATGCCGTTGCATAGGTTTCGAAATAGCCCGGCACCCGGCCGTATCGATCGTCCAGTGCAGGCAGGACGACAAGATGGCCAAGGAAACATGCCAAGTCATCGACAAGGTAACCGGGACCGGCCGAATCTATGTCCAGCAGCCCGGCAACGCTTCCAAGTTCTACGAAGATGTTCGCCTCGTAGAAGTCACCGTGCGTGGGGACCAGCTCGCCGCGATGGGAACCCTCCAAGACCCTGCCCAAACGCTGCACCAGCCCGCCAATCCTTTCGGCTTCTTCCGGCAGGGTTGTCAGCGCCGCATGACCGTACCAGCCCAACCGATCGGACCAGGCCGGTCGCGCCGGGACTTCCATCAGTCCGGCGGGAAGCCCGTCCAGCAACGCAAGGACCGTTTCCGGCTGCAGGGGGATGGCGTTGCCGTGCATGAGTTCCTCGGCCATGGAAACGCCCCTGACCTTTTCAAACGCCAAGACGTCGTTCAGGGGCGGACCCAGCGGCTCCGGCACGGGTATTCCTGCCCCGGCCAAGAGCTCATGCTTCCGGAATAGCGTGTCGCCGTCCTTGCGCAGAACCTTGAGGAAGACCTCCTGGCCGTCGTCAAAGGTGGCTTTGAGGACCGCACGGCGCAATGGCCTGTAGGTCAAGGTCCTGAGGTCAACGAGATTCCTCCCGTTCCCCCAATGCCGCCGCACGGATTCCGGCGTCGTCGCCAGGGCCAGTCCCGGGAGACGGGGATCTGCCGGATGAAGCCACACCTCGACCTGCCCCTTGGGACTGGACAACGTCACGACCCCCTCGGGAATCGGTTCAAGGTTCTCCGCGGTGGCCCCCAGATACAGGATTGCGTCCTCGGTTGCGGCTTCGAAGACACCCGAAACACCTGCACCGGGGCGGTGGTGCAGCTCGACGACGGTGATCCGTGCGTCCTCCAACCCGAGGGGACGCACCAAATCAACGAGCATTCCGGCCAGGTCTTCCGATCCGAAGAATTCCAGCTGCTCTCGTTCGCTCCACCGGTTTTTGATCTCAGTCATGTTTGGACGGGCTGCCTTCGTTTTCGAGGATGAGTCCGGGCTCCTTGCTCGATACTTTCTCACATCGGGAACTGCACCACCACAAATAATCTGCACATGACCTGATAAGCAGCGACAGATCCAAACGCCAACGGCGCCGGCCTGGGTGCCGAAGCAGCCGGGCCAACGCCGTGGGAATCGCAGTAAGAAGTGGGCGTCAGGCCCAGTTCGCGTAGGTGGTGTTTTCCTTTTCAACCAGGGTCAGCACATCGTAGGTTGCCACGATCTCGCCAGCCTGGTTGTTGATGACCGCATCCCAGACGACCTCTCCGTATTCGTCGGTGACGCGCGGGGTGATCTTCTTGGCGGTCAGGGTGACGCGGATAGAGTCACCGGCAGGCACCGGGGTGATGAAGCGCAGGTTCTCCAGACCGTAGTTGGCCAGGACCGGGCCCGGTGCGGGCTGGACGAAGAGTCCGGCGGCCCAGGACACCAGCAGGTAGCCGTGCGCGACGATGCCCGGGAAGAACGGGTTTGCCTCGGCGGCAGCCTGATCGGTGTGCGCGTAGAAGGTGTCACCGGTTTCCTTGGCGAACGCGGTGATCTCCTCCAGCGTCACCTCGCGCAGCGGCGAGGCGAAGGCATCGCCGATGTTCAGCTCGGCCAGCGACTTGCGGAACGGGTGGATTGCGCCCTCGACGGCACCGAATTCCGCGGAGCCGGCGCTCACGCGGTCGGCGCCGGTGTGCCAGATCCCGGTGACGGCCGTGAGCATGTTCGGCGAACCCTGGATGGCGGTGCGCTGCATGTGGTGCTTGACCGAGCGGATGCCGCCGAGTTCCTCGCCGCCGCCTGCACGGCCCGGGCCGCCGTGGACCAGGTGCGGAACCGGGGAACCGTGGCCGGTCGAGGAACGTGCGGTTTCGCGGTTGAGCATGTGCACGCGACCGTGGTGCGAGGCAATGCCGACGCTGAGCGTGCGGGCGGTCTCCGGGTCGTTGGTGCAGACCGTGGCGACCAGCGAGCCGGAGCCCATGGCGGCCAGGCGGATGGCGTCGTCAAGATCGGAGTAGCCGATCACGGAGCTGACCGGGCCAAAGGCCTCGAGGCTGTGCACGGCCTCGTTGTTCACGTCGTCCCAGGTCAACAGCAGCGGCGACATGAAGGCGCCCGCGTCGACCAGCTTCTGCTCGCCCTCGGCGGTGCGGACCACCGGAGCGTCAAGGGTGCCGTAGGCGATCTCGCCGCCGGCGGCGACCATTGCCTCGACGGCGGCGCGCACGTCGCGCAGCTGTTCCAGCGAGGCCAGGGCGCCCATGGTGACACCCTCGGCGCGCGGGTCGCCGATGACAACGCGCTGCTCAATGCGCTCGCCCACGGCCTTGACCACGTCATCGACGAGGGCTGCGGGCACGATGGTGCGGCGGATGGCCGTGCACTTCTGTCCGGCCTTGACCGTCATCTCTGTGACGACGGACTTGACGAAGGCGTCGAACTCCGGGGTGCCGACGACCGCGTCGGGGCCCAGGATCGCGGCGTTGAGCGAATCCGTTTCGGCGGTGAAGCGCACTCCCCCGTCGACGACGTTCCGGTGGGACTTCAGCGAGGAGGCCGTGGAGGCCGAGCCGGTGAAGGACAGCATGTCGCGGTAGTCCAGCACGTCCAGCAGGGTGCGCGCGGAACCGGAGATCAGCTGGATGGAGCCCTCGGGCAGGATGCCGGATTCGACCATCAGGCGGACCATGCCCTCGGCAACGTATCCGGTCGGGGTTGCCGGCTTGGCGATCGTCGGCACGCCGGCGATGAAGGCCGGGGCGAACTTCTCAAGCATGCCCCAGACGGGGAAGTTGAACGCGTTGATCTGGGCGGCGACGCCCGGGATGCGGGTGTAGATGTGCTCGCCGGCGAAGGATCCGTCGCGGGAAAGGACTTCCATGGGCCCGTCAAGGATGACGTTGGAGTTCGGCAGTTCGCGCCGGCCCTTGGAGGAGAAGGTGAACAGCACGCCGATGCCGCCGTCGATGTCCACCATGGAGTCGATCTTGGTGGCGCCGGTGCGGAAGGACATCTCGTAGAGCTCTTCGCGGCGGCCATTGAGGAACTGCGCGAGTTCCTTCAGCTTCAGGGCGCGTTCGTGCAGCGTCAGCTTGCCCAGCTCGCGCTGGCCGACGGTGCGTGCGTAGTCGACCATTGCGGCCAAGTCCAGGCCGCTGGAGTCGACGGTGGCCAGCTGTTCGCCCGTGTTTGCATCGAGCACGGGGGTGCCTGCGGCCGGATCGGACGGAGTCCACCAGGCGTTTTGGACGAAGCTGGGAACAAGTGGAGCCATGGGAGTTGTCGTCATCGACGAATCCTTCCTGAACGATCGGTCAGTATTAGCAACCACAGTACAGTATGGTGCAGGACACCACGAGCCTTGGGTGCCCAGATGACATGAAATTCAGGAGATCCCCACAATGAGCGAACAACGCCCGACAGCCCCGACCCCGGAAACCTCGAAGGACGGCGTCTGGCAGATCGCCCTGGGTGAGCTCGACGAGAAGATGGGCGTCAAGATCGTCGAGGAGTCGGTGGACAAGGTCGTAGCGACCATGCCCGTGGAGGGAAACCGGCAGTCGTTCGGCCTGCTGCACGGCGGCGCCTCGCTGGCCGTCGGCGAGGCCGTCGGTTCCTGGGCCGCGGTCAAGCACGCCTCCACCATGGGCAAGTCAGCGGTGGGTGTGGACGTTTCGGCAACCCACCACAAGGGCGCCCGAGAGGGAATCATCACCATCACCGCGACCCCGATCAGCCTGGGCCGCCGCATGGCCAGCCACCAGGTCGTCATCGAGAACGAGGCCGGCCAGCGCCTGTGCACCATGCGCATCACCAACCTGATCATCGACGTTAAGAAGTAGGGATCCCCCGCCTACTCGTCGCAGCTTGGATCCGCCGTGCCCACCAAGGCAAACGCGGGCCCCTGCGGTGAAACGGTTCCCCTGATCCCGTACGCCGAAAGCGTCACGGTGGGGGTCCGGTCGAAAATCGTTGCGCCGCCGACGCCCAAGCATCCCGGAATAGGTTCAACCACCGCGGAGATCCGCACGGAATCACGCCCGCCGAGCGACTCGTCCAGCATGAAGTTGGCGTCACCGCTTTCACTGGTGATGCGCTCGATGGAATTGTTGGTCAGCCGGGGCATGTGCGCCCCGGCACCGTTGGGTCCCATGCCGGTGATCCGAAGAGCCCTCAGCGACACCTCGGTGTCACCGGTGTTGTTGACGATGAAGGAAAAGGTGCATTCAAGGCCCTTGTTGAGCTTCACGGCCGGCACCGGATAAGTAATTTCGTCCCTGTCGCCAAATTCCTGCTCAAAAACGGCTACATCCGCGGGATCCTCACAGCTGATCGCATCGGGCCCGATGAGGACCTCCACCTTGGATCTGGCCGCCGCGGCGCTAGAGACCCAAACGGCTCCGGCCACCACGGCGCAGAGCGCCAGGATGAGAACGGTTTTTTGCCGACGTGTTTTGCCCATCCGCAGATCCTACGTCAAACCGGATCCCACAAGCGTCTTTACACGTCCTGCGGCTCTTCTTTGCGCGCCATCAGATAGGCCTGCGGGGTCGATTCCATGGGTCCTGGCTGCCTCAGCGCACTGGAATGCATGGCAAAGCCGGCAGTCTCGAGCTGCGTGGTGATGTACTCGGCATCCAGCCGATGGGCCGTGAACGAAACTTCGTGGCCGTACGCCCGCGAGACTCTCACGCTCTCGTTCCCGGACTGGAATGCCAGCAACATATATCCCCCGGGCTTCAGTACCCGGTGCATTTCGGCAAATATCTTCGGCAGCATGTCCGCCGGCGCATGGATGATCGAGTACCAGGCCACCACGCCTGAGCACGAGGCATCGCCCAGATCGAGTTCGTCGAGCGAACCGACGTCGAAGCGGAGCTCCGGGTTCTCATGGCGGGCGATCTCGATCATTCCCGGCGACAGGTCCACCCCATGGATGTCCAACCCGCGCTCGCACAAGAATCTTGCGATCCTGCCGGTGCCGCAGCCGAGGTCGGCGACCGGGGCTGCACGGGGGCCAACGAGCTCGGCAAACGCCGTGAGAATTGCCCGGTCCCAAGGGTTCTCCTCAAGCTCGTTTCGAAGCAGTCGCGCGTAGCTTTGAGCCACAAGGTCATACGCCGCTTGCGTCTCGACCTTCCAATCCGTCGTGTCCATGGGATCGATCCTAGGGCAGGCGGGGAACGTAGCTCAGAAGCTCCCCGACCTCGCAGTCCAGCGCCTTGCAGATTGCCTGAAGCGTTGAGAACCGCATGGCCTTTGCATGGTTGTTCTTCAGGACGGAAAGGTTCACCACGCTGATGTTCACCTTCTCGCTCAGTTCCACCAGAGTCATGGATCGCTCGTCGAGCAAGGCACCCAGGTGGCATTGGATCTCCGTGGGCTCCTCAGAATCCTCGAGACCCACTAGATCAGGCCGGCCGTGTCTTTTTGCATCTGAAGCCCGCGCTTGAAGATCTGCGCGGTGGAGAACAAACCAAGCCCTGCCCAGAGTGGCCAGAAGTTCAGGTTGATCTCGAGATAGACGGCCTTGGGAATGCCGACAATCTCGTGCAGGTCCTCCCGCTCAGTCACGTCAGCTTTCCATGTGGAGCCGTCGAATCCCAGGACTTGCGCCGAAGCCTGCATGCCGGCGACGGATTCGGTAATCTGCCATCCCAGGCCGCACACCATTATCACCGCAGCGGTGACGGTGAACCACTTGACCAGCACCGGGCGGAACGTCGTCTTGCCGATGTATCCGTTGCACATGCTAATGACGGCCGCACCCACGAAGATCGCCGCGATCCCCTGCAGCAAGGTAGTGGTCCCCAGCAGCCACCGAGTACCGGTCGCCAGACCCTGGACTTCCACGAGGGCCTGGGTGAAACCTCCCGACACCACTTGGGCGGTGGCTCCCTGTACGCTGGCGCCCGGCGGAAGCGTTGGCCAGAATTCCTCAACGGGCATCTTGACCTGCAGGCTCTGCGCCATGAGCGTCTCCGCGAACCCATAGATCGTCGATGCACCCGCGATGACTACGTAGGCCACGGCGATGCCCCGAGTCAGACGGACTTCCGCGTCCTTCGCTTTCTTGTCAAAGAGGGGCGCTGCCAGCAATGCCGCCAGGATGGCCATAAGCAGCAGGGCGATCGGCACAATAATTCCCGCCATGGCGAGGCCTCCGTTTTCCACGTTGCAGAGCCGCTCGAGTTGAGGGCACTGACCTCAACATAATGTTTATCGTTATGTTTCGCAACGTTGCCACGGCGCGGCTTTTCCGGTTCGAGTGATTGACAATAGCCAATCATTCGTGTTTCTGTTGAACCCAACACCGACCGCAACTACGAAGGAGGGAACCCAATGAGTGTCCCAATGAACACCCAAGCGACAGATATCCCTTCCCTCGGAAGTTACTACCCCCATGAAAAATTACCCGGAAACCAACTTTCTGGAATCCTTTGAATCGACAATTTCTCGCTCACGTTCGGCACGAACCGACCGAAGCGAAGACTGGAACGTCCTTGACGACCAGCTGACAGGTAACCAGAGGTGGTCCACGTGGCCATCCACCGAGAAGCTCATGCGCGGACCCAAGCCCTACCCGGAGTTTGTCATCGAGGACGCCGCGGCGATCGACACCGAACTCGGCGTCCTCAAGACCGGCAAAGAGGCCGACGTGTTCCTCATTGAACGCGCCACCGATTCCCAAAGCGCGCTGCTGGCGGCCAAGCGCTACAGGTCTCCCGACCAACGGATGTTCAATCGCTCGTCCACCTACACGGAGGGGCGCAGCGTTCGGCGCTCGCGCGATGCACGTGCACTGAAAAACGGCAGCAGCTACGGCAAACTCGTCGAGGCGTCCCGTTGGGCGAACTCGGAATGGCAGTACCTTCGGCTGTGCTTTGAGGCCGGGGCACCCGTGCCCTATCCGATCCAGATCATGGACACTGAAATCCTGATGGAATTCATCGAGGACCCCGAATCACCCGGCGCAGCCGCCCCACGACTGCAGCAGGTCCAGCCCGGTCCCGAACGCCTGCAAGGCTATTGGGACCAGCTCGTGCACGCCATGACGGTCTTTGCCTCGCTGGGATTCGCCCACGGCGACCTGTCGCCCTACAACGTGCTCGCGGCCGGGGACCGGCTGGTGATCATCGACCTTCCGCAGTTCGTGGACTTGTCCGGCAACGAGCAAGGAATCGATCTGCTGCAGCGCGATTGCCGGAACATGTGCAACTGGTTTGTTGCGCGGGGGTTGGCGGTCGACGGCGAGGAACTGCTTGCCGAGCTCATCGCTGCCGCCTGGTAGGAAACGAATGCGGCCCGGCCCTGATCAAACACCGCTACTCCGGGCCGGGCCGCATCAACCCCTGATTGGAGGGCCTCCGGGGCTGGTCTTGGCGTGCGGACAGGTCTAGAGTATGCCCATCCAAATGCGCCGGGCCGCACTTCCAACACTCGCATACTCGCCCCCTCCGATTCGCGCGCGGCCCCGTGGCCACTCGTTGGCCGTTACCCTTGCAGTTCCTTGAGCAATTTTCGGGAAGGACGTACGCATGCGTACCGCATACAAAATCGTTGCTCACCTCATTTCCCTGGCTGTTGTCGTTCAGGCGGCGGTCGTGGCTTGGTCCATGTTCGAGGCGATCGCATTGCTCCAGCGGGGAATCATGCCTGCCGGTCCCCCGTTCGCGGCGATCCTGCACGGGAACATCGGGATGTACGTGGTCCCGGTGCTGGCAATTGCGCTGGTTGCCATCGCATTGTTCGCCCATGCCGGACTGAAATGGGCGTTGCTGACGTTGCTGGCCGTGGCGCTCCAGATTGCCCTGGCGTTTGCGGCGTTCGGCGCGCCCTGGCTCGGAATGTTGCACGGCATCAACGCCTTTGCCGTTCTCGCACTTGCCGAGGTTGCGGCATATTCCATGGCGCACGCCGAGGTCAGTATCCGTGTTCGACGCCATGTGGCGTATCCGGCAGCATAGCCTGCCGCTGCATTTCCCATTCACGATCCGTGGCCAGCGCGTCGAGGAAATCCTCGTCGTGGCTGGCCACAATCATGGCACCTCCAAAGGCTTCGAGCGCCGAGAGCAGCTGCTCCACGGTGGGCATGTCCAGGTTGTTGGTCGGTTCATCCAGCAAGAGAAGCTGCGGAGCGGGACTTGCCAAAAGAATCTGGGCCAACGCCACCCGGAACCTTTCACCGCCGGAAAGCCTGGACACGGGTTCATCCACCCTGTTTCCGCGAAAATGAAACGCCGCCAATTGGTCTCGCAGGGCTTCCGGCGCCACCCTGGGGGCCGCGTTGCGGAGATTCTCCAGCATGCTCAGGTCCTCGTTGAGTCCAACCCAGCTGTCGGCTTCTCCGGCATCTAAACGCTGCCGCAGGAACCCCACCGGCACATCGGCCCGGGCCGCCAGCTGGCCGAGCATCGTGGATTTCCCCACCCCGTTTCCGCCCGTCAATGCGATGCGTTCGGGACCGCGCAGATGGACCACCCCGTCGCCGGCAAATTGCTCGCCATCCTCAAGGAGCGTCCCGCGGCCGATCTCTGCGACCGGCATTTCCACGACGGTGCGCCCGGCGGGAACCCGGGTTTCGGGCAGGTCGATGCCGATGCGGAACTCCACGGGAAGGGCGTCCCTGGCGGCGTTGAACTCCGCGGCGGCCGAGGCTTCGCTGTCCTTCATGATCCCCCGGCTCCTGGCAGCGGTCTGTTCGGCCTTGTTCTTCAGGGAGTTTGCCAGGATCTTCGGCATCGACCCGGCCGCTTTCTGCCCTTGCTTGGAGCGCCTGGCGATTTTCGTCTCGGCCTCACGCCGTTGGCGCTTTTCGATGGCCAGTTTGCGACGGGCATCGCTGAGTCTACGCTGGGCGCCCTCGAGATCGTGCCCCAGGCTTTCCTCGCGTGATTGCCAGTCCCCGAAACGAACCAAGTCCACTTTCTCGGCCCTGAGGGCGCGCACGTTTACAGGACGGAGCTCTGCCAACGAACCGACGAGGCGCAGCAGGGTCTGGTCGTGCGTCGTCACCAGCACCGTCCCGGGCGAGCGTTCCAACACGCCGTAGAGCCTGTGGCGCGCGGTCCTGTCCAGGTTGTTGGTTGGCTCGTCGAGCAGCATGATTCCGCTGCCGCGCAGTTCGATTCCGGCGAGCGCCACCGCCATGGTTTCGCCACCCGACAACGTGGCAACGGCACGCTTCAGGAACCCCGGATCGACATTGGTGTTCAGGTAACCCTGTAAGAGTGCGGCACTGAGTTCTGGCAGGTCCCAGGCATCGCCGATGACCTCCATGTCGCGTTCGAGGTCTGTCGACGTTGCGGCAAGCACCCGCTCCAGTGCGGCCAGCGTTTCCTCGATGCCCATGAGTTCGGCGACGGTCCGGCCGGTATGGAGCACGACGTTTTGGGCCAGGTAGCTCGGCGGCGACGAGGCAAGGATGCTTCCGGCCGTCGGGTTCAGTTCACCGGCGATCAAGCGCAGAAGTGTTGACTTACCCGAGCCGTTGGGGCCGATGAGCCCGGTGGTCCCCCGGGAAAAGGTCGTGGACAGGCCTTCGAAGACTTTGCCGCCGGAGGGCCAGGAAAAGGTGAGGCGGTCCAGGACAATGGGATGGGCGTTTTGCATGGGGTGTTCTCGATTCGACGAAGGAAGCGCCGAAACAACTGCATGCCGCCAACAACCTGCTGGTTGGTACGGGGCATGCGTTCCTTGGCGCGATTAGGCGAAGGCAAGAACTGGCAACACGTCGTGATCCTCACGTCGACAATGGGACTCTCCCATCCTGACGCTTCGCGCCAGCGGCTGTCAAACGCCCATGGGCGGCCGTGCGGGGGCTTCACCCCGATGAAACGGCGATCAGGGCAGCCTCCTCGTCCGGGCTGAGTCCTGAATTCAGCGAAGCCACGGCGCCGGCGGGCGTGGCCCTGACGATGTCGACGAAGGTTTCCTCCAGTCCTCTGCGCTGCAACCCCATGGCCAACGAGCGTGCGTCGGACCGCCGGGCGAAACCAGCATGTTCCGGCCCGGGCGGAGGCACCAGCGGAAGCGATCTGGGACCCGCCCAGACGTTGACATCATCCGCCTCAAGACGGGTGAGGTCGTAGGGAACGGAAGAAACGCCAGGCTCCATGCCGCTCGGCGACGGCCGGTCTCCCTCACCCGCGGCCTGGGCCATCCGCAGTGCATCGTGAAGCGACGTTTGTTCGCCCACCGCGTTGACCTGGCCGTGCAGTCCGGCAAGACCCGCGGCGAGGATGAACGCAGCGAGGTCCCGGACATCGATGATCTGCACACTGAGCTCGTTCCTCGGGTCGTTCGGCACCAGCACCGGGCGTCGCTCCTCGGAAAACCGCAGTGGCCAATAGGTGCTTCGCCCGCTTGGGTCCCCGGGACCCCCGATCAGGCCCGAGCGAACCACCAGCGCCCGGCCACCGCGGGCTTCCATGGTGATGTACTCGCCATAGGACTTGGCGCGGCCGTAGTCATAGTCGGCTTCAGGGGTTTCTGGAGGCAGCGGTTCCAGCACATCATTGTCTTCGTCCGCACCCGGCGTGGATTGGTCGGCATACGCCGAGCAGGAAGACACGTTGACCCAGTGCTCGGCTCTCTCCGACAGCGCTTCGAGGGCGCCACGCGCTTGGGCAGGATCACGGGTCAGCTCGACCACCAGGTCCCAATGATGCGCGCTGGCAGCCTCATACGGGCCCGGAAGGCTGCGATCGGCGACGATGGGCTGGACACCTGCCGCGAATTCGTGGCTGCCCCGGGCCAGCGCATGGACTTCGTGGCCGCGAGCCAGCGCCTGTTCGCAGAGTGTCCGGCCAAGCCAAGCGGTGCCACCGAGTATGAGGATTTTCTTCATCTCTTGAGCCCACACGCTGCGACACCTTCGTTCAAGGCCTTTTCGCTTTCGGCCAAGCCGGCGACCAGAGGCGCTATTCGATCGGTAAACACTCGTTGACATGCAGCGTTTCGCCTGTAGGCTCGGGCCATGAAGCGGACTATCGTAACACTTGCTGGTTCCCTCGGGCTTGTTCTTGCCGTGAGCGGCTGCGTCGAGTTGGAGCCGCCGGCGTCCACGACCAGCGCAGCTACCCAGACTCACGCGGTTTCGGCATCTCCAACGGCGGATCTCCCGGACTTGGAACCGTACTCGACGGCAGGCTTGGGAGAAAGAATCGACGCGATGTCCAAGGGGTCTGCCGCCCGCTTGCTCAGTGCCGGCAAACGCCCCCTCGACAACGCCGTGCCGGGGTCGGAAAAGATCCTGATCGCTGACACTGTTTCCGGCGAGCACTACGCGGCATTCCCCGAAACCATTGAGGGCGACACCCTGAGCATCAGCGTCTTGTGCCCGAAGCCCACCAACGTCACATTCGAGGTCTACGACAAGGTCGGGCGACAGGTGGGCAGCGGCCACGGCGACTGCTCGGCGGAGGGTTTTTTCGGGGTAACTTTTGGCGCCAAGGAATGGCCCAAGCCCTCGTACATACGCGTTGCCGCGACCGTCCCGGTGCCAGTGGAGCTTTCTGTCGTGGCCTTCGAGACCACGGATCTTCCTCCGAGCTGACGGGTGGGCGACCGCCTGGCAACGGGTGCCTGACTACGCTTGCTGGTCGTGAGGTGCCACGGAACCCGGGGCTAGGTGCACCGCTGCTCGCTGGTGCTTGGCCAGCCGGTGTTCGAGCCCCGAACGAACCTGGGACCATTCCGACGCGATGATCGAATACACGCAGGTGTCCCGCAGCGACCCGTTGGCCATGCGCGTGTGCGAGCGCAGCACCCCGTCGAGCTTTGCACCCAGCCGCTCGATGGCTGCCCTGGATTGGGCGTTCATCCAGTGCGTCCTGAACTCCACTGCTGGGCAACCGAGCACCTCAAAGGCGTGGGTGAGCAGCAGCAGCTTTGCATCCACGTTGCTCCCGGTTCCGCTGGCGGAGGCCCGGTTCCAGGTGGAGCCGATCTCGACCCGCGGCAGGGATGCGTCGATGGCCATGTAGGTGGTCATGCCCAGGACCAGGCCATCGGAATTCCGCCGGCTCACGAACGGCAGCATGGTGCCCGCCGTCTGCTCCGCCAGCCGGCGTCCGATTTCCGCTCGCATCTTCTCCGGTGTGGGCACCACCGTGTACCAAAGGTTCCACACCTCGCCGTCGCGAACCGCCTCGACAAGTTCGTCGTGGTGTTCATGGGTCAGCGGCTCGAGGGTGACAAGGCTCCCCCGCAGGGTGACAGGCTCAATCAACGTCATGTTTTCAGCCTAAGGCCTTGTGAGGCCATGTTTTTTCGATGACACCCTGAGACGTGCCGGGAACCCAGTTTCCTTCGCTAGGTCAGCTTCCCGGAGATGGTATCGATCTCCGCTTGGCTCAGCCCATGCGCCAGCAGGAACGCCTCGACATCCATGGAACCCACGAATTCGTCCAGCGCCGCGACACGTTCGGCCAGGTGCTCGACGAGCTCCTGCTCGCCGATGTGCGACTCGTAGGGGTGCTTGACCGGGCTGACCTTGTGCCATTCGTTGATCCCGCGCAACGCCGCCTCATACTGGGATTCCAGCAGGTCCTGGCGTCCCGCCAGCTGCAGCAGCATCGAAACCACCAGCCCCGTGCGATCCCTGCCCGCCGAGCAATGCAAGACGATGTTGCCCTCCGCGGCCGCTATCCGGCGGAAGACTTCGGCAATCCTGTCAGGGAAGCACTCCACGTTCGCCGGGTACAGCCGCGGGTGGTTCATGTACGGGATTGCGACCTGTTCAAATTCCGGGTGGCCCGGTTCCTCGGTCGGCGCGTTGATGATGGAAATCCCGGCCCGCACCGCCTCATCGATCGCGGGATCGGTGGGGCGGCGGGTCCGTTCGGTGGGGTTGCGCAGGTCGATGACCGTGCGCACGCCGTCGGCGTAGGCCTGTTCCCACCCCGCAGTGGTCAGCCATTCGCTGCGGCCCATCCGATAGATCCGCCCCAGCACGTGGCGTGCGTTGACGGCACCCTCCCAATGCGGCTGCCCGCTGGAGTCCAACAAGCCGAACCGCCGTCCTAGGCCTGGTCTGCTTGGTAGGTCTCCACGCGGATGTGGTGCTCGATTCCCGTCACCGAACGCACGTCCTCGGTCTGGGGCTTTTCGGCGGGAGCGGCATCCGCAGCTGCGGCGGGACGCGTGTGTGAGGCGCGGAAGGCCTCCGAGTTTTTCCATGCCTCGAAGTCGGATTCGGCCTCGAACTCCATCGTCACCTTGTACGGGGTGTTTTCATCCACCGGGCGGTCGAGGGTGGCGCGGGTCAGCCCTTCAACCTTCGGCAGATTGTTGCGCATGTTGCCGATGAAGCGTTCCTCGAATGCCTCGGCGCGTTCTGCCGGAACGTCGATCCGGTTGGTGACGATGTACATGTTCATGCCCTTCTTCGGGTGGCGATCGGCGCCCGATGGCTCCGCGTTCTCCCTCCCACCGTACCCATGCCCCTCCCGGGATCTGCAAGTGCATTGCCGTGGCGACGTACAAGATGAAGAAACCATAGGCGGGACCGCAGTCTTGCGAATTGTGACGCGCTTGTTCGGGCCCACGGTCGACCTTGCGGGTACGCGCCATCCGGACGGATGCATACACCCTTCCGACATGGATCTATTTGGTTGTTTGTTTAACTTAATTTGCATTACGGGCCATGGTCGTGCGCTTAATGTCTCCGCACTAGTTAGGTAAGCATAACCTTTGCTTGTCGGCTTGTGGTTTTTCCCAACATTGAAGGAGCCCCATGACGCCCCAACGTCCCCTGGCGCAAACCCTGCCCTCCCCCGCTTACGCCGCCGATGACGCCGCGGCAAGGCATCTGCTCGGCGCCGAATCAGCAGAGCGCATGGCCGAAGAATTCGGTGCTGCCGCACGCATGGCCGCGCGCTCGATCTCCGGGGCCACCGGTCCCACCACGGGCCCCGGCCCCGCAGCGTTGCGGGCCCGGCTCGACGCCGTGGACCTGCGCACCCCGCTGGGCAGCACCGACGCAGCCCTCGAGGAAGCGACGGAACTGTACCTCCGCGATGCCGTCTACTTCCACCATCCGCGCTACGCCGCGCACCTGAACTGCCCCGTGGCGGTGCCCGCCGTTGTCGCCGAGGCGCTCGTCACCACCGTCAACACCTCGATGGACACCTGGGACCAGAGCGCCGGTGCCACGCTCATCGAACAACGGCTCATCGACTGGGCCGCCGATCTGGCGGACCTCGGCCCGGAGGCCGACGGCGTCTTCACCAGCGGCGGGACGGCCTCCAACATGCAGGCCATGCTGCTGGCCCGCAACTCCGCTGTCGCCGGAACGCCTGGCAGCCTGCCCGAGCGCCTGGCCGGATTGCGCATCTACTCCTCGGCCGACAGCCACTTCAGCATCTCCACCTCCGCCTCGTTGCTCGGCATGGGGGCCGACGCAGTGGTGGCAATCCCCGTCGACTCCATGCACCGGATGGACGCGGCCGCACTGGAGCGCGCCCTTGAGGCCGACAGGGCCGCCGGGCTGCGCGCCCTGGCGATCGTCGCCACCGCGGGCACCACCGACTTCGGCGCCATCGACCCACTGCCGGCTCTTGGGGCGCTGGCAGCCGAATACGGCGCCTGGTTCCACGTCGATGCCGCCTACGGCGGCGGGCTGCTCGCCTCACCGCGGCACCGCGGGATGCTCGCCGGAATCGAGCGCGCCAACTCGGTGACCGTCGACTTCCACAAGTCCTTCTTCCAGCCCATCGGCTCCAGCGCCATCCTGGTCCGCGACAAGGCAACCCTGGGCCTGGTCTCGCACCACGCCGAATACCTGAACCCGGCGGCCGAGGCCGGCCGCGTGCCCAACCAGGTCGACAAGTCGCTGGCCACCACGCGCCGCTTCGACGCGCTGAAGCTCTGGGTGACGCTGCGCTCCATCGGCGGGCAGGCCATCGGGGAAATGTTCGATTCCGTGATGGAGCTGGCCGCCCGGGCCGGTGACATGGTCGAGGGGCATCCCGAACTCGAGCTCGCCGCGCCGGTGCAGCTAAGCACCGTGGTCTTCCGCTACGTCGCTGCCGGACCGGACGGGGAGGGGGATTCGCTGGCCAACGCGATCCGCAAGGCCCTGTACGACTCCGGCGAGGCCATGGTCGCCGCCACCACCGTCGACGAGGTGCGCCACCTGAAACTGACCCTCCTGAACCCGCAAACCACGCCGCAGGACGTGGCCGAAATCCTGGACGCCGTCGTCGCCCACGGCCGCCGCCTCTCCGGCGAGCGCGCAGCAAGCGAGGTGTCAGCATGAGCATCAAGAACCTGAACCACGAACCGGTCTGGGACGCCGTGGGCATCGGCGCCGGACCCTTCAACCTGGGCTTCGCGGCGCTGGCCAGCTCCGTGAAGGACCTCAAGGTCCTGGTGCTGGAGAGCGCCGACGAGCTGGCCTGGCACCCGGGCATGATGCTGGACGGCGCCCACCTGCAGGTCCCCTTCATGGCCGACCTGGTCACCATGGCCGATCCGACCAACCCGCTGTCGTTCCTGAACCACCTGAAGGAAACCGGGCGCATCTACCCGTTCTACATCAGGGAGAACTTCTACCCGCTGCGCGAGGAATACAACAACTACCTGCGCTGGGCCGCTGCCAAGCTGCCCTCGGTCCGGTTCGGGCACCACGTCGCCGCAGCACGGCACGCGGACGGAATCTACGAGCTCGACGTTCACACCGCCGAGGGTGCACACACGGTCCGCACCCGGAAGCTGGTGCTGGGCACCGGCACCGTGCCCTACGTGCCCGCATCCGTCCCGCAGCACCTGTTGGCCGCCGGCCAGGTGGTGCACAGCAGCGGCTACCGCGAGGCCAGCGAGCGGATCTCCGCGTCCGGCCGCATCGCGGTGGTCGGCAGCGGACAAAGCGCCGCGGAGATCTTCGCCGACCTGCTGGGCAGGCTTCCGGCCGACGGGCAGCTGGAATGGGTCACCCGCTCCGCGCGTTTCTTCCCGCTGGAGTACACCAAGCTGACCCTCGAGATGACCAGCCCCGAGTACATCGACCACTTCCACGGGCTGCCGCAGGGCACCCGCGACCGGCTCTCGGCCAGCCAGAAGGGGCTCTACAAGGGGATCAACGCCGACCTGATCGACGAAATCCACGAGCTGCTCTACCGGCGGTCGGTGGCCGGGCAGGCACCCGTCACGCTGCGCGCCGCCACGGCGCTGGAATCCGTCGAGACCTGCAACGACTCCCTGAGCCTGGGGCTGCGAAACCAGGACGACGGCGGCGGGTTCACCACGCACGCCGACACCCTGGTGCTGGCCACCGGATACGGCTACCGGGAACCGGACTTCCTGGCCGGCATCGAACACCGCCTCAACCGGCTGCCCGACGGCCGGCTGGACGTGGACCGGGATTACGCGATCGCCCTGGAGGGCGACGTGCTGGTGCAGAACGCGGAATTGCACACCCACGGGTTCACCGCCCCCGACCTCGGCATGGGCGCCTACCGCAACTCGGTGATCATCAACCGGCTGCTCGGCCGGGCCCACTACCGGGTGGAAACCCGCATCGGCTTCCAGCACTTCGGCAGCCCCGCGGCCGGAACCCGTCCCGCCCACTCCCCCGACCTCGACCTCCACCCCGAAGGAGCCCACGCATGATCACCACCTTCGAGCCGGCCATCGCACCCGCCGCCACCGACATTTCCTTCCGCCGCTTCGACCCGGCCGCGGACTCCGGACTGCTGCACGGCTGGGTGAACACCGAGCGCGCCCGCTACTGGGGCATGAACGGCACCTCACTGGAGCAGGTCCGCGACGCGTACGCAGCACTCGACGCGGACCCGCACCACCATGTGCTTCTGGGCCTGCTGCCCGCAACGGCTCCCGGCCGGGCGCCGGAGGCCGTGATGCTGCTTGAGCACTACGCACCCGAGCACTCGGTGCTCGCCGGCGCCTACGCGCACCGGCACGGGGACGCCGGCCTGCACCTGCTGCTTGCCGGCCCCGGGACCGGCCCGGCGCAGCCCGGGTTCAGCGCCGCGGCCATGGAGGCGGCGCTCGCCCACCTCTTCGCCGACCCGGCGGTGCTGCGCATCGTCGTGGAACCGGACGCCGGCAACACCGCCATCCACTCGCTGAACTCGCGGCTCGGCTTCCGCCCGGCCGGGCGCATCGAGCTGCCGGCCGGCCCTGACACCCCGGCCAAGACCGCGCTGCTGTCCTTCTGCACCCGCGCCGACTTCGCCGCCGCCACGCGCGGGCCCTCCACCGCCACCGCGCACCTGTCCCCCGCCCGCTGGGCCACCGCCAACCGCCACGTGCTGGCCAAGGCCATCGCCGAGTTCACCCACGAGCGACTGCTGGCCCCGGTGCCGGCGGCCGGGCAATGGTTGTTGTCCATCGGGGATCTCGAGTACCGATTCGCCGCCACCGTGCACCGGCTGGAGCACTGGGTGGTGGACCCCGCCTCGTTGGCCGCGACCCGCGCAGGGGAACCGGTCGCGCCCGATGCCGCGGGCTTCGTGCTGGCGTTCCGGGAGGAACTCGGCCTGTCCGAGGCCCAGCTGCCCGTGTACCTGGAGGAAATCGGCAGCACCCTGGCCGGGCACTGCTACAAGCAGCTACACTCCACCGCCAGCTCCGCGGAACTTGCGGCGGGGACCGGGGACGCGGTCGCGGACTTCCAGCGCACCGAGGCGGCGATGACCGAGGGGCACCCGTGCTTCGTGGCCAACAACGGGCGGCTGGGCCTGGGTGCCGAGGACTATCTGGACTACGCACCCGAGACCGGGTCCGCGATCGAACTCCAGTGGATCGCCGCCCACGGCTCCCGGGCCCGCTTCACGGCCCTGTACGGGATCGACGCCGCGGGACTGCTGCGCGAGGAACTCGGCGGGGAACAACTGGGACTGCTGAACGCCCGGCTCGCGGAGGCCTGCGCCGCCAGCGGGCTTGATCCTGAGGATTTCGTGTTCATCCCGGTGCACCCGTGGCAGTGGGACAACAAGCTGGCCGTCAGCTTCGCGCCCGACGTGGCCACGGGCCACCTGGTGCACCTTGGGTCGGGGGCCGACCTGTACCAGCCGCAGCAGTCGATCCGCACCTTCTTCAACCGCAGCCACCCGGAGCGCCACTACGTCAAGACCGCGCTCTCGGTGCTGAACATGGGCTTCATGCGCGGACTCTCGGCCTCCTACATGGAGGGCACCCCCGCCATCAACGCGTGGCTCACCTCCGTCTTCGATGCCGACCCCGAGCTGCAGGCCCGCGGGACCCGGCTGCTGCGCGAGGTCGCGGCCGTCGGCTACACGAGCCCGCTGTTCAGCGCCGCGGGCCGGAACGCGCCGCAACGCAAGATGCTGGCCGCGCTCTGGCGCGAGTCCCCCGCCTCGCGCATCGAGGACGGCCAGGCGCTGGCCACCATGGCCTCGCTGCTGCACATCGACGCCGCGGGCGCCTCGCTGGCCGCCGCGCACATCCGGCTCTCGGGGTTGGCTCCGGCCGAGTGGCTGGCGCGCTACTTCGACGCCTACCTGGTGCCGCTGGTGCACTGCCTGTGCCGCTACGACCTGGTGTTCATGCCGCACGGGGAAAACGTCATCCTGGTCCTCGAGGACTCGGTGCCGGTGCGGGTGCTGCACAAGGACCTGGCCGAGGAGGTCGCGGTGTTCGGCGACAGGCAGCAGCTGCCCGCCGCGGTCGAGCGGATCCGCATCACGGCGCCCGATTCCGAGCGCCGGCTGGCGATCTTCACCGACGTCGTCGACTGCTTCCTGCGCTTCCTGGCCCCCGCGCTGGCCCGCGAGGGCGTGTGCGACGAGGAGGAATTCTGGGCGATCGCCGCGCAGCGTCTGCTCGCCTACCGGGAACGCAACCCGGAGCAGGCCGAGGCCTTCGACGCCCTGGAGCTCTTCGCCCCGGACTTCGAGCTTTCCTGCCTGAACCGGCTGCAGCTGCGCAACAACCAGCAGATGCTGGACCTGGCCGACCAGTCCGGCGGGCTGATCTACGCCGGCATGCTGGCCAACCCGATGGCCGGGCACCGGGCGTAGGGACCCACCCACCTCCCCCGGTGAGCCATGAGCGCCTTCGCCCAGGCCCGATTTCGCGGGCCTGGGCGAAGGCGCCGCTCACCGACAACCGGCTGCGGGAATCCGCCCTGCAAGACACCGATTTTTTGACCAAAGCACGTCCACCTCGACCTCGAAAGCACCACCTGTGACCACGACGCCTGCCCCCGATACGGGCCTCTACCGCGATGCCTGGGGCATCCCGCACCTGCGAGCCGATTCCGCCGACCAGCTGGCGAGCCTGCAGGGGCTGAACGCCGCCACGGACCGCTCCTGGCAGATCGAGCTGGAACGCTGGCGCTCCGAGGGGCGCACCGCCGAAATGCTGGGCTCCGACGGCCTGCCGTGGGACCGTTTCTCCCGCCAGTGCCGGCTCGACGACACCGCCCGCCGCTGCTTCGATTCCCTCGATGCCGACACGCAGCGCTGGTGCGCCAGCTACGTGGCCGGCATCAACCAGGCGCTCGACGCCGGCCTGCGCGGCGGGCCGGCGTCGAGGAGTCCGGCACCGCCCCGGCACGCTGGAACCCGTGGACCCCGCTGGGCGTGTTCCTCGTCCAGCACATCCTCTTCTCCACGTTCCCGAACAAGCTCTTCCGCGCCCATGTCGCCCGGACCCTCGGCCCGGACGCCGTCGCCCTGTTCAGCATCGAGGCCCCCGTGTTCTCCGGCAGCAATGTCTGGGCCGCCCATGGTTCGGCCACCGCGGGCGGTGCGCCGCTGATCGCCGGCGACCCGCACCGCCTGCTGGAACTGCCCGGCGTCTACCAGCAGGTACGCCTCGCCTGCCCGGAGTTCGACGCCGTCGGCTTCGCCTTCCCCGGCGTCCCGGGACTGCCGCACTTCGGCCACACCGGCCACACCGCCTGGGCCATCACCAACGCCATGGCCGACTACCAGGACCTCTTCGAGGAAGAGCTGTGCCGGGGCGCGGACGGCGGCATCCGGGCGCTCGGCCCGCTTGGCTGGGAACCCGCCGTCGCGGGCGTCGAGACGATCATGGTCCGGGGCGGGGCGTCCGAGGACGTGGAGGTCATCGAGACCGTCCGCGGTCCGGTCATCGCCGGTGGGCCCGACGGCGGCGCGTTGAGCCTGCGGATCCCGGCCCGGGTCGAGGGACGGCTGGGTTTCGACGCACTCCTGCCGCTGCTGCGCAGCCGCCGCGTCGCCGACGTGGAGACGGCCCTGCAGCGGTGGGTGGAGCCGGTGAACAGCGTGCTCGCAGCGGACACCGAGGGAATCGTGCGGCATTTCCTCGCCGGGCTGGTGCCTCGGCGGAACCACGACAACCGTCGCGTGCCGGTGCCGGCGGCCTCGGCCGAACACTCCTGGGACGGCGGCTACGTGGACCTGACGAGCACCCGGGTGAAGCGTTTCGCGGTGAGCGCCAACGACCGAGAGGCAGGCGGCGGAGACCCCGTCGGGATGGAATTCGCCCCCGCCCACCGCGCCCGGCGGATCCGCGAACTGCTGGAAGCCCCGGACGCCGCACCCCTCACCGTGGACGCCATGCAGGCCATCCACTCGGACACCCTGCTCGGCTCGCTGCCCGCATTCCGTGCCCTGCTGGAAACGCTCGATGCCGGGCCGCTGCCGCCCGCCGCGGCCCGGCTCCGCTCCCGCATCCTCGCATGGGACGGCCACATGGCCGCGGACAGCGCCGACGCCGGGGCGTTCGCCGCGTGGCGCGCGGCCCTGGTCAGCAGGATTGCGCGGCATCCGGCCCTGGAACCCCTGGCCGGGAAGCACGGGTATTCGCCGCTGTTCGGTCCTTGGCTTTCCGTGGCCTCCCGGGTGGGCTTCGCCCTCGAGACCCTGCTGCTTCGCGGCCCGGAGCTGGGGATCGACCCGGCGGCGGAGGCGGCGGCCGCCCTGGCCGAGGCCGCCGCCGTGCCGGAGGAAAGCTGGGGCGGGCGCCACACTCTCCTGGCCGTGCACGAACTCCCCAGCCGGCTCGCGGCCCGCGTCCCGACCACGACCCTCTCCGGCGACACCGGCTGCGTACTCTCCACCGAGTCCCTGCCCGGCGTCGAGGACCGCAGCTTCCGCGGCCCGGTGGCCCGCTACGTCTGGGACCTCGCGGACCGCGCCGATTCCCGCTGGGTCGTCCCGTTCGGCGCGGCCGGCAACCCCGCAAGCCCCCATTTTTCCGACCAACTGCCGCTCTGGGCAGCCGGCGGCCTCGTTCCGGTCATCACGGACTGGAACCTGCTGGCCAAGGACCCCCTGCTTATCAACAACCCCTTGCTTGCCACGGAACCCCCGACCGAAAGGACCCCATGAACACCGCCCCCGCAACGGACCGGGACTTCGGCCTCCGCGCCACCGTCCACACCGAGGACCTCGAATCCCGGGGGACGGTGCGGATCGTGCCGCTGTCCCCCGAGGAAGACCTCGATCTCGTCCACGGCTGGGTCACGCAGGATCGCGCCAGGTTCTGGGGCATGACGGAGTACTCCCGCGGCGACGTGCTGGAGGTCTACCGGTTCCTGGAGTCGCTGCAGACGCACCACGCGTTCCTGGTGCTGCTCGATGGTGAACCGGTGGCCCTGTTCCAGACCTACGAACCCCTGCATGATCCCGTCGGCGAGGCCTACCCGGCCCGCGCCGAGGACATCGGCATGCACCTGCTGCTGGCACCGCCCACCCGGCCCGTCCCGCATTTCACGCCGCGGCTGGTCGCCGCGCTGATCAACTTCATGTTCTCCGACCCCGCCATCGACCGGATCGTGGTGGAACCCGACGCCCGGAACGAGAAGGCCCTGCACCGGCTGGGGGCCACCTGCTTCGAGCTCGGGCCCAGGATCCAGCTGGCGGAGAAGGAAGCGCAGCTGGCCTTCCTGACCCGGGAACGCTTCAAACGCACGGAGGCACTGCGCACGCGCTAGACGCCGCGAGGGCCCGAGCGCAGCCATTGGCTGCGCTCGGGCCCTCGTCGTTGGTGCCGTGGATTTAGCTCCAGTCGTAGAAGCCCTTGCCGGTCTTGCGGCCCAGGTGGCCGGCCTCGACCAGGTCGCGCAGGATCTGCGGCGGCGCGAAGCGGTCGCCCAGGGTCTCGTGCAGGTACTCGGCAATGCCCAGGCGCACGTCGAGGCCCACGATGTCGGTGGTCCTCAACGGGCCGGTCGGGTGCTTGTAGCCGAGCACCATGGCGTTGTCGATGTCCTCGGCGCTTGCGACGCCCTCCTCGACCATGCGCATGGCTTCCAACGCGATGGCAACGCCCAGTCGCGACGAGGCGAAGCCGGGGGCGTCGTTGACCACGACGGCCGTCTTGCCCAGGCCGGCAACCCAGCCGCGGGCGCGCTCGATGAGCGCCGGGGCGCTCTGCTTGGCGATGACAACCTCGATGAGCGTGGAGGCCGGCACCGGGTTGAAGAAGTGCAGGCCCAGGAAGTTCTCCGGGCGCTGCAGCTCGGCGGCCAGGCCGCTCATGGACAGCGAGGAGGTGTTCGAGGCCAGGATCGCGTCGGCCTTGAGGTTTTCCTCGACCTTCTTCAGCGAGGAGACCTTCAGGTCCCAGATTTCCGGGACGGCCTCGACGACGAGCTCGCGGTCGGCGAACGCGGCGTAGTCGGCCGAGACGCTGAGGCGCGCGGTGATCTGCTCGTAGGACTCGGTGAGACCGCCGCGTTCGACGGACTTGGTCGCAGAGGCCGCGACGCGCTCGTAGGCGCCCTGCGCGGATTCCTCGTCGCGCTCGACGACAACCACGTCGCAGCCGTTGACCAGGAACGCGTGGGCAATGCCGGCGCCCATGCGCCCGCCGCCGAGTACGCCGACCTTGGCCGGAAGGGCCGTGGAAACTTCACTCATTACTTTTTCTTCCTGTCCAAGAAGGCCTGCATGCGGTCGAATTTTGCCTGGGATTCAAAGAGCATTCCCTGGGCGAGGGTGTCGATGACCGGGTGAGCCTCGCGCGGGGTGTGGAACACGCTCTTGGTGATGCGCACCGCCAGCGCGTCCTGGTTGCCGATGCGGTCGGCCAGGGCCGAGGCCGCGTCGAGCAATTCGGCGCCGGAAACGAGCTCGGTGATGAGCCCGACGCGCAAGCAGTCCTCGCCCTTGAGCACCTTGCCCGCGAGCAGGATCTCCTTGGCGATCGGCTCGCCCACGAGTTCCTTCAGGCGCCAGGTGGCGCCGGCAGCGGCCATGATGCCGAGCCCGGTCTCCGGGTTGCCCATGCGCAGCTCCGGGGTGCCGATGCGGAAGTCCGCCGCGTAGGCCAGCTCGGCGCCGCCGCCCAGGGCGAAGCCGTCGAGGGCCGCGATGACCGGCATCGGCAGCTTGGCGATGCGGTCGAAGATGCCCGAGTTGATGCCGGCCAGCGCATCGTCGCGGCGGCGTTCGCGCAGCTGGGCGATGTCGGCGCCCGAGGCGAAGATGCCCTTGGCGCCGGATTCCGGGTCGGCCGGGGTGCCGGAGAGCACCATGATCTTCGGGATGCGCTCAAGGTAGGCGCACACCGCGTGAAGCTCGTCGACCATCAGCTGGTCGATGGCGTTCTTGACCTCGGGGCGGTCAAGCTGCACCAGCAGCCTGTCGCCGAGCTCGGTGACCTTCAGGGTCTCGAAGCCCGCGGTGTCCAACTGCTCCGCCACGCCTAGACTCCCTCGATGAGCAGGGCCGAGCCCTGGCCCACGCCGACGCACATGGCCGCGAGGCCGAGCTTGCTGCCGCCCTCCTTGGCTTCGCGCTCCAGGCGGCCCAGCAGGGTGATGACGATGCGGGAGCCGGAGGAGCCCAGCGGGTGGCCGAGCGCGATGGCGCCGCCGTCGTTGTTCACGATTTCCGGGTCGATGCCCAGTTCGCGCACGGATGCCAGCGACTGGGAGGCGAAGGCCTCGTTGAGCTCGACGGCCGCGAGGTCCTCGATCTTGCGGCCGGAGCGTTCCATGACCTTGCGGGTGGCGGGAACCGGTCCGACGCCCATGATTTCCGGGGCCAATCCGGCGGAGGCGCCGTCGATGATGCGGGCGCGCGGGACCAGTCCGTACTTCTTGATGGCGGCCTCGGAGGCGACGATGATCGCCGAGGCGCCGTCGTTGAGGGTCGAGGCGTTGCCCGCGGTGACCACGGTGCCCCCCTTGACAACGGGGCGCAGGTTGGCCAGCACCTCGGCGGTGGTTCCGGCGCGCGGGCCCTCGTCGGTGTCGACGATGGTCTCGCCCTTGCGGGTCTTCACGACGACCGGGACGATCTCGTCCTTGAAACGGCCGGCCGCGATGGCGGCGATGGCACGCTCGTGGGAGCGCACGGCGAAGGCGTCACAGTCCTCGCGGCTGGTGTTGTAGACGCGGGCGACTTCCTCGGCCGTTTCCGGCATGGAGAAGGTGGCCTTGCCGTCGCGGGACAGCTCGCCGGAGAGGAACTCGGGGTTCGGGAAGCGCCAGCCGATCGAGGTGTCGTAGCTGGCACCGGGCTTGGCGAAGGCCTTGTCCGGCTTTTCCATGACCCACGGGGCGCGCGACATGGACTCGACGCCGCCGGCGACGACGATGTCGGCGGCACCCGCCTTGATCATGTGGCTGGCCATGGTGATGGCGCTCATGCCGGAGGCGCAGAGGCGGTTCACGGTGATGCCCGGGACGGTGTCCTCGAAGCCGGCGAGCAGCCAGGCCATGCGGGCCACGTTGCGGTTTTCCTCGCCGGCGCCGTTGGCGTTTCCGAAGATCACCTCGTCGACGTCGGCCGGGTCGATTCCGGCGCGCTCGACGGCGGCCCGAATGGTGAGCGCCGCCAGGTCATCGGGGCGGACACTGCTCAATGCTCCGCCGTATCGTCCAACCGGTGTGCGGGCTCCGCCCACCAAGAAAGCCTCGGTCATCACAACTCCTTTGTCATTCGAAACTCGCCATGCCCGACTTCCGCCGCTGGCGATGGAAGGGCAATGGCGGGCCGTTCTTTGTCCCCGGCCGCGGGTCTTGGGCAGACCGCACGTTATTTACCGACCATTCGTTCACTAATACAATCCCACCCCGAAGCGATCGGGGTCAACCTCCGCGCCACATTCGCCCGGACGGGCTTCACGGGAGCGCCCCGCGCTTAAAAGCGAATCGGCGGGGCCGGCGCGGAAGGCGTCACTATGACACTTCCACCCGACCCCGCCGATCTTCAACCCCCGAAAAGGTATCGGGGGTACAAAGAAACCGGTGTACTAGGAGTACAGCTCGCTCTTGGGCTTGTTGTTGCGCACCTTGCGCCAGCCGATCCACAGCGCGACGGCAAACAGCGGGATGCACCCGATGGTGTAAAGGCCGAGGTGGAAGACCGAGCCGTCCTTGCCGGTGATGGTGTCGAAGCCGATCAGCACCGTGATGATGGCCAGGGACACAAGCCCGATCCAGCTGGTGTACGGCGAACCCGGCATCGGCAGCGAGGAGACCACGCCGCGCTTCTTGCGCAGCATCAGCTGGCAGGCGAAGATCGAGCCCCAGGTGAACAGCACGCCGATGGACGCGGTGTTCAGCGCCAGGTCGAACGCGTGGGTTCCACCGAGCCACACGTTGAGGATGATGCCGATGAAGTAGACGCCGGAGATGGCCCAGATGCCCGCGTACGGGACGTAGCGCTTGTTCATCTTGGTCAGCCACTGCGGGGCATGGCCGTTGTTGGCCATCGCACGGAAGATGCGGCCGATCGAGTAGAGGCCCGAGTTGCAGGAGCTCAGCGCAGCGGTGATGACCACGAAGTTCATGACGCTGCCGATCCAACCCCAGCCCAGCTGGTCGAAAACCGTGACAAACGGGCTGACGCCGGCCTGGTAGTGGTTCCACGGGACGATCATGGCCAGCAGGGACACCGAACCGACGTAGAAGACCACGATGCGGATGACCACGGCGCGAATCGCCGCAGGGACTTCCTTGGCCGGGTTTTCCATTTCGCCGGCGGTGATGCCGACCAGCTCAATGGCGTTGTAGGCGAAGATGACGGCGTTGAGCACCAGGATGGAGACCAGGAAGCCACGCGGGAACATGCCGCCTTCACTGGCGAAGAGGTTGCTCACCGAGGCGTGTCCGTCGCCGACCTGCGCGTTGGTGACCACCAGGTAGGTGCCGATGCACAGGAACGAGACAATGGCCGCGACCTTGAGGAACGAGGCCCAGAATTCAAACTCGGCAAACGCCTTGGCGCTGAAGAGGTTCACGGCCACGAGCAGGCCCAGTGCACACAGCGCGGAGGCTTCCACCGGAACGCCCGGGAAGAAGTACTGGAAGTACAGGCCGATGGCGATGAGTTCGGCAATGCCGGTCATGGCCCAGTTCAGGACGTACATCCAACCGGAGAGGTAGGCACCCTTGGCGCCGAAGAGCTCACCGGCGTAGGACACGAAGGAACCCGAGGACTGGCGGTACATGATCAATTCGCCGAGGGCGCGCATCAGGAAGTATGCGATGACGCCGGCAATGGCGTAGGAGAAGATCAAAGCCGGACCGGTGGAAGCCAAGCGCCCGCCGGCACCCATGAAGAGGCCGACGCCAATGGCACCGCCCATCGCGATCATCTGGACGTGGCGACGCGTCAGGGTCTTCTTGTAGCCCTCGGACGTGACATCCGCTTCCCGTGTCGAAACATGGTGCTGGTGCTCGTGAACGTTGTGGGGTTCCAACGCGTGACTCCTTCAATAAAGCTTTACTCTCGCGCAGGGTAAGGCGGGAGGTGCCCGCTAAAAATCGTCCGGGGTGGCCCGTGACACATTTAGTGGATGCAAGCGGTAAACCTACCTCATTCACGCCAGCAAATACACTTGGGATGTGCCACGGACCACACGAATCTCGTGTGATGCACAGCATATGCAATTGCACAAATCAAGTGGTGAGACCCGTCTTTCCGGGGATCCGCCGGTCCGAAAAACTTTTCAAAAAAATTGTTGAACAGTCCCTGAATCTTAGCCCCACCTGCCCCTCCGCGAGGCCTGCCGCCGGCAACCGGTTTTCGCGCCGCCGCAGGGTAAGCGGCTAGCATTCATAACTGTGAGCAACGTTGAATCAAACCCGCAGCTGCCGGCCAAGGTCTCAGACATTTTCGACCCCGTGCGCTGGCGCGTGGTCGAGGGCTTCGACCTCGAGGACATGACCTACCACCGCCAGGTCGAGCGCGACGCCGACGGCAACATCGTCCGCGACCTGCCGACCGTGCGCATCGCCTTCGACCGCCCGGAGGTGCGCAACGCCTTCCGCCCCGGCACCGTCGACGAGCTCTACCGCGTCATGGACCACGCCCGCATGAGCTCGGACGTGGCAACGGTGCTGCTCACCGGCAACGGCCCCTCCCCCAAGGACGGCGGGCACTCGTTCTGCTCGGGCGGCGACCAGCGCATCCGCGGCCGCGACGGCTACCGGTACGCCGAGGGCGAGACGGCCGACTCGATCGACCCGGCACGCGCCGGACGCCTGCACATCCTCGAGGTCCAGCGCCTGATGCGCACCATGCCCAAGGTCGTCATCGCCGTGGTCAACGGCTGGGCCGCGGGCGGCGGGCACTCGCTGCACGTGGTCTCGGACCTGACCATCGCCTCCCGCGAGCACGGCAAGTTCAAGCAGACCGACGCCACTGTCGGATCCTTCGACGCCGGCTACGGATCAGCCCTGCTGGCCCGCCAGGTCGGACAGAAGACCGCACGCGAGATCTTCTTCCTTGCCCGCGAATACTCCGCCGAGGACATGGTCCGCATGGGCGCCGTCAACGAGGCCGTCGACCACGCCCGCCTCGAGGAAGTCGCCCTGGAATACGCGGCGGACATCGCCAAGCAATCCCCGCAGGCCATCCGCATGCTCAAGTTCGCCTTCAACCTTGCGGACGACGGACTGGCCGGCCAGCAGGTCTTTGCCGGCGAGGCCACCCGCATGGCCTACATGACCGACGAGGCAGTCGAGGGCCGGGACGCCTTCCTGGAAAAGCGCGACCCCGACTGGTCCGCCCACCCGTACTACTTCTAAGGGCCAAGGACTCCAGCCACCCATGAATCCAGATTCCGCGCTCGTCGCCCTGTCGGCCTCCCTCAACGAGGAAGGCCCGGCCGTCGAGATCCTTCCCGGCACCACGAACAACGAATACCTGGTGAACCTCGTGGACGGGGCGGAACTGGAGGGCCTCGAGGAAATCGCGGCCGTGGTGCGCACCTCCGGCTCCACCGGCACGCCCAAGCGCACGGCGTTGTCGGTCGAGGCCCTCGCCTCGTCCTCCATGGCCACCGCCGAGTACCTGGGTTTCGAGGGCCAGTGGCTGCTGGCACTGCCCCTGCACTATGTGGCGGGGCTGTCGGTCCTGAGCCGAAGCCTGTACGCCGGAACGCGGCCGTGGGGCATGGACCTGGACCGGAGCTTCGACGCCGCCGGGTTCAACGAGGCCGCCTCGGCACTGACCGACCGCAAGCGGCTGGTGTCACTGGTGCCCACCCAGCTCCAGCGCCTGCTCACCGATCCCGACGCCGAGACCCTGGCCACGCTCAAGCGCTTCGATGCGATCCTGCTCGGCGGGGCGCGCGCCCCGCGGGCGGTCCTCGAGGCGGCGGCAAGCCATTCCCTGAACATCCACCTCACCTACGGGTCAAGCGAAACCAGCGGCGGCTGCGTCTACGATGCGAGGGCCCTTCCCGGGGTCGAGGTGAAAACCGTCGACGGCCGGATCTGGCTCGGCGGCCCGACCATCGCCTCGGGCTACCTCGGCGACCCGGAACTGACCTCGGGGCACTTCAGCGTCGACGACCAGGGCACCCGCTGGTACCGCACCGATGACCTGGGCAGCGTCGAGGACGGGGTCCTTTCCGTCAGCGGCCGGGCGGACGACGTGATCATCACCGGCGGCGTCAAGGTCTCCGCGTCCAGGATCCAGCAGGTCATCGAGTCGGTTCCCGGCGTTGAATCGATCATGGTGCTGCCCGTCGCCCACGAACAGTGGGGCCAGCAGGTCGGCGCCGCGTTCAGCGGACCCGCCGACCCGGAATCGCTGCGCGAGGCGGTGCGTTCGGCCCTCGGCGCCGCCGCGGTTCCGCGCCGCATCCTGCAGCTTCCGGCACTGCCGATGCTGCCCAACGGCAAGTTCGACCGCATGGCCCTCGGCGCACTGCTGGCCGCCGCCAAGGAATAGCCCGAGGCCCGGCCGCCCTCAATCCCGCCGACGGTTGAGGCCAATTTCTCCCCCATCAGTGATCAGGGGAGAATAGAGGCTGATCTTAGACGGAAGTATCGAGAGGACTAACAGTGGCAACGCTCTCCCAATGGGTCGCCGGTGCACGACTTCGCACCCTGCCCATCGTGATTGCCCCGGTGGTTATCGGCACGGCAGCTGCGGTGGACATCACCGGAAGGCTTGCCTGGTTCGAGGCGATCCTGGCGCTCATCGTGGGCCTTTTGCTGCAGGTCGGCGTCAACTACTCCAACGACTACTCGGACGGCATCCGGGGCACCGACGACGTTCGCGTCGGTCCCCTGCGGCTGACCGGCTCCGGGCTCGCCGAGCCGAAGGACGTTCGGAACGCGGCGTTCGGCTGCTTCGGTGCGGCTGCTCTGGTTGGCGCATTCCTGGTGATTTTCACCGGCTCGTGGCCTTTGCTGCTGGTCGGTGCCGCGGCGGTCGTCGCGGCCTGGGGCTACACCGGCGGCAAGAACCCCTACGGCTACCGCGGGCTGGGCGAGGTCTTCGTCTTCATCTTCTTCGGCCTCGTGGCAACGCTCGGCACAACCTACACGCAGGCCGGCGTACTGTCGGTGCTGTCGCTTTTGGGTGCCGTCGGAACCGGCCTGATTGCCACTGCCCTGCTGATGGCCAACAACGTGCGCGACATCCCCACGGACCGGGAAGTCGGCAAGATGACGCTGGCCGTGCGCCTGGGAGACACCACCGCGCGCATCAGCTACGTGATGATGCTTGCCCTTGCCATCCTGCTGCCGGTAACGATGATCGGCACCCGTCCCTGGATGTGGCTGGTCCTGCTCACCGTGTTGCCGAGCCTGATGCCCTGCTGGATCATGCTGCGCAAGCACGAACCCGGCGCCCTGATCCCGGTGCTGAAGCAGACGGGCATCATCAACCTTGCCTACGCGGCGCTGTTCACCGTCGCGATCGTCATGGACAAGGCGCTGGCCTAACGCTCCCTTCACAGATGCGGCGGGGCGGCTTCCGAACGGGAGCCGCCCCGCCGCATTTTTGCGTCATCCGCAGGCCGGTTAGGATGAACCCAAGGGCGAAGGAAACCACAGGCCATCCGCCAAATCGGGGCCCGTTGGACCGCTTTCGCACAGCCGGAACCCGCTTGGAGGCGCTACCCCGATGGACCTCATGCAGCAACGTTACAAAAGGGCCCCCGGCAGCCCGTCCATTGACGGCTACGCGGTTGCCAAGGGCTGCCTCGTCACGGTCGGTGCGTGGCTTGTGGGCTCACTCATTTGGGCCATCTGGATCGAGGTGACACGGGCTGTGGAACCCGATGTCGGCTACATCCCCTACCTCGAGATTTGGCCGGTCTTCGCACTTGTGAGCGTCATGCTGGCGATGATTGCGGGTTTTCCGTTGGCCCTGCTGCTCGACAGGGTGCTGCGCAGCGTTGAATCGCCGCTGATCCACGTGGCTGTATTCCTCGCGTTTTTCACCCTGCTTCCGGCAATCCCGCTGGGCCTTTCCCTGGGTGACGACTGGATCCTGGCGTACGGCTACTCGTCCCTGCTGGGAGTCTGTGCTGCCTTGGGACGCGCCGCGGCCTTTCGGCGGGGCGGTTCGTTCCGCAGGCCAACCACGTGGGCCTGACGGTCGAGAATCGGGAGTCGTTGGCGGACGGAATTGCAACCGGCATGACCACCAGACAACCGATTATCGGTTAGGGATGGGTAGGGCCGCATGCCCGCCCGCGCTTGGGCGGATCTTTGCATGCGCCCCGGGACGCCGGAAGTGGCGAAAAGCTACTTGTCGCCGTCCAGAAAACGGTCTTCGGCTTCCTCGTCAGACAGCTGCCGCTTGGACTTCTTGGGGCCGTTTGCCGCAAACATTTTCTGCACGTCGGCGTTGGCGGCCAGCCGCAACTTGTTGAAGAACAAGTAGCTGACGGCAAAGGCAATGACCAGTGCGATCAGGCCCGAGGTGTAGATGGGCCAGCGCAGGAGGAATGCCAGCGGGAGGAAAACAACGAAGAAAAGGGCCAACCGGATCACGGTGTACTTTAAGAACTGCACGGCTCCAGTCTATCCGCAGCCCGATCCCAGATATTTTCACTAGACTGTAGATATGGTCAGGAACATAATTTTTGCCGCATTGGTCGCACTTGCTGTCACCATCTACGCTTTGATCGAATGTGTCCGCACACGGCCGAGCGATGTCCGCTCCCTGCCCAAGGCCGGCTGGGTCGCCGCCATCATCTTGTTGCCACTCATCGGTGCAGGGCTCTGGTTCTGGCTCGGACGCCCCGTTGCGGGCGGGCCGCAGCGCCAGGCCCCGGGAACGCGTCCGGCCACCGGCGCCCCGGACGACGACGAGGCCTTCCTGCGCAACCTGGAAACGCAGCGCCGCGACAAGGCCCGCGACGAGGAACTGCGCCGCAAGGAAGCCGAGCTCAAGGAACGCGAGCGCAAGCTGGCCGAGGAAAACAACAAGAAGCCTGAAGAGGGCGGCAACCCGTCCGAAGACACGCCGCACCACACCCCGTAGTTCCAGGAACAATTTGGAGGTTGGGCGTGCCCGGATTTTTCGGGGCACGCCCAACCTTTTTGTTTAGTCGCCCTTGACGTTGATGATCTGGCGCAGCTTGTGCCGCACGCTCACCAGGTCGCCCGCGTCCTCCATGACCTGGTCAATGGGCTTGTAGGCACCCGGGATCTCGTCGATGAACGCATCGGTGTCACGGTACTCGATCCCCTCCATGGCCTCGCGCAGCTGCTCGATGCTGAAGGTCTTGCGGGCGGCGCTCCGGGAGTACTCGCGTCCGGCGCCGTGCGGCGAGGAATCGAGTGACACGGGGTTGCCCTTGCCGACCACCACGTACGACGCGGTGCCCATGGACCCGGGGATCAGTCCCGGGTCGCCCTCGCGGGCCCGGATGGCGCCTTTGCGGGAAAGCCAGACCGACTTCCCGAAGTGCGTTTCCTTTTCCGTGAAGTTGTGGTGGCAGTTGATGCGCTCGAGTTCCTCGACCGGTCCCCCGACCCAGCCGGTGAACTGGCGGATCACCCGGTCCATCATTTCCTCCCGGTTCAGCAGGGCGAAGTGCTGGGCCCAGCGCAGTTCGCGGATGTACGCGTTGAATTCGTCGGTCCCCTCGACCAGGTAGGCGAGGTCCGGATCCGGCAGTTCGATCCAGTACTTCTTGGCGACCTGCTGTGCGACCTTTATGTGCTTGGTCGCAATCTTGTTGCCGATGCCGCGCGAGCCGGAGTGCAGGAACAGCCAGACGGAGTCCTCCTCATCCAGCGAAACCTCGATGAAGTGGTTGCCCGACCCCAGGGAGCCGAGCTGGTGCGCCCAGTGCCCCGCGTAGCTGGCCGGGTCGAAGCCGGCCTTCGCAGCCAGCTCCTTGAGCTCCTCGATCCGGGGAGCCGCCGTTGCAACGATCTTGTTGTTGTACTTTCCGGCCGAGAGCGGGATCGCGCGCTCGATGTCCTCGCGGAGCGGCTTGCGGTCCTTCGGCAGGTCAGCGGCCTTGTACTGGGTCTTCACGGCGATCATGCCGCATCCGATGTCCACGCCCACTGCCGCGGGGATGATGGCCCCGAGCGTCGGGATCACCGACCCGACGGTGGCACCCTTGCCCAGGTGCGCATCCGGCATCAGCGCCAAGTGAGGGAAGATGAACGGCATCTTCGAGGTGGTGATCGCCTGCTCCCGGGTCTTTTCATCCAGGATGGACGCCCAGTTCTTGAGCCGGCTGTTGATGGTCTCCACGATTTCTCTTTCTGTGATGTGGTCCTCGCCGCGTGGTCCGCGGAAAGGCTGAAAGGTTCGGGGAAACGATCGGATCCAAAAAAGTAACCCCGAACCGGTGTGCGGTTGCGGGGTTTGGAGTCCTACTGGCGTGCAGGGATCTACAAAAGGGGCAACCGACGACTTGGATCGTGCTTGTACTGGCGCTGAAAGGAGCGCAGGGACAAGTCATTTAGTTGGGTTGCTTTGAAATTCAACATTGCCTTGTCCTTTCCAGTGGTTACAGACCGAATCCCGTTTTCGGGATCTTCATGCGCCGTCTCCGGTGCGGAGCCGACAAGAGGCGAGCCTAACAGCCGCATCGATGTTCGGGCAAGCCACAAGCCGGTTCGGCCTTGTCCTGTTAAAGAAAACAACCCATGATCCAGAAGCAGGATCATGGGTTGTTTTCTTTGTGGCGGGGACAGGATTTGAACCTGTGACCTCCGGGTTATGAGCCCGGCGAGCTACCGAACTGCTCCACCCCGCGTCGGTATGTACTAACCCTAACAGCGGTTTGGCCTCACACCTAATCGAGGGGGTATTTCATCGAGAATCCCGCGATTTACCGAGTATTCGGGCGCTTTCCGCGCCACGATCGCCCCTGAATTGGGCAAAATCGGTCCGAACGCAGAATTCTTGCACGTGAGTACAATCACTTGCCTTGGCTTGCATATTCATTTTCGCGATTTCCCGGCACCTCCCGGACCGCCTACTCTCCGGTTCCTAGGCCACCGCAGGAAAGGGCCGGCAGCCACTCCTCAAGGTGCGGGACCGAGTGTTGCGCCGAACCTCGGGCGCCCGTCCCGCTAGCACCGGGACGTTAACGCAATGATGGCCCGCTGCTTGCAATGCGAAGCAGCGGGCCATCATTCGGTATTCCGGTTTCTACAGTCCGGCGTAGGAGTGCAGGCCGTTGAAGTAGATATTCACGATGGTGAAGTTGAAGACGAGGCAGAGGTAGCCGATGATGCTCAGCCAGGCCGAACGTGCGCCCGTCCAACCACCGGTTGCACGGGCATGCAGGTAACCTGCGTAGACAACCCAGATCACGAAGCTCCAGACTTCCTTGGTGTCCCAGCCCCAGTAACGTCCCCAGGCGGCCTCGGCCCAAATGGCACCGGCCATGACGGTGAAGGTCCACATGACGAAGGCAACCGCGTTGATGCGGTATGCGAAGTTCTCGAGGGCACCCGCACTCGGCACCAGGCCCATGAAGGGGAACTTGTCCTTCTTGCCGGCGGCCAAGGCCTCAACGCGGGCATGCTGCACCAGCTGCAAAACGTTCATGGCGAAGCTGATGGTGAACAGCGCCGAGGCCGACACAGCGATGGACACGTGGATGATCAGCCAGTAGCTCTGCAGGGCAGGCACCAGGTGGGCTACGGGAGTCGGGAACCCCATGGTGGCACCGCAGAGCATCACCGTCACCAGGCCGATGACGAAGGTGCCCATGAATCGCAGGTCCTTCTTGAGCAGCACCACGGAAAAGACGAAGGCAACGATGAAGGAACCGGTGGAAAGGAACTCGTACATGTTGCCCCACGGCACGCGGCCTGCAGCAATGCCTCGGCTGACCACGGCAAAGCCGTGGATGAGCACGCCGAGCCAGGTCAGCGAGACCGCGACCTTCGCGGCCATGCGCTTCTCCGACGCCGGGACGTAATCCATGGAATCGTTGACGAGCTCTTCACCGCGCGGGGTGTTTGCGACGGGTGTCGATTTTCCGGCCCCTGCCGCCACTAGGACCTTCTTTTCGGCTTCCAGCGTTGCTGCATCAATTTCCCGGATCAGCTTGCTGGACTTCGCCAGGTCCCAGGCGAAGGCGATGAACGCCACCGCATAGACGAACGCTGCAAGCAACATGAACAGATCGCTGTATTGCCCCAACGTCTCGTTGATGGTGGGCAGGTTGTTTCCCATAAGGTCTCCTAGACTCCGGCTCGCACGACGGCGGGCCACTGCTGCTCAAGAAGCTTGCGCAATTCCTTCGCTTCCGATTCCAAGCGAGGGTCTTCACCACGGGCCAGCAATCCGTATTCGATTATCCGCTCTTCACGTCCCGAATCGTCAACCGAGGTCTTGATTTTGACCCAGACTCGGCGACGTGGAGTAAAGAGGGAGATGGCCAGGCCCAGGAGGGCCAGACCGGCAAAAATAGCTACCGGGCGCTTGCTCGGGTCGTAGTTGATGTCGAGGCCGACAAAGCGCTTGAGGCCGTCAAAGGAAATGCTCCCCTTACCGTCCGGCAATTCGTAGGTTTGTCCGGCGCCCAAGACAATGCCGCCGGCTTTGAGGTTTCGGTTGTTCAGCTCCTTGAGCTGATCCGTTTCCAGTACATAGACGTTCTGCGGGTTCCCGTCATCCAAGCCGAGGTTTCCGTAATAGGAGTTCAGCTGCAGCTGCGGGTTGATGGCGTTCGGGTCACCGGAAATGGCAAAGCCCGTCTCATCGGTCATCGCCGTGGGCAGCAGGAACCCCTGGAAGCCAAGCTGATCCGGTTTTGCGTCCGGGGCCTTGATGACCAGCAGCGAGGTGTACATGCCGTCCTGGGGAACCGATACGACGGGTCCGCTGAACGATACGTTGCCTTGCCCATCCCGGACCGTCACCACGGGGGCGTACCCGTTGCCGACGAGGTAGACGTCCGCACCGTTGATACGCAGCGGGTGGTTGACTCGAATGGTTTCCTTTTGCACCGGGGCATCCGGGCTGCGGCGCGTTTCGACCTCGGCGGTGAAGTCGATGGGCTGTCCGAAGTGGGTCGTGGATTCGCGGTCGAACGTGATGTTGAACTTGTCCAGCTTGACCGAGTACGGGTTGAGCGACTCTTCCTTGAACCAGGTGCCGGGCTTGAAGGAGTCGTAGGAAACGAGGGAGTTGACGAAGGTCTCCCCCTCGACCAGGACGCGCTGCCCGCCGTAGCCGAACGATCCGCCAACTGCGACGGAGGCGAGAATCCCAACCAGGGAAATGTGGAAGAGCAGGTTGCCGATTTCGCGGCTGTAGCCGCGCTCGGCACCCACCGATGGGCTGTCACCTTCCGGGCGTGCCTCGGCACGGTAGCCGCGCTTCTTCAGCAGCTTGGTTGCGTCGGCAATGATCTGCTCGTTGCTGATTCCCGATGCTTCGGCCGATTCGATCTCAATCGTGCCGTTCTGCGGCAGCCGGTTCAAGCGAGACGGTGTGCGCGGCGGAGGGGTTCGCAGGGCCTTCGCGTGCTTCTTCACGCGCGGCAGGATGCAACCGATGAGCGAGATGAATAGCAGAAGGTAGATTGCCGAGAACCAGGCCGATGAAAAAACATCGAAGAGCTGGAAACGGTCAAGCCAGGCACCAAGGGTGGGCTTGTTGGTCAGGTACGCCGCGACCTGCTCGGGGTTGACTGCACGCTGCGGGAAAACGGATCCCGGAACGGCTGCCACGGCTAGCAGTAGGAGGAGGAACAGCGCCGTGCGCATGCTGGTGAGCTGGGCCCATGCCCAGCGAAGCATCCCGATGACCCCGAGAGCCGGAACCGCGACGTCTTTTTTCATATCTTGCTTTGCCATTAGATGGGCAACCTGACTTCGTTGGCGAACCAATCTTGCAATTGTGTGACCCAGATGCCCCACAGGCCCGAGGCCATGAGAATACCCAGGAGGATAAGTAGACCGCCGCCAAAACGCATGATCGCGAGCTGGTGACGACGGAAGAACTTCATTGCACCCATTCCACGGCGCAGGCCCAGGGCGATGAAGAGGAAGGGCAATCCCAACCCCATGCAGTAGAAGAAGGTCAGCAATGCGCCCTTCGACATGCTCGCGTCGGGACCCGTGCTCATGGCAAGTACCGCGGCGAGGGTGGGGCCGATGCATGGCGCCCAGCCCAGCCCGAAGGTCACGCCCAGGACGGGAGCGCCCCAGAGTCCGGCCGGTGGTTTGCGGTGGATCTTGGCTTCGCGTTGCATGAAGGAAAAACCGCCCATGAACACAATGCCCATGAGGATGACCACCACGCCGAGGGCCTGGGTTACCCAGGCGCCTTCAAATCTCATCCAAGCCGCTACTTGGGAGAATATGCTTCCCGCGAGCACGAAGACGGCCGTGAACCCCAGGATGAACAGGCCGATGCCGGTGACCATGCGGCCGCGTTTTTGGTCGGCCAGGTCTGCCCCGGAAAGTCCCGTCACATAGCCCAGGTACCCGGGAACCAACGGCAGTACGCAGGGGGAAAGGAAGGAAACAAGCCCGGCAAGGATCGCGACGGGAACGGCAAGAAGCAACGAACCGTCCATGATGATCTCGGCAAAGGGATTACCCTGGGCCGGGACCGCCAACGCAGCAACGAGCGTCGGGGCTATCACAACGACTCGGTGAGGGCCGTGTTGATCAGGGCCTTGAGCGTCGGCTTCTCCGCAACACCAAGGATGCGGGCAGATACGCGTCCCTGCCGGTCGAGAACCAAGGTCGTGGGCACGGCCTGCAGCGGAACGTACTTGGTCATGGCCAGCTGGATTGCACCCTGGGTGTCCTGCACCGACGGGTACTTGATGCCGAAGGTCCGCTCGAAGGCCTCGGCTGCGTCTTTCTCATCCCGGACGTTGATGCCGATGAAACCGACCTTGCCCTTGAACTCGTCGCTGAGTTCAACCATGTGCGGTGCCTCGATGCGGCACGGCGCACAGGCGGCGTACCAGAAATTCAGGACCGTGACCTGGCCGGCCCATTCGGCCGAGTCGATCTTCGATCCGTCGTAGGCGGTGGCGCTGATGACCACAGGCTCCGTACGGGACTCCGGGCCGTATTCCTGGACCGATCCATCGCCGGCGATGTAGTTCTTGTTGTTGCCTTCGCGGGCCTGCTTGGCCAGCGGGTCTTCTTCGGCAACACAAGCTGCCAGCGGCACCACTGCTGCGGCAAGCATCGCTACGCGCAAGAAAGAACGCCGTCCCAAACGCGATGGTTGGGACGAAGTGGGATCGGTCATGATCTCAGGCTCCAGGAATGTTCGCAGCGTTGGCCAAGAGGTCAACACTGGGTTCTGCATAGCGGACGGCGACCAGACTTTCACCTTCAAAGTCCAGGCTAGTCACGGAGGTGAGAGTGCATTCGCGTTTCCGCGGGTCGTGCCAAAGGGCCTTGCCTTCGGCCGCGCGGCGCGTGACCCAAATCGGCAGCTGGTGGCTGACCAAAATGGCTTGTGCCCCGCTACCGCCAAGTTCAACCGCGCGATCACGGTGTTCAACAATGGCGGCCATCATTCGTTCTACCTGGTCCCGGTAGGGTTCCCCCCAGGAAGGACGAAAGGGATTGACGACGTAGGACCAGTATTTTGGTTCCTTCAGTCGTTGCTTGATCTGGGACAGGCCCTGGAATCGGTTGGCGGCCTCGATGATCCGATCATCGGTCACAATGTCCAGCCCGAGCGCCTCGGCTGTCGGGCTGGCGGTTTCCTGGGCTCGAACGAGCGGAGACGAAACCATGTGGGTGATGTTCGCGCCGGCCTCTTGCTGGGCCTTGAAATACTCTGCCGCTCGTTGTGCCATTTCATGGCCCAGGTCGGAGAGATGGAATTCGGGTAGCCGACCGTAGAGAACCCTGTCCGGGTTATACACTTCGCCGTGACGCAGAAGGTGAACGGTAGCAGTCGACATGCCTTAAGTGTCTCAAATCTTTGGTGGGTTACCTAAACAGGGAACTTGATCCCCGCCACGTCCGGGAGCACGAGTTGGGCCGTCGTGCCGTAATTTCACAGCAACCGTGCGGCCAAAATCCCGCGACGGCCCGGGTAGTTCCATGCCTAGCAACGAACTTTTGTCGGATTCCGTCCGCCTCAAAAACCATCCTTTAGGAGGGGGATAAAACCAGATGGCAGCGGATATTGTGATGCGTAAGACGCATTTTCAAACCGAAGGAGCAGGTCATGTCGACACCTGAGAACGAACCTGAGAACCCGCAGACCCCGCCTGCCAATCCGACACCGCCACAGTATGGGCAGGTCGCTCCGCAGGATCCGAACGCCCCGGTTCCTCCTCCATACGGCCAAGCTCCGCAGTACGGCGCCCCGCAGCAGAATCCGTACGGGCAGAACCCCAACCCATACGGTCAAACCCCTTACGGGCAGAACCCCTACGGCCAGAACCCCAACCCGTACGGCAAGGCGCCCCAAGGCCAGACGCCCTATGGGCAACAGCCTTACGGTGTCGGATTCCCGGTGCCGCCGCAGGGCAATTTCCCGGCACCCCAGATGCCGACCGAGCGCCCCAAGGAACTCGACACCGCGTTCTGGGTCATCATCGCCGCAGGCATGCTGTCGTTGATCGCCGCGGTCTTTGGCTTTGACACGGACCTGATCCGTCAGCAGCTTGCCGCGACGCCTGAGTTTGACGAGATGTGGCAGGACACCGGGATGTCGCTCGATGCGTTCCTCAGCGCCATGCACACCATGGTCGTCGTCTTCTCCGTAATTTCGCTGGGAATCTACGTCTTGCTGGCGTTCATGATCCGCAAGGGAAGCAACGTCGCCCGCATTTTCGCAACGGTCTTCGCCGCGCTTTCGATCTTCGGCATCTTCGGCGGAACGGTCCTGTCCATCCTGTCCATCCTGGTCGGCGTGGTCGGCGTCGTGTTCGCCTGGCTGCGTCCGGCCAGCGCCTACATCGCCGCCCGACGTGCGGCCCGCGCAGCAGGCTACCGATAAGGAGCATTCACGGCGGAGGGTTCTTGAATGCGGGGAAACCCGCATTCAAGAACCCTCCGCCGGTTAAGGGCAGGGCCATTCGCTCGCCGCGAATGCCAATGAAGCCCTAAACGATGTTTTGCGCGTGATAGGCCAGGATTTGCAGCTCGGTTGCCAGATCGACCTTCCGGAGGTTGACACCCTCCGGCACCTGCAGGACGACAGGTGCGAAGCTCAGGATGCTGCGCACCCCGCATTCAACGACCTTGTCGCACAGGACCTGCGCCGCCGCGCCCGGAACCGAAAGCACAGCGATGTTTGCGCCCGTGGATTCGAGAACCGAAGCCAGGTCATTGGTGTCGGCAACGGTCAACTCTCCGATCTTGGATCCGATGACATCCGGCGCCGCGTCCAAAAGCGCAACAACCTCAAATCCCCTGCTGCGGAAACCGCCGTATCCGGACAACGCGCGCCCCAGGTTACCGGCACCGATGATCGCCACACGCCATTGCTGGGTCAGGCCCATGGCCTTAGAAATGTGTTCCGCCAGCTCCGTGACGACATAGCCCACTCCCCTGGTCCCGTATGAACCCAACAGGGAAAGGTCCTTCCGCAGGATCGAGGGATTGACGCCAGCTTCCGTGGCCAAGAGGCCGGACGAGGTTCTTGTCTGTCCCTGGGATTGAAGCGCGTTCAGGGCCCGCAGGTATTGGGTAAGCCGTGCCAGGGTGGCCTCGGGAAGAATCCGATCCAGGGAGCCCGTCACGGGGCTTGCCGACGGCTCGACTCCATCGTCTGCCGGAAGGTGTTGCGGGGTTGGCATCGTGCTCTGACTCATTCCTTGGATCTTTTCATGACCCTACGATCTACTCCTTGGCGCAATCAAGCGCATTCCAGTGTTTGGAACGGCGACGGCCCCAATCAGTTGCTGAGCAATGACTCGAGGCGTTGCGCATCAATGACCCAGAAATCCCGCACTTTCCCATCGATCAGGAGTACCGGCACTTCCTCTGAGTGCCTGGCCAAGAGATCGTCGTGCTCATCTATGTCAACGCTCTGCCAGTCGTAGCCCATTCGCGTGGTGACTTCGTCCAGCGTTTCCATGGCTGCATGACACAGGTGGCACCCGGAACGGACTAACAAGGTGATCTCATGGGGCGTCTTCGCAGTGCTCATGAATCCAACGCTACAGCTCCCCGACAAAATGCGTGCAATAGACTGTGGGGATGCCCGCCACACAAACCCATATACTGCCCGACGACGAGGAAACTGCGAGGCTGCGCCCGATGGCCGCCTTCTTTGACGTGGACAACACCATGATGCGCGGCGCATCCCTCTTTCCGCTGGCCCGCAAGATGTACCGGCACAAGGCATTTTCGCTCCGCCAAATCCTCTGGTTCCTTCTGCACCAGTTGCGTTTCTCCGCCCGGGGTGAGCACCTCGGGGATATCAGGGCGATCCAGGATCGCGCATTGACTTTGGTGGAGGGTTTCCCCGTGGCCGAAATGCAGTCACTTGCGGATGAGATCTACGACGAGTTCATCGAATCCAAGATTTGGCCGGGAACCCGTGCCATCGCAGAACAGCATTTGCACGCCGGGCGCCAGGTTTGGTTGGTGACGGCAACCCCGTTGGAGGTCGCCTCGGTCATGGCGCGCAGGCTGGGGCTCAGCGGAGCGCTGGGAACCTCGGTGGAACACGTCCAGGGGGCGTACACCGGCAGGCTGGTCGGCGAGATCCTGCACGGGCCGGCGAAAGCCGAAGCTGTCCGGGAGCTGGCGGCGACCATGGGCCTGGAGCTGGATGATTGCTGGGGCTACAGCGACTCCCACAACGACATCCCTTTGTTGGAGGCCGTGGGGCATCCCGTCGCGATCAACCCGGATGCCAAGTTGCGCCATCACGCCAAACACCGAAATTGGCCGATCTATGACTTTCGCACGGGACGCAAGGCTGCAAACCTCGGGTTGAAGGCCGTGGGCGTCTCGGGAGTTGTTTGGGGCCTGTGGCGCAGCCTGGGAATTGTGCGCCACCGCCCTTGATGCCGGCCCCACCCTTCGTGCTCGAATTCTTTCGGCCTGCCGCCACACGCAAAAAGGTGCGTTCCCCGAGGGGAACGCACCTTTTTACATGCTCAATATCCGGATGAACCGGAATCGGCATTTACTTCTTATTACGACGCTGGTGGCGGGTCTTACGAAGCAATTTACGGTGCTTCTTCTTGGCCATACGCTTGCGGCGCTTCTTAATAACTGAGCCCATAGTGGTTCCTCACAAACTGATTCGATTGCCGACTACAACTTCTTCGGCACCAAAGCACCAGAATGCAGTCAACTGGACGTTAAACGTTCCTTAACAGATTACCTGCTTCTCGGGCAGGTTCTGACCACCACGCAAGTTAAGGGCCTATCCGGCGCCGGAAATTTTTCCAAGACCGGCGGCACGCAGGTAGTCTTCCACTGCATTTTCGGGCACGCGGTAGGATCGGCCGAAACGCACGGCAGGCAATTCACCCGAATGCACCAGGCGGTAAACCGTCATCTTTGAAACGCGCATTACCTCGGCGACTTCGGCCACCGTCATGAATTTCGCATTGGCAAAGTGTTTCGCTTCAACCATGACCCGATGCTCCTGACTTTCCCAATGAAGGAGTCATGACGGTTTGAATTGCCGTCGTCGTTCCTGGTTACAGCAACGCTCCTAAGTACTTGTTGTTCCCCCGCCACCCACATTAGTGGCTAATGTGACCAAAGTGAACGGCAGGTATCCGTGTATTCCAATGGAGCCGATGGGGCGTATGCCGGCGCGAGCCCTTAGGCCCACGAGGCGCGAACCGCGCCGGCCAATTCCTCAAGTGCGGCTGAGCTTGCTTCCCAGCCCATGCAGGCATCGGTGACCGACTGGCCGTAGGTCAGCTGCGCCAGCACGTCTGTGCCCACTTCCACCGAATCCGGGTCGTGCTTCTGGGCGCCGGGCAACAGGAAGCTTTCGGCCATGATACCGGCGATGGTCGTGTCCCCGGCCGCGATGCGAGCCGCAAGTTCGGTGATCACCTCGGCCTGGCGGACATGGGACTTGCCCGAGTTTGCGTGGCTTGCATCGACGATCACACGCGGGTTCATGCCAGCCTTGGCCATGGCATCGGATGCGGCCGCGACGTCGCCTTCCCCGAAGTTCGGCCCGGCCGCCCCGCCGCGCAAGATGAGGTGTGCGTCCTGGTTGCCCACAGTGTGCACAACGGCCGTGCGACCCGACTCGTCGATTCCCATGAACGACTGGGCTGCCGAGGACGCCTGGCATGCGTCGATGGCCACCTGCACCGATCCATCCGTGCCGTTCTTGAACCCGACAGGCATGGACAGCCCGGAGACCAGCTGGCGGTGGGTTTGGCTTTCGGTGGTACGCGCACCGATGGCGCCCCAGCTGATGACGTCGGCGAGGTACTGGGCACTCAACGGTTCCAGGAATTCCGTTGCAAGGGGCAGGCCCAGGGCGCTGGCCGCCAGCATGAATTCACGCGCAGTCCGGAGCCCCGCACCCATGTCGTGGCTTCCGTCGAGGTGCGGGTCGTTGACCAGGCCCTTCCAGCCCACCGTGGTGCGTGGCTTCTCGAAGTAGCTGCGCATGACGATCAGCAGTTCACTCTCGTGCTTTTTTGCGGCTGCAGCAAGGCGCGCTGCGTATTCGAGCCCGGCGGCCGGATCGTGGATCGAGCACGGCCCCACGATGACCAGCAGTCGCTGGTCCAGCCCCGAAAGTACCGCGCGTACCTCTTGGCGGGCCCTGGTGATCCTGTAGGCCTGGGCATCGGTCGTCGGGAGTTCGCTCAGCAGTTCGGCGGGGCTCGGCAACTCGGTGAAGGAAACCACCCGCTCGTTGGTGTTGGGGCGGGCCGGTGCATCTGCGTTCAGGATGTTCGGGTTCATGGTGGGCCTTTCGATTCCGGCCCTCCAGCTGAGGGCCTAGCGTTCGATGCGGCCCCGACAATCGCTGCGTATTTCTTCAGGGCCGCTACGGTGAAAATAGCGAAGGGCCCACAAGCAATAGCTTGCGGCCCTTGTCGGCTCTGAAGGTGGGTATGCGAAATTATCGCGTCTTAGGCCCCTCCAGAGCCGACACAAAATACGCATACCAACGATTAGTCATGGTGTTCAATGTACAGACAATCTGCCGCGATGCCCAATTCCATGACGTATGTGACGGGCTGAAGGACCCCAACCCGCCGGATACGACACGGGGCGCCGTGGCGACGGGGACGTGAATCCCCTTCGCGACGGCGCCCCGTGGGCGGTGCAAAGTGCCCGGTTAGATGAGGCCCTGGGCCAGCATCGCGTCGGCAACCTTGACGAAGCCGGCGATGTTTGCGCCGGCAACGTAGTTGCCGGGCATTCCGTACTCATCGGCCGTTGCTGCACAGCGGTCGTGGATGCCGACCATGATTTCGGTCAGTCGGCGTTCGGTGTGCTCGAAGCTCCACGAGTCGCGGCTGGCGTTCTGCTGCATCTCCAGCGCGGAGGTTGCAACGCCGCCGGCGTTTGCTGCCTTGCCCGGGCCGAAGAGCACGCCTGCGTCCTGGAACAGCGCGGTGGCTGCTGCGGTGCACGGCATGTTGGCGCCTTCGGCCACGGCGATGACGCCGCTGGAGATCAGGCGCTTGGCGTCGACATCGTCGAGTTCGTTCTGCGTTGCACACGGCAGCGCCACGGTTGCGTTCACGTCCCAGACGTTGCCGCCCTCGACGTAGTGCACCTTCTTGGAACCTGCGCGCTCGACGTATTCGCTGATGCGTCCACGTTCGACTTCCTTGATCTGGCGCAGCAGTTCAACGTCCAGGCCGCGTTCGTCAACGATGTAGCCTGCGGAGTCCGAGGCGGCAACAACGTTTGCACCCAGGAACTGCGCCTTCTCGACGGCGTTGATCGCAACGTTGCCCGAACCCGAAACGACAACGCGCTGGCCGTCGAAGCTGGCACCGCGGGTCTTGAGCATTTCCTGGGCGAAGATCACAGCGCCGTAGCCGGTGGCCTCCGGACGAACCAGGGATCCTCCCCAGCTGATGCCCTTGCCGGTGAGCACACCGGATTCGTAGCGGTTGGTGATGCGCTTGTACTGGCCGAAGAGGTAGCCGATCTCGCGGCCGCCGACTCCGATGTCGCCGGCCGGGACGTCGGTGTATTCACCGATGTGGCGGTAGAGCTCGGTCATGAACGACTGGCAGAAGCGCATGACCTCTCCGTCGGACTTGCCGCGCGGATCGAAGTCCGAACCGCCCTTGCCGCCGCCGATGGGCATGCCGGTCAGGGAGTTCTTGAAGATCTGTTCGAAGCCCAGGAACTTGACGATGCCCAGGTAAACGGAGGGGTGGAAGCGGAGTCCGCCCTTGTACGGGCCCAGTGCGGAGTTGAATTCCACACGGAAACCGCGGTTGATCTGCACGCGGCCCTGATCGTCGGTCCACGGGACACGGAAGATGATCTGGCGCTCCGGCTCGCACAGACGCTGCAGGATGGCAGCCTCGGCGTACTCGGGGTGCTTGCGGGAAACCGCCTCGAGGCTTTCGAAAACCTCGGTAACCGCCTGGTGGAATTCTGCTTCACCGGGATTACGACGGAATACTTCATCGCGGATGGTTGCTAAATGCTGGTCCAAGTCTTATCTCCTTCATCACTTGGGGCAGGCACGGGGGCAAGCTACCGCCATGTCCGGCGACGCTGCCCCACAACCTGAGAATGACATGCACCACACCCGGCAACCCAACCGGACGTAATCAATGAACCAGCCGCGCGTAACGTTTCAACCCCGTCCGGCGGGCAACAGCCCGCCGGGTGACACTACCGCTTGCGGCCGAATTTGGGCTTGGGTAGGCGTTCCAGGAAGTCCTGCGCGCGTCCGGTGACCTGTTCCAAGCCCCTGCCGACGGAACGCCCCAATTGTTGCGCGGCGGCGGTCGCCTGGTGCGAGACCTCGCTGTGGCTTGCGTCCTGTTCCACGCCGGCGGGGACAAGAACCAAGGCCGGAGCCGGCGGCACGAAGGCCTCAAGCCATTCCTGCAGCGAGGTGAAGGTGGGAAGTTCGAGTGCGTAGTACCTGCGCTGGCCGTCGGCGCGCATGGAGACCAGGCCGGCCTCGCGCAGCACCTTCAGGTGCTTGGATACCGTCGGCTGGGAAACGCCGAGGGATTCGACAAGTGAACCGACCGAGCGCGACTCGGCGCGCAGGGATTGAAGGAGTTGGCGCCGGGTGGGGTCTGCCAATGCGGAGAAGATATCGTCGTGAGCCACCGGATAACCCTAACCGTATATACGCGCAATGGCATCTTTGCCTATTCCCGCCTAGTCAGTCGAACCAGGGGTCCAGGCCGAAGAGCGGGAAGACTTCCTTGCGGGTGGCCATGATGCTGCGGTCGACCGGGTCCGCGGGGTCGTAGCCGACCTCCCAGGATCGCCACCACAGCTCGGCGTCGTCGCCCATGGTTTCCGGCGTCCAGATTCCGTACCGTTCATGAACGTATTCGCGCCACGGCCGCGGCACGGGGGTGCGCAGCGGGACGGGCTTGCCCGAGGCGATGGCCACCAGGTGGCTCCAGGCCCGTGGCACCACCGAGGTGGTGTTGTAGCCCCCGCCGCCGGTGGCGATCCAGCGCCCGCCGCAGAGCCGTTGGGCAAGCTCGGCAATGTCCAGCGCGTTCTGGCGCTGCCCGTCGATGCTCAGCCGCAGGTTGGACAGGTCGTCGTCCTTGTGCCCGTCGCAACCGTGCTGGGAAACGATGACCTCCGGTCCGAACGCGGCAGCGAGCTGCGGGACCACCGCGTGGAAGGCGCGCAGCCAGGCCGCGTCGCCGGTCAGCGGGGGCATGGCGAGGTTCACCGCGGTGCCGGCCGCGTTGGGCCCGCCGACCTCGTTGGCGTATCCGGTGCCCGGGAACAGCGACATGCCCGTTTCGTGGATGGAGATGGTCATGACCCGGGGGTCGTCCCAGAAGATGGACTGGGTGCCGTCGCCGTGGTGGGCGTCGACGTCGATGTAGAGGACCCTCTGCACGCCGCCCGCCAGCAGCCGCTCGATGGCCAGCGCCGCGTCGTTGTAGATGCAGAACCCGCTGGCCTTGCCGGCCGCCGCGTGATGCATGCCTCCGCCGAAGTTCACGACGTGCAGCGCGCGTTCACCCAGGACGGCCTCCGCCGCGTCGATGGATCCGCCGGCCAGCCGGGCGCTGGCCTCGTGGATGCCCGCATAGGCGGGGTTGTCCTCCGTGCCCAGGCCGCGGGCCTCGTTGGGGACGTCGGGGTTGGTGCTGACCTCGTGCACCGCGGCGATGTAGCCGCGCTCGTGCACCGCCGCCAATTCGTCGTCGGAGGCGACGTGCGGCTCGACGACCGTGACGTTTTCCCTGTCGAAAAGCCCGAGTTCCCTGCACAGCCGCGCGGTCAAATCCAGCCGAAGCGGATGCATGGGGTGGGTTTCGCTGAAGCGATAGGCCATCATCTGCTCGCTCCAGATCACCTGGGTCGGCGGCACGGGTCCGGTTACGTCTAGCACCCCCTTAGGCTACGCGATCGGCATCCGGGCCGGGACCCGGGACACTTCATGTATGCGTCGCATTCGCCCAAGACACCGGCCATCCATGGACGCCCGGTGCCGGCCGCGGAACGGGGACGGCGGCGGGGCATGGGGCGCGGACGCGACCTCATGGTTTATTGTGGGGTGTTGCGGGAAAGATCGCCCGCACCTCGTTTTTTCCGAAGACCGGGAGCCGCGCCACACCATGGGAAACATTCCCTCCTTCGAGTCCGCGGGACGGCAACACGCCGCCGCCCCGGCTCGATGGCGTACGCGCCTGGACCAATGGCGGAGGGCCACCGCCGAGTTCACCGTCCGCTCCCCCGCGCGCCTGGCGCTCTTCACCTTTGCGCTGGTCATCGCGATCTTCACCTCGCTGCTCTCGCTCCCCGCGGCCACCGCCAGCGGCCAGCACACGCCGCTGCACGACGCCCTGTTCACCGCGGTCTCCGCCGTGTGCGTCACCGGGCTCACGGTGGTTTCGACGGCGACCCACTGGTCGTTCTTCGGCCAGCTGGTCATGATCATCGGCGTCTTCGTCGGCGGCTTGGGCATCCTGACCCTCGCCTCGGTGCTTTCCCTGGCCGTCTCCAAGCGCCTCGGCGTGCGCGGCAAGCTCATGGCGCAGAACTCCATGAACACCTCGGCCGCCTCCACGCTGGGCGAGGTCGGTGCGCTGCTGCGCATCGTCATCACCACCTCGGTGGCCATCGAGGTGCTGCTGGCGCTCATGCTGACCCCGCGCTTCCTGATCCTCGGCGAACCCTTCGGCCAGGCGCTCTGGCACGGCATCTTCTACTCGATCTCCGCCTACAACAACGCCGGATTCACCCCGCACTCCGACGGCCTGGTGCCCTACGAGACCGACCTGTGGATCCTGGTCCCGCTGATGCTCGGCGTGTTCCTCGGCTCGCTGGGCTTCCCGGTGGTGATGATCCTGATCGCCCACCGCTTCAACACCAAGAAGTGGACGCTGCACACCAAGCTCACCCTGCTGGTCACCTCGATCCTGTTCGCCGCGGGCTCGCTGCTCTGGGGGCTGGCCGAATGGTCCAACCCCGCCACGATCGGCAGCATGAGCACCGGGGACAAAGTCATCCACTCGGTGTTCGCCTCCGTGATGACGCGATCAGGCGGCTTCAACCTGGTGGACATGAACGAGATGAACCAGGTGACGATGCTGCTCACCGACGCGCTCATGTTCGCAGGCGGCGGCTCCGCCTCCACGGCCGGCGGCATCAAGGTCACCACCATCGCCGTGATGTTCCTGGCGATCTTTGCCGAGGCCCGGGGCGACACCGACGTCCGCGCCTTCGGCCGGCGCATCCCGGAAGGCACCATGCGCGTGGCGATCTCGGTGATCGTGCTCGGCGCGACGCTGGTCTCGCTGGCCACCGCCGCACTGCTGGTCATCAGCGGCACGTCGCTGGAAAGGGCGCTCTTCGAGACGATTTCCGCCTTCGCCACTGTGGGGTTGAGCACCAATCTGTCCGGCGAGCTGCCGCCGAGCGGCAAGTACGTCCTCTCCGCCCTGATGTTTGCCGGACGCATCGGCACCATCACCCTGGCCGCGGCCCTGACGTTGCGCCAGCGAAACCAGCTGTACCACTTCCCCGAAGAGAGGCCGATCATTGGCTGAGAAAAAGTCCGACCACAACGCCCCGGTGCTGGTCATTGGCCTGGGCCGGTTCGGCGCGGCCGTGGCCGAGCAGCTGGTCCGCCAGGGACGCGAAGTGCTGGCCATCGAGCGCAACCAGGAACTGGTCCAGAAGTGGGCCTCGATCCTCACCCACGTGGTGGAGGCCGACGCCACCAACATCGACGCGCTGCGCCAGCTCGGCGCCCAGGACTTCTCCTCCGCGGTGGTCGGCGTCGGCACCTCGATCGAGTCCTCCGTGCTGATCACCGTGAACCTGGTGGACCTGGGCATCGAGCACCTGTGGGTCAAGGCCATCACGCCCTCGCACGGCAAGATCCTCACCCGCATCGGCGCGAACCACGTGATCTACCCGGAGGCCGACGCCGGCGTCCGCGCCGCGCACCTGGTGGGCGGCCGCATGCTCGACTTCATCGAGTTCGACGACGGGTTCGCGATCGTGAAGATGTACCCGCCGAAGGAGACCCAGGGCTTCACGCTCGGCGAGTCCCAGGTGCGTTCCAAGTACGGCGTCACGGTGGTGGGCGTGAAGTCCCCGGGCGAGGACTTCACCTACGCGCAGCCGGACACCAAGGTCACCCGGCGCGACGTGCTGATCGTCTCCGGGCACGTGGACCTGCTCGAACGCTTCGCCGCCCGGCCCTGACCCGGCATTGACGCCGGAAAACCCCGGGCGTACCATCGCCTCACCCGGCCGCCATGCGCCGGGGCGGGCGATCCTGCGGCTGCCCGGCGCGGACGCGTCCGCCGTCGCCATCGGGCGGAAGGCCGGGTTCTGCCATGGGGTTGACCAACGGTTACGGGGTGCTGGTCGGGACGCGCGAGCGCTACTACCGGGATCCCGTCAACGACTACGGGCAGTATTTCCACGCGAACCTCCTGGTCGCCACGCCCTCCGGGACGTTCCACTGCGCCATCGACGTGGACAGCCACCAAGTGCCCAACGGGGTGCAGTGGCGGGTCGTGGCGCTGTGCCCCTCGGCGCTCAAGGGCGTCGACGCGCTGGGCGAGGGCTGGCACCCCCTGGCGTCGGATCCCGAATCCGGGGCGCTGGACGTGATCCGCAACCGGAGGCTGCGGCTGCGGCTCCCGGCCCTGTGTCCCCGGCGGCTTCCGGCGCTCCCGTTTCCCTGGCACCGCATCCCCCTCCCGCCCCGCCTGCCGTTCCTGGAACTTCCATGGAAGTCGGGGGTCAGCACCGACGCGCTGGCGGACCTCGAACCGCTGGTCGCCCGCGCCCGGAAGGTGCTGGTCTTCGGGGAGCCATTCAGCGGAGGCGATCTGGGCGTGCACAACATCCACCAGAACCAGGGCGACCCGGTGGCTTCCCAGTTCGCCGCCGAAAACGGCATCTGGCAGGACGGCGCGACGATCATCCAGCTCGAGAACGGATGCTGGCGGGGATTCTTCAACAAGTTCTCGACCCAGGCGGACAGGACCGACGCCAACGGGCGGCCGCTGCCCTGAAGCCCGCGGGTGCGGCCCCGCGGCCTCAGGGTGCGGTGGAGTGGACCGTGAACGGTTCGTGTTCCAGGGCGCAGGCCCCGGAGACCTTCAGCGCGGCCGTGTTCAGGGGCACGAAGCTGCCGCCCAAGTCCACGTTGTCGCCGGCGTTGTAGGTGGTGTTGCCGATGCACAGGGACGGCACGTCCCCGTCGACGACGGTGGAGCCGGCCGGAACTACCAGCCGGTTCGAGGTCCCCGTTTCGTCGAGGACCTCGAAGCATCCTCCGGGGCCCAGGACAAGCGAGCCCGTCAGCCGGACGGCCGCAGAATTTCCGCGCCCCGCTTCCGTGCTGACTACCCCGGAATACCCGGCCTCGGACGTGGAAACGACGACGCCCGCCTGCTCCTCCGCGGAGCAGCCGGACAGCATGGATGACACCACGAAGGCCAGCGACAGCACGGCACCGGTGAGGGCCAGGGACCGGATCCTGGCGGTGGAGTGGGCCTAGCAGGCGCGGGTCGTTTGCGTCATGCCCACCATCCCAGGCCGAGGCCGCGGGCCCGCGGGAATCAGGCCAGTTCGCTGCTGATCTGCGCGGCGCGCGCGGCGGCCGCCGCGGTGGCGTGCGCCATGATCTGCGGCAGGCCCTCGGCGTCGAAGGTCGCGATGGCGCGTTCGGTGGTGCCGTTGGGGCTGGTCACGGCCCGGCGCATGGCGGCCGGGTCAGCCTGCGGGTCGGCAAGCATCTTGCCCGCGCCGGAGACCGTGGCGCGTGCCAGGTCCATGGCCAGGGCCGGGTCCAGGCCCAGCTCGACGCCGGCCTTGGCCATGGCCTCGACCAGGTAGAACGCGTAGGCCGGGCCGGAGCCGCTGATCGCCGAGACGGCGTTCTGCTGGGACTCGGGAACTACGTGCACGATGCCGGAGCCGGAGAGCAGCTGGACCACCTCGGCCAGCGATTCCTCGGTGACGGTCGGCCCGGCGCTCAGGCCGACGGCGCCCGCACCGACCATGAGCGGGGTGTTGGGCATGGAGCGCACGATCGGCTGCCCCGTGTTCAGGTGGGAGGCCATCATGTCGATGGTGATGGCTGCGGCCACGGAGACCACCACTGCCTGCGGGGAGAGCGAATCCCTGATCTCGTCGCACAGGGCCTGGATGCCCACCGGCTTGACGCCGAGGAACACGATGTCGGCACCGGCCACCGCGTGCTTGTTGGCCTCGGGGTTCTCGGCGGCGATCAGCACGTTCACGCCGGTGTCCGCGCGCAGGGCCTCGGCCCGGGCGTCGGAGCGGACGGTGGCGTTCACGGCCTGCGGGTTGTGGCCGGAGGCGATGATGCCGCGCAGCACCGCCCCGTTCATCGAACCGGTGCCAAGGAAGGCGAGCTTGCGTTCGGTCAGGGCTGCGGAATCAGGCGCAAAAGTCATATGGCCCATTCTGTCACGGGCGCGCGATCTAGATCGAGTGGGTGCCGGCCTCTGCCGGCTTGACGACGGGCGCCAGGTGCCTGCGGGCGAACTCCAGGGTCTCCCCCAGCCATGCCTCGCGCTCCCCCGCGCCGCGGGCCTTGCGGGTGGAGACCTCGACGGCAACAACGCCGTCCCACTGCGAATCGCGCAGGAACTCGATGGCCTCGACGACCGGCTGGGTGCCGAGCCCTGGCACCAGGTGCTCGTCCTTGCCGTTGTCCTTGCCGTCGCACAGGTGCACGTGACTCAGCCTTTGGCCCAGGTCGCGGAAGGCCACCGCGGAGTCCATGTCGGCGATCGCCGAGTGGGAGAAGTCCCAGGTGACGAACTCGTAGGGCTCCGGGACCGGGTTCCAGTGCGGCAGGTACATCTTGGCCTCGCGGCCGCGGGCGCGCCACGGGTACATGTTTTCCACGGCGATCTTCACGCCGTACTGCTCCATGATCCGGCGGATGCCACTGGCGAATTCCGTGGCGTAGGTCCCCTGCCAGCGGAAGGGCGGGTGCGCGACGACCACGTCGCAGCCCACCTCCACGGCCATCGCCGCGGAGGCCTCGATCTTGTTCCAGGCGGTCCCCCACACCTGCTGGGTCAGCAGCAGCGTGGGCGCGTGGATGGCCATGATGGGCTGCTCGTAGCGTTCGGCCAGGCGGTTGAGCTGGGCGGCGTCCTGCGAGATCTGGTTTCCGGTGACCAGCACCTCGATCCCGTCGTAGCCCAGGTCGTGGGAGACGGCGAAGGCATCGTGAACGTTCAGCGGGTAGACCGAGGCGCTCGAGAGGGCAACGGGGATGGGGGCATTGCTGTTGTTGCTGGACTCGACCATGGACCTGGCCCCTTATCTTTGGCTAACGAACGTTGCTGCCCTGGGACATCGAAATCACCGAGGATTTGCCCAGTGCTACCTCTCCGACTCCCACGCTACTACTGAGTGGGGCGCTGGAGTCAAAAAGGACGTGCTCAAAGCGGCGCAGCATCAAACCTTCGCGCAGCGCCCACGGGCAGATGCGCAGGGACTTGACCTTCAGGGCGCTCATGGCCTCGAGGGCGACGATCGCGCCGGCCAGCAGCTGCGGGGCGCGGATCGCCGAAACCCCGGGAAGCTCGGCGCGGTCCTCCCAGTTCATGGCGGTCAGCCGGTTGGTCCAGAGCTTCAGCGAATCGGCACGCAACACGCGCTTGACGTAGGGGCCGTCGGCGCTGGGGGCCGCGCCCGTGATCCGGGCCAGCGACCTGAAGGTCTTCGAGGTGCCGGTGACAAGCGTGGGCTTGCCGAACTGGCGCAGCTCCGCGACGGGATCCGCCAGCGTCTCGCGCACGTGGTTGCGCAGGGCCTTGACCTCCTTGATGGAGGGCGGGTCATGCGGCAGCCACTCGCGGGTCAGCCGGCCGGCGCCCAACGGCACCGAGTGCGCAAGGGTCGGGAACTCGTCCTGGCCCAGGGCCATCTCGAAGGAGCCGCCGCCCATGTCGAGGTTCAGGATGGCGTCCGAGCTCCAGCCGAACCAGCGGCGCACCGCGTAGTACGTCATGCCGGCTTCCTGCTCGCCGGTCAGCTCGGTCAGCCGCACGCCGGTTTCGGCCACGACGCGCTCGAGCACTTCCTCGCCGTTGGCCGACTCGCGGATGGCCGAGGTGCAGAAGGCCAGCAGGTCCTCCGCGTGGTGGTTGGTCGCGAACTGCGCGGCCTCGTGCACGAAGTCCAGCAGCTCGGCCTGCCCGGCCTCGTTGATGGCCCCGTTCTCGTCCAGGAACTGCACCAGCGACAGCGGCCGCTTGTGCGAGGCGAAGGGCACCGGGCGGGCGCCCGGGTACGCGTCAACCAGCAGTAGGTGAACCGTGTTCGACCCGATATCCAGTACGCCCAGCCTCATGGTGTGCCCCTCGCCTTGTGTTCAGCCGCGCCTGAAGGCGCGGCTACTTGCTCGTCTTGGCGGCGGCTGCCTTTTTGGCGGGGGCCTTCTTGGCCGGCGCCTTCTTGGCGGTCGTCGTCGCGGTCTTGCGCTTCACCGGGCCCTTGGCGCGCTTGTCCGCCAGCAGCTCGATGGCGCGCTCGCGGGTCAGCTCCTCAAGGGTGGTGTCGCGCGGGATCGTGATGTTGGTGACGCCATCGGTGATGTAGGCACCGAAGCGTCCCTCCTTGACCACGATCTTCTTCTCGGAGACCGGGTCCAGGCCGAACTCGGCCAGCGGCGGCACCGCGGCGCGGGCGCCACGGACCTTGGGCGTCGAATAGATCTCCAGCGCCTGCTCGAGGGTGATCGTGAAGATCTCCTCTTCGCTGCCGATGGAGCGCGAGTCGCTGCCCTTTTTCAGGTACGGTCCGAAGCGGCCGTTCTGAACGGTGATCTCTTCGCCCTCGGCGTCGGTGCCCAGCACGCGCGGCAGCGAAATCAGCTTGAGCGCGTCCTCGAGGGTGACGGTTTCCACGGTCATCGACTTGAACAGCGAACCGGTGCGCGGCTTGGCCTTGGTCGGCTTCTTCGGCGGCTTCGGCTTGCCGTTCTTGTAGTACTCGACCGGCAGGGCCGCGAGTTCCTCGGCGGTCGGCTCCACGATGACCTCGGTGACGTAGGCGCCGTAGCGCCCGTCCTTGGCCACGATGGTGCGGCCGGTCTCCGGGTCAACGCCGAGCACTCGCTCGGACGGGCCCTGGTTCTCCATGAGCTCGATGGCCTTTTCGGCGGTCAGCTCGTCGGGCGCCAGGTCCTCGGGCACGTTGGCACGCTGAGGCTCGGTACCCTCCGGGGCGTCTGCCGGCAGCGGCTTTTCCAGGTACGGGCCGAACTTGCCCACACGCAGCACGATGCCCGGGGCGATCTCGATGGAGTTGATGGCGCGGGCGTCGATGTCGCCCAGGTTCTCCACGACGGACTGCAGGCCGGGCTCGCCGGATTCCTCCGAGCCGAAGTAGAAGTCCTTCAGCCAGGCGCTGCGGCCGCGCTGGCCGTGGGCGATCTCGTCGAGGTCGTCCTCCAGGCGCGCGGTGAAGTCGTAGTCGACGTACTTGGCGAAGTGCTCCTCCAGGAGGCGCACGACCGAGAACGCGATCCAGCTTGGCACCAGGGCACCGCCGCGCTTGGTCACGTAGCCGCGGTCCATGATGGTGGAGATCGTCGGGGCGAACGTGGACGGGCGGCCGATTTCGCGGGCCTCCAGCTCTGCGACGATCGAGGCTTCGGTGTAGCGCGCCGGCGGGGTGGTCGTGTGACCGATGGCCTCGACGCCGGTTCCGGCCAGCGGGTCGGCGACCTTCAGCTGCGGCAGGCGCGCTTCCTCGGCGGCTTCCGCTGCCTCGGCCTCGCGGGCCGCGTCGCGGCCCTCCTCGTAGGCTGCCATGAAGCCCCGGAAGGTGATCACGGTGCCGGAGGCGGAGAATTCCGCGACCTGGCCCGTGGTTGCCGTGCCGGCCAGCTTGATGGTGGCGGTGAAGCCCTTCGCGTCGGACATCTGGGAGGCGACGGTGCGCTTCCAGATCAGCTCGTACAGGCGGAACTCGTCGGCCGAAAGCTGGGCGCGCACGGTGGCCGGGCGGCGGAAGGAGTCGCCGGCGGGGCGGATGGCCTCGTGGGCCTCCTGCGCGGCGCCGCTCTTGGCCTTGTAGACGCGCGGCTTGTCCGGCACCGATTCGGTTCCGTACAGTTCGGCGGCCTGCTTGCGCGCCGCGTTCACTGCCTCGTTGGAGAGGAACACCGAGTCGGTACGCATGTAGGTGATGTAGCCGTTTTCATACAGGCGCTGGGCAACCTGCATGGTCGACTTGGAGCTCCAACGCAGCTTGCGGGAAGCTTCCTGCTGCAGCGTCGAGGTGGTGAAGGGGGCGGCCGGGCGGCGGGTGTACGGCTTCTCGTCGACGTTCGTGACGGCGAAGTCGACGTCTGCGAGGCCGGCGGCAAGCGCGGAGGCCTTGGCCTCGTCAAGGTGCGCGACGGCACCGGACTTGGGGGTCTTCAATTCGCCGCGATCGGAGAAATCGCGACCTGTCGCCACGCGGGCGCCGTCGACGGAAGAGAGCTTCGCGCCGAAGGTCTCGCCGTTGGCCGTCGAGAAGGTACCGGTCAGGTCCCAGTAGGAGGCGCTGCGGAAGGCCATGCGTTCGCGTTCGCGCTCGACGACCAGGCGGGTTGCCACGGACTGCACGCGGCCGGCGGACAGGCCGCGGGCCACCTTGCGCCAAAGCACCGGGGAAATCTCGTAGCCGTAGAGGCGGTCGAGCACACGGCGGGTTTCCTGGGCATCGACGAGGTCGGTGTCCAGTTCCCGGATGTTCTCCATGGCACGGTTGATGCCCTCTTGGGTGATTTCGGTGAAGGCCATGCGGTAGACCGGGACCTTGGGCTTGAGCACCTGGAGGAGGTGCCACGCGATGGCTTCGCCTTCGCGGTCCGCATCGGTTGCGAGATAGAGGGCGTCGGCGTCTTTAAGCTTGGCCTTCAGCTCGGCGACACGCTTCTTCTTGTCCGGGTAGACCACGTAGTACGGCTCAAAGTCGTTGTCGATGTCGACAGCGAACTTGCCCAGCGAAGTCTTTTTCAGTTCCGCCGGCAGCTCCGAAGGCTGCGGCAAATCCCGGATGTGTCCCACCGAGGCGTCGACTTCAAAGCCCTCACCCAAATACTTGGCGATGGACTTGCTTTTTGCCGGGGACTCCACGATAACGAGTTTTTTTCCGGTCTTTTCTTTGGCCTTGGCGGGCACAGTACTCCTATTAGCAACCAGTGGTGCACCAAAGTGGGCGCACAGCACATTCCCTGCTCTAGGTTAGCCGCATTCTGGCAAACCTAGGCAAGTGCCCGCCGGAAAGCGAGTGCGTTTCCGGTCGGTGCGGGCCCTGCGGCGGGTTATTCTTCCCGGATTTCCGGCAGGAAGGAAAGCATGTAGTAGAGGCGCTCCCCGTCGACCCCGCGTTCCTCGGGTTCGGCCTTCGCCTCGTATTCATAGAGCAGGTCATAGACCCGTGCGATGAATTCCTTGCGGTGCTTCTCCGACAGGAAGACCATGCCGGTGGTGAGCATCGGGGCGCGGTCCGGATCCGGCACGATGCCCGCGATGCGTTCTTTGTCACGGCGGGTGATCTCCGCCGAGAGCCGGTCCCTGAACGCGTTGAGTTGCACGTTCAGGTAGGCGTTCTTGGCCGAGGCCGAGTCGGCAAGCGATCCGAGCACCAGCTCGTCGCCGGCCGCCTTCCAGCGGCGCTCGCGTCCGTCGCCCTCGTTGGCGGCCCGGATGACGTAGCCGTATTTCTCCAAGGCACGCAGGTGGTAGCTCATGGCGCTGGGCGTGAGGTTGCAGCGCGAGGCAAGCTCGGTGGCGGTTCGCGTCGACTGTGACGCGAAAAGCTCCTCAAGTACGGTAAGCCGCGCTTCATGAGCGAGTGCACGAATGGCTTGGGGGTCGCTAATCGTCACCGTTTTGGCGGGCATGTGGGTGAGCGACGCGATTTTTGCCGCGTCGTTCCCGGAGGTGTTCTGGCTCATGTGAAAAAACTTTAGCGGTTGTTTCGCATCTCCAACAGAAAGCCCCGCTTAATAAGTCGTATTACCCCTTCATTAAGTCGCGCGGTAAATTCCGGGTCCCCGTCGCCGAGCAGCGAATCAAGCGCCCCGACCAGGGCCGAGACGCTCAAATCACCGTCGCAGGCCGAGACGAACCCGGCCAGGGCGGTGTCCATGAGTTCGGTGCGGCGCAGGCCCGCTCCCTGCCGAAGGAGGATCACCCCCGGGTGTTCTGCACCCGGGCGCTGGTGGCGCTCCTCGGTGACGTCCTCGGCAACGAGCAGGTGCTCATCCCCCAGGGTTTCGAGGTCCAGGGCGTCGGCGGTTTCGATGGCGCGGCCCAGGTAAGGGCCAATGGGTTGTTCGATCGGGTAGGTGATTTCCTCGAACAGCCGGCCCACCGGCTGCTTCGACACATCGGCCGGGCGGCGCAGCCACACCATGCCGAAGCCGATGGCGGCGACGTGGCGGGAGGCGAAATCCTCAAGGTACGCGCCGTACTGTTCCGCGAAGGCCCGTTGGTCACGGGACTGCGAGGCATCGCGCAGCCAGGTTTCGGCATACTGCGTGGGGCTGACCGATTCGCGCTGGATGAACCAGGCCTCGGTGTTCTCCGGGAGCCAGGAGCGTGGCCCGGCGCTCCATTCGAGCCCGACCTCGGCATCTGCAGGCTCCGTGATTTCCCAGTTTGCAAGCATCTGCGCGGTTCCGCCGGGGGCCAGGATGCCGGGCAGGTCCCGCACCAGCGTTGCCACCAGGGTGTCGCCGGGCATTCCGCCGTCGCGGTAGGTGAAGCGGTCGTCCGCGTTCTCGCCGGCCCGGCGCGGGGTGATGACAAACGGGGGGTTTGAAACGACCAGGTCGAACGTCTCCCCCGCCACCGGTTCCAGCAGGCTGCCCAGGCGCAGCTGCACCCGGTCCTCGAGGTTCGCCGGATCGATCTCCAGCGCCCGGTGGTTGAGCAGCAGGTTGAAGCGGGTGAAGCCCAGGGCGCGTTCGGAGATGTCGGTGGCGACGACACGGCGCACGTGCGAGAGCAGGTGGAAGACCTGGATCCCGCAACCGGTTCCCAGGTCCAGCGCGGTGTCCACCCGCGGGCGGATGGTGGTTTGGGCCAGCGTCAGCGACGCCTGCCCGATGCCCAGCACGTGGTCGTGGCGCAGCACGCCGGGGCGCTGGTGTGCGCCGAGGTCGCTGGCCACCCAGATCTCCGCGTCCGCGTCGGAGGCGTGCGGGCGCAAGTCCACGCGTGCATGCCATCTTCCGATGGCTCCCGGAGCGGCCTCGAGCAGCCCCAGCTCAACCAGGCCGGCCAGGCCAAGCGACGGGAAGGCCTCGGCGATGTCGGCTTCGGCGGCCTCGCTGCCCAGCATGAACAGTCCGAGCATGGTGCCCAGGACCGTTGGCCGCTGCAGCGAACCGATCAGGCGCAATGCCGGGATCAGCTGGTCCCTCATGAGTGCTTCGTGGGCCACCTCGCCCAGGAACTCGATGATTGCCTCGTGGGCGAACTGCCCGCGCTCCAGGTCGTGGGCGAATGCCGCCAGGAGTTGCAGGTCGTCGCTGCGCGGGGCGTCGGGAACGTGGGCGTAGTTTGCGGTGGAAGTCACGCCCACAAGTCTATCCAGCCGGGAAAGGCCAGATGGAAAGAACCTAAAATGGATTCCATGATTGAGGTCACCACCACGCATTTGCAGCAGCTCTCCGCTTCGGCGCTGGTTCCGTCCTCGCGCCCGTTGCCGGCCCACGCCCGGATCGAATTGGCGCGGGAGATCACCCCGGAGTTCAGCAAGTTCCTCTACCAGGGGGTGGGCAGCGAATGGAACTGGGCGGACCGGCTCACGCTGACCCGCAGCCAGTGGGATGCGTTGTTGCGCACGCCGGGGGCCGAGACCCACGTGCTCTATGTCAACGGTGCGCCCGGCGGCTACGTGGAGCTGCTGGCCCGTCCCGCCGGCGCGGGCACCGAGGTTGAAATCATGTACTTCGGCCTTTTCCCGCAGTGCATCGGCCAGGGGCTGGGCGGGGCATTGCTCACCGAGGGCATCGCCCGCGCGTGGGATCTCGATACCCGTTGTGAAGGTTTCGCACCGGTGACACGCGTCTGGGTGCACACGTGTTCCCTTGACGGCCCCGCCGCGATCGCCAACTACGAGGCGCGCGGCCTCAGCGCGTTCCACACAGAGACCGAAAAACTGGTTCCGGGCGACGGAACCGCGGGGATGTGGCCGGCGGGCTAACCGCCAATAGGTCGACGGCCGATACCCACCTAATTATTAGCAAAATGCTTATATTCAGGTAGGTATTAGTCGTATGCTCGTCCCATGAGATCGATTGATGTCGTCTTCCCGGTCATCATGGACATCGTGGACTCGAGAAAGCTCGCGGACCGAGAGTCGGCCCAGGCCGCCATCGAGTCCGTCTGTGCGGTGGTCGAACGGCAGCTGCCCGCTCTCCAACCATGGCAGGCCACCGTCGGCGACGAGTTCCAGGCGGTCTATCCAACGCTGCACGAGGCCTTGTGCGCGACAACCCTGCTGCGGCTGAGCCTGCCCGCGGACATCGACTGCCGATTCGGCATCGGCCGTGGATCCATCCAGCCGGTCTCTTCGATTTCCGCCGCTCGCATCCAGGACGGATCCGGATGGTGGGCGGCCCGGGCTGCCATCGATGAAGCAAGGCAGCGCGAAAAGGCAAGGAACCCCACGCTGCGTTCCTGGTTCCAGAGCTCCGGTGCAGGTGACGAACAAACTGCCGTCACCAACGCGTACCTGCTGACCCGCGACCAGCTGATCTCCTCGCTGAACCCCAAAACCCGCCGCTACGCTTCCGGGCTGCTCCTGGGCCAGACCCAGAGCTCCATCGCCCGCGCGGAGGGTGTCACCCAGTCCGCGGTTTCCCAGGCGCTGAAAAACTCGGGTGCCGGCACGCTGATCGCAGCCATGGAACTGCTCGACACGGCTCCGGAGCCCCGCACCCGGGTGCAGCGATGATCTCCGCGGCACTCCTGCTGGCCATGGTCGGCATCGCGGACCTGACCAGGTCACTGGTGCGCGACTGGTACACGGGCGAAGACGCCGGCACGCCCTTGCTGTCCTGCCGGGTCTTGGACGTACGCGGCAAACGAACGATGGTCCTGGTGATTGGTGCCTTCTGGGCGATCATGTTGGGCGCTTCCATGTGGTTGCTGGGCCTGGAATGGTGGTGGGCCCTCGCCGCCACGATCCTGGCCGCGGGCTGGCTGGCCACCACCACCAGCCGCGAGGACGCGGCCGCCCCGCTGCGCCTTTGGCCTGCGCTTGGGCTGCTGCTGGGGACCCTCGCCTTCGCCGTCCTTGACACCACGGATCCGGCCGCCGGCACCCCCGCCGCCGCCTGGCACGGCACGGTGGCACCGGAGTGGATCCGCGAGATTCCGCTGTCGACCATCCTCGTCACCATCGGCGTGGGGCTGTTCCTCATCGAGAGCTCGAACATCGTGGTGCGCAGCGCCCTGCGTCCGGGCAGCATCCGCCGGCGGGGAGTCCGGGGCGAGGCCCCCGTGCCGTTGCCGGACCTTCGCGGCGGCAGGCTCATCGGCCCGCTGGAGCGGCTCGGTCTGCTCACCTTGACGCTTGCAGGCATGTTCACCATTGTCGCGGCGCTGATCGCGGCCAAGGGAATCGTTCGCTTCCCCGAAATCTCCAACGACGGGGCCACCGGCTCGAAGGCGGAATACTTCCTGGTGGGCAGCCTGTTCAGCTGGGGCTTGTCCCTGCTGGGGGTCGGACTCATCCGCATCTCCGGCTAGCCCCGCACAGTGCTTTCGGGCCGGTGCCCCACACACGAACAAGCGGTGTCGCCCCGACATCGTCGGGGCGACACCGCTTGTCGCGGGAGGGAACCGGGGGACTCAGCCACTCATCGGCGGCATCGTCACGTCCGTGTCGTCGCTCGCCGGTGAAACCAAGTTCTCGGAACCGCCTATGAGAGCGTGATCCAAACGGTCTTGGTCTCCGTCACGGAGTCCAGCTGTTCCGGTCCCAGGTCCCGGCCGAAGCCCGAGTTCTTGAACCCGCCGAAGGGCATCGCCGGGTCGATGGAACTCTGCGCGTTGACGTAGACGGAGCCGGCCTTGAGCACCTTTGACAGGCGGTGCACACGGTTCAGGTTCTGCGAGTAGATAGTTGCGGCCAGGCCGTACTGGTTGTCGTTTGCCAGTTCGACGGCCTGCTCCTCGGTGGTGAATCGCTGTGCCACCAGCACCGGGCCAAAGATCTCTTCCTGCACGATTGTCATCTGGTTGTTGCAGTCGCCGAAGATGGTCGGCTCAATGAAGTAGCCGGTTCTGTCCAGCCGCTTGCCGCCGCACAGGAGCGTGGCGCCCTCGTCGATTCCGGTTTGGATGTAGCCCATCACGGAGTTGCACTGGCTTTCGGAGACGACCGGGCCGATGGTGCTTTCCGGATCGAGTCCCGGGCCAATGACCCAGCTCTTGGCGTTCTCGACCAGCTTTCCCATGAACTCGTCGTAGATTGCGTCCTCCACGTACAGGCGGGATCCTGCGTCGCAGATCTGTCCCGCGTTGAAGAAGATGCCCAGGGCGACCTCTTCAACGGCCTTGTCCAGGTCCGAATCGGCGAAGACCAGGACCGGGGACTTGCCGCCGAGCTCGAGGGTCATCCGGGTCATGTTTTCAAGCGCCGCATGGCCCACCGACTTGCCCGTGGGCGTTGAACCGGTGAAAGTGACCTTGTCGATTCCCTTGTGCCCGGCCAGGGCCGCGCCGACAGTGGATCCCTTGCCGGTCAGGATGTTGATGACGCCACCTGGAATGCCGGCCTCGCTGGCCAGCTCGGCAAAGCGAAGGGTCGTCAGCGAGGTGATTTCCGGCGGCTTGACCACGGTGGTGCATCCTGCGGCCAGGGCGGCGCCCAGCTTCCAGGCCAGGGTCTGCAGCGGGAAGTTCCACGGGACGATGACACCCACAACACCCACCGGTTCCTTGCGGGTGTAGGTGACGTAGTCCCCGGGAAGACCCGCGGCTTCGCCGCTGCGGCCGGAGATCTTTGACGCCCAGCCGGCAAAGTAGCGGTACGTGTCGATGGTGCCCTGGATGTCCATCTCGGCCTCGGCCAACGGCTTGCCCACGTCGATGGATTCAAGCACCGACAGTTCAGCGGTGTTGGCCTCGATCAAGTCGGCAAGCTTGTGCAGCAGGCTCTCGCGTTCCAGCGGGGTGAACCGGCTCCAGGAGCCGCCGTCGAATTCGCGGCGGGCGGCCGCAACGGCCTTGTCCAGGTCGGCCACGGTGGCGCTGGCAATGTTGGAGATCGTTTGGGTGGTCGATGGTTCGGTGACGGGCACCGTGGCGCCGTCGGAGGAATCCACCCAGTCTCCGTCGATAAACAGTTTGTGTGACCTTGCCAGGAAGCTGCGTACCGAGGCCGGAACCTGGTAGGTGTCAAAGTAGGTTTCAGCGATGTCGATGCTCATCTGAAGTCCCTCTCGGTGTTGTGTTGGAAAAGATGGTGCCTGTGCGGCGTCTTGTATTTGAAGGGCCTAAAACTGGACCACGAGGCGGCCGTCGGCATCCCCCGCATCCAAGCGGCGGAATGCCTCGTTGATGTTGCCGAATTCCATCGTTTCGACGTTCGAGTGCACCAGGCCGTCCTTGGCCAGCTGCATGACCTGGTCGCGTTCCAGTCGGGTGCCGTCGGCGCTGCCGATGATGGTGATGCCCAGGTCGATCAGTTCCGCTGCCTTGAACGTGAACGGGTTGTTCGGCAGTGCAACCTGGATGAATCGGGCGGTCGGGGCTGCCAGGGTGAACATGTTCCGGAACACCTGCGGCGAGGGCGCGAAGCTCAGGAGGGCATCGGCGCCACCCAGTTCGTGGATCGCCTTTTCGGCTTCCTCGCCCGGTGCGTAGGCGGCGTGGGCACCCAGGCGCTTTGCGGTTTCCAGCTTCTTGGGGTCCAGGTCGATGCCGACGACCTTGGCGCCGAAGAGCTTGGCGAACTGGATCGCGTATTGCCCCAGGCCCCCGAGGCCGAAGACGACCACGACGGAGCCGGGCTCGATGTTGGCCTTGCGCACCGCGCTGAAGGCGGTGACGCCGGCGCAGAGCAGCGGGCAGGCTTCCTCGGAAGAGAGCTCTCCGGGGATGTGGGTGACCCAGTCGGCGGGGGCAACGATGTACTGGGCAAAGCACCCGTCGACGTGGACGCCCGTGGCCTGGCTGTTCTGGCAGTAGGTCTCCAGGCCCTTGCGGCATTCGCGGCAGTTGCCGCAGGCGGAGTAGACGAAGCCGACGCCGACCCGTTCTCCCGCAGTCAGCTCCACCCCGTCGCCGACGGCAACGATCGAGCCGACGCCTTCATGGCCCAGGATCGCCGGCTTCGGGCGCGGAAGCTCGTCCTCGCCCTTCCAGAAGTGCACGTCCGTGTGGCAGACTCCGCAGCTTTCCATCTTGATTAGGACCTCGCCCTTGCCCGGCTGCGGAATGGCGCTCTCGCGGATTTCCAGGGGGCTGTTGTCTTCGGTGAAGTAGGCGGCCAGCATGGTTTCAGTCATCGTAATTCAGCTCCTTGTGAGGGTTTTGGCGCGGGAGGTCGGGTAACCGCCCAGGCCACGGGGTACAACGATTAGTGCGGACATTGCCCAGTAGATGAGCCCGGCTGCGACGGCTGCGAGCAGCGAGGCAGTGGTGTATTGGAAATATCCTGTGTGTTCAAAACTCAGCGGGTTGAAGGTGACGGTGAAGATCGCAATGCCGATCACCGTTGCCGCCATCGCCGCGATGTTGTAGCCGCCGGTGAAGTAGTAGACCGACGACTTGTCTTCGATGAAGAGTTGCTTGAGGTCCACGCGCTGCCGGCGCAGGAAGAAGTAGTCGACAAGCATGATTCCGGTCAGGGCGCTGTAGATGGCCGCGGTCCACACCAGGAACGTCATGAAGCCGTCGTAGAGACCCGGAATGGCAAACATGACAATCACCGGGACAATGCAGAATCCATAGACGAGCCATTCCCATGACACGTTCTTGAGCAGCGCTCCGAACATTTGCCGCAGTCCCACGACTGCCGTGTAGAGGATGTTTGCCATGCTGGTGATGTTCGCGAAGGCGATGAACACCAGGACAATGGCGCTCAGCCACAGTCCCCCGGTTTCGGCCATCCACTGCGTCGGGTCGGCGTTCCCGTACTTGATGGCTCCGATGAGTCCCACGGCTTCACCCAGGCTGGCGGCGAATCCGATCCCGATCAAGTTGGGCCAGAACGCCGTGCGTTCGTTCTTGGTGATGCGGGACAGGTTGCCGATGTACGGCCACCAGGAGAAACCGGCGGCGATGTTGATTTCAACGGCGATCATGAAGTTCACCGCGTTCGAATCGAACGGCCGGGCCAGCGCCTCCAGGGCAAGCAGATCCGCGAGCGAGGAATCCGAAAGGAACAGCCAGATCATGAAGCCCATGACCAGGATCAAGGCGGGGGCAACGATGACGTTGAACAGCTTGATGGAGGTCGGACCCTTGGCCACGATGTAGGCCGTCAGCGCGATGGCAATGATGGTGATGACGTAGATGTACGGTGCGTTCGGATCCGGTTCCCGGTCGCTGACGACACTAATCGCGGAGTCGATCGAGCGGCCGAACATGGTCCCCAGGACCACCAGCCAACCGACCGTCAGCAGGATCATTGCCACCGTGTAGATCACCCGGCTGCCGTTGTGGCCGAATACGCTGCGCATGAACGTGTATTGCTCGGTTCCGTACTTGCCGGCGCTGACCGATACGGCAAGCCCCACCAAGAGGACGCCCAAGACGTTTCCCAGGATGATGGCGACGAGGCCGCCCTTCACGTCGACAACGAGTGCCAGCGATCCTCCGATGAGAAAGCCCCACGTGGCAATCGCGAGCGCCGCATTGGCCCACGTGTATTCCCAGAATCCCCACAGCCGCTTCGATGGCGGCAACGGGGCCCTTCCTCGTTCTGCTTCAATGGTGTAGTCCATTGCGAATCCTCTGTGATCGGTACCCCCCAACCAGGGGTTTTGGGCAGTGAAGGTTGCTTACTGATAAATCAGGACCAAGGCATATGTCACGACGAGCAAGACGCCCACCAAGATGTACTCGGCTTTGGTGAGCTGCCCGGGCTGCCGAGTGCCTTCGCGCTCGGCGAAGTAGGTGCACACCCTGTCACGTTCGGCTTCAAAGCCCGCGAGATCCAGCTCATCTCCGGCCCCTTCAACTTCTTCGCTTGTTTCGTTCATTTCTCGCCATTCCTTCGCTTTTTCGCCTGGAAACCAAGAACAAGTTCGATCACCCAACAAGATTTATGGGCAGCGGCATCCACGCACTTGTGGGCCATCGGGAACTTGGTGAGGCATCCAGATTCAACGGTTCTCAAGGCTGCAGCCTCGACCAACTCGTGTTCTGCAAGTCACATTTCCATCGTGGTGCCACCATGTGATCCGCACAACATCAATACTGTAATCAGCTCGATTTTGCCGCTGTTACACTTTGTAAATGACCCTAACGATTCGCCGAGTTCTAGGGGTTACGGCGGTCAGCGACGGACATCCCCGGGTTCTTGGCCAGGCACGACTCCTTGATACCCCGGTACGCAGCATCCACGTCACGGAGTCCGCGGATTTGTCCGGACTCCTGGAGGGCGGGGAACTGATTCTCAGTTCAGGCCTGTCCTTGACGGCATCTCCGGAGGCCACCCGGGACTTTCTGGACGGCTTGGCCGCAGCAGGGGCCGCCGGGGTGATTTTCTCTTTCCTTTCCGATGCGCCCGAGGTCAAGAAGTGCCTGGAATTCGCCGCCGAAACGGCGGAGATTCCCGTCGTCCTGCTTGATGACCGGGTCCGCTTTGTGGATATCACCGAGACCGTGCATCGACTCATCTACTCCGCCGCCAGGGGGTTGAGCGGCTTGGATGCGGTATCGAATTTTCTTTCATCCGCATCCGCCTCGCATCTGGAGCCGAGGGAACTGTTCTGCTCAATAGCAGACATGCTCGATGCACCCCTTGTCCTCGAGGACTCTCTGTCCACGGTCGTCATCCACCAAGGCCTGGATCCGGAGCAGATGCGGCGATTCATCCAGGTACCCGCCGTTTCGAAGGGATTCGGAAGCGGTGTCCGTGTCGTCGGCGACGAGACCTGGTTGGTCTACCCCGTCATCGGCCATGGCCGGAAGCTGGGGCAGATTGTCTCCACCTTGGGAGCCGGGAACCCGCGCGCCTCCCTGCGCATGGAGAAAGTTGGTGCGGCCTTTGGCGGATTGCTGCCCAACGGCTCCGCCGACTTGGCATTGACCCGGCAGGAGTCGCTCTCAACCATGGTCAAGAAAGTTCGCTCGGGCGAAATCCGAAGCGAAAAGGAAATCGTGCTGCACGCGGCGATGCTGGGCGTGGCATCCGTCGACCTGTTCGTGCCCATCGCCATCAACTTCAGGCAGCGCGGCAGCGCCACGTCGGTGCCGGCAGGCCCGGATCTGGCAGCCATTACCGCGAAACTGCAGGACACGCTTCGCGGTTCCCGGTACCCGGCGTTCGCCTGCGATTCCGGTGCGAACGGGGTGGGCATCGTCCTTTGCCTGCCCGCGGCGGCCGATGTCGAGGCGGCCCTGTCGGTCGTCCACGGAAGCATCGGCCCGGTGCTCGGCGCCGACGGCAACGACCGCTCCTGGACGATGGGTGTGGGAACGGCGAGCCCGGAGCTGGGACGCACCGCCTTGAAGGGACTGGACGAGGCCTGCCGCGTGGCGCACTCGGCGTCGACCATGGATCATTCCGGGGCCCCGTACCACCGCGCCAGCGACCTCGGCTTCCGCTGGCTCATGCAGCGGCTGCTGGACGTGGAGGAAAGCCACACCTACGTGCACGACCAACTCGCGCCCTTCCTGGACGAGCCGGAGTACATGGACTTCATCGAGACCTACCTCCAGACCAACGGCAGCATCGCGGAGTTGTCCCGGGCGCTGCATCTGAGCCGGCCGAGTGTCTACGCCCGGCTGCGCAGGATCGAAAAGGTGCTGGGCCGCGAGCTGACCGATGCAGACACCATGACGTCCCTGCACCTTGCCGTCACGCTTTACCGGCTGGGTGTCCGGGGGTAGTCCCCTGCCGCGCACCGGGAACCGGTCGCGGGCGAACAGCAATCGCAGTCGGCAACCGCGTGCCAACCAGGGAAGTTCCCCGCAAATGCAGTACGACCCGCCCGAACCAGGTTTTCGGGCGGGTCGTACTGTCTGTTCGTGGTGTGCCGCTACAGGTTGGCGCTTTCAAGGGCCTCGACAGACCTGACGCAATCGGGGCAACGACGCAGTTCGTCCTTGGATGCGCAGTCCGCGCAGAACAGACGCAGGTTCCGGCAGGAAAGGTTCGAGCAGTTCTCAAACTTGTTGGTTGGCGCCTCGCAGCCAACGCACTTGCCGATGGTCACGGCGTCGTCGCTGAACTCCATGTGCATGCGCTTGTCGAAGACATACAGCGAGCCTTCCCAGAGGCCCTTGTCGCCGAAGGTCTCCCCGTAGCGGACGATGCCGCCCTGCATCTGGTAGACCTCGGTGAAGCCGCGGTTGACCATGAGGGCCGAAAGCACCTCACAGCGAATTCCGCCTGTGCAATATGTCACAACAGGCTGGTTCTTCATGTCATCGTATTTGCCGGATTCGATTTCGGCGATGAAGTCGTGTGTGGTTTCGACGTCGGGAACGATCGCGTTCTTGAACTTGCCGATCTGGGCCTCGAAGGCGTTTCGGCCGTCGAAGAAGTGGACCTCCTGGCCGGCGGCCTTCTTCGCCTCAACCAGTTCGTGCAGGGCCTCGGGCTTGAGGTGCATGCCGCCGCCGAGCACGCCGTTGTCGTCGACCTTCAGCTCGCCGGGGGCACCGAAAGACACGATTTCATCGCGGACCTTCACGGAAATACGCGGGAAATCCTCGGCCGATCCCTCGGACCACTTGATATCCATCTTCTTGAATGCCGGGTACTCGCGGGTGGCCTTGACGTACTGCTTGACGGCATAGATCTCGCCCCCGACCGTTCCGTTGATGCCGTCCTTGGAGATGATGATGCGTCCGCGAAGACCCCACCTCTCTAGGAGCGTTCGCTGCCAAAGGCGCACGGCCTCGGGGTCGGCGAGTGGGGTAAAGGCGTAATACAAGACAATTCGGTTCTGCGACACGCTGTTAAGCCTAGGTGCAAAATCCCATTTAAGGCATCCGAAGTGTCAACCGTCACCGGGACGTTCGAGTGTTTCAAGCGTGCAACAGTTCACCTCAATGCAACCCATCGGGCCTGTTCAGGAGGTAGGGTCGAGCTATGGGATCTACTGCAAGCGATGAACTAATTGGTACTTGGGTTACCGGCTGGGCTGGTGCACGAGGTTATGAGAACCGACACGAGGGTCGGGTCCATGCCGCCCTGCGCCACGATACTTCCGGTGACTGGGAGTACGTTATCTATGAGCCGTCCAATGAAGAATTGGTGGCTGTTGCCGAGACGCTGCACAAGCACCCGAAGCGTCGACTGACGGCATTCGCGAACGAAATCGCCTCGCTCATCGAAGCAGCCCAGGCTGCCGGACTCAACGTGGTCAATTCCGAAGAAGTACTCATGGTCACCGAGATGAGTGGCCACGACGTCGAGGAACCGCGTCCGGCGGAAGGGTTCGCTTTCCAGATCGAACGCGACAACACCCACGCCTATGTCTCAATCCACCCAGTGGACGACCCCGAGGTTGTTGCCGCAAGCGGCCACGTGTCCGCAGTCGAGGGTTTTGCGATCTTTGACCGCATCATCACCGCCCCGGACTTCCGCCGTCGCGGACTGGGCAGCCTGATCATGCGTGCCTTGGTCTCCCTTGCCTTGGAGCACGACGTCGAGGAAGGCCTGCTGATCGCCTCGGTCGATGGCCAGAAGCTCTACCAGTCGCTTGGCTGGACCAATCTGGGCAACGTCGTCCTCTTCGAAGGCAAGCAAGACGCCTAGCTGCAGAAATTTTCGTTTGGTGGTGGGTCTTGCCTTGGCAGGGCCCACCACTTTTTTGTCACCCAATCAGCGGCTGTCGCCGCGGGATGCCACAATGATTCGGTGAACGCTTATTCGGAACAGATCGCCTTGTTGGGCCACGGGCCAACGCCCTCGGCACTGCTCCATTCCCGCACCGTCCAAGCCCGCGAAGCGGTCACCGGCCCGTGGCCCGGCTGGGTCCATCCGGAGGTTCGCGAGGTCTTTGAACGCACGGGTGTCAGCGCCCCGTGGCTGCACCAGGTCCAGGCGGCGGACCTTGCCCACCGGGGTGAACACACGATCATCGCCACCGGCACGGCCTCGGGCAAGTCATTGGCGTACCAGTTGCCGGCCCTGAACGCCATCCACACCTCGTCCCTGGAAAACCAGGCAAGCCTGATTCCCCAGGACGGCACCGTGCTCTATCTGGCGCCCACCAAGGCCCTGGCAGCGGACCAGCTCTCCGCGATTACGGGTTTCGGCCTCTCAAGCGTCCGGGCCGCCAGCTACGACGGCGACACGGAAGTCTCCGCCCGACGCTGGATCCGCGACCACGCAAACTTCATCCTCTCCAATCCCGACATGCTGCACTTCGGCATCCTGCCGAACCACACCTGGTGGGCCAGGGTCCTGCGCCGGTTGCGCTTTGTCATCATCGACGAAGCGCACTCCTACCGCGGTGTCTTCGGATCGAACATCGCCAACCTGCTGCGCCGCCTGCGCAGGATCTGCGAACACTACGGGGCGAATCCGGTCTTCATCGGCGCCTCCGCCACCAGCGCCGATCCCGCCGCGTCCTTCTCCAAGCTCATCGGCGCCACGGCACAGGAAGTCACCACCGATTTCTCGCCCAAGGGCGCACTGACGATCGCGCTCTGGGAACCCCCGCTCACGGATCTGCACGGTGAAAACGGGGCTCCCACCCGCCGCACGGTCGTTGCCGAAACCTCGAACCTGCTCGCCAACCTGGTCTGCTCCCACGTGCGAACGCTCGCCTTCATCAAGTCTCGGCGGGGGGCCGAAACCATCGCCACGATCACCCGCAGCATGGTGGACCAGGTCCACCCCTCGCTGCCCGATCGAGTCGCGGCCTACCGCTCCGGCTACCTGCCTACCGAGCGTCGCGAGCTCGAGGAACAATTGCGCAACGGGACGCTGCTGGGCGTGGCATCAACCTCGGCACTCGAACTTGGCATCGATGTGGCGGGCCTCGACGCAGTGTTGGTGGCGGGTTGGCCCGGCACCAGGGCCTCGTTCTTCCAACAGATCGGCAGGGCGGGGCGCGCCGGACAGGACGCCTTGGCCGTGCTCGTGGCGAGCGACGACCCGCTGGACACCTATTTGGTCAACCACCCAGAGGCCATCTTCGAAGCCGGCGTCGAGGCGACGGTGTTCGACCCCGAAAACCCCTACGTGCTTTCCGGCCACCTCTGCGCGGCGGCCGAAGAGCTTCCGTTGCGCCCCGAGGACCTTGCGGCGTTCGGTCCCTCCGCCCACGGATTGCTTGACTCGCTGGTCGCGCGCGGATTCCTGCGTCGTCGGCCGGCGGGTTGGTTCTGGACGCATCCGGAACATGCCGCCTCGATGGTCAACCTGCGCGCCGACGGCGGCGGGCCCGTGAGCATCATCGAATCCGACACCGGTGCGCTCCTGGGAACCATGGATTCGCCGCAGACCCACTACCAGGCACACACCGGCGCCATATACGTGCATCAGGGTGCCAGCTACGTGGTCGACGAGCTGAACGAAATGGACCATTGCGTCATGGTGACCCGGGCCAACCCGGACTTCTACACCCAGGCGCGCGACATCACCACGGTCGAGGTCAAGGACATCGAACGAAGCGTGCAGTGGGGCCCGATCACCGCAAACTTCGGCGACGTGGTGGTCACCACGCAGGTGGTGTCGTTCCAGCGCAAATCGGTCATGAGCAACGAAATACTCAGCGAGGAGCCGCTGGATTTGGAGGCCCGCGACCTGCACACCAAGTCGGTGTGGTTCACCATTCCCGAAAAGCGGTTGATCGCCGCGGGCATCTCCCCCGAGGAATTCCCCGGTGCACTGCATGCCGCCGAACACGCGGCCATCGGCTTGCTGCCGCTGGTCGCGTCCAGCGATCGCTGGGACATTGGCGGGGTCTCCACCGCGCTCCACATGGACACCTCCATGCCCACCATCTTCGTCTACGACGGCCACCCCGGCGGGGCCGGATTCGTGGAACGCGGATACGAAAAGGCCACGGCCTGGCTGGGTGCCACCCGGGATGCTATTGCTGCCTGCGAATGCGCCAGCGGGTGCCCGTCCTGCGTCCAGTCCCCCAAGTGCGGGAACAAGAACAACCCGCTGGACAAGCACGCCGCGATCCGACTGCTCTCGGCCATCCTCAGCGAGGCGGCGCGCTCGGCCTGAGGCTCCCGCGGCCGTCCTACTCTGCCAAGCGCCAGGGCTGCGGCGGCGGGCCCGCCCGCGCCACGGCAACCGCATGGCCCACCGGCGGAAGCCAGCCAACCATCGCGACCGGAACCTTGACGGCGATCTTCACGATCTCGCCGCTGGTTCCCTGCCTGCTGCATTCGGTGAGTACTGCATGGTTGGCCTGGGCAGCCTGCTCTGCAACGGCACACGGTTCGCCCGGCACCAGGAAGCGTGCGGCATCGGCACCGGCCAGCGCTGCTAGGTCCGCGGCCGTGGCCGCCTTCGACGCAGCATGGCCGGTGGCGGACAGCATGAGCACCACCACCAGCGCGAAGAACGCCAGGAAGACGACCGCGACCATCAGCACCGTCCCGTTGCCTTCCTCTGCCTCCCTGCCTGCCTCGGAAGCGCTTGTCCGCCTCATGGTTCGGTTTCCTTCCTGGCCGATGCTTCCGCGGTCAAACGGATTTCTCCCAACAGCGGCAGGGCCACGCCGGAGGCGACAAACACCTTTGCGTACCCGGCCCCCGACCCCAGGGTGACGTGCAGGTCGGTTCCGCCAATGCGCAGGGCAGTGGCGATGGCTTCGCCCGCGTCGGTGCCGCGGGCCAATTCCCGCGCGGCGGCGCTTGCTGCCTGCTGGATCCGAACTTGTTCCCCGCCGAGCATTCCCGCGGCGGCCACGACCGTGAGCAACAGTGCAACGGCCGGCAGCAGCACCGCGACTTCCGCGGTGCTGCTGCCGGCTTCCGGATGCGTTGGCATGCCCATGGTCCCTAGAAGGACAGCGCCTGACGGATCAGCCCCATGAGCATTCCGCGCACATCGCCGCTGGAGAGAATGCTGACCAGCAGCCCGGCGAAGGCCACGGCCGCCAACGTGACGATGGCAAATTCCGCCGTGGTGCTGCCATCCTCGTCCCCGGTGACATGCAGATCGATGTGCCCCGGCGATACCAGCTCGACCTCGTGTTCCATGTGCTGCCTGCCTTTCCTTGTTGCGATTTTTGGGTGTGTTGCTTGTTCACGAGCGCTCCGGCCGTTGGGTCCGGAATCGCACACCTTGAGTCTGGCGCCGCGGCTTCCGGGCCGGGCCCCGCCGGTGCGGCGTTGGGGATATCCGGCGGACGGTTCACGCTGTTTGCGCTGTGCGGGGAAGCCACGGAAAGGCGCTCAGAAGTCCGGCAGCAGGGAGATGACGATGGGAACGACTCCGAGGCAGACAAAGGCCGGCAACGCGCACAGACCCAGTGGAATGACGAGCTTGATGCCGAACTCTGCGCCGCGTGCCTCGGCCTCGCGGATCTCTCGCTTCCGCCCCGAGGCCGCCGCCGAACGCAGGAGCTTGGCCGCAGGTGCCCCGCTGAGCTGGGTGAAGCGCAGCGACGGCTCCAGTTCCCGAACCGCGTCGGGCACCTGGCGCCAGGCCCGTTCCCAGTCGACGTTCAACTCCAGCGCCCGGGAAACGCGCGTCAGCGGCGCATAGCCGGGCACGTGCCCGCCCACGATTTCCAGCACCGACCGTACCGGCAGCCCGGATTCCAACAACGTTGCGCACATTTCGAGCACCAACGACGGTGATTCGCGCGGCCCCGCGGGCGGCGCTTCAGGCCGGGTGCGGTCCGCCTCGGCGGAACGGGCGGACGGGTTCCCCGACCACATCCAGAGAGCCAGGCCCGCCAAGAACCCTGCCACCAGGTAAGCCATCACGAGGGAACCTGCCTCACGATCTTCACCAGCATCAGGTGGCACCACCAGCGGTTCGCCAGCCACAGCAGCACCCCGGCGACCAGCGCCAGCCTGCCCACGGGGTGAACGGTGAGCACCGCCAGCGGGTTGATGCCCAGCAGCTGGCCCAGGCCAAGACCCACGAGCGGGAGGAAGGTGAGCAGGCGGCTGGTGGCCCGGGGTCCGGCGAGCGCGGCATCCAGGGCCCGGCGCATGTCGGCCGAGTTCTCGAGTTCCGCCGCGAGCTGGTCGAGCAGCTCGGCCAGCGCGGCACCCGACTGTTCCGAAATGGCGAAGCACCAGGCCAGCCTCCCCCACAGCCGGGAACGGTGATTGCTTGCGGCCGCGTGTTCCGCCAGTCCCGCCCGCAGCGTGCCTCCGGTGCGCATTTGGGTCAGCGCCCTGGCGCACCCGGCGTGGATGTCGCCGCCGGCGCTTCCCCTGTCATCGGCCCAGATTTTCTCCAGCAGTTCCAGGGCAGCGGCGTTGGAACAGCCCGCACGCAGCAACGCCGAAAGCTGGCGGATGAGTTTCCCGTACTCCTCCGCCTCGTGCGCTTCGTCGCGGGCCGGGCGTCGGAGCGGGAACCCGAATCCCCTGGCACGGATGGCGGGGTCCGCTGGTGCGCCCCGGCCGACGCTGCGCGGGCCTGCCTTGTTCCGGCCTGCGTCGCCCGGGCGCCGGAAGAGCCAGACGGCAAGCCCCGTCAGCATGGTGGCACAAAGGATCGTCACCATGGGCTGGCCGCTCCCCGGGACTGCAACCGTCCGCGGAACCAGTCGAGCGCCTCGGATTCCTGGGCGGGCGCCCCGAGCTCGCAGATGACCTGCACCTCCAGCGTTCCGGCGGGGTTTAGTACCAGCCGCCCCAGTTGCACGGGGTGCCGGACGCCCGTGCGTGCGTCCCTGGCCACGTGGATGAGCAGGTCCAGGGCGCTCACCGTCTGCAGGGTGGTGGCCTGCGGGTCCATCTTCGCCAGCGCGCCCATGGCGAGCAGCCGGGCCGGCACTGCCTGGACGCTGTTGGCATGCACCGTCCCGGCGGCTCCCTCGTGCCCCGTGTTCATGGCACCCAGGAAGTCACCGATCTCCGCTCCCCGGCATTCGCCGACGACCAGACGGTCGGGCCGCATGCGCAGGGATTGGCGCACCAGCATGTTCAGGCCGACCTCTCCGGCGCCCTCGACGTTGCCGCCGCGCGCCTGCAGGCCGATCAGGTGGGGATGTTGCGGCGTGAGCTCCGCGGAGTCCTCGACAACGATGATGCGTTCGTTTGCCGGCACCCCGGCAAGCATGGCCGCCAGCAGCGTGGTCTTGCCGGCACCCGTGCCGCCGCTGACCAGGAAGTTCAGCCGGGCGGCGACGATGGCTCGCAACGCCTGCAACCAATCGGGGCGGGCCGGGTCGATCAGCACGGCCAGTTCCGGGCGCACGGTCCGTTTCACGCGCACCGAGATCAGCGTGCCGCCCGTGGAGATCGGCGGCAACACCGCATGCACCCGGTAGTTGCCCAAGGTGAGGTCCACGAAGGGTTGTGCGTCATCCAGCCTGCGCCCGGCGGCGGCCGCAAAGCGCACGGCCAGGGCCCGCAGGGCTGCGGGGTCGGAGAAGCCGGATCCGCTGGGTTTCAAGCCTTCGGCCCCGTCGACCCAGATCCGGCCCTGTCCGTCGACCAGCACGTCGGTGACCCCGGGCTGCCGGGCGAATTCCTCCAGCAAACCCAGCCCGTGGATGTCCCGGCTGAGGTTTTGGACCATTTCGGTGGTGGTGCGCGATCCGATGACGCTGCCCGTGGCCTGGACGGCCGAGGCGAGATCCACCTCGCTCAGTCCCCCGTCCCGGCCCAGGGCGCGCAGCCGCACCTGCTCGAGGACCTCCGGACTGGTCACCGCCTGCCCGGCCTCCGGGCCCTGTTCCCAGCGCCGGCGCCCGGTGCGCCGTTCCGGGGTGCTCATGCCGCCCGGTCCAGGGCCGCCCGCTCCGGCGCTCCCAGCGAGGCGATCCTGCGCCGCAGGGCGGTGCGGGCCAGCACGCCCATCAGCCGGCCCTCCGCGGCCGCGCGTTCAAGGGGCTTGAGCCGTGGCAGGTAGCCGCCCAGCGGCAGGCCCAGCCCGTGGGCCAGGGCCCGGGTGTCGGTTCCGGCCTCCAGCCTGCCGGTGAACACCACGGACCAGTTGGCTCCGGCCGCCCCGGGGATACCGCGATTCGACGCGCAGCGGGTGGGCATGACAAGCAGCCGCTCCCCGCAGAGGGCAAGCACCCCGGGCAGCACCGCGGGCAGACGGCCGGCGTCGATGACGATGTGTTCGTAGATGCGCCGGGAGGCCGCCAGCACCGACACCACCAGCGATTCGTCCGGCACGAAGCTGCCCGGTTGGCGCACCCAGGAGAGCACGGCACTGCCCTGCGACAGCGGCAGGATCTCCGCCAGTTGCCCGGGGGCCAGCGCCCCGCGGCTGTGCTCCAGGTCCTCCCAGCCGATTCCTTCCGGTTCCCTGGGGCGCAGCATCGGCCACAGCCCCGTGGACGTCCTGTCCGCGTCGATGAGCAGCGTCCGCTGCCCGGCCAGCGTGTGGGTGGCGGCAAGCAACGCTGCAAGGGTGCTGGTGCCGGCTCCCCCGCAGCCGCCGGCCAGCAGCGTGATGCGCGCGGCCCCGCCGTTCAACCCGAGTTCGCCCAGGTACTCCCCCAGCCAAGCCGCCGCCTGCGGAAGCACGGCAACCCTGGCCCCGGGGCTGCGGGCCGCGGCACGCCAGAGCACGTCCTGGTGCTCCTGGACCCCGGTGAGCACCAACCGCGCCCCGGGAAAGAAGCTTGCGGCCTCCCCCGCGCAGTCGTGCCCGACCAGGATGGTCTCCTGCCGGTGCGTGCGCGCCTGTTCGGTCTCGCGGCACTGGACCAGCTGCACCCCGGCACCCAGGGCGATCAGCGCGATCGACTGGGCCAGCGCCGCGTCGCGGGTGAGCAGGATGCAGTGCGCGGACTGCGACTCCCGGGCCACGGGTCGCGGTTCCGGCCGGGGTTCCGCCCAAGGTCCGGTCCGCGGTTCGGGGAATGCGTCCGGCACGCCGGTCCGATCCTGCGCTTGCAGGTGCTGCAGCGCGGCGCGCAGCGCGGGGTACTCGGTTGCCCCGGCGCCGCGCTGCGGTCTCCGGGGCGCGCCGGCGACGAACCGTCTCTGCTCTTCCATGCACCCCAGTGTGGGGCGCGGACCGGGACCGGCGGCCGGGCCACGCGCACGCTGTGGGCCCGCACGGAACGCCGGGTTCCCGGTGCGGGAAAGTCGCGGACGCGCCGCGCCCTGCGCCGCTTTTCCCGCGCCGTCCCAAGTCGTGGCAGCCAACTGCGAGAATGTAGCGTGCAACAATTCGCGATCGTGGCCACCCACGCCATCTCCCAGCCGGACCTTGAGGCCGGTGCCGCCACGGCGCTGGTGCAGCTCGTCGACGCCCGGGGCGCCGCACTGCTGCCCCCCGTGCAGGTCTATGGCGACGGACTGGCACGGGTGGTCGCGGAACTCGAATCGCGCTCCCCGCGCTGGGTCTTCGACTCGGTGCACGCCTGGTACCCGGGGCTGCTGGCCGCCGGCGTCCAGGTCAACCGCGCCCACGACCTCACGCTGACCCGCAACATCCTGCGCAACGCCCCGCACGCGCTGCCGAGCGACTACCTGACCGCGCTGCGCCGGGAACCGGATCCCTCCACCGTGGCCCCGGCCCACCTGCTGCCGCCGGCGCGCGTCTCCGAAAACCAGGGCGAGCTCTTCTCCGAGCCCAAGGACGACTCCGGCGCCCTGGAGAACCTGCTCGCCGAGTTCCTGGCCCAGCGCGCCGCCGTGGCGGAGGACGAGCGCGGCAGGCGGCTGGGCCTGCTCATCGCCGCCGAGTCCGCGGGCGCGCTGATCGGCGCCGAAATGACCCATGCCGGGGTCCCCTGGGACGTGGCGGTGCACCACCGGCTGCTCGAGGAGGCCCTGGGGCCGCGCGTCCCGGCCGGGGTGCGCCCGCCGAACATGGAGCGGCTCGCGGTGCGGATCCGCGAGCTGCTCGGCGCCCCCGCCCTGAACCCGGATTCCCCGCAGGAACTGCTGCGCGCCATGAACCAGGCGGGCATCTCCGTGACCAACACCAGGGCCTGGGAACTGACAGAGCTCAAGCACCCGGTGATCGAACCGCTGCTGGCCTACAAGAAGATCGCGCGGCTGGCCAGCGCCAACGGCTACGCCTGGGTCGACCGCTGGGTCACAAACGGCCGCTTCCGGCCCGAGTACGTGGTCGGCGGGGTGGTGACCGGACGCTGGGCCTCGCACGGCGGCGGGGCGCTACAGATCCCGCACCAGGTCCGCTCGGCGGTGCGGGCGGACCCCGGCATGGCGCTGGTCGTCGCCGACGCCGCGCAGCTGGAGCCGCGCATCCTGGCGGCGCTCTCCCGGGACACCGCGCTGGCGTCCGCCGCCCGCGGCAAGGACCTGTACCGGGGCATTGCCGACGCCGGTTTCGGCGGGGACCGCGCCCACGCCAAGGTCGCGATGCTCGGGGCGATGTACGGGGCGACCACCGGCGAGTCCGGGCGGCTGATGCCCAAGCTGAAGGCCACCTACCCGCGCGCCGTGGGCCTGGTCGAGTGGGCAGCCCAGCAGGGCGAGGCCGGGGCGGACGTCTCGTCGTTCCTGGGCCGCGGCACTCCCCCCGCCTCCGAGGCCTGGCTGCGCGCGCAGAAACGCGCGGATTCGGAGGAATCGGCACGCGCCGCGCTCGCGGAGGCCCGCAGCCGGGGCCGCTTCACCCGGAACTTCATCGTCCAGTCGACGGCCGCCGAATGGGCGCTGTGCTGGATGGGCGAGCTGCGCCGCCGGCTGCGCGCCGGGGCCGCCGCGGGCACCGACCTGGGCTCGCTCGTCTTTTTCCTGCACGACGAGATCATGCTCCATGTGCCGGCCGAGCACGCCGAGACGGTCGTCGGGCTGGTCCACGAATCGGCCAAGGCCGCCGCGGACCTGCTCTTCGGTCCGATCCCCGTGGACTTCCCGGTCACCGCGGTCGTCGTGGAGTCCTACGAGCAGGCCAAGTAGCGGTTTCCCGGCGGCGCCGGGCCGGGGCTAGGAGGACTTGCCCCGGACGACCCCGACGGGCACCTCGCGGGTGCTGTCCCACGGCACGGTCCAGCCCAGGTCGTTGAACATCCGATCCAGCACGATGGCCGTGAAGCCCCAGATGAACCCGCCCTCCACGTCGAAGGCCGGGGCGCTGAAGCGGGAGCCGTCGCGCTCGACCACGGCGGTGACCCGGTTCGCCGGGTCCAGCAGGTCGGCCACCGGGGCGCGGAAGACCGTGGAGGACTCCGCGGGGTCGACGGCAAAGACGTCCGAGGGCGCGTGCCACCAACCCAGCACGGGGGTGACGATGAAGTTCGTGATCGGCAGCTCGGCCTCGGGCAGCGCCCCGAGGATTTCGACGCCGGAGGGGTCAAGCCCGGTTTCCTCCTCCGCCTCCCGCACGGCCGCGGCTATCGCGTCCGTGTCCTCGGGGTCGATCTTGCCGCCCGGGAACGCGACCTGGCCGGCGTGCTTGCGCAGGGTGTCCGCGCGGGTCACGAAGAGCACGTCCAGGTCCTCGTGCACGGACGGGACCTGGCTAGCCGCCGGCACGTCGTCAAGCCGTCCGAAGAGGATCAGCACGGCCGCGTGCCTCGCCCGCTCCGGGTCGATGTCCTTGAACACCCAGCTGTCGGGCATCTTGGTCGCATCCCCGGCCCCGGCATCCGCCGGGCCGGCCTTGCGCTCGATCAGCGCCAGAAGTTCTTCGCGTACGCTCATGCTTCCAATCCGTATCCCTGGGCCCGCAGCTCCCGGCGCGTGGCACCGGCGCGCATCTTCTCCAGCAGTTCACCGCGTCCCGGCGCCAGCTCGTACTTCAGCAGCTTGGCGGCCTTGGCCTCGTCGGTCTCGCCCTCCCCGTAGGAGGGGCAGAGCGTGGTCAGCGGGCAGGCCCCGCAGGCGGGCTTGCGTGCATGGCAGACCCGCCGACCGTGGAAGACCACCCGGTGGCTGAGCATCGTCCAGTCCTTCGGCTCGAAGAGCGCGCCGACCTCTTGCTCGATCTTCACCGGGTCGCTCTCCTCGGTCCAGCCGAAGCGGCGGGCCAGGCGCATGAAGTGGGTGTCGACGGTAATGCCGGGGACCCCGAACGCGTTGCCGAGCACCACGTTGGCGGTCTTGCGCCCCACGCCGGCCAGCGTCACCAGGTCCTCGAGCCTGCCGGGCACCAGCCCGTCGTACTCGTCGACGATCCGGGTGGACAGGGCCAGCAGCGAGTTCGCCTTGGCTCGGAAGAAACCGGTGGGGCGGATGAGTTCTTGGAGTTCCTCCGGCTGGGCCTGGCTCATCGCCAGCGCGTCCGGGTACCTGGCGAAGAGCGCCGGGGTGATCGCGTTGACCCGCACATCGGTGGTCTGCGCCGAGAGCACCGTGGCGACGAGCAGCTCGAACGCGTTGCCGAAGTCGAGTTCGGCGACCGCGTACGGGTAGGTTTCGGCGAGCACCCGGTTGATCTTCCGGGCCCGGCGCTTGAGGCCCAGGGTGCTCTCGTCACGCATCATCGGCTACTTTTCCGGGAATTGCAGGTTGTCCAGCTCGCGCAGCACGGCCGGGCGGTCACCGTCGAGGTTGACCAGGTAGTCCTGCCCGCGGTCCTCGAGGCAGAGGATCCAGACGCCGGGCTGCAGCGTGGTGATCCGCGCACCGCTCTTCGGGTCGAAGACGGGACGTGGCTGGTTCAGCGCGAACCAGAAGCTGCTGGATTCGGGCTCCTCGGCAGCCACGTCGGAGCGGGCTCCGAAGGGCTCGTCGTCCCGCGCCAATTGGCTGGCGGCGGCCGCCTTCATCTGTGCGGCGAGCTCGTCGCGGGAAAGTGCCGCGGTGGCCTGCGGGGCCGCCTGGGCGACCGGGTGTGCGGAGGTGGCGGGTTCGGCGTGGCTAGCCAGGGAAGCCGCCTGCGGGGCTTCCTCGCGCGCCAGGTCCGGTGCCGCCGCCGGGATCAGTCCGGTGGCTGCCGGGGCGGGCTCGGCTTCCGCACCCTGCTGCACCAGGCTGACCTCCGGGAAGTCGGACTCGGCCGGGTCGTTGGTCTCAGGCACTGCCACCTTGGAAGCGGCCGCCGGTTCGTTAGCGGCTTCATTTACGGCCCCGCTCACGGCCTTCTCAAACGCGGACGGTGCGGCTTCGCTCTTGGCTGCCGGCTCGGGCTTGGCTGCGGGCTCGTCGGAGGTCGCAGGGGTGTCCGCGGATTCGCCGGTTCCCGTGCTTTCCTGCTTCACGGCCGCGGCGGCAGGGGCCTCAACGGAGGATGCCCCGGGCACCTCGGCCTCGGATTCCGCGGCGACCGGCTCGTCGATGACGGACTTCGCGGGCGCTGCGGCGGTTGCTTGCGCCGCGGCCGCCGTTCCGGCCAGGGTGGCTGCTGCGGCGGCGCCGACGGTGACGCCTGCAGGCGCGGCGGCATTGACCGGCTGCGCGTCGGCGGACGATTCCGGAACCTGTGTGCCGGCGGTCTTGGGAACCACGGGCTTGGACGGTCCCGCCTTGGGGTCGCTGCTGGCGCCGAAGCCCTCGGAGTCGTCAGCGGTTGCGGCGGTTGCCGTCGCGGCGGCGGATGCGGCCTTCGATGCGCTCACGGCCACGGGGCGGACGTCGTTGCTGATCACGGCCTCGTCCCCGGGAACAAAATCCGGGCGGAACGCACCGAAGTAGCGGGCCAGCGTGGTGCCGCAAACCATGGCCAACGCACCAACGAAGCCCAGCAGGAAGGCAGGGGCCATCGTTGCAACGTAGGAATTGAAGAAGTACGCGGTGGAAATCAACGAAATGATCGACCCGAACTGGTCAAGGCTCAGCGACCCCACGCGCACCCTGGTGCGCTTGGTGAACCGGCGCCAGGCGAACGCAACGCCAACACCCAACGGCATGAGCAGGGTGACCAGCAAGTGGAACGGTAAGCCGGGAAAGATCCACATGTTCACTGAAAGCGCCTTGGTCCAGGAAATAGGAACCAGGGAGCCGACCAGCACCAGCGCCGCGCCGACGACAACCACCGTGTCGCGCAGCGTGAACGGCCCAACCACACTCTTCACCTTGGTCGTACCATTGCCGTCTTGTGTTCCCAAGTGCACCTGTTCCATCTGAGGACCCCGCTTCTGTTCATCGTTGCTGCCAGTCAACCACCCCGGCCACGGGCCATACATCAGAGTTGCACTATGTTTCGGCCGCCACCGAGTGGTCTTTCTACAGCCTATCCGCGCAGCCCACGTTCTTCCCCCGTTGGCCACCGCACCGGCGGAGGTGTCGGGAAAGCGACGGGGCCGCGGTCCTCCGGCCCGTGCACCGCCACGCCCCCAAACCCGGCAACCACTTGGCGCGCACCGCGACCGCTTGGCGCACAAACGGCACCCTCTGCTGTCATAATTGTGACGGGCCGCACCCGGCCCACGTGGGTGGCTGTAATCTGACTCACAAGCAAACCCCTGTTGTTGGAAGGACTCCTCCGGTGTCGGAAACCCATATCCCCACGCTCGATAACCTGTCTCACGAGACCCGCTCGTTCGCCCCAAGCGCAGAGTTCGTGGCGAATTCGATTGCCAAGCCGGAACAGTACGAGGCAGCCAAGGCCGACCGCCTGGGTTACTGGGCCGACCAGGCCCGCAACACCCTCACCTGGGACACCGACTTCACCGAAACCCTCGACTGGTCCGAGGCCCCCGTGGCCAAGTGGTTCGTCGGCGGCAAGGTCAACGCCGCATACAACGCGCTGGACCGCCACGTCGAGAACGGCCTGGGCGACCGCGTGGCCATCCACTTCGAGGGCGAGCCGGGCGACACCCGCAGCTACACCTACGCGCAGCTGACGGAGGCGGTCAAGCAGGCCGCCAACGCCTTCGAGTCCCTGGGCGTCGCCAAGGGCGACCGCGTGGCCGTCTACCTGCCGATGATCCCCGAGGCCGTCATCACCATGCTGGCCTGCGCCCGCATCGGTGCCATCCACTCGGTCGTCTTCGGCGGCTTCTCCGCCGACGCGCTGCGCTCACGCGTCGACGACGCCGAGGCCAAGCTCGTGGTCACCGCCGATGGCACCTGGCGCCGCGGCAAGCCCTCCTCCCTGAAGCCGGCCGTCGACGAGGCCCTGGCCACGGAGGGCCACACCGTGCAGAACGTGCTGGTGGTCAAGCGCAACGGCCAGGACGTCGCCTGGACCCCCCTGGACAAGTGGTGGCACGAGGTCGTCGAGACCGCGCCGGCCGAGCACACCGCCGTGGGCCACGACTCGGAGCACCCGCTCTTCGTGCTCTACACCTCCGGCACCACCGGCAAGCCCAAGGGCATCGTCCACACCACCGGCGGCTACCTGGTCCAGGCCGCCGCCACCCACCGCGACACCTTCGACCTGCACCCGGAGTCGGACGTGTTCTGGTGCACCGCGGACATCGGCTGGGTCACCGGCCACTCCTACGTCACCTACGCGCCGCTGGTCAACGGCGCCACCCAGGTCATGTACGAGGGCACCCCGGACTCCCCGCACCAGGGCCGCTGGTGGGAGATCGTCGAAAAGTACGGCGTCACCATCCTCTACACCGCACCGACCGCCATCCGCACGTTCATGAAGTGGGGCCGGAGCATCCCGGACTCCTACGACCTGTCCAGCCTGCGCGTGCTCGGCTCGGTGGGCGAACCCATCAACCCCGAGGCGTGGATGTGGTACCGCGACGTCATCGGCTCCAACAACGGCAAGAACGGCGAACACAAGGAACACCCGACCCCGATCGTGGACACCTGGTGGCAGACCGAGACCGGCGCGCACATGATCGCCCCGATCCCCGGCCTCACCGCCACCAAGCCGGGCTCGGCCCAGGTCGCGGTCCCCGGCATCACCGTCGACGTGGTCGACGAAATGGGCCACTCGGTGGCCAACGGCGAGGGCGGCTTCCTGGTCATCCGCGACCCGTGGCCGGCCATGCTGCGCGGCATCTGGGGCGACATGGACCGCTACAAGGACACCTACTGGTCCCGCTTCGAGAACATGTACTTCGCCGGCGACGGCGCCAAGAAGGACGAGGACGGCGACATCTGGCTGCTGGGACGCGTCGACGACGTCATGAACGTCTCCGGGCACCGCCTGTCCACCACGGAGATCGAGTCCTCGCTGGTCGCCCACCCGTGGGTCGCCGAGGCCGCCGTGGTCGGCGCCAAGGACGAGACCACCGGCGAGGCCGTGGTCGCGTTCGTGATCCTGCAGGTCGAACCGCCCGAAGGCGAGGACGTCGTCGCCACGCTGCGGGCCCATGTGGGCAAGGACATCGGCCCGATCGCCAAGCCGCGCCACATCCTGGTGGTCCCGGAACTGCCCAAAACCCGCTCGGGCAAGATCATGCGCCGCCTGCTCAAGGACGTCGCCGAGGGCCGCGAGGTTGGCGACGCCACCACGCTGGCCGACAACACCGTGATGACGCAGATCGCCGAATCCATGCGCAAGTAGTTTCACGACAAGGGCGGGGCCGGGGTGGGTTTTCCACCCCGGCCCCGCTTGCTCGTTTAACGCCCGTCATCAAGGCCGCGACGGGGCCGAAATCGGGGCCCGAGAAGCGATTGCTGGCTACAGTGGAACCATGAGCGAATCCAGCAACCGCAGAATCCTTGTCCTCAACGGGCCCAACCTGAACCTCCTGGGCACCCGGGAACCGGAGGTCTACGGCAGCGAGACGCTGGAAGACGTGCGCGTGCTCTGCGAGGACGCCGCCGCTGCCGCCGGATTCGACGTCGAATTCCTGCAGTCCAACCACGAGGGCGTGCTCATCGACGCCATCCACGCAGCGCGCGGCAACGTCGCGGGCATCGTCTTCAACCCCGGCGCCTACACCCACACCTCCATCGCTCTGGCCGATGCCATCGCCGGCGTGGAACTGCCCGTCATCGAGATCCACATCTCCAACGTGCACAAGCGCGAGGCCTTCCGCCACCACTCCTACATTTCGCCCGTTGCGGCCTCCATCATCGTGGGGGCCGGGGTCAACGGCTATGCCCTGGGCGTGCAGCAACTCATCCACATCGCCTCCAGGTAGCCGGGCCGCCGGCCCCCTGCGAGTGCGCCGGCCCCCTGTGAGGGCGCCGGCCCGCTGGGTAGAGTGTGGCCATGAGCACCGAGGACGACGTCCGCAGGCTATGCCTGGCACTTCCCGGCGTCACCGAAAGACTGAGCTGGCAACGCCCCGCCTGGTTCGCCACAACGCTCATGGCCCGTATCTGGGAGGACGGCGTGCTCACCGTGAAGAGCGGCGAGCGTGAAGCGCTCGCGGCCATGGAGCCCGACAGCTATTTCTGGACGCCGCACCATGAGCGTTCGCCGTTGCTGCTGCTGGTCAGGCTCGAGCGAGTGGATCCGTCGGAGCTGGAGGAGCTGTTGGTCGAGTCGCACCGGCTGGCCGGCGGCATACGCTGATTTGGCTCCGCCGTGGCCCAATGCCCTGCCGCGGGCCGGCAACCTTCATGCGGGGAAATGCCCCCTTGTGCCGCGGGGTGGTCCGGGGCGAAGCTGGACGCGGATGCGACATCGCAGACACCCATCGGATCCGGCGAAATGAGGCAGAAACGTGAGCACCCAGGCAACGGAATTCACGGTTTCCCTCTACCTTGACTACGCGCGCCGCTGGTTCCACGGCCACAGCCCGCTCTACGTCCAATGGGCAACGGGCGTGGCCAACGACCCGGACCTGCTGGCCCTGGTTGCGGAGTTGCCCGAACCCAAGCGCCAGCCAAACCTGGTCTTTGCCGCCGCCCGCTATCTGGGCAGCGGGGACGGGGATTTCGAGGACGTCAGGGACTTCATGCTCGCCCGCTGGCCGGAGGTTGCCGGCACCGTGCTCAGCCACCGGACCCAAACCAATGAGGCCGGCAGGTGCGCCACGCTGCTGCCGGTGCTTTCCATGATCGCGGCCCAGGAGCGGCGTCCGCTGGCACTCATCGAGGTCGGGCCCTCGGCGGGCCTGTGCCTGCTGCCGGACCTGTACTCGTATTCTTTCGACGGCGCCCCGCCGCTGGGGTCTGGTTCGCCGCTCCTTCACTGCCGTACCACCGGCAACCCGCCGCTGCCCACAGCGCTGCCGGACATTGCCTGGCGCGCCGGGGTGGACCTGAACCCCCTTGACGGCACCGACCCGGAAACCGTTGCCTGGTTGCGCTCGCTGGTGTGGCCCGGTCAAACAGAGCGGCTCAAGCAGCTCGATGAGGCGCTTGAAACACTCAGCGCGTTGAAATCCGGCGCCTACGGGTCCACCGCCGGGGCTCCGACCTTGATGACGGGCGACCTGAACGACCGCATCCGGGAATTGGTCGAGGCCGCGCCGGAGGGTTCCGTGCCCGTGGTTTTCCACTCGGCGGTCCTGATGTACCTCGACGAGGCCGACAGGAAGCGATTTGCCGCGACGGTTTCCGCCATGGACTGCCGCTGGATCTCGAACGAGATCTTCTTCGTGGACACCGCGGGCCGTTCCCACGAATCTGCCGACCAGAATTCCTTCACGCTTGCACTCGACGGCGTGCCGTTGGCCCGCACCGGCCAGCACGGCGCCGAGCTCCATTGGTTGGAGACCATCTTCGGCACGTAGGGCATGTCTCCCGATGCTGCCGGGCCTCTCACCGGGCACGGCAACATCGGCGAAGAATCGGAGGCTCTACCGGCTGCTTTCTTCATGAATTGGCGGGAAAATTGATCGTAGGCGGACAGGAAGGGCCGGTCTGACATGGATGACTTCATCGCCTATCTGGATACCTCCGAGGTCCAGGCTGGAAGGCTCGAGGAGCTCAAGGCGGCCACGATCGAGCTGGCCACGTTCGTGGAGTTGAATGAGCCCCGAGTCCTCGCCTACCGCGTCTATTTCTCGGCGGATGGTTCCATGATGAGCATCTTGCACTTTCATCCGGACGTAGCGTCATTGGAGTTCCATATGGAGGTAGCGGGACCCAAATTCCTACCCATTGCCCCGTACATCAAGCTGCGGTCGATCGAAGTGTTTGGCCGTCCGACCGACGAGCTCATGACACGGCTCCAAGCCAAGGCGAGGCTCCTGGGCGACGACGCAGCAGTTATTGTCCGCGACCTGCACGCTGGCTTCGACCGTCTGCCACCCGACTAGATCCTGGCGCATCTGTGCGGCCACCGGAAAGGGTTCGCCTCCCGATGACGCACCCGCCCTCGCCTACCGAGGCTGAGATGTTCTCCAAACCATCAGCATCTGGCCGATGCTTCGGGAGACACGACTTAACGCCGAGGCAGCTGTTAGTGGGACGAGCAGGCGCCCGTCGGCACCGGTTCGCGGAAGGTCTGGGCGTTGATGAAGGCCTTGTCGATTTCTTCCAGTGCCAGCGCGTAGCCGACCTGGGCGCCGCCCTTTGCCTTGGCGAAGATCATGCCGACGACACGACCCCTGGAATCAAGAAGCGGTCCGCCGGAATTCCCCTGCTCGACATCGCCTGCCAACTGGTAGATGCGCAGCGGCGCCGGCTCGGCACCGTAGATGTTTTGGATGGAAATGGTGCTCAGCGATTCGACGACGGCACCCATGGCCTTGAAGGATCCGCCTCCGGGGAATCCGAGGAACGCCGCTGTTGCACCGCGTCCCAGGTCTTCACCACGCTCGAGGGGTTTCACGTCCAAGCCGGGCACCGCCAAGATGGCGATGTCGGAGACGGAATCGAAGTACACAACGCGGGCGGAATGTACCTGGCCGTCCATGGTTGTCACCGACGGTTCGGTGATCCCTGCGACCACGTGGGCGTTTGTCATGACGCGGTCGGGTGCCACGGCAAAGCCGGAACCCGATTGGTTGACACCGCAGGCGTAGGCGGTACCGATGATCTTGACGACGGAACCGGCCGCGGCGTTGACCTCTGCACTCAGCGACGTCTCCCCCGGGACCTCAACCGCCACCTGGGGCGCGAATGGTTCCAGGAGTTCCGGGATGGTTTGTCCCATGACCGCGGACCGCGCGGTGGTGATGAGGTTGGTGACGGGCTGGGGGGTCAAGGTCTGGATGGTGCCGATGACCTTGGAGTCGGCAACCTGTTGGGATACCCACGGGATACCCATGGTTGCCGCCGAAAATGCGATGGCGGAAATGACCAATGCGGCCATCACAGTGTTGGCCACGCCGCCCAACATGCGGTCAAACGACTTCAATACCGGGAAGTTCAGCCATAAGCGGATTCTCGAGCCAATGGCTATTCCGATGCCCTGGCCGATCAAAATGAAGACCACGCCGGAAGCTACAACCCAAAAAATGCGCCATCCGGGGTTCGATACCCACGTGGAGACCAACGGGATTCCAAAGAACGCAGCCGTGCCGCCGGCCAGGAAACCAATAATGGCGCCAAGCGTGACAAAGAAGCCTTTACGCAGGCCAGAGGCCAAAAAACCGATCAAGGAAATGATGAGTATCAGGTCCAACCACGTCATTCCCCACATTGCGTCCGGACTCCCACCCTCAATACGTCCCGAATGCCTCAAACCCTTGGCATCCGGCAACTGCCTATCGTCCAGAGTTTAGCCGGGACGGCTGACAGTTCCCCGCGATTCTAACCACATTTAGGCCTAAAATGCGTGTGGAAGCTGTCACATGGGCAAACAGTACGGCACAATTAGATGAGCGCTAACGACAGTTGACAGGAGATTTTATGGACATCGAGGTACTGCGCCGAGCACCACTCTTCGCATCATTGGGCGACGAGGTGTTCTCTGCATTGACTGAAGAACTAACTGAAGTGGATCTGTCCCGTGGTGCTTCGGTATTCCGCGAGGGAGATCAGGGCGACCAGCTCTACTTCATCGTTTCGGGCAAGATCAAGCTGGGTCGCACTTCTTCCGATGGTCGTGAAAACCTGATTGCGGTACTCGGCCCGGGCGAGTTGTTCGGCGAGATGGCACTGTTCGATCCGAGCCCACGCAACGCAACCGCAACGGCAGTCTCCGAGACTCGCCTCGCCGGCCTGCGTCACGAAAACCTGCGCAAGGTCATCATGACCAGCCCGGAGGTTTCGGTTCAGTTGCTTCAGGCCCTTGCCTCACGCCTGCGCCGCACCAACGAGTCGCTTGCCGACTTGGTCTTCTCGGATGTTCCGGGCCGCGTTGCCAAGGCCCTGCTGGATCTGGCCGACCGTTTCGGCCGTCCGGCAACCGATGGAATCCTGGTTGCCCACGAGCTGACCCAGGAAGAATTGGCACAGTTGGTTGGTGCTTCGCGCGAAACCGTGAACAAGGCCTTGGCCGAGTTCGTGCAGCGTGGATGGCTGCGTCTCGAGGCACGCGCCGTCGTGATCTTGGACATCCAGCGTTTGCGCCAGCGCTCACGCTAAGTCCCACAGCAGAATAATGTGGCGGTGTTTCCCGGTTTCCGGGAAACACCGCCACATTGCTTTAAAAGCCATTTGGATGCCGGGGAGCGGCGTCTAGCGTCCTCGCCCGCCTCCGCCGCCTTCGGCTGCGGTGGTGGTGGTGACATCCAAGAAGAAGTCGTCGCCGACCTGCACCAGGTCGGGGTGGTAGCTCTTGAGCTCCCGGCGCACCGAAAGATACGCGACGGTTCCCCGTGTGGAAGCGATCTTTTCCAGGATGACCTCGACGGCCGGCGTGGTGATCATGCTCAGCGGCAGCCCGACGGTGTCCGGCGCCCCTGCGGTGTCTCCGAGGCTGGTGGTGTTTCGGGAGGCAAGAACGTCCGCAGCAACCATCCATGCAGCCCAGCCGCCCTTGTCTTGCAGCAACGACGGTTCCTGGCGCACCGGCAATGCAGCGGCGAAGTAGCGGGTGTCGAACCTGCGCAAGGCAAAATTCGGGGAGATCCAGTGCGAGAGCGGACGCAGAAGGTCTGTACGCAGGCCCAGTCCGCGCTTGGTCAACACGCTGACAAAGGACTTGTCCTGGCCCGCGACGGCCTCCCGGATTTGCATCCAGTCCTCGCTGACGCAGTTCTCGACCACCGACAACTCATCGGTTCCGGCGAGCAGCACGCCCGTTTCCTCGAAGAGCTCACGGATCGCGCAGACAATGTGGGCCCGCACCAGCCGCTGGTCGAGGATTCCCAGGCGTTTGGACCATTCCGAAAGGCTGGGTCCGTACCAAGGGATTTCATCTTCGTCACTGGCTTCAAGGCTTCCGCCCGGAAACGCGACACTCCCGAGCGGAGATCCACCCTTGCGATATCCCAGATAGGTTTCCACGCCGTTCGGGGAGTCACGGATCAACACCACGGACGAGGCCCTGCGGGTGGCGCGCGGGGTGCGGCTGCCGTAGGAAACCCAGTTTTCGGCCGCGTCGTACTGCGTAGGCGGCAGCGGAAAGAGCCTACGCAAGAGCCCCGTGGACGGGACCTGGGATTTCACCACAGGTACGCCGTTCACGGGGCCACTCGGATCATGCGGATTATTCAAACTCTGCAATCAGTTCAACTTCAACCGGTGCGTCCAACGGCAGGGCGGCAACGCCCACTGCCGAACGGGCATGCACGCCCTTGTCGCCCAGAACGGCGCCGAGGAATTCGGAGGCTCCGTTGATGACAACCGGCTGGCCGGTGAAGGAAGGATCGGACGAAACGAAGCCCACAACCTTGACGATGCGGGTGATGCGGTCGAGATCGCCAATAACGGCCTTGATCGCGGCCAATGCGTTCAGCGCACAGACCTGGGCCTGGCCCGCTGCGACCTCGGCGGAAACGGCTGCGCCGACTTTGCCGGTGGCTGTGAGTTCGCCGTTAATAAACGGCAGCTGGCCGGAGGTGTAAACCAGGTTTCCGGTGACCATGGACGGCACGTAGGCGGCAACGGGTGCGGCGACGGCAGGAAGCTCGAAGCCGAGCTCGGCCAGGCGTGCCTCTACTGCGGAAGTTGTCTGTTCTTGCATGGGTTTTTTCTCGTTTCTGTGCTTAGGCCTTGGGGCGCTTCAGGTAAGCGACCGGGGCATTTCCATTTGGTCCGGGGACAACGGTAACAAGCTCCCAACCGTCTTCTCCCCACTGGTCCAGGATCTGCTTCGTGGCGTGAATAATTAGCGGCAAAGTGGCGTACTCCCATTTGGTCATAACGGATACGTTAGCGCGTCCTTGTAAACTAGTGGGTATGGCAGCTAAAAAGTCTCCTTTTTTTGATACAGCTACCACCCTCGGCAAGATCGTTGCCTTCTTCGGGGTGAGCGCATTATGTGGCGTACTTGCGGCAGGACTCATGGTTCCTGTCGCTTCCTTTGCCGGCAGCGGCGCCAAGGCAGGGTCCGAGATTTTCGATGCCCTGCCCGCGAGCTTCAAAGAGGAGCCGATCGCAGAACCATCGAAGATCCTTGCCAAAGATGGTTCGGTCATCGCGACGTTCTACTCGGAGAATCGCCAGCCGGTGAAGCTGGACGACATTTCTCCGGTCATGCGCAAGGCGATCGTCGCGATCGAGGATGAGCGCTTCTACGAGCACAACGGAATCGACGTGCGCGGCATCGCCCGCGCCGCGGTGAACAACTTCACCAGCTCCTCGCAGCAGGGTGCCTCGACGCTGACCCAGCAGTACGTGAACAACCTGCTGATCAACTCCGACTCCATCAACGGCGTGGATCGCTCCGAGATGACGATCTCCGGCACCAAGAACATCGCCGACAAGGCCCGCGAAGCCAAGCTCGCCATTTCCATCGAAAAGGAAATGTCCAAGGACGAGATCCTCGAGGGCTACCTGAACCTCGTGCTGTTCTCCGGACGCAACTACGGCATCCAGGCAGCCGCCCAGCGCTTCTACTCCGTGGACGCCAAGGACCTGAACCTGCAGCAGTCTGCCATGCTCGCCGGCATGGTTCAGCTTCCCAACGGCTACAACCCGGAGAAGTACCCCGAGCGCAGCATCAAGCGCCGCAACACCGTGCTGGCTGCCATGCTGCGCACCGGTGCCATCGACCAGAAGGCCTACGACAAGGCAGTCAAGTCCGGTCTGGGCCTGAAGCCAAGCGAAACCAAGTCCGGCTGCATCGCGGCCGAATCGGCCAACTACTTCTGTGACTACGTCACCAAGCTGATCACCACTGACGACACCTACGGCAAGACGAAGAAGGACCGCGAGAACTTGCTCTACCGCGGCGGCCTGACCATCAAGACGACCCTTGACCCGGCCCTGCAGAAGTCCGCCGAAAAGCAGACCAAGAACATGATCCCGGCCAAGGACAAGTCCAACATCGGCGCCGCGATCGTCACCGTCGAGCCCGGCACGGGCAACATCCTGGCCATGGGACAGAACAAGAAGTACTCCCCCGAAAAGGGACGCCAGTTCACCGAGTACAACTTCGCCGTTGAATCGTCGAAGGGCGGCGCCGGCGGTTTCCAGGGCGGCTCCACGATGAAGCCCTACACCACGTTGGCATGGCTCCAATCCGGCCGCGGCATGTATGAAACGATCAACGCACCGCGCGACAAAAACTACCCGGCGTCATTCCGTTGGAAGGCGTCGTGCCTTCCCGGCGGATCCACCACCGCATACGGGGGCTGGACGCCAGGCAACGCTGTTGACGGTTGGGCCTCGTCGGGCACGGTTGACTACGGTCTGTTCAATTCGGTCAACTCCTTCACGGTGTCCGAAGCCTCGCAGCTTGACCTCTGCGATATCTCGGAGAACACCGAGAAACTGGGCCTGATCGACTACGGCAATTTCACCGACTTGGAGACCGGCAAGAAGACCACCACGCCGCAGCCGATCTCCCCGGTCAACCCGTCCTTCATCATCGGTTCGGCCCAAATCACCCCGCTGGCACAGGCCACCGCATTCGCGGCTTTCGCCAACAACGGCGAGTTCTGCGAAAACCGTGCACTGACCTCTGTCACCGATTCCAGCGGCAACAAGTACAAGGTCAAGCCGGTCACCTGCAGCCAGGAACTCGAGCCACAGGTTGTGGCCGATTTGAACGGCACGCTGAAAAAGATCGCCAGCCAAAAGGTTGCCAAGGGCACCATTGGCTACCCGATCGCTGGCAAGACCGGTACCAACAACGGCGCCACCTCGACCTGGTTTGTTGGTTACACCACCGGCATGTCCACCGCGGCCTGGGTTGGTCGCTGGGACAAGGATCGAAACCTAGAGACCCCGGGCGCCGTGGTCAATGGCGTCGCTCGCCGGTGGGTCGACTCGGGCACCTGGGCCGCACCGATGTGGACCAACTACATGCACGAAGTTGGACGCCTGTACCCGGCCGGTTCGCTCGGCAAGGCAACCCCGGCCCCGGCCCCGAAGCCCGAGCCGAAGAAGGCGGAGTCGAACTCCAACGACGACTCCTCGAACGACAACTCGTCGAATGGCGATTCCTCGAACGATGAAGCGCCAGCGGCCGACAACAAGTCGAAGGAAAAGCCGGCCAAGGAAAAGCCGGCCAAGGAAAATCAGACGGAAAACGATGACTAATCACATGGCGAACACCCATCGCCTGGCCTCAGCGGTCTCACGCACTGTGCGTGGGGCCGCTTTGGCCGTTGGTGCGGCAGCCGCCGGTGCGGGCGTCCTCATCGGCTACGGCATGAGCGAGACCACCCGTTTCGGAGTCCGCGAGGAGACGCTGCCGCTGTTGGCTCCGGGCGCTGCACCGATCAGGATCCTGCACCTGTCGGACATCCACATGGTGCCCAACCAGGAACTCAAGCGCCGCTGGCTCCATTCGCTGGCCGACTTGAATCCGGACCTGGTCATCAACACGGGTGACAACCTGGGCCACAGCGAGGGCTTGGATTCCCTGCTTGATGCCCTGGGCCCGCTGATGGCTTTCCCCGGGGCATTCGTTCCGGGTTCGAATTGCTATTTTGCCCCGCGCCCGAAGAACCCCCTGCGCTACCTGCGCAAGCGGACCGATGCCCCTCGCAACTCCCCCAAGTACCAGTTGCCGTGGCAGGCGATGCACAGTGCCTTCGGTGCCGCCGGGTGGGTCAACATGACCAACCGCAGCCACTCGATGGCCTTGAACGGAACGCGGCTGGATTTCACGGGTGTCGACGACCCGCACCTTGAACTGGACCGATTCGCCGGTTGGCCGGCTGGTTCTTCCACCTCCAACCAAGCGCCGCACCTTCGCATTGCGCTCGCCCATGCACCGTACCAACGCACGCTGGACAAGTTCACTGCGGCCGGTGCCGACCTGATTTTCGCCGGCCACACCCACGGCGGACAGGTCTGCATCCCGGGTTACGGCGCCCTGGTCACCAATTGCGACCTGCCGACCTGGCGCGCCAGCGGCCTGACCTACTGGGAACACATGGGACGTAGCACGCCGATGAACATCTCGGCGGGCATCGGAACCTCGCGCTTCACTCCCATCCGCATTGCGTGCCCGCCCGAGGCCATTTTGTTCACGCTGACGGCCAGGGCGTAACCGGTCAGCTTCCGATTGAAGATTCCCAACCGATCACTGTAACGTATTCACAGGTCAGTGACGCGTACGGTGGAATGGGGTCGGAAAAGTGGCAGTACCACAAGGGCATGCACCGCAGTCGGGGGTGCCCACGCTGCGCCAGACGTTCGCCCGGTTGGCGCCCTTCGTCAAACCGATCCTGCCCCGGCTGAGCCTCGGGTTCCTCTGCGCCCTGGGCGCGGGAATCATCGCGCTGACCATTCCGCAGGTCCTTGCTTGGCTTGTCAACAACGTGTTGCACCCGGCCGGCGAGGGCGGCAACGTGTGGCTGGCCGTGGCGTTGGTCGGCGGGCTGGGCGTCCTCGAAGCGGTGCTGGTGTTCCTGCGCCGCCAGTTTGTCATCACCCCCGCGGCACGCCTCGAGACCCAGCTGCGCGTGCGCTTCTACGAGCACCTGCAGCAGCTGCCCGTGGCGTTCCACGACCGCTGGGGATCGGGCCAGCTGCTCTCGCGCTCCATGTCCGACCTCAACCTGCTGCGGCGCTGGCTTGCCTTCGGCGCGTTGATGCTCGTGGTGGCCACCGTCACCGTCACCACCGGCGTGATCCTCATGTTTTCCAGCAGCTGGGTCCTCGGAACCATCTACCTGGCCGGTGCGATCCCCATTGCCATCAGGGCCTTCCACTTCCGCAACAGGTTCCGTGCCGCCAGCCGGCTCAGCCAGGACCAGGCCGGAGACCTTGCCACGGCCGTCGAGGAATCCGTGCACGGCATCCGCGTGATCAAGGCCTTCGGCCGCGGCAAACACATGTACGACGGTTTCCAGGACCGCGCCAAACAGCTGCGCGACACCGAAATCGTCAAGGCCAAGACACTCGGCAACTTCCTGTTCCTTGTCGTTTCCATCCCCGAAATCACCCTGGCCGCGGGGCTGGTCGCAGGGCTCTGGCTCACCGCCGAGGGACAGCTCAGCGTCGGCGCGCTCGTTGCGTACTTCGCCACGGCCGCGGTGCTGGCCGGGCCCGTCGAGGGCATGGGCATGCTCCTTGGCATGACCCTGACGACCAAGACGGCCCTGGACCGCCACTTCGAGGTCATGGACACGCCAAACACCATCGCCTCCCCCGCGAATCCGCTGACCCCCGACAACCCTCGCGGCCACCTTGAACTGCGCCAGGTCCAATTCCGCTTCCCCGACGCCACGGACGAGAGCACGCCCATCCTGCAAAAGATCGACCTCGATGTCGAACCCGGGGAAACCATGGCGCTGGTGGGCATGACGGGCACCGGAAAATCCACGCTCCTGCATCTGGTCCCGCGCCTCTACGAGGCGACCGGCGGCTCGGTGCTCATCGACGGGATCGACGTGCGCCAGTGGGACCTCACCGCGCTGCGCCGCGAGGTCGCCGTCGCGTTCGAGGACACCATCCTCTTCTCGTCCTCGATCCGCGACAACGTCCTGCTCGGCGCACCGGCCATGCCGGCCGAGGAGACGGAGGTGCTGCTCAACGAGGCCCTCGACACCGCCCAGGCGGGATTCGCCCGCGCGCTGCCCGAGGGCTTGGACACCGTCATCGGCGAGGAAGGTCTCTCGCTTTCCGGCGGGCAGCGCCAGCGCATCGCCCTGGCCCGCGCCATCGCCGCGAAGCCCCGGGTCCTGATCCTCGATGACCCGCTCTCGGCACTGGACGTGCGCACCGAGGAAGCGGTGACCGAGCGCCTGCGCCGCACCCTCGCCGGAACCACCACGCTCATCGTGGCCCACCGGCCATCCACTGTGGCCCTGGCTGACCGCGTGGCACTGCTGCGCGACGGCGTCATCGACGACGTGGGAACCCACTCCGAACTGCTCGGTCGCAACGACCACTACCGGTTCGTGATCGCCAGCCTCGAGGAAGAAACCGCCGACAACCTGGACCAGGAAGCGTAAGGGTCATGAGCCAAAACACGGGTGTGTCCAACGAAGACGCCATCACCCTTTCCAAGTCCGAGCGGGCGCGCGTCCGCGCCAGGTCGTGGCGGCTGCTGGCCTTGCTGGCCGGCAAGCAGAAGCCGATGCTCGCGCTGACCGTCTTGCTGGTCATCGTGTCCAACGCGGCCAGCGCCTCCTTCCCGCTGATCATCGCCTGGGCCATCGACTGGGGCCTGCCGCAGGTCAAGAACGGAAACCTCGCCGCCCTGGGAATCACCGGCGGCGTCTACCTGCTCAGCGCAATCCTGGCCGGCAGCCTGCTCGGCTGGTACGTGGTGTGCACCGCCCGGATCTCCCAGGCGATGCTCCTTGACCTGCGCCTGCGCGTGTTCAGGCACACCCAGCGGCTGAGCCTGGAATTCCACGAAAGCTACACCTCGGGCCGCATCATTTCCCGGCAGACCTCCGACCTCGAGACCCTGCGCGAGCTGCTGGACCAGGGCATCTCCGAGCTCGTCTCCTCCAGCGTGTTCGTGATCTTCACGCTGGTCTCCATCTTCGTGTTGGACTGGCGCAGCGGCCTGGTGGTCGTTGCCGCAATGGTTCCGATCAGCCTGCTCTTCCGCTGGTACCAGCGCCGCTCGGAAACCGTCTACCGCGAATCCCGGGTCGTCTCGGCCAGGCTCATCGGCACCTTCGTGGAAACCATGACCGGCATCCGCGCCGTCAAGGCCTTCCGCAAGGAAGCCTCGAACGACCAGAACTACGCGAACGTCGCCGGCGAGTACCGCGACAACTCGATCCGCTCCATCAACCTGTTTGGCGTGCTGCAGCCGGGTCTGGTGCTCATCGGCGGGCTCAGCATGGCCGCGGTGCTGGCCTGGGGCGGCTTCCGCGTCATCGACGGCACGCTGGCCGTCGGTGTGCTGGTCGCCCTCCTGCTGGCCACCAAGCGCGTCTTCCAGCCGGTCGAGAACATCGCCATGTTCTACTCCTCCCTGCAGGCCGCAACGGCGGCGCTGGAAAAGGTCTCCGGGCTGCTCGAGGAGGAGCCGACCGTCGTCGAACCCTCCAAGCCCCGGCCGCTGGGCAGGGTCACCGGCCACCTGGAGTTCAAGGACGCTGTCTTCGGCTACGGCGACGGCCCCGTCGTCATGGACAGGTTCGACCTGGACATCCCGGCCGGGCAGACCGTTGCGGTGGTGGGCCAGACCGGCGCCGGCAAGTCGACGCTTGCCAAGCTGATCGCCAGGTTCTACGACCTGCGCTCCGGCTCGCTGACGCTGGACGGGGTCCGAATCGACCAGATCGCCAACGACGACCTGCGCCGCCACGTGGTCATGGTGACCCAGGAATCCTTCCTGTTCTCCGGAACCGTGGCCGAGAACATCGCGCTGGGCAAGCCGGGCGCAAGCCACGAGGAGATCGTCCTGGCAGCCCGCGCCGTCGGTGCCCACGAGTTCATCAACGCGCTGCCCGACGGGTACGAGACGGACGTCAACAAGCGTGGCGGCCGCGTCTCGGCCGGCCAGCGCCAGCTGATTTCCTTCGCGCGCGCCTTCCTGGCGGACCCTGCCGTGCTGATCCTCGACGAGGCCACCAGCTCGCTGGACATCCCGAGCGAACGCGCGGTCCAGCGTGGCCTGCAGACGCTGCTGGGAAACCGCACCGCGCTGATCATCGCGCACCGCCTGTCCACGGTCCAGATCGCCGACCGGGTGCTGGTGGTCCACGACGGCAATGTCGTGGAGGACGGCTCTCCCGCCGACCTGATCAGCGGGGACGGCCGGTTCGCGGCCCTGCACAAGGCCTGGCGCGACTCGATGGTCTAGCCCCGGCCGCATTGCATCCCGGCAAGTATCCATAAACCGATTGGTGGTCCATGAAACGAGCAGGAATCCCCGCGTTGGTGTTGCTGGGCGCGGCACTTGCGTTGGGCGGCTGTTCCGCCCACTCTGCCGCGTCAAGCCTCAGCTCCCTCGAGCGGCAGGCCACCGATGATGACCGGCTGCCGGACGGGCTCGGCCGCGCGTGGACGCCGGAGGAACTGGACCAGGCGAGTGTTCGATTGCTGGCGACCACTTCCGGGAACAGGATCTTCGCCGGTTATGCGAAGGACAAATCAGAGGTCTGCGCCGTCTACCTCCCGGCCCGCCCGGACCAAGGCTGGTTCGGGGGCTGCAGTGCCCTGGACGACCCGGACCCCCAGCTCCTGTACATGTCGGGCATCGGATACAACCAGTCGATGATTGTGGTCAGGGACAATGCGGATACCCGGGACCTCGAATCCACGGGATGGACCAAGGTCGGCGAAAATACCTTGGTTCCCGCGTCCTGACCGCGGCTGGCACCAACACCATACAGCCACACACGACGAGGGGCCCCGGGATCGCATTGAAAATGCGGTCCCGGGGCCCCTTGCGTGCAAGCTTCTAGGCGCTGAAGGTCAGGCCCGTCAGGCGCTCGTACGCCTCGATGTAGCGTTCGCGGGTGCGCTCGACGACCTCCGCGGGCAGTGCCGGCGGCTCCTCGCCCGAGTTCTTGTCCCAGCCCGATTCGGCGCTGGTCAGCCAGTCGCGCACGTACTGCTTGTCGAATGACGGTTGGGCCTGGCCCGGCGCGTAGGTTTCGGCATCCCAGAAACGCGAGGAGTCCGGGGTCAGCACCTCGTCGCCCAGGGTGATCTGGCCGTTGGCCGGATCGATGCCGAACTCGACCTTCGTGTCGGCCAGGATGATGCCGCGGGTGCGCGCGATCTCCTCGGCGCGGGTGTACAGGGCCAGCGTGGCGTCGCGAAGGTCGGCGGCCTGCTGGCCGCCGATGCGTGCCGCGGTTTCCTCGAACGTGATGTTCTCGTCGTGCTCGCCGACCTCGGCCTTGGCCGACGGGGTGAAGATCGCCGGCTCCAGCTTGGAACCGTCGACCATGCCTGGCTGCAGCGGCAGCGCGCACACGGTCTGGCTGACCTCGTACTCGGCCAGGCCGGAACCGGTCAGGTAACCGCGGGCGATGCACTCGATCGGGAACATGTCCAGCTTCTTGCAGACCATGGCCCGGCCGGCGACGGCCTCGGGGACGTCGGTTGAAATCACGTGGTTGGGGATTTCGGCCAGCTGGTCGAACCACCAGAGGCTCAGCTGCGTGAGCACCTTGCCCTTGTCCGGGATCTCGGAGGTGAGCACGTAGTCGAAGGCACTGATGCGGTCGGAAGCGACAACCAGCACGCGGTCGGTCTCCGCGAAGGAGGACCCGGCCGGAACGTAGAGGTCGCGAACCTTGCCCGAATAGAAGTGCGTCCAGCCCGGGAGATCCAGGGTTTCGGTTTGCAGGCCTGACATTTAGTTTGTTCCTTCCGAGACACTGATCTGGCCGTTGGCGGCCTTCAGTGCGATGTCGGTGCGGTGCTGGGCACCGTCCCAAGAGATGGCGCCGACGCCGGCGTAGGCCTTGTCGCGTGCGGCATGCAGGTCCGCACCCAGGCCGACAACTGCCAGCACGCGGCCGCCGGAGACGATCACGTCACCGGACTCGTTGCTGGTGGTGCCCGCGTGCAGCACCGAGACGTCCTCGATGGCCTCGGCGTCGGCCAGGCCGCTGATGACGGCACCCTTGACCGGGGCGTCGGGGTAGTTGGCCGCGGCCATGACCACGCCGACGGCTGTCTCGGGGCGCCAGCGCAGCTGCTCGGCGTCGTCGAGCTCGCCCTTGGCCGCTGCCAGCAGCAGGCCGCCGAGCGGGGTCTTCAGTCGCGCAAGCACGGCCTGGGTTTCCGGGTCGCCGAAGCGTGCGTTGAACTCGATGACGCGGATGCCGCGCGAGGTGATGGCAAGTCCGCAGTAGAGCACGCCGGTGAAGGGGGTGCCGCGGGATTCCATGTCGCGCAGCGTCGGGTAGGCGACGCGCTCCATGACCTCGTCGACGAAGCCGGCAGGCAGCCACGGCAGCGGCGAGTAGGCGCCCATGCCGCCGGTGTTCGGTCCCTCGTCGTTGTCGAAGATGCGCTTGAAGTCCTGGGCCGGTGCCAGCGGGACGGCGTGGGTGCCGTCGCAGATGACGAAGAGGGAGACCTCGGGGCCGTCGAGGAACTCCTCGATGACGACGGTTCCACCTGCCTCGAAGCAGGTCTCCGCGTGGGCCAGGGCCTCGGCGCGGTCGGAGGTAACCACGACGCCCTTGCCCGCGGCAAGCCCGTCGTCCTTGACCACGTAGGGGGCACCGAAGGTGTCGAGCGCATCGGCTGCTTCCTCGGTGTTGGTGGCGACCTTTGCCATTGCCGTGGGAACGCCGGCCTCTGCCATGACGTTCTTGGCGAAGGCCTTGGAGGCCTCAAGCTGGGCAGCCGCCCTGGTGGGGCCAAAGACCGGGATCTCCGCCGCGATCAACGCGTCGGACACACCCGCAGCCAGTGGTGCTTCGGGGCCGACCACGACCAGATCCGAACCCAGTTCCCGGGCCAGTGCCACCACTGCCGCGGGGTCCTGGGCGTCGATCTCATGGGTCGAGACATCGCGCGAAATGCCGGCATTACCCGGTGCGCAATGCAGGTCGGTGACGTAGGGGTCCGCAGCCAGTGCGCGGATCAGTGCATGTTCGCGGCCGCCGGGGCCAATAACCAGTACCTTCACGAGGCTTAAGCCTACCGGTTCCGGCGGCGCAGTGGCTTCCCGAAGTCTTTGGTCCGACGCATTGGGCGCAACGGCAAACTTTTCCCGCCCCGGCATATGCTCGTTGGCATGAGTGAGGAAACACTGTGGGAAAAGCAGTCGCGCACCAACCCGAGTCAGGCGCAGGACTACATCGAGCGCTTCGCGCAGCTGCGTGCGGAGGGCGCCGACCTGCACGGCGAGGCCAGGTTCGTCGATGCGCTGTTGCCGCGCGGGGCCCGCGTCCTTGACGCCGGCTGCGGCACCGGACGCGTCGGCGGCGAGCTTGCGGCACGCTCCCACGTGGTCACGGGCGTCGACCTGGACGAAGAGCTGCTGGCCCAGGCGCGCAGGGATTACCCGGGCTCCCGCTGGGAACTCGGCGATCTCGCGACGCTCGGGCTGCGCGATGCCGACGGCACCCCGGAGCTGTTCGACGTGGTCGTCGCCGCGGGCAACGTGCTGGCGTTCGTGGCCCCCGGGAGCACCGGCGCGGTGCTGCGCTCGCTCGCGGAGCACCTTGCAACTGACGGACGGCTGGTGGTCGGGTTCTCGCTGCGCAAGGGCTATGCGCTGAGAGATTTCGAGGCGGATGCCGCTGCCGCCGGGCTCGCCTTCACGGCCCGCTTTGCGGGGTGGGACATGCATCTTTTCGACGCGGACTCGGACTTCATCGTTGCGCTGTTACACAGGGCCCGACCCGTAAACTGATCAAATGCCCGAAACCTTACTTTCTTCCCAGGCCGTGGACCTCGTCGTTGTCGAACGCAACGGATTCATCGAATCGCGCCACCGCGGTGCCGCGGTGGTCGTCGATGCCGCCGGGGACATCGTTTCCTCGCTCGGGGATCCTCAGGGGCTGATTTACCCGCGTTCGTCGCTCAAGCCGTTCCAGGCCCTGGCGTCGATGCAGAGCGGCGTCCCGTTGCGCGGCGCCGAGGTGGCATTGGCCTGCGCCAGCCACATCGGCAGCGCCGAGCACATGGAGCTGGCCAAGGTCATGCTCCACAAGGCGGGCCTGACGGAAGAAGACCTGGGTTGCCCCACCGCGTGGCCGGCGCACGAGGGCACCCGGATCGACATGGTGCTCGACGGCGAGGGCAAGTCGAAGGTCGCGTTCAACTGCTCGGGCAAGCACGCCGCCTTCCTGTGGGCCTGCACCGAGAACGGCTGGGACACCAAGACCTACCTCTCCCCCGACCACCCGGTGCAGCAGCGGGTCGTCGAGGTCGTCGAGCAGTACTCCGGGGAAAAGATCTCCCACCTGGGCATCGACGGCTGCGGCGCACCCGTTCCGGCGATTTCCCTGGCCGGGCTGGCACGCGCGGCCTCGAAGCTTGCCCAGGCGCCCGGCGACAAGCACTCGGAGGCCCGGGCGGCAACGATCGCCACGGCGATGCTCGACTACCCGTGGGCCGTGCAGGGCCACGGCCTGCCCAACACCGTGGTGATGGAAGAGCTGGGCGTCCTCGCGAAGCTGGGTGCCGAGGGCGTGCTGGTGCTCGCGGCCCCCAACGGCACCGCGGTCGCGGTGAAGATGCTCGACGGCTCCGGGCGCGGCAGCGACATGCTGGGGCTGACCATGCTGGCACAGGCCGGGGCCATCACCGCCGAACAGCTGGCCGCCATCCTCCCCAAGATCTCCCGCCCGATCCTCGGCGGGGCCGAGCCGGTGGGATCGGTGCGCCTGGCCGACGGCGTCATGGGATTGCTGGGCTAGTCTCCCGTGGCCATCAAACGACGCATCGACCCGGCCGAGGGGCGTGCCGCCCTGCAGCGCTGGATCACCGAGAGCGACGAGGGCGGGGAAACAGCGCTGCCGCGCCCGCTCATTGCCATGGCCGTGCGCTACTCCCTTGAGGAATTGGCCAGCCGGGCCGAGGGCAACTCCGTGGAGGTGCGGGTTCCGCCCTTCGGCGTCACCCAGTGCATTCCGGGCCCACGGCACACGCGCGGCACTCCCCCGAACGTCATCGAGCTGCCCGCGGACATGTGGCTGGCACTGGTGAGCGGGCGGATCTCCTGGGAAGCGGCGTTGGCGACCGGAAAGGTCTCGGCTTCGGGCCTGCGGGCGGATCTGGCCGCCGAGTTGCCGCTGGTTTAGTACCCTTGAGGGTATGGAACCGACGCAGCAACCCGCAGAACCCACGCCCGGATCATCACCTTCGGCAAACATCGAGGTAGTCGTTCATTCGGCCCCCAAGTTCTGGCCCTTCATGGGTGTCGGCGCATTGGTGGGCATCATCATCGCCTTCATTTCCGCATACAGCGGCCCCGAGTCCCCCGACTTCTCGCGCGGCTCCGTTGCCGGCTTCCTGTCGGTCGGTTTTGCCATCGCGGGCGTCCTACTGGCCGGTATTGTTTTTTTGATTGTGGATCGCGTCACACTCAAGCGCGGCCGTCGCGCCACCGCAGTGCCCACTGGTGAGCCAGAACACCACTAGAAGCGCTTGCCGTGCGACTTTTCTCGCAATCCAAGGCCCCCGGATCGTGAGAGAATAATTTCTATGGCGCGTGGTGACGGAAACCTAAATCATGATCTTTTGCCCGACGAGAAGGGCCCGCAGGATGAATGCGGTGTCTTCGGTGTTTGGGCTCCCGGCGAAGAAGTAGCGAAGCTGACCTATTACGGTCTCTATGCGCTGCAGCATCGCGGGCAGGAATCGGCCGGCTTGGCCACGAGTGACGGACAGCGAATCAATGTCTACAAGGACATGGGGCTTGTCTCGCAGGTGTTCGACGAGAACACGCTGAACTCGATGCAGGGGCACTTGGCCATCGGCCATTGCCGCTACTCGACCACCGGCGCAAGCCACTGGGCCAACGCCCAGCCGACCCTCGGCCCCACCAATTCGGGCACCGTGGCACTGGCCCACAACGGCAACCTGACCAACTCGGCCGAACTCATGGACATGGTCAACGCCCGGCTCGCCGAGTCCGGCGAAAAGATCCGCGGCGAAATCGCCCAGGGCAACACCACCGACACCGCACTGGTGACGGCGCTGCTGGCCGGCGGCGAAGGCCAGACCCTTGAGGAAACGGCACTTGACCTGTTGCCGAAGCTCCAGGGCGCGTTCTGCTTCGTCTTCATGAACGAAAACACCCTGTACGCGGCACGCGACACCTTCGGCGTGCGCCCGCTGGTCCTCGGACGCCTGGACCGTGGATGGGTAGTGGCCTCCGAACAGGCCGCACTGGCCACCGTTGGCGCCAGCTTCATCCGTGAGATTGAACCCGGCGAATTCATCGCCATCGACGAGGACGGCATCCGCTCGCAGCGCTTCGGCGAGGCAACCCCGGCCGGCTGCGTCTTCGAGTACGTGTACCTGGCCCGCCCGGATGCTTCCATCAACGGCCGTTCGGTCTACGAGTCCCGCGTGGAGATGGGCCGCCAGCTGGCCCGCGAAAACTCCGCCGAGGCGGACATCGTCATCCCGGTCCCGGAATCGGGCACTCCCGCCGCCATCGGCTACGCCGAGGAATCGGGAATCCCCTTCGCCCACGGCTTCGTGAAGAACGCCTACGTGGGACGCACCTTCATCCAGCCGTCGCAGACGCTGCGCCAGCTGGGCATCAAGCTCAAGCTCAACGCGCTGGAACCCGTCATCAAGGGCAAGCGCGTGGTGGTGGTCGATGACTCGATCGTCCGCGGCAACACCCAGCGCGCCGTGGTGCGCATGCTGCGCGAGGCCGGTGCCGCCGAGGTCCACGTCAAGATCTCCTCCCCTCCGGTCAAGTGGCCCTGCTTCTACGGCATCGACTTCGCCACCCGTGCGGAACTGATCGCCAACGGTGCGGCCGTCGAGGAAATCGGCAAGTCCATCGGCGCCGATTCCCTGGCCTACATTTCCGAGGACGGCATGATCGGCGCCACCAAGCAGCCGCGCGAGCGCCTGTGCACCGCCTGCTTCACCGGCGACTACCCGATCGCCCTGCCCGGCTCCAACCTCCGGGGCAAGAACTTGCTGGAACGTAGCAACCAGGCGGGATGTGAACCGGGCCCGGATGCGGAGTTCGAGTCCACGCTCACCGCCGAAGACAAAACACCGCGCAACTAAGTAAAGGACACATCAGAGATGACAAGCGCCACCCCTGAGAATTCCGGAATCACCTACGCTTCGGCCGGTGTCGACGTCGAGGCCGGAGACCGTGCCGTCGAACTCATGAAGGGTGCCATCAAGGCAACCCACAACTCCAACGTCATCGGCGGGGTGGGCGGGTTCGCCGGCCTCTACGACGCCTCGAAGTTCCTGTCCTACAAGAAGCCGTTGCTGGCCACCTCCACCGACGGCGTCGGCACCAAGGTAGCCATCGCCCAGGCCATGGACATCCACCACACCATCGGCCACGACCTGGTCGGCATGGTCGTCGATGACATCGTTGTCGTCGGCGCCGAGCCGCTGTTCATGACCGACTACATTGCCTGCGGCAAGGTCGTCCCGGAGCGCATCGCGGACATCGTCCGCGGCATCGCCGAGGGTTGCCAGATCGCCGGCACCGCACTGGTCGGCGGCGAAACCGCCGAGCACCCGGGCCTGCTGGGCGAGCACGAATACGACGTCGCGGGTGCCGCAACCGGCATCGTCGAGGCCGACGGCCTGCTGGGTCCGGACCGCGTGAAGGACGGCGACGTCATCATCGGCATGGCCGCCTCCGGCATCCACTCCAATGGCTACTCGCTGGTGCGCAGCGTTGTTGCACACGCCGGCTGGGCCCTGGACCGCCACGTTCCGGAATTCGGCCGCACCCTGGGCGAGGAACTGCTGGAACCGACCCGCATCTACACCATGGACTGTCTGGACCTGATCCGCGCATTCAACGTGGACGGCGCCATCAAGGTGCACGGCTTCAGCCACGTCACCGGCGGCGGCCTTGCGGCCAACCTGGCCCGCGTGTTGCCGCAGGGCCTGATGGCCACCGTGGAGCGCAACAGCTGGGCACTGCCGGCCGTCTTCAAGGTCATTTCCGAGCTCGGTTCCGTGCCGCAGCCGGACCTGGAGCGCACGCTGAACCTGGGTGTGGGCATGGTTGCCATCGTCGATGCCTCCATCGCCGATGCAGCCCTCTCCCGCCTGAACGCACGCGGCATGAACTCGTGGGTCATGGGCACCGTCGGTGCTGTCACCGAGGAAGCCAAGACCTCCGGCCTGGACTACGTCCAGGGCGCCAAGGGCGTTGACGGCGGCGCCGTGCTGATGCGCGGCAACTTCGCCGGCTAAGTACCGCAAGCCTTAAGCAGTGAAGGACCGCACCCAATGGGTGCGGTCCTTCACTGCTTAAGGCCACCGGATTCGCGACTTAAGGCCACCGGATTCGCGACTCCCGTTTCCCGGTCAGGGGAAGAACAAGGCTACAGCGGCCGGTGGCGCTGCCCCGCGGCCGAATCGGACGGTGCAGGCAGGTCGAGCAGGTCAAGCGCCTCCGCGATGTTGGTGCGCCACCTGAAGTCGGCCTTGGCGTCCCCGCGCGTGGGACCGCCATTGATCAATCCCACGCGCTTGCCCGCGGCGAGGGCGTCGAGCAGCAGCTTGTAGCCGCTCATCACGGCCAACGAGGAACCGATGACCAGCAGCGCACTGGACTTGGATTCGAGCTCCTTGAGCCGAGCCTTGCGTTCGGCCGGCACGTTTTCGCCGAAGTAGACGACGTTGGGCTTCAACGCCTCGGATCCGCAGACCAGGCAACCCACCATCGTGAATGCCTCGACGTGCTTCTGGTCCAGGCTCACGTCCCCGTCCGGGTTCACCAGGCTGGGGTCCAGGTCGATGCTTTCGAGGTAGCCGGGGTTTGCCTCGTGCAGTCGCACGTCCAGCGACCGGCGGCCCTCGAGGGCCCCGCAGTTCAGGCAGGCGATCCGTTCGAGGTCGCCGTGCAGGGCAATCACGTTCCGTGAGCCGGCGGCAACATGCAGACCGTCGACGTTTTGCGTGACGATGCCGCTGATTTTTTCCGTGGCTTCCCACGCAGCCAGGCGATGGTGGATCGGGTTGGGCGATGCCTTGTCCATGTGCCGCCAGCCCACGAAGCTGCGCGCCCAATAGCGGTGGCGGGCCGCCGGTTCATGCAGGAATTCCTGGTAGGTCATCGGGCGGTGCCGCAACAGGGAACCGCGGGGCCCGCGATAGTCGGGGATCCCGGAATCGGTGGAAACGCCGGCACCGGTGAGCACCAGCACGTTGCCCTTTTCCAGCATCGTACGGATGCCCTTGCTGGCCACCTCGGGATCCTGGAGCGGGGTGTTCTCCCCCACCACGCGTTCGATGGAACGGATGGCGGCCCGGTGCGCCATTTCGATGCCGAGCTTGCCTTCGTGAATCATCGCTGCATCCTCTTTGCGGGCACGACAAAGACCGCGGTCACCAACACAGGTTCTGTGTGGTGGCCACGGTCTTCATGCTCACGTACTGGAAAAACCACGACCGCTGATGCATCAGGGGTCACTTCAGGGAGTCGGCACATCAACTGATGCGCCGTTGGTCGTCCTCATCGTCGTCGTCTGCGTACGTATCTTCGTAGTCCGAATAATCGGGCTCGTAAGGTACTTCGACAGGGCTTGGTGTCGCGGTGCTAGGACCACGCGTCTTCCCAAGCTCGCGTTCCAAGGCTGACAAATCAGTGGCCGGGGAGAAATACTTAATATCCCTGGCCTGTCGTGTCGCTTTTGCCTTCTGACGGCCGCGCCCCATGGCGTGACCCCCTTTTTTCAGTAGATCTGGAGGTGGTCCTACCGTGTTAGGCGGAGGCCCCAGAATATGTGACTAATTCTTTCGTGTTTCAAGGTTAACATGATTCGGCGACGAGTGCCTGCCCGCAACCCCGGTTCTGCCGGTAGAGTATTAATTTGTCCACCAAGTCGACTGCGACCGTCCAGGGAGCTTGCTTGTCCGTACCGCCTCCCCCTGAGGGAAAAGCCGCACTACCTGCGCGCAGAGCCAGACCGCAAAAACGCGCGTGGTGGCACTCGTCTTTGTTGTGGGCGCTGGTCGGAACACTCGGCATCCTGCTGATTTTTCTCTACGGCACGAAGAAAATTCTCGGCGAAGGCGACGGCAAGGGCGCTGCCGCATTGGTGACAAGAAACCCATCTCCGGGCCTCGACGGCATCATCGCCCTCCAGGTTCCCCCGGAGCAGCTGGCGGTGGGCGACTGCCTCCAAGGATTCAAGAGCGCGCTCGAACCTGTCACGATTGTTACGTGCGTGACGGCACACAATGCCCAGATGATCGGCTCTTTCGAGATCACCGAGGTTAATTTTCCCGGCCCCGAACAGATGCTGAGCCGCTCGGAAAGCCTGTGCAAATCCGTCACCCTCGATCCGGGAAGCTCGATCGATTCAACCTGGTCCTACCATTTCTCGCGTCCTTCGGCAGGAACCTGGAAAACGGGAGACCGCAAGGTGGCATGCTTCCTCACCCTGAACGAGGGAACCGTCCAGGATTCACTGTTGCCCAGCGACGCGGCCGGAATCAGCTCCTAGGCGCAATCCGACATGCCGCGTCCCGGCATCCCCGTCTGGCATGCGAAGGCGCCGGGCTTCGATCGGGAAATCCCCGTCGAAGCCCGGCGCCGACTTGTCACTGCATGCGTTCGTTAACGGGTGCGGCTTGAGCTGAGCGTCAATCCGTCGTTGAGCTCGTTGACGCCCACCTCCACGGTGTCCCCGTCCTGGATGTTGCCTGCCAGGAGCTCGCGGGCCAGCCTGTCCCCGATCTCCCGCTGGATCAGGCGACGCAGCGGGCGGGCGCCGAAGGCCGGATCGAACCCGGTGAACGCCAGCCAGTCGCGGGCATCCTCGTCGACCACCAATTGCAGTCGGCGTGACGCCAAACGCCCGGCCAGGGTATCCACCTGCAGGGAGACGATCGAGCCCAGCTCCTCGAGGGACAGCGGATCGAACATGATCACGTCATCGAGCCGGTTCAGGAATTCGGGCTTGAAGGATGCGTTGACGATATTCATCACCGCTTCCTTCTTGGCCTCGGATTCCAGCGTCTGGTCGACCAGGAACTGCGAACCGAGGTTCGAGGTCATGATCAGGATGACGTTGCGGAAGTCCACAGTGCGGCCCTGGCCGTCGGTGAGACGCCCGTCGTCGAGCACCTGGAGCAGGATGTCGAAGACCTCCGGGTGGGCCTTCTCCACCTCGTCCAGCAGCACCACCGAGTAGGGGCGGCGGCGCACCGCCTCGGTGAGCTGTCCACCCTCCTCGTAGCCGACGTATCCCGGAGGGGCACCGACCAGGCGGGCCACCGCGTGCTTCTCCGAGTACTCGCTCATGTCGATGCGGACCATGGCCCGTTCGTCGTCAAACAGGAAGTCGGCAAGTGCCTTGGCCAGCTCGGTCTTGCCCACGCCGGTGGGACCCAGGAACAGGAAGGAGCCGGTGGGGCGGTCCGGGTCGGAGATTCCGGCCCGTGCGCGCCGCACGGCATCCGAGACCGTCTTGACGGCCTTCTGCTGGCCGATCAGCCGGTGCCCCAGGAACGATTCCATCTCCAGCAGCTTCTGGCTCTCGCCCTGCAGCATGCGCCCGGCGGGGATTCCGGTCCAGGCGGAGATGACCTCGGCAATGTCGTCCGCGGTGACCTCCTCGGCAACCATCAATTCCTTGGTTTCCGCCGATGCCTCGGCCTGGGCGGCGTCGGCCATCTCCTTTTCCAGGGCGGGAATCTCCCCGTAGAGCAGCCTAGATGCACCCTCCAGGTCTCCCTCTCGCTGCAGCTTCTCGGCGCGCGAGCCCAACTCTTCCAAGCGGGCCTTGAGGTCGCCGACCCGGTTCAGGCCGGACTTCTCCGCTTCCCAGCGTGCGTTCAGCGCATCGAGTTCTTCCTTCTTGTCAGCGATGTCGGCCCGCAGCGCCTCGAGTCGTTCACGCGACGCGGCATCGGTTTCCCCCGCCAACGCGAGTTCCTCCATGGTCAACCGATCCACGGCGCGGCGCAGCTGGTCGATTTCCTCGGGTGCGGAATCGATTTCCATGCGCAGCCGGCTGGCGGCCTCGTCGACCAGGTCGATGGCCTTGTCGGGCAGCTGGCGGCCGGTGATGTAGCGGTTGGACAGGGTGGCGGCGGCCACCAGCGCCGAGTCGGCGATGGTGACCTTGTGGTGGGCCTCGTAGCGCGGCTTGAGACCGCGCAGGATGGCGATGGTGTCGTCGACGCTGGGCTCCCCCACGTAGACCTGGGCAAAGCGGCGCTCGAGGGCAGGGTCCTTCTCGATGTTCTCGCGGTACTCGTCCAGCGTGGTGGCACCGATCAGGCGCAGCTCACCACGGGCCAGCATGGGCTTGAGCATGTTGCCCGCGTCCATGGCGCCCTCGGAGGCACCCGCGCCCACGACCGTGTGGATCTCGTCGATGAAGGTGACGATCTGTCCGTCGGAGGCCTTGATTTCCTCGAGCACGGCCTTCAGGCGCTCCTCGAATTCACCGCGGTACTTGGCACCCGCGATCATGGACCCCAGGTCCAGGGAGATCAGGGTCTTGCCGCGCAGGGATTCGGGGACGTCCCCGGCCACCATCCGCTGGGCCAGCCCTTCAACGACTGCCGTCTTGCCCACGCCGGGTTCACCGATGAGCACCGGGTTGTTCTTGGTGCGGCGCGAGAGCACCTGGATCACACGGCGGATTTCCCCGTCGCGGCCGATGACCGGGTCCAGCTTGCCCGAACGGGCAATGGCCGTCATGTCGGTGCCGAACTTTTCCAGGGCCTGGAAGGTGTTTTCCGGGTCAGGGTTGTTGACCTTGCGGTCCCCGCGGATTCCTGGCAGCGCAGCTTCGAGGGCCTGGCGGGTGGCGTTGAGCCCGCGCAGAATGTTGCCCGCGGCCCCAGTGTCATCGCTTAGGCCCAGCAGCAGGTGCTCGGTCGAAACATAGCCGTCACCGAGTGCCTCGGCCGCTTGCTGTGCGGAGTTGATCACTTGGAGGATCCCGCGGGAGTACTGGGCCTGGGCCACAGAACTACCCGAAGACGAAGGCAGGGCCTTGATCGCGGCACTGGCCTGCACGGAGACCTGGTCCGGGTCGACCCCCGCAGCCTTAAGCAGGGCCACTGCCACCGATTCACGCTGGTCGACAAGTGCCTTGAGTAGGTGGACTGGTTCCACCTGAGGGTTCCCGGCGGTGGAGGCATTCATGCCCGAACCGGAGAGTGCTTCCTGGCTTTTGGTCGTAAATTTAGTGTCCACGCTATTCCTTTCGTTGTTAGCGATTCACTCAAACATGAGTCTACTTAACTCAACTTTGGTTTGCATGAACGTATTCCCTGGATCAAGGATTTTTCGAGAATTCCCTCCCCGGTCAGGAAGCGGCCGCGCGTTCAAGCGCCGCAATATCCAGTTTCCGCATGGGCATGAACGCTTCCACGACCCTACGTGCAACCTCGGGATCGCTCTGGCCAAGCAGCTCGGGCAGCCTCGTCGGGACCACCTGCCACGAGACCCCGAAGCGGTCCTTGAGCCAGCCGCACTGGCTCTCCTCTCCACCCGCGGTCAATGCGTCCCAGTAGTAGTCGACCTCGGCCTGGTCCTTGCACATGATCTGGAAGGAGACCGCCTCACTGAACGAAAACATGGGTCCGCCGTTCAGTGCCACGAACGGGTTTCCGTTGAGGCTGAATTCAACGGTCATGGGCACGCTCGAGGGTTGCCCGTTTTCATCGAGATCCACGTGGGTACCGATCTCCGAATTCGGGAAGATCGAGGTATAGAACCGGGCGGCGTCCAAGCCTTGCTGGTCAAACCACAGGCAGGTAACGATGTTTTTCATGGGTGATCCCCCTTGGGGCTTCGATTGAGCGTTCGGCACATCCACAGACTATGAACCGCATGCACCACTTTCAAGGGCGGGGCCCCAGCTGTCCGGGGACAGGTGTCACACACCGGGTAGGGCGGCACAACGCAAATACCGTCCCGGGCCGTGTTGGCCTGAAACGGTATTTCGTGGTGCAGGGTTGGGCTGTGGGCGATTCCCGCGTTTAGCGGCCCCCTGGCATGTACTGGTTTGAGGGAACGATTTCCTTGCCCAACGGCATCAGGGAAATCGGGATCATCTTGAGGTTTGCCACGCCCAGCGGGATGCCAATGATGCTGACAAACATGGGGATGGCCGTCGCAATGTGGCCGATGGCGATCCAGATGCCCGCCACAAGAATCCAGATGACATTTCCAATGGTCGACATTGCCCCTACATGCCCGCGGTCAACAACCGTGCGACCGAATGGCCACAGGGCGTAGAGCGCAATGCGGAAGGAAGCGATGCCAAAGGGAATCGTGACGATGAGCAGACAACAGATGATGCCTGCCAAGGCATATCCGGCCGCCAGCCATATGCCTCCGAAAACCAGCCAAATGACGTTTAGGACTGCCGAAAGTGAATTGCGCATATCCCTAGCATTGCCGACTCGCGCCGCTTCTGCCATGGGGTATGTCCCTGATTCGTCCCCGAGGTCCCGATAACGCTTTCTAACGATTTGCCCCGTGTGCCCCGCTCAATTCGATTAGTTCCACCTAAAACGGCAAGCTTGATGAATGCGGTTCGTCTTCGGTCAAAAATCATCCAAGTTCATTGCAGGACTCCTCGCCCTCACGCTGCTCACCGGATGCGCACCGCTACCAGGCTCGCCCACCACACCCACTGCGGCTTCCCCCACGTCAGCGGAGGGTTCTTCGCAAATGGATGTTCGTCAGACCGAATCCTTGCCGTTGATCTTCGTCCCGGACCTCAACGCCGTTGAACAATCCGACGAACACCGCCACATCTTCAGCCGGCACTTCGAGGTTCCCTCGGTGCCCTCGATCGGCGAAGCGCAACGCAGCATCGTCGAGTCGCGCATGAAGTCGTTCAACCAGAACAACACCCCCGATGTCTACGCCGGATCCGCGGCAACCGGGGAACTCAACCTACGCAGCTACCTCACCGCGGTGTCGCAGCAGGTGATCGGCATCAGAAGCACCGCCTACGAATTCGCCGGGGCCTCGGGCGGCAGCAGCTTCGTGACGCAGTGGTTCGACACGCGCACACCCGGGATGCTGGACAGCCGCGACCTGTTCGGCAGCGACGAGGGCTGGGCGGAATTCCGCGAGTTCGTGGCACAGGCCGCGACCGCCAACCCCGAGGTCATCCCCGAGAGCGTGACCGAGCTGCAGGATTCGTGGCTGGATTCGGTCAACTTTGATGCGCAGGGAAACGTCACCGTCGAATTCGACGACTACACGATTGCCCCGGGATCGGCGGGGTCCATTGTCGTCACGGTTCCGTCGGCAAACATCATTCCGTTGCTCTCTCCATTCGGCCTGATGGCACGAACGGCTGGCATGAACCCCATGCCGAGGATTCCCGCGGACCTCCTGGGATCGGCAAGGCCCGGGGAGCCCGCCCAAACAACCCAGGAACCGGTCGCCGAAACGCCGCAGCCACGAAACATCGACTGCAACAAGACCAAGTGCGTGGCGCTGACCTTCGACGACGGCCCCGGCCCCAAGACCGGCAAGCTGCTTGACGAACTCGAGAAGAAAGACGCCGCCGCGACCTTCTTTGTCGTCGGGCCCAACGCCAAGACCCGTCCCGAACTCATCGAACGCATGATCGCGGAGGGCCACGAGGTGGGCAACCACACCTGGAGCCACCGTTCACTGCCGGCGTTGTCCCCGGCCCAGGTTCGAAGTGAGATTGACCGCACCAACGACGCGATTTCCGCGGCCATCGACCAGCCCGCCACGCTCCTGCGTCCCCCCTACGGTGCGCGCAACGCAACGACCGACCGGCTGGCGCAGGCACCGGTGATCCTGTGGGACGTGGACCCCCTGGACTGGAAGCACCGGAACACCGAAAAGGTTATCGACGCCGCGGTTTCGCAGACCAAACCGGGTTCCATCGTTCTCATGCATGACATCCACAGCAGCACCGTGGCGGCAGTGCCGGAGATCCTTTCGCGGCTCAAGGCAAAGGGCTACACCTTTGTCACCGTCACGGAGTTGCTGGGCCAGGACAAGTTGAAGTCGGGGAAAACCTATTCCCGTGCCCCGCTTCCGCCCACTGCCAGTTCGAAGACGGGCGAGAAAAAGTAGCCGGGGAGTTCGCTAACCTTAAGTACATGAGCATTCCCACAGATCGCAAGATGCCGTCCACCGGCCGCGCCGTCGAAGACCCCAGCTTCTACCGAGCCGAACCGGTGTCCTTTGTCCGCCGTGGCAGCCGCCTCCATGGCCGCCGTGCGGACGCCTGGGAGCGCATCGCGGACAAGTACGTCATCGAGCCTGAGCGCGAACGCACCGACACCTCGGTGGCCGCGGGTTTCGTTCTGGACCCTGAGACGGTCTACGGCCGCAAGGCCCCGTTGATCGTTGAGATCGGTTCGGGGCTCGGCGAAGCCATGGCCCATGCCGCCGACGAGAACCGCGACAAGGACTTCCTCGCCGTGGAGGTCTACCGCCCCGGCCTTGCCGCACTCATGGTGCGTGTTGAGAACCGCGAGCTCACCAATGTGCGCGCCGTCCAGGCCAATGCCCCGGAGGCGCTCGACATCATGCTTCCCGAGGGCTCGGCCCAGGAAGTCTGGATCTTCTTCTCCGACCCGTGGCACAAGATCCGCCACCACAAGCGCCGCCTGATCAAGGAGTCGTTCCTTCCCAAGATCGAGCGGGTGTTGGTTCCCGGCGGCATCGTTCGTCTGGCCACCGACTGGTCGAACTACGCGGAACAGATGCGCGAAATCTTCGATGCCTCCGATAGCTTCGAGAACCTCCACCCCGGCAATTTGGCCGGTGAGGACAGCAACCTGACGAAGGTCCGCCGACTCGGGCTTGAGGGCGAGGAGCAGGATGCGGCGTTCACCGACGAGCTTGGCGGCTGGGCCCCTCGCTTCGAGGGCCGCACGCTCACCAGCTTCGAGGGCAAGGCCTTGAATGCAGGTCGGTTGATCTTCGACCTGACCTACCGCAAGAACTAGCCGGGCACGAAATTCCCCCTGCGGCGCCGAGGCGCCGCAGGGGGAATTTCCGTTTAATCAGGGCAAAACAATTTCGTCCTAGGCCAACGGCTTTTGGCCGGTGGTGATCAAGGCCAGGTTGCGCAGCGACGTGGTGCCCGGGTCCCTGTATCCGCGGGGTGCACCGGGGTTCCCCGGGGTCATTTGCGAGGTGTTGTGCCCGCGCACCCCCAGCAGGCCAAGGTCGGGCCTGCCTGCAACACTGAAGGCGTGGCCGGGAATGAGTTTCCGGCCCGAAAGCAGCCGTCCCCACCAAGCCAGGCGATCACCGTCGGCGACCGCCTCATAGATGTGGTCCGCGGAGAGGTTGAGCCGGCCAGGGTCGCGGGACAGTTGCCTCGGGATTCCCGCCGAGCCGATCGTCGCCAGCGCCTGGACAAGCGCCGAGGATCCGGCGCGCGAGTCGAGCACCTGGGCTGCGAGGGTCGCCGCATAGGAGTGGGCTTCGAGCGCCAGGTGCGGCTTCCCGTGGCGCAGTGCGGCAAAGATTTCAAGGTCGCGTTCGAGGACCTGCACGCCGCGGTGTGCCGAGCGGTTAATCAGTGCGCTGGCCATGTTGGGGCTGCGGTATCCCAGCCACGCGACAACCGCCGGCGCCTCGATTCCCACCGTGCGTTGCTCGAGGTACAGCTGCCCTGCCTCGCGAACGCTTCCCCACAGTGCGTTGCGGGCCCTGATCCCGGTGCCCGAAAGCTGCCAGGTGACATGCGTTGCCGTGTCCAGGTCGCCGACGGCGATGGCTGCCAGCGGTTCGCGCGCCGAAAGATCCAGATAGAGCAGGTGGCGTGCGGGGATGGCGGGATCCATGGAGCCTTCACGCAGGGCGTGTGCCGTCCCGTCGAGTGCCTGGCGGTGGGTCCTGCGCAAGCGGCCCCGGATGGCGCACAGCGCCTCGAAACGGGCCTCGGCCACGGCAGTGAGCTGGGCGTATCCCCCGTGGTTCGGCATTCGGCTCCCCCATCCCGTTGGCAGGCCACGACCCCGACGGGTCTATTTGCTGCGCGGCTTCCAGATCACCAGGGCCTGGCTGCGGCCGCGGGGACGCTGGCCCCGTGTCAGGGACACTACATCGCCGCTGGTGCCGGCGGCAAAGACGCGGCCCAGCCCGGCGCTCTGGCTGGCGCTGCGCAGGGCGAAGACCTCGTTGCTCAGTTCGCTGATCCGGGACTGGAGCGCCGCAAGCTGATTCTCCAGGGCGAGCACGCGCTTGATCCCCTCGAGGGAGACGCCGTCCTTGGAGAGTCGCTGGATCTCGCGAAGCAACTCCACGTCGTGTTCGGAGTAGCGGCGTTGCTTGCCGCCCTGTCTGGAGGGCGACACCAAGCCCATGCGGTCATACTGGCGCAGGGTCTGCGGATGCATCTCCGCCAATTCGGCTGCAACGGAAATGACAAAAACCGGTCGAAGTCTGTCATTGTTCATGATTCTGTCCCTCCATGCATTTCCGTATGTGGCAACCGGCAACGAGCCGATCGAATGATCCGCTTTGGGGTGCCTTCCGCGCGTCCGCGGAAGGCACCCACGACGGTCCTAGAGTACTGCGTGGGCCAACAGGCTGTGACGCGGATCCTCGCCCTTGGTGGCCTCCGCAAACGCCTCGACCGCGGCCTTGGCTTCCTTGGACAGGTTTTGCGGGACCAGGACGTCCAGGGTGACAAGCATGTCGCCGGTGGCCTTGGCCGTGTGCACGCCGCGGCCCTTCAGGCGCAGCGTGCGGCCGGAAGATGAGCCGGCCGGTACCTTCATCTTGACGGTGTCCCCGGTGATCGTGGGGACCTCGATTTGCCCGCCCAGCGCCGCTTCGGCAAAGGTGACGGGAACGTGGACGCGGATGTTGTTCTCTTCGCGGGTGAACACCGTGTGGGGCTTGACGCTGACCTTGACGATCAGGTCCCCGGGACCGGCAGTGCCCGGCGAACCCTTGCCGCGCACGCGCACGGACTGCCCGTCCTTGATGCCGGCGGGGATGCGCACGTCGATGATCTCGCCGTTGTCTTCGCGCAGCCCGATGGTGGTTCCCTTGATGGAACCCGCGAAGGAAATGCTGGTGCTTGCCGTGCGGTCCGCGCCCTTGCGCGGTGCCTGCTGGCCGAAGCCGCCGAACCCGCCGCCGCCTCCAAAGAGGTCCGAGAAATCGGGTGGCACCTGGCTGCCGCGATGTCCGCCGCCGCCTCCGAAGAGGTTGGAGAAGACGTCCTCGAACCCGCCGTTGTTGGGCCCGCCGTGGCCGCCGCCGGCGCTGAAACGGGCGCCGGAACCCATGGCACGGATCGCGTCGTACTGCTGGCGGTCTTCGGGGTCGGAGAGCACCGAGTGCGCCTCGGTGATGTCCTTGAACCGTCGCTCGGCCGCCGCATCGCCGGCGTTGGTGTCCGGATGGTACTTGCGGGCCATCTTCCGGTAGGCCTTCTTGATGTCCGCTTCGCTGGCGTCCTTGGAGACGCCCAGTATGGCGTAGAAATCCTTTTCGACCCAATCCTGACTTGCCATCAGGCGCCTCCTTTTCCTGTAGTGCTTCGGTGCCCGCGAACGCGTGCAAAACGGTTCCGGGCCAAAATCTTGGGGTGGAAGTCCACCGGCCTGCGGCGGGTCCCCGGTCCTTTCCAGGAACCCGGATGACCCGCCGCAGGTGGTGGAGTTACTTCACGGTTTTACTACCGTGTTGCGTTGCTTGGCAATTATTCCCCGAGGGAAACGATCACCTGGGCCGCACGCATGATGCGCTCGCCCTTCTTGAAACCGGAACGCAGGACCATGGCGACATGGTCTGCCGGGATCTCCGGATTCGGCTGCTGCAACAGTGCCTCGTGCACGGTCGGGTCGAATGCCACGCCCGCTTCGTTGATGCGTTCAAGGCCGAGGCCTTCGAGCACCGCATCGAGCTTGTTGGCGATCGAGGCGAACGGCCCGTCGGTCAAGTCACCGTGGGCACGGGCTGCATCGATGTCGTCGAGGACCGGCAACAGGTTGTTCATGACCGACTGCACGGCAAGCTCGCGCACTGCCTCGCGGTCACGCTCAACGCGCTTGCGGTAGTTGACGTACTCGGCCTGCAACCGCTGCAGGTCCTCGCGCAACTCGGCTTCCTTGTCCGGAACCGTACCCTCTGCCGCAGCCTCGTTGAGGATGGCCTCGGCCTGACTCAACGCGTCACCCGAGTCATGGGCTTCGTCAACGGGAGTGACCTCTTCGTTGGAGGCGCCCTCGTTGTGAATTTCCTCAGACATGGTCGATGCGCCCCTTACTTCTTTTCGTCTTCGTCGATGACCTCGGCGTCGACGATGTCCTCTTCGGCGTTCGGGGCCTCGCCACCGTCTTCACCGTTGGACGAAGCCTGGGTGTTGGCGTAGATGGCCTCGCCCAGCTTGCCCTGCGAAGCCTGCAGCTTCTCGAACGCGGCCTTGACCTCGTCGTCGTTGTTCTGCGACTCAAGGGCCTTCTTCAGCGCGTCGACGTCGGCCTGGACCTCGGTCTTGACCTCTTCCGGCAGCTTGTCGGCGTTGTCCTTGATGAGCTTGTCCACCGAGTAGGCGGTCTGCTCGGCGGCGTTGCGGGTCTCGGCTGCCTCGCGGCGGGCCTTGTCCTCGGAGGCGTGTTCCTCGGCTTCGCGGACCATGCGGTCGATGTCGTCCTTGGACAGCGAGGAACCACCGGTGATGGTCATCGACTGCTCAACGCCGGTGCCCTTGTCCTTGGCGGACACGTGGACGATGCCGTTGGCGTCGATGTCGAAGGTGACCTCGACCTGCGGGATGCCGCGCGGAGCCGGCGCGATGCCGGTCAGCTCGAAGGTGCCCAGGGCCTTGTTGTCGCGGGTGAACTCGCGCTCGCCCTGGAAGACCTGGATCGATACCGAAGGCTGGTTGTCTTCGGCGGTGGTGAAGGTCTCCGAACGCTTGGTCGGGATCGCGGTGTTGCGCTCGATCAGCTTGGTCATCACACCACCCTTGGTTTCGATGCCCAGGGACAGCGGGGTAACGTCGATGAGCAGAACGTCCTTGCGCTCGCCCTTCAGCACGCCGGCCTGGAGTGCCGCGCCGACTGCAACGACCTCATCCGGGTTGACGCCCTTGTTGGCTTCCTTGCCGGCCATTTCCTTGACCAGTTCGGCAACGGCAGGCATGCGGGTGGAGCCGCCGACGAGGATCACGTGTGCGATCTCGGAGACCTTCACGCCGGCTTCGGCGATGACGTCCTTGAACGGCTTCTTGGTGCGCTCGAGCAGATCTGCGGTCAGTTCCTGGAACTTGGCACGGGAGAGGTGCTCGTCCAGGTGAACCGGGCCTTCCGGGGTGACCGAGAGGTACTGCAGGGAGATGTTGGTGCTGGTGGCCGAGGAGAGTTCCTTCTTGGCCTGCTCAGCGGCTTCCTTCAGGCGCTGCAGGGCAATCTTGTCCTTGGACAGGTCTGCGCCCTTCTGCTTTGCCTGGGCCAGCAGCCAGTCAACGACACGCTGGTCCCAGTCGTCGCCGCCGAGGCGGTTGTCGCCGGCGGTGGAGCGAACCTGGATGGTGGAGAAGCCGTCGTCGTCCTTGCCAACTTCGAGCAGGGACACGTCGAAGGTTCCGCCGCCGAGGTCGAAGACCAGGATGAGCTCGTCTTCCTTGCCCTTGTCCAGGCCGTAGGCCAGTGCTGCCGCGGTCGGCTCGTTGACGATGCGCAGGACGTTGAGGCCAGCGATTTCGCCGGCTTCCTTGGTGGCCTGGCGCTCGGCGTCGTTGAAGTAAGCCGGAACGGTGACAACCGCGTCGGTTACCTTTTCGCCCAGGTATGCTTCGGCGTCGTTCTTGAGCTTCATCAAGATACGGGCGGAGATTTCCTGCGCGGTGTACTTCTTGTCGTCAATGGCAACCGACCAGTCGGTGCCCATGTGGCGCTTGACCGAAGCGATGGTGCGATCGATGTTGTTGACGGCCTGGCGCTTGGCGATGTCGCCAACCAGGACTTCGCCGCTCTTGGCAAAGGCAACGACCGACGGGGTGGTGCGGTTGCCTTCGGCGTTGGCGATAACGGTGGGCTCGCCACCTTCGAGGACGGATACAACAGAGTTGGTGGTTCCGAGGTCAATACCTACGGCACGTGACATGGGTGAGCTCCTTCTTGCATTGGGGAAAATGAACCAACGTTCCTTCCGGATGAACCGGTTGAGCGTTCTGTACTCAAGTTTACTCGGCCGCAAATCCTTGTCAATTCAAACTTGAGCGCAATCGACTCAAGTTTGTGTTTTTGGGCAAAAAACAACCGGATCCCGTGGCAAAAAACCGCGGAAATCCGGCATTCTTTGAACTTGCTGGGAGAAGTGTTCGCTGTGAGAGATGGGGCAGATTATGCGGCATTCGACCACCAAGACGGCCGGTGGACCCCCGGATGCGGATGGTTCCCTACGCATTTACGCACGGTGGACTGGCATCCGGGCAGCTTGGCCGCCATGCCCTAATTCAACGTCAGCGACCCAACATCAGGTCCACCCCCAGGAACGCGAGCGTTCCGAAGGCCGTGCCCCACAGGATGATGGAAATGATCTGCCAGAAGATGACCTTCTCCTTAGCGGCGCCGAAGGAAACCAGCGCGGCCGAGGTGATCTGGCTGGGCAAGATGGTCTGCCCCAGAAGGCTGACCCCCGCCACGCCGTACTTGTCGAAAGCCGTTCGCAGCTTCTTGTACTTCTGGGTCGGGGATCCCTTTTCCTTGGCCACCTTGCCGCGAACGAAATGTGCGCCGTTGACCAGCAGGAGCATCGAGGCGACGTTGCCGAGAACCGCCGCCAGAATGGCTACCACCGGGTTCAGGCCGATCACGACCCCGAGTGCGGACCCGAAATATGACTCGACGAACGGAATCGCCGCGGCCAGGATCACGGCGATCCATTGCAATGCGGGCGGGAACGAGGATGCGAATTCCTGCAGGGATTCAATCACGACACTTCTCCAGATGTTGTTGGTGGACGCTTGACTGCCAACGCGTCCGGAGCGAACCGGGCGCGGTTGCAATCATCTGCAACTCTTTACTTCCTCCAGATTATTTGCACGGGCATTTCGAAAGCCCGCTCAAATGGATGATTTGCCCGGGCTGGCAGCGAGCGCGATTCATCCGAACGGATGAGTCTTTCCAAGCGCTTGTGCGCTCTTAAACGACTAGTGGGTCCCGCTTTGCAAGAAATCTTGCAAAGCGGGACCCACTAGGGAGCATCAAGCCTTCGGTCGCCCGTGGGACGACCGGCCGGGCTTAGTAGCTGCGGTTGTTCGAGGCCGGCGAGGAAGCGCGGCGCGGACCACGCGAGCGACCGCCGCGGCTGGCACCGTTGGCTGCTTCAACCTTGGAAGCGCCCAGCGCTTCGCCGATGGTGTTTCCACCGCGCGGACGGGAACCTGAAGTGGCACCCTGGCGCTGGCCGGAGTTGTTGCGAGCCGAAGCGGAACCGCGACCTGCACCGGCACCGGCACCGCGGCGGGCTACGTCGCGGTCGTCGCCACGTGAATCCTGGCGCATGTCTGCGCGGCGATCTGCACGGTTGTCGGTGCGGACGTCACTGCGACGCTCGCCACCGCGACCTGCTGCGGCGCCGTTGCCACGGCGTTCGCCACTGCGGGCGCCCGGAGCTGCATAGCCGCGGCCTTCGCCACGGTTTTCGCCGCGACGCTCGCCACCGCTGTTGCGGGTGGAGGAAGCCGCGTTGCCACGGCTCTCGGTACGGCGTTCGCCACGGTTCTCGTCGCGGCCACGCTGGTTTTCGCCACCGGTGCTCTTGGCCGGCGCAGATGCCTTTGTGGTACCACGTCCGCCACGACGGCGGCCACGGCCACCCGCAGCGTCCGAATCGGTCAGGGTGTCCTTGCGGACCGTTGCCTGGGTGCGCAGCTGCGGGGCAACGTATGCAACGGGCTCGGCGCGTTCGCCGACAACGTCGGAGACAACCTGGGCGTTCGGGGTGACCTTGACCATCGGCACCTTCAGGCCCGCGGCCTTCAGCAGCGACTTCACGTCACCCTGCTGGTCCGGGGTCGCGATGGTGACAACGGTTCCGTCCGAACCTGCGCGGGCGGTGCGGCCCGAGCGGTGCAAGTAGGCCTTGTGCTCTGCCGGCGGGTCGATGTGTACAACCAGTTCAACACCGTCGACGTGGACGCCGCGGGCTGCAACGTCGGTGGCAACCAGTACGCGGGCATCGCCGGCGGCGAATGCCGCAAGGTTGCGGTCACGGGCATTCTGGCTCAGGTTGCCGTGCAGGTCCACGGACGGGATGCCGCACTTGCCCAGCCATACGGCCATCTTCTTGGCGTGGTGCTTGGTGCGCATGAACATGATGCGACGGCCGGTGCCCGATGCCAGGGTGCGTACCAGTTCCTTCTTGTCGTCGTTCGACACCAGGAACACGTGGTGTTCCATGGTGTTCACTGCGGCCTGCGGTGCATCGACCGAGTGCACGGTCGGGTTCTCGAGGTAGCGCTGGACGAGCTTGTCCACGCCGTTGTCCAGGGTGGCGGAGAAGAGCAGGTGCTGGATGCCGCGAGGTGCCTGGTCCAGGATGCGCTTGACGACCGGAAGGAAGCCGAGGTCGGCCATGTGGTCGGCCTCGTCCAGCACGGAGATTTCCACGCGGGAAAGGTCTGCAACGCGCTGCTTGAGCAGGTCCTCGAGGCGACCCGGGCAGGCGATGAGGATGTCAACGCCTGCGTTGAGGTCCTTTTCCTGGCGCAGCTGGGAAACGCCGCCGAAGACAACCGCGGTGCGAAGGTCGAAGGCCTCGGCCAACGGCTCGACGACCTTGGCGATCTGGGTTGCCAGTTCGCGGGTTGGTGCCATGATCAAGGCACGCGGGAAGCGGGCCTTGCGCGGCTTCGGGTTGGCCGCAAGACGGGCAACCACGGGAAGGGAGAATGCCAGGGTCTTGCCGGAACCGGTCTGACCGCGACCGAGCACGTCGCCACCCTTGAGGGTGGTTGGCAGGGTTGCTTCCTGGATGGGGAATGCCGATTCGATTCCTTGGGCCGCGAGGACCTCTGCAAGGATTGCGGGCACGCCAAGGGAAGTGAATGAAGGACTCACGTGGTTCTTTCTCTCAAAGCTTCGCACGACGGTTTCGACGCGCGTGATCGCCGAAGAAAGAGAGAGCCTAGATGGCGCAAAGCGCACATGATGCAGCCGCGTTCAATCGCAAGAAGGATGTGAAACAAGCGGCGGATCGGGAAATCTAATCTGTCGACGCATAGACTTTCAGGCCTCGAAGCTGATCCCCGAGCCATACCGATCTACAAGCTTCCATCTTAGCAGTACACCGCGGGGAACCATACGAGAGATCCGTTACCCTCGTCGGCCCAGCCCGCTTGGCCACCACACGTGCCTGCCGATGTCATGCACGAGGGCCGGCACCAGGAGCGAGCGCACCACGAGGGTGTCAAGCAGGACGCCAAAGGCCACGATGAAGCCGAGCTGGACCAGGAACATGATCGGGATGATGCCCAGTGCGGCAAACGTTGCGGCAAGCACCACACCGGCGGAGGTGATGACGCCGCCTGTCACCGACAGCCCACGCAGGACGCCCGACCGGGTTCCGTGCTCCAACGACTCCTCGCGCACGCGCGTCATCAGGAAGATGTTGTAGTCGACACCCAGTGCGACGAGGAAGACGAACCCAAAGAGCGGAACCGATGGATCGGCGCCGGGGAAGCCGAGGATGCCGTTGAACACCCACGCCGATACCCCCATCGCGGTTCCGTAGGACAGCACCGTGGTGGCGACCAGCAACAGCGGTGCGACCACGGAGCGCAGCAGGAACATCAGGATGACCAGGATGGCGGCCAGGATCAACGGGATGATCTTGGCCAGGTCGGCCTCGGCGGTCGTGGCGGTGTCGGCGAGTGTTGCCGTGGTGCCGCCGACCAGGGATTCCGGGTCCATGGCGTGGATGGTGTTTCGCAGACCGACGAGCGTGGCCTTCGCGGCATCGGAGTCGGCGGCGTCATCGAGCGTGATCGAGATGAGCGAGCGGCCCTCGACGACCTGAGCCTCGCGGCCCGCGGCGGTCACCGCCGGGCCCCCGTCCGCGGCCTGGACATAGGCCGAGGCCACGCCGTCCAGGGCCTCGATGCCGGGCAGGGCGTCCTCAGCCTTAGTGCTGTCGATGACGGCGAACGCGGGGCTGCCGGTTCCGCCCGGGAAGTGTTCCCCCAGGACCACCTGTCCGTCGCGGGAATCGGTCTGGCCCAGGACGAGTTCGCTCTGCGGGACGCCGGAGGCCTTGAACTGGGTCGCGCCCAGGGCGCCGACCACCAGGACCAGGGCGGTGGCGATCCAGATGCTGCGCGGGTGGCGGCCGACGAACTTCGCGACGTTTCCCCACAGGCCCCCCGGAAGCTCCTCCGCACCCAGTGGGCGGGCGGGCTTGGGCATGAAGGGCCAGTAGGCGGAGCGCCCGAGCAGGCCGAGCGCGGCCGGAAGGAAGCTCAGCGCCGCGACGACGGAGAAGACGATGCCGCTGGCGCCGATCGGGCCGAGCGCCTTATTGGAGTTCAGGTCGGAGAACAGCAGGCAGAGCAGGCCCACCGTCACGGTGCCACCCGAGGCAAGGATGGGTTCGACCGAGCGCTTCCAGGCCGTGGTCGTGGCTTCCCAGCGGCCGGCCCCGTGGGCCAGTGCCTCGCGGTGCCTGGCAACGTAGAGCAGCGAGTAGTCGGTCGCGGCCCCGATGACCAGGATGGAGAGGATTCCCTGGCTTTGCCCGTCCAGGCGGATCCAGCCTTCCTTGGCCATGTAGTACACGGCGACGATGGCAGCGCACAGCGCTGCAACGGAAGTGAACAGGACGACGAGCGGCAACAGGAACGAGCGGTAGACCAGCAGCAGGATCAGCAGCACCGCGCCCAGGGCGACGCCCAGCAGTACACCGTCGATGCCGCCGAACGCCTCGACGAGATCCGCGTTGAACCCAGCGGGGCCCGTCACGTAGGCGCGGGTGCCTTCCGGGACGCGTTCCGTGAGTTCGTGGCGCAGCGTCTCGACAGCCTCCTGGGTTTCGGTTTCGGCGCCCAGCGGCACCAGCAGCTGCGCGGCCAGCCCGTCTTCGGAGAAGAACGGCCCGGCAATCTCGCCCTCGAGCGCCGGCAGGTCCTTGAGCGACTCGGTCGTCGCGGCGATGGCCGCCTCGTCGAGTTTTGCGTCGCCGGCGATGACCACCACCGCGGGGATCGCATCGGAGGTGCGGAACTTCGCCTGCCACTCGAGCGCGCGGGTGGCCTCGGCCGAGGCGGGAAGGAAGGAAGCCTGGTCGTTGGTCTGCACGTCACCGAGTTTGCCGAAGGTGGGACCGCCGACCCCTGCGACACCCAGCCAGGCGAGAACCAGGACCGCGGCAACCAGAGCGCGCACCTTGCCGCCCGCCTGCCGCATGTTCCTACCTGGTAACACGGTTTTTTCCGCAAGTCCCGCAGAACCAGCAACGCGCTTTTCCACAATATTCCCATCTTCGCACCGGTCGGCTTTCCGCAACGGAAGCCAAGTCTCTCCACTAGATAGTATTTCCATCATGGAACTACTTCAAGTCTGAACGTATGATTGTTGCCATGGATCCCAATAACGCTCGTGAACTTGTACTGCTGCTCCAGCAGTTTGCGCAGGCCTCCGATCGTTACGTGGAATCCACCGGCGCGCGTCACCAGACCCACCGAACCGACATGAATGCGCTGGCGGCCATCATGCGTTTTGAGCTGGCTGGCAATCCACCGACGCCCGGGGACCTGGCCCGCGAGCTCAGCCTCAGCTCCCCCGCAACCAGTGCGTTGCTCGACCGGCTCGAACGCAGCGGCCACATCGAACGACTGCGCGTCGACAAGGACCGCCGGGTGGTGCGCATTCGCATGACGGAGAAGGCCAAGGCGGACGGCCAAACCATGTTCGGGCCGCTGGCGGTCAGCATGATGGAGGTCATTTCCTCCTACGGCGAGCGCGACATCGCCCTGATCTCCAGGTTCATGGCGGAAGCCATTGCCGGCATCGACCAGGCGAGCCGCCAGGGCACTGCCAGCTGAGGCGCCCCTGTTCCAGTGCTGGTTTGCATCCTGCACGCATTCACGGGTGATGTCCCGGCTCCCATAAGCTGGTCAGGTGACTCTATCCCTCTGGCTTTCCCTGCTCGGTGCGTCCGCGCTCATCAGCTTCACCCCGGGCGCCGGTGCCATCAACACCATGACCAATTCGCTGAACTCGGGCTTCAAGCGCTCCATCTGGGGGATCATGGGGCAGCAGGCGGCGCTACTGGTCCACGTGATTGTCGTTGCGGCGGGCGTGGGTTTGCTGGTTTCACGCTCCCCGGTGTTCTTCACCGGCATCCGCTATGCCGGCGCCGCGTACCTTATTTACCTTGGCGTACGGCTCATTCTTGCCAAGCCCCAGAGCCCCGACGAGATCGACATGCGCGGGCAGGAGTCGGCCGGCTCGATGTTCAGGCGCGGCCTGTGGGTGAACTTGCTCAACCCCAAGGCCATCGTCTTCTTCCTGGCCTTCACCCCCCAGTTCATCCGCCTGGACCAACCGGCACTTGGGCAGTACCTGGTGTTCATCACGACCATCGTGGTTGTCGACATCTTGGTCATGTGGTTCTTCTTCGCCGCCGCAGCGAAGAGCTTCAGCCGCTTCACTGCCACCGAACGCGGGCAAAAAATTCTGAATATGACATTCGGGACGCTGTTCATTTTCGTGGCCGCTTTGCTGGCCTTTATCCACTAGGCGGAAGCCTCGTTCGACTCTGTTGTGACCCATTGGACCTCTTACTTGGGTCTTCCGGGAACGCCGCGGGCCAAAGCCGCAGGGCACAATCCGATAACCTTCCACACTCGGCGTGTTTGAGCCTGTCACTAGGGGCGTCAGCTGTCCTAGACTAAAACCATGTTTCGGATAATGACAGTGTGCACAGGCAACACCTGCCGCTCCCCCATGGCGGAGTACATGCTGCGCACGGCACTCGACGACGCGGGAATCACCGATGTGACGGTTTCATCCGCCGGCACCAGCAATGGGGAAACTGGGGCCTCCATAGATCCGCGGGCCGCATCCATTCTGCAGTCCCACGGGATCAATCCCGAGGCACATCGGGCCGCCACCATCGACGCGGCCCAGCTCGCGGAGATCGACCTGCTGTTGGCCATGGACGAAGACCACTACGCGACCTTGGAAGGGTTGCTGCAGGCAGTTGCACCGGAGCAACGCCCCGCACTGCGCATGATGCGCTCCTTCGACACGTCATTCGCCACCTCCCCCCACGACGAACAGGGCATCTACGACCCGTGGTTCGGGGACTCGGCCGATTTCCGCCTTTGCTGGCAAATGATCCACGCTGCCATACCGGGAGTGCTCGACTACGTGCGCGCCCACACCATGCCTTCACGTGGCAACTAGCCCGGCGCTCATCCTTGGCATTGACGGTCGTTCCGGTGCAGGGAAGAGCACGCTCGCGGCCGAATTGGCCACCGAACTACGACGCCACCGCGAGGTAGCCGTCTTCCACCTCGAAGACATCTACCCCGGGTGGGACGGACTCGCCTCCGGGATGGACGCCTACGTCTCCGACGTCCTGGTCCCGTTGCGCCGCGGCGAAAACGCAACCTGGAACACCTGGGACTGGGCCGTCGGAACCCCCGGAGCGCCAAGTGCCCTCTCCCCCGCACCGGTGGTCATCATCGAGGGCGTAGGGGCCGGCTGCGCCGCGGCCAGGGAAATGCTCGATGCCCTGGTGTGGGTCGAGGTAGCCGACGAGACACGCAAGACGCGGGCCCTGAGCCGCGACGGGGAAACCTTTGCCGCGCACTGGGACCGCTGGGCCGACCAGGAAGAAACCTACCTCCGCGCCGATCCCGTCCCCGGCCATGCCCAGGTGGTGCTCGAGAACAGGGCCGACGGGAGCGCTCCCGGACATACGTTGCGGGCGCTGAAGGCCCTGCCCAAGTTCTACACCCTGTTGGCCCCCGAACGCGCGGAGGCCGCGGCCAGGCAACCGTTCCACCGCAGCCTCCCGGGAACCCCGGACACCGCGGCGCTTTTCACTGCCCTGTACGCAGACGATCGGCACGCCGTGCTGCTCGAATCCAGCAACCTTTCCTTCGCCGATCCCCGGCAGCGCAACCGCTTCAGCATCATGGCCGCTGCCGACACGGACGAAAGCGCGGTCCTGGAACACCGCCCGGGCACCGGGAGCCTCCAGGAGGGGACCGCCACGGCCAGGATCAACGGCGGTTTCTTCGAGTTCCTGGCGCAGCAATGGGACACCGGTTCGTTCCTGCCGGCCGCGGAGGAACTGCCCTTTGTTCCCGGGTGGCTGGGTTACCTGGGGTACGAGCTCAAGCGCGAAACCGGCGGCAGCGATCTCCGTCCGGATCCGGCCGCACCCGGCAGCATCGCCGACGCGGCCCTGATCCGCCCCTCGCAGGCTGTCATCCTGGACCACGGAAACAACACCGTGCACCTGTTGTGCTCGGCCGGCTCCGATCCCGAGGCCTTTGCCGAGCGTGTGCGCTCCGCGTTGGCGACACTGCCCGCGACCGTGCCCGAGCCCCCGGCATTGGTACCGGCCCCGTTGTTCGCGGTCCGCGACAACAGGCCGGGCTACCTGGCCAAGGTCCGTGCCGCCCAGGAACAGATCCGCCAGGGAAACAGCTACGAGGTCTGCCTCACCACGTCGCTGCACTCGGCCCGGGTGGCCTGCGACCCGTGGGAGAACTACCTGCGCCTGCGTGCCGCGAACCCCGCGCCGTTCGCCCACTACCTGCGTTTCGGCGACATGGCCGCGGCGAGCACCTCGCCCGAACGATTCATGTCGATCGGAGCCGACGGCTGGATGCGCGCCGAGCCCATCAAGGGCACCCGGCCCCGCGGCGCCACGCCGGAGGCCGACCAGGCACTGAAGGATGAGCTGGCGTCCTCGCCGAAGGACCGCGCCGAGAACATCATGATCGTCGACCTGCTGCGCAACGACCTCTCGCACTTCGCGGACCCGGCAACGCTCTCGGTCCCCCGGCTCTGTGCCATCGAGACCTACGCCACCGTGCACCAGATGGTGTCGACGATCGACGCCAGGCTGCTCCCCGGGGCCTCGCGCGCCGAGGCCATCGCCGCGGCGTTCCCCGCCGGCTCGATGACCGGCGCACCGAAGATCTCCACCATGGAGATCCTCGACGTGCTCGAGGACGGCGCGGCCCGCGGGCTCTACTCCGGTGCGGTCGGCTATTTTTCGGCCACCGGGGCCACCGACCTGTCGGTGGTCATCCGCACGCTCGTGATGGTCGGCGAACCGGGGACGGACCTGTGGAACCTCAGCCTCGGTGTGGGCGGTGCCATCACCGCCGATTCGTCGCCGCAGGAGGAGTGGGACGAGGTCCGCACCAAGGCCTTCGGCGTGCTGTCGGCACTGGGCTCGGTGTTCCCCGAGACCTCGGACTGACTCCCGGCGGGCGCGGGCGGCGCTTGGGTCGCCGCCCGTCGCCTCCCGTAGGTTATTGCAGTGTGGCCGAGAGCCGTGCGACGTTGTCGATCCAGCGGCTGAGCGGCCTGCGGCTCTTCCACTCGTCCAGGGTCAGCTCCACCGATTCGGCGCGGTAGCTGTCCTGCACCCGCATGAGCTCGGCCGCCATGTCCCGGCCCAGGAGCATCAGGGTGATCTCCAGGTTCAGCGAGAACGACCGCATGTCCATGTTCGAGGAGCCGAACACCGCGACCTCGTCGTCCACGACAAAACACTTGGAGTGCAACACGTCGGGGGCGCGGTAGCGGTAGATCCGCACACCCGCCTTGAGCAGCACCTCGTAGTAGGACTGCTGGGCCCGGTGGACCAGAAACTGGTCGCCCTTCTCGCAGACGAAGAGCTCCACCGCCACGCCGCGCTGGGCGGCCGTGGTGATCGCATACAGCAGGGAATCGTCGGGCACAAAGTAGGGGCTGGTGATGGAGAGCCGCTCGGTGGCCGAGTAGATCAGCGTGTTGAACAGCCGAAGGTTGTTCTCTGTCTCGAAGCCGGGCCCGCTGGGCACCAGCTGGCCGATCGCCTCGCCCGCGTTCGGGGCCTCGCGGATGGAGGACTCCTCGGCGGCGAGGTCCTGCAGCAGGTCCTCGTCGCTTTCCTGCGACCAGTCCGTTGCGAAGACCACGTCCAGGCTGGTGACCAGCGGCCCGCGGACCTTGGCCATCAGCTCGACCCACGTGCGGCCGAGCCGGTGCGAGGAAGCCCGCTTGTAGCCCGGCTCGATCAGGTTCTGGCTCCCGGTGAACGCCACCTGCCCGTCCACGACCATGATCTTGCGGTGGTTGCGCAGGTCCGGGCGCCGCCATTGGCGCTGGAACGGCGCCACCGGAAGCATCCGGCGCCACTGGATGCCGGCCTCGGTCATCCGCCGGGTCAGCGCCATGTAGCCCCTGACGCGGATGGTCCCGAGGTGGTCGAAGAGCACCCGGACCTTGACGCCGCGGGCCACAGCGCGTTCCAGGGCCTCGAGGATCGGGCTCACGTAGGTTTCGTCGTCTCCCACGATGTAGAACTGCACGTGGATGTAGCGCCGTGCCCTGTCGATCTCGCGGCGCATCTGGAGAAAGGAATCGGCGTAGCCGGTGATGAACTCGACGGCGTTTCCCTTTTGCAGCGGCAGCGCCCCGAGCGACTTGTTGAGCGCCACGGCGGAGAGCACCCAGTCCGGCGCATCGGGCACCACCTGCTCGCCGACCATGTGCTGGGTGTTTTCAAGGATCGATTCGTTGACGCGCTTTTGCCGAAGGATCCGCCGGCGCGAGAGCTTGGTGTTGGCAAAAAGCAGGTACAGCAGCAGGCCGACGACCGGGATGAAAAAGATGGCCAGGAGCCACGCCATGGCGGTCGTCGGGCGGCGGTTGCCCGGAACGATCCCGATCATGGTGATGCGGATGGCGATTTCCAGGGTGACGGCGACCGACCACAGGGCAGCGCCGACGGTGAGCGCACCGGTGCCGTCGTCCATGGGTTCCTCCTTGCCAGAGCCGCCATCGGGCCCATCCACCAGCCTACCTTCAGTGCCAGGTCCGGCCGCGAAACCCAGGCGGTGCCCGCGCCCGGATCCGCCGCAGGCACCCACTCACCGGTAACCTTTAACCATGACTGCACTTGTGTTCCTTGACCCCGATTTCCCCGCCGGCCGCATCGCCGATGCCTCGAAACCACAGCTCTCGGTGCTGGACCAGGGCGCCACCCGCGGGGACGGGGTTTTCGAATCCATGCTCTACACCGGCTCGGTGGTCCGCAAGATCGAGGCGCACCTGTCCCGCCTGCGGGTGTCGGCCGACGCCTGCGACCTGTCGATCCCCGCCGAGGAAGCCTGGCGTGCAGCCATTGCCACGGCCGTTGAGGTATTCGACGCAAGCACCCCGTGCGAGGAAGCCGTCGTGAAGCTGATCGCAACGCGCGGCACCGAGGGAACCGGCCACGGAACCTGCTGGGTCGTGGTCTCCGCGGCCCCCGAAATCGGGCGAGTCCAGCGCGAAAGCGGGGTCAGCGTGATCCTGCTCGACCGCGGCTACGACTCGATGGTCGCCGAGCGTTCGCCGTGGCTGCTGATGGGCGCCAAGACCCTTTCCTACGCCGTGAACATGGCGGCCCTGCGCCACGCCAAGAAGAACGGCGCCGACGACGTCATCTTCACCTCCAGTGACGGCATCGTCCTGGAAGGTCCGACCTCCACCGTGCTGCTGGCCCACCGCGACGGCGACATCAAGCGGCTGATCACCCCGACCCTGGAAACCGGCATCCTCCCCGGAACCACCCAGGGCGCAATCTTCGATGCTGCCAAGGCCGCCGGCTGGGAACTGGGCTACGGCCCGCTGACCCCCGAAAACCTCATGGACGCGGAAGGCGTTTGGCTGGTCTCCAGCGTTCGCCTGCTGACCCCGGTGAATTCCATCGACGGCGTCGGCATTGCCCGGGACGCGGAGCTTCACGCGGAGCTCACCGCCATGGTCAACTCGATCGGCTAAGGGCGGGCATGGGCAATGGATTCGCAGTGGTTCCGGCCGCCTACATTCTGCTGCTTCGCGGCGGCCGGGTCCTGCTGCAATTGCGGCAAAACACCGGCTTCATGGACGGGCATTGGGCCTGCGCCGCGGCCGGGCACGTGGAAGCCGGGGAATCGGCCCTCGATGCCGCGGTGCGTGAGGCCATGGAGGAAATCGGCGTTTCGATCTCGCCTGATGCCCTCACCCCGTTGACCACCCTGCACAGGACCAACGGCGGGACCAGGTTGTTGGACCAGCGCGTTGATTTCTTCTTCGCCTGCGACAGGTGGGAGGGTGATCCCGGCATCCGGGAACCGGAGAAATGCGCGGACCTGCGGTGGTTTGGCCTGGACGACCTTCCGGAGCTGATGCCACCCCATGAGCGCTATGTGCTCGAGGGGTTCCGCGAAGGAACCCTCGCACCGATCGCATCGCTCGGATTCGACGCCTAGCTTCACGCTGAGGCAACGCGGCCCGTCTGGATCCGGCGGCCAAACCGACAGGGGCCTTGGCCCGGGAAATCATGCCCGGGCCAAGGCCCCCTGTGGTTGGAACAGCTTGCTGGAACCGCGCGCGTTTAGGTCCAGACGAGGTTCCAGGTGCCCGTGAGCACCGCACCGAGAATCGCCGCGGTGCCGAGCAACAACCCGAAGATCACGATCCAGAGATCGCGCGCGGTGAAGACCGAATCGCGCACCCAGGTCCGTGCCGACGTGCCGAACCCCTTGGCCTCCATGGTCACGGCAAGGCGCGAGGCACGACGGATGGCCTGAACCAGCAGCCCGAAGACCTGCCCCAGGTTCGCCCGCACGCGTTGGCCGAGCGATCCGCGGCTTCCCACGCCGCGGGCCCTGCGGGCCATGCCCAGGGTCGTCCATTCCTCGATCAGCAGCCCCAGCAACCGCATACCGGCCAGCGCCCCGAGGACAAAGCGGTGCGGCAGTTTCGCTTTTTGCGCCAGGGCATTGGCAAGGTCGGTGGGGTCGGTGGTGAACAGCACCAGCACGGCCGGCACGGCGACTGCGAAGGCACGCAATCCGGTGGCGGCACCCGCGGCGGCCGAACCCTCGGTGATGGTGAAGATCCCCAGGTTCAGCAGCACATCCCCGGAATCGTTGCCCACCAGGGCGGTGCCCCAGGCGGCAAAGATCGCGGCCAACAGCAGCGGCCAGGCCCGGGAGAGGAACCGCCCCAGCGAAAGCCCCGCCAGCGGCAGGAGCAACACCGTCGCCACGACAACCAACCCGCTGCTGACCCAGTCCATGCTGGCAACCAGCGGGATGGTCGCCAGACCCACGGCCAGCAACTTGGACAGCGGGTTTGCCTTGCCCAGGAAACTGGCACCGCCGCGCGCATCGGCTTCCAGCAATCCGGTGCGGCCCTCAACGTTTCCGGCTTTGCGTGGTTCGGCGCTGATGAAGAATTCCTCGGCGCCCAAGGCCCTGGCAAAGTCCACGTCGTGGGTCACCGCAATGATCGCCGTGCCGCGGGCCAGCTCCTCGCGCAACAGCATGGCCAGTTCCCGCCAGGTGTTTGCGTCCTGTCCGAAGGTCGGCTCGTCGAGGATCAGGATGGCCGGGCTGGATGCCAGCACAGTGGCCACCGACAACCGCCGCTTTTCGCCGCCCGAAAGGGTGAACGGGTTCGCCTCGGCAAGGTGCTCGAGCCGAAGCCGCTGCAGGAGTTCGTCGACCCGCTGCTCGATGGCCCCGTCGTCGAAGAGCGGTTCCCTGGTTCCGGGTTTCACCGCGTGCCTTGGCCCGAAGGCCAGTTCCTCGCGGACCGTGGCGGCCACGAACTGGTGCTCCGGTTCCTGGAAGACCGAACCGATGCGGCCGACCAGCTCGGTTGCACGCCAGTTGTAGGGGCGGGCCTCGGTGCCGTCGGCAAGGTCGCCGGTGGCCAGCAGGACGCCCGAGGCCTGCGGCAGGAGTCCGCCCAGGGTCAGCGCAAACGTCGATTTGCCGGCGCCGTTGGCCCCGCGGATGCACCAGGCGTTGCCGCCCGTGATGCGGAGGTCCAGGTTGCCGGCGGCAACCGATCCGCCCTTTTTCCGGGTGACCGACAGGTCCTTTGCCTCCAGCAAGACGGGGGCGCCCGCCGGGGCCGAATTGATGGCCCCGATCGACGGCGAGTACCCGGGCACCCAGACGCCGGCCGCGACGAGTTCATCGCGCACCGGGCCCGGGGCAAAGAGCAGCTCCGGGCTCCCGTCGTGCGACACTCCCCCGCCGGGTTCCAGCACGATGACCCTGTCCATGTGCGGCGCCCAGGCATCGAGGCGGTGTTCGACGATCAGCAGCGTTGCCCCGGTGGAATCCAGCGCCCTGATGACCGCATCGCGGACCTCAAGGACCCCGGCCGGGTCAAGGTTTGCCGTGGGTTCGTCAAGCAGCACAAGTCCCGGTCCCATGGCAAGGATTCCGGCAAGGGCCAGCCGTTGCTTTTGCCCGCCCGAAAGCGCGCTGGTCGGATGATCCAGCGGAACTTCCAAACCAACCGCGTCGAGTGCCTCGACGATCCGTCGCTGGATCTCTGCGGGCGGCACCGACAGGTTCTCGGCGCCAAAGGCCACGTCGTCCCCGACCCGGGCCTGGACCACTTGGGTTTCGGGATCCTGCTGCATGAGCCCCACCAGCCCGCGGCCCTCGGACGCGGGTCGGCCGTCGAGCAGGAGCTCACCCGAGGAATATGCCTCGTCGTCTTCGTGGAGGACGCCGGCCAGGGCGTAGAGGAGCGTTGATTTGCCGGCACCGGAGGCGCCCGCCAACAGCACGCGTTGCCCCGCGGGAATCTCCAGGTCAAGTCCCCACAGTGCCGGGTTGGTCCGGTCGGCGTGGCGCCACCCCCAGTCCTTGGCGGTGACCGATACTGCTGCACCGTGCTTGTTCGGCAACGAGGTGCCGGATCCTTGGTGCAGCGTTGAAGGGGTGTTCATGGGTTCGGGCTTCCTAGCCGAATGTTGGTTCGGTTGCCGCCTTGCGGCTGGCCAATGCTCCCAGTGCACCGGTCTTGGCCAGGGCGCGGGTGGCGTAGAAGGACAGCAGGCCCGCAATGACCAGGCCGGAGACGGTCATGAAGGCGACGTAGGTCAGCTGCATGGCCACGGTGTACTCGGGGAACCAGCGGAAGATGAAAGCGTCGTTGATGCCGCCGAACAGGCCAGTGGCTGCGCCGGCCAGCAGTGCCACGGGCAGGTTCCAGCGGCGGTAGCGGAACGCGGCGAAGACGGCTTCGGCGCCGAGGCCCTGGACCAGACCGGAAGCCAATACCGTCAACCCGAATTCCGAGCCCAGCAGCGAGCTCACCATTGCCGCGACAAGTTCGCAGAAGAGCGCGGCTCCGGGCTTGCGGATGATGAGCGCTCCCAGGACCGCGGGGAACAGCCACATGCCCGCAACCAGTGCGGAGGATGGCGGGAATGCGAGGAACAGGAAATCCAGGACGTGGTGGGTGTTGTTCCAGGCCCAGAAGATGACGCCCGAGGACACCGCGATGACCGCGGCAATGACGATGTCGACGACACGCCAGGAACTGGTCTTGGGTGCTGCGCTGCTTTGGCCGTTGCGGCCTTCGATGGTGCTCATGATGATGATCCTCCTTGGATACAAGGAGGGGAGGGAATGCGTTTTTCTCAGCGCACCCCTGAGAACTCGACTTCCTTCGCCGGTACTAGCCGGGGCAGGTTCGAGGGTCTGCGGTTTTCCGCACTCTCAGCGCCTCGGCATGGCCTAAACCGTGCGGCGCTCCCCTGTCGTAAATGTTTCAGTCCTGTCATGCTACCGCAGGCTATGCTGGTGCAGGTACCGTTGCCGCAACATATTGGGAGTACCCGTGAACAGCATGATGAAACTAGTTGGCCCGCTGATCTCCATCGCCGCGGGATTCCTTGGCGGGAAAATCGTCGACAAGCTGTGGGTCGGGTTTACGGGCCAGCAGCCGCCCAAGCACGGGAACAAGGAAGCCCAAGCCGAGGCCACCATGCGCCAGGCCATCGGGTTTGCCCTCCTTTCGGCAGTCACCGCGGCGCTGATCCAGGTGCTCACCGACCGTGGCACCCAAAAGGCGATTGCAAAGTTCACAAAGAACTCGTAACTTACTGACTTCTAGGACCCGAAGATTCTTCTTCGGGTCCTTTGTCTTGCGCAGAAGCCTATGGGTCCGGCTGTCGCGAATCGGTGCCACCGGAGCCGACTCGTCGTCGGGATGTGCTTTATCCACCAAACGGGGTTGGCAGTCACGCCCCACGCGACAAGACGGAGGAGCACCCTAGGGTGCCCCTCCGTGGAGTCTGCCGGACGGGCCGGCGTTACCCGCCATCCCGGCTATGCTTGTTCCGCCTAGGACAGCTCGGCACAGAGGTCCCGTTGTGTCCCGGAAGCACTGAGCAGAGTAGTACGGCCGTCATCGAGGTCGAAGGTGAAGACGATGCGTCCCGTGTACTGGATTGCTGACGGCGCTTCTACGCCAGGAACATTAGAGGCATCCGGAGGCGGAAACAGGATCAGGCCGGTGCTTCCCCTCGACGTGATGGTCACGACGTTTTCAGCGTCGGGGGCCGACGTGTGCTCGGACGTTCCGTTGGTTTCGAAGGACACGGATTTCCCGGTGTCCGCGTTCGTGTAGGTCAGCAGATAGCCCTTGCCCGAGATGATCTGGCTGCCGTTTGCGAATGTCTTGATGCGCGCCTTGGCGCCGGTCCCGGCAATCCCCAGCGCAAAATCACAGGCAGCCCCGGCGGGAACCACCACCCCAGGCGGAAAGTCCGGCCGGGGCGGCGGAGGTGCGGCGACAGCTGCCGACGATACGGCGAGCAGTGCGGAGGTAAGCAGGGCAGCAGGTGCAATTCGACGAACGGTGGTGCGGTTCATGGGTCTCTCCGTTGTTCGGGGGGCCGTTGCAATAACCTGGCAGCCGGGCCCATGGAAACCTTGGGTTCCGAGGCCCTGGCATGCCCCAAAGTCAATCTCAGCGACAGTTCCCCTACAAGGGTGAGATGTACTCGTTTTTTTGTTTTCCCACGTGCTGGATCCAGCAAATGCACCCTACAAGCACTGAACTCCAAGTCATTGACTGGTACCACAGCTGTCCGGGACTTGGAGCGTCACTGCCTCGCCGCCGATGACGGTCTGGGGCATTTGTTTTCAGTTGCGGCTGGTCGCCGAAGACCAGCTGCATCCGCACTTAGTCCATGAAGTCGGTGCGGTCCGTGGGCGGGTTCTCGCCCTGGTCCCGGCTTTCGCGCCTGCCCGCTTCCTCGACCACCGTGGCCAGTTCGTCGGCGACAAGCGTGTCGCGCTTGAGGTGGCGGGTGCGGTAGCCGGCGCGGCCGACCATGTGCGCCGAGACCGGCGCGGTGAGCAGCTGGACGATCCAGGCCAAGAGCAGCACCGGGACCACGGCCCAGCTGCGGAGCTCCAGTCCCAGCGCGGAAAGCAGCAGGAACAGGCCCAGCACCTGCGGCTTGGTCGCCGCGTGCATGCGTGAAAGCAGGTCCGGGAAGCGGAGCAAGCCGATGCCCGCGGCGAGGGACATCAGGCACCCCAGGATCATGAAGACGCCGGCGACAATGTCGATGATCGTGTCGTGCATCAGGCGTTCCTTCGATCCGTGACATAGCGGGAAACCGTGACCGAGCCGATGAACCCGACGAGGCAGGCCAGGACCACGAACACCAGGTTGTTGGTGTGCTTGTTCACCGTCATCTCAAGGCACAGCGCCGCCGAAACGATCAGCAGCAGCACGTCGGTGGCGATGACGCGCTCGAGGATCGAGGGTCCCTTGACCAAGCGGATGATGGCCAGGAAAGCGGATACCGAAAGAATGGTCCCGCAAATCCACAAAACTACGCTCATCGCGTCCCTTCCTTGCCGGTTGCGGCGCTCCGTGTTTCGGCATTCAATGCGGCCAGTTCGTCCTTGCTGCCCATGATGCGGATCAGCTTGGCCTCGAGGTCCAGCACCTCGGTGCGCGCCCTGTCGACGCCGGCCTGGTCCTTGACGTTCAGCACGTGCAGGTAAAGCGTGGATGAGCGCCTGTCCACCTCCACCACGAAGGATCCCGGCACCAGCGTCAGGGCATGCCCCACCGCGGTGACCATCAGGTCCGATTCGGTGCGCAGCGACACGGCAACCACGGCGCTCTTGGTCTCCGGCCCGCGGAACACCGCAAGGAACATGACCTCGAAGCTTGCACGCACGACGTCCCACAGGAACGACACCGCAAAGGCGAGGGCCCGCAGCACGTTGAAGCGGCCCGACAGGATCACCGGCGGCAGCTGGAAGAGGTTGACGACGATCAGCGAGAGCAGCAGCCCGAACACCAGGTTCCCCGGCGCGAAGTCCTGCCACAGGGCGCCCCACACCAGGACCATCCAAACCAGCAGCGGGAGTTCCTGGCGCAGCGTGGCGCGCTGGCGCTTGCCGCTTTCGTTCTTGGCATCGCTCAGGCGCTGCTGTGGACTCATGGCGAGACCTCCGTCGTCGATCCGAGCACTGCCTCGATGTAGTTGCCGTTGTCCATGATCTGGGAAGCGGATCTGTCGCTGAACTCGAAGATCGGTCCGGCGAAGACGGTCAGCGCCAGGCCCACCAGGACCAGCGCGGCCGTCATGGCGACCATGCCGTTGGGTAGCAGCGCGGTGTCGCCCCGGTCGCTGTAGCGGCTGGCGGGTTCGTCCGCGACGATGTCGTAGGTGGCCCCGCGGGCGCCGTGCACGCCGACCAGCAGCAGCGGGTCGGGGTCGGTGGCGTCCTCGGCCTTGCGCCAGAACGCCCTGTTCCACACGCGTGCGACGGCCAGCAGCGTCAGCAGCGAGGTGAGCAGCGAAACGCCGATCAGCGTCCAGGCCAGCGGCGTGCCGGCCTCGGCGCCGCCCTGGACCAGCCCCAGCTTGCCCAGGAAGCCGGAGAACGGCGGGATGCCGCCGAGGTTCATGGCGGGGATGAAGAAGAGCAGCGCAAGCACCGGGGAGATCTTGGCCAGCGAACCGAGCCTGTCGATGTTCGAGGTGCCGCCGCGGCGTTCGATCAGGCCCACCACCAGGAACAGCGAGGTCTGGACCACGATGTGGTGCGCCACGTAGTAGATCGTCGCGGCCATGCCCAGCTGGTTGCCCAGCGAGACACCGAAGATCAGGAAGCCGATGTGGCTGGTCAGCGTGAAGGAGAGCATGCGCTTGATGTCCGTCTGCGCCACGGCGCCCAGGATTCCCACCAGCATGGTGAGCCCGGCCGCGACCATCAGCAGCGTCGAGAGCTTGTTCCCGGGGAACAGCAGCGTCTCGGTGCGGATGATCGCGTACACGCCGACCTTGGTCAGCAGGCCCGCGAACACCGCGGTCACCGGGGCCGGGGCTGTCGGGTAGGAGTCCGGAAGCCAGAAGGACAGCGGGAACACCGCGGCCTTGATGCCGAAGGCGACCAGCAGCATCACGTGCAGCACCATCTGGGTGCCCTCGGAAACCTGCGGCAGCTTCACCGCCAGGTCGGCCATGTTCACGGTGCCGGCGGCCGCGTAGATCATCGCGATCGAGATCAGGAAGAGCAGCGAGGAGGCCACGGAGACCACCACGTAGGTGGTGCCGGCGCGGATGCGCGCGTTGGTCCCGCCCAGGGTCAGCAGCACGTAGGAGGCGGTCAGCAGGATCTCGAAGCCCACGTAGAGGTTGAAGAGGTCCCCGGCCAGGAAGGCGTTGGACACGCCCGCGACCAGGATCAGGTAGGCCGGGTGGAAGATCGATACGGGACCGTCCTCGTCGCCGTCGGCCATGCCCTGGCTGGTGGCGTAGAGCAGCACGGCCAGCGAGACGATGGTGGAGACCACCAGCATGAACGCGGAGAACCCGTCGACCACCATCGAGATGCCGAACGGCGGGGCCCAGCCGCCCAGGGTGACGGAGTACGTCCCGCCGTTCCAGACGGTGGCGAGCATCCAGGATTCCAGGGCCAGCGTGAACACCAGGACCCCGATGGTGACAAGCCGCTGCGAACGCTTGTGGCGGCGCAGGATGAAGGCCAGCGCGGCGCCGAAGATCGGCAGCGCGACGGCAAGCGGTGCAAAGGACACCGCGGTGAGCGGGGCATCGATCATGCGCGGGCCTCCCCCGGGTCGGTGTTCGTCTCGGTGTTGGATGCGAGGACCGCTTCATCGCCCTCGAACTCGGTGGTGTCCTCGGGGACCGGCGAGTCTTCCTCGAAGTCGAAGGGCGACTGCTGGGAGACGCGCAGGTCCTCGTCGTCGTCGGCGACCACGTCGGCCCGGGAGATGACCCAGGACCTGTAGATGATGCCGAGCATGAACGCCGTCACCGCGAAGGTGATGACGATCGCGGTGAGGATCAGCGCCTGCGGCAGCGGGTCCGAGTACTCCGCCGGGTCGGTGCCCTTTTCGTAGAGCGGGGCCAGGCCGCTGCGCCCGCCCGTGGAGAGCATCAGCAGGTTCACCCCGTTGCCCAGCAACACGATGCCCAGCAGCACCCGGGTCAGGCTGCGTTCGAGCAGCAGGTAGATGCCCACCGCAAAGAGCACGCCCATCACTATGAGCAATGTGACATTGGTACTCATCGTCCCACTCCCGTGTCGGCGTCAGATACTTGGTCGTGCAGGTCGGTGGGGCTGCGGCCCTCGGAGCGCTCGTCGATCTCGGAGCCGAGCGAGCGCAGCACGTCGATGACCAGCCCGATGACCACCAGGTACACCCCGATGTCGAAGATCGTGGAGGTCACGAACTTGTGCGTGCCAAAGAGCGGCAGCGTGAACTCGAAGGCGGCGGAGGTGAACATCTGCAGGCCGAAGAGCAGCGGCGCCACGGCCGTCAGCGAGGCCAGGCCCAGCCCGACGCCCATCATGGTGCCGGGGCTGATCGGGGTCGATTCGGCGAGCTCCACGCGCCCGCCGGCCAGGTAGCGCATGGTCAGCGCCAGGCCGGCCAGCAGGCCGCCGGCAAAACCGCCGCCGGGGGTGTTGTGCCCGGTGAGCAACAGGTAGAGCGAGGCCAGCAGGATGGTGTGGAAGAGCAGCCGGGTGACGACCTCGAAGGTGATCGAGCGGCGCTCCGGGGCCAGCGTGTGGCCGGCGACCAGCCAGGAGTCGTGCGTGGAACGTGCGAAGTTCCGGGCCACGGCCAGCCCGGCCTTGCTGCGCCCGTGGCTGCCGATGGCCTCGGAGCCGAGGTCCACCGACCCGGTGGCGACGGCCGAGGCCCGCAGGCGCGAGTCCCCGCGTCCGCGCACGAAGATCAGCGAGGCGACGCCCGTGGCGGCCGCGGCCAGCACGGTGATCTCGCCGAAGGTGTCCCAGGCGCGCATGTCCACGAGCGTCACGTTCACGATGTTCTTGCCGGCGCCGCCCGTGTAGGCCAGCTCCGGGTAGGCCAGCGAGATCGGCTCGGCGATGCGCGAGGCCATGGCCGTCGCGGCGATGTACACCATGGAGGCGCCGAAGCCGATGCCGATCAGGGCGCGGCCCAGCCGGTGCCCGGTGGGGTTCTTGGCCCAGATCTCGACGGGCAGCGCGCGCAGCGCCAGCACGAAGGCGACCAGCACGATGGTCTCCACCAGCAGCTGGGTCACCGCGAGGTCCGGGGCGCCCTGCAGGGCGAAGATCGCGGCCATGCCGTAGCCGGTGACCGAGACCATGAGCACCGCCAGGAAGCGGCGGTCGGCCTGCACCGCGCCGATGGCACCAATGATGATGATCAGCCCGATCACCAGCTGCGCCGGGGAATCGAAGGCGACGAAGTTGCCGGGTGCCGGGGTGGTGAACCAGACCGAGACGAACGTCGGGACCACCAGCGCCACGGTCAGGATCACGACCAGGTAGAAGGAGAGCGAGCCTCGCTGGGTCCGGCCGGTGAGCCAGATCGCCAGGTTGTCCACGCCATTGACCAGGTGCTTGTAGTCGCGGTCGGCATCCAGCAGCGCCGGGACCTTGGACTGGACGGCAAAGACCCTTTCGCGGGCCAGGAACAGCCCGGCGCCGGCGAGCATGGTCAGCACGCTCAGCCCCAGAGCCGGGGTGAAGCCGTGCCAGAGTCCCAGGTGGATGGGGTGTGCGGCGGCCGGGAAGAGGCCCACGTAGGGGTCGATGATGTCCTCGAGCACGCCGGGCACCCAGGCGAAGACCACCGTGGCGACGGTGAGCACCAGCAGCGGGGCCAGGAAGAGCGCCGGGACCTTCGGGAAGGGCGTGGGTGCCAGGCCCTGCTTGGTGGCGAACCCGCCCCAGAGGAAGCGCGCGGAGTAGGCGAAGGTCATGATCGTGCCGAGCACCACGCCGACCAGCAGCAGCGTGCCCGTGGTTCCGTTGTCGGCCGCGTACTCGAGCAGCGCCTCGTAGACCGATTCCTTGGCGACGAAGCCCAGCAGCGGCGGGAAGCCGGCCATCGAGGCCGCGGCAAGCGCCGCGACAACGAAGAGCAGTGGGGAGCTCCTGTAGAGCCCGGAGAGCTGGTGCAGGTCGCGGGTTCCGGCCTTGTGGTCGATGATGCCGACCACCAGGAAGAGCGTCGCCTTGAAGAAGCCGTGCGCCAGCATCATGGCCATGCCCGCCAGCGCCGCGTTCGCGCCGCCCAGACCCAGGATGAGGATCAGGAAGCCGAGCTGGGAGACGGTTCCGTAGGCCAGCACCAGCTTCAGGTCGTGCTGCTTCAGGGCGCGCCAGCCGCCGATCAGCAGCGTCGCCAGGCCCAGGACCAGCAGCATCGGCTCCCAGAACGCGGTCTGGTTGAAGCCGGGCGCCAAGCGCGCCACCAGGTAGACGCCTGCCTTGACCATCGCGGCGGCGTGCAGGTAGGCCGAGACCGGGGTGGGCGCGGCCATGGCCCCGGGAAGCCAGAAGTGGAAGGGCACCAGGGCCGACTTGGAGACGGCGCCGACCAGGACCAGGAGGATCGCCACGTCGATGAACGTGCCCATCGAGACGAGGTCGGGGGCCATGGCCATGATCTCGGAGATGCGGTAGGTGCCTGCGGCCTGGCCCAACATGACCAGGCCCACGAGCATGGTCAGCCCGCCGAACGTGGTCACGATCAGCGCGGTCAGCGCCGAACGCCGGGCGCTCATGCGGGTGCGGTTGAAGCCGATCAGCAGGTAGGAAAGGATCGTCGTCAGTTCCCAGAAGATGAACATCAGGATCATGTCATCGGCCGTCACCAAACCGAACATGGCGCCGGCGAAGGCCAGCAGCTGGGCGCCGAAGGTGCCGATGTTCGCTTCTTCGCTCTTGAAGTACCTGGCGCAGTAAAACAGCACCAGGGCCCCGACGCCGAGCACCAGCAGGCAAAGGATTGCTGCGAGAGCGTCCATCCGGAAATCCAGGTGGGTGTTCAGCGGCCCGATCCACTCGTAGAGCTCGGAGGGAGGCGCGTTGGGGAGCCCGCTCGCGGCCGACTGTTGTGCGTTGGTGAAGGACGGGAAGTTGCCCAAGAGCCATACGAAGGCGATGGCAGGAACGGCCGCCAGGACGTAGAACGTTGAACGACCCAGTTTCCGGAAGATCAGCGGAGCAATTCCGGCCACGGCAAAGAGCGCGAACAGGACGAGGAGCACAGTATCTCCTGAGGTCGGCGCGGCCAGGATCCTGGCAACAAGTGGTCAATGTATGGCTTTTAACCCTACCAGCCGAGCCCTTCTCCCCCGTGCCCGACCGCGCCCCAACGACCCTTTTCAGGCGCGGGAATACTGCGGGCCCGAACGGTGTTAACCCGGCCCGACAAGGTCGGTGCGCGACACGGAAGCCGTCATGGCGCAGCATCGTTAACCCGGCGGAAGCCGGAAGCGGTTACGATGCAGCCATGAGCGAGTATTCCGTCGGGACGCCGGACCCGGCCATCAAACCCAAAGTTGTCAATAAAACCACGCTGGCGTGGGCTTCTTGGGACTGGGGCTCGGCCGCGATCAACGCGGTGATGACAACCTTTGTCTTCACGGTCTACCTGACGAGCGAGCTGTTCGGCGACAAGGACGCGAACTCCGTGGTGCTGGGCAACGCCCTGGCCATAGCCGGGTTCGCCATCGCGCTGCTGGCCCCCGTCATGGGGTTGCGCTCCGATGCGGGCGGCCGCCGGCGTTTCTGGCTCGGCGTCAACACCGTGATTGTCGCGGTACTCACGGCTGCCTGCTTCTTCGTCTTCCCCGAACCGCGCTTCCTGGTCCTGGGTGTCACGCTCATCGCCCTCGCCTCGGTCTTTGCCGAGTTCGCCGGGGTGAACTACAACGCCATGCTGCCGCAGATCTCCACCCCCGCGACCATCGGCAAGGTCTCGGGTTTCGGTTGGGGAATGGGCTACCTCGGCGGCATCGTGGCCCTGGCGATCGTCCTGTTCATGCTCGTCACACCGATCTTCCCGTGGGCAGGTGCCTCCGAGGAAAATGCGCTGAACCTGCGCCTGGTTGCGGTGTTCTCGGCGGTGTGGTTCATGGGCTTCGGGTTGCCGGTACTTTTTGCCGTCCCGGAAATTCCGGGCACCGCGGGTGGCCCCCGCTTCACGGTGCTACAGTCCTACAAGGAACTCTTCTACCGCGTGGTGGCTCTTGCCCGCGCCGACCGCCACACCGTCTACTTCCTGATCTCCAGCGCCGTGTTCCGCGACGGGCTGGCCGCGGTCTTCACCTTCGGCGGCGTCATTGCCGCGGGCACCTTCGGGTTCCCGCTGACCCAGGTGATCATCTTTGCCATTGTCGGAAACGTCGTTGCGGCGATCGGCGCCATGCTCGGCGGCTGGCTCGATGACAAGGTCGGCCCGAAGAACGTCATCGTCACCTCGTTGATCGGACTCGTTGTTGCCGGCCTCGGGGTCTTCTTCTCCCCCGACGCCACGGGATTCTGGATCTTCGGGTTGATGCTTTGCCTGTTCGTGGGGCCCGCGCAGTCCTCCAGCCGGGCCTTCCTGGCTCGGCTGGCACCGGCCGGGCAGGAGGGTGAGCTCTTCGGACTGTACGCCACCACCGGCCGCGCGGTGAGCTTCCTGGCGCCGTTCCTGTTCGCGACATCCATCGCGCTGGCAAAGCCGTTCGTCGACGACGCGCAGCGCTACGGAATCCTTGGCATCATCCTGGTCCTGCTGCTGGGCCTGGCGTTGCTGTTGCCGGTGCGCGCGCCCCGTCGTCTGGGCGTGGAGCAGCTCGCCTGACCGGGTGTCATGGCGCTCCCGATCGGGCCCCGGCTACTGACACCGGCTTAACCGCCGTGGTTCGATGGGACCATGAGCGCACACACCCCCGTGACAGTGACCGTGACAGGAGCGGGCGGACAGATCGGCTACGCCCTGCTTTTCCGCATAGCCTCCGGCGCCATGTTGGGCCCGGACACACCGGTGCGCCTGCGGCTGCTTGAAATCCCGGCCGGCCTCAAGGCCGCCGAGGGAACCGCCCTTGAACTGCAGGACTGCGCCTTCCCTGCCCTGCGCTCGATCGATGTCACCACCGACGTTTCCGCCGGGTTCGAGGGGACGAACATCGCCCTGCTGGTCGGGGCGCGCCCGCGCGGCCCGGGCATGGAACGCGGGGACCTGCTGCAGGCCAACGGCGCAATTTTCGCGCCGCAGGGTGCCGCCATCAATGCCCGGGCCGCCAACGACGTGAAGGTGCTGGTGGTCGGCAACCCGGCCAACACCAACGCGCTCATTGCCTCGGCGCACGCACCCGACGTCCCGGACGAACGGTTCACCGCCCTGACGCGCCTTGACCACAACCGGGCGCTTGCGCAACTGGCGCTGACACTTCAGGTGCCGGTCAGCGCGATCGGCAACGTCACCATTTGGGGAAACCATTCGGCCACGCAGGTTCCCGACATCGCACACGGCACCGTCACGGATTCCCACGGGGTGACGCGGGCCCTTCCCGAGGCACTTGCGGCGGTGTTGGGCAGTCCCGGTGAGGTCGAGGCCTGGCTGGATGAAACTTTCATTCCCCGGGTGGCCAAGCGCGGCGCCGAGATCATCGAGGTCAGGGGCTCTTCCTCGGCGGCATCGGCCGCGGCCGCGGCGGTGGACCACGTGCACGACTGGGTGCTGGGCACCGGATCTTCCTGGACGTCCGCCGCCCGGGTTTCCGACGGCTCCTACGGGGTCGAGCCGGGGCTGGTCAGCTCGTTCCCGGTGCGCAGCAACAACCAGGCCTGGGAGATCGAGCAGGGGCTGGCGGTTTCACCCGCGGTGCAGGCACGCATCGACAAGTCGGTCCGCGAGTTGCAGGACGAGCGCGACATGGTCCGAAGCCTCGGGCTGATCCCCTAGCCGGCTCCGTGCCGTCCAGTCCTGACCGTGGATCGCAAATGCCGACGACGATTAAGCAGCGAATGCCCGGACCAGGTGGTCCGGGCATTCGGCAAGGCGTACTAGTTTTCCAGCGTCGTCCGGTGGAAGTTCAGGTGGCTGCGCGAGGCGGTGGGCCCGCGCTGGCCCTGGTAGCGGTTGCCGTAGGCACCGGAGCCGTAGGGGTGCTCGGCCGGGGAGGAAAGCTTGAAGAAGCAGAGCTGCCCGATCTTGGATCCGGGCCAGAGCTTGATCGGGAGCGTTGCCATGTTGGAAAGCTCCAGGGTCACGTGGCCGGAGAACCCGGGGTCGATGAATCCCGCGGTGGAGTGGGTCAAAAGGCCGAGCCGGCCGAGCGAGCTCTTGCCCTCGAGGCGCGCAGCGATGTCGGTCGGCAGCGTGACGGTTTCGTAGGTCGAGCCAAGCACGAATTCACCGGGGTGCAGGATGAACGGCTCGTCGGGCTCGACCTCCACCAGGCGGGTCAGCTCCGGCTGGTCCAGTGCCGGGTCGATGTGGGCGTACTTGTGGTTATCGAAGAGCCGGAAGAACCGGTCGATCCTCACGTCAACGCTTGCCGGCTGAACCATCGCCGGGTCGAAGGGGTCCAGCTTAATACGGTCGGCCGCGAGTTCGCGTCGAATATCACCATCAGAAATCAGCACAACACCCAAAATATCCCATTTACCGCTCCTGTCAGGCATTGGCAACGTGGTTGTGCCGTAGATGACCCCGCCGCAGGATCCCTCCCACACCATGCAGGGGGTGGTCGCGCAAGGATTATCCAAGGTTCAGCGGTTATCCTGAAACTGTTCCTTGGTGTTTCAGTTCGTGAAAGGGCATCGTGTCTTCGTTTCGTCTTGGCGTTCCCGCGCTCCTGCTGGGCGTCAGCCTGCTGGTTTCCGGCGTCGCCGCAGCTCCGGCGGCCATGGCTGCCCCGGGCACCCCTTCGGTTGGCTCGGAGAAACAGCCCAAGGCGCCCACCGCGAATGAGCTCACCAAGGACCCGGCCTCGCTGCTGGTTTTGGTCAACCGCGACAACGCCCTGAAGCCGGCAAACTACAAGCCCAAGGATCTCCGCACGGTCGCGGGCAGCGACTCGCAACTGCGTGACGAGGCGGCCACGGCGTTGGAAAGCCTGCTCGATGCCGCCCGCAAGGATTCCCTTTCACCGACGGTCCTGAGCGCCTACCGTTCCTACGACCGACAGGCTGCCCTCTTCAACCAGTACAAGGCGCGCTACGGGGTCGAGTTCGCAACCCGCATTTCGGCTCCCGCGGGCACCAGCGAACACCAGCTTGGACTCGCAACGGACTTAGGATCGCGCAACACGGCCTGTGACCTGAAGGCCTGCTTCGGTGACACGCCCGAAGGCAAGTGGCTGGCCAAGAACGTCGAACGCTTCGGCTTCATCGTTCGCTATCCCGCCGACGGCGAAAAGGTCACCGGCTACAAGCACGAGCCCTGGCACCTTCGCTACATCGGAGTCGATCAGGCACTGGCCATGAAGGCAGCCAAGGCCACGACCTTCGAGGAATACCACGCGAGCTTGGTCAAGGCCACGAAGGTGAAGCCGTTGACCGCCGAGGAAATGAAGCAGCAACGCGAGTCCCTGCTGATCCTGCGTTTCCTTCCCCCGTACCGCGACTGGTCCATCGGCTACGACTTCGCCCGCTGACCTCCGGGGCAATTCGACACGGAGCGGCGCTTGCCCTGCCGCAAGGCGTCAGCCATCGTCGGAAACATGTTGCACAGACTGTTTTAGGCATGGCTAAAAAACGCTACTCTTTAGTCATGCCTAAAAATAATTTCGGCGCCGCCGTCGCCGCCGAAACAACCCACGCATCGACGGCGCTGCCGTCATCCCGGCGCCTCCTCTGGTTGCTTGGCCCGGCCCTGGTCGCAGGCGTCGCCTACCTGGATCCCGGCAACGTTGCGGCAAACATGAGCGCCGGCGCCCAATACGGGTACCTGCTGGTGTGGGTGGTTGTCAGCGGCAACGTGATGGCATGGCTGGTCCAATACCTTTCGGCCAAGCTGGGCGTGGTCACGGGCATGTCCCTTCCCGAGGCGCTGCGCGACCGCTTCGGGACCCGCGCGGGCAGGATCGCCTACTGGCTGCAGGCCGAGGCGGTCGCCATGGCCACCGACATCGCAGAGGTCATCGGCGGGGCCGTGGCCCTGTACCTGCTCTTTGACCTGCCGCTGTTGCTCGGTGGATTGATCACCGGCGTGATCTCCATGGGCCTTCTCTTGGTGCAGACCCACAAGGGCCCCTGGGTCTTCGAACGCATCGTGATTGCACTGCTGCTGATCATCGCCGTCGGGTTCTGCGCCGGGGTCGTGATCGCACCGCCCGAGGCCTCCAGTCTGGCCAGCGGACTGGTTCCGCGCTTCGCCGACGCCAACTCGGTGCTGTTGGCCGCGTCGATTCTCGGGGCAACGATCATGCCCCATGCCATCTACGCGCACTCCTCGCTAGCCCGCGACCGCTTCGGCCGGGCCCCGAGCCAGCTCAGCATTCCCCGCCTGCTGAAGGCGACACGCTGGGACGTCTCGATCGCCATGCTCATCGCGGGGTCGGTCAACGTGGCCATGTTGCTGCTGGCAGCCGTCAACCTCTCCGGGATCGAGGGAACCGACTCGCTGGAGGGAGCCCACGCCGCACTTGAGACTGCGCTGGGCCCGGTCATCGCCACGCTCTTCGCCGTGGGCCTGCTGGCCTCCGGCCTGGCCTCGACGGCCGTTGGCGCCTACGCCGGGGCCGAGATCATGGACGGGCTGCTGCACCGGCGCATCTCCATCGTCGTCCGCCGGCTCATCACCCTCACGCCCGCGCTGATCATCCTTGCCGCGGGCGTCGATCCGACATTCGCCCTGATCCTGAGCCAGGTCGCGCTGTCCTTCGGCATCCCGTTTGCGCTGATCCCCCTGGTGAACCTCACGGCCCGCCGCAGCGTCATGGGCCACCACGCCAACAAGTGGTTCACCACCGCCGCGGGCATGCTGGTTTCAGCGTTGCTGATCGCGTTGAACGTAGTCCTGATCGTGCTGACCATTCGCGGTTAGGCCACCGAGCCGAAGCCACGGGGAAGAACGAGATGAACCTTTCCGACGACATCTGGGATGCCGGCAGAAAGGTCCATCTCGTTATGGAGGGGGGTGTTTCACTACCCGTTCGGCATCAGGCCGATATGCTTTCCTTCTTCGTCCGCTCGGATTGGGCCTTTGTAGGATCAAGTTGCAGGAAACAGGCAGCCACGACGGCAATGAGCAGCAGCGCGATGGCGAACCACAGGCCGCCGAGTCCGCTTCCCGTCGTTGCTTCAACAGCGCCCATGATCGTCGGTCCGAAGAATCCGCCTGTGATGCCGATGGTGTTCATCAGGGCCAGGCCGGAGGCCAGAGTGACGCCGTTTAGCCGGGTGCCAGGCACGGAGAACATGATCGGTTGAACGACGAACCAGAACAAACCCGCCAGCGCGAATCCAACTAGGCTCAACACCGATCCGCCCAGCACACCGATGGTCGTGCCGACGCTCATGGCAATCAGGCCAATAATCACGAAGTTCTTGGTCTTCTGCGGTGTGTTGGCCCGCGGCGTGATCAGCAGAGCGCCCAGGGCACCGAAGAACCACGGGACCGAAGCCAGAGAGCCGACCAACCACGGGGCCATATCGCTGGACTTGGCGATGACACTGGGCAGGAAGTAGGTCACCGAGTACAGCGAAACCTGGTGGGCGAGATTGATGAAGATCGCCAGCATGACCGTCCGGTCTTTGAAGATCGCCCAGAACGAATGCGTGCCGGAGGCGCCGACGGATTCGGCTTGTTCAGCCGCGAGTCGCGATTCCAGTTCCGAAGCTTGCTCGACGGTCAGCCACTTGGCATCCCGCGGACGGTCCGGCAGCATCTTCCACACCACGACGGCCAGCAGCACCGCAGGAAGTCCCTCGATCAGGAACATCCACTGCCAGCCGTGCCAGCCGCCGACCCCGTCCATTTCCAGCAGCAGTCCACCCAGCGGTCCACCCGCGACGACCGCAATGCAGGCACCGATGAGGAAGTAGCCGTTGGCCCGGGCCCGCACGTCACGCCCGAACCAGTAAGTCAGGTACAGCATGACTCCAGGGAAGAGGCCCGCTTCGGCGGCACCCAACAGGATACGCATGATGTAGAACGAGATGTCATTCACAACGAAGGCCATGCAGGCGGACAAGATACCCCAGGTGACCATGATGCGGGTGATCCAGAAGCGCGCGCCGACTTTGTGCAGGATCAGGTTGCTGGGGATTTCCAGAGCGGCGTAGGCAAGGAAGAACAGGCCGGCGCCCAGCCCGTAGGCCGCGGCACTGATGCCGAGGTCGATTTCCAAACGGCCCTTGGCCATTCCGATATTGGTGCGGTCCAAGAAGGAGATGATGTAGGCCAGCATCAGCAGCGGCATCAACCGGCGGAAGTTGAGCTTGTTCATGGCTGCCACGTAGGCCGGGTTACCGGGCTTCAGTGAAGCGAGTGCTTTCATGAGATTCCTTATGTCCGGTGTAGGTGGCAACCACGCACACTAGATTCTATTTTCGGTTCGGAAGGGTTGACTAAAGCAAGATGGAGAGCGGATTTTCAATCCGTTCCTTGAATGCGGCCAACAGCCGCGCGGCGACGGCACCGTCGATCACGCGGTGGTCGGCGGAGAGCGTGCAAGTCATTTGTGTAGCGATGGCCAGCTCACCGTCGAGGACGACAGGTCGGGCCTCGGCGGCTCCGACAGCGAGGATTCCTGCCTGCGGCGGATTCAGGATCGCGGAGAATTCCTTGGTCCCGAACATGCCCAAGTTCGACACTGTGAACGTACCCCCGGTCAGCTCGTCCGGACGGATCTTCCCTATTTTGGCCCGCCGCGCATAGTCCTCGATGGTTGCCGAGATCCCGGTGATCGACGTGATATCAACGTTTCGCACGATGGGGGTCAGCAGCCCGGTTTCGGTGGCAATCGCAACCGCGATATCGGCATGCGCATGGCGGATGATCGAGTCCCCCGCCCAGACCGCATTGGCCTCGGGAACCTCGGTCAGGGCCAGACCGATGGCGCGCACTACCAAGTCATTGACCGTGATGTTGCGCGGCGCGCTGGTGTTGGCCTGCTTGCGCAAGGCCACTAGGTCGTCCATGCGCACGTCCACAGTGAGATAGAAGTGCGGAACGGTGGTCTTGGATTCCGTCAGCCTGCGGGCGATGGCCTGGCGCATCCGGGTGAGTTCGATGCGTTCGGCTCCGTTCGGGAGTCCGGAATGCTCAGCGGCAGGAGCTACGGGGGCTGCGGCGGGGGTTTCGAAGACGACCTCGGGGGTCTTGCGCGACGCGGTCTCCACGTCCTCGCGCAAGATTCGGCCAGAGGGGCCGGTGCCCACGAGATTGGCCAGATCGACATCCAGTTCGCGGGCCCGGCGGCGAGCCAGCGGCGAGCTGAAGATCCGCCGGCCATCGAATTGGGCTTGGGCATCGGCTGGCACCAGCACAGGTGCCTCCGCGGGCGCGTCGGAAGGCACTACTCCGGAGTCCGCCAGCAGCGCTTCGATGGCGGCCTCGTTGTCGTGGGCCAACGCCAGCACGGCGATGGGTGTGCCGACCTCGACGCTGCAGCCGGAGGGCACCAAAATCCGGGCCACAGTTCCTTCTGCGTCGGCCGCCATCTCCACGGTGGCCTTTTCGGTTTCGATTTCGGCCAGCGGATCCCCGGTTTTCACGGTGTCGCCAACCTGCTTGAGCCATGAGGCCAGGAATGCCGAATCGGCATCGGCAATGACGGCGGGCATTTTCACGAAGGTTGCCATGGGTTTTTCCTCCAGTTTTCGGAGGGCCTATCGGCCCAGATTGGTTGCGGCGGCGGCCAGTGCGGCGGCGATTTCCTCGCGGCCGGTATACGCCGCGCGCTCAAGGACCTTGGAAATGCTCGGCGAGGATTCGGCGCCGGTGAGACGCTGCACCGGCGAATCGAGGTGGTCGAAGAAGCGGCGCTGGATTTCGTCGGAGAGCCAGTCCCCATACGAGGTTCCGCGGGCGCCCTGTTCGACGATGAGCACGTTGTTGGTCTTCTTGAGGCTCGCCCCGATGGTGTCCCAGTCGATGGAGGCGCGGTCCAGCCAGCGCAGGTCAATGACTTCGCTGTCCAGGGCGGCGTCGGCAGCAGCGGCAAGAGCCGGCTCCACCATGGCCAGGTACGTCAGCACCGTCAGCTCGGTCCCCTCCCGGCGTATCGCCGCTTTGCCCAGCTCCAGCTGGTAGTCGAAGTCCGACACCGGAGCGACGCCAGTGGAGGCGTAAAGATCCACGTGCTCGATGATGACCACCGGGTCGTTTAAAGCGAGGGCCGCGTTCATGGCACCCACGTAGTCGAACGGGGTCGATGGGGCGATGATGCGCCAGCCCGGCTGCGTGGCGAACACGCCCGCCGGGTCCATCGAGTGCTGGGAGCCGTAGCCCGTGCCCAAGGCGACCTTGGAGCGAAGCACCAGCGGCATCGTGCCCTGGCCACCGAACATGTGGCGGGCCTTGCCGATCTGATTGAACAACTGGTCTGCAGCGACCCACATAAAGTCGGCGTACATGAACTCAACGACCGGCTTGTAACGGCCGTCCATGGCCAGGCCGCCGGCCAGGCCGGTGAACGCGTTTTCCGCGATCGGGGTGCCCAGAACGCGGTCCGGATGGGCGTCTACCAGCCCGCGGGTGGCGCCGTTGGTACCGCCCTTGAGCCGGTGCACGTCTTCACCCATGACCACGATCGAGTCGTCGGACTTCATCCGCGCGCCCATGACGTCGGCGACGGCGTCAATGAAACGGCGTTCGGCGGTTTCCCCGGTGAAGGTCGTTGCCTCGGCTGTGCGGACGCCGGACAGTTCACCGGCGTCTCCGCGGATCCCGACGTCCACGAACGAGGGGTCGGGCCACAGCCCGGGGCGGATGCGGCGGCGTTTTTTGGTTGATTCGGGGTCCTGTTCGGTCAGGGCGGCCACCGCATCGGCGCAAGCGGCACCAATCTTCGCCGCCATGGCAACGATCTGGTCGGCGTCCATAAGCCCGCGGCGCTGCAGCTCGGCGGCCACCCGCAAGATCGGGTCGCGTTCGCGCCAGGCTTTTTCCTCGTCCTTGGACCGGTAGCCGAAGGCGCTGCCCGGGAATGGGCCGTTCTGGTGGAAGTAGCGGTACACCTCGGCCTCAATGAGGGCCGGGCCCCGGCCGGAACGCATGTGCTCGGCTGCCTGGGCGGTAGCCAAGTGCACGGCCAGCGGATCCATGCCGTCCACGCGCCAGGAACGGATGCCGAAGCCGGGACCACGCCCGGAGAGCCTCGCCTCGCCGGTGACGTCCGTGACGTGAGTGGAGACTGCGTAGAGATTGTTTTCAATGAAGAATAGCAACGGCAGTTTCCAGGCCGCGGCGAGGTTCATGGTTTCCAGTGTGGAGCCGATATTCGTGGCTCCGTCGCCGAAGTAGGTGGCGGTCAGGTCGCTGGAACCGGCCCCGGCATCGGCGTGGCGCTGGGCCCAGGCGTTGCCTGCGGCCAGCGGGACGCCGCCGCCGACGATGGCGTTGGTACCCAGAGCCCCGGCCTCCAGCCATTGAAGGTGCATGGAGCCACCGCGGCCGCGGCTGAATCCCTGTTCCAGGCCAAGGATCTCGGCCAGTGTGCGCTGCAACAGATCCTTGAGCTCAGCGGAGACCGGATTCGACGGATCCATCCGCCCTTGTGTCCCACGGGCCAGGTAGGCCATGGCTTTCGCCAAGAACTGGTGGTGTCCGCGGTGGGTGCCGTTAACTCCATCCCCGGGGCGCATGTCGATGGCCGAACCTACTGCGCCACCCTCCTGGCCGATGCTCGAGTGTGCGGGTCCATGGACCAGGCCCTCGCCGGCAAGTTCCAGCACTGCCTCTTCAAAGGAGCGTATGACCTGCATCTGCACCAGCATGGTGCGCAGTAACGCCGGGTCGGCGGCGTCCCAGTCGGCCGTCGTGGTCGCCAGTTCGACCCATTCCGCGTCGGGTGTCAGCGGGTTTACTTCTGCCATTGGGTCTCTCCACAGGGTTCTGCCTGGCACTGTCCGGCCGGCTGGATGAATGAACGTGACTTCCGTCTCAAGAAACCAATGTAGCCGCAGATTGGATCCAACACAAACAAAAATCGCACTCAAATCGCATTTTGATGGCAAGATAGTGGAAGAATGGATCCAATCAAAACTTTTGATCCGAAAGCTGTCACTCGTCCACACAGGAGAATCAAGCATGTCAAGCCACCAAGTAGAACGGCCGGTTGCGGCCGTGACCGGCGGCGGAGCCGGCATCGGCCTCGCCTTCGCACAACGCTGGGTCGACGGTGGTGGCCGCGTTGTGCTCCTTGACGTTTCCCCGGAGCACTTGGCGGCTGGCGTAACTCAGCTTGGCGCGGACAACGCCCGGGCCGTCGAGGTTGATGTAACGGACGATGCCGCGGTTAGGGACGCATTCTCCTCGATCACGACCAACGAAGGTGCACTAGACGCGTTGGTGAATTCGGCAGGTCTCTCCCGTCCCGCACCCAGCCATCTGGTGGATCCTGCATCCTTCAATCACGTTTTGGATATCAATCTCACCGGCACTCTGCGCGCCTGTCAGGCCGCCTTCGGTCTACTGTCGGTCTCACCCCGAGGCGCCATCGTGAACCTCGCCTCGGTTGCGGCGCACTCCGGAATGCCCGGCCGTGCCAGCTACACCACCTCGAAGGCCGGCATCGTGGGCCTGACCAGGACGCTGGCCGTGGAATGGGCGCCACACGCGATCCGTGTCAACGCGGTGGGCCCGGGGTATGTCCGCACTGCGCTGACCGCCACCCAGATCGAAGCCGGACTGATCAAGACAGAGCCCATCGAAAAGCGCACCCCCTTGGGCCGATTTGCCGAACCTCAAGAAATCGCCGAAGTTGTCCATTTCCTCGCATCCCCCGCCGCCTCCTACGTCACGGGCCACCTGATGATGGCCGATGGCGGCCTGACCATAGACGGGAACTGGTACGCATGAGCATCCCCGCTTACGACTTCACCCATAAGACCGGCCTGATCACAGGTGCCACCGGTGGCATCGGCCGCGACGTGGCCCGGCTGCTCTTCGATGCCGGGGCCAACCTTGTATTGCTCGACCTGGACCCTGGATCTCTGAACGCACTTGCAGTGGAACTGGGCGACGACGCCCGCGTGGCTGCCTTAGCCGGGGACGCGTCCTCCCCGGAGATCATCGACGGGGCCCTGGCCCTGACCACAGCGCGCTTCGGGGCCCTGGACTTCGTCGTTCCGGCCGCCGGCATCTACCCGGAGTCGCCAGTCACGGAAACCAGTGACGAGCTGTGGCGCAAGGTCATGGACATTAACCTCGACGGAGTCTTCCGGCTGCTTCGCGCCGCAACGCCGGTAATGGCCGACGGTGGTGCCATTGTGAACTTCGCGTCGCTGGCCGGCCATCGGGGCAGCAAAAACCACGCCCACTATGCTGCAAGCAAGGCCGGGGTCATCGCGCTTACCCGCTCGTTGGCCCACGAACTAGGCCACCGGGGCATACGGGTCAATGCGGTCTCCCCGGGCACGATTTCTACCCCCATGGTCGAGGCGCTAGTGGCCGAACGCGGCGAATCCATGCTCTCGGGAACCCCACTGAACCGTTTTGGCAACTCGATGGAGGTCGCCCAAGTGGCAGCGTTCCTCTGCAGCGACGGCGCGAGCTTCATCAATGGGGAAACGATCCACGTCAATGGCGGTCTCTTCATGGCCGGCTGATCCACACCGTTGCCGACCGCGGGAGCGCGATTGAGCACGAAGCGCCCCCGCGCCTTAGGCTGGAGGGAATCCAGCACGTAAGAATTGGGGTCCTTTAGTGAAGAAATCAGCGAGCCTGCGCATTGCCACCTCACTGCGGGAGGAAATTCTCGATGGGGTGCGCCAGCCAGGCGAAAGGATCCGCCAGGAAATCGTCGCCGAGGAATTCGGCGCCAGTCGCTTGCCGGTACGCGAGGCCCTGCGCATGCTCGAATCCGACGGGCTGGTCACTCTGGTGGCCAATACCGGGGCTTGGGTCACCGCCATGGACCTGGCCGAATGCACTGAGACGTACCTGATCCGTGAACGGCTCGATTCTTTGTTGCTCTCCTGCGCCGTCGTCCGCTACACCGATGAGGACGTCGAGCACCTGCACCGGCTCCTGCTGGCGATTGAGCAGGCCACCGACGTGACTACTTATCTGGCCGCGGACCGCGAGTTCCACCTCGAAAGCTATAAGCCCGCCAAGATGGAGAACCTCTACTCCATGGTGAAGCGCATGTGGGACTCCACGCAGCACTACCGTCGCACCTACTCGCAGCTCATCGGCTGGGAGGGCCTGCAAATCACGCACTCGGAGCACAAGCTGCTCTTCGAGGCCTTCAAACACCGCGATGCCGAGGACGCTGAACGCCTCATGTTCTCGCACCTGCGCCGCACGCGCCTGGAACTTGCCCGGCACCCGGAGATCTTCGAACGCAAATCAAACTAGACAATTTGTAGCAGGGGCACAGGCAGCGCCCGCCTCCCGGGATTAAGCGGAAGGGCGGATGCGACCAAGCTTGGTCGCATCCGCCCTTCCTGTGTTCATGCAGCCGTCGCTCCCTCGCGGGGGCCGACTGCTACTTGGTGCGGATCGGCAGGCCGGTGAAGGTCGGCTTCGAGGATTCCGCGAAGAAGTCGTTGCCCTTGTCATCGACGACGATGAACGCCGGGAAGTCCTCGACCTCGATCTTCCAGATCGCTTCCATGCCGAGCTCCTCGTATTCGACGACCTCGACCTTCTTGATGCAGTCGAGCGCCAGGCGGGCCGCCGGGCCGCCGATGGAACCCAGGTAGAAACCGCCGTGGGTGTTGCACGCGTCGGTGACCGCCTTGGAGCGGTTGCCCTTGGCCAGCATGATCATGGAGCCGCCGGCCGCCTGGAACTGGTCCACGTAGGAGTCCATGCGTCCCGCGGTGGTCGGGCCGAAGGAACCCGAGGCCATGCCTTCGGGGGTCTTGGCCGGGCCTGCATAGTAGACCGGGTGGTCCTTGAGGTACTGCGGCATGTCTTCGCCGGCGTCCAGGCGTTCCTTGATCTTGGCGTGCGCGATGTCGCGGGCTACCACCAGCGGTCCGGTGAGCGACAGGCGGGACTTGACAGGGTGCTTGGTCAGCTCGGCCAGGATCTCGTCCATCGGCTTGTTCAGGTCGATCTTCACCACGGAGGATCCGCCGGTGCCGGAGACGCCACTGGTTTCCTCGTCGTGGGCGGCGATGGCCGGGTGGTCGGACTCCGGCATGAAGCGTGCCGGATCGGTTTCCAGCTGCTCCACGAACACGCCCTCGGGGGTGATCTTGGCAAGCATCTGGCGGTCGGCCGAGCAGGACACGGCGATGGCCACCGGCAGCGAGGCGCCGTGTCGCGGCAGGCGCACCACGCGCACGTCGTGGCAGAAGTACTTGCCGCCGAACTGGGCGCCGATGCCGAAGTTGCGGGTCAACTCCAGGACCTTCTCTTCGAGGTCGATGTCGCGGAAGCCGCGGCCGGTCATCGCGCCGGTGGTCGGCAGGTTGTCCAGGTACTTGGCCGAACCGTACTTGGCGGTCTTCAGCGCGAACTCGGCGCTGGTGCCGCCGATGACGATCGAGAGGTGGTACGGCGGGCAGGCCGCGGTGCCCAGCGAGCGAAGCTTCTCATCCAGGAAGCGCAGCATCGAGTTCTCGTTCAAGATGGCCTTGGTCTCCTGGTACAGGAACGACTTGTTGGCCGATCCGCCGCCCTTGGCCATGAAGAGGAACTTGTACTGGTTCTCGTGGCCCGGGGTGGTGTCCGCGTACAGCTCGATCTGTGCGGGCAGGTTGTTGCCGGTGGACTTCTCTTCCCACGTGGTCAGCGGGGCCAGCTGCGAGTAGCGCAGGTTCAGCTGGGTGTAGGCGTCGTAGATGCCCTTGGACAGGTCCTTCTCGTCCGGACCCTGGGTCAGCACCTGCTGGCCGCGCTTGCCCATGACGATCGCGGTGCCGGTGTCCTGGCACATGGGCAGGATGCCGCCGGCGGCGATGTTTGCGTTCTTCAGCAGGTCCAGTGCGACGAACTTGTCGTTCGGGCTGGCTTCCTCATCGTCGAGGATGTTGCGGAGCTGCTGCAGGTGCGCCGGGCGCAGGTAGTGGGAGATGTCGTGGAGCGCGGTGGTGGCCAGCAGCTCCAGTGCTTCGGGGTCGACCTCGAGGTACGTTCGGCCGCCCGGGCCCTCGACGGTGCGGACACCCTCGGTGGAAATCTGGCGGTAGGTTGTCTCGTCCGCCCCGATGGGCAGGAGGTCTTCGTACTGGAATTCGGGCATGAGGTTTCCTCGCAAAAGATTCAAAACGTATGCCCCCAGTTTAGGACGGTTGGGGGAACAACCGGGCATCGGGTTGCGCCGCCGGTCGTAAAGTCGACATGCTTGGGGGCATGAGCGAAGAGAACCAGCAATCCCAGAACGCCTCGGCCACCGAGGAAAACCCCGCCGCGACCGCAAGCGTCACGGATCCCAACGCCCCCGTCACCCACTTTGAGATGATGATCCGCGCCGGGCAGAACGACCCCGCCCTCAGCGGCCAGGTCATCGCGTCCTTCATGGCCTCCGAGGTCTTCTTCCTGAGCCGCGAGAAGGTCACCGGCGACAGCAAGAACGCCCAGCCGATGCTGTTGCAGAACGCGGCCGGCCAGCCCGTCATCGCACTCTTCACCCACCTGGCCCGCATTCCCGGAACCTACATCGACGCGGCCCCCTACGGTGTCCAGGTCCTGGGCGCGACGATCGTGCGCTCGCTGATCGACACGGGCTTCGTGATCAACCCGGGCCACGAGCTGAGCTTCGAGATCGACGCCGATGGCGTGAAGACCATCCGCGAGGACTTCAACCCCGACGGATCGCTGAAGAACCAGCAGGCATAATTCGTTACCCCGGTGCCCCGGCATCCGTGGTGCCGTGGTACTAGAGTTAAGCCATGAATTTTGAAGATACCTCGCTGCCCGGTCTCGGTGTCCGTCGTGAAATCACCCTCGCGTCGGGCCGCCGGGTTGGGGTGGTCATCCTGCGTGACGGATCCATGCAGCTGATCATCTCCCAGCGTGAAGATCCCGATGCGTGCGCCGCCGCGATTCCGCTGAGCGTGGATGAAGCGGGGGCCATAGGCGCCATGTTGGGCGCCCCGCAGCTGGTCACCCAGCTGACCGACCAACACCGGGACCTGCCGGGGGTCAATACCCAGCAATTCGTGGTCAGCCACGAGAGCCCCTACGTGAACCGGACCCTCGGCGACACCAACCTGCGCACGCGCACCGGTGCGTCGGTTGTCGCGATCTCCCGCAGCGGAAACGTCTTCCCCTCACCGGAGCCGTCCTTCGAGCTCAATGCCGGTGACGTGCTTGTCATTGTCGGCACCTCCAGCGGCCTTGACAGCGCCGCCCGCCTGATCAACGACGGATAAGGCGAAGGATCATGGGGGAAACAGCAGTCATTCTGATTGAGCTTGGAGCCGTCTTCCTTGGCCTTGGCCTCTTGGGACGCATGGCCGCCAAATTCGGGATGTCGCCGGTTCCGCTTTACCTCGTCGGCGGCCTGATGTTTGGGCACGGCGGGTTGATCGATCTGGGCGGAATTTCCGAATTCGGTGAAATCGCCAGCGAAATCGGCGTGATCCTGCTCCTGCTGATGCTGGGGCTTGAATACACCGCCCGAGAACTGGTCACGGGGCTCAAGGGGTCCTGGTTTGCCGGGATCGTGGATTTCCTCTTGAACTTCACCCCGGGGGCAGGCCTTGCCTTGCTCATGGGCTGGGGTGCCACCGGGGCCTTGGTCCTGGGCGGCGTCACTTATGTTTCGTCGTCCGGAATCATCGCAAAGGTCCTCTCCGACTTGGGTCGATTGGGTAACCGCGAAACGCCGGTTGTCCTTTCGATCCTGGTCCTCGAAGACCTGGCCATGGCCATTTACCTGCCCGCGCTCACCGCAACCCTGGCCGGCCTGAGTTTCTTTGGCGGGTTGCGCACGGTGGGCATCGCCCTGGCCGCGATTACAGTGGTGCTGCTCGCGGCACTTCGGTTCGGCCCGCAGATTTCCCGGCTCATACACTCGGCCGACCAGGAGAATTTCCTGCTCAAGCTCATCGGGGCGGCGCTGTTGGTTGCCGGTGTGGCTTCGGCCCTTCAGGTTTCCGCGGCGGTGGGGGCGTTCCTTTTGGGGATCGCCATTTCCGGGTCGACGGCGAGTTCGGCCACCAAGGTCCTCGAGCCCCTGCGCGACCTGTTCGCCGCCATGTTCTTCGTGGTCTTTGGGCTCAACACCGACCCGACAACGATTCCCGCCGTCTTGCCCATGGCCATCGGCCTCGCAGTGGTCACCTCGGCGACCAAGGTCCTCACCGGCGTCTGGGCCGCGAAACGCGCAGGCATCGGCGTTCCCGGCCGCTTGCGTGCAGGCGTCGCATTGATCGCCCGCGGCGAATTCTCCATCGTCATTGCCGGCCTGGCGGTTGCCTCGGGCGTGGTCACCGGCGAGCTGGCCGCACTGGCAACCGCATACGTGTTGCTGCTCGCCGTGCTTGGACCGGTGGCCGCGCGTTTCGTGGAACCACTGAGCAGGCCGTTCCTGCGCAAGCGGACCCGGCCGTCCCCGACACGCCCCGACACCCCCTTCGTCACCGATTAGGTTTCGGGGGCCCACTTTGGGATATGCTGTCTGTGCCCGGGCGGTCAATAGGCTTCTCGGCGCATCGCGGGCGTAGCTCAATGGTAGAGCGCCAGCTTCCCAAGCTGGACACGCGGGTTCGATTCCCGTCGCCCGCTCGTGATTGTTGAGACCCGGCCGTTGGCCGGGTCTCAATGCGTTAAACCGCAATGTGTTGGATTCACTGGGACAGGGAAATCCCCGACCTGCGGTTCGTTCCACACGGGAAGGTGCCACAACTCATGGTCGGTGTACTCTCTGGTTTTGCCGTGGTCTGGACGGTGATCGCCGTTGGCTACCTGGTGGGACGCACCGGGGTGCTGGGTCCCGATGCCCGGTATGTGTTGAACCGACTGACCTTCTTCGTCGCCAGCCCGGCCCTGCTTTTCACCACCCTGGCGGGCTCGGATCCGGTCGCGGTGTTGGGCCCCTATCTGGGCGTCGCAGCGATCTCCGCGACAGCCACCGCACTTGCCTTCGTGCTGGCCACCCGGTGGTGGCTGCGCCGCGACGTCACCGAGACGACCATCGGCGCCATGAGCGCTTCGACGGTGAATTCGGCCAACTTGGGCCTGCCCATCGCCCTATACGTGCTTGGCGATATTTCCTATGCGGCTCCGGTGATTCTGTGGCAGCTGGCCCTCTACTCCCCCGTTTGCCTGGCCATCCTGGATGCAAGCACCTCACGGCATCGCACGACGCCCCTGTCGATGCTGGTGCAAACGGTGAAGAATCCCATGATCGTGGGCTCCCTGGCCGGATTGGCGTGTGCGCTGTTCGACGTGCAGTTGCCCCAGCCTCTGGCGGACCCCATCGAACTCATCGCCGGTGCGTCCATTCCGGCAATGCTCATTGCCTTTGGCATTTCGTTAGTCGGTTCCAAGCCGCTGGAGGCTTCCGGCGGCCGCAAGGCCGACACCGTCGTTGCCACGTCGCTGAAATTGGTGTTCCAGCCTCTGGCCGCGTGGGTCGCGGCCCGATGGATTTTCGGGTTGGAAGGCAACGACGTCTTTATCGTCGTCATTATGGCGGCGCTCCCCACGGCCCAAAACATCTTTGTCACGGCCTCCCGCTATGACCGCGGGGTCGTCCTGGCAAAGGACACGGTGCTGCTCACCACGATCGTTGCGGTTCCTGCCATGATGCTGGTTCCGCTCTTGCTGACCTAGCGGCGACAGACCAAACCCAGGGGTTCCGCGCCTGCAAGGGGTCGGAAGTCATTCGGCATGTTTATCCCCTTCCGCAAAGTTGGTTTCCGTTGCGTACGGGAGGCGTCCCATTGTTACGAACATATCGGTCCTGGGTTGGCCATTTTCAACGGATCACGCCCACTCGGCAAACATTTTCGACGCACTTCGGAACATAGCACTTATGCCGACCGGGCCGCCGTGTTAGCGTCGCATCATGGTTCGCATCGGCAGGCGTTTTGTTCCACAAGACGCAGCCCGCCCTTGGTGCGGACATTTTTGTTTTCGAAAGGATCGTACCGCCCCATGAAACGTCAAATTTTTGCGTTGATGACCACCGCCGTGATCGCTGTGACGCTTACTGCCTGCGGAGGATCCTCAGGACCGGCCGCGACCTCGGGAGCTGCCGGCGCAACGGGAACAGCTAGTGGCCTGACCTTGCAGCAGGTCAAGGACGCAGGGGTGCTCAAGATCGGAACCGAAGGCACCTACAAGCCCTTCTCTTTCCATGAGGGAGGCACCGGCCCGCTGACCGGCTTCGACGTGGAAATCGCCACGGCGGTCGCCGGCAAGCTTGGCGTTGAAGCCAAGTTTGAGGAAACCCAGTGGGACGCCATTTTTGCCGGCCTTGAGGCCGGCCGCTTCGACGTGATTGCCAACCAGGTGTCGATCACCCCCGAGCGCAAGGCAAAATACCTCTTCTCCACTCCCTACACGGTGAGCACTGGCGTGATCGTGACCAAGGCCGACAACACCGATATTTCTTCCTTCGCCGACCTCAAGGGCAAGACCACTGCCCAGTCACTGACCAGCAACTGGTTCCAGCTGGCCAAGGACTCGGGCGCAAAGGTCGAAGCTGTCGAGGGCTGGGCCCAGGCCGTCACGTTGCTCAAGCAAGGCAGGGTGGATGCGACCATCAACGACAAGCTGACCTACCTGGATTCGCAGAAGACCAAGAACGATCCGAGCATCAAGATCGCGGCCGAAACCACCGACAAGTCCGAAAGTGCGATCACTTTCCGCACCGGCAGCGAAGACCTGGTCAAGGCCGTTGACGGCGCATTGGCCGAGCTGAAGGCCGACGGGACCCTGGCAAAGATCTCGGACAAGTACTTCGGGGCCGACGTCACCAAGTAGGTTTGATCATTGCTGTCGAATGTCTTGCTTCATAGGGTCTTCCGACTAGCTAAGGAGAACGGTCGATGAACATCGATTGGAACCTGTTCCTCGATTCTCTCGGGCCCATCGTGCTCGGCGGAATCTCGGGAACCATTCCGCTTTCCTTGGCCAGCTTTGCCATCGGGCTGGCCATCGCCCTGCTCATGGCGCTCATGCGACTGAGCAACAATCGCTTGGTTTCCTTCATTGCCCGGGCCTACATTTCGGTGATCCGGGGAACCCCGTTGCTGGTCCAGCTCTTCGTGATCTTCTACGGGATGCCTTCCCTCGGGGTGACCCTGAACCCGTGGCCCAGCGCCATCATCGCGTTTTCCCTCAACGTGGGAGGATACGCTGCCGAGGTTATTCGAGCAGCGATCCTCTCCGTTCCACGCGGACAGTGGGAAGCCGGGTACACCATCGGCATGTCCCGGGCCACGACGTTGCGGCGCCTCATTCTGCCCCAGGCCGCACGCGTTGCGGTCCCGCCGTTGTCCAACACCTTTATTTCCCTGGTGAAGGACACCTCCCTGGCGTCGCTGATCCTGGTGACCGAGCTCTTCCGCAAGGCGATGGAAATCGCCGCCTTCAGCGGGGAGTTCCTGCTCGTATACATGGAGGCCGCGCTGGTCTACTGGGTCTTCTGCCTGGTGCTCTCCACCGGCCAGTCGCGTTTGGAAGGAAGGCTCGATCGCTATGTCGCACACTAGACCCCCGGCGGACGCCCCGGTGATGCTGCGTGCCGACGGCCTGCAGAAGAGCTTCGGTTCGAACCAGGTCCTCAAGTCCATCGACCTTGCCGTGCGCAAGGGCGAGGTGCTTGCGCTGATCGGTCCTTCCGGGTCCGGCAAGACCACGGTGTTGCGCTGCCTGAACGGGCTGGAGATCCCCGACGTGGGTGCCGTGGCCTTCGACGGCGGCCCCGAAGTCACGTTTGACTCCAGGACCACGCAGAAGCAGGCGCAGGTCCTGCGCACGCGCAGTGCCATGGTGTTCCAGAACTACAACCTGTTCCCCCACAAGACGGTGTTGGAGAACATCATCGAGGGCCCGGTGCAGGTCCAGAAGCGCAAGCGTGCCGAGGCAGTTGCCGAGGCAACGGAACTCCTGGCGCGGGTGGGGCTGGCCGACAAACACGACCAGTATCCGCACCAGCTTTCCGGCGGGCAGCAGCAACGTGTGGGAATCGTCAGGGCGCTGGCGCTGAAGCCCTCGCTGTTGCTCTTCGACGAGCCGACCTCGGCCCTGGATCCGGAATTGGTGGGCGATGTCCTGAGGGTCATCAAGGAGCTCGCCGACGAGGGGTGGACCATGGTCTTGGTAACCCACGAGCTGGCCTTCGCCCGCGAAGTGGCCGACGAGGTGGTCTTTATGGACCAGGGTGTGGTGGTCGAACGCGGACATCCCGACGTGGTCCTGCGCGCCCCGGAGAACGAACGTACCCAGCAATTCGTTCACCGCCTGCTCAACCCGTTCTAAACGCATCTAAAACGCACGGAATCTTGGAATGGCCGGGCCGGCTGCATCTCGCAGCTGGCCCGGCCTTTCCAGTGTGTGGGTCATTAATCCTTGAGCCCGGGAGGGTTCAGTTGGGACTTGGGAATCGCTTCCTCGCCAAGCGCCCACTTGTCCAGGATCGTCTTGTAGAGACCGGATTCGATCAGGCCGTTGATGCCTGCCTGCGAGGCCTCGGCCAGACCGCTGCCCTTCTTCACCGTCACCGCGATGCTTGCGGCATCCGGCCAGCCGCCGGGCACCAGGCCCACGAGCCGTGTCTTCCCGTCGGTGCTGGCCTTGTAGGCACCCGAGGCGTTGGGGCCAAAGGAGGCGTCCGCGCGGCCCGAGGTCAGCGCGACGGCCGCCAGTGCGTCTTCGTCGTAGTACTGGAAGGAGACGGGTTTCAACCCTGCCTTCTTGTTCTGCGCATCCCACGAGAGCAGGATCTTCTCCTGGTTGGTGCCCGAACCCACCGTGATCCGCAGGCCCGCGACGTCCTTGGGCGCACGGATCTCCTTGATCTCGGAATCGACCGGGACATAGAAGCCAAGCTTGTCCTCGCGATAGGTGGCGAAGTCGTACTTCTGCTTGCGCGCCTGCGTCACCGTGACGTTGCTGATGACGGCCTCGTACTTCCCCGATTCGAGCCCGAGCGGCCAGTCCGCCCAGGAAACCGGCACGAGGTCCGCTTCCAGCCCCAGTGACTGGGCGAGCGCCACGGCGATGTCCGCCTCGTCGCCGATCAGCGTCTTGTTGTCGGTGGCAAACATGGCAAGTGGCGCGGATCCCGGGGCCATGGCCACGGTGAGCTTGCCGTCTTCCTTGATGTTTGCCGGAACGATCTTGGTTGCGGCGGCGACCGGCTCGGCCGCCTGGCGGTTCTGTTCCGGGGACAGGTTGAACCCCTGCTTGGAAACCGTTCCCGCCGTGGCAGAGCTTCCGGGGTCCGAGCAGCCCGTCAGCATGAGTCCCAGGGCAGCAGCCCCGACGATCAGTCCCGTGGTCGTTCGCTGGTTCATACCGCTACCTCGTATCGAGTGTTGTTTTCGTTCGACGCCGCGGGCGCGGCATCGGTTGGGTCTCCAAGACCCAGGTTTTCGCGCAGGGTGTCCCCCGCGTAGTCGGTGGGATAGATCCCGCGTTCCTGCAGTTCCGGGACCAGGTGGTTGACGATGTCGTCAAGCCCCGAGGGGATCAGCCACGGGGTGATGTTGAAACCGTCGACGGCGCCGGACTCCGCGTACTGCTCCAGCGTGTCGGCCACCCGGGCATAGGAACCCACGAAGGAACCGCCGACCCGCCCGGACTTGCCGCGCACGAACTCCAGGATGTTCAGTCCTCGATCCTTGGCCGTCTCGCGCCAGGCACGGGTCAGTTCGACGGCCTTGGCACCCTGGAAGCCGCTGCCTCGGGTCACATCGGATTCGCTGATCTTGGGGTCGAAGTCGGGCAACGGCCCTTCCGGGTCGAGACCTGCCAGGGACTCGCCCCAGAACTGTTCCAGGTAGGCAAGTGCCTGTTGCGGCCCGATCTGCTGCTCGCGAACCCAGCGGTGCTTTTCCGCAGCCTCCGATTCCGTGGCGGCCAGGATGAACTCGCTTCCAGGCATGATCTTCACTGCCGACGCGGGACGGCCGGCCTTGAGCGTCCGGGCCGTGATGTCGGCGCGGAACACCTTGGCCGCTTCCAGCCCGCCGTGGGCGGAGAAAATGACGTCTGCCTGGCGTGCCGCGAAATCGCGGCCCTCCGCGGAGTCTCCCGCCTGGAAGAGGACGGGGCGGATTTGCGCGCTGCGTGGCAGGCGCGACGCATAGCTGATGCTGTAGTGCTTGCCCGTGTGTTCGACGGGTTCCGGGGTGTCTCCGGCGAACCACGCCTTTTCGGATCCGTTGGCGGCGATGTCCTCGCGCCCCCAGGAATCCCAGATGCGCTTGGCGGTGTCCACGAAGGCCTCGGCGTGCGTGTAGCGGTCCGCATGGTCAAGGTACCCGCCTCGTCGGAAGTTCGCGCCGGTCCAGGCGTTGTCGGTCGTGACGATGTTCCAGGCCGCGCGACCGCCCGAGATCAGGTCCAGGGAGGCGAGTCGGTGGGCCAAATCGGCCGGGTCGTTGTAGGTGGTGTTCTGGGTGGCAACCAAGCCGATCCGGTTGGTCACGGCGGCCAGCGCGGCCAGCAGGGTCTGTGCGTCCGGCCGGCCGGCAACGTCAAGGTCGTGGATCTGTCCGAGGTGTTCGCGCAAACGCAGTCCTTCACCCAGGAAAAAGGCGGAGAAGATCCCGCGTTCCGCGGTCTGGATGAGCCTGCGGAAGGATTCGAAGTCCGTTTGCGAGCCCGCCTCCGGGGTTTTCCAGACGGTGCCGGAGTTGACGCCTTGAAAGAAGACGCCCAGTCGTAGTTGGTTTTTTGGTTGGTTCCGTGTGCTCATGTTGAAGACTCCAATGCGTGAAGTGGCGGTGGACGGGCTGTATGCCGTTAGCTGGCTGCGAACCGGTTCCGTGCGGCCGGCAAGCCCAGGGTTTCGCGCAGGGTGTTGCCGGTCCGGGTCGGCTTTAGCGCCCCGGCAAGACGCAGGGCCGGAAGCACGAGTGCCGCGAATTCCGGGGCATCCTTGTGGAGTTCGGCGGGGTGCAGGCGCACGCCGTCGGCATGGCCAAGCAGCTCGAGCAGGTAGTCGGTGAAGTCCGTTGCCGTGCCGGTGAAGCGGGCACGCGGCGATTGCCAGGGTTCCCGGCCGTCAAGTGCCTCCACCCGGTCCGCGGCCGGTTCCCCCGCGTGGTCCAGCACGAAATCAAGTTCGGCAATCCGGATCCCGGGGAAGCCGTTGCCTTGTGCTGCGGCAAGCGACCCCTCGAGGCCCGGGGCGCCAAAGAGTGTTGCGTCGCTGTCCGCATCCAGGGGTTGGGCGGCGAACACCGGGATCTGTCCCTGGATGGGTCGCGGGCTGATGGAGGATCCCCTGACGGAGAAGCGCTTTCCCACGAAGTCCGCGTAGTGCACCTTGGACCTGTCGAGGTAGCGGCCCGTCGCCACGTCCTTGATCACCGCGCCGTCCTCCCAGCTGTCCCAAAGACGGCGGCTTGCCTCCAGCACATCGGCAACTTCGCCGGGCAGCTCCCCCGAAGCCACGGCTTCTCGTCCCACCGCCGCGCCCTCGGCCGCGGTTCCGCCCGCCGAAACGATCCAACCGGCACGGCCGGCGGAGACAGCGTCGAGGGCCGAGAGCTGGGTGGAAAGGTGGAACGGTTCGGTGTAGATGGAATCTGCCACCGGGATCAGTCCGATGCTGTGGGTCAGCGGGCTCAGGAAGGCCGCACGTTGGATGGCATCGAGGCGTGCCCCCGGGCCGTTGCCCGGGGCCTGGCGGCTGTCCTCGATGCTGACGGCATGGAACCCTGCCGATTCCGCCGCAAGGACCGTCTTGGCGATTCGTTGCGCGTCAAGCACAGACTCCGGGGTTTGCTTGTCCAGCCGCCAGGCGGCGGGGTGCGCCCCTGCCCCGTCCACCTCGAGGATGAGGGTTGCGTTGCGTTGGTGTGCCGTGGTCATCGTGTGGCTCCTAGGGAATTCGTGTGGGCAATGCGGGATCGCTCGGCAATCCGGCCGATTACTTGCTGGTGTAGTTTTCCGCCGTTACAGCCTTGGAAGTTTTCACTGCCTCGTCCTCGAGGCCCCAGCGCTGGAGCACCTTGGCGTAGCTGCCCTCTGCAATGAGCTCGTTGATCGCGGCGGATATGGGTTCGGCAAGTCCGTTGCCGTGTTTGGTTGTGGCCGCCACGAGGGTTTCGGATGGCCAGCCGGCGTTGATCTTGCCCACCACCTTGGTGTCGTCCCTCGAATTTTCGCGGTAGACGGTGGTGGGGTACGGGGCAAGGTTCAGGTCCACGCGGCCCGAGGACAAGGCCAAAATGGTGTCGGCGTCCGAGGAGTAATACTGCAGGTTCGCCGGTTCCTTGCCCTGTGCTTCCAGTTCCTTGTTCCAGGCCAACAGGATTTTTTCCTGGTTGGTTCCGGCGCCGACGGAAACCTTCTTGCCCGATACGTCGGCGGCGTCCTTGACGGTTCCCTCGAACTTGGTGGTCGCTTCGAACCCCATGTAGGCCGCGCGGTAGGGAGCGAAATCGTATTTCTTGATGCGTTCGGCGTTGATCCCCACGTTGGAGAAGACGGCTTCCACTGCACCGGAGTCGGTTTGCAGGGGCCAGTTCTCCCAGCTCGTGAGCTGCAGGTCCAGTTCAAGGCCCAATTTGTCGGCGACGAGCTGGGCGATGTCGGTTTCGGTGCCGATGAGGGTGGCGTTGTCGCTGGCGTGGAAGGTCAGGGGAACCGAGCCGGCGCTTGTGGCCACGGTGAGTTTGCCGTCCTGGGCCAGGGCCGCAGGAACGCTGGCCGCAAGCTTGTCGTCCTTGGTGGAACGGATCCTGTCCTGTTCGGGCGAGGTGTTGTACCGGACACCGGCCGGGGTGGTTTGGTCCGAGGGGCCTTCGGCCGTGCCTGCATTGGCGCTGCCGGTCGGGTCGGCGCAACCCGAAAGGCTCAGCGACAGCACCGTGCCGAGGCCCAGCGCAAGGAGTGTCCGGTTGGCGTATCGATGGGTGGTGGCTTTCATTTGTAGTCAGTCCTTTGAGGCGGGGCCTCGATCGAGGCGGGTTCTTAGAGGTGGAAGGCGGGTTCGATGACCTTGGAGAGGAACTCCTTGGTGCGCCGGTGTTGCGGGGAACCGAAGATTTCCGACGGCGTTCCCTGTTCAATGACGTGCCCGTCGTCCATGAACACCACGCGGTCGGCCACATCACGGGCGAAGCCCATCTCGTGGGTGACGATGACCAGCGTGGTTCCGTCCTTGGCGAGTCCCCGGATCACGTCGAGCACCTCGCCGACCAGCTCGGGGTCAAGCGCGGAGGTTGGTTCGTCAAAGAGCACGACCTTGGGGTTCAGGGCAAGGGCCCTGGCAATGGCGACGCGTTGCTGTTGCCCGCCCGAAAGCTGGCGGGGATACGCGTCGGCCTTGTCGGCCAGGCCCACCCGCCGCAACAGCTCCAGTGCCCGTTCTTTCACCTCGTCGCGGTTGCGTCCCTGGGCGTGGATGGGGGCCTCGGTGATGTTGGCCAGTGCACTCAAATGCGGAAAGAGGTTGAAGTTCTGGAAGACCATGCCCACGTGGGTGCGTTGGCGCAGCACCTCGTGTTCCCGCAGTTCGTGCAGGCGCTGGCCCCGCACCCTGTAGCCCATGAGTTCGTCATCCACGCGGATGGTTCCCCCGTCGAGCTTCTCCAGGTGGTTGATGGTGCGCAGCAGCGTGGATTTCCCCGAGCCGGAGGGGCCGAGGATGGCCACGACCTCTCCGGGGTTGATGGTCAGGTTGATGCCCTTGAGCACTTCGTGGTTGCCGAAGGATTTGTGGACGTTGCGGATGTTCACAAGCCCGCGGGTCGCGTGCGTCGTGGCGGCGGTGCTCATCGGGTTCCGATCGGGTTCTGGGTGCGGATGGTGAAGAAGCGGCGCAGCTTTTGCAGCGGGGTTTCGGGCAAGGTGCGCACCGCCCCCTTGGAGTAGTGGCGTTCGATGTAGTACTGGGCGATCGAGAGCACCGAGGTGATCACGATGTACCAGCAGGTGGCGACCAGCAGCAGCGGCAGGACCTGTTGGGTGCGCGAGTAGATGACCTGCACGGTGTAGAAAAGCTCACCGTAGGCGAGCACGTAGACGATCGAGGTGCCCTTGACCAGTCCGATGATTTCGTTGAAGGCGGTGGGCAGGATCGCGCGCATGGCCTGGGGAAGCACGATGCGCGTGGAACGGCGCCAGGGCGGGATGCCCAGTGCCGCTGCGGCTTCGAGCTGGCCGTGGTCCACCGAGTGGATGCCGCCGCGGATGATTTCGGCCGAATAGGCGGCCTGGTTCAGGGTGAGCCCCAGGACCGCTGCGCCGAACTGACTGATCAGGGTGGTGGTGGAGACCTCGAAGAAGGTGATGTTGGTGAACGGGACGCCCACCGAAATCGTCTCGTAGAGGTAGCCGAGGTTGTACCAAAGGAGCATCTGGACCAGCAGCGGGGTGGAACGGAAGATCCAGGAGAAGGTCCAGGAGACCGAGGAAAAAAGCGGCGAGCTGGAAAGCCGCATCAGGGCCAGCACGAATCCCAGGACGAATCCGAGCACGCCGCAGATGACCGTCAGTTTGAGTGTCTCCCCCATGCCGCGGATCACCGATTCGGAGGTGAACCATTGGGCCACCACGTTCCATTCCCAGCGCGGGTTGGTGGTCAGCGAGTAGAGGATTCCGGCGAGCGCCAGCCCGACAACCACGGTGCCGACCCAGCGTCCGGGGTGCCTGGCCGGCACGATGCCCTTGGCGTAGTAGTAGTCGACGTCGTCCTCGCCGCTACCGTCGGCGTCGTTGGCTGGGACGGGCTTCCCCGAGGGCGCCTTCGGACCCGTTTGCCGATCCGGTGTTTCCTGCTCGTCGGCGGCCGGCGATGTGGACGCGGCCGTTGCCCCGGGCTCGTCATCGACTTCGGTTGTTGGTGTTGCGGCACCCATGTGCCACCTCCTTCGCGGTACACCGGTGGACGGTGTTGGGGTGATGTTTGGCTTTCGTGAACGGCTTGAATGATTCGTTCTGCCCTCACGCTAGGAGCCGAAACTCGACTCTCACAAGGCGCTAGTCCATGCCAAGCAACCTCGTGCAATGCGACGCAACAATGAAATTTCAGGGGCTTTCGTCCGAGGCGAACTGTGACGCTTCGTCACTTCCCATTGCGGTGTATCACGGCAGGTGAAGCGCACCTTTAGCCGCCCAAGCTTGGGTGCCTAGGCTGGCATTCACTTCACGGGGCGCAGTCAGGCGCGACGAAGCGAGAGATCAAGGGAGCACACATGAGCCTGCCACCGAGGACAACACACGGACCTGTCGGGCGTTCTTCGATCGACAACCCGGCGTCCAGTCTTCTGATCGTCGGCGGCGGCCCGCGTGCCGCCATGCTGCTGGAACGGGTGGCGGCAAACCATCGGGAACTCGGTGTCGACTCCCTGCATATCGACGTGGTCGATCCGTTCCCGCCCGGGGCCGGGCGCATCTGGCGCGGCGACCAGTCCCCGCTGCTGAAGCTCAACTCCATGGCCATGGACGTGAGCATGTTTACCGACGCATCCGTGACCTGCGAGGGGCCTGCGGTACCCGGACCCTCGTTGTGGGAATGGGTGTGCCAGGTGCGCGCCGGCACCTGCCCCGGGATCGACACGGCATCGTTCGCTCCCGGCAGCGCGCTGGGCGAGGAGATTGCAGCGCTCGGGGCCGATTCGTTCCCCACCCGCAAACTGCACAGCCACTACCTCGAATGGTTCCTGGCACGCGCGGTGGCGGCCCTCCCGGATGGAATCGAGGTGGCCTTCCGACAAGATACGGTCGTGGACATTCTTCCCGGCGCACCCGGTGCGCTACACCGCATAGAACTGGCATCCGGGGCCTCGCTGGAGGCGGACCAGGTGGTGCTGGCCCAGGGACACACCGATGCCCTCCCGGATGCCCCCTCCCGGCGCTTTGCCCGCTTCGCGGCCGACAACCAGGCACGGCTGACGTACATACCGCCCGACTACACCAACGACGTCGACCTGTCGGGGCTGCGGCCCGGAACCGACGTGCTGGTCTCCGGCATGGGCCTGGCGTTCGTTGACCTGTTTGTGCTGCTGATGCAGGGTCGAGGCGGCAGCTTCACCGCCCGGCCCGACGGTTCGTTGACCTATGAGCCATCGGGCAAGGAACCGCGCTTGTTGGTCGGCTCCCGGCGCGGCGTCCCCTACCTGTCAAAGATCCGCGGCGGGTTGCGCGGGGAACCCGGAAAGGGGCTGCGCTTCCTGACCGCACAGGCCGTCGACAGGCTGCGGCAGCGTCACGGGCTCCTGGACTTCAGGATCCATCTGTGGCCGTTGGTGGCCAAAGACGCCGCCTACGGGTACTACCGCGAATTGCTCACGGCGTCCCCCGAACGCGCGAATGTACCCTGGACGGAGTTCGCCGACCTGTTTGCGCCCCTGGACTGGTACTCCCCCGAGCGCGAAGCGCTGGTGGACCGGGCCATCCCGGATCCCAGGGACCGGCTCGATTTCGAGGCCCTGGACCACCCCCTGGCCGCACGGGAATTCGTCACTCCGGACCAGGTCCAATCGGCCGTGCGCGAGGCCGTGGCCACGGACATTGCCCTGCGCGACGGCGGAGAGAATTCCGAGACACTGGGGCTGTTCCTCGGCCTGCTCGGTTGCTACATGGAGTTGGGGCGCATCATCTCCCTGGACGACCTGCATGAATCGAGCCGGCGCGACGTCTCGGGCTGGTGGCACGGCTTCTTCAGCTACGTTGATTCCGGTCCCCCGGCGAGCAGGCTGCGGGAGCTCCTGGCACTTGAAAGGGCCGGGCTCATCCGTTTCCTCGGGCCCCGAACGACATTCGACATCGATCCGGACGGCCGCTGCTTTGTTGCCCGTGGCGCCGTGGACGGCCACGTGGCGCGGGCAGAGGCATTCGTGGAGGCGCGTCTGCCGGCTTCCACGCTGGAAACCACCAGCAATCCGCTCCTGCTCGCGCTCTTTGCCCGCGGCCTGATCACCCAGGAACCCAGCGGGACCGGAAAGCTGTTGGTGGATGACGAGTACCGGGCCGTGGACGGCCAGGGGTCGGCATGCCCCTGGCTGTATGCGGTGGGCGCCGGGATCTCGGGGTGGAGCGCGGGAGCGTTTTCTCGGCCGCTCTCCAACGCGGCGCCGTTCCGGGACACCGACGCCCTGGCCCGTCTGGTCCTCACAAGCATCCCGAAACCGGTTGCCCGTCCCGAACCCACATTCATGTCGGAAACGGCCTTGGCCGCCTGCATTGATTCAGTCCACCGCTACGTAGGGTAAATATCATGAGTACAACGTCCCCCCAGTCCAGCCGCAAACAGGTAGTCGTTCGGGCGTCCCTTGACGATCCGCGCGCCGAACCGCTCATCGCCGGCCTCACCCTCGAGTACACGCAACGCTACGGGGATTTCTTCGGCGGCACCGAGCAAGAGATGCAGCGCTACCCCGCCACCGAATTTGCCGCGCCGGTCGGCAGCCTGCTGCTCATGCAGGAGGGCGGCCGGACCATCGCCGGGGGCGCCTTCAGGCGGTACAAGGCGGGCGTTGCCGAATTCAAGAGGATCTGGACCCACGAAGACCACCGTCGCCGCGGGCTGGCCCACATGGTCCTGCACGCATTGGAAGAGGAAGCCCGAAACTACGGGTACCGGAGCGTGTACCTGACAACCGGTCCCCGCCAGCCCGAGGCCGTACGGCTGTATCTGAAGGCCGGATACACCCCTCTTTTCGATCTCGAGGCCGATCCCGAGACGGTTGGCCACCTCCCCTTCACCAAGGAACTTGTAGCCTCCGTCGCATGACATGAGCCGTCGTCAACACAATATTTGGCGTGCCAACCACACCTTGCGGCATCCAGAACGTAGGCTATGGGCATGGCCAAGATGACAACAGCTCAGCATGTAGAAACCATCGCCGCCGGCTACTCGTTCGAGGGGCTGGCAGTCAATTTGGGCGCGGCCCTGGTCGATGGCCAGGTCCATCCCGAGGCGCAGGTGCGATTGCCCGTCCGCATGATGAATCGGCACGGTTTGGTTGCCGGCGCCACCGGAACCGGCAAGACCATCACCCTGCAGCTGATGGCAGAACAGTTGTCCGGCCACGGCGTCCCCGTGTTCCTCGCGGACATCAAGGGAGACCTCACCGGGCTGTCCACCCCCGGACAGCCCTCCGAGAAGCTCCTGGCTCGCACCGCCTCGGTGGGCATGGAATGGTCCGCCAAGTCATTTCCCGTCGAGTACTTTTCCCTCGGCGGCGACGGGGCGGGCATCCCCATCCGGGCCACCATCTCATCCTTCGGCCCTTTGCTGCTCTCCCGCATCATGGAGCTGAACGAGACCCAGGAATCCTGCCTGCAGCTGATCTTCCACTACGCGGACACCAAGGACCTTGAGCTGTACGACCTCAAGGACCTGCGCGCCGTCATCCAGTACCTGACCAGCGACGAGGGCAAGCCCGAGCTGGAGAACCTCGGCGGCGTTTCCAAGGCCACCGCCGGTGTCATCCTGCGCGAGCTGGTGACCCTCGAAGCCCAGGGCATGGACAGCTTCTTCGGGGAACCGGAGTTCGACACGTCCGAACTCCTGCGCGTGGCCCCCGACGGCCGCGGCGTGATCAGCTGCCTCGAGCTGCCCACCCTGATGGAAAAGCCCGTGCTCTTCTCCACGTTCATGATCTGGCTGCTCGCCGACCTGTTCGCCGAGCTGCCGGAAGTCGGCGACCCGGAAAAGCCCAAGCTGGTGTTCTTCCTCGACGAGGCCCACCTGCTGTTCCGAGGCGCCTCCAAGGCGTTCCTGACCTCGATCACCACCACCGTGCGGCTGATCCGTTCCAAGGGCGTCGGAGTGTTCTTCGTGACCCAGACTCCCAAGGACGTCCCGTCGGACGTGCTGGGCCAGCTGGCCAACCGCGTGCAACACGCGCTACGCGCCTTCACCCCTGATGACGCCAAGGCGCTGAAGGCAACCATTTCGACATTCCCGACCAGCGACTACGACCTGGAAGAGGCGCTCACCCAGGCCGGGACGGGCGAAGCCGTGGTGACGGTGATGAACGAAAAGGGCGCGCCGACCCCGGTGGCCTGGACGCGCATGTGGAGCCCCGAATCGACGATGGGGCCCTCCAACCCCGCGACGGTTGCGGGAATCATCCAGGGCTCTGCGTTGATGCAGGTCTACGGCACGTCCGTGGATCGGGAATCGGCGTTCGAGAAGCTCACCGCGGCACCGGCAGCCACGTCCGTCCTGGCGCCGAACGCCCCCAGCGCGGGTTTCCCCGGCGTGACGGCCCCGGTGCCCACGGGCGGCTCGGTGGGCGGGCGGATCCCGGGTGCCGGCCAGTCCCAGGCCGACATCGATGCCGAGGCGCGCAGGATCGAGGAGTCCATCCTCGGCAAGCCCTCCTCGCTGCCGAGCTCGGCCCCGGGGCCTGGTGCCGCCGACTATTCCATGCCCGAATTCGAGGACGAAAAGCCTGCCAAGAAGTCGGCTCCACGCACGCGGTCCGCTCCCCCGGCGCAGCCAGCCCAAGCCGGGAACCCACTGCTGGACATGGCCTTGCAGGCGGCAAACGCGATCGGCAGCGAACTGTTGCGCGGAATGTTCGGAACCAAGAGGCGCAGGCGCCGCTAAGGACACGCAGGTCATAGCCGCTTCAGATTCCCGGTAGCCTAGAGGATCATGAGCGAACGACTTTCCCCCACCAGGGTCGCAGCCATTTGGGCGGCGGCCCTGGTGCTGCTGGCCGTAGCAGCAGTATCCGTCATCATCTTGGTGAACCACACGACCTTCGGACCGAGCCAGAAGGTCAGGGAGCTGCAGGCGCACCTGGTGGCCGGCGAGGGCGCGCAGGCCCTGGGCATGCTCAATGCGACGGTGCCCGAAGGCAACGGCCTGCTGCTCGACGGCGACGGGCTGCGTGCCGCCAGCGCCGAGATCAGGGACTTCACGGTGGGCAAGCCGGAGCATCTCCCCGGAAGCGGGAAGGTGGTGCAGGTGACGGCGAGCTACACCGTCCACGGCACGGAACAGCAGACCAGCTACAGCTTGCAGTCGGTCGGCCGCAGCTGGCTGTTCTTCGACCGCTGGAACTTCGTGCCCTCGATCCTGCCCACGGTGGAAGTCTCGGCGAGCACCACCAATGAAGTGGACATCAACGGCTTGCCCGCGCCGCTGGAGAACGGCAAGACGACGATCCCGGTGTTTGCACCCTCGGTGGTCAACGCCGGCTTTGAAACACAGAACTTTGCGGCCGATTCCCGCGGCATCGCGGTCACCGACCCGAACGCGCAGGGAACCGCGGTGAAGCTCCAAACCGAACCTACCAAGGCCCTGGTGGAAGAGGTCAACGGGCAAATCAAGAAGTACCTGGATGACTGCGCCAGCCAGCAGGTCCTGATGCCGGCAAGCTGCCCCATGAGCTACTCCACCTCGGCCCGGGTCCGCTCGGATTCGATCCACTGGAGCATCCTGGATTACCCGAAGGCCGAGATCGTCTCCTACAACGGGGAGTGGGCCCTGCGCCCGCTGACGGTCAAGACCCGGCTCCAGGTTACCGAACAAGACCTGCGCACCGGCGCCTCCTCCGAGCATTCGTTCGACGAGGCTTTCGGCTTCACCGCGGAGCTCAAGGCCGGCACCACCAAGGCCCGGGTCATCCCCGTGGCCAGCGAGTGACCCCGCTGCCTTAGTGGCCCATGGCCGGGACCAGCCGGTATCCGCGGCGACGCAGTTCCGCCGGCGTCCTCGACTTGAGGTGGCGCTGGTGCAGCACGATCGCCACGGCGATCAGCCCGGCGACCAGCGAAATGATCGCACCGCTTCCCACCGACCAGCGGGCGCCGAATTCGGTTCCCAGCCAGCCCACGAACGGTGCGCCGAAGGGCGTTCCGCCCTGCACCACCACAACGTAGAGCGCGATGACCCGGCCTCGGTAGGCGGGATCCACCGAAAGCTGGATGGTGGTGTTCGAGCTGTTCAGGAACGTCAGCGACGCCAACCCCACGGGAACCATCATGACCGCGTACCAGAAGAACGTCGGCATGGCGCTTGCAATCAGGGCGGCCAGCCCGAAACCGACGGCGCCGCCCAACAGGTAGCGCATGCGCGGCCGGGCGCGCCGGGCCGCCAGCAGCGCCCCGGCGAAGGTTCCGACGGCCATGAGGGTTCCCAGCAGGCCGAACTCGCCCGCGCCGACCCCGAAGACGTCGGTGGCCATCATGGCGTTGGTCAACTGGAAGTTCAGCCCGAAGGTGGAAACCACGAAGGCGAGGCCGAAGATCAGCAGCAGGTCGGGCCGCTTGCCGACGTAGGCGAGGCCTTCCCGGATCTGCCCCTTTTCCCGGGCCACCAATGTGGTCGGCTGGAATTGTTCCTTGCGCATCCGGCTCAGCGAGAAGATCACGGCGCCGAAGCTTGCCGCGTTGATCAGGAAGGCAGGTGCCGTTCCAAGCAAGGCAATGATTAGGCCGGCCACGCCGGGGCCCGCAAGCCGGGCGAGGTTGAACGATGCGCTGTTCAGTGCCACCGCGTTGGGCAGGTCGTCGGCGGGGACGAGTTCGGAGACGAACGCCTGGCGTGCCGGTGCGTCGAATGCGCTGGCGACGCCCAGACCCAGCGCCAGGAGGTACACGTGCCAGAGTTCGGCGGTGCCGGTGACAACCAGCAGGCCGAGGCAGAGGGCGAAGAACCCCATGGCCGTTTGGGTGATCACCAGCAGCTTGCGCTTGTTCATCCGGTCCGCGAGCACCCCGGCAAAGGGCCCCAGGAACAGGATGGGGAGGAATTGCAGGCCGGTGGTGACGCCGGCCGCGGTCCCGTCGTGGTTGGTGAGCACCGTGAGGACCAGCCAGTCCTGGGCAACGCGCTGCATCCAGGTGCCGATGTTGGACACCAGGGCGCCGGCCGTCCAGAGGCGGTAGTTGGGGATCCTCAGGGCGCGGAACATCTTGCTCATTTCGCGCTCATTTCCTGCAACAGGGCGGCGGCCCTTGCAAGGATTTGTCGGTCGTCCTCCCCCAGCTGGTCGATCCGACGGGCCAGCCACGCTGTGCGCTGGCTGCGGGCTCCGACGAAGGTGCGCATGCCCTCCTCGCTGATGTCGATCATCACCTGGCGGGCGTCCTGCGCGTTGGAGGTGCGGGTCACCCAGCCGGACTCGACCAGCGACTTCACGATGCGCGTCATGGAGGGCGCCGCGACCTGTTCGCGCTGGGCCAGCTCACCGATGGTGTGCCCCTCTGTCTTCAGCGCGGCCAGCACCGAGTACTGGGCAGGGGTCAGCATTTCGGAGCTGGATTCCGTGCGCAGCCGCCGGGAAGTCTTCATGATGGCCACGCGCAGCTCGGCGGCCAGGTCCCCGGTCTTGGTTGCGGGTTTCTTGCGTGTGGCGCTTGTTCGTACGGGTTTCGGTTCGTTTTCAGTTGCGTTCTCTTGATCCGGGGTGGTCACGGATCCTCCTTCGGCGAGCCCTGCGTGTGGGCGTCTTTGGTTTCGACCTCGATTAGTTCCTTAGCATTGCTAACAATACTTCGGCCGAATTATTCCCGCCATGACGCCGATCACCATCGGCGGATCATCCCGCGTGAGACGCCCAACAACGCGCGGCGGCAAGCGAAAGGCCCCCTGGGTGTCGACCGGAAAATTCCGGAAAACACCCAGGGGGCCTCGGCTCGACTGCTAGGCCGCAGGTCAGTCCATGCCGCGCAGGTCCAGGACCAGCTCGGTCTCGCCCTCGGCATCCAGGATCACCGGGATGCCCCAGTCCTGCTGGTACAGGTGGCAGGCGGCGTGGTCGGGGATTTCGCCGCCGGGCTCGCCGTCGCAGGCAGCGGCGCGCGCGGTAATGTGCAGCACGCCCTCGGAGACCTCCGGGTTGAGCTGCAGGGTGCGCTTCAGGCCGGTGGAGGTTCCGCCGCCGCCCAGCAGCAGCTCCTCCGGGGACGAGGAAATCTTCAGCTGCGTGGGATCGCCCCAGCGGTCGTCGAGCTTCTGTCCCTTGGGTGCGGAGAAGCGCACGGTCAGCTCGTGCGCCCCGGCTGCAACCTTCGTCTTGGGGCGCTGGGTCTGCGCCGCGCCCTCGTCGACCACCAGAGCCTCGGCCGGCAGCGGCAGTCGCACCAGCTGGTGGCTGTTGGTCTCGACGACCAGCAGCACCGGCTCGCCGTCCACGGTGTCGTCGAGCTGCACGTCCGCGGGTTCGTTCAGGCCGCGGGCCAGCGTGCTGACCATGGCGGTGGCCGGGTCGTAGCGGCGCACGGCGCCGTTGTAGGTGTCAGCGATCGCGACCGAGCCGTCCGGCAGCACGGCAACGCCCAGCGGGTGCTGGAGGCGTGCCTGGTCTGCGGCGCCGTCGCGGAAGCCGAAGTCGAAGAGCCCTGCGCCGATGGCCGACTCGACGGCCTCGACCGAACCGTCCTCGGCCAGCACCAGGCGGCGCAGCGCGGAGGTCTCGGAATCGGCAACCCAGATGTTTCCCTGGGCGTCGGAGGCCAGGCCCGAGGACTGGGCGAACCAGCTCTCCCCCGGCTTGCCGTCGGCCAGGCCCTCGAGCCCGGTTCCGGCGAAGACGCGCAGCGCCAGGCTGGACGGGTCGAAGGAGAAGATCTGGTGGGTTCCGGCCATGGCGATGACGACCGCGTTGGCCTTGTCGCTCCACAGCACGTCCCACGGCGAGGACAGCGAGGTGTTCAGCGGGTCGTTGCCCAGGTCGCTGATCCAGGCGTCCGCGTCGGCCGCGTTGTCAGCGGCGGTGCGGGCCTGTTCGGCGTCGAGCAGGCGCTGCACGCCGTTGCCCGCGAGCGTGCCCACGGCGCCGGTTTCCAGGTTGAGCGAGCGCAGGCGGTGGTTGACGGTGTCGGCGACGACCACGTGGTAGCCGAGGCTTGCGGCCAGTTCGGCCGGCAGCAGGGTCAGGCCCTGCGGCTCGTTGAACTGGGCGGTCTGCGCGTCGCCGTCGGCGAAGCCCTTGACGCCGGATCCGAAGGTGCGCACCACCGAGGTCAGGTCGTTGCCCAGTTCCACGATGCGGTGGTGGCCGGAATCACCGACCAGGAAGTTCCCGTTTTCCAGCGCGACGGCCTTGCCCGGGAAACGCAGGTCGCCCTCGCGTGCCGGGGGCGCCACGTAGGGTCCGTCCCCGCGGTGCAGGGTCCCCTTCTCGGTGTGCTCGGCGATGAGTTCCTCGATCAGCGATTCCATGCCGCTGGCGTGGCCCTCGCCGGAGAGGTGGGCGACGATGTAGCCCTCGGGGTCGACGACCACCAGGGTCGGCCAGGCGCGGGCCGCGTAGGCCTGCCAGGTGACGAGCTCCGGGTCGTCGAGCACCGGGTGGTGGATTTCGTAGCGCTCGACGGCCGCGGCTAGCGCCACCGGATCGGCCTCGTACTCGAACTTCGGCGAGTGGACGCCGACGGTGACCAGGACGTCGGAGTACTTCGCCTCAAGCGGGCGCAGCTCGTCCAAGACGTGCAGGCAGTTGATGCAGCAGAAGGTCCAGAAGTCCAGGATCGTGATCTTGCCGCGCAGGTCCTCGAGGGACAGCTGCTTGCCGCCGGTGTTCAACCAGTTCCGGCCGACGAGTTCGGAGGCACGGACCTTGTAGGAGGTGCGGACCGATTCGGTTCCGGTGTTTGAGGGGGCTGTCATGGGGGGTACTCCTTGAGCTTGTCGGCTGACGCGGTGCTGCACCCCATTATCCAGCTTTTGCGGCCCCGTCGGCGACATCATGACCCGATGCTACTTCCGGCCCCGGCAAGGGATCCGGCACCGGGCTGATTGCACGCTTTGCCTCACCGGGACAAGAACCGAAAGCAGCGCGGGAGCATGCCCTGCGGCTACAAGCTCTCCCCGGTGCTGGCCAGTTTGCCGTCGGCATCGACATACCGCTGAAGGCTTTCCTGCTCGTATGCGGGCCGATGCGCCCTGATTTCATCGGCGGTGGGAATCCATGGCCCGCCACCCCGCCGGATGATCTCCAGGGTCTGGGCAAGCTCGGTGGTGAAAAACGGATCATCCAAGACTTCGAGGGCAATGTCCGGGCATCTGTACATGTTGAGCATTGCAAAGTCCCGTGCACCGCCCCGAGGCAAGTCCATGATGATCGCCGGGATGAGCTCTCGCGCACACCGGAGCCTGCCAAGTGCAGTCTCCCCCTCGGCGAAAGATTCCGCAACGTCCAACCGTCCCTGTCCCACGAGCTTGTCGACGGTGGTGTCGGCCTCGGTGTTGTTTGCAAGCTCGGTCAGCTGCTTCAATGCCGGGTCGAAAAATTCCTTGCGCACAGTGTCAAGAATTGCATTCCGGTGTTGCCGCAATAGGCCGAACACCCGCGTGACCATTTGATCAATGGCTTCCTCAAGATGGTTTTCCACCACGGGCTGCAGCGCCAACGCGGCCACTGCAGCCATGTCTATGGCCTCCTGTTCAACGATGTTCTCGACGATTGCACCGGATAAGGCGCCGGCTCTTTGGGTCTCCGCCGCCAATGCCTCCAGCCGCTCCAGCTTTCCGATGGCGGAAGCGACCTCGTTCGGAAGCTTGAGGTCTTGATTGTTGCGTATGACGTGCACTGCTCGGGCAACCGGGTTGTATCCCATTCGCGACATTTTGATTGTTCTCCTTTCCGAATCCTGAATGGAGCAATTTTGGGAATGCCGAACAAAGAATCCGCCAGCCCCGACTTGACCGGCCCCGGGCTCGCAACGGCAGGCGTGGTCTGGCGTTCTACGGGTTGGCTGACCGGTGAAAGACGGACCCGCGATTTCGCTGATGCTATGCAAGAGGTCACGACGAATCAAGGGATCATTGTCTTTTGCTGACGTTGCGATTGCGACGTCGCGGATCCCTGAAGATGGGCGTGGCCGATTCGCGGGGCCGGTTGCGGCGTGGCCGGCGCATCCACGCCACGGCGTCAACCACACGGACACGTGCCCAGGGGCCGCTGATGTCAGGGACGATACAGCACCGTCGCCGACAGGGGCCCGCAAAAACCGTCCGTCAAGGCGCGCGGGCATCCCGCAACATCTACCCGTTGGACCTCCCGGCCGGCAACATCGCGACCCGATGCTACTTCCGGCCCCGAACGGGGCCCGGAGCCGACCGTCCCTAGCGGGCCTGGGTCAGTGCCGCGTTGAGGATTTCGCCGGCCATCTGGGTGAACTCGGGCGAGTCCAGCCCGTCGGAGGCGATGAACGAAACCATGCCGACGTAGTCCCCCTGTGTCTTGACCAGCACCAGGGCCTGCTGACGCATGGCGTGTCCCGGCTTGGCGCGGGTCCACAGGATGGCCGAATCGGCCTGGTCCTCCTTCACCGCGGGCTTCTGCGTGGTGAACGGGACGGTTTCCGATTCCTGGTGCAGGGAGATCTTGTTGCATTCGGTGAGCATGCGCAGCACCGTGCCGTAGTGCTTCTCCAGCGCCGGCTTATCGGTGATCTTTGCGACCTCGACCGATCCGGTGGCCGCGATCTTGTCGGTCAGGAAGTCGGTGCGCGCGCCCTCGGCCCCCATCTGCACGGGAGACCAGTTCAGCGACTCGATGACCTCGGAGCACTGCGAGGGGATGACGACCACGCCGTTGAGCGAGTCCTGCGGGGCTTCCTTGAGGGATTCAAGTTCCTGGCCGTCGATGACGCGTGCCTGGTCGAAGCCCAGCCGAGCGGCCATGGAGATGCCCGAGGCGACGGCCAGCTGCGCGGTGGTCAGCTGATCCTGGGCGCCGGACGAGGCTGCGGGCGCGCTGGGGCTGGCGCCGGCGCTGGAGGGGAGCGGCGCGTGGCCCGCCGGGAGCTCGAGTCCCGGGTCCTTGGCCGCGCAGCCGCCCAGCAACAGGCCCAACGACGCGGTCAGGGCGAGGGCGCGCAGGGCACCCATCTTGTTCTTAGCGGCCACGTCGTTCAATCTCCTGGTCTTGTTGTTTCAGCTGGGCAAACATCTGGTTGTAGGCCTGCAGCTCCGCGTCGTTGTCACGGTCCGCCTTGCGGTCCGAGCGCTTGGATTCCCTCGCGTCGTCGCGGCTCCAGGCCACCATCACGCCCAGTGCCAGCAGCAGCGTGGGGACCTCGCCGATGCCCCACATCGCGGCGGCCCCCAGTCGCTGGTCCTCCATCGCGGGCTCGCCCCACGGGCGACCCAGGTTGCCGAACCAGTCGGCCTGGATCAGCGAGGTCGACCCCATCAGGGACACGCCGTAGAACGCGTGGAAGCTCATGGTGGCCAGCAGGATCACCAGGCGCAGCGGGTAGGGCGCGCGCTTGGGCACCGGGTCGGTGCCGATCATGCTCAGCGCAAAGAGGTAGCCGGTGAGCAGGAAGTGCACGTTCATCAGCTCGTGGCCCACGTGCTGGCGCAGCGCAAAGCCGAAGAGGTCCGTGTTGTAGAAGATGATGATCGACCCGGCGAAGTTGGCGGCGGCGAAGATCGGGTGCGTGATGATCGCCGAGTACTTCGAGTGCACCAGCACCAGGATCCACTCGCGCGGGCCGCGGGTGCCGTCGGTGCGCGATGCCAGGGCCTTCAGCGCCAGCGTCACGGGGGCGCCCATGACCAGGAACAGCGGGGCGACCATGGTCAGGGCCATGTGGTCGACCATGTGCATGGAGAAGAGCACCATGCCGTAGACGGCCGGGGCGCCGGAGGTGATGTAGAACAGGGCGGCCAGGCCGACCATCCAGACGGCCAGGCGCAGGATCGGCCACTTGTCGCCGCGGCGGCGCACCTTGACGGTCGCAATCACGTAGAGCGCGGCCAGGATGATGATGATGGCGACCCACAGCCAGTCGAGGCGCCATACGGTGAGCCAGCTGTCGCTCGTGAGTTCCGGCGGCAGCTCGTACCCGCTGAGCAGGCGCGCGGGGCTCGGAACTTCCGGCGGGGAATCCGGGGTCGGCGGCGCGGTGCGGCCCAGGACGGTGCCCAGCGACATGACCACCGCCATGATGAGCGCTTCGATGCCGACCACGCGCCATGCGGCATTCAGCGCGCCGACCTGGCCGGCCTCGAGGCGGGGAATGACGTAGCGGCGGTGGGCCAGGCCGAGCGCGCCCAGGCCGATGGTTGCGATCGCCTTGGCGATGACCAACCAGCCGTAGGGGCTGTTCAGCTGCTCCCAGCTGGTGATCCGGATCGTGGCGCTGACAACGCCGGAACCGGCGACCAGGAAGATCGAGATGGTGGCCAGCGCGGAGAACCTGCGCAGGACGGTGCCGGCCAGGATGGGAGCGGTTCCGCCGTGGCGTCCCGGGGCCTTGCCCTGCAGCAGCGGGGCCAGCGCGGCGAGCACCGCGATGCCGCCGAACCAGAGGGACACGCCCACCAGGTGCAGGCCTATCGCGTTGACGGCTCCCCAGTGGTCGTCGCCCCCGGCGGCGTGGCCGATCAGCGACATCGGCAGCACCCCCGTCATGGAGAATGCGGCCGCGGCGCCCACCCATGCCGGGGAGCGCACGCCGAAGGCCAGCGAGGAGGTGATCGCCGCGATGACGATCATCCAGGCCCAGGCCCGTCCGACGGAAATCTGCAGGACGAAGTCGAGCATTGCCGTGGTGTAGGTGGGGTCCAGGCTCATCGGCTTGCCGACGAGGTCCCAGAAGCTGAAGACCAGCACCGCGGCGGCCGCGAGGGTCCAGACCATGCCCGAGGCTGCCGCGAGGTTCATGGCGCGCACGAACGCCGGGTGGGCCTCGCCGCCGTCGGTGTCGTGCTCTCGCTGGGCGGGGCGCTTGGGTTTGGTGGAGCGCGGCAGGATCGCCGCGGCGAAGACCAGCGCTGCGATGGTGATCGACATTGCCGTGTGGTGCATGGCCTTGGCGATCGGAAGCGCCCAGCGCACGAAGGCACCCGGGTCGCCGAGCTGGCTGGCCGCGGAGGTGCCCGCAAAGACGCTGGCGGCCACCAGGGCGATAAGCCCCAGCAGAATGGCGGGAAGGGTCAGGACCGGCCAGAGCCTGCCGACGGAGCCCCCGGAGGTCTTTGTTTCATCCCGGAGTCCGGTGTTCTGTGACTTGTTCACAATGTCCTTTCAACTTCCACGCTTGATCATTCTCCCATCGTTCGGCGCCCGCCGTGGTGCCGTGGTGTTGTGCGCCACCACGGCACCACGGCACCACGGCGGGCACGCAATCAACCGGCGAACAATTCCTTGCCCAGGTACGAGCCCTCCGCGCACCCCGGAAGGATTGCGTAGACCGCCGACCCTATGGCCGTTGTCCATTCGTTGAGCATGTCGGACTCGGCCAACCGCCTTTGGATGGGCAGGAACTGGCGGTCGACATCGCACTGGTAGGAGGCGAAAAGCAATCCCGCGCTGTCCGGTTCCAGGTAGTTGTAACCGCGGCGCAGAATGATTTCGTCGGCCTCGCGCGGCTGGGCACGCGCAACGTGCGAATCCGGGGAGATGACGGGCAACCCCAGCTCGTCCGTGGCGCGCAGGTCCGGCGAATCGAACTCGTGGCTGCCGGTCAGCGGAGCACCGGTGTCCTGCCGCCTCCCCAGGGAGAAGTCCCGCCCCGGACGGTCCACCTGGTCCCAGGTGTCGAGGTCCATCTCGATCCGGCGCAGCACCAACGAGGTGCCGCCTGGAACCCAGGGTTCCAGGTTGTCGCCGCCCCAGAGCGCTCGTTCAAGCATGTCACCCCTCGGGTTTCCGGTGCCGTCCAATTGCCCGAAGAGGTTGCGCATGGTGGCCGCCTCGTCCTGGGAACCACGCGAATGGCGGAACCCCTCCTGCACCCAGTGGGGCGTGGCAAGAGGCTTCAGGTCCTTGAGCAAGGCGCGCGAGGCGTGGGCCAGCGACATCCTGTCGTCCCCGCAGATCTGCAGGATCAGGTCGCTCTGGCCCCATGCGGAGTCCAGCTTGTCCGCGGGGAATGCTTCAAGGTCCTTGAGCCAGCCCGGCAGCAGACCGGGGTTCAAGGTTTTCACCGCGAGCGGCCCCAGTCCCATGGTGACCGTCAGCCGGGCCGGGTTGGCCGCGAGTTCCGGTTCCGTGTCGGCCAGGATGCCCCTCCCGGCCATGAGCCGGGACGCATCGTCGCTGACGAGCCGGAACACACGACGCAGGATCTCGCGTTGCTCGACCTGGCTTGAGGCCTCGGGCAGGATCAGGTTCAGTGCCAGGAAGGAAACGAAGGCCGGGGCCGGTGTCTGGATTCCCGGCTGCCTGTCACCGTGGAAGGCAATGGTTTCCTGCCCGTGCAACGGGCCGCCGGGCTGCGTTTCGGCTGCCTGCGCGGTTCCTGCGCCGGATCCGGCGGCAAACCCCGCGGCGGCACCGGCGACGGTGGCCGCACCGCCAAAGAGCAAGGCGCGCCGCGACGGGGCGCTTGTTTGGTTGGTTGTGGTTGTCACCACGATCAGTGATCCCCGTGCTCGGAGTGCTCTGCCTCCGGTGCATAGGATTCCTTGGCCCCGCCGAACTCCTTGATCTCGAAGTCGACCTTGTCGGTGCTCTGGTCCGCGTAGGTGAAGACCACGGTTGCAGTGGAACCGGCCTTCAGTTCCTCCTTCAGGCCCATGAACATGATGTGCTTGGCCCCCGGTTCCAAGGCGACCGTCGAGTTGGCCGGAATGACCAGCGGGCCGTCGAGCTTTTCCATGGTCATGGATGTCCCGGTTCCCTTCATGTCATGCAGTTCGACGCTCTCGGCCACGGCCGAGGAAACCGAAACAAGGGCCTTTTCCTGGCCCGTGGTGTTGTGCAACTGGGCGAAGCCGCCGGTCATTCCCTTCGGCGCGGCCTTGATCCAGGCTTCACTGACGTGAACCGCGCCTTCCTGGGCTGTTGCATGCGTGCCGTGGCTTGCCGCATCGGGAGTGTTGGCGCTGGCGCAGCCGCTCAGCAGGGCCGCCACGACGGCCGCCACGATGCCTGCGCGAGCGAAGCGGGAGGTCGGGTTGTTCAGAATGCTGGTGTTCAAGGACATGGGAAATCTCCAGGGTACGGGCGGAGCATCCGGGCTCTGCCTCAGGGGCCGCCAACGGAATCCGCGCGGCATCCAGCGGGCGCGGTTCGCAGGGCTCGACCGCAAGAGAGCATGCGGCGGCCCGGGAAACGGGACACGCGTGGGTGCCAAAAAATGTGTGTGTACGTTCGGCGACGATCGTTCGCCGGGACGTGTGTGGGGTGCCGTTGCCGCACTACGTTTGTGGCAAGGACTCCCTGATGGCCTACTTGCCTTGGCGGCGAACCTTCAACAGGACCATGAGCACCGAGCCGAGAACGACGACACCGGCGATGAGCCAGACAACGGCCGTGGGAAGCCCTGCCAGCTGCTTCGCGGGGCTTTGCTGCTCGGTCGCCGGAACCGTTGCGGCTTCGGAGCTTGGGGCCGCGCTGGGGGCCTGCGTGGCGGCGGGGGTCGGTGTAGCGGAATCGACGGCCTTCGGATCCTTCACGCTGAACGTCAGCTTCTTGTCGATGGGGTGGCCGTCGGAGGAGACGACCCGGGTCACCAAGGTGTAATCGCTGTTGGGCAGGGTGGCTGCGGGCGTGACGGTGAGGTCCCGGCCGGCGATTTCGAAGCTCGTCTGGATGCTCCGGCCCTTCTCGTCCTTCAGCTCAACGATGGTGCCGATTTCCTTCAGATCCCCGCTGAAGGTCAGTACGAACTTTTCCGGGGAGGTCTTCAGCTCCGCACCGTTTGCCGGCGTTGTGGCCACCAATTCGTCGTGGGCCTGGGCGCTGCCGACTCCGAAAACCGTCATCAGGCTGAGTAGTGCAATGGCAAGCAGGGCGGCAAAGCGTGCCTTGGAGCCCGCATTCTGGGTTGAAACGTTCATGGTTTTTTGGTCCTTGTCCACGCCGTACATGGCGGGGTTCCTGTGTCGAGGGTTCTGCGATTAGCAATAAGCGAAAGCAGGACCGACAGGAGGACCGCGACGGCGCAGTGCGGGCAACAAGACGTCCAGGCGAGCCACGGGCATCGGGGATGAGACAACCCGGGACCGCAGCGCAACAAGTGGCTGCCAGGCGCGGGCATAGAGGATGCGTCGCGGAACGTACAGCAAAATGCCGTCCACGAGGGAGCGGACAGCCAGCTCACCCTTGCGCAGGGCCGCGATGGTCAGCAGCGCGGCAAGCAGGTGCGAAACCGGCATGAGGTAGCCCAGCGGTGATTCGGCAACAGCGCTGGGCGGCAGGACCTCTTCAACGTTCAGAACCATGGAATGCGCACCGTGTCCGGGCATCGCCCCGGATTCCTGCAGGTGCCCCGTTGCAGACTGGTGCCCGAAAAGGCCGAAGACCGCGTGATAGAGACCCTGACTCAGGACGACGGCAATCGTCGTGCGAATCAGCGAAAAGTTGGTCGAGGCCAGTGCGGTGCACACGGCACCCGATACCGCCAGGACAAGGCCGACAATCGCCAGGGGCGGCATCATGCCGTCGGCCACGGTGTGGGAGGCAACGGCAAGGCACGTGCACACGAGCGCACCAATCCAGCCACGCACAATGCGCAGGCCGCGATCTTCCATGCCTAGTCCCTCCAACCGGTTTGTCCGTGGGCGTTCGCGCCCTGGCAGCCCATTCTACGCGATTCTACGAAACGTAGAACTCAAGGCGCCATTCGGACTTCCTTCATTAAACCAAACGGCCCCGCGCAACAGGTCCGAAGACCCATCGTGCGGGGCGGTTAGAAAGCTTCTGCGGGAGCGCAGACTACTTGCCGGTAACGGCAGCCTTCAGCTTGGAGCCAGCGGTCAGCTTGACCGAGTGGCCGGCTGGGATCTGGATGGCTTCGCCGGTCTGCGGGTTGCGGCCGGTGCGAGCTGCACGGTCGGTGCGCTCAACTGCGAGCCATCCCGGGATCGAAACCTTTTCGCCCTGCGAAATCTGGGAAACGAATACCTCGAACACGGCATCCAGAACGCCGTTGACGGCTACCTGGGAGTTGCCGGTCTTCTCGGCGACGGCTGCAACAAGTTCACTACGGTTCATAGCCAAAGTATGTCCTCCTGGACTTTTCTTCCCGACCGATTTCGGTTCAGGACGCCTCGCATTCGCGGGGACTTCTGTGTGAGAACTTACCAAATGTTCAGACGCGAAACGCCCGAAATGGGGCGAGTTCCCGGGATTTTTTTGAACTTTGGCAGGTTTTTCACGTTCAACGGCCAGTTTTAAGCCCAAAGAGAGATGAAGGGCACTTTTTTGGGCCGGATCCGACCACGCCGCGCACACCCGTTTTCGTGGTGTTTCGAGGCTCGATCCGGACCCGGTTTTCGGATCGTTCCGTCCAGGTGTCTCCCTGCGCCGGGGTGTACTTCACTCAAGAAAGCAGAGTGATTCCCGTTGCATTTTCGGCCTCTTTCCAGATGGCTGCGGCGGCCCGTGGATCGGTCGTGATTCGTGCCGGTTTCGATCGGACCGGCGCCCCCTTGAGCCAACCCTTGGGACCGAAGAACACGGCTCCGTCGTTCCGGAATGCCTGTGGATCCAGCGCAGCGCGCACGATCGGCAACGCACCTCGGTTCTTGCCCTGGGTAAATGGCGCCTGCAACGAGTCCGCGAACAGCTTTCCCCTGCTTGGTTCATTGACACCGGGAACCACCGGCGTGCGGCCCGAAATCGAGTAACCGGGATGCGCGCTCAACGCACGCACCGGGCTCCCGGCGGCCTGCAGCCTTCGGTCCAGTTCGAATCCGAAGGACTGCATCATGATTTTCGACTGCGCATACGCTTGCCAGCCCGAATACCCCTTGCTCAGCTGCAGGTCATCCAACCTCGGCTTGACCATGAGGGTGGACAGCGAACCCAGGGTGAGCACACGGCTTCCGGGAGTCCGTTCCAGCACGGGCAACAGGCCTGCAACCAGCGCGAAGTGTCCAAAGAAGTTGGTGGCAGCGACCAGTTCCAGCCCGTCCGCGCTTTGCTTACGTGCCTTGGGCGTGTGGACCACGCCTGCGTTTGCAATGAGCACGTCGAGGCCTTCCAGCTCGCTAAGCCGTTCGACCGACCCTGCGACGGACTCGAGGCTTGCCACGTCCATCGTCACCGAAGACACCTTGGCGTTCGGCACCCGCGTACGGATGGCTTGCACCGCGGCATCTGCCTTCGACTGGTTCCGGCATGCCAGAATCACCTCGGCACCCCGTTGGGCCAATTGCAGGCTGGTCCAGAAACCGATGCCGGCGTTGGCACCCGTCACCAGGATCCGTTTGCCCGAGGCATCCCCCACAGCGCGGCGGCCGTGCGCCGTGGAATCGCCAGGGTGCGGATCATGGTTTGTGGTGCCGAATGGGTGTGTGCTCATGGAGATCAAAGCTACCCCTTCCTCCCCCGCGCCGTCAGGAGTCTTGGGAAAATTCGGACACTGACTTCCGTTCATTGCCGCCGCGCCGCCCTGCTCGTTAAGGTTGAGATGGAGGACAAAGAGAGGCCGGTCGATTCAGATGACACACCGCAACCACGAAGAAAACCGTGATGCGTCGCTGCATGCCGCACGATACCGCTTGGCGCAGGAACTGGAGACCGAAGATATTCCGGTTGATGAATATGCGCAAGCCACAGGCCGAAAATTTGCCGACGAGAAAGACGAGCCCGCCGAAACTCCGCACTTCCATGCCGACGAAGAGGTCTGGGAGGTGGCCAACAGCGCCCTCGACGCGGCCTTTGCCCGAGGCGACTTCGACAACCTTGCCTACGCGGGGAAGCCCATCCCGGGATTGGGCAACAACACCGACCCCGACTGGTGGGTCAAGGGGATGATGGAGCGGGAGAAGATCAGCGGCGTTGGTCCGCCGGCCTTGATGCTGCGCAAGGAGGACGCGGAGCTCGAGGCAACCATGGACGACTTGCATTCCAGGAGCCAGATCAGGGATCTGCTAGAGGATTTCAACGCGCGAATCATCAACGCCCGCCGCCAACTCAACGGCGGCCCGCCGGTGATCACCAGGTTGCGGGACATCGAAGCCGAGCTCGAGGGGTGGGAACTGCGCCGCGCCCAACGAGCGGCAACGTCCGCGTCCGAGCTGGACCCCACAGCCCCGGCACGCTCGCCGTGGTGGAAACGGTGGTTCGGCGGCGCCTAGCCCATCCGGACGGCGCGCAGCCATCCGATTCGCCAGCGCCGTGGAAAGCCGCCGGTAAAGAGGCCCGATGCCGCCAAGCACCGGATTCGATCCAGCCGTTAAATGGCCAAAGGCCCCAACCGAATCGGTTGGGGCCTTTGACTGCTTCTGGAATTTACCAGGAAGACTTGGTGATGCCCGGAAGCTCGCCACGGTGTGCCATGTCGCGGAAGCGAACACGGGAGATACCGAACTTCTGGAAGGTACCGCGCGGGCGGCCGTCGATGGCGTCGCGGTTGCGAACGCGGATCGGGGATGCGTTGCGGGGCAGCTTCTGCAGGCCCAGACGAGCCTCTTCGCGTGCCTCGTCGGTTGCGTTTGGGTCAACCAGGGTCTTCTTCAGTGCGGCACGCTTTTCGGCGTAGCGCTCAACGATGACCTTGCGCTGCTCGTTCTTAGCAATCATAGACTTCTTAGCCATGTTTAGCGCTCCTCTCGGAATTCGACGTGCTTGCGGACTACCGGGTCGTACTTCTTCAGTACGAGGCGGTCCGGGTCATTGCGGCGGTTCTTGCGGGTCACGTAAGTGAAACCGGTACCGGCGGTCGACTTGAGCTTGATGATCGGACGTACGTCCTTATCCTTAGCCACTAGAGCTTCACACCCTTCGCAATGAGTCCAGCTACAACGGCGTCGATGCCGCGGACGTCAATGAGCTTGATGCCCTTGACCGAAAGGGTCAAGGTAACATTGCGGCGCAAGGACGGAACCCAGTAGCGCTTCTTCTGGATATTCGGGTCGAACCGACGCTTGTTGCGGCGGTGCGAGTGGGAGATGCTGTGTCCGAAGTTCGGAACTGCACCGGTCACCTGGCATACAGCTGCCATGATCACTCCTCAGTTGTAGTAAATATTGGCGGTACTCGTTTACAGATACAGCGGAAAACTGCTGCCTCTGAATCTGCGATTAAGAGTCCCGCCACCAGTTGTGACACCGTATATTACTGCACACTTTGAAGGTAACCAGGCTGGGTGAGAACCAACCGAAGCGCCTTTATTAGCGTGAAAGACGGTGAACCTCGCGACCAGGTGAGTATTTTTCCCTACTCGGTTGATCGCGATATTCGGTTTTACGGGTAAACGTGCACACCCATAGGCATGCACGACTTAACGCCTTACCATCCTAGGCGATTAACACATGCGCGGACAAATCGAAGCCAACCAAAACCGTGTCTTTAATTGCGATCTGCCTCACGTTGCTCCTCGCACCGCCGAATCGCACACCGGCCAACCGGCTCTGCGACGGGCAGAATCAGCGAAAAATCCAGTGCTCAGGGTCGAGCTGGCTGGTGAGTTTGCGGCCAATGCGAGCCAATTCCGCCACGTCGCTCTCATCAAGCCCGTCGAAGATAAACTGCCGCACCGAGGCGACATGCTCCGGGGCCACGTGTTCGATCATCTCCCAGCCCGCGGCGGTAAGCCTTGCGATGGTGACCCGTGCATCGGATTCCGAGCGGCTGCGTTCCACCCAGCCCCGGGCCTCGAGCTTCTTCACCACGTGCGACAGCCGCGACAACGAAGCACTGGTGCGCGAGGCCAATTCGCTCATGGGCAACGTCCGGTCCTCCGCTTCGGAAAGCATCGCGAGCACGTTGTAGTCAAAGAGCGTGATCTTGGCCTGCAGCTGCAATTCACTGTCCAGGGCCGCCGGCAACAGCGTGGTGACCGACAGCAGGGCCAGCCAAGCCTCTCGTTCAATGGGGCTCAGCCACTTCGGTTCACTCATGGGAACCATCTTTCCATAGCCACGCATCGGCTCACCTCACCGGCGTGTTTTGGATCTTGCCGGGAATACGCCGATCCCGGATTCCGCGACGGGTGTCCGTCAAGGAATCCGGGATCGACGTGGGCATACCGGTGTCCGGCTTGCGGCTCCCTACCTCGCGGCGAGGGCCTTGCGCCTGCGGTACGCGATGACCTGCGAGGCGACCACGACGACCAGGGCCAAGATGAACATGGCCGAACCTATCACGTTGGCCTGCGCCGGAATGCCGCGCGTTGCCGAAACGTAGATGAACTTCGGGAAGGTCGTGAAGTTGCCGGAGTTGAAGTTGGTGATGATGAAGTCATCGAAACTCATGGCGAAGGACAACAGCGCCGCAGCAACGATGCCCGGAAGCAACAGCGGGAAGGTGACCTTCCAGAACGTGATGAACGGGCTGGCGTAGAGATCCGAGGCGGCCTCTTCCAGACGCGGGTCCAGCGAGGAAACCCTGGCCCGCACTGTCACCACCACAAAGGACATGCAGAACATGATGTGGGAGATCACGATGGTGGTGAAGCCGAGTTCCCACCCCAGGTTCAGGAACTGGGCCAACAGGGAGGCACCCAGCACGACTTCCGGGGTCGCCAGCGGAAGGATGATCAACAGGTCCGCCGTGTTGCGGAACTTGAACTTGTAGCGGACCAGACCCAGGGCCACGCAGGTGCCCAGGACGGTAGCGAAAAGTGTTGCCACAACGCCGATCTGCAGCGAGTTGGCCAGCGACTCGCATACGTTCGGTGCACCGCAGGGATTCTTCCAGTTGTCCAGTGTGAAACCGCGCCATTCAAGGTTGGTGCGCCCGGCATCGTTGAAGGAAAAAACAAAGATGTATGCGATGGGAACCAGAAGGTACACGAAGGCGAGGCCTCCAACGACGGGGATGAACCAGCGTCCAATTTTTTGTCTCATGCCATAACCTCCTAGAACAGTTCCTTGGTGCCGAAGCGCTTGATGTATATGAGGACCAAAGCCAGGATGAGGATCATCAGGATGAAGCTCAAGGCCGAGGCGCCCGGGTAGTCGACAACCTTGAAGAAGCGCGAATCGATGATCTGGCCGATCATCGCCGTGTCTCGGTTGTTGCCCAGCAGTGCCGCGTTCACGTAGTCGCCGGCCGCCGGGATGAAGGTCAGCAGGGTGCCCGCAAAGACGCCGGGCATTGACAGCGGAAGCGTGACCTTGAAGAACGTCGTGATGGGGTTGGCGTACAGGTCCCCCGAGGCTTCGAGCAGGTTGGTGTCCAGCCTGTCGAGGTTGGCGTAGATCGGAAGCATCATGAACGGCAGGAAGTTGTAGGTCAAGCCACAGACAACCGCGAACGCGGTGGCCGTGAGGTGCCCGTCCGGCGGCAGGATCGCAATCGCCCGAAGCACCGTGACAACAGGCCCCTCGTCGGAGAGGATCTGCTTCCAGGCCTGCGTGCGCAGGATGAAGCTGGAGAAGAACGGGGCGATCAGCAACACGAGCAGGATTCCCTGCATGAGCTGGCGACCGCGCAACCTAACCGCCACCAGGTACGCCATGGGGTACCCGATCAGCAGCGCCGCAACGGTGGCGATCAGCGCAAAGAAGAAGGAACGCAGGAAGACGTCCCAGTAGGCGGTGATGACCGTGGTGTAGTTGCTGAACTGCAGGGCCGGCACGAACTCGCCGATTTCGGCGCCCGGCGGCTTGGCGTACAGGGACATGGAAAGCAGCACCAAGACCGGGGCGGCGAAGAACAAGGCCAGGAAGGCCATGCCCGGAATGATCAGGTAGAGCCCAACCCGTCCCTTGCGCTTCTCCGCAGCGATTTCCTCGTCGCTGCGGAAGTCCTCGGGCTCGCCGCGCTTCTTGCCGCGGGGACGCGTGGCGGTGGTAGTCATACCGCGTCCTGCCCCTCGGTTGTTTTCTCCGCTCCGTCCAGTCCGAACGAGAACTCGGGTTCCCAGGTCATGCGGACGGTGTCGCCACGCTGGGCGGGGTGCTGGCCCATGTTCTGGGAGAACGTGCCGATGGTGCCGATGCCCGGGACCTCGACGAGGTACTCGGTGCTCACGCCGGTGAAGGACGCATCCAGGACGGTTCCGGTGAGCATGTTGGCGGTGTGCGAGTAGTCATCGGGCAGGTTCAGGATGCGCATCTTTTCTGGACGCACGCCCACGATCGCGGCGCCGCTGTGGGCCACCGAACGGTTCTTGGGCATCACCAGCCGGTGGCCGGAGACGTCCACGGCAACGGCGTCGCCCAGGTCCTCGGTCACCGTGCCGTGCATCAGGTTGGACTTGCCCAGGAAGTTGGCCACGAACGCCGTCTTGGGAAGCTCATACAGGTCGCGCGGGGCGCCCATCTGTTCGATCTTGCCCTTGTTCATGACGGCGACGGTGTCGGCCATGGTCATGGCCTCTTCCTGGTCGTGGGTCACGTGGATGAAGGTCAGGCCGACCTCGGTCTGGATCGATTTGAGCTCCACCTGCATCTGGCGGCGCAGCTTCATGTCCAGCGCACCGAGCGGCTCATCGAGCAGCAACACCGCAGGCCGGTTGACCAGCGCACGGGCGAGCGCCACGCGCTGCTGCTGACCGCCGGAAAGCTGGCTTGGCTTGCGCGAGGCCAGGTGGCCGAGCTCCACCATTTCCAGTGCGGCCTTGGCGCGGGACAGCTGGTCCTTCACGCCCTTGCGCTTCAGGCCGAACGCCACGTTGTCCAGCACGCTCATGTGCGGGAACAACGCATAGGACTGGAACACGGTGTTGACCTGGCGCTGGAACGAGGGCAACTTGGTGACGTTCTGGCCGCCGATGCTGATGCTGCCGCTGGTTGGCTGCTCCAGCCCGGCGATCATGCGCAGCGTGGTGGTCTTTCCGCAGCCGGACGGGCCGAGGAGCGCGAAGAACGTCCCGCTGGGGACGGTGAGCGTCAGGTCATCCACCGCGGTGAAATCCGTGAATCGCTTGGTCACATTGCTGAGGTGAAGGTCGGCCCCCGAGGACTCCCCGGTCATGGCCGGATCCTTCAGGGTTGTTGGAGTGCTCAATTTAGGCGCCAATCACTTGCTGGAACATGTTCTGGAATTCGGTTTCTTCGTCAACTGTCATTTCCCGTTCGGCGGTTGCCAGGCTCAGGAATTCCTCGGTGGGGAAGATCAACGGGTTGTCGACGAGCTTGGGGTTGATCTCCTTCATGGCCTCGCGTGCCCCGACAACGGGGCAAACGTAGTTCACGTACGCCGCAACCTCGGCGGCGACCGCGGGGTCGTAGTAGAAGTCCATGAGTTTTTCCGCATTGGTCTTGTGCGGCGAGCCGATCGGGACCATGAAGTTGTCGCTCCAGATCAGGCCCTTTTGTTCGGGCATGACGAACTCCCACTTGTCGCCTTCCTCGAAGTTCAACTGGGTGATGTCACCCGAGTAGACGAGGCCGGCAATGGCGTCCCCAGAAATGAAATCCTGCTTGTAGGAGTTGCCCTTGACCTGGCGGATCTGTCCGTTCTTGATATTCTTGTCGAGCACGTCGAGGGAGTTCGAATACTCGTCGACACCCCAGTCACCCGAGACGTCGATACCCGCGTCGAGCATGAGCATCGGCATGGTGTCGCGCATTTCATCCAACACCGTGACGCGCCCCTTCAGGGCGGGATCCCAGAGGTCCGAAACGCTCTTCAGACCCTTGGGGAAGGCTTCCTTGTTCCAGGCCAGGCCCGTGAAACCGGACTGCCAGGTGAGGGACTTCTTGCGTCCCGGGTCGAATCGCACGCTTTCCAGTTCCGGCAACAGGTTCTTGATGTTGGGGATGTTGTCGTGGTTCAGTTCCTGGACATACCCCTGGCGGATCAGGCGCTCGGACATCCAGTCGCTCGGTGTGATGATGTCCTGGCCGATGTCCTTGCCCGAGGCAAGCTGTGCCTGGATCTTGCCGTAGTAGGTGTCGTTGGAATCGATGTCCTCGGAGTACTTTGCCGTGATTCCGCTTTCCTTCATGAACCGTTCAAGGGTCGGGTACTTCTTGGACTTGTCGTCGTAATCCAGGTAGAGGGTCCAGTTGGCCCAATTGACGATCCTTGAATCCGCCGAGAGATCGGCAGCCGCACTCGGCCCAGCGGCCTTGCTGGCACCCGAGGTGCCGCAGGCCGCCAAGAATCCGGCCAATGCCAATCCCCCGGCGCCCGCCAACACTCCCCGTCGAGATACCTGGGCCGCGGCAATGCCCCGGCCCAGGCGTTGCAGGGAATTACGTTGATGGTCGCTGCGAGACATTATGCTCCGATTGCTGTCTGGAATTGGCTGTTGAACTTGGTTTCTTCGTCGGCGCTCAGGCTCCTGAAGACGTGTGCCTTCGCTAGATCCTCATCGGACGGGAAAATCAGCGCATTGGTGACCAAACTCGGGTCGATCTTCTCCATGGCTTCCCTGGCCCCCTGGACCGGCGAAATGAAGTTCACGTACGCGGCGACCTGGGCCGCGATTTCCGGTTCGTAGTAGAAGTCCATTAGCTTCTCCGCGTTGGTCTTGCGCGGGGAGGCAACCGGAACCAGCATGTTGTCGCTCCACAGGGTGCAGCCGGCCTCGGGGATGATGAACTCCCACTGGTCGTTGTTCTCGAAGTTCATCTGCACGATGTCGCCGCTCCAGACGATGCCGGCGATGGCGTCCCCGGAGATGAAGTCCTCCTTGTAGGAGTTGCCCTTCACCTGGCGGATCTGCCCGTCGTTGATCTGCTTGGCCAGAGTGTCGGAGGCCTTGGCGAATTCGGCGTCGCCCCACGAACCCGAAATATCCACGCCGTCATCGAGCATCAAGAGACCGATGGTGTCGCGCATTTCGTCGAGCACAGTGATGCGGCCCTTGAGGTCCGGGCTCCAGAGATCCGAAACCTTTCGCAGCCCCTTGGGGTACTTCGCCTTGTTCCAGGCGATGCCCGCGTAACCGCTCTGCCAGGTCAGCGAGTGCTCGCGTCCAGGGTCGAAGTCGACCTTTTGCAGGGCGGGGAGCAGGTTCTTGGCGTTCGGGATGTTGGCGTGGTCCAGCTTCTGGGTGAAGCCCTGGCGGATCACGCGCCCCGCCATCCAGTCGGTCAGGGTGATGATGTCCTGCCCAATATCCTGGCCCGCGGACAGCTGGCCCTGCACCTTGCCGTAGTAGGTGTCGTTTCCGTCGATGTCTTCGACGTAGTGCACGTCGATGCCGGTGCGCTTGGTGAATTCCTGCAACGTCGGATACTTCTTGGTCTTGTCGTCATAGTCGAGGTAGAGCGTCCAGTTGGCCCAGAAGACGTTCTTGTCGGTTGCCGAGATGTCCGTGACCGCGGGAGCGCTTCCGGCGGCCCCGCCGGTGGCGCCTCCGCCCTTGCTTCCTCCGGTTCCGCAGGCGGCCAGCAGCCCGGCAAGGCCCAAGCCGCCGGCGCCCGCCAAAAGCCTGCGACGGGACATCTGCATACGTTGCGCCTGCGCGATCAGCGCCCGAACCCCCGGATCACTGGGCAGTTCGCGATGGTGTTGACTAGACATGGCCGGATTCCCCTTCAGCTGATGCTGCATACACGACTATTCACGCCCTTATGACACGGGTCACAAACAACGCGTGACATGGATCATGTCAGGGATTCCGTTTTCTGACAATAGTTTTCGGCTGAAATGCTTTCTTAACAAACGAAATCCATTGCACAAGACCTCTTCCACAACCGATTCCCTCGGGATACGCTCTAGTGAAGCGACGTGGTGCCCACCATGTTGAAAGATTTCAGTGCTATCAAAAGGCTCAATCAGGAGGTCGATAAGCAGTGACCCACTCCGCGCACACCGGCGCCGGCAACGGATTCACCATGGACGCCACGTCCAAGGCGATCATTGAGCAATTGCAGGAAGACGGACGCCGTTCCTACGCATCCGTCGGCAAGGCCGTTGGCCTCAGCGAAGCGGCGGTGCGCCAGCGGGTCCAAAAACTCGTCGACAGCAAGGTCATGCAGGTAGTCGCGGTCACCGATCCACTACAGCTTGGTTTCAAGCGGCAGGCCATGCTGGGCATTCGGTCCACCGGCGACATCATCGCCACAGCGGACCGGATATCGGCCCTCCCGGAGGTCGACTACTGCGTTGTGGTCGCCGGACCTTCGGACATCATTGCGGAAGTCATTTGCGCCAATGATGAGGACCTACTTCGTATCATCACTGAAATTCGAGCCATCGAGGGCGTACGCGAAACAGAAACGTTCATGTACCTCTCGTTGCGTAAACAGGAATACAACTGGGGTACCCGATGAGCATTGTCAACACCACTCCGCGTGGCACCGATCGCCAGATCGCAGCCCGCGACCACCTATGGATGCACATGGCACGCTATTCTCCGCTGGAGAATGGCGCCCGCGTCCCGATCATTACCCGCGGCGAGGGCCACACCCTCTGGGACGACCAGGGCAAGAGCTACATTGACGGTCTGGCAGGCCTGTTTGTGGTCAATGCCGGCCACGGCCGCGCCGAACTTGCCGAGGTCGCAGCGAAGCAGGCCGAAAAGCTTGCCTTCATGCCGCTCTGGTCCTACGGCCACGAACCGGCAATCGACCTGGCGGAGCGCCTGGCGCACTACGCCCCGGGCGACCTGAACCGCGTCTTCTTCACCACCGGCGGCGGCGAAGCAGTCGAGTCGGCCTTCAAGCTTGCCAAGCAGTACTTCAAGCTGAAGGGCCAGCCGGGCAAGCACAAGGTCATTTCCCGCGCACTGGCCTACCACGGCACCCCGCAGGGCGCCCTGGCCATCACCTCGCTGCCGGGCATGAAGACCCCGTTCGAGCCGCTGGTTCCGGGCACCTTCCGCGTCCCGAACACCAACTTCTACCGCGCACCCGACCAGTTCGAGGACAACGAGAAGGACTTCGGCTTGTGGGCGGCGGAGCGCATCCGCGAGGCCATCGAGTTCGAGGGCGCCGAGTCCGTTGCGGCCGTGTTCCTCGAGCCGGTGCAGAACTCCGGCGGCTGCTTCCCGCCACCGCCGGGCTACTTCCAGCGCGTGCGCGAGATCTGCGACGAGTACGACGTCCTGTTGGTGTCGGACGAGGTCATTTGCGCCTTCGGCCGCATCGGCTCGATGTTCGCCTGTGACGACTTCGGCTACGTGCCGGACATCATCACCTGCGCCAAGGGCATCACCAGCGGCTACTCGCCGCTGGGTGCAATGATCGCCTCGGAGAAGCTGTTCGAACCGTTCAAGCACGGCGACACCACGTTCTACCACGGCTATACCTTCGGCGGACATCCCGTGTCCACCGCGGTCGCCATGGCCAACCTGGACATCTTCGAACGCGAGGGCCTGAACCAGCGGGTGAAGGACAACGCGCCGATCTTCAAGTCCACCCTGGAGAAGCTCAAGGACCTGCCGATCGTGGGCGATGTCCGCGGCGCCGGATACTTCTACGGCATCGAGCTGGTCAAGGACAAGGCGACCAAGGAGACGTTCAACGACGCCGAGTCCGAGCGCCTGCTGCGCGGCTTCCTCTCCACGGCACTCTACGACGCCGGCCTGTACTGCCGCGCCGATGACCGCGGCGACCCCGTCATCCAGCTGGCCCCGCCGCTGACGGTGGGCCCGCCGGAGTTCGACCAGATCGAGTCGATCCTTCGCTCGGTCCTGACCGAGGCGGAGAACCACCTCTAGGGGGATTTCCCTCAAAGCGGTGAGAGGGTGGCGGTGAAGAAATTCACTGCCACCCTCTCTTTTTGGTGCGGGAATGGCCGCGCGTCCGACGGGCGCCCCTGGAGCAGCTGCTTGTATCCGTCTCTCGCGTCCTGTTGAATGTTCCGACATCAGGCTCGGGAATGACGAGAGCGCCAGACGCAGAGGAAGCCGCAACCGCCATGGAAACGAACGACCCCCAGATAGTCTCCCCGGGCCGCGACCAGGCGGGCCCCGCACCCAAACAGCCAGGCAGGAAACTCCGCATTTTTCTCATGGTAATCGCCATCGTGACGCTCGCATTTGCCGTCTTCAGCATCTTCGGGGCAACCGTGGGAACGACGGACAACGCCCCCTATACGACGAGTTTCCTGCTCACCTGGATCATGCTGCCTTCGTTCGTGCTCGGCTTCGTGTACCTGGCCTTGTACTTCCTCGTTCGACGACGCCAAGCACGGTAGTCCAGCGGGGCCCGGCGCATCTGCCAGCCGATTTCCAGGAGTCCTTGCAACGTTGAGAATGCCTGGCATGAACCCGGGCGCATCGGTTGACACCACTCCATGCATGCGGCCGACTCTTCGCGAAACAACGGCTTTCAGCGGCCCGCAGGATTCCTACAGCTCCGCCGGTTTCAGCTCGATTTCCACAAACACGAACTCTGTATCCGCTGCGTTGAGGACGTTGTGTTCGCTGCCCGCAATCCGGGTGTAGGAAACACCGGCGGTCAATTCATTGGTCACCGCTCCTTCAACGGTTTCCAGAACCAGTTCGCCGGTCGTCATGGGAACCACCACGTAATCCACGGGGTGGACATGCCAACCGGTTTCGGTGCCGGGCGCAAAGCGCCATTCTGTGACCCGAACGCGCTCATTGTCGATCTGGACCGTGGCGGTGGCAGGGGTGCGTGTCATGGGTTTCCTCTGGCTTCCTGGTGTCTTGAAGTCCGCGAAACATGCATTTCGCCTGCATCGTTTTGAAGCGGATGGCACTAAGGGAAGTGCCGTGGTTTCATCGTGGCAGCGGACCGGTCCAGCGCCAAGAAGATGACACGGCCTACTCATGACACGTTGGCACGCTATCCACACAGCTCCATGCCTTGACGTCCCTTGTACCGGTTCAGGTTCTCGCATAGGGTCGCCAGTACAAAACCTGTCAGCGCCACGGATTGGACAATGGGACTATGGAAACACTCACGGGAATCCTGAAAGACGATGAACTTGATTTGATCCGCGAGGTTGAGGCCGAGCGCATGGAATCGCTTGATGAAGACGAACTGTTGGCGCTGCACAAGCGTGTGCGCCGCGCCCGCAAGAAACACACAAAGAACTACAGGCGACTTGCCGCCGCCGGCGTTGCGGAGGAAGGTGCCCGGGGAGCGGCCCGCCCTCGACATGGCAAGGCCGCACAGCGTGCGGAGATCTTTGAAGAAGCGCTGTCCCGAGTCAGTAACCGACTCGCCGCCGTCGCACAGGAAACATATGAGAACCTGAAGGCCGAACGTCTGGAGCGCGCCGGGGCAGGAAAGTCCTCGGGTCCCGAGGGCTCAGCCGTTCCCGCGGCCGGGGGCGTTGGCCCAGGACGGGCCGCCGAGCACCATACTTCCCCCGGGACCAAGAAGGTTCGGGCTTCGTCGCAGGCTGCCAACACCCAGCGGCAGGCAAAGCGGGATTCAAAGTAGCCTCAATTCATGCATCAATGGTCTGAACCTTCACCACGGCGAAGGTTCAGACCATTGTTTTTTGCGGAAGCCTACGACGCGGGCAGCTCCTTCGTTCCCCCTGCAGGACTTAGCGCCCGCGCGCCGTGGCCAGCCGGTTCAGCGCCAACGCGCCCACGAGCAGTCCGAAATCGCGAAGCGCAACGTCGAAGTAGTTGGGGATCATCAGCAGGTTGACGATGATGCCCAGCAGCCAGAGGGCGACGACCAGCGAGCCGATCTTCGGACGGAGCGCCACGAGGATGCCTGCCGCGATTTCAACGATTCCCACGCCGTACATGAAGACTTGCGGGGAAACGGGGATGATGTCGGTGGCGATGGGCGCAAGGTAGTGCGTCCAGTCAGTGAGCAAGTTGGTGAACTTGTCGAGGCCGAAAACGATCGGCGCAACGGTGAAGATCGTGCGCAGGAGCATGAACGCCTGGTGGTTGAGCTTGGTGCTCTCGGCCGTTGCGGCGCTCACTGTGTTCGTAGCCATGATCCCTGCCTTCTTTCTAAAGTTGAGATGTTTTATTTTAGAATCGCCCGAATCTCTAAGTCAACACTTTCTCGTTTTAGATTTACACTGGGTGCATGAGGTTGCTTCCAAAGGGTCAAGAAATCAACGCCCTCTCGGCACTTGCCGATCCGGTCCGCGGTGCCGTCTACGAATTTGTGCGCACCCGGGACGCCGCCGTCGGGCGCGACGAGGTTGCGACGGCGCTGGGCTTGCCTCGAAACACCGTTGCTTTTCAGCTCGACCGGCTGGCCGATGAAGGCCTCCTTTCCGTAGAGTTTCGGCGTCTCAGCGGCAAGGGCGGCCCGGGTTCGGGACGCCCCTCAAAGCTTTACGCGCCACGTCATGTCGAGATCTCCGCCAGTGTCCCCCATCGCGAGTATGGTCTGGCTGCGGAATTGATGGCCAAGGCCATCGAGCGCGCGAGCGCCGAGGGACGTCCCGTTGCACAGGTCCTGGCCGAGGTCGCTCGTGAGGCGGGCGAAGAAATCGGCGCCAACGCCCCGTCGCTCACCCAGGCCCTGACCGACCACGGATACCGCCCCGAGGAACGCGCAAATGGATCCCTCGGACTGTTGGACTGCCCCTTCCACCAGCTCTCCACGAATTACCGGGAAACCGTGTGCTCCATGAACCTGGAGTTGCTCAGTGCCGTCGTCGACGGAACCAAGGCCCCCTACCGGGCCTGCTTTGAAACGCCGAACCGCGACGGGCATTGCTGCGTTCGCTTGGATCCGGAGATCCCTGCCGGATAGGCCCGTTCGGTGTCGCTTACGCGGAGCCCGGACGACTGCTCCTAAGGCCCTGGTCCCGGAGTCCGCGACACGACAGGTGCGCACGAGCAGTTCCTCCTCGCCTGTCCATCAGGGCCGTGGTAGGAATGACCCATGAACCCTTTAGGGCGAGTCGCAACCGCATCGGCAGCCTTGTGCTTGCTGGCCATGACAACCGCTTGCGTGCCGGAGGCGAAGGCGCAACTTTCCCCCACCGAGCAGGCCGCTTTGGACGCCGGAGTGTCCGACTATGCCCAGCTCTTGTCCGCGACGCTTGAGGGCAAAGACTCCACTGCGAAGACCAACGAGATGAGAATCGCGGAAGAGTCCTTCGGTTACATGCGAAGCACCTACCGAAATGCCGGAATGAAAATTGCCGATTCGCAGGTCGTGGTCACGGTTCGGGACGCGACCATGCAAAACGGCCAGATCGTCGCGAAGGTTGAAGTGGCGGCCACCATGGTCACCAGGGAAAGCGGCAACAAGGCGACCGAGGAGTCGGAGTTCACCGAACCGCACCAGCTGACCTTCCATCCGAAGGACAGCGGCTACGCGCTGGTTTCGGATGAGCTTGCACCGCCTCTCGACTGAAACCGGGCGATTCACCGGCGCCCTGCCAATGCACGTCCGGCACCCCGCCGTCTTCGTCACCGCTCAAGTCACCGCCCCTATCGGGAACAAGACTCCGCGGCTAGGCTGACCAGTATCCGTCTGGGTCTGCACAACCCACAGTGGCAGGCTCTTCGTATACGACAGAGGATTCGCCATGAGTATTGATGATCGTCTCTCCACTGAACGCGTCGACGAGAAGGCAGCCCGCCAGGTTGCCGAAGATGCCCGCGAACAGGCATGGGAACGCCCGAGCTTTGCCAAGGGCCTCTACATGGGCGACTTCAACTGGGCGCTGATCCACCCGCAACCGCAACCTGATGCTGAGGTCGCGGCCCGCGGTGCGGCCTTCCTGAAGGAGCTGCGTGCGGCGCTGGAAGGATTCGACGCGGCGTTGATCGAGCGCGAGGCCCGCATTCCCGACGCCTACATCCGGACGCTGCGGGAGATCGGCGCATTCGGCATGAAGATCCCGCTGAAGTACGGCGGCCTGGGGCTGAGCCTGTTGGACTACGGCCGGGCCCTGATGCTGGTGGGCACCGTGAGCCCGAGCATGGGCGCGTTGCTGTCCGCACACCAATCCATCGGCGTGCCCGAACCGGTGAAGATGTTCGGCTCCGAGGAACAGAAACAGGCCTTCCTCCCCCGCTGCGCGGCCGGCGCGATCTCCGCATTCCTGCTGACCGAAAACGACGTGGGATCGGACCCGGCCCGACTGGGAACCACCGCGACGCTGTCCGAAGACGGGAAGAGCTACAGCATCAACGGCGCGAAGCTCTGGACCACCAACGGGGTCGTGGCGGAACTGCTGGTTGTCATGGCCGCGGTGCCCGGTCACCGGTTGCCGGACGGATCCATGGCCCGCGGCGGTATCAGCGCCTTCGTGGTGGAGGCGGACTCCCCCGGCATCACGGTCGAGAACCGCAACGCCTTCATGGGCCTGAGGGGCATCGAGAACGGGGTGACCCGCTTCCGCGATGTGGTGGTCCCGGCCGAAAACCGCCTGGGCAAGGAGGGCGCCGGGCTGAAGATCGCGCTCAGCACGCTGAACACCGGGCGCCTCTCGATCCCTGCCATGTGCGCGGGGGCCGGCAAGTGGTCGCTGAAGATCGCCCGCGAGTGGTCGAACGCCCGCGTCCAATGGGGCAAGCCGGTGGGCGAGCACGAGGCGGTGGGCCAGAAGATCGCCTACATCGCCGCCAGCACCTTCGCCCTGGAGTCGGTCTTCGAGCTTTCGGCAGGCCTCGCGGATGCTGGCATGAAGGACGTGCGCATCGAGGCTGCACTGGCCAAGCTGTTCTCCTCGGAGGTGTCCTGCAAGATCGCCGACGAGCTGGTGCAGATCCGCGGCGGTCGCGGTTATGAGACAGCCGATTCCCAGCGCGCCCGCGGCGAACGCGTCGTTCCGGTGGAGCAGCTGCAGCGCGACCTGCGCATCAACCGCATCTTCGAAGGTTCCACCGAAATCATGCACCTGCTCATTGCCCGCGAGGCCGTCGATGCCCACCTGAAGGCCGCGGGCGACCTGGCCAGCAAGGACGCCGACCTGCAGGCCAAGGCGAAGGCCGCACTGGGAGCCTCCGGCTTCTACGCCAAGTGGCTGCCCACGCTGGCCGTGGGCACCGGCCTGCTGCCCAATTCCTACTCGGCACACGGACGGCTGGCCCCCTACCTGCGGCTCATCGAGCGTTCCTCGCGGCGGCTGGCCAGGCACACCTTTGCCGGCATGGCCACGTGGCAGGCGGGCATGGAATCGCACCAGGCCTTCCTGGGCAGGGTCGTCGACATTGGTGCCGAACTCTTTGCCATGGCGGCGTGCATCTCGCGCGTCGAGCTCATGCGTGCCACGGATCCCGGCCACGCTGACTCGGCCGAGCTGCTCGCGATCGCCTTCTGCGAGCAGTCGGAGCACCGCTGCGAGGCCCTGTTCAAGGAACTGTGGGCCAACAGCGACAAGACCGACAGGAAGCTGACCAAAAGGGTGCTCGCCGGGGACTTCGAGTGGCTCGAATCCGGGATCATCGACACCTCTGAAGGCACCGGCGAATGGATCGCCGGCTGGTCGGACGAACCGCTGCCCGACCGGCGGCGGCCCTATGGCGGCTGATCGTGGCCGCCATAGGACCCGTCGCTCAGCGTGACAATTCGCTGGCGCCGATGTTCGTCTGCTCGGGTATCCCCCACTTGGCGTTGGTCCGTCCATACGTTCCGGATTCAACGAGCCCCCGCATGGCTTCTTCCAATGCCGGCCCGATCCCGGAACCCTTCGGCAAGGCCAGACCGATCAATTCCGGCTGGAAGTCTGCTCCCGGCGCGAGCTCGATGCCCCCTGCCGCTTTCCCCTGGTAGTCCATGGGCACGCTGGTGGCTGCAACAGGCCGGGGCCGCCCATGTACTGCGGTAGCTGTTTATTGTCGGGGTTGTCGGCGACTTAAACGGACGTTGCCCCCATCTGGATGAGCGGCAGCGTCGTTTGCTGATGGTGGCCGGGGCCCGGGTGCGGGGGCATGGCGGGATCAAGGTGGCGGCCCGGGCCGCGGGGGCCTCGGAACACACGGTCTCGCGGGGAATGCACGATCTGGAGGCCGGTGAGACGCCGCTGGGCAGGACGCGGGTGCCCGGCGGGGGCCGGAAGAGGCTGTGGGAGGTGGATGCCGGGCTGCTGCCGGCGTTGCTTGCGTTGGTCGGGCCGGACGAACGCGGGGACCCGTGCGCGGGAGGAGCAGCTGGCCGCGCTGGCCACCGAGGCCGAGATGGCCAAACACGCAGCCAACGCCGGCGCCGACATCCCGGAAACACCCAAAGACGCGGGTTAAAAATCGTTAGCTCCTTAAGAGTCCCCGCCCGAAGTCAAACCCGTAACACGGTGGACCGCTTAGGGCTATTCTGACAACCCTCCAGCGGCGAAACCTTGCATCGCTTGGCTTGGCTTGGCTTGGCTTGGCTTGCAATTTCACGCCATTACTACGGAAACCCCATGGATGACGACCAACCTCATGAAAAAGGCAGGTTAGTGGAATGATGCGTGCACGGTGCCCAGGCCAGTGATTTCCGCCGTCGCGGTGGTGGCGTCACCCAACGGTACGGGGACGTTCATTGAACCGCTGAGCACAATGTCGCCAGGCTCCAGCCCCGAACCATTCTCCGCCAGATGGCGGGCAAGCCAGACCACGGCTTCAAGCGGATTGCCCAATACTGTTTCGGTCGATCCCGGGTGTTTCCCTGAGCCCACTGTTAACAGGCTTATGGCCTCGGCGAGGTTGGCTGGCAGGGCGACTGGCGCACCGAGCACGGCCGCTGCGGCATTGGTATTGTCGGCGACCAACATTGGCAGGCTGGCCGCTCCGCCGATCCATCGACTGTCGACGATTTCAATGGCCGGTGCCACCGCCCTGGTTGCCGCGATGACATCTTCAACTCCGATGGTGGCACTATTGAGTGCTTCTCCGATGATAAATGCGATTTCCGCTTCCACCAGCGGTTTGCTCATATGCCCCGTAGCTATGGAGCCTCCGGCCGGCGCAAGGGTGCTCTCTAGTAGATAACCCTGGACCGGGCTGTCGGCGTTGAATGATTCGCGCGCAGCAGCGGCAGTGAGCCCAATCTTGTATCCGACCACGCGTTCACCTTCAGCTACGGCGATTCCTCTGCCAATGTCGGCAATATCGGCTGCAAGATTCAAATCCAGAATTTCGATTCCGGCAGTAGGCAGTGGCGAACCGTTGCTCGTTGCAAGGCGCAGATTGCGTGCGATGGTCTGAATGTTGGACGCTTTCATATCTTCCTTCTTTTGAACGAAAAACTGAACGGCAGGTCCGGTTGGGGGATCTATCGAATTTTTCGCATGGGCATTAAGGTGACCGTTGGGTTCACGGCTCCGGCGAGACGCCACCATTGGAGTGTGATCCACAATACATTGTCACGAACCACATTGCGGAAAAATATTTTCATTAAGCGGAAAATGTCATGTTTCACCGCTGAGCGTGGTGCTGTGTAGGATGAGTGGTCAATCTTATTCGCCATCTTCGCCGCAGCTGACACGGCCCCCGGGCATCCGCCCGAGGCCGTGTCAGCCCAAGTCCAGCACCAGGCGCGTCCCGCGGCAGCGCGACACGCAGATCATCATGGTGTCCCCCGCCGCGCGTTCGTCCTCCGAAAGCAGCGAATCGCGGTGGTCGACCTTCCCGGAGAGCACCGTGGTCTCGCAGGTCCCGCAGATGCCCTCCCGGCAGGAGTTCAGCGGGGCCATGCCGGCCCGTTCCAGGGCCTCGAGGATCGAGGCCCCGGCGGGGACTTCGACCTCGATGCCGCCGTTGGTTTCCACGATGAACGCGTGGTCCCCGACTTGGGGCGCATGTACCTCGGCCGCGAGTCGCGGATCGGCGGCAAAGCGTTCCAAGTGCAGCCTGGCGGGGTTCTCCCATTCGTCTGCCAGCTTCTGGATGACGTTCAAGAGCGGGCCGGGCCCGCACGCATACACCTCGAAGTCCCCGGCGGGGTCTTCCAGCAGTCCAGCCAACGGGTAGATTCCCGACTCGTCGTCGGCATGGACGTGTACGGCGTCCCCGTAGGTCGCCAGTTCACCCAGGAACGCCATCGAAGTGCGGCTGCGCCCCAAGTAAACAAGCCTCCAGTCGGCCCCGGCGGCCGCGGCGGCCCTGACCATCGGCAGGATCGGGGTGATGCCGATGCCGCCGGCCAGGAACACATACTTGCCGGCAGGATCCAGGGCGAAGTTGTTCTTCGGGCCCCTGACTTGGATCTTGGTTCCCGGGCGTAGCTCGTCATGCACGTAGGCCGAGCCGCCGCGGCCGGCAGGTTCGCGCAGCACCGCTATCCGCCAGGTTTTCGCCGCCGGGTCTGAGCAGAGGGAATACTGTCTCACCAGGCCGTTGGGCAGTAGCACGTCCAGGTGCGCCCCGGCACGCCAAACAGGGAGGTCCTCCCCCAGCGGGTGGCGGAGGGCCAGCGAGAGGACCGAGTCCGATTCGCGGGTCATGGAGTGGACTTCGGTTTCAAAGAATTCCAGCGTAGACATCGTTGTTTTCCCTTTCCTGGATGCGTGGGTGGGTGTGCTCAGAGCACGGAGGCAAGGAATGCCCGGGTGCGTTCGTGTTGCGGGTTGCCGATGACTTCGCCGGCGGGTCCCTGCTCGACGATGTGCCCGTCGGCCATGAACACCACGCGGTCCGCGACGTCCCGGGCAAAGTTCATTTCGTGGGTCACCACCACCATGGTCATTCCCGTTGCGGCCAGGTCCTTCATGACCTTGAGCACCTCGCCGACCAGTTCCGGGTCCAGGGCAGAGGTCGGCTCGTCAAAGAGCATGACCTTCGGGCGCATGCAGAGGGCACGCGCGATCGCCACGCGCTGCTGCTGCCCGCCCGAGAGCTGGCGCGGGTAGGCACCGGCTTTGTCGGACAATCCCACCGACTCCAGCAGTTTCAAGGCGCGCGCCGTGGACTCGGAACGCTTTTCTTTCAGCACCAGGCGCGGGGCCTCGATCAGGTTCTCCAGCACCGTCATGTGCGGGAAGAGGTTGAAGTGCTGGAAGACCATGCCGATCTCGGTACGCGAGCGGCAGATTTTCGCGTGCGGCTGCTCGTGCAGCTTGGTGCCCTTGATGTCGTAGCCCATGACCTTCCCGTCCACCCACATCCGCCCGCCCTCGATGGACTCCAGGTGGTTCATGCAGCGCAGCAGCGTTGACTTGCCCGACCCGGACGGGCCGATCAGGCACACCACCTCGCCGCGGTCCACCTGCAGGTCAATGCCTTTCAGGACCTCCAGCCGTCCGTAGTTCTTGTGGATTCGATCGGCCTTGATCATGGGCTCCTCGTCTGCACGTGTGGTCTCTGGCATGGCCGTCATTTCACTGCCTCTTTCCGGGTCAGCGGGTCGTGGACCCGCATCATGCGCTTGAGCTGCTGCCACGGGGTTTGGGGCAGCGAGCGCTGCCCGCCCTTGGCGTAGCGGCGTTCCAAGTAGTACTGCCCGATGCTCAGGATCGAGGTCACCACGATGTACCAGATGCTGGCGACCATCAGCAGCGGGATTGTCTCGAAATTCCGCGCGTAGATGATCTGCGCGGAGTACAACAGCTCGGGCACCGAGATCACCGAGACCAGCGCGGTGGTCTTGAGCATGCCGATGGTCTCGTTGCCGGTGGGCGGGATGATCACGCGCATGGCCTGCGGCAGGATGATCCTCCGCATGGTCTGCAGGCGGTTGATGCCCAGCGCCCCGGCGGCTTCGGCCTGGCCGTGGTCCACCGAGAGGATGCCCGCGCGCACGATCTCCGACATGTAGGCCGCTTGGTTCAACCCCAGGCCCAGGACGGCTGCGGTCAGCGGCGTGATGATTTCGTTGGCATCCAGGTCCACCCCGGGGATGCCGAAGCTGATGGAGGGGTACAGCGCGGCCAGGTTGTACCAAAACAGCAGCTGGACCAGCACCGGGGTGCCACGGAAGAAGTTCACGTAGGCGAAGGCGGCGGTGCGCACCACCGGGTTCGCGGCGATCCGCATGACGGCCAGCACCACGCCCAGCACGATGCCGATCGCCATGCAGATGGCGGTGAGCTCCAGGGTGATGGCGATGCCGCGGACGATTGACACGTCGCGGATGTACATGCCCACGGTGTGCCAGCCGAAATTCGGGTTGGTGACCACCGAGCGCAGCATGAGCAGCCCGAGGAAGACGATGACTCCCGCGGAAATCCAGCGCCCGGGGTGCCGGGCCTTGACGATGCTGTAGGCGTCGCTCGCCTCCGCGGTTTGTTGCGGTTCTTTTGTGAGTGTCATGGCGTGGGCACCGTCGCTACTTCAACACGACGTCGGCAGGGGTGATCGCGGTGCTGGCCGGAAGCCCCCACTTGGCGTTCATCTCCTGGTAGGCCGGGGACTCCAGCACCGCGGCCGTGGCGGCCTGGATGGCCGGCAGCAGTTCGCTCTTCTTGCCCAGCGCCGTGCCGGTCAGTTCCGGTTCGTAGTCCGGGCCCTCGGCAACCTCGAACTTCCCGCCCGCCAGCTTGCCCTGGTAGGCCAGGGACACCGAGTCGGCCATGACGCCCTGGACCCGGCCGGAGGTCAGGGCGAGGTTCGCGTCGTTCTGTGTGGGGAAGAACTGCATGTCGATGGCGGGGTTCCCGGCCGCGATGCATTTCTTGGAGAATGCCGGCAGGATGTCCAGCGACTGGATCGAGCCCTTCTGTGCGGCGACCGCCTTGCCGCACAGGCTCGCGGCGTCCACGGTCAGCCGATCCGGGTTGCCCGGGGCCACCGCCAGTCCGGTGCCGCCCTGCAGGTAGGGGACGAAGTCCACGGCCTTGCGGCGTTCCTCGGTGACGCTGAAGGTGGACATGCCCAGGTCGTACTTTCCCGACTGCAGCCCGGGCAGGATGGTGTCGAAGGTCGCCGGCACGTGCTCGACCTTCAGGCCCAGCACCGCCCCGATGGCGTCGCCCATGTCGGCGTCCCACCCGATCAGGGTCTTGTTGTCGGTGTCGAAGAACTCGAACGGCGGGTAGGTGGGATCCGAGGCGATGCTCAGCACGCCCTTGTCGCGGATGGCCGTCGGCAGCAGCGCGCGGGCGGCCTCGTTGACTTGGAGGCCGGCGGGTGCGGCGGCACCGGTGCCGGCCGCCGGGGCCGCCGTGCCCTGCGGGCTCCCGGTCTCCGAGGCGTTGGTGCAGCCGGTGGCAGCGAGGGCGAGGAGCATGCCGCCGGCGAGCAGGCGGGCGTTGTTTTTCTTCAACATGGCGAGTCGTTCCTTCGTTGGTTTCCGTGCGGGAGGGCACGGGTTGGGAGGGGATAACTAGATGGTGGAGATGTCGAGCGGCGGTGCGATGTGCAGCAGGTGGGCGCCGGGGGCAACCAGGGTGGGGCGGCGCAGGATCGCGACCACCCCGTCGGTGCGGGCCGCGAAGCTGCGCGGCGGCCTGTCCAGTTCGTCGATGAAGTGCACGCGGGCCACCGGCTGCCCGGCGACCACGGTGTCCCCCAGGTCGACAAGCGGCTCGAAGAGGCCCGCCGCGGTGGAGGTCACCGGGGATTCGGGCACCAGTTCCAACCACTGCGGTTCGGCGCAGGGTTCGGCACCGGTTTCGGCGCCCGGCCCGGCGATCCCCAGCGAGGCCAGCAGCGCCGGCAGTCCCCTGCGCATGGTTTCCAGCGCGGAGCGGTCCACGGTCCCGGCCCCGGAGAGTTCGGTGGAGATGGTGGGGATCCCCGCCAGGTCGCCCGCGCTGGAGAGCGAACCGGGTTCCAGCAGCGGGGCGACCACCATGGCGTAGGGAAGCCCCAGGTGGCGCACCGCCCGCAACTTCCGGCGCCACAGCGCTTCTTCCGGGCCGCGGTAGATGAAGCTGCTGGGCAGGTAGGTCGAGTTCGACCCGCCCGAGTGCATGTCGATGACGAAGTCGGCACGCGGCAGCAGCTGGCCGGCGATGAGCGCCGCCACCTGTTCCGTGGGGCCGCCGGCCGGGTTGCCCGGGTAGCTGCGGTTGAGGTTGCCCGCGTCGATGGGCGAGACCCGTGCGGCCCCGCGCACGGCCGGGGAATTCGCGGCCGGCACCACGATCACGGTGCCGGTCAACTGCGCCGGGTCCAGCTCGCGGATCAGCTCGTGGGCCAGGATCTGCCCCTCGTACTCGTCCCCGTGGGTGCCTGCCACGACCAGGGCGACAGGCCCGGGCCCCGAGGAGATCACGGCCACGGGCACCGGGATGACTGACCCGTCGTGGACATTGTCCGAATGCACGACGTGCCCGTAGCCCAGCTGCTTTCCCGTGGCGGAGAAGTCGATTCCGGTGAACTCCGCCGGGCTGGTGCCCTCGCGGGTGGCCGCGGCGCTCACGGGACCCACCGCAGGGCTGCGGCGCGGCGCGGCGCCAGCTTGGTGGCCGAGGCCCGGGAGCCCGGGGCCGCCAGTGAAATGCGCAGCGTCTCGTCGTCCTCCCCCTCGACGACGAACACGTCGCCCGGGTTCAGCCAGCGTTCCCAGGGCCCGTCGACCGCGGCCACGAGGACCTGGCCTTCCAGCGCAGCCATCACCAGCTGGTGGCCGGAGGTGCGTTCGATGGTCCCCGTGTACCCGTCGGTGTACACCGTGGTCTCGACCCCGATGAAGTCCGGGTCGGCCTCGATGAGCACCTCGGAACCGTTGGCGTGTTCGGCCAGCCGCGCCGTCCAGCGCCAGGGGTCCCCGCGCTCGTCGGTGTCGGGGCAGGCGGCCAGCGTGCGGATCCCCTCAGCGGGATCCCAGTACTCGTCCAGCGAGTCGGCCCGTACCAGCAACCACATGGCGGCCTACGCCTTCACGCCGGCGACCGGCTGCGCCGTGGCCGCGGCTGCGGCTGCGGCCTGTTCGCGTTTGACCAGGGCGGACATGATGCGCCGGGCCTTGGCCACGCCGCCGTCCTGGGCGATGAGCACGTCGAACTCGCCGGCCGGGCGGGTCTGCATGCCGATTTCCTGCGCCTCGAGGGCCTCGGCGTCCTCGCGCAGCACCGTCTCCAGTCCCACCCGCAGGTCCTCTGTGGCCTGCGCGTCGTCGACCGCGAAGTTGCGACTGAAGGCGTAGTAGTACCAGGAGTTGTGCGCGTCGATGGGGGTGATCCCGTTAAGCACCTTGATGAGGTAGCCCTCGGCGCGCGGCTTGCCCTCGCCGGTGATCCCGGAGTGCAGCACGTGCAGGTTCGGGACGAAGAACTCGGTGCAGTGGAAGCGGTCGAAGAGGCCGCGGGCGTCCATGGTTTCCGCATACAGCGGCGGCGCCTCGACCGAGGGCATCAGCCGGTCGACGCTGACCACCGACCCCTCGACCTCCACCGTGATGCCGTGCTCGTAGATGTAGTCGTCGCCCACGGTGGTCTTGTGCAGGAACGACTCGTGGGTAAGGTCAAGCAGGTTGTCGTGGATGAGGTCGGCGCGGCAGGCAAAGGGCACCGAGTGCGTGACCGTGGCCCATTCGGGGTCGTTCATCCAGTGTGTGTCCGGCACGTCCGCCGGATCGGCGAGCTCCGGGTCGCCTGTCCAGACCCAGATCCATCCGTCCTTTTCCACCAGCGGGTACTTGCGGACCTTGGCCCGCTCGGGGATGGTGCTCTGTGCCGGCACCTTGGTGCACATGCCATCGGCACCGTAGGTGAACCCGTGATAGCCGCACTCGATGGAGTCGCCGATGGTGCGCCCCGCCGAAAGCGGGAAGGCGCGGTGTGCGCAGCGGTCGGCCAGCGCCACCGGCGCCTCGTTTTGCGTGCGGAACAGCACGATCGGCTGTTCGCAGATCACACGCCGGACGGGCTTCCGACTGACCTCGCTGCTCCATGCCGCAACGTACCAAGTGTTCAGGACATACATGAATTTCTCCTCTTCCAATGCCGGGTCGCGCTGAATTGTATTCACCGTATACAGTGAATACATCGGGGTCAAGGGAATTTCGTGACCACCACCACAACTTGAATATCAAGGCCTAGTCAGCACGGGTTAGACTGCTGGCAAGTGCTGCAAATTCTTTGAGGGAGAGACATGGCTACGGGAGTCCACGACACACGGCCATTGGCAGTTCGCGTCCACGAGAGGATCACCTCGGAAATCGTCGATGGCACGCTGAAACCGGGAACCGCGCTCGTTCAGGAACAGGTTGCCCTGCAATACGGCGTTTCCCGGACCCCGGTGCGGGATGCGCTGGCACAGATCGCCATGGAGGGATTGGCCACCCTGGTTCCCGGCAGCGGCTATGTTGTCAACGATCTCACCGTGCAGGACGTGCACCATGTCTTCGAGGTGCGCTACGCCCTGGAGCAGCTGGCCCTTCGGCAGGCGATCGGCCACCACACCCCCGCGCAGCTGGTGCGCCTGCGTGCGCTGATCGACGAATTCGAGACCGTGGAGGCCACCGACGCGGGCGAGCAATTCCGCCTCGGCAGGGAATTCCACCTCAAGCTCATCGAGCCCTGCCCCAACAACTACTTGCGCGACACCCTGCAAAACATCTGGGACCACCCGATCCAGCGCCGAATCACCCGCACCTACCCCATTGGGGCGGAGCACCAGGCAACCGTCGCACGCGAGCACCGGGAAATCCTTGCCGCACTCACGCCCGGGGACACGGAAAAGATCATTCGCCTGCTGGGGTCGTGCCACGACGTCGGCGACATTGACCCGGAAGCGCTGGCCGACAACCGCTAAGGGCGGGCTTGGAGCAGGTCCCGGGCCCCGGCGGTGCGCCGCCCGCGTTTCACGACGGCCGCTTGCAAGAAGTCCCCCAGCAGCGCCTCGAACTGCCCCGCCGGGGTGCCGGTTTCCTCGGGATGCCACTGCACGCCCAGGATCCACTCGCCGTGCTCCGCCCCGGGCACCTCGATGGCCTCGACGATCCCGTCCTCGGCGAGCGCCGAGACGATCAGCCCCTCGCCGAGCTCGTCCACGGCCTGGTGGTGCGAGGACTTGACCGTGGCGTGGCCGGCCCCCAGGATGCCTTGCAGCCGCGTTTCGGCCACCAGCATCACCGCGTGTTCGACCATGTCCTCGGCCGGCGTGTGGTCCTTGTGGAAGGAGTCCGCCCCGAGGTCCTCGATCAGGGTTCCGCCGAAGGCCACGTTGAGCAGTTGGGTGCCGCGGCAGATCGTGAAGATCGGGCGATTGGCCGCGCGGGCCGCCCGGATGAGTGCCAGCTCGAGGTCATCGGCCCGCCGGTCCACCCCGTTGATGCTTGGGTGACCGGTGCTTCCGTAGAGGGCCGGGTCGACGTCCCCTCCCCCGAGCACCAGCACCCCGTCGACCGCGTCGATGTCCACCAGCACCTCGGCATCCGCCGGGAGGTTGGACCCCGAGGCGTCCAGCAGCAGGGCACGCCCGCCGGCGGCCTCGATGCCCGCCACCGCCAGGGCCGCGAGCCTGCCGATGTCGGCGCCGTAGGCCTCGTCGTAGGAGCTTGAGTGGATGGGGGCCGTCAGCGCAATCAACGGGAGTTCGTCGGTCATGGGAAAACCCTACCGCCGGGACCCGGGCCCCGGCTATTGGTTGCCGTTGAGCCGGTACCAGAGCATGGCCACGTGCAGGGAAGTGCGCGACTCGGCGTCCTCGAGGCTGACCCCCAGCTTGTCCTCGAGCTTTTCCAGCCGGGCATACAGCGCGGGCCGGCTGAGGAACCCGGTGCGGGCCAGCGCCGATTTGTTTCCCCCGTGCTTGAGGTAGAGCTCGAGCAGCTCGAGGGCCGCGGTGTCCGGTGGATCGATGATCCCCGCCAGTTCCGCCTCCGCGAATGACCTGACGCGCACATCGCCCTTTGTCAGCGCCAGCAAGCCGTGCAGCCGCACATCGGTGAACCGGTAGAAGGGGCGGGCCTTGGTGTCGAAGGTGGCGACGATCTCGGCGACCTGCGCGGCCTCGTCCAATCCGCGCGCCGCGTCCTTGACGCTCCCCCGGCCGTGCCCGACCCCCACCGACCAGTCGATGCGCACCTGCCCCCGGGAGAGCTGCCGGAAGATGCGCTCAAGCAGCGGCTCCTCGAGCTGCCTGGCGCTCACGCCCAGCACCATGCCGATCTGCCCCGATTGCAGGCTGGCGCTGAGCGCCGTGGCCCTGGCGGATTCCAGCACCGCCAGCAGCGCCTCCAGCAGTTCCCGTTCGCGCAGCTGCAATCCGGTGGGGGTCTGCCCGCCGTGCGTATCCAGGCGCAGGACCACCGGGACGTAGTGCGCCACGTCCGCCAGCCCCAGCGCCATGGAGCGCACGAGCACCTCGTCGGCGCTCAGCGCGTGGGCCTGGCGCAGCTCGTGAAGCAGGCCGGCCCGCGCCTGGTGCAGCAATTCCTTCTGGTCCCTGCCGGCCAGCCGGGCGATGGACAGGGTTTGGCCGGCGCGTTCCAGCACCATGGCCGCATCGTCGTCGTCGGCCAGGGCACCGGGCACCACCAGCCTGCCCCAGCGCTGTCCTCGCACCCCCACGGGGGTCTGCAGCCAACTCTCCTCCCCCGCCCCGCGACCGGTGGATTCCAGGTAGCCGACCCGGCGGGAGCGCTCGGCCCAGCGGGCCAGCAGCTCCGCTCGTTCGGTATCCGAGGCGTCGAAGGCCAGCACCAGGTGCGCAACGTCCTCGAGCACCACCGGCGCCCCGATCAGCCGTGCCGTGCGGGAGACGATCTCTTCCTCGTCCGCGTTCTCCAGGCTCAGCGCGGTGAACACCTCGTGGATGGTGCGCGAGCGCTCGAGCGCAGCGAGCTGGTCGGACACCAGCATGCGGTGCGCCACCTCGGTGATTTCGACGAACCTGACCCGCCGGTGCAGCAGCACCACGGGAAAGTCCATGCGGCTTGCGGCCTCGCGCAGGGCGGAGATCGTGGCATCGACGTTGCGGCTCACCCCCGGAACCAGTTCCACCAGGATCCCCACCGCGCCGGCGTCCCGGACCTGGCCGAGGAAGCCCCGCACGCCGGCGCCGCCCTCGCCGAAGGCCATGCCGGTGGTGAGCACCAGCTCCCCGCCGGTCAGCAGTTCGGCGAGGTCCGGGGTTTCGGTCACGTGGACCCAGCGCACCGCGGTGCCCAGCCGCTCGAACCCGCTGAGCACTTCCGGGTCGCCCGCACGCACCACGGCCAATTCCAGGATGCGGGCAATGCTCAGGACGGCCGGGACTCCCGGGGCTTCAACACTTGAGACATGGTTCACACGACACAGTGTATTGCTTCGGGCAAAAGAACTGACACATTGCCAATGTCGCCGGCGTGACCCAGCCGACACAATTGAACCAGGAACACAGTGAAACACCGTTTCACCACCATGTCTTGAAAGGACACCCACGTGCAGACTCTCGCCCACTGGTCCAACGGCACCACCCTCGAAGCCCCGGCCGACTCCCGCTACGCCGATGTCATGAACCCCGCCACCGGCGAGGTCAGCTCCCGCGTTGCACTGGCCAGTGCCGAAACCACCGCCGAGGTCATCGCCGCGGCCCACGCCGCGTTCCCCGGATGGCGCGACACCTCGCTGACCCGCCGCGCACAGGTCCTGTTCAACTACCGCGAACTGCTGAACAAGCGCAAGGGCGAGCTTGCCGCGATCATCACCGCCGAGCACGGCAAGGTGCTTGACGACGCACTGGGCGAAATCGCCCGCGGCCTCGAGGTCGTCGAGTACGCCTGCGGCATCCCGCACCTGGTCAAGGGCGGCTACACGGAGAACGCCTCCACCAAGATCGACGTCCACTCGATCCGCCAGCCGCTCGGCGTCTCGGCCATCATCTCCCCGTTCAACTTCCCGGCCATGGTGCCGATGTGGTTCTTCCCGATCGCCATCGCCGCCGGCAACTCCGTCGTCCTGAAGCCCAGCGAAAAGGACCCGACCGCAGCGCAGTGGATGGCCGAGCTGTGGAAGGAAGCAGGCCTTCCGGACGGCGTCTTCAACGTGGTGCACGGCGACAAGGAATCCGTCGACACCCTGCTGACCGACCCGCGCGTCTCCTCGGTCTCCTTCGTGGGCTCGACTCCGATCGCCCAGTACGTCTACGCCACGGGCACCGCCCACGGCAAGCGCGTCCAGGCCCTCGGCGGCGCCAAGAACCACATGCTGGTCCTCCCGGACGCGGATCTGGACCTGGCCGCGGACGCCGCCGTCAATGCCGGCTTCGGCGCCGCGGGCGAACGCTGCATGGCCATCTCCGCCATCGTCGCCATCGACTCGATCGCCGACGAACTGGTCGAGAAGATTGCCGAGCGCACCCGCACCCTGCGCGTCGGCGACGGCACCCGCGGCTGCGACATGGGCCCGCTGGTCACCGCCGCGCACCGCGACAAGGTCGCGGGCTACATCGACGCCGGCGAGGCCGCCGGCGCCACCATGGTGCTCGACGGCCGCAAGGTCAACCCGGACGCCGACGGCGAGGGCTTCTTCCTGAACCCGACCCTCTTCGACAACGTCACCACCGACATGTCGATCTACACCGACGAGATCTTCGGCCCGGTCCTCTCCGTGGTCCGCGTCGAGTCCTTCGACCAGGGCATCGAGACCATCAACGCCAACCCGTACGGCAACGGCACCGCGATCTTCACGAACGACGGCGGCGCGGCCCGCCGCTTCGAGAACGAGATCCAGGTCGGTATGGTTGGCATCAACGTGCCGATCCCGGTACCGATGGCCTACTACTCCTTCGGCGGCTGGAAGAACTCGCTCTTCGGCGACACCCACGCCTACGGCGCCGAGGGCATCAACTTCTTCACCCGCGGCAAGGTCGTCACCTCCCGCTGGCTCGACCCGAGCCACGGCGGCCTGAACCTCGGCTTCCCGCAGAACGCCTAAGCGCCAGCGACGAACCTTAGAAAGGGACCTACTCACATGAGCATCGACGTGAGCACCGAATCCATCACCGCCGACCAGATCGCCGCGGGCGCGCGCGCCCACGAGCTGGACCGCGCGCACGTCTTCCACTCCTGGCAGGCGCAGGGTCCGTTCGACCCGATGACCATCCTCAAGACCGAGGGCTCCTGGGTCTGGGACGGGGCGGGCAACAAGCTGCTCGACTTCTCCTCGCAGCTGGTCAACACCAACATCGGCCACCAGCACCCGAAGGTCGTCGCGGCGATCCAGGAGCAGGCGGCGCAGATCTGCACCATCGCCCCGCAGTACGTCAACGACGCACGCTCGGAAGCCGCACGCCTGATCGCCGAGCTGACCCCCGGCGACCTGAACCGCATCTTCTTCACCAACGGCGGCGCCGACGCCAACGAGCACGCGATCCGCATGGCCCGCGTGCACACCGGCAAGCACAAGGTGCTCTCGGCGTACCGCAGCTACCACGGCGGCACGCACCTGGCGGTGAACGTCACCGGCGACCCGCGCCGCGTGGCCTCGGACAACGCCACCGACGGTGTCGTGCACTTCTTCCCGGCCTACCCGTACCGCTCCTACTTCAACTCCACCACGGAGGCCGAGGAGACGCAGCGCGCACTTCGCCACCTGGAAGACACCATCATCCTGGAGGGCCCCGGCAACATTGCGGCGCTGATCCTCGAATCGATCCCGGGCAGCTGCGGCATCTACGTGCCGCCGGCGGGCTACATGGAGGGCGTGCGGGAGCTGACCACCAAGTACGGCATCGTCTTCATCGCCGACGAGGTCATGGCCGGCTTCGGCCGCGCCGGAAAGTGGTTCGCCGTGAACCACTGGAACGTCACCCCTGACCTGCTCACGTTCGCGAAGGGCGTCAACTCCGGATACGTTCCGCTCGGCGGCGTGGCCATCTCCGATGCCATCTTCGAGACCTTCCGCGACCGCGTCTTCCCGGGCGGCCTGACCTACTCCGGCCACCCGCTGGCCTCCGCCGCGGCGGTTGCGACCATCAACGCCATGAAGGAAGAGGGCATGGTGGAGAACGCCGCCCGCATCGGCGAGGACATCATCGGCCCGGCGCTGAACGAGATCAAGGCCAAGCACCCGTCCGTGGGCGATGTCCGTGGAACCGGCTGCTTCTGGGCCGTCGAGCTTGTCGCCAACCGCGAGACCCGCGAGCCGCTGGCACCGTACGGCGGCTCCTCGCCGGCCATGGCCGCAGTGACCGGCGCGTTGAAGAAGGCCGGCATGTTGCCGTTCGTGAACTTCAACCGCATCCACGTGGTTCCGCCGCTGAACATCAGCGACGAGGACCTGCGCACGGGTCTGGCCATGCTTGACGAGGCATTGTCGGTCGCCGACGCCTTCGTCGAAGCCTAAGCAACACCGCACCAAACGGCTGGCCTGGTGCCCGGGGTTTTCCCGGGCACCAGGCCAGCCGTCGTTTACGCTGCCAACGGGGACGCGCTATGTAGAGCGGGCCGCGTGTCACCGTGGATGGCATCCCTCTCCCGCGCCTGGGGTATTGCCCATGCCTCGGATAAAAATGCACCTCACCACCGGATTCATGGCAGCACTTGTCCTTGGCCTGGCGGGGTGTTCGACCCCGGTTCCGACCCCCGAGCCGGAGCACGGCCAGGCGTGGTTTGATGCCGTCTTCGACGACGAGTACCCGGGCGACGAAAACGTGTCCTCCGGAGGCGGGACCGCTGGCACCACCATCACCATCACCATCACCGACGTGAAGGCCGGATGGTACGCCTTCGACAGCGCATGCCAGGGAGCCGAGGATGCAACGTTCACCGTCAGCCACGCGGAAGAAACCTTGGGCGAGGGACAGGGCGGTTGCGACGGTTCGGGATTCGTCACCTCGACGATGGAGCTCCCCGCAGGCGAGATATCGGTGACCGCCACCAGCACCGACCCTTCCACCTGGTGGGCGGCCCGCCTGCGCCCAACAGCCGCACCGACCCCTTAGCGCCGACCAGGCTTCGACCCCCGCTGCCACCGCGTCCGGACCGTGGCGGGAGGAAACACTCGTTGGGGGCGTTCCGGATATGAACCCAAGTCACGGGAACAGGCGAGTCCATACGCCTAAAGGTGCATATGGAAGCAGCGTGTGTGCAGATAATATGGGCAGATGTACCTGCCCGTCGATTTCCTGACTCCGCTGCTCTACGTGGCTGCTGCCGGCATCTTCGCGGTCTTCGCAATCCCGTTGGGCATTAGCGCCATGGTTCGCTGGAAGAAGTTCCGCGCCGACGCCGATGGCTTGCAGACCTATGCACGCCGCAGGGATCTGCGGATCCAGTCCGGCGTGGCAATCTTTGGCGTGGCCCTGATGCTTGCAGCTTCTGCCACCGCGGCCATCGGCTGGGACGAATCGCGCCGGAACCTCAGCGCCAATGTGGAAGCACGCTACGAGGTCAGCGAAGTGACGATGACCAGCTGGAACGGCACGTGGGCCGAGGTCGACCTGGTCGACGGCAAAGGCCGCCCCGCAAGCGGTATCGAAGTGCTCCTTGGCCCGGACCACGAACCGGAGCTCTTGGACCCAGCGTTTGAGACCGGCTCTCCCGCCGATCCCGAGCCCTCCCTGGATCTGCGCTAGGCCCCGGCCGTGCGGGAAATCTTCAGGGCCGCCGCCGCCAGAAACAGGCAACCGCCTGCCACGACGGAAACAAACAACGATGCCGCCACCGAGATGCCCAGGCTCCCGGTCAAGGCTCCAAGGCCGACGACCGGAGCTGCGCTGCCGAGGTATGTCACCACGTAGACGGAGCTGAACACCCTAGCGCTTTCCTGTGCGGGCAGGCTCGTCGAAAGGCGGTGGAAGGCGGATTGGAACGCGATGCCTTGCGCAATGCCGGCACCCAGCATGGCGAGGCAGAGCATCCACAGCTGCCCGGATTCGGCAGCAACCACGATGAGCACCGCAAACACAGCCATCATGACGAGAGCGCCTGGCAACGATGAACCACGAGCGGGTGCCACCAGCTGGATTCCTGCGGATCCCAACAGCACCAAGGAAGCGAGCGTCCCCGTGCCCACGGCGGAATGGACGCCCATTGCGTGGGCAAAGTACCCGGGGCCGAGCGACAAGCAAAAGCCGAAGAGGGCGAAGCTGAGGAATCCCACGAGTGAAGCCACCCAGAATTGGGAGCGGACCGTCTGGCTGAGGCGCGGTCTTTGCGGTTTCAACACGGCATACTCACCGGGGGTCGGCGCGATGGCCGGGCGAGCGCGGACCAGGCACAGGGGAACGAGCATGGCCGCCATGAGCAGCGCATGCACCATGAACGGAGTCCGTGTGGGCTCTCCGTAGGCTGCAAGGAATCCGCCCACTATGGGGCCCAGCGCCACACCGCCCGTGGAGGCCAGGAGCGTGAATCGGCTGGCCCAACGCGGATGCCTGGGCAACAATTCCCGAAGCGCGGCACCGCTTGCGCCGATGGCCATGGCCACGGCCGCACCTTGAAGCGAACGGCCAACCATCAGTGCGCCCAAACCGTCTGCCATGGCAAAGACGACTTCACCGCCCAACCCCACGACCACGGCAAGCACCAAAGCGGCACGTCGGCCAAGGTGGTCGGACCAGTGGCCGTACAGCACCAGGCCCAGGATCAGGGCGAGGACGTAGGAGGAAAACGTCAGCGTCACGGCGAAGGGTCCCAGCCCCAGGCGTGCCTGCAACAACGGATAGAGCGGTGTTGCAAGGTTGGCTCCCACCAACAGCAATGCCGTGGCAAAGATCGTCAAAACCAACCGTGCCGGAATGCTCGCATTCCATCCGCGGACGCCGGGAACGTCCGCAAGCGGACGCATGGCAAGTTCACTGAATACCGTCATTGCGCATCTCCTGGAGTCTTGGCTCGCGCACCACACGCCGAGGATCGCCCAACGCACTGTCACAGAGATTCTGGCAGTACTTGATGCCTATAATTCAACTAATCGGCAATCATTGATCATCATGATCAGATTTGGTGCTTCGACGAGCAGAATGGGATGCAGCGTGAGCGTACTGGATGAGATCGAAGTCGGGATTCTGCTTCACCTGCTCGAAGACCCCCGAAGCCAAATCGGCGATATTGCCGATTCACTCGGGGTTGCCCGAAACACCGTTTCCTCGCGCATGCGTCGCCTCGAGAGCCGCAACGTGCTCCGATCCGGCGGGCGTGACGTAGACCTGAGCGCCCTCGGATTCGACGTCCTGGGCTTCATCACCCTGGAAGTGGCGCACCGCGAACTTGACCCGGTGCTCACGGCACTGAGGTCCTTGGACCGGGTGCTGGAAGTCCACGAAATCTCGGGACGCGGCGATGTATGGTGCCGCGTCGTCGCCCAAGACACCAAGGACCTGCACCGCACCCTGCGTTCGATCCTGCGCATCCGCGGCGTGCTTCGCACCGAGACATCACTGGCACTCAAGGAACACCTCCCCTACCGGATTCAGCCGCTTCTCCAAGGCCTGCTCAAGCCCGCTCGGTAAACGGAGGCAACGTTTTTCATGAGCTAACCACGCTGGATAGGGCCGTTCCATGTGCAGGCCCGGCGGATGGAACGGCCTTCGAAGCTGGCAATCGACGCGGTGCCGGCACCCGATCGATAGTTTCAGTCGGTCGAAACCACAGATGTTTTTGAACTGGCCAGTGCCAGCTGACTGGCCTCGAGAATCACGCCCACGGCGCGGTCCAAGGCCGAATGATCAAAGCTCATCCGCGGGTGATGCAGACCGGGCTGGACATTGGCGCCGACGGCGAGCATGGAAGCCTGGAGACTCGGGCTGCGTCGGGTGTAGAAGTGGAAATCATCGGATCCGGAGGTGACGACCCTGGGGCGCAGGTACTCGCTGCCAAGCGTCGTGGTGATGGCCTGCGCCAAGATCTCCTCGGCCTGGATTCCGATCACCGCGGCCGGCACCTCATCGCGGAAGTCGAGCTCGATCGTCGATCCCGTTGAGGCCTCCACCGAACGGCAGACCCGGACCAGGCCATCCCGAAGTACAGACATGGCCTCGTTGGTTTGGGCCCTGAGGTCCAGACCGAAAGTTCCGTTGCCCGGGATGACATTGAGGTTCTCGCCCCCGGCCCGGAGCATGGTCATCTTGGCCGAACTGGGGATTTGCGGATCGACCTTGAGTCGCTGCACCCCGGCGGAGATCTCCAGCGCGATGTCCACGGCATTCGCCCCGAGGTGCGGCCTCGCCCCGTGGTGGTCCTCCCCGGTGATCGTGCCGACGGCAAAGAGGCAGGCTCCGTGGGATATGGACGGGGCCAGACAGGGGGCCGGGAGTTCGTTCTGCGGCCGCAGGTGAACGCCGAATAGATATTCCAATCCGTCGGTGACACCCAGCCGCGCCACGAGCTCTGCCCCGTTGCCCAACTCCTCCGCCGGTTGGAAGACCGCGCGGACCGCACCTTCCAGCCGTTCCGCCTTCTCGGCCAGCTCGAGCATCACCGTGGCCACCACGGCCATGTTCGCGTCATGCCCGCAAGAATGGACGGCCTTGGTGGTCTCTTCCACTACCTGTTGCAGGGCGTCCATATCGGCCCTGAACCCGACCCGGGGCTCGCCCTCTCCCACATCGGCGGTGAAGCCGGGGAACGAAGCAAATCTGGTGATCCGTATGCCCGCTCCACCCAACAACTCGGCAAGGTAGTCCGCCGTGGCGAACTCCTGCATGCTGGGCTCGGGATGGTTATGCAGCTGGGTCCATATTTCGTGGATCCGGCGGCGCCGGAGTCCATCCCCCGTCATCGGCTGATTTCACATTCATTCACCGTCAGCTCCGCAAGAACACCCCGATCCACCTCGATACCCAGGCCTGGCCCCTCGGTGATCTGGACCTCGGGCAGGATGAATTGGAGGTTTCCGGGTTCCTTGGTGAACTTCATCGGTCCCGAGAGCTCGGTGGAAACGATGTTGGGGTGGCTGAGCGCAAGATGGAATCCGGCCGCGGAGGCGATGCTGGTCTCCAACATCGATCCGATCTGCACCTTCAGCCCACCCAGTTCAGCCTGCGTGGCCAAGCGGTGGCAGGGAGTGATCCCGCCGCTCTTCATGAGCTTGAGGTTGACCATGTCGACCGAGCGGTCGCGGACGAATCGAACCAGGTCGTCGGCGTCGACCACTGCCTCGTCGGCCATCAGACGGGCGCTGGTGTGCTGGCGCAAATGCCGGAAACCATCGATGTCACCTGCACGGATCGGCTGCTCCACCCAGTCGATCCGGTACGGTTCGAGGGCCTGGATCATTTCCCGGGCTGTGGCAATATCGCTCCACCCCTGGTTGGCATCCACCCGGATGTCCAAGTCATCGTTGATCGCGGACCGCACCGCGCGCACCCGTTCAATGTCCAGCCCGTCCTTGCCGCCGAGCTTCATCTTCAAGTGCCGGTATCCCTGGCTGCGGGCTTGGATGGCCTGTTCTGCAAGGACTTCCGGTGCAAGGATGCTCATCACCTTGGCGATGGTCGGCTGTTCGGGCCGGCGCCCGCCCAGCAGCGCATAGATGGGTCGTTGCGCGGCCTTTCCGGCCAGGTCCCAGCAGGCAATGTCGATTGCCGCCTTCGCCGCGCCGCAACCATGCAAGACCCCATCGAGCTGTTGGTGCACCGCTGTGATGTCGCGCGGGTCCATGCCCAGAATCGCCGGGACCAGCTTGGTTTTCAGGGCCTCGACCACGCCGGTGGGGGTTTCTCCGGTGATCATCTCATCCGGGACGCTTTCGCCATACCCAACCAGACCGTCATCGGTTTCGAGCCTCAGGATAATACTCGGCATCGAATCATACGAGGCATAGGAGACCACGAATGGTTCAAGCAGCGGTACATCGATCAGGGTGACTGTGGCACGGGAAATCTTCATGGAAAAGGGCTCTCTATTCGTCTCGGGCGGCCGTTTGGCAATCGTTGGCAAGGGAAAAGGGGGCGGTGGCACACCGCCCCCTTTGACTACATGACGCTTTCGAGGAAAGCGATGGTCCTCGGGTTCTGCGGGTTGTCCAGCACCTCTTGCGGTGCGCCGGATTCAACGACGACCCCGCCGTCCATGAACACCACCGAATCCCCGGCGCTGCGGGCAAAGCCGATCTCGTGGGTCACGACGATCATTGTCATGCCGTCGGCGGCCAGCTTGCGCATGACATCCAGGACATCGCCGACAAGTTCCGGGTCCAGGGCGCTGGTTGGCTCGTCAAAGAGCAACAGCTGCGGGTCCATTGCAAGTGCGCGGGCAATCGCCACGCGTTGCTGCTGCCCGCCGGAGAGCTGGGCGGGATACGCCTTGGCCAGGTGGGCGAGCCCCACGCGGTCCAGCAATTCGATGCCGCGCTGTTGTGCCTGCTGCCTGGGCAGCTTCTTGACCCCCACGGGGGCCGCGCAAATGTTTTCCAGGGCCGTCATGTGCGGGAAGAGGTTGAAGCGCTGGAAGACCATGCCGATGCCGCGGCGCTGCTTGGCAACTTCCCGCGGGGTCATCTCAAAGATGCGGTTCTGCCGCCGGGCGTAACCGATGAGTTCGCCGCCCACGGAGATCCTTCCGCCGTCGATCCGCTCCAGGTGGTTGATGCAGCGCAGGAAGGTGGACTTGCCGGACCCAGACGGGCCCAGCAGGCACATCACTTCGCCGGGGTTCACTGTCAGCGAGATACCCTTGAGCACCTCGACGCCCGCATAGTGCTTGCGGACATTGCTGGCAACAAGCAAGGGTTGGACGGGTGCCGGGGCCTGCTGAAGCCCGGGGAAGGTGCTTGCCTCGGTCATGGCTTGGTTCCTTTCACGGCTGCGTGGGTCGGGGTCGGGCGGAAGGCTGCCTTGAGCCAACCGATCGGCGTGGGCGCCTGCTGGCGGGAGTTGCCCTTGCCGTAGTGGCGTTCCAGGTAGTACTGCGGGATCGAAAGCACCGAGGTGAGGAAAAGGTACCAGCAGCTGACAACGATCAGCAGTTCCACCTGGCGCAGGTTCTGCGAGGAGATCTGGGTTGCCACCGTGTAAAGCTCCAGCACGGCGATGACCGAAAGCAGCGAGGTGTTCTTCAGCATCGAGATCGTCTCGTTGCCCATGGGCGGGATGATCACGCGCATGGCCTGCGGGAGCACCACCTTGAAGAGCGTGAACGTCGGGGACATGCCAAGGGAGGAAGCGGCCTCGTGCTGGCCGGTGTCCACGGAGATCATGCCGCCGCGGATGATCTCGGCCGAGTATGCCGCCTGGTTCAGCGTCATCGCCAGCAGGCCGGCGGTGAAGGCGGGCACCAGGGTGTTGGTGTCAATGGAAAACACCTTGAAGTCGGTGAACGGGATGCCCAGCGAAATTTGAGCGTAGAGCAGGCCCAGGTAACCCCAGAAAACAATCTGGATCAGCAGCGGGGTGCCGCGGAAAACCCAGACATAGAACCAGGCGAAGGCGTTCATCACCGGGTTGTGCGACAGCCGCATGATGGCCAGCAGGACGCCGAGGATGGTGGAGATGACCATTGCGACGACGGTCATCAGGATCGTCAGACCCACGCCGTTGATGATCCGCGGGTTGAAGATGTAGTTGGTGATCGTGGCGTGGTCGATGTTGGGGTTGATCCACAGCGAGATTGCCAGCAACACAAAGCTGGCCAGGAGCAACGCCGCAACGACCCAGCGCCACGGGTGGCGCAACGGGATGGCAACGATGTCTTCGGTGCCGTCCGCATCCCCGGTGTTTGTGCCGGGCCCCGCCGGGACCTCGCGCTGCGAGGTTGGTGCGGTGACCTGTTTCATTTCTTGTCGGCTTCCAGGTTGATGCCGGCTTCCTTGACGGCGTAATCCGTGAGCTCGTACTTGGCCAGGATCGTTTCGTAGCTGCCGTCGGCGATGATTGCCTTAAGCGCGGCAAGCAGCGCTTCGGAAAGGTCCGAGTCCTTCTTCAGCACACCGATTCCGGTGTGGACCGGCTCGTAGCCGGCGGGGTTTGCCGGATCGTTGATGATGTCGAAGATCTTCCCGCCGCCAGCGGTCTGGGCGGCGTAGGCCGCAACAGCGGAGTCCACGACGTCGGCAATGGCCTTGCCGGAGCGGACCGCGGTCTGCACGTCGGTTTCGATGGGCAGCTCGGAGATTTGGATCGGCTTGGAGCCACTGTCGATGCATTTCTGGTCGTAGCCGCGCAGGATCTTGGCCTGGATCGTGGATTTCTGCACCGCCACAGGCTTGTCGCACAGGTCAAGGACGGTGGTGATGTTCCCGGGGTTTCCCTCGGGGACCAGGATGGAGAATCCGGCGTGGAAATAGTCGACGAAGTCCAGCGTCTGCTGGCGCTCAACCGTGTCATTCATGCCGGAGATGATGATGTCGTTTTTGCCCGATTGCAGCGACGGGATGATGCTGTCGAAGGCCTGGGTCTGCAGTTCGAGCTTTACGCCGAGCTTTGCGCCAAGGGCCTGGGCCAGGTCGTAGTCGAGGCCGGTGAGCTGCTGGTTCTCGTCGAACATCTCCATCGGCGGGTACGGGATGTCGGATGCTACCTTGATGACTCCGGCGTTCTTGAAGCGCTCGGGAAGCAGGGCCGCAACGGCCGGGTCGGCCTTGACCTCGGGAAGTGCCGGTCCGCTCGCGGCCGGAGCTTCGGCCGTCGAACAGCCCGCCAATCCAAGGGTGAGGGCCAGTCCTGCCGTGGCAAGGACCGTCAGGGACTTTACTGCGCGAAATTTGGGGTGCATTTGGTGCTCCTTCGGATGGGTTATGCCTGATCGGTCTTGCTTAGCCGGTACCAACCGCTACGGGTCACGCCGTCTGCAACATGGCCGGAGGCGAGTGCGGGTTCCAGGATCCCGCGCAGCTGGTGCCGCCATTGGGCGGCTTGTTTGTTGTCTCTGGCACGCAACTCGACGATGTCCCCTGGTGCACGGCACCACATTGCTTCATCGGTTTCGTAGAGGAGCGGTGCTCCATCGGGTCCGTGGGCCCGTGCCTTGCCCAGCGTGGCTTCGTCGAATTGGATCTCTTCCACGATCCCTTCGCTGGCCTTGATGCTGCGCTGCGAGGTCAGCGGCCAGAGGGCAACCAGCCGATCGCTCTCGTCGTTCGCATTGACTTCGTCTTCCATCACGCCGTAGAAGTTTTGCGTGTACTCCGATGCCACGGCCCCGAGCTTGGTGAGGTTGAATCGGGCGTTTCGGCTGACTAGCGGATCGAAGGTCCAGGTCATGGATTCGATCCCGCGGGCCAGGGACCAGGCGCGCTGGTGTTGCTTCAGGGCAAAGCCGACTCCCTTGTCACCGGTTCCCGGAAGGACGCCGGCGATCAGCGAGTATGACGCTGCCCCGCCGGGTGAAACGATTGCCACCGCCGCCCCGCACAGTTCTCCCGCATTGTCATAGGCCGCCGTGACGTTGCAGCCGGCGTGTGAAATGCTACGCAGCAAATCAAAGGGAATCGGTGCCCCGTGCGGTGACATGCCCCAGATTCTGACGAGGAGTTCTTCGATCTCCCTGAGCTTGTCGTGTTCGTCCACAACCGTGACGCCGGCTTTGGCTGCTGCTGCGGCGGCGGCCTTGGCCGCTTGGGATGCGATGGGGCCTGCATCAAGAATGAGTGACATGCGTCTACTCTCCATGCATTCCAAAGCCCTGGCTTCAGTGCGCGGCATGAGCTTTTGGGCGAACCATTGTGCTTGGCCACAAGATGGAATAGTTTGTGGCCCATGACTTCGATTGCCACGGCCCCCGACAGCATCACCATCCATGCCCTCTTGCGGGCCATGGCGAGCCCGGCAATCACCCTGCGTTCCCATGGCGCTCCCCCGAAACTTTCGCTGGTTTCCCCCACATTGCACGACCCCCACACCGAACTTGAGGCACCTGCGGGTTCGATCCTGCTGGGCTTGGGGCTCCATCCCGCCGAGCCAAAGACCATGGAGGTCATCCGCAAGGCGGCAGTGGCAGGCTTCGGCGCGGTGATCATCAAGCAATACGGCCGGGAACTGGGGGCCACCATCGCCGCGGCGGACCAGGCAGGCATTGCCCTGCTGACGGTCGACGATGAAATGGGCTGGCTCCAACTCGACGCCCTTGTCGGTTCGGCGCTGAATGCCTCGGCCGAAGCCGACAGCTCATTGTCCACGCTCGGCGTCGGCGACCTCTTTGCCTTGGCCAACGCCATAGCCGCAATGGTGGGCGGCGCGACGACCATCGAAAACCTGCAGGAACAGATCCTTGGGTATTCAACGCTGCCACATCAGCCAATCGACGATGACCGCCGCCAAGGCATCCTTGGACGCCAGGTCCCCTTTCTTCCGGAAAATGCCGCGCAATATGCATCGGTCTTTCGTTCCCGTGGCGCCGTGCGGGTCAAGGGGGTGGACGATGCAATGGACCGGCTGGCCATAGCCGTGCGGGCAGGTAAGGAACCGCTGGGTTCAATCTGGGTGGTCGATGTCAACGGCGATTTGGACTCGGCGGCCGAACGGGCGTTGGTGCGGGCCGCGGACATTGCCGCACTGCACATGCTGCGGGCCCGCAGCGCCTACGATTTGGCCCGCCAGCAGCGCGCGGATTTGCTGCGCAAGCTCATGGAAGGCGGCGACGACGCCACCCTGGTCGCCGAACAACTCGGGCTGCGTCGTTCGGGCCCGTTCGTTGTCGCCGCCTTCCAACCGGCCATGGGACAGGCCTCGGAGATGGCATTGACCAGGCTGCTGGACTTGGTCACAACCGAGTGCGAGACCTACCGCGGGGGCGCGCACTGCGTGCTTGTGGGCACCACGGTCTACGCGCTTTTCGCAAGCACCGATCCCTCCCCCTTCGGGCCCGTCGAGGCGCTGGCCCGGCGGGTGACCGAACGTTCCCGGGTTTCTCTCGCCGTTGATTTGCGCGTGGCAACCGGTTCAGCGGTCATGACGGTATCGGACATCAACCGCTCACGGCACGAGGCCGACATGGTGTTGTTCATGCTCACTTCGGGAAACGATTCAAGCTCCTATGCGTGCGCTCAGGATGTCCGCAGTCGGCTGGCCCTGCTGGAATTAGCTTCCCACTTCCGCAAGCTGCCCCACCTGCTCTCGCCTGCCGCCGGGAAAATCGCGGCCCACGATGCCGAGTCGAACACCGAGTACGCGAAAACGTTGCGGACATACCTCGACTGCTCCCGTGATTCGGCCCGAACCTCAGCTGCACTGTCATTGCATCAAAATACGTTGCGGTACCGCCTCAAGCGGCTCCGCGACCTCTTCGGCGTCGACCTTGACCAGCCCGAGGATACGCTGCTGCTCTGGTTGAGTCTCCATGTGCTGGAGTTCAGCTGACCTGATACGACCAACCGCGGGCGAATCGAGGGCCGGTTCAACCAGGGGAAAACCCTTGCTTATGGAGTGCCGTCGGCTTCATCACTCGTTTCCGCACCACCTCGTCGCAAGCACTCAAGCACGCTTGAATTCAAGCTGACCCGCCCCCAGGGTGGCGCCATGGAAGCACAGTTCCCGGCCGGCAGGGCTTCCATCGGTACCATTTCCGGACAGTCCGGGGTCAGCGTTTCGGCCCTGCATCACTAGGAGGAGCAGGGCCTGCTTGCCTCGTCGGGTCGGTTGAACAACCGGCACTTCTTCAGGCGCACCGGCCTGCGCCCGCGGGTCTTCACCAACGCCGCGCCAAAGCTCGGGTTGGGCATCGGCGAAATCCGCGAGTCGCTGAGCACCCTCCCGATGCAGACCGCGCCGTCACCCGCCGAGGAACGCGGGAATCACCCGGCGTGATGTCCGTTTTTCCCCTGCACCCGGACAACAACCCGTCAAAGTCGAGGCCCGGGGCTCCGTGTTCTGTACCTTGCTTTGGTACCTGCGGATGGGGAACGGGTGGGCGAACTCCTCCCTGGGACTTAGTTCGGCCTCCGGAACATGAACCCCAGGTCCGATGTGCCCGGCGTCCCGGTGTTTCTAGGCTGGAAGCATGACAAGTATCGCTCTGCGCTCCACCGTGGCCTCCAACCGATTCAAGATGCTCGGGTTGGTATCCACAACAGTATTGGCGGGCCTCGCCATGACAGGCTGCTCGGCCTTGGGCATCGAAACGAAGTACGACAAGACCTCCAGCTACGAATTCGCGACCGGAACCGAAGGCAAGGAAAAGGACGTCGTCCCTGCTTGGGTTCCGGATCAGGCAACGGAGTTGAAGGAAGTCCAGCGGACCACTGGCAACGAACGCATCCTGCGCATGAAATATGCCGGCGCGTTGCCCGAAACCTGCCACGCACTGGGAACCGCCGGAAAGCCGACGGCCGAGGAACTCGCATCTGGCTTGAAGACCGAGCAGGGCGTCAAGCCCGGTGACATCGACGACGTCGTGGCCAAGCAATACCAAACGCCGTTGCTGAGCGCCGACTGGTGGCCAACGGGCCAGGAAAACCAGAGCACCCATCTATGCGGCAAGTGGTGGGTTTCCCAGAAGTCGGGAGTTCTCTACGCCTTCTCCCCCGAACAGCAGAGCATCGCCGAACCGGTATTGGCTGAGCAGGCAGCGATACAGCGTGCGGAAGTGAAATAGCAGAGGCGTTGCCCTCGGTGTCGCAATTGAAACGACGGCGAAGACAACGCCTCTGCTGGCATGGAACGGAGCAGCTAGCCGTTGATGACCTGCGGCTGGCCCAGGGCCTTGAGTCCGTCGACGCCGAACTCGACGCCGTAGCCCGAGGTCTTGGCGCCGCCGAACGGGATGCGCGGATCCACGCCGCCGTGGCTGTTGATCCATACGGTGCCGGCCTGCAGGCGTGCGGCAACCGCGCGCGCAGCATCGCGGTCGGAGGACCACACGGAGGCACCCAATCCGACGTCCAGCCCGTTGGCCAGAGCCACCGCCTGCTCGATCGAGTCGACCTTGACGATCGGGAGGACCGGGCCGAACTGTTCCTCGACCACCAGCGGGTTGTCGGTGGCGATGTCCGCGATCAGAGTGCTCGGGTAGAAGTAGCCCGGCTGTTCCGCCTGCGGGTCGGCACCGAGCAGCACGCGGGCACCGGACTCGGTGGCCTTGCGGACCAGCGAGTCGACGATGTCGTACTGGGCCTTGTTCTGCAGCGGACCAAGCACGTTGGCCTCGTCCAGCCCCACGCCCATCGGCATGTTCTTGGCGACCTCGGTCAACGCCTGGCACACGTCTTCGTAGATGTCGGCATGCACGTAGAGGCGCTTGAGCGCTGCACAGGTCTGGCCGGTGTTGATGAACGCGCCCCAGAACAGGCCCTCCGCGATGGCCTTCGGGTCCGCGTCGGGCAGCACGATTCCGGCGTCGTTGCCGCCCAGTTCCAGGGTCAGGCGCTTCACGGTGTCGGCGGAGGACCTGATGATGGCCTTGCCGGTGGCCGTCGATCCGGTGAACATGACCTTGTCGATGTCCTTGTGGGTGCTCAGCAGCTGCCCCACGTCGCGGCCGCCCGCGACAACATGCAGGACGCCCTCTGGCAGCACCTGGTTGATGACGTGGACCAGGGCCAGCACGCTCAGCGGGGTGTATTCGCTCGGCTTCATCACCACGGTGTTGCCCATGCGCAGGGCCGGGGCCAGCTGCCAGACGCTGATCATCATCGGCCAGTTCCACGGGCCGATGGCGCCGACGACGCCGAAGGGGCGGTAGTGCATCTCGGCGTAGGTGGTTCCGTCGTCGACGATGACCTCAGCCTCGAGGTCGAATGCGGCAGCGGCACGCAGCCAGGCCACGGCTCCGCCGACCTCGAAGCGGGCGTTCGGCCCGTTAAGCGGCTTGCCCTGTTCGCGCGAGAGCAGGTGCGCCAGCGCCTCGGCGTTTGCCTCGATGGCGTCGGCAGCCTGGTTCATCAGGGCGCGGCGGGCATCGTGGCCCAGCGCGTCCCACTCCGGCTGTGCCGCATGGGCGGCGGCGATGGCCGCCTCAAGGTCGGCAACCTCGTGTTCCGGCGCACGGCCCACCAGCTCACCGGTGGCCGGGTCAAGGATTTCGCGCCCACCGGTGGCCGGTTGGATGGCGGCCAGCAGTTCGTCGGCAGTGGCGTAGGTGGCAACGGTGTTGGTTTCGGTGCTCATGGATCGTTCCCTTTTCTTGTCTCTTGGATTGCCGGAAGTCTTGATTGTTGAAGCGGTCGTTGAACGCTCGGTGGTTTAGGGCTGCACGACATCTTCGTCATCGGCCAGGTCGCCGCCGTGCCCAACGCCGGCGTAGATCGCCGGTTGGGTGGAGCGCAACCTGAACGCCCACAGCAGGCCGAGGACGCCGGGGGCCACCACGAGTGCCGGAAGCAGCCAGCCCAGGACGCTGGCGCCTTGAAGGCCGATCAGCACGTCGAAGTTCGCCACGATCGCCCCGAAGAGGACGACGAGCGCGATCCCGGCGATCGACGGCGCCACCACTGTGGTCCACTTTCCGAGCCCGTGTGGTTCGCTGCGGAAGTAGCCGATGACCGCGAAGCTGGTCAGCGCCATGAGCATCACCAGCCCGAACGCACCGGTGTTGGTGAGCCAGGTGAACAGCGTGAACACGGGGAACATGACGTCGGCTCCGGCGCCGGCGATGGCGAAGACCACCAGGACCAGCAGGGCCAGCGCCGACTGGGTCAGCGAGCCGACCACCGGTGCGTGGGTGCGCGGGTTGGTCTTGGCCATGGCCGCGGGCAGCACTCCCTCGCGGCCCAGAGAGAAGAGGTAGCGGGCAACCACGTTGTGGAAGGCGATCAACGCGGCAAGCAGGCTGGTGATGAAGAGCAGGTTCCCGAGGGTGACGAACCATCCCGGGGTGTGGGCGGCCAGGAACCCGAAGACCAGGCCGGGCCCGGCCGCGGAGTTTTCGATGACGGCGCTGTGCCCCTCGCCAACGGCCATGGCCCACGCAGAGAGCGCGTAGAAGACGGCGATAATGCCGATCGCGATCAGCGTGGCCCGCCGCGGGGTGTTCTTGGGGTCCTTGACTTCCTCGCCGTAGATGGCGCCTGATTCGAAGCCCATGAACGCGGCGATGCTGAAGGCCAGGGCGGCTCCCGCGCCGGCGGTGAAGAGGCTTGCCGGTTGCAGCGACTCGGTGGAGATTCCCTCGGGAGCGACCTTGAAGGCCAGCACGTCGTAGACGATGACAACGAGGAATTCGCAGGCCACGACGATGCCCAGCACCTTGGCGGACAGGTCCACCTTGTTCACGCCCAGGATGGCCACGACGGCCCAGCCGATCAGGGCGCAGACCCACCACGGGACCGGGAGCCCCAGGGACGTGCCCAGGAAATCGGCGAGCGCGAAGCCGAACATCCCGTAGATGCCGATCTGCATCGCGTTGTAGCTGACCAACGCCACCCATGCGGCGCCGATCCCGGTGGGCTTGCCCAGGCCGCGGGCCACGTAGGCGTAAAAGGCGCCGGCGTTCTGCACGTGCTGGCTCATGGCCGTGTATCCCACGGCGAACACCAGCAGGACCAAGCCGAGCACGACGAAGGACAGCGGGATGCCGAGCACGCCGGTGACCGCGTAGTTGCTGGTGACTCCCCCGGCGACCACCGTCAGCGGCGCGGATGCCGCGATGATCATGAACACCAGCGCAGGCACGCCGAGCGTGCGCTTGCCCAGGCCCGGTGCCCGGGTGTCCGTTGATTCGATCGATGTTGCCATGGGGATTCCTCCTTGAAGCGTGTGTACCTACAGCCTGCGCTTTGGAGGGCACCGGAGGCTTGGCTTTGCGTGAGCGGCACTTGGCGATTCGTGCAGGGTTATTCGGCGGCCTCCGGTTCCGGAGTGCGGGACACGGTCCTGAACCCGCAGTGGCTGCTCGAGGAATCGGGTGAATTCCGGCTCCTCGCCGCCACCCGGTAGCGGTTGCAATACGACTCGTGGCAGAGGAACGATCCCCCGCGCATGACCCGGCCTTCGCCGAAGGGAGGGCCCTGCGGATCAAGTACCGGGCTCCGCTTGTAGTAGCGGGGAAGGAACCAGTCGGCGCACCATTCCCAGACGTTTCCCGACATCTGCCACAACCCGTACCCGTTGGGTTCGAAGGAACGTGCCGGCGCCGTGGCGCCGTACCCGTCCTCCCCGGTGTTCAGTTGCGGGAAGCTGCCCTGGAAGATGTTGCATTGGTGCCCGCTGCCGGGGGTGAGTTCGTTGCCCCACGGATAGCGTGCGCCCTCCAGGCCGCCGCGGGCCGCGTATTCCCACTGGGCCTCGGTGGGCAGGGCCCGCCCGGCCCACGCGCAGTAGGCCATCGCGTCATTCCAGCTGATGTGGACCACCGGGTGGTCGTCCTCGGCGGAGGAGCCTGCGCCCAGGGGTTCGCGCCAGCTGGCACGGGGAACGTTGACCCACCACTGCAGGCCGGCCAACCGGCGGCTATCGGCGGGCCAGCTGGCTTCGTCGCCCAGCTGCAGGTGGAACACGGCCGAGGAGCCAAAGCGTTCGGCCTCCGTCATGTGGCCGGTCTGCTCGGCGAACTGCGCGAACTGCAGGTTGGTGACGGCGACGGCGTCCATCCCGAATTCGGCGACCGCCACCCGGTGCACCGGGGTTTCCCCGTCGGCCGGGTAGCCCTCCGCGAAGTGGTCGCCCATCAGGTAGCTGCCTGCCGGCACGCGGACCTGTTCGATCCCGTGCCGCGGCCCGCCCTCGGGGGTGCGCCCGAGGCCGGATTCGCGGCCCGCGCTTGGGAGCACGGCCTGGCCCGCTGTTTGGGCCACGGATCCTCCGGCGTTCGGTGCGGGCTGGCAGCACGACACGTGGTTCTCCTTGTTTCGGGGTGGACGGCTGTTGGTTCGGCTATGCGGCGAAGGTCGGCGTGGGTGCAAGGTCGCACACCCGCGCCATTTCCTCCAGCAGCGCGCTCTCCAGGACACGTTGCAGCTCGGCCGCCTGCGGCTGCCCGGCAACGTTGTGCAGTTCCCGGGCATCGGTGCGGTGGTCGTACACCTCGATGCCGGGGGCACCGAAGTACCTGGTCAGCCGCCCCTCGGCGGTCACCACGCTGCGCATGCGCACCGGCGCCGGCAGCCCGTCGATGGAGAAGGGTTGGTCCTCCTCGATCAGCACCGCGTCCCGTATCGTATCGGCCGAACCGTCCAACAGGGGTTGCATGCTGCGGCCCTGGATCCCGTGGAACGCACGGACCCCGGCCAGGTCGAGCATGGTGGGGGCCAGGTCTGCCGTCGAGACCAGGGCGTTGCTGCGACGCTGCCCGCCGCCGTCCCTCCCCGGGATGCGGATGACCAGCGGCACCCGGGTCACCGATTCGTAGTGGACGAAGTGCTTGAGCATCAGCCCGTGGTCGCCGAACATGTCCCCGTGGTCGGAGGTGAAGACGACGATGGTGTCCCCGTCGCGTCCCGAGTCCTCCACGGCCTTCAGGATCCGGCCGACCTGCGCGTCCATGAGCTCGATCAGCCCGTACTGGGCGGCCGCGGCCCGGCGGTACTGGTCCTCGGAGACGGCGAAGGCCATCGTGGCGTCGCTGTTCGGTGTTCCGCGCTCGGCGATCATCCTGCGGATGTGTTCGGGCGAGCCGCTGTGGTCCTGCTCGAACCCGTTGGGCAGGTCCATCGCCGCGGGGTCGTACAGGCCCGCGTATTCCTTGGGCGGGGCAAAGGGGTGGTGCGGGTCGGGGAAGGAGACGAAGAGGAAGTACGGGTCCCCGGACGCGGCGGCGTCCGTGATCCTCTCGGCAGCCCGCTCCCCCACGTAGGTGCTCGGGTGGACGTCGACGGGAATCGAGGTGGTGTACACCTGGTCCCAGCCGGTCGGCGGCTTGGCGCTGGCCTCCGGCCCGCCGGCGACGCGCGGGTCGACCCCGTGCTCGCGCGCCCAGTGCACCCAGTGTCCGCCCGGGGCGTCCCCGTGGCCGATCACCAGGTCGACCTCCTGGTAGCCGTAGTAGTCCTCCGGCATGGACACGAAGCCGCGCTCGTGGCGCGCCCGGTTTTCCCACTGGTCCCATCCGGCCTCCCGCGTGCGTCCCACGGCCCGGGCCGTGCGGGCGTCGATGAGCCCGGGGTCGGTGTCCCGGATCTGCTCGGCCTGCTCGGGCTCGAAGTCCCACCCCATGTTCTGGTGGTGCAGCTTGCCCACGGCGGCGGTCCGGTATCCGGCCTGCGCGAGCGAGCGCACAAAGGTGGAGCTGTCCGGGTCCAGCGAGATCCCGTTGCACCGGGTGCCGTGCACCGAGGGCCAGCGCCCGGTCAGCAGGCTGGCGCGGTTGGGCATGCAGGTCGGGTTGGCCACGAAGGCGCGGTCGAACACCGCTGCGTCGCCGGCCAGCCGGTCGAGGTTCGGGGTGCGCACCTCGGTGTTGCCGTTGAAGCCCAGGTGGTCGGCGCGCAGCTGGTCGGCGATGATGAAGACGATGTTGGGCCGGCCCGCGCCGGTGTCCTGGCCTGCGCTCATGACTGGGCCTGGCGGATCAGCGAGAGCGTGCGGGTGCGCAGCTCGGCGAAGCGCGGCAGGGCGCGGGTGCCGATCTGCTCGCGCTCACCGGGCAGGTCCACGTCGATGACGTCGAGCACCCGGGCCGGCTTGGAGCCGATGGCCACGATCCGGTCCGAAAGGTACACGGCCTCGTCGATGTCGTGGGTGACCAGCAGGATCGTCATGCCGAAGTCGTCGCGGATCTTCAGGCACAGGTCCTCGAGCTCGAATCGGGTCTGCGCGTCGACCGAGGCGAACGGCTCGTCCATGATCAGGATTTCCGGGCGGTAGGCCAGGGCGCGGGCGATCGCCACGCGCTGCTGCATGCCGCCGGAAAGCTGCCACGGGTACTTGTGGTCCGCGGCGCCCAGCCCGACGGCGGCCAGCGCGGTGTCGCAGCGGGCCTTGAGCTCGGCCGGGTCCAGGCGCAGGTGGCGCAGCGGCAGCACCAGGTTCTTGCGCACGGTCAGCCACGGCATGAGCGAGCGCGAGTAGTCCTGGAAGACCAGCGCCATTTCCGGCGGCGGCCCGGAGATGGCCCGGCCGTCGATGCTGATGGTTCCGCCGGTGCTCGGGTGCAGGCCGGCGAGGCACTTGAGCAGGGTGGTCTTGCCGACGCCGGAGGGGCCGACGATGCACATGATCTCGCCGGCCTCGGTGGAGAACGTGAGGTCCCCGATGACGTGCGCGGCGGCCGGGCCGGAGCCGTAGCTCTTGGCCAGCGACTGGACCGTGAGGCGCGGTGTTGCAGTTGAGGTTTCCATGGGTTCCTCCGAACCTAAGCGAATCGAACGGCGGGAAGCGGGGCGGGGCGGGGTGTTTTCGGGGGCCGTATTTTCCGGTGCCAATGTGCTCATGCGGCACGCTCCACCCGGCGGGACCCGATGTACCAGCGCAGCACCCGTCCCTTGACGAGCTCGAACCCGATGTTCACCAGGAAGCCGATGGCGCCGAGCAGCAGGATGCCCGCCCACATGTCCGCGGACATGAAGGACTGCTGCGCCAGCAACGTCATGGCCCCGATGCCCTGGGAGGACCCGAGCATCTCCGAGGCGATCATGACGACGAAGCTGACCTGCAGGCTGACCTGCATCCCGGAGAAGATCTGCGGGCCGGCTGCGGGCAGGTACACGCGCAGCATCCGCTCGGCCGGGGTAAGCCGGTAGACCGAGCAGACGTCCTTCAGCGAGCCGTCGATGCCGCGGATCCCGTCCATCGTGGCGATGAGCGTGGGGAAGAACGCGGCCAGCGCGATGTTCGCCACGCGCATCTCCGGGCCGAAGCCGATCAGCGTGATGACGATCGGGATCATCGCCACCGGCGGGATGCCGCGGAAGAAGTGGATGGTCGGCTCGAACATCCAGCGGACGGTCGGGACCATCGCCAGCACGAACCCGACCAGCACGCCGGCCGCGATGCCGATGAGGAACCCTGTGAACAGGTTGCCCATGCTCAGCAGCACGTCGGACTTAAAATGCTCGAAGAGCCACAGGTCCGCGAAGCGCTCCGTGATCCGGCCCAGCGGCGGGAAGAAGGCGTTCGTCGAGTTCTCCGAGAGCGTCCACCAGGCGGCCAGCGCCGCCACCGGGCTCGCGATGCCCAGGATGATGAGCAGCATCTTGTTGTTCGAGAATCCGGTTTTCACAGCGACACCTCCCGGTGTGACGGGTGCCAGTGCAGGGCCTTGGCCTCGGCCCACGAGCTGGTCCAGTGGAAGACGAGTCCCAGCAGGCCCAGCACGAGCACCAGGGCGTAGAGCGTGGAGAAGTTTCCGGCGGCCTGGGCCTGGTAGATCGAGCGGCCCAGGCCCGGGGCGCCGCCCAGCAGCCCGGCCACCACGGCGATGACCAGCGCGGTGGGCGCGGCAACCCGCATGGCGGTGCCGATGAACGGGCTGGCGCTGGGCAGCACGATCCGCGCCTTGATTTCCAGCGGCTTCATGCCGAAGGAGCGGGCCGTGGCCAGCGCGACGGGATCGGTGTCCTGGACGCCGGAGGCCGTCTGCATGACGATGGCCAGCGAGCAGCCGAACGCGACCAGCACGAAGGCCATCGGCCAGGTGGGGCCCAGCACCATGACGGCCAGCGGCAGGATGACGATCGGCGGGATCGGCTTCAGGAACTCGAAGACCGCCAGGGTCAGCGACCGGATCAGCGGCGAGGTGCCGATCAGGACGCCCAGCAGGATCCCCAGCACGGCGCTGAAGACCAGGCCCGCCAGCGCGATGCCGACGGTGACGGACAGCTCGGCCCAGAACTCCCGGGTTCCCAGCAGCGCGGCCAGCTTGCCGGCGGTCGCGAACACCGTGGGAACCGCGGTGCCGAAGACCTGTGCCGCGGCGACGACCTGCCAGACCACCAGCACGACGACGGCGCCGAGGACGCCCAGCAGGGTCCGGGTCTGCCGGGAATCGCGCTTGGGCAGGACCAGCAGGCCGTTGGGCGTGCGGCTACTTGTCACTGAGGATGAGGCTGTCATCGACCTTCACCTCTTTCGGCAGGAACCCGAGCTCGGCCAGGCGGGCGTCGACGCGCTGGATGTCCGCGATCCGGACCTCGGTCGGCCAGAAGGTCAGTGCCGAGTTCTTCAGGACCTCCAGCGGGGTGTCGGTCAGCTTGGCCGCGACCTCCAGGGCCTCGTCGTGGTGCTCGTTCGCGTAGGCGTTGGCCTTGTTGATGGCGCGGGCAAAGGCCTTCAGCTGCTCAGTCTTCTTGGTCGCCGTGGATTCCCCGGCAACGTAGAGGCCGACGGCGCCCTTCTCGAAGAACTCGACGCCGGGCGAGGAAACGACCTTGCCGCCGTCGGCAACGGCCTTGGAGGTGAACGGGGCCACCAGGCCCGCGGCGTCGATGCGGCCCTGCTTCAGGGACTGCACCGCGGAGGAGAAGTCCAGCACGATCCAGTTGATCTTGGACGGGTCCCCGCCGGCCTGCTTGACGGCATTCGAGATGGTGACCTCAAGCTGGGCCTTGCGCGCCGGCACCGAGATGGTCTTGCCCTCCAGCTCGCCGACCGAGGCGATCGGCGAGTCCTTCCCGACGATCAGCGCGGTGTCGTCCACCAGCGTCAGGTCGCTCTTGCCCAGCGCCTCGTCGCTGTAGCCGTCGGCGGCGGCGACGATCTTCAGCGGCACGCCCTGGGACAGGGCGTTGAACATCGGGATCGAGGGGGTGTAGGTCAAGTCCAGCTGGCCGCTCTGGGCCGCGGCGACGCCGGCGGGAGGGTTGGCCACCACCGAGGTTTCGACGGTGAGGCCTTCGTCCTTGAAGTAGCCCTTCGTCTTCGCCAGTTCGATCGCGGCGTCGGAGGTCAGTCCAATGGTGCCCACCTTCAGGGTGGTGCTGCCGCCGGGGGTCGGGGCCGCGGAAGTCTCGTTTCCGGTGCTGCAGGCGGCCATCGACAGGGTCAGCGAGCCCACGGCCAGCAGGGCCATTGAACGTAGGGAAAGTTTCACTTTTGCTCCTGGAGTATTTGCGCCGCAGCGGAGGCGGCGCATGGTGATTTGGTGGGGCGGGCGTTGCGGGAGAACGGTTCGTTCACAACGCCGAATAGACGAGCTTGCCGTTGGAAATCGTGTGGGTTGCCGGGTTGTCCCGAAGTGCGCGGACATCGTCGACAACCGGGTTTTCGAGAATGCACAGGTCGGCGAGGTAGCCGGGGGCAAGGCGCCCCTTGCGGTCCTCCGCGTGGTCCTGCCATGCGGGGTGGATGGTCATCATCTCCAGCGCCTGCCGGAAGTCGACCCGCTCGGGGTCGCCGGGGTTGCCTGGGCCCGCGGTGGTGTCCCGGGTGACGGCCGCGATGACCGATTCCCGCCAGTCCGGCGAGGTCACCGGCGCGTCCGAGGCGATATTGGTCGGCACCCCCGCGTTGAGCAGGGAGGACAGCGGCTGCTGCCCGTCGAAGCGTTCCGCACCCAGGATCTTCTTCATCAGCGCACCGGCCTCCGAACGGATGGCAGGGTTGGTGCTCAGGCCCACGCCGTGGCGTTGGAACCTGCCGATCGTTTCCCGGTCCTTGAATGCTCCGTGGATGACGTAGTGGCGCGCGTCCCTCGGGTTCTTGGCCTGGGCTGCGAGGATGGCGTCGATGGCGGCGTCCGTGGTGGCGTCGCCCGTGGCGTGGATCCCGGCCTGGAATCCCCCGTCGTGGATCCGGGCAATGAGCTTGCGGAGCTCGATTTCCCGCTCGGCATCGGAATCGCCGGCGATGACCATGCTGCCGTGGTTGTGGCCGCAGGGGGTCTCGTAGGGTTCGCTCATCCAGGCGGTGCCGGAACGCGGGATGCCGTCGGCAAAGACCTTGACCCCGGCGATCCGCAGGAGGTCCTCGCTGATGCCGCGACGCCGCAGGCTTCCGGGAAGGTCCCCGGCCAGGCCCACGCGCACGTCGTTTTCGTTGGCCCCGCCGGTGGATGAGAAGAGCAGCAGCACGTTGATCCGGAGGCTTAGTTCCCCGTCGGCCGCGAGGTCCGCCAGCAGCGACAGGCTCCGCGTCGAACTCGACCCGCCAAATAGTCCATCGCCGCCGGGCCCCAGACCGGGTTCGGTCAACGAGGTGATGCCCAGGGAGTGCAGGAGCTGTTGGTGCTTGCGGATGCAGTCCTTGAGTTCGGCATCCCCCAGCTGAGGGACGACCTTGCCGGCGAGTTCGACGGCGGCGTCAACCAGCAGCCCGTTTGCCCGGCCGTCGGCGAAGCTTCCCACGACGCCGTCGGGGTAGCCTCCGGTCCAGGAATCGAGCCCGGCCAGGCGGGCAGCCGTCTCGTTGAGGAGCAGCTGGTGCCCGGTTTGGTCGTAGGCGACCACCGGTGAATCGGTCTGCAGGCCGAACACGTGGTCCGGGCCGCCGCGGCCGAGCACCGCTTCGTCCCAGCCGTGTGCGCGAATCCAGCCGTCGCTCGCCGGAGCGGCATCCTCAAGGATGCGGACGACTTCCGCCCAGCTGCCTGCCACGTGGCTTCCGACCGACAACGTCCCGTGCTCGGAGACCGCCGACTCGACGAAGTGCAGGTGTCCGTCGTTGATTCCGGGGAGCACCGCCCCGCCTCGCGCGTCGATGACCCGGGTCCGGGGTCCGACGAAATCCAGGACTTCCCTGCCGCCGACCGCGGAAATCCGAGGGCCTGTTACGGCAACGGCCGTGGCGTCCGGCGCGGATGCGTCGGCTCCGTGAACCTGTCCGTTCACGATGACAACGTCTGCGGCTTGGTTGGTTCCCGTCATTGATTGTGCTCCCCTTCGTCAAACTGTCGCGCCATAGTGTGATCCAGCTAACTTGCCAAGTAGAGTATGTCGTACGACTTAGTCATTTGACCAGAACTATCGAAAAGTTTCTTTCCGCGACCTTCCGCAAGGATCCGTAGGATGGATTACAAGTTGCACAGGAAGGCATCTCGAAAATGGCACACGTTTCCATAAAAGATCGAAGTCACCAGTTTGTTGAGGCGGCTGCCAGGGTCATTGCGCAAGAGGGAATTGCGGCTGCCACGACACGGCGAATTGCGGCGGAAGCGGACGCCCCGCTGGCGGCATTGCACTACTGCTTCCGCAGCAAGGACGAGCTTCTTGACGAGGTTTACAACTTCCTGAGCCGGGACTACGCCCGCGAATTGGAGCCCATGGAGGAGGGCTTGACCCTGGAGGAATCCGTTCGGGAGCATGCCAAAAGAATTTGGCGCAGAATGCTAAATACCCCTCACGAGCAAGTAACAACTTTTGAGCTTTTGCTTCGCCGCAATCGGATCAAGTCCGAGGGCGAGATGGAACGGGCGATCGAAATCAACCGGTCGATGTACCAGGGCTGGGTAAATTCGACGGTCGCGATTTTCGAGGCCGGCGCACAGGTCTCCGGGATCGCCGATCCACGCGATTTGGACATCATTGCGCGCTCATTCATTGCAAACATCGACGGCATTAGCCTGCAACACCTATCGGATCCCGACGATGAACGCTCGTGGCAGCTGCTTGAGATACTGATCGATTCGATAGTTTTTCAGATACTCAAGCGGAACGCCGTCGGCGAGCAGCCGTAGGACGCGCGGAAAACCCTGCTGAAGTGGGCGCCGTCAGGCAGGCCCCATCGCGCACCGATGGCACCCACCGGAACCTGGACCTGTAGCGGGTCCTCAAGGTCCCGTCGGCAATGCTCGAGTCGCCGGGTGCGGATCCATTCGGCAACGGTGTGCCCGGTGTCGGCGAAGAGCTTGTGCAAACTTCGCAATGACATGAAATGTGCATCGGCAACCACCCCCGGGCTCAGCCTGGCGTCCGAGAGGTGCTCCTCGATGTACGCCTGGATCTGGCGGATTTGGCGCACCTGGTTTCCGTCAACCAGTTCGTTTCGCTCATGGAGCTCGCTGGCCAGCACGGTTCCGAGAATGTCGACCGCGTTGGCCGCCAGGCGCTGGCCGATGGGCCCGCCCATTTGTGGCAACATGTGTGCGATCTGCGTCAGGAACGGAGCCACCGCGCAGCCGATCTGGTTTTGCGATCCAATGCCAACAGCGGTCAGCTCCGCAACGTCGCCGGCGGGAAGCCCCAGAAGGTGGTGCGGAAACATCAGCACCAGCGTCCGGAAATCCTCCTCGAACAGGAGCGTGTAGGGCTGCTGGGTGTCGTAGATGGCAAGCTCGCCGGGGCGCAGAATCGTCTCGCGCCCGCCCTGCAGGAGCATGCCGTGTCCGCTCAATTGCAGGTTCAGCTTGAAATGCGGCGCATCTCCGGCAGCCACCAATTCATCGGTGCGGCGGACCATGTGCGCCGTCGCGGCGACTTCCATGACGCCGACGTTTCCCAGCTGGTTCCCGGCGACGCTGCCCGAAAAGGTGCCCGCACGAACCGGCTCGGAGAGCAGCGGAACGAACGCGCCCGAAACGAGTTCCCTCCATGCGCTAAAGGAATCAACATGCTGCACCTGATACACGAGCGAAGAACCTTTCCCCAATCCGGCCACAACCCTCCGCCGGAACATCGGAAAGGGCAGTGAGTGGCGTCACATTGATGTCAATGTACGCGGAAAATCTCGCAAAGTCACGTTTTTTCTCTGGTTGGAGGTTTTAGAAATTTCCCGGACGGTCAGCCGGACTTCAGCATATGCAGGTGTGCGTCCAACTGCTCCTGAAGCAACTGGGGGCTGTTGAACTTCGCATCCAAAACCGCCACCACCTGCGCACCCATGAGAAAGGTCAGCAGGGATTCGCTTGCGTGCTCAACCCGGATTTCTCGTCGCAACGCGCCACTACCCACACCCTCCGAGATCCAGCGCCTAATGAGCTCCCGCCACTGGGCCATGGCCTCGTCATTGACCTCCGCAAACTCCCGCTCGTGAATGGCCATCTGCCAGAACGGGATCACCACGCGGGCCTCATCCAGTCGGTCCGCATCCAGGGGAAGCACCTCCAGAGCAAAGCTGCGCAGGGCTTCCACCCCTTCCATTCCGCGGGTGGCGTTTTCGATCCTGGCGTTCGTGCGTCCGAAAACGTGGGTGAATGTCGCACGCATCAGGCTGGCCCTCGTGGGGAAGTACGGCTTGAGCGCCCCGTTGGCAAAGCCCGCCTCGGCGGCAACGTCCCTAAGGGTCACCCCGTCGAACCCCCTGCGGGCGATAACCCTCCAGGTAACCTCAACCAACTCGAGGCGACGTGCATCATGGTCAACAATTTTCGGCATGTCGTCCATCCTACGGGCCGTCGCCACAATCGCCGGGCCGCGCACGTCCAACCGTTCAACCCCTTGTAACCAACGTCGAACATGGCTATTCTCTACAAGCAGAGAATATAAACGTGGCGCGCATCACGATCGCTCGTGATGCCCCACCCCCACCAAGCCCTCTCCCGAAAGGCAAGCTCATGACCCTCAGCAACGCCACCGACCAGCACACCGACACCGGTGCCTATGCACTGGCCAGCAGCGAAGAAATCGACGCAGTGCGCGCCGTCCTTTCCGAGAACGGCCACTTCCCGGAATCGGCCCGCGTTGCCTACCTCGGTCTGGAGGATCCGCGTCGCGACGTGGAAGCGGTAGACCGCCGGTTCCGCGTCTTCCTGCTCGATGTTGCCGGGGCCCGCCCCAAGGACGTCGTGGTTTCGGTGACCCACCGACTTGTGGAGAGCGTCGTCGAGCTGGACACCGCCACCAGCGGCGAGCTGCCGGTCCTGGAAGAGGAATTTGAGGTGGTCGAGCAGCTGCTGGCCGATGACCCCCGTTGGCTCGAGGCACTGGCCAAGCGCAACCTGGCGGTCGAAAACGTCCGCGTGGCACCGCTGTCCGCCGGCGTTTTCGAATACCCGGAGGAATCCGGCCGGCGCATCCTGCGCGGCCTGGCGTTCGTGCAGAACCACCCGGAGGATTCAGCCTGGGCCCACCCCGTCGACGGGCTGGTCGGCTACGTGGACGTGTCAAACCGCAGCGTGGACCAGGTCATCGACCTGGGCGTCGTGGACATCCCGGCCGAGCACGGCAACTATACCGACCCGGAACTCACGGGCCCGCTGCGCACCACGCAAAAGCCGATCTCCATCACCCAGCCCGAGGGCCCCAGCTTCAACGTCACCGGCGGCAACCACGTCGAGTGGGAAAAATGGAGCCTGGACGTGGGCTTCGACGTGCGCGAGGGCCTGGTGCTGCACAACATTTCCTTCGAGGACAAGGGCCAGCCGCGGCGCATCCTCAACCGCGCCTCGATCGCCGAAATGGTCGTCCCCTACGGCGACCCCTCCCCCGTGCGCAGCTGGCAGAACTACTTCGACACCGGGGAATACCTGGTGGGCCAGTTCGCCAACTCGCTGGAGCTGGGCTGTGACTGCCTGGGCGAAATCCACTACATGTCCCCCGTGGTCTCCAACGCCCGCGGCGAGGCCCGCACCATCAAGAACGGCATCTGCATGCACGAGGAGGACTGGTCGATCCTGGCCAAGCACTCGGACCTGTGGAGCGGCATCAACTACACCCGACGCAACCGCCGTCTGGTGATTTCGTTCTTCACCACCGTGGGCAACTACGACTACGGCTTCTACTGGTACCTGTACCTCGACGGCACCATCGAATTCGAGGCCAAGGCCACCGGCATCGTGTTCACCAGCGCACACCCGGGCGGCGACTACCCGTACGCCTCGGAAATGGCGCCCGGCCTCGGCGCCCCGTACCACCAGCACCTTTTCGGCGCCCGCCTGGACTTCGCCCTCGACGGCGGCCCGGGCCGCGTCGAGGAAGAGGACGTGGTGCGCGTGCCAACCGGTCCCGAGAACCTGCGCGGCAACGCATTCTCGCGCAAGCGCACCGTCTTCACCCGCGAATCCGAGGCGATCCGCGACGCCGACTCGTCCAAGGGCCGCACGTGGGTGGTGTCCAACCCGGAATCCACCAACCGTCTGGGCCACCCGGTGGGCTACAAGCTCCACCCGGCCGGGCAGCCGACGCTGCTCGCGGACGAGGATTCGTCCATCTACCGCCGTGCGACCTTTGCGTCCAAGGCCCTGTGGGTGACCCCGGCCGCCCAGGACGAGCGCTACCCGACCGGCGACTTCGTGAACCAGCACGCCGGCGGGGCCGGCCTGCCCGAATGGGTCAAGGCCGACCGCGAAATCGACGGCAAGGACCTGGTCGTGTGGCACACCTTCGGGCTGACCCACTTCCCGCGTCCCGAGGACTGGCCGATCATGCCGGTGGACACCATCGGGTTCAAGCTGCGCCCCGAGGGCTTCTTCGACCGCTCGCCGGTCCTCGACGTCCCGGCGCCGGCCACCGGCAAATCCTGCCACAGCTAGGCATTCGCACCATGACAACGATTCACGCGGGCGTCGCGGCAGCGGCGCCCGCGTGGGATCCGCCCGCCGGTTCCGCCGTACCGGCTTCTGCGCTGCCCGCGGCTTCCGGTCGGATCCTGTCCAGGGTCACCACCCTGGCGGCAATTGCCCTTGGCCTTGCCCACGGGTGGATCCTGGTGGTGTTCCCGCATGGCTTGCTTCTGACCATGTTGTTGGCTGCAATGGTCGTCGCGTGCCTGAAATGTGCGCACCGGACGTGGGGCAACCCGCAGGCGCTGCCGGGGTTGCTGGTCATGTCGGCACTCATGGCCATCGTTCACACGTTCATGGCCTTGGGAATCGGCGGCCACCAGCACGCGGGCCACCTGTCGGCGACCGTCGCGACATCCGCCTCCGGCGCCATGCTCGCCATCGCCGCGGCCGAATTGGCACTTGTCATGCTGTGCAGCATCGGCATGCGGCGCACGTCGGCGTCGGGACGCGGTGCCCGCTACCTGGTGTAGTACCGTTCCAAGGTCTTGATCTTCTTGTTCTTCATGTCCTTGGCAATCGCGGTCCCAACGTAGCGGTAATGCCATGGTTCAAAGTCGTATCCCGTGTACTTCTCGGTGCCCTTGGGGTAGCGCATGATGAACCCGTATTTATACGAATACTTGGCCACCCACTTGCCCTCGCGGGTGTCTGCAAAGCACTTGGAGATCACGCACCGGCCGTTTGCCGCACCCACGTCGATAGCCAGTCCGGTCTGGTGTTCGGAGGTCCCCGGACGGGCGGAGACGCGATCGGCCTCCTTGGCACCCAATTTGCGGGAATACGAGGCAAACAGCTCTTTTTGGCGGGCGTAAGAGCGGTAACCCGACACCGCCGTCAGCGAGATGCCGTCTTTCTTGGCGGCCTTGCGCATCTTGGAGAAGGCAGTAACGGCCTCGGGGGTCAGTTGTTTTGAGGTCCCCGGAATGGTCTTCAAGGCCGGCTTGTAGCTCGAGCTCAATTTGTGGTCCTTGTTGACGATGAATCCGAGCTCGTAGCGGGCCGGCGCCTGCAGGGTTGGCTTCGACGTGTCCGTGGGCTTTTTCGGCATGAGCTTCACGGACTTGCTTGAGACGTACCCCGCCTTGTCCTTGTAGGCGATCTTGTACCAGCCGGACTTCGGAGCCTGCGTCGATTTGAGTACGGTTCCCTTCGGGATTCGCAATAGCACCTTGGCCTTGTTTGAGCCCTTGGCACGAAGCTTCGCGTCCGACGTGGTCTTGAGTCGCGTGCCCGCAATCCTGGCCGTCTGGGCCGGTGTTTGAATCGACGCACCCGCACCGGCGAGCGGGAGCATGGCATGGGCACTTACCGGGCCTGTTGCCGCGATGCCCGCAGCCATCGCGAGGCTCGCCGCGATCGACAACACGCCGAGGAAACCGGATTTCTTCTCGTATGTCTTCACACTTGCCTGCTTCCCGATCTTGGCTGTCTACGCATCGAGGATATTTCCCAGAAATTCAATTCACCATACATCCCGACTGAACGCTCATCATTCCCTGACCTCCCGGGACAGGGAACGGAGAAGTGAATGTCCTGAACGAGCGTTGTCCTTGCACCCGGCGGTTTTGTCCGCCGCTTGGAGCTAGTACATCCCGGAAACCGGCAATCCGCCCGACGTTTGCCCGTCGACCGGCTTCGGCGGCCTTCCGCCAGGCAACATTGTGCCGCTGATACCATGGATGGCAATCACTCACAGGAAACCCGAAGGATGGAAATGCACCCCGACGATAAGAAATTCGTGTACAAGGGGCTATCCGTCATCTACAAGCACCGGCGTTCACTGCAGGATCGCCGCCACCTTCTGGTGATTTTTTCCGGGGGATTCGGCCCCAGAAGGGGCTATGACCTCAACGGCTCGGTGGTGGACGGGATCCGCGCGGACATTCTCTGGATTCGCGACAACTTCGACGGAGACTTTTCCTACTACATCCGCACCGGCAAGCGTGGTGCGCTGGTGGCCGAGGCCGTGGCTGCCCTCATTGAAAAGATCCGGCTCGAACGCGGACTGGAAAAGCACCACTGCACTTTCATTGGCATTTCCAAGGGCGGCACGGGAGCGCTTTACCACGCCTTGGCAAATGACTACCCGAATGTCATCACGGTGTCACCGCGCATGAGAATCGGCAGTGGCAACAGAGAACTCAGGCCCAACGTCCTCAAGCACCTGATCGGGGAAGACACCGACGCTGGCGTGGAGGAACTGGACAGCATACTGCCCACCCTGCTGGCGAACGACCCCAACAGGGCCCGCAACATCTACCTGTTTACCTCCCCGTCCGACGGGCAGTACGAGACAGAGATCCTCCCTTTCCTCAGCGACTACGAGCGCTACGAGAATTTCAACTACATCCTGACCGAGACGCCCCTCGTGGCGCGGCACCGGGACGTCGCCCCCTACAACATTCCCCTGTTGCTGGCCACCATTGCGGCCCTCGGCGAAGGCGCGGTGCCCCACTATGGACTGGTGCGCAACGGCCTTGAGACCTTCACGTCGTCGGTGCCGGTTCCGTCGCTCGAAACCGTCCGCGAACGGCAGGAAACAGTCTGCAAGATGACGTCGCTCGCCCTTCGGAACGGCCGGTTCTTCCCCGAAGGCGTACTCTTCGTCAAGGGCCAGAGCACCAAGGGCACCGGGCAGATCTCCCGGAAGCTGGTCCTCGCGTCCGGCGTCCACCGGCGGAGCTACAGCTTGAAAAGCATGCCCGATGACAAGCTCAGCCGCACGTACTTCGAGAACGAGTTCTGCAATTACTCCAACGGCAAGTTCGGCACCGTTCGGCAGGAAGGCATCGACCTCGCGAAGCTCGATGCCGGGCGGCATGAACTCCGCCTGGAACTTGAACACAACGGCATTTCCGTCTCCGTTGAGTCCGTTCCGTCCTACCCCTTTGAAGCGTCCCTCGCGATGGGCAAGCACCTCGTGCGCCTGCATTCGACGGGGACGTCCGTGGCATTGCACAAGGGTTCGATCCTGCCCGGGCGTCTGCCAGGAAGCCAGTTCAAGCCGGGCCAGGCCAAGGCCAACGGCAACAAGGTGCATGTGGAGGGCAGGTATGTGTTGCCGGGTGTCCGGACCCCCCAGCGCGGGACCGTTGGCTACTACTTGGTCTTGACCAAGGCCGGGACCCACACACCGGTTGCCTCGTACCCACTCGTGACGAGCCCGAAGAAGTTCCAGGGCGGCGCTGACGGCGACCCGTTGGGCGACTACGGGTTCACATGCTTCAACACGCCTTCCGGCGAGGGCATCTCCTTGGATGGCACCGCTCCCGGCAAATACGACGTGCATGTCACCGCTTCGGCGGGCAGCATCGCTTCATCGCATGCATTGGGCCTGCGCCTGACGGTCACCGGGGCTGGTGACGCAATCGAGTGCTCGCTTCGATCCGCCATGCCGGTCCCCGGAGGCAAGGTAGCCGCAGCATGGGCGGCCCACCACCGGCCGCGCTTGGCTCGCAGGGTCCGCAGGAACCTGGGACGCATCAAACGCCGCCTCCTTGCCACAAAGCCCTGACACCGTGACCACCGGCAGGCCCGAAGCCCGTTGAACCGGGACTGCCGGAGCGCCCGGGCGTCGAAGACGACCGCATCGCGGGACTTTGGCCGGCGGGTTTTCGAAGCCGGATACCTCAACCCCGAGACTTGCCCGAGCCCTTGCCCAGGCGAACCGTGATCCCGTCGATCAGCAGGCCCATGGCAAACCGATAGTTCTCGTCGTCCTGCACCTCGGCCATGACCCCGACGGATGCCACCGCCAACGGGTAATCCGCCCGTGGCACCTTCGCATAGCTCGCCACCCAGGCGCGGTCGTCTTCGGTGGATTTTTCACCCAGTAGAAGCAACCCCGCACTGAACCCCGTCCACGCCAACATGAAGTCGGCGCAGGCGCGATGGATCAACGCGGCCTCCCGCAGTTCGAATCCAGCCAGCTTCAGGACGGCAAGCATGGCTTCGACGAACTTCATCTCGCCCTCCTGGCGGGTCACCCGCAGGGCCGCCAGCGTCGCCACCGATGGGTAGCGCAGGAAGCTGGCTCTGGCCCGCAGCAGGAGTTCTTCAAGCGAAAGCTCCCAAAACGGCCCCTGCTCGTAGCCTTCCATGCCCATGTCCAGCACTTGGTCGGCGAGCGCCAAGAGGAGTTCGTCCTTGTCGGCAAAGTGCCGGTACAACGCGGTGGGATCGGCCCCCAGTTCCTTGCCGATCTTGCGGAACGAGAGCGTATCGGTGGCCGTGCCGGCGGCCAGATGCAGGCATGCCTCGAGAATGTTCTCCCGATTCAGCCCCTGTGCACGGCGACGCGGCTTGGGCGCCGAAGCATTGTCAGTGTTGTTCCCCATGGCTGTTTCCGGCTCCTTGACCCCTCGAAAATGTCAACACTGTTGACTTTAAGGCGATACTGCGATTTTATGAACTGGAACACACTTTACCCCGCGGTATTTTTTGAGAGGGCGCTCGTGAACGACACCTGGCTTTTCCATTCAGGAACCATCTTCGATGGAGCCGCGGTCATGGATCCAGGAAGCGCCGTCGCGGTGCGCGACGGACGGGTCATCGCCGTCGGCAAGGAATCCAGGATCCGCGCAATCCTGCCGCATCCCGATCACGACATTGCCCTCGGATCAAGGGCCCTGACACCCGGTTTCACCGATGCCCATGTGCACAACATCATGGGCGGGATCGAATCCCTGGCCTGCGACCTGTCCAGCGCCGAGGGCATTGACGAGGTGTCCGAGCTTATCGGCACCTACGCGGCTGGATGCGAGGATGCCTGGATCACCGGTGGCGGATGGTCGATGAGCGATTTCCCCGGCGGCAGCCCCACAGCCGAACTTTTGGATTCGCTGGTGCCGGACCGCCCCGCCTACCTGCTCAACCGCGACCACCACGGTGCCTGGGTCAACAGCGCCGCCCTGCGATTGGCCGGCATCACCGCACACACGCCGGACCCCGCCGACGGACGCATCGAACGCGATGCCTCGGGCAACCCCGCCGGCACCCTGCACGAGGGCGCCATGGACCTCGTCACCCCGTTCATACCGGCGCCCGATGCGGCAACCCTCCGCGCCGGCCTGCTGGCCGGACAGGCCTACCTGCACTCATTTGGCGTCACCGGATGGCAGGAGGCAATCCTTGGCTCCTACGCAGGCTACTCCGATGTTTCCCCCGCCTACCGCGCCCTCTATGCCGATGGACTGGCCACCGGGCAGGCCTCAGGCGCACTGTGGGTGCCGCGGGAAACCACGCTGGAGGACATCCCGGCGCTCGTCGAAGACTTCCTGGCCCGCCGGTCCGAAAACGCGGCCGCCGGGTTCCGAACCACCACGGCCAAGATCATGGTCGACGGGATTGCCGAGAACCAGACCGCCGCGATGCTCGAGCCCTACCTGCGGACCTGCGACTGCGCCCCCGGCTCCCCCGGGAACAACGGCCTGCAATACCTGGACCGCGACGTGCTCACGGCCGTTGCCGTGGCCCTCGATGCCGCGGGGTTCGACCTCCACCTGCACGTCATCGGCGATGCCGCGGCCCGCTTGGCCCTCGACGCCATCGAGGCGGCCCGCACCACCAACGGAGACACCGGCGGACGCCACCACCTGGCGCACCTGCAAATCATCCATCCCGACGACGTGCCGCGCTTCGGCGCACTGGGGCTGAGCATCAACGCCCAGGCACTGTGGGCCTGCAACGACGACCAGATGGTCGAACTGACCAACCCGATCCTCGGCGCCGAACGCCTCGGGTGGCAGTACCCGTTCCGTTCGCTCATCGATTCCGGGGCACACCTTGTCATGGGCTCGGACTGGCCGGTCTCCACCCCCAACCCGTGGGAGGCCATCCACGTGGCGGTCAACCGCACCCACCCCGACCACCCGGACGCCGAACCCCTCGTCGCGGACCAGGCCATCACGCTGCTGCAGGCCATGCGCGCCTACACGCAGGGCAGCGCCTGGATCAACCGCGACCACGAGGGCGGCCGGATCCGCCCCGGGGGCCGCGCCGACCTGGTCCTGCTGGATTCCGATCCCTTCGACCTTGCTTCCGACGACTTGCACGCTGTGGGGGTGGAACTCACCCTCGCCGCAGGGCGCGCAGTGTACGAACGCGCCGCCATGAGCGCCTAGGGCCACCGGTTCCCCGATTCCGCACCCGCCGCATTTTGCACACGAACATCGCGTTCACATCATTCATGCAAGGAATTTCCATGAGCACCCCCTCAAACGGCACGCCCCTGTCCTTCGACGTCATCGAAGCCAACATCCCCGACTCCGTCATCGATGCCGCGCTGGCCGGCACCGACCACTCGCCCTACTGGCTTCAGCACCCGGACCGACCCGCAGCACTCCCTGCACTCGAGGGCCCCATCTCCACCGACCTGTTGGTGGTCGGCGGAGGCTACACCGGCCTGTGGACCGCACTGCAGGCCAAGGAGTCCGACCCTGCCCGCGAGGTCGTTCTCATCGATGCCGAGACCATCGGCTGGGCCGCCTCCGGCCGCAACGGCGGGTTCTGCGAGGCTTCCCTGGTCCACGGCGAATCCAACGGCGAAACCCACCTGCCCAAGGAAAACGCCAGGCTCACCGAGCTCGGCGCGGAGAACCTTGCCGGCATCACCGAGACGATCCGCAAGTACAACATCGACTGCGACCTCTGGGAAACCGGCGTGCTGAACGTCGCCACCGAAAAGTACCAGGTCGAATGGCTCAAGGAGGAGGCCGAGGCCAACCCCGGGTTGCCCATGCTGGATGCCGACGAGATCAAGACCCACATCAACTCCCCGATCTTCGAGGGCGGAAACTGGGACAAGGAATCCGCGGTCCTGGTGCACCCGGCCAAGCTGGCCTGGGGCCTGCGCCGCGCCTGCCTGGACCTCGGGGTGAGGATCTTCGAGCACACCAGGGGCACCGAGCTCACCGCCACCAATACGGCCGTCACCGTCTCCACCGGTGCCGGGACCATCACCGCACGGCGCGTGGCCCTAGCCACCAACGTCTTCCCGTCGCTGCTCAAGCGCCACCGCCTGCACACCATCCCGGTGTACGACTACGCGCTGATGACCGAACCCCTCACCGAGGCCCAGCGCGAGGCCATCGGCTGGCACAACAACACCGGCCTGGCGGACATGAACAACCGCTTCCATTACTCGCGCCCGACCATCGACGAGAACGGCGGCTGGCGCATCCTCTTCGGCGGGTACGACGCCGTCTACCACTACGGCCGCGAGGTCAAGCCGCAGTACGACCACCACGAGGCCACCTACCGCAAGCTCGCCGCGCACTTCGTCGGCATCTTCCCGCAACTGGAGGGCATCAAGTTCTCGCATGCCTGGGGCGGCGCCATCGACACCTGCAGCCGCTTCTTCGCCTTCTTCGACACCTCGCACGGGGGCCGCGTCGCCTACTGCGCCGGGTTCACCGGGCTCGGCGTCGGCGCCACCCGCTTCGGCGCCCGCGTCATGCTCGACCTGCTCTCGGGCAAAAAGACCGAGCTCACCGAGCTGGAAATGGTCAAGAAGAAGCCGATCCCGTTCCCGCCGGAACCGGTGGCCTGGCTCGGCGTGAAGCTGATGACCAACGGACTGGTCAAGGCCGACCGCAACGAGGGCAAGCGCGGGCCGTTCCTGAAGGTCATGGACGCCGTGGGAATGGGGTTCGACTCGTGAGCGCCAAACCGTTGCCCCACCTGCGCGGCGGCGAGGCGCTGCGCATCAACCTCGTGCCGCTGGAACACGAACCTGTCCCGGCCGACCAGGCTGCCGCGGCGTCGACCAGCACGGCAGTCCTTGGCCTGGGCACCCTGGGCGACACGGAGTTCGGGATCTGGGAAATGAGCGCCGGATCCATGTACGACGTGGAGGCCGAGGAAATCTTCATCGTCACCGCGGGCCAGGGCACCGTGGTCATCGACGAGTTCGAGGGCCGCCCCGCACATTCGGCCCTACTGGTCCCGGGCACCGTCATGCGGCTGAGCGCCGGCATGCACACCACCTGGACCGTCACCGAACCGCTGCGCAAGATCTACTTCACCCCCACAGAGAACACCGGGAGCAATTCATGAGCACCACCACCCAGGGCCACCAGTACATCAACGGCGAGTACCGCGTCGGACGCGGGCCGGCCGCCGAGCGCGTCAACCCCGCCACCGGCCAGGTCGCCCAGACGCTCGACTTCGCCTCCGTTGCCGATGTCGAGGATGCCGTCGCCGCGGCCTCCGCCGCCTTCAAGACCTGGTCCCGGCTGACCCCGGGTGCCCGCGCCGACCACCTGCTGGCCTTCGCCGCGGAGCTCGGCACCCGCGCCGCCGACCTTGCAGCCATGGAAACCGAGCAGACCGGCAAGTCCACCCGCATGTCCCGCGAGTTCGACGTGCCCGGCACCATCGACAACGTGAACTTCTTCGCCGGCGCCGCACGCCACCTGCAGGGCCAGGCCGCCGGCGACTACGCGGGCAACTCCACCTCGATGATCCGCCGCGAGGCCATCGGCGTCATCGGCTCGATCGCCCCGTGGAACTACCCGCTGCAGATGGCAGCCTGGAAGATCCTTCCGGCCATCGCCGCCGGCAACACGATCGTGCTCAAGCCCAGCGAGCTGACCCCGGGCACCACCCTGCTCTTCGCCGAGGCCGCCACCGCCGCCGGCATCCCGGCCGGCGTCATCAACGTTGTCGTCGGCACCGGCCGCGAGATCGGCGAGGCCCTGGTCCGCCACCCGCAGGTCGTCATGAGCTCCTTCACCGGCTCCACCCAGGTCGGGCGCCGGATCATGGAAATGGCCGCCGAAACCGGCAAGCGCGTCCACCTCGAACTCGGCGGCAAGGCACCGCTGGTGGTCTTCGGGGACGCCGACGTGGAGGCGGCCGCCCACGGCGCCGTCGCCGGCTCCACCATCAACGGCGGCCAGGACTGCACCGCGGCAACCCGTGCGTACGTGCACTCCTCGCTGTTCGACCAATTCACCACCCGCGTCGCCGAACTCATGGATGCCATGGTCGTCGGGGATCCCACCGACGAAAACACCGACATGGGCTCGCTGATCTCCTACCAGCACCGCGACAAGGTCGCCAGCATGGTCGAACGCGCCAAGGACGCCGGCGCCACCGCGCTCTCCGGCGGCTTCGCCCCCGACCTGCCGGGCGCCTTCTACCGCCCCACGCTGATCACCGGCGCCACCCAGGACAGCGAAATCGTGCAGGACGAGATCTTCGGCCCCGTTCTGGTCGCGCTTCCCTTCGAGACCGACGACGAGGCCATCGAGCTGGCCAACGACACCCCCTACGGCCTGGCCGCCTCGGCCTGGACCAACAACGTGAACCTCGCCCTGCGCGCCGCCGCGGAGATCCAGGCCGGCTGCGTGTGGGTCAACGAGCACATCCCGATCGTCTCGGAAATGCCGCACGGCGGCTACAAGGCCTCGGGCTTCGGCAAGGACATGAGCAGCTACTCCTTCGAGGAATACACCAACGTCAAGCACGTGCTCATCTCCCACGACACCGACACCCACAAGGAATGGCAGGACACCGTCTTCAAGCAGCGCTAAACACCGATCGACATTGATGCCCCCGGGCCGGAGAGCGCTCCGGTCCGGGGGCATCCCTGGCTCGAGCCGGGCTTCCCCTTCATCGCCCCCACGAGCCAACATCATGCTTAATGAGAATCATTAGCCCAACTTCGGTAGACTTCCCAAGGAACACGCGGGCAGCAAATCGAACGGGGCTGAATCACTTTCATGGGCGGGCATCACCACGGCGACGTACTTGTGGATCCACGACGGCGGCGGCGCGCCAACCTCATCCTCTGGATCCTGCTGGCCCCGGTGGGGATCGCGGCACTACTGGGCACCATCCTGCTGTGGCCGACGGGCGACCGCACACCCTTCCTCGAGAACCCCTACGGCGCGGGCCCGGGCGTCGCCATGGCCACCGGGACCGTCACCCGGACGCTGACGGAAACCTGCCCGTCATCCGAGGGCCTCGAGGACGTGGGGGGCAAGGAACTCCAGTGCGAAATCTCCTACGTGGCCCCGGACGGCGCCGGGAAAACGTTCGCCCTTGAGGTACCGCCGGAAACCACCCAGTCGCGGCCCCTGAAGCCCGGGGACCACATCAAATACCTCGACCTCTCGGAGGTCTCCGACGGCTCCTCGGCCCCCTACGTCTTTGTCGACTTCGTCCGCACGGTGCCGCTCGCGATCCTGGCCCTGGCCTACGCGCTGGTCGTTTGCCTGGTCGCCCGCTGGCGGGGCCTGCGTGCACTGCTTGGCCTGGCGGGCGGGCTGGTTTTCATCGTCGGCTTCATGATCCCGGCACTGCTCGAGGGCAAGTCCCCCATGCTCGTCGGGCTCGTCGGATCCACGGTTGTCATGTTCGCCGCCCTGTATTTTGCCCACGGCTTTTCCGCCCGGACCTCCACCGCGCTGCTGGGGACGCTCTTCGGCCTGGGCGTCACGGCGACCATCGCCAGTTGGGCCACCGACGCCGCGTCCCTCACGGGAGCCACAGACGACGCGGCCCTCACGCTCAACACCGTGGCCCCGAGCCTCAACCTTTCCGGACTCCTGCTTTGCGGCCTGCTGATCGCGGGGCTCGGGGTGCTCAACGACGTCACGATCACCCAGTCCTCCGCGATCTGGGAACTGGCGGAGATCGCCCCGCACTCCACGGCGCGGCAGCTGTTCACCTCCGGCATGCGCATCGGCCGGGACCACATCGCCTCGACCGTCTACACCATCGCCTTCGCCTACGCGGGTGCGGCGCTGCCCATCCTGGTCCTGGTCAGCCTCTACGACCGCCCCCTACTGGACACGCTCAGCACCGGGGAAATGGCCGAGGAAATCATTCGCATCCTGGTCGGATCCATCGGGCTGGTGCTGGCAATCCCCGTCACCACGGCCATCGCCGTGGTGGTGGTCAAGGCGACGGGCAACGGAGACCCCGCCAAGCGCTCGGGTCGACGCGCACGCCGGAATCCCCCGCACATCGAGGAGCAGCCACGCGGCCCGGAAGCGCACGCCACCGGCCTACAACACCAACATTAATGCTAATGATTCTTATTTAAGTTACAGTGGGGGATCTCGACACTTTCAACGCGTTCCGAAAGGACCCACTCCCCTCATGACTCGAACACTTGGCCTGGCCGCCACGGCACTGGCAGGCATCCTGGCGCTTGCCGCCTGCGGAAACACCGCCCAGGCGCAATCCTCCGCCGAGGATTCCCGCATCCAGGTGCTCAGCAGCACGACCGTCTACGCAAATCTCGCCGGGGAAGTCGGAGGAGACCTGGTGGACAGCACTTCCATCATCGACTCCCCATCCCAGGACCCGCACTCTTACGAAGCCACTGCTCGCGACAAGCTAGCCGTTTCCAAGGCCCAGCTCGTCATCGGCAACGGCGGCGGCTACGACCAGTTCCTCGACAGCCTGGCCCAGGACCTACACCTTCCCGAGCAGTCGGTGCTCCACGCGGTGGACCACTCACCGGTCCCCGCAGAGAGTCCCGACCACGAGGCCACGGAGCATGACGCGCATGAGCATGAGCATGAGCATGAGGACGATGCCCACTCCGGCCACGCGCACGCAAACTTCAACGAACACGTTTGGTACGACCTGGATTCCATGCGGGAGCTCGTCCCGGAAATAGCGGACAGGCTTTCAACGATCCGCCCCGAAAGCCGGGCCGCATTCGAGGCCAACGCAGCAACGCTGGACAAGGAACTGACGGGACTCGAATCCAGCGCCAAGACCCTGCATGGCGAAGTCCAGGGCAGGCACTTTGCGATGACCGAGCCCGTGCCCTACCACCTGCTGGAGGATCTCGGCATGGAGGACCTGACCCCGGCCGGTTTCAGCGAGGCCATCGAGGGCGGTGCTGAAGTTTCACCTCAGGCCCTGAAGAAGATGACGGACCTGCTGGCTGCGGGAAAAATCGACGTGCTGGCCTACAACACCCAAACCGCCAGCCCGCAGACCGAACGCATCCGCGATTTCGCCGTGAAGCAGAACGTGCCGGTCGTTGACTTCTCCGAGACGCTTCCGCCCAACACCCGATACGTCGACTGGATGGCCGGCAACCTGAAGTCCATCGAAACCGGCATCAAGTAGCGCCCACACGGCAGCGGTGGAGGTCCCTGTTCCGGGGCCTCCACCGCTGCTTGGGTACTTCCCAAATCACTCCGCCGGGCGCGCCTCGCCCGTGGGCCAACGCAGCAACGCCGCGATGCCAACCCCCTCGGGCAGGACACCTTCCGGTACATAGCGGATCGTTGCGTCCGTCAACGCCGTGGCACGCAGGAGGACCTCCGGCGCCGGCCACGAACCGATGACCAACTCGGCATGTTCATCCGAACCCTCACCGGTGAGCCACGGCTCGGAAGTCAACGCAACCAGGGATTCATCATCCTGGAACTGGTTGACCAGCACCGTGCTTGCCTGTGCATTCTGCAAGGCGGCGACAACCTCGTCGAAACCAACCGCGAGATCGGACCTGCCATTGCCGGTGCGATTGCCAATCTTGTCGGCCAATTCCTTCAGCTCGCGGTCGACCACCTCGTTCACGTGCTCGGCCACCGCCGCCGCAAAGACAGCCTGGTCGGCACCCCCGGTTCGGGTGTGCTGGTCCAACGTCGCGGTGATCGCCTTGTTTGCCGGGGCCATTTGGCTGACAACCAGTTCGCAGGCCTTCACGTCTCCGGCGAGCACAATCAACTTCACATAGTTTTCGCGGGCCAGCTCATCGATTTGCTTGGCCAGTTCATCGGCATTCCGCCGCCAAATCTCTTCGGTGGCCGACCTGTTCTTTGGCTCGTCGTAGCGGCCCGGCACCTTGCGGGCGTGGTGCGCCTCTTCGGGATCGCCGATGACCCCGCGGCGGTCGCCCACCTCTTGGATTGACGAGTGGTAGAGGCGGACTTCGCCGCCGTCCCGGCTGGCCTCGGCCACCAGATACGGGAATTGGCCTCCCCTGGCCCGGGCCAGTGCCACGAGATTCGGGAAGGGTCCGCAATCGACGTCGGGGTCCTGGATCTTGAGGCCCTGGATGAGTTCGTCGACGACGACTTCCCCGTTGTTGACGGCCACGAAGCGCGCGACCGGTGCTGGACAACCGCTGGCAGGCACCAGAGCCGCCCTGATGGCACTGATATCCGCTTCGGAGGCCTGTTGCGAGGCAAGGATTTTGCTGACGGTTTCCGGAAGTTCATCCGCCGCTTCATGCGCGGCGGTGGTTCCTAGAGAAGCGTCGAAAAGGGCCGTACACCATTGGCCCTCTCGACGGTAGAGCGAGGCGTCGATTCCTGTGGAACCTGCGCGTGATGCCATGGGGGAACTCCTTCCCACGCGGTGTTTGCCGCATGCCGATTCGATCCGTCTGCCCACCGTAGCACCGGAGCACACGTTGCCGAAAGGGTCTGTCGGAAACGCTTTCGTATGGGTAATATGGTGCGGTTTCGCGGGCCCCGAGGGATTTTTGGGGCCCGCGAAACCGCACCCATCCGGCACACCCACGGGCTTGTCGCAGGGACCTAAATGCCCAGGATGCTGGTGGCGATCAGGAAGTAGATGACCAGGCCAGTGGCATCGACGAACGTCGAGATGAACGGGTTGGAAAACACCGCCGGATCCGCCTTGACGGCCTTCCCGAGCAGCGGCATCAGCCCGCCGATGCTTGCGGCCATGGTGCACACGCCGAGCAGAGTCAGCCCGATGACCAGCCCGATCGGCACGGAAAATGCCAGTGCGGCGATCGTGAATCCCAGGGATCCCAGGAGCAGGCCCAACAGGGCACCGACGCGCACCTCGCGGGCAAAGACCTTGAACACGTCCTTGGGCCGGACATCCCCCAACGCCAAGGCGCGGGTGATCGTTGTTGCCGCCTGGTTGCCGGTGTTGCCACCCGTGCCGATCAGCAGCGGAATGAACAGCGAAAGCACCACCTGCTCTTCCAGCGTCGCCTGGAAGGCCCCGATCACCTGCACGGTGAGCGTCGCGCCGAGGGCCAGCACCAGCAGCCACACCACGCGGGCCCGTACGATGCTGCGCACCGGCGTTGCAAGATACGGCCGGCGAAGCGGTTCGCTGCCGCCGGCGCGGGCGGCGTCTTCGCTCTCGGCATCCTCAAGGATCTGCAGCGCGTCGTCCACCGTGAGGATGCCGACCAGCCGATCCTCGGCATCCACGATCGGCAGCACCAACACCTTGGCGTCCGCGCAGTAGCGCGCGGCCTCCTCCGCGTCCTGAGTCGCCGGGACACTCAGCGGGCTTTTCATGATCCCGGAGACGAACACGTCGGGCTCGGCCCGCAGCACGTCGCGCAACGACACAACCCCGACCAGATGGCGACCGACGTCGGTGACGGGAATCGTGTAGACGCTTTCGGCGTCATCGAGCTGGGCGCGCACGCGGGCCAGGGTCTCCCCTACCGTCAGCTCGGGGTGGGTGATCACGAACTCGGGGCTCATGTAGCGGCCGACCGCACCCTGGGGGTAGCCGAGCACCGTGGAGGTAAGCGCACGATCCTTCTCGCTCAGTCCGAGGATCAGGCGGTTGGCCACGGAAGCCGGCAATTCATCCATCAACGCAACGCGGTCATCGGGGCTCAGACCCGCGAACACCTCGGCGACTTCGGAATCCTGCAAGCCCGCAACCAGGTCGGCCTGCAGTGCGGCATCCAGGCGCTCGAAGACCTCGATGGCGCGGCCCTTTGGCAGCGTGCGGTAGGCCAGCGCACGCTCGATGGTGTTGAGGCGTTCGAGCTGTTCGAGCGTTTCGGTTACGTCAAGGGGCTTCAACACCCGTGAAACGTCCGCCACGTTGTTGGCCCCGAGTGCCTTGACCAACAGTTCGGCGCTTTCGTCGAACGAGATGGTGGGAGATTTGATCATGTTCCGGTTCCCTCCGGCTTAGGCACACGCGGGAATACGCGGGGGTTGCCGCGGCGTGTGCAAAAAATGAGTGTGGTGTGGATGCAATACCGCAACCGCACGAACTCATCGCCGGGAATGGGGAATACCAGGTTCTCCGGAAGATTTTCCGGGTTCACCGCCATGGCAGGAAATTGCCACTGGCCGATCTCAAGGTCTTCGGGTGTGTACCGAAAACCGCCTAGGCTCGGTGAAAGGATGGTTCCCGCGGGCTCAGGCGAGGCTCGCGCGGTGCGGTAGATCGACTATGTCCGTCGTCCATGCGAGCGGTCACCTCCATCCCTTCTAGGGTCTCATCGGGGCGGATCGACTGCATGCCAATGGCGGCACGCGAAATTCGATCCCTAGGGTCATCCTAAGCGCAAAACCCCCGGAGTTGCCAAAATCGTGCCCGGCGACACTCGGCTTGTCCGTCCGGAACCGGCGTTCAACGTCAGCTGGTGGGAACCCAGAACCTCATGGTGCGTTCCTCGCCGATCTGGACGACGTTTTCCAACATCCCCCCGTTCGCCTCGATGGTGCGCGCCGATGCGGTGTTCTTCTCGCCGCAGGTGACAAGCGCTTTCTCGATGCCGCGCTGCGCCAGCTGTTCCAGCGACAGGCGGAGGATCTCGGTCGCATAGCCGCGGCGCCGGTAGGCAGGGCGCACCCCGTAACCGATGTGGCCGCCGACCAGCAGCAAATGGTCGTTGAGCTCAAAGCGGATGCAGGTGCGCCCCACCAGTTCTCCATCGACAAAGGCGCCCCACAGCGCGGAGGGGACCCATCCCTCGGGAATCCCCAGGCCCTGTTCGTGGGCGTTGAGCTGGTCGAGGTACTCGTCGAAGCCCCGGCGGAAGGAGTAGCCCAGCAGGAAATCGAAGTCGTCGGCATCCAGTTCGGCGCGCGCCAGCAGGGCTTCGTCGCGGTCTTCGTTTTCGAAAGGTCTGATGATGAGCATGCTTGGAAGATTACCAGTGCGGGCCATGTGGATCCGGCGATGCGGGCCCGGTCCGCCGCACGAAAATGCCGCCCGGGCCTTGGGCCGGGCGGCATCACGTGGTTCGCCGACTACTCGGACAGGGTCATGCGTGCCGGGCGGATCAGCATTCGATGACGTTGACGGCCAGGCCGCCCATCGCGGTTTCCTTGTACTTGGAGCTCATGTCCTTGCCGGTCTCACGCATGGTGATGATGACCTCGTCGAGGGTCACGTGGTGCTGGCCATCGCCCATCAGGGCCATCTTCGCGGCGTTGATGGCCTTGGAGGCGGCGATGGCGTTGCGCTCGATGCAGGGGATCTGCACGAGTCCGCCGATCGGGTCGCAGGTGAGGCCAAGGTTGTGCTCCATGGCGATCTCCGCGGCGTTTTCCACCTGATCGACGGTGCCGCCGAGGATTTCGGCGAGCCCGCCGGCGGCCATCGAGGAGGCCGAACCGACCTCGCCCTGGCAGCCGACCTCGGCGCCCGAGATCGAGGCCTGCTCCTTGTAGAGCACGCCGATGGCGGCCGCCGTGAGCAGGAAGCGGACGATGACGTCCTCGCGCTCCTCCTGGTTCCAGTACTTGGCGCCCGGCGCGTAGTGGGTGGCGTAGAACATGACGGCCGGGATGATGCCCGCGGCGCCGTTGGTGGGGGCGGTGACCACGCGGCCGCCGGAGGCGTTTTCCTCGTTGACGGCCAGGGCGACCAGGTTCACCCATTCCTGCCAGAACACGGGATCGCGGTCCTTGTCCTCCTTGGCCAGGCGCTTGTGCCATTCGGGGGCGCGGCGGCGCACCTTCAGCCCGCCGGGCAGCACGCCCTCGCGCTCCAGCGAGGCATCCTTGCAGTCCTCCATGACCTGCCAGATGTGCAGCAGGCCGGCGCGGATTTCTTCCTTGGAGCGGTGGACTTCCTCGTTCGCGGCCATGACCCCGGCGATCGAAAGCCCGGTGGTGGCGCAGTGGTCCAGCAGCTCGGCTGCGGTGCGGAACGGGTACGGCTGGGAGTTGATGGCCTGCTCGAAGTTTGCGGCGAGCTTTTCCTCGGCGCCCTCGCGCACGATGAAGCCGCCGCCCACCGAGTAGTAGGTTTCCTCGCACAGCGTGTTGCCGTCGGCATCCAGGGCCGCGAGCTTCATGCCGTTGGTGTGGCGGGGAAGCACGGTCAGCGGGTGCTGGATCATGTCGGCAACGGAGAACTCGAGTTCCTTGCCCGCGCCCAGCGCCCTGCACAGCTGCAGCTTGCCGCTGGATTCCATTTCCTCCAGGCGCTCGTCAACCTCCGAAGGCAGGATCTTCTCGGGTTCAAACCCCTCGAGCCCGAGCATGATGGCCGTGAAGGTTCCGTGTCCGCGGCCGGTTGCGGCCAACGAGCCGTAGACGTCAACGCGCAGCGAGGCGGTGTCGGCGATGAATTCCTCGCGCACCAGCTTTGCGGAAAAGGCGTAGGCGGCGCGCATGGGGCCGACCGTGTGCGAGGACGAGGGCCCGATGCCGACGGTGAAAAGATCAAAGACGCTGATAGCCATGAGATGACTTCCTTCATGAGGTACTGCCGAGGGGGCGGTCGGATGGGAGATGGATCGGTGCGCATGTGATGCGTACCACGACCGTTTGTAAAAACACTGCGAGTCCGGGATCTTGTGAATCCCGGACTCGCAGCGATGCAACTGGCGGCCTGGGATTAGGCCAGTTTTGCCAGCTCCGGGTACAGCGGGTGTGCGTTGGCCAGGGCGTGCACGCGGTCCTTCAGGGCCGCGAGGGCCGCCGCGTTGTTTTCCTCGGTGCCGGCGATGAGGGTCTCGGCGATGATGTCCGCGACCTCCACGAAGGCGGCCTCGGAGAAGCCGCGGGTGGCCAGTGCCGGGGTGCCGATGCGCAGGCCGGAGGTGACCATCGGCGGGCGCGGGTCAAACGGCACCGCGTTGCGGTTCACCGTGATCTCCACCTTCGCCAACAGGTCCTCGCCCTGCTGGCCGTC
>NZ_JBIBDE010000002.1:0-752540 GCF_042901625.1 Paeniglutamicibacter sp. NPDC012692
AGGCCCTTGGCGCGGGCGGTGCGCAGGTACTCGGCGCGCAGCACGTCCACCAGGGAGGTGCGGGTCAGCCTCGCCAGGCCCGCGGAGGCCTCGATCGCCATGACCAGGGCGGGCAGGATGAAGGCCATCGGCCAGCCGGCGCGGATGCCGGCGGGGTCCACCCAGCCCAGCTGCACGCCGAAGACGGTCTGGGCGCCCAGCGCGATCACGAAGCCGGGGATGCCCAGGAACACCACGGTGAACACCAGGGCGAAGTGGTCCCCGGCCCGGCCGTGGCGCAGGCCGCCGTAGACGCCGATGGCCAGGCCGATGGCCATCTTCAGCGCCCAGGCGGTCATCGCCAGGGCGAAGGTGACCGGCAGGCGCTCGAGGATCAGCCCGAGCACGGGGCGGCCGAAGAAGTCGATGCCGAAGTTGCCCCGGAGCAGGCCGAGCATGTAGTTGCCGTACTGGACCAGGAACGGGTCATCGAGGTGGTAGGCCAGGCGGATCTGGGCGACGGTGGACTCGGGCAGCGGGCGGGCGCCGGTGAGCGCGGCGACCGGGTCCCCGGGCATCAAGAAGGTCAGGGCGTAGATGATGAACGTGGCGCCCAGGACCACGGGGACCATCTGCAGGACCCTGCGTAGTGTGTATCCAAGCATGCAACTGCTTCCTTTCGCGACCAGGTGGTCGTCCTACTCCAAAGCCTGCCAACTGGAATGGTTGGCAGGCCTCGGAATAAGGGTTGAGCTAGATCAGCAGGCGTAGCCGGCGCGGTAGTACTGCAGGTCGCCCTGCGAATCGTTCATCACGGCGCACTTGGAGTGCAGGCCCGGATCGGCCGGAATGAACAGCGGGATCGAAGGCATGTCCTTCATGATTTCGGCTTCGGCCGCGGCGTAAACTTCGCCGGCCTTCGTCGGATCCTGAACGGCACGGGCTTCCTTGATGAGCTTGTCTACGGCCGGGTTCGAGTAGCCGGAGGTTGCGTTGCCGTCGCCGCCGGTTTCGTACTGGCTCAGGAACTGGTCCGGGCTCTTGTAGGCCCAGCCCCAGCCGCCGAAGACGGCGCCTTCAAGCTTCTTGCCGTTGCGTCGCGCTTCCAGCTCGGTGCCCAGCATCGGCTTCATCTGGACCTTGATGCCCAGGTTGTCCTGGATCTGCTTGGAGATGACCTGGACCAGCTGCTGGTAGGTGGTGCCACCGAACTCGATGTACAGGGTGCCGTCGAAGCCGCCGGCCTTCTCCAGCAACTTCTTGGCGCCTTCCGGATCGAAGGTGCAGGAGTCGCAGGAACCCTCGCGGTAGGAAGCCAGCGACGGCGGAACCAGTGCATCCGATGCGGTGGCCTGGCCTTCAAGCAACGACTTGGCGATGGCCTCGCGGTCGATCGACATCGAGATGGCCTTGCGCAGGTCCGGGTTCTTCAGTTCCTCGACGTACTCCGGGAACTGCAGGGTCTGCTGCGCGCTGCCGATGGACATCGGGTAAACGGCGTCATCGCCCAGTTGGGACTTGCCCTTGGTGATCATGGAGGCAGGCACGGCGCGGATCATGTCCAGGTTGCCGGCAACCATGTCGGTGTAGGCGGCATCGATGGCGGTGTAGATCTTGCCGACGAGCTTGTCGGCTCCGCCCGAGAATCCTTGGGCGCCCTTGAAGCCGTCCCACTTGGTCATCACGATTTCAACGTTGTGGTCCCAGGAGGTGAACTGGTACGGGCCGTTGGAGATCGGGTTGGCTTCGTAGCCTTCCGGATCGCTGAAGGCCTGCTTGGGAAGCGGGCACAGTGCGTTGGTGCTCAGCAGCATCGGGAAGTCGGCGTTCGGAGCCTTCAAGGTGACTTCGATGTTCTTGTCGTCGATAACCTTCACGCCGGAGAGCTTGTCGGTGGTCGGCTTGGAACCGTCGGTCGGGTTCAGGTCCTTGTAGCCTTCGAAGACCGTGAAGTAGGCGTTGCCCTGCCAGGCGTTGGAGCCCGTGGCGGTCTTGTTCCAGGCGTCGACGAACGACGAGGCGACTACCGGGGAGCCATCCTGGAACGTCCAGTCGTCCTGCAACTGGATCTTCCAGGTCTTGGCGTCCTTGCTCGTGACGGACTTGGCGGCCAACGGCTCGTATTCCTGGGTCTCTACGTTGACTTCCATCAGGTTCGCGCACATGGCCATGGCCAACTGGCTACCAGCATCCTTGCTGGCCACCAGTGACTTCGGCTCACCCGTATTAAACGTCAGCGTCTTTTCGCCATTGGCGGCCGGCGCGGGGGCAGTGGAACTGCAACCGCTAGCCACCAACATGAAGGCAGCCGACGCTGCAGCAACAGCGATCAGGTTTTTCTTCAACATTTCATTCCTCTCGTCCAACGATTAATCCAGGCGGAGATTCCAGCCGAAGAGGTTCGTCAGTAAGGTTAGATCATTTTCGTGATCAGATTCACACTTATTCAACCCCATGAAATAAACCAGACACCCTTTTGCCTGTCAAGGATTTCGGCCAAAGATTTCGAACGTTCAAATCTTTGGCCCGGAAAACAGGATACCCCGAAAGCGGCATCGCTTGCGACATGCATCACATTCCATGTATATTGAACGTTCATATACGGATTTATCCATGGATACGAGCGAAATTGTGACAGCTGAATGAACGTTCATAGTGTTGAAAAAGCCCTGGCACTCGAGGACTACAGGCAACAATTCTCGGAATCAGCGGGATACTTGGACTTTGCGCGCATCGGACCACTTTCGGCCATTGTGGCCAAGCAAAAGATAGCCAATATAGAGCGCATGATGACGGCCGGCCCGTTAGTTCTTGAGCATTTAGACAACTTGGTGGATAAAGCGCGTGAGGCTACTTCGATGCTGCTCGACGCCAAAACCCACGAGGTCGCATTCGTTGGCTCCACCAGTCACGGAATGTTTGCTGCGGCCCAGGCATTGAGCCCGCAATCCGGCACGGTGCTAGTCCCCCGAAACGATTTCCCCGCGAACACCTACCCGTGGATCCGGGCCGCAGAACGGGGCGGCCTTGCCGTCCGCTGGATAGACGGCCCAGTCACCGCCGAATCCGTGCGCGAGGCCCTCGACTCCAGCGTCAAGGCAGTCGCGGTGTCGGCAGTCGACGCAGGGACCGGCTTCCTGGCTCCACTGGCCCGGATCAAGGAGATCATCGGCAACGACCGCATCCTGGCGGTAGACGCCGTTCAGGCCTTTGGCGCGGTGCCGTTCGATGTGGAAGCCGCAGACATCCTTTCCGCGGGCGGTCAGAAATGGCTTCGCGCGGGTTGGGGCGCCGCGGCACTGCTCGTCAGGGACCGGGTGGCAGACAAACTGCTTCCAGGCCTGGGCGGATGGTCCGGCGTCGTGGATCCGCTGGGCCCGGAAGCGCTTCCTCATCCCACTCTTCCCGGCGCGCTCGCCCACACGGTGACCAATCCCGACAGCATCGCAGTCGCGTCTTACGGTGCCGCCGTCGATCTGGTGAACGCGACAGGCCTCAACGAAATCAATGCAGCCATTCGCGGGAACCTGGATTTGTTGCTGGAGGCGGTGCTCGAGGCCGGCGGAGAAATCAGGAACCCATCGCCGCAGAGCGGCATCGCGACCTTCCGCATGCCCGGCGTCGACCCGGCGGAGCTGTTTGCCCGACTGGAAAACGCGGGCGTCCACTCCACCCGGCGTGGAGATTGGATCCGGCTGTCGCCCCACGCCACCACCTCGCAGGCGTCGGTGGAAATGCTCTCGGAGAGCCTGGCCTCCCTGGGCCTTGCGCGAAGCCGCTAGCTTCACCCGGCGTTTCGCCACTCCCCTTTGTTTCACCCAATGCTGCCAACTTCACGGCAATTAGAAAGGCTAGTTAGATGATCACTATCTGGGAACCACACGCGCCTCAGGCCAGCACCGATGGACCGACCGAATTTGTGGCCGGCGGACTCAAGCTATCGATCTACAACGGTGTTGCCACCCACAAGATCATCGAGGACGGCGTCATCGAGATCGAAGCAACCGGCAACGGCCCGGTGCGCATCGATTGGCGATTCCCCTGCACCGCGGCCACCGCTTACTGGAGCCCGGAAGGTTCCAGCTCGCGTTGGCTGCCGCCGGCCTGGATGAAGCCGCACACCAGCACCCTGGCCCGCGGAAGCGCCGTCGGTTCGCTGATCGGCACCGGCGACAAGAACATCTGCTCCTTTGCCGCCATGGAAACCGAAGCGCTGGTGAGCGCCGGCGTCATCGAGGAGCTCGGCGAGTTCCGTGTCTGGATCCAGGCAGAGGACAACCTGACGGTGCGCATCGACACCTCGGACAAGCACTACGCCCAGTCCCTGGCCTCCTTCGCCGCTTGGTGGGGCGAGGGCAAGAGCTACCACGTTCCCTCGGCCGCCCGTAAGCCCGCCTACTCCACCTGGTACTCCATGCACCAGGACCTCAGCCCCGAAAAGGTCGAGCACCAGGCCACGCTGGCCAAGGAGGTCGGCTGCGAGGTCATCATCGTCGACGACGGCTGGATGACCACCGACCGCACGCGCGGCTACGGCCACTGCGGCGAATGGAACCCGATCTCGCTTCTCGACACCGCGGCACACGTTGCGCGCGTGCACGACATCGGTCTCGAGTACATGCTCTGGTACGCCATCCCGTTCGTCGGCTGGGATTCCCCGGTGTGGGACAAGTTCAAGGACTACGGCCTGCGCAACCTTGAGCACATGCAGGCCATCGTGGTCGATCCGCGCTACCCGATGGTCCGCGATTACCTGGCCGAACGCCTGTCGCGCGCCGTCAGCGAATGGGGCATGGACGGCCTGAAGGTCGACTTCGTCGACTGGTTCGCCACCCCGGATGCCCCCGAAGCCGGTCCCGAGGCCGACTGCGCCGAGGTTTCCGAAGGTGTCCAGCTGCTGCTCAGCGAGGTCCACGCTCGCATCACCGCCGCGAACCCCGAGGCAATGGTCGAGCACCGCCAGCCGTACGTGAGCCACGGTCTGTGGCCGTACACCAGCATGATCCGCGCCACCGACTGCCCGCTGAGCCCGCACGAGAACCGCCAGCGCATCGCCGACCTGCGCATGACCCAGGGCCCGCTGGCCATCCACGCCGACATGCTCATGTGGCACACCGAGGAAACCCCGGAACAGGTCGCGGTCCACCTGATCAACGTGCTCTTCTCCGTGCCGCAGATTTCCGTGGCGCTGGAAACCCAGTCGCCGGAACAGCTCGCCACGATCAAGTTCTGGCTTGGCATCTTCAGCAAGTACGAGGACCTGCTGCAGCTGAGCATCATCGAACCGGCACGCCCGGAGCTCGGCTACCCGATGATCCGCGGCGCGCACGGCGACGCCGTCGCGGTTGCCCGCTACGCGCCGCTGCCCATCGCCGTCCCGGAAACCGGCTGGTCGACGTTCCTCGTTGCGAACGCCGATGCCGATTCCCAGGTGATCCTGACCGGCGGACCCGCAGCAGAGGTTCGTGCTACGGTTCAAGACTCACAGGGCCGCGAAGTTGCTTCTCAAATGGTAAGTTTCGAACAGAATGTCGCCACGGTCTCCGTACCGCTGGGCGGCCTGTTGACTCTTTCCATTGACGGCGCAGAAGGTGCATAACAATTAATACCAGTCGAGGACACTCCGGCAGCGGCGTCACCATTGAAGATGTGGCTCGCGTAGCCGGGGTGTCCCGACAAACCGTCTCCAACGCCCTGAACGCACCGCAACGTGTTCGGGCCGAGACCCTCAGCCGCGTGATCGCGGTGATCGAGTCCCTGGGATACATCCCCGACCAGTCGGCCCGCAGCCTGAAGACCGGGCTGCGCTACACGATCGGGTACATGGCCCCGGACGACGACCCCCTGAACCCGAACCCCGTCATGGGCGGCTTCCTCACCGCATTGTGCGACGCCGCGGCGGTCGCGGGCTACCGCATCCTGCTCTTCCGTCCCACGAACGACCAGAAGCGGGCCATCGACACGCTTGCCGCGGCCCGGCAGGTGGACGGCTTCATCATTTCGGACATCCTGCAAAACGACGTGCGCGTTGAGCGGCTCGCCGAGTTGGGCCTGCCCTTCATGACCTTCGGCCGCACGGAACCGGAGATGCCCCAGCATTGGGTGGATGTCGACAACACCAGCGGCATGCAGGAAGTGGCACGGGCACTGGCCGCCCAGGGCCATCGCAATGTCGCCTATGTCTATCCGAACACCCCCACCCCGTGGCTCCTGAAGCGGGCCGAAGGCTTCACCGACGCCGCACGCGCGCTGTCCATGTCGGTCACGGAAATCCACGAGCCGCCGTCCCACGGGAACCACAAGGACGAACTCATCGAGAGGTTGTGCGCCAAGCTGCAGGGCCCGAAGGCACCGACCGCGGTTGTCACCGGCAACGACGTGCTGTCGATGAGTGTCTACGACGCGGTTCGCTCTGTCGGGCTCCGGGTCGGAGCCGACGTGGCGGTGGTGGGCTTCAGCGACCTGCCGCTGTGCCAGTTCCTGACACCGCAGCTGGCATCGGTGAGGCTGCCGCTCACCGCCATCGCCGAGAAGATCGTCGAACAGCTGTTGCTGCAGATCCGCAAGCAGCCGGTGCCCACCGAGGGAACCTACATCCAGCCCGAATTCATTGTTCGCGACAGCTTCCACCTGACCCCGGAAGCGCACTCGAACACGGCAGCCCGCGGCTAGGCGCCTCCTTTAAGCGAGCACCACCGTATCGATGGATTGCCCCAGGATCGCCGCGGTTTCGGGATCCAGGACTTCACCGGTGATCAGCGCGTCGACGTCCGACAGCGGCGCAATCTGGCACAGTCCGGTGATCCCCCACTTGGTGTGGTCGGCGACCACGACCTGCCGGGCGGCCGCCCGCATGAACGCCTGGTTGGTTTGTGCCTCAAGCATGTTGGGCGTCGTGAACCCGTCCTCGACGGTCATGCCGTGCACGCCGAGGAAGAGCACATCGACGTGGAGCTGGCCCAGCGCCGACAGCGCCAGCGGCCCCACGAGCGCATCGGAGACGGTCCGGATTCCGCCAGTGAGGATGATGTTCTGGCTGGAATTGTCGGCAGCGTAGAAGGCCTCGGCAATGCGTGGGGAGTTTGTCACCACCGTCAGGTCGTTGATGCCCGTGCACTGCGCTGCCAACGCGAACGTGGTGGTGCCCGAATTCAGGGCAATGGACATACCCGGCTTCACCATTGCGGCTGCCGCGGCGGCTATGGACTGCTTTTCGGCCGCTTCCAGGGACAGCTTGTTGACGAAGCCCGGCTCCCTGCTGGTGGGCGCCGCATTGGTTGTTGCCCCGCCATGCACCTTGACCAGGGCACCGCCGGCTGCCAACAGGCTCAGGTCGCGTCGCACGGTCATTTCCGAAACGCCCAGCTCACGGGCCAGCGACGTCACCCGAACCTGCCCATGGCGGTTCAGTAGATCCAGAATTCGTTGGTGTCGCGCCGTTGCGAGCATCTCGGTCATGAGCGTCCAGTCATCAGTTTGTCGGGTGAACACCAACATCCTAGCGACAATCGAACACTGAAAGTACTTATATGTTCGATTCTGAAAGTCGCGGACGTTCATATTCGCCCCCGGCGCACCCCACATCGGCCGATTTCAGGGCGTCACCGAAGAGACCGGGTGCCGGACCTCCATTTCCGACGCAACATTTCCCCAGGTCTGGCACAACAGGGACGCGATCGAATATGATCGGTTTTGTTAACTTATGAAACATTTTCCCCCAGTCAACGACATGGCTGCCGCACCGGCCCTAGGAGTAATCGTGAGCAAGCAATCAAGCCCCAGCCAGACAGCATTCGGCGGCGGCTCCCTTGGTCGCGGCCCCGTTCGGGCCGCCATGGCCGATGGCCGGGAACTGCTCTACTTCTTCGACACCCCCGACCGGAGCTCGGACTTCGTCGCCCCGGCGGACGCCCGGGAACTGCCGTCGCGGCCTCCCGTGTCGGAGTTGCGCTACGACGCCCTCAGCGGCGAGTGGGTTTCCTTCGCGGCACACCGCCAAACGCGAACCCACCTGCCGGCCGCCAGCGAATGCCCGCTGTGCCCGACCAGCAGCGAGATGGCCAGCGAAATTCCCGCCACGTCCTACGACGTCGTGGTCTTCGAAAACCGGTTCCCGTCCTTCGGCCCCGAGCAGCACAGCTCAGACGTCGCCGCCGGGCTCGGTGCCTTCACCCCGTCGCACGGACGCTGCGAGGTAGTCGCCTTCGGCCCGGGGCACACCGATTCGCTTGCCTCGCTGGGCGTTGAGAGGGTCCGCACCGTAATCGACGCCTGGGCACACCGCGGCACGGAACTGGGTAACCTCGAGGGCGTCGAGCAGGTCTTCGTCTTCGAAAACCGCGGGGCAGAGATCGGCGTGACCTTGCACCACCCGCACGGGCAGATCTACGCCTACCCGTACACCACCCCGCGAACGGCCAACCAGCTGGCCCGGGCCGTGTCCCACCGCGAACGCACGGGACGCAACCTCATGGCCGACATCCTGGAGTTCGAGCTCGCCGACGGCAAGCGCATCGTTGAGCGCGGCACCCACTGGACGGCATTTGTCCCCTACGCCGCCCGCATGCCCATCGAGGTCCACCTGGTGCCGAACAGGCAGGTCGCCGAGCTCGGCGAGCTCACCGCGGAGGAACGCGACGAACTGGCGGAGATGTACCACCGGCTGCTGTGCAGCGTCGATGCGCTGTACTCGACGCCGACGCCCTACATCGCCGGCTGGTTCCAGGCGCCGCGCACACACCCGAACCGGGACGAGGCGTGGCTACACTTGCAGTTGACCTCACCCCGGAGGGCCGAAGACAAGATGAAGTACCTGGCCGGTTCGGAGGCAGCCATGGGCGCCTTCATCGGCGATGTCACCCCGGAAACGTCCGCCAAGTCCCTGCGGGACGCGGCATCGCGCGCCAACGGCGACGCATGAACACCCCAACGAAAGTCGACCCCATGAGCACCATTACCGAATCCTTCGCCGCGCTCTTCGGCCACGCCCCGGACGGGCACTTCGCCGCGCCAGGCAGGGTGAACCTCATCGGCGAGCACACCGACTACAACGACGGCTACGTGCTGCCGTTCGCCATCGACAGGGTCGCCCGGATTGCCGTCAAGATCCACCATTCCGCCGAGGCGCGGACCCTGCGCGTGGCATCCACCATGGGCGGGGACGTCATCGAGGCGGACCTGGGCAAGCTTGTGGCCGAGGAAGTCACGCCGTGGGCCCGCTACATCGCGGGCGTCTTCTGGGCCTTTGAGCAGAAGGGCTTCACCCTGCCCGGAGCCGACATCCTGCTCGACTCGACGGTTCCCATCGGCGCGGGGCTTTCCTCCTCGGCAGCCATCGAGTGCGCCGTGGCCCTGGCTTTGAACGACATGCTGCGGCTGGGCCTGAGCCGCGAGGAACTGGTGCTGCTGTGCCAAAATGCCGAGAACAACTTCGTCGGCGCACCCACCGGCACCCTCGACCAGTCCGCGTCGCTGCTGAGCACCGCCGACCATGCACTGTTCCTGGATTGCCGAACCCGCGAATCCCGACAGGTGAACCTGCCGTTGGAAGCCGAGAACCTGCAGATCCTGGTGATCGACACACGCGTGAGCCACGCCCATGATTCGGGCGGCTACAAGGAACTGGTCGAGGCATGCACCCGCGGGGCCAGGGAACTGAGCGTTCCGGCGTTGCGCGACGTCTCTCCCGAACGGCTGCCGGAAGCCAAGCAGCTCCTGCACCCGGACATCTACCGCCGCGTGCGCCACATCGTCACCGAGAACCAGCGGGTGCTCGACACGATCGAACAGCTGGACGCCAACGGCCCCGCAGCGATCGGCGACCTGCTCTTGGCGAGCCACGCGTCGATGCGGGACGACTTCGGGATCTCCTGCGAGGAATTGGACCTCGCCGTCGACGCCGCCATGGCGGCCGGGGCGTTGGGCGCCCGCATGACGGGCGGAGGATTCGGCGGTTCGGCCATCGCCCTGGTGGAGTCCGCGCGGGCGCAGGCCGTTTCCGAGCGGGTGCTGAAGGACTTCGCCGAGGCCGGCTACACCACCCCGGAAATTTTCGCGGTGGTGCCGGGCCCCGGCGCGCAGCGGCTGTAGGGTTCCTATCGCCGGAGCGAATCTTCCGTTCCCAATCGGGCTGCCCCGTGGAACGTCATGATTCTCCGGCCGCCCCATTTCCCGGAGCGGCCGGAGAATCATGCGCTATGTAGGCAGGTGCCCCGCGGGCGGCACGTGATCGGTTGCCCGTCTGCGGTCTTCTCGGCCGGTTGGTTCCAGACGCTTTCGAGGCGTTTGGATCCGTTCAGCAGGGCAGGGAACTCGGCAGGCGCACCGGGGTGGTGGCCACAGCGCCTGTCCCGTCAGTGCCGTGGTATGCCCTGCAGAGTTTCACGCCGCGCTTGTTGAGGTTCTTGTTGATCTGGCGGATGGAGTCCGGCGCGAATCCGTACCACTGCATGTGCATCAGGACGGTATCCCCGGGCTTGGCCGCCGATGCCCTGGCCACCGTGATGGACTTGGATTTCACGCTCCAGTCCATGGTGTCGCGCGACCAGGTCCAGATGGCCATGCCGACCTTGGCATACGCGCAGGTCACGCTGGCGTCGATGGCACCGTATGGGGGCCTGCCGAAGTTCGTGTGCACACCACTTCCGCCCAGTTGCCTCGCTGCTGCCGCACAGCTCAATTTGCGCAGGTCAGGGTGGCTGATGGAATGGTTGATCACCCATTGCCCCTTGGCCCGGGCCTTGGCTGCGATATCCACCCCGTAGCGCGACTTGAACGATGAGATACAGTCCCCGGTGGGTGCCAGCACCAATCCGATGTTGTTGGCCGATGCGTAGTTGACGGCGCTCGTGAATGCGCTCAAGGTACGGGGACAATCGTCAAAGGTCAGCACCACCCGCGAGGTCCTGTTGGGTCCAGTCGATCGGGGTGCCCGTGGCGCAACCGGGGTCTTGGTGTTTGCCGAGACATAGCTGTTGCTCACCCATCCCGTGCGACCCGAATAGTTGACTTTGTACCAACCGTTGGATGCTTTTCCGGAGACCGGAACCACTTTTCCCGAAGGAATCGTGAGCAGGACCTTGTGGCTCGTGGACGAGCCGCTGCGGAGATTGAGATTGGCCGTGGTGCGCACCTTGGCCGGCAATGTCACCGCAGATACCCCCAGCGGTGGCGCAAGCGATTGAGTCTCGGAAAGTACATTGGGCCGGGATGTCGGCTCGGACGCCGAAGTAGCCAGGGGAACCGACGCAGCGACAAGGGCGGCCGCCAAAATGCTCCCGAACATTCCGCGCGCAAATCCGTAATTCTTGGACTTCTTCAACATGATCCTGCACCCTTCGCGAGTCGTGCATTGTGAGGACTATGAGCCTTCAGTCTCTACCCCGCCCAGAGCCGAAACAATGGAGAATTCGATTCGTGTGCCAATCGTTGGGTTCGTCCTCTTGCGTTGCTTCTAGCTAACGATTTCGAGACGCAAACAGCCGCTCCCCCATGGGCTTCCAGGTGCGGCGTACCAGGAATTTACCGGACTCCCAGCCAATTCACCGGCTTCGCGTCTAGCGTTGAATCGCATGGGTTCAAGCCGCGAAGGGATGCTCCGGCGGCGGCGCAACCACTTCGGTTCGGGAGGGATTCCTGATGGATAACGTAGCCATTGTCCACTACCAACGCGATGCGCATTCCAAGGTGCTTGCCCTGGAGCTTGCGGAAAAATTGCGTGCCTACGAGTTGCGTGGAGAACTGCGCGACGTCGCCCATGCATCGGCACACGAACTGATCTATTTTGACGCCGTGGTGCTCGCCGGCCCCCTTCATTTTTCCCGCATGCACGGGCTGTCCCTGATCAAGGCCTCGTTTGGCTTCAAGCCCACGGCCCTGTTGCTGACCGGCGTCGGGGACGACGATCGAATCCTGCACATGTTGCCCAAGCACATGCGCGGAGAGGTTCCGGTGTTTGCGGTCGATGCAACCCAACCGACCCTCACAAGGCTCGATCCGCTGGTCACGTGGTTGCGCGGCGTGGTCGGCACGACGGGTTACCGGTGGACGGGCTGACCACGTTTGTCTGCATGAGCGCTTGGGTTGCCAGGTCCTGCGGAAGCTAGGTCAGGTCCCAGAGCATGCGGTAATAGGCGATGCGTTCCGCGTCGGGCTCGACACCGTATGCCTCGTAGACCAGGCGTTCGTATCCGGGGCCGTAGTTCCATTCGGTGCTCCAGGCAGCGACGGCAAGGTCCGCCCAGCGGTCGGCCACCCCGATGTCACCCAGGTCCACGTGCCCGGCAAATTTCCCGTCCATGTCCAGCAGGGTGTTTGGCGCGCAGGCGTCACCGTGGCAAACCACCAGTTTATCGATCGACGGCGGTGCGCCAAGCATGTCACGGGCCTGTCCCACGGTGAACCGCGAATAGCCGTTCCCCCAGTCCGCCGGGGATTCCCCCGAGGCGATGCGGGCCTCGAACCCCGACAGGCGGTCCTCCACCGACCAGGAAAACGGGCAGCTCTGAATCGGAAGGGCATCGTGCATGGCCCGCAGGCCGATACCCACGGCGCGCGCCGCCTGTTCGGGGCGAGCGATCCACACCGGCTCCACCGCCGAGGCACCGACCATCGCGCGGGTCGCCAGCCAGCTGCCCTCCTCATCGGCGCCCTGTTCCAGCACCTGGGGCACCGGGCTGAACCGCCCGGCCCACTCCATCCGTTCGGCTTCCCTGGCGAAGTCGCTCTCCGGCGTTCCCGCGGCCGCGTACTTGACGTAGCGTTCCCGCCGGGTGCCTTCACCGATCCTGAAGGTCACGCCGCCAACCCCGTTGACCCAGACCGGCCGAACCGAGTCTCCCCGGGCAAGTCCCAGCACGCTGTCGGGAACAACCACGTCGTATTCGGGGATAAATGCCAGGGGTTTCACGCTCATGTTTAAATGATCCCCTAGTCAGCGGTGCGTCGCAGCCGACGGCAGCGCCGCGGCGGCGAATATCTCCATTTGCCCGAGTTTGCTGTAACAATGAGGTGACGTATCCGTTTAGGGCTGAGAGGCTTTTCCATGCATGATCAAACGTCCCTCACCGTCGGCCGCGCCAGGCGCGTCCTCGAGGAACGAATCCGTCCGGCCATCCATTCAAGCCACCGGCCGGCGACCGTGTCATTCCATGAATTGCCCTCCGAACCCATCCCCGCGCACGAGGGCCTGGCCCTGGACTACGAGCCATTCCGGGTGGGCAGCGCCTGGGGCGCAGCGTGGGGAACGACCTGGTTCCAGGTTCGTGCCACGGTGCCCGCCGGTTGGAGCGGCAAGCGCGTCGAGCTCCTGGTGGATCTCGGTTTCGATGTCTCCAAGACGGGCTTCCAATGCGAGGGCCTCGTGTACAGGCCCGACGGATCGACCATCAAGTCCCTGAACCCGCGCAACCAATGGGTGCCGGTCGCCGAGTCTGCTGCCGGCGGCGAAGAGGTGCTGCTGTTCATTGAAGCCGCCTCCAACCCGGTGTTGCTCGAGAACCACCCGTTCCTCCCGACCCGGGAAGGCGACATCCTCACGTCGTCGAGGGAACCGCTGTACAGGACGCGGCGTTTCGACCTTGCCGTCCTGGAGCGCGATGTCTACGAGCTCGCCCTGGACCTCGACGTGCTCCTGGAGCTGCAGGCGGAACTGCCCGAGGGCACCCGCCGCGCGCAAATCCACCAAGCCATGGACGACTCCCTGGACGAGTTGGACCTGCAGGACATCGCGGGAACCGCCGCCGCGGCGCGAGCAAGGCTCGTGCCGGCCCTCAGCGCCCCGGCATCGGCCAGCGCCCACGCGCTGTCGGCGATCGGCCACGCCCACATCGACTCGGCATGGCTGTGGCCGGTGCGCGAAACCATGCGCAAGGTGGCCCGCACCTGCTCCTCGATGCTCGAGCTCATCGACGAGGACCCCGACTTCATCTACGGCATGTCCAGCGCCCAGCAGTACAAGTGGCTGAAGGTGCAGTACCCGGAGATCTTCGCGAGGATCAAGACGGCGGTCGCCAACGGCCGCTTCCTGCCGCTCGGCGGCATGTGGGTCGAGTCGGACACCGTCATGCCCTCCGGCGAATCCCTGGTCCGGCAGTTCCTATACGGGCAGGGCTTCTTCCGGAAGGAATTCGGGGTCAGCTGCGAGGGCGTCTGGCTTCCGGACAGCTTCGGCTACTCCCCCGCGTTGCCGCAGCTCACCCGCCGTGCGGGATTCGAGTGGTTCTTCACCCAGAAGATCTCCTGGAACCAGGTCAACAGGTTCCCGCACCACAGCTTTTCCTGGGAGGGAATCGACGGTTCGCGGGTCTTCACGCATTTCCCGCCCATGGACACCTACAACGGCCAGCTCTCGGGTGCCGAGGTCGCCTTGGCCGAACGCCAGTTCCGCGACGCCCGCGCGGCCTCGGGCTCGATTGCCCCCGTGGGCTGGGGCGACGGCGGCGGCGGAACCACCCGCGAGATGACCGGCAAGGCCGCCCGCATGGCCGACCTCGAGGGCAACCCCACGGTTCGCTGGGAACACCCCAACGACTTCTTCGGGCGTGCCCGGGAAGAGTACGCGCAGCCGCCGGTCTGGGTCGGCGAGCTGTACCTGGAATTGCACCGTGCGACGCTCACGTCGCAGCACAAGATGAAGGCCGGCAACCGCCGCAGCGAACACCTCCTGGTGGAAGCGGAATTGTGGTGCACTACGGCGGCGCAGTACGGGGACTTCGCGTACCCCTACGACGAACTGGACGCGCTGTGGGAGTCCGTGCTGCTGCACCAATTCCACGACATCCTGCCCGGCACCTCCATCGCGTGGGTCCACCGCGAGGCGGTCACCGAGTACGAGCGCATCATCGCCGCGACGCAGCTGATCATCGAGCGGGCCCTAGGCTCGCTTGCCGGACCTGGCGACAAATTAATTTCGGTGAACCCGACCACGGTTGCGGGAATCGTTCCCGCCGGCGGTGGCCGCGAGGCGCAGCCAAACCGGCTGCCCGCCGTGCAGGTCATCTCGGACGACTCCGGCATCAGGCTGCTCAACGACCTCGTTGACATCCGATTCTCCCCGGAGGGGCTCATCACCTCGGCGGTCGACCTGGCCACCGGACGCGAGGCGATCGCGCCTGGCCAGGTCGCGAACCTGCTGCAGCTTCACCAGGACTTCCCCAACCAGTGGGACGCCTGGGACGTGGACAGGTTCTACCGGAACCGGGTCACCGACCTGCGCGGGGTCACCTCGATGGACGCCACGGAGAACCCCGACGGAAGCGCCACGCTGGAAATCGTTCGCCCGATCTCCGCGGATTCGACGGTGCGCCAGTCGATCGTGCTGGAGCCGGGCTCGCGCACCCTGTCCTTCCACCAGGTCACCGATTGGCATGAAACCGAGAAGTTCCTCAAGGTGGCATTCGCGCTGGACATCCGGGCCGAGCACACGATCGCCGAGACCCAGTTCGGGCACTTCAAGCGGGTCACCCATGCCAACACCAGCTGGGAGGCGGCGAAGTTCGAGACCTCTATGCACCGCTTCATCCAGGTCGAGGAGCCGGGCTTCGGCGTCGGCCTGGTCAACGACTCGAGCTACGGATACGACGTGACCCGCCAGGTCGACGAACAGGCCAACGTGACAACCACCGCCCGTCTCTCACTGCTTCGCGCCCCGCGCTTCCCGGATCCGGAAGCCGACCAGGGCATCCACGAACACCGCTACGGCATGGTGGTCGGGGCGGACATCCGGCAGACAACGGCCGCAGGCATTTCCCTGAACGCACCAGGCCGCCTGGTTCCGGGTGGCAACGGATTCGATCCCCTCGTCTCCATCGACGGGGAAGGGTTGCTGCTTTCCTCGGTGAAGCTCGCGGCAGACCGCTCCGGGGACGTGATCGTTCGGCTCTACGAATCCCTGGGCCGCCGTTCCTCCGGCTCATTGAGCATCAACGCGCGGATCAACGGGTGGACAACCGCGAGCCTGATCGAGGACCTGCTCGAGGATGCCCCCGGCGGGAGCGACACAACCGTCCCCCTTGAATTGAAGCCCTTCGAAGTGCGGACACTTCGATTCAAGATGAGCACTGGAGCATGATGACGACCTTGTCCATCGACGCCGGCCAAAGCGGAATGCGCGTACGCCTGCGCGGGGCAGACGGTTCCTCGCGTGAGCTTTCCCGTCCGGGAGTGCGCACCGACAGCGATGTCATCACCCAGCTGGCGGCCGCGATCGACAGCATCGCCGCCGAGCCGGGGTTGGTCCTCGACGCCGCCAACGTGGGCACCTCCGGCGTCGATTTCCGCCCGGAGCTTGCCGGGCGACTCAAGAGCCTTGTTCCGGCGCTGGCTTCGGCAGCTGTGCGGGTTGCCCACGATTCGATCTCCGGATACCTGGGCTCGGCCGGCACTGAACTAGGCGTGACCACAGCAGTCGGCACCGGCGTGGTTACCCTGGGCGTGGGCACCGGTGGCGTGCACAGGGTCGATGGCTGGGGGTATTTGCTGGGTGACTGCGGCAGCGGGTTCTGGATAGGGCGTGCGGGCCTGGAGGCGGCGATGCGGGCCTACGACGGCCGCGGGGAATCCACCGTCCTGCTCGACGACCTGATTGCCTTGTTCGGAGAGCCTGCCGGAGCGTACCTCCGCATCCAGTCGGATCCCGACAGGGTTAGCTCCGTTGCATCCTTCGCTCGGGTGGTTCTGGATGCGGCCGAGGCCGGGGACGCGGTTGCAGCGGACGTGGCAATGCATGCGGCAAACGAGCTCTACGCCTCAATGGATGCGGCCCTTCGCCAGGCCGGGTTCACTTTTGCCGATGCCCCGGTCGTCTGTTGGACCGGCGGTGTGGTGCGCAGCCAGGTCCTGGCGCAGGCACTCGGCAGGCGTTTTGCCGCGCAGTGGCCGGACGCCCGCCTGCTTCCCGCCCTGGGCGACCCGTTGGACGGCGCCGAGCTGCTTGGCGAGCTGTCCCCCGGCCACCCCCTGTTCGCGAGCATTTCCCACGCATAGGCAGCCGGCCCGGCGGATCGTTTTCCTTGACCGGGAACGGCCCGGGGCAATAGCGTCGAGCTCAACGGCACCTTTGTTGTGCAACCACCTCTCCAAGAAGGAACCTCGGCATGCTCACGTTGGGAATGATCACCTTTGATACAAGCGATGCACTCGAGCTCTCCAAATGGTGGGCCGGTCAGCTGGACGGGGAAGTAGTCGAGGAAAACGACGGATACTTCTGCATCGTCAAGACCCCCATGCTGCCCGTTCCCCTGGCCTTCCAGCTTGTCGAAGAGCCAACCGCGGGCAAAAACCGCATCCACCTGGATCTGGCCGCAACATCAAGCGCAGGCGGTCGCGAACCCGTTGTTGCGAAGCTCGTTGCCGGCGGGGCGTCCCTGGTCGACCAGCAGAGGATGGAAGGATTCGCCTGGGACGTGCTTCGGGATCCGCACGGGAACATCTTCTGCGTTTCAGATCCCCACTAAGTCAGGATCCCGCCAGGCCCGAAGCGAAACACGCTTAAACAAATGAGGCTCCGCATCGCAGAGCCTCATTTGATTCGTGGAGGTAAGGGGATTCGAACCCCTGACCTTCTGCATGCCATGCAGACGCGCTACCAACTGCGCCATACCCCCGAATCGGGTTGGTATTTGGCTTTCCCGGAGGACTGCCGAACCGAGATAATAATCTACAGCACAACCACCCCGAAACACCAATCGAGAATCCCGCCAACCGCCCAGCCCGACGCCCGGCCAGGCAAAGGATCCCCAAACTCCCCTTGTTTCCGGGAATTTTCCACCCCTCATGCACCACTTGTGACATCCATCACCATGCTCGAAGGGTGGCAACTTCACGCTTGGCCAGTGATGACCTGAGCCCACTTCGGCGAAGCGGCCGATTGGAACGACACATGGTTCAACAAACGGAAAACTGGCTATAACGGCGATAGCGGCCAAGGGCGGGGACCGCACCTTGGCGTCGAGCACTGCAACGAAGGGTGCTACATACGACACCATGCCCAAACCCGCGCCGACGCCACCCACTGAAGGTCTGATTCCAACGCCATGCCGGGCCTTGTGACGAATCTGTGACGCCGGAAAAGCGCATAAAAGCCGCCACAAATCAGGCATGAGCCAGGAATGCGGATTTCCGGTGCCAGCGATTCATTTTCGCCGGAATCATCACAAATTTTCGACACCAACGCCGTTCCCAACATGCTTTCTCCGGGCAATCACAAAGTTACCGACTGGTACTAAAAAAGTTACCGACTGGTACTAAAACCTTTGAATGTCCGGTTAGTAAGCGAAGGCGAAAATTCTCGCTACTCTATCAACATGGCAACACGTGGTTCATACGCAAAAGGCATCGTTAAACGAGCCGAAATACTCGACGTTGCCCTGGAAGTCTTCGCGAAAGAAGGTTACCGGGGAACGTCGCTTCGCAAGGTCGCGCACCTTTGCAACCTCTCCCTCGCAGGCGTCATGCACTACTTCGAGTCCAAGGAAGACCTGCTGGTCCAGATCCTGCGCAAGAAGGATCTGCGAGACGAGATCGTGGGCAACGATGTCGAGCAACAGGGAAACCTCACCACAGTACTCAACAGGAACACCCAGGAACCGGGCCTCGTCGCCCTGTACGTGACGATGGCGGCCGCTGCGGCAGACCCCGCGCACCCCGCCGCAGCCTACTTCAAGGAACGGTACGACCGGCTGATGAAGCTGGCCGAGGATTCGTACTATGAGGACAGGCCTAACCCGACGGAGGCTGAACTGGCGTTCTTCCGCTCGATGACTCGTGCGTCGCTGGCAATGGCAGATGGCCTGCAGCAGCAATGGCTCGTGGATCGGGATGTCGATGTCGCAGGGACGATGGAGATCTTCCTGCAGCAAGTACGCACAAACGTCGAAGGGCAGCAGGTCGGGCCGGCAACCGCAGAATAGGCTGAATCGCTACCGCGCGGCGGCTTGGGCTTCGATCCTGTTCGCCCGCCAACCCGTCAGCAGCGCCAGCATCAACCCGAGTACCGCAAGTCCCGCACCGAGGAACGCAGGCGCGCGGTAACCAAGTCCCGCTGCGATGACGGCGGCGCCGAGCGCCGCTCCTAGGGCATTGGCCACGTTCAGGGCCGAGTGGTTCAAGGACGCCGCCAACGACTGGGCATGCGGCGCAGAATCCATCAGGAGCGCTTGGAGCCCCGGAACCAGCACGGATCCGGTGGCTCCAAGAATGAACATGATGATCAACGTCGGCACCACGTAGCTGGACAACAGCCCAAAGAGCACCATGAACACCACCATGGCCGACATGGAAACATAGATCGCTCCGTGTACCGACCAGTCAGCGAGCCTGCCGCCAATCATGGATCCGGCCACCATGCCGACCCCGTAGATGCCCAGCACCACGGGTATGGTCTTGAGGTCCAGGCCCGTGACACCGGTAAGGATCGGGCTGATGTATGAGTACACGGCAAAGAATCCGCCGAAGCCGACGATTCCGGTCAGCATTGCCATCCACACCTGCCCGCTACGGAGAGCAGTGAGTTCCCTGCGGATGCTGGCCCCTTCGTGCGCCGGCGAGTAGGGTACGAAAACGCGAATGGAAATCCACGTCAACGCTCCGACGATGCCGACGACACCAAACATCCAGCGCCATCCATAGCTCTGCCCGAGGAATGTCACGAACGGAACGCCCAGAACGTTGGCAACCGCAAGGCCCATCATGACCCAGGCGATGGCCCGACCGCGCATCGAGACTGGCACCAACGTCCCGGCAAGAATGGCCGCAATGCCGAAGTATGCCCCGTGGGGAAGCCCCGCCAGGAAACGCGAAACGAGCATTGACTCGTAGTTGGGGGCCAAAAGCGAGCTGAGGTTGGCAAGCGTGAAGAAGGCCATGAGCCACAAAACCATTGTCTTGCGAGCGACCTTGGCGCCGAGCGCCGTGAGAACGGGTGCACCAACAACTACTCCCAGCGCATAGGCCGAGATCAACAAACCCATCTGCGGGTTGGTAACCCCGAGGTCCGCAGCGCCTTCCTGCATCAACCCCATGATGGTGAATTCCGTGGTTCCGATGCCGAAGCCGCCCATCGCCAGCGCCACGACGGCCAGAAACAATGCCTTGCCGGTTAGTTGCGTGGATCGGATGGCCGGGTTTGTGCCAATTGCGGGGGCGTCAGAATTCACGGGTGCCTTTTCAAGGTTCAGCTGGGTGTGCTCGGTGTCAGGTTTGTTGCGTCGACACCTGCTAACAGCCTACGGGCAGTAATCCTGCCCGCAACACCGAACGTGACCGTCCCCACCGCGCCAATACAATCGGGAAGTGGGTTTCGCTTACCAGAAACGAAACCCACCTCCCGTTGTCGAGCCGCCCGGCCCCGATTGGGGAATCGGGATCGGGTACGGCTATGTGCCGGGCGTTCGCGGTTTGGGGAACGCAATGAACACCCGACGGCTGGGCTCATGAACTGGGGATGATTCACGAACCCGCGAGTGAGCAATTAGCTCAGTTTGTGGCGGCGTGCCGATCCATCGGTCGGCGTGCCGGTAGTGGGTGGTTTCGGATTCTCCGCAACGAACTCGAGTTCCCGGGTGTCGGTCCGCCTTGGCGATTCGGCCGCGGATTTCAGTCGCAGCGCAGGCACTTTCGGGGTGGCAACGGCCGGCGCGGCTTTGCCCGGAATGGCAAGCTTGCCCGCTTCCGCCACCTTCTTGCCCCCGATGCCCCAAGTACCGTTGAAAGCCTCGGACCGCGCACATCTCCGATGAATTGTGTCCTCTTTCATTCCACTTATTCAGTCTTGACCTGCCCCACTGGTGCCGGCTCCCCGGCCAGCTAGAAACAGTATGGCACGGCTCACAAAAGAACCTTGGGATTTGGGACACGATTCTGTTGTGGGAGCAACCAGCCCCAGCCAATGCACTGTTTGAGGCCCCGATCCGGGCTCAGCACCATGGCATTGATCGCGCGGATTCGCGGCATGCAGCAACAGCAGAGGTACCGTTCGTTGCATCCACAGGGCTACAAAGAGCGCAAATCCAGCGAGGTGTCGGCGAGCCTGTCTGCGGAGATGCTTTTGCCAATGAGGCTTCGCAGATGGTCGTTCACGTCCCAGATATTCACATTCATGGCGGCCGTGATGAGTCCCTTGCGCAACCAAAAGATGATGAATTCCCCGCTACCCGGTTCTCCACGAAGCACCACATGATCATCGGCGGCTCGGTCGCCGACGTATTCCATGCCCAAATCAAACTGGTCGGTGAAGAAGTAAGGAAGCCAGTCGTAGGATTCCTCGCGTCCCAGGATGGTTGCCGCGGCAAGCTTGCCCTGGCGAATCGCGTTGTCCCAATGCTCAACTCGCAGGGAACGACCAAGCGTCGTGTTGAACGCCTCCGCGATATCGCCGATCGCCAAGACGCTCGGGTCGCTGCTGCGCAGCTGGGCGTCCACCACGACGCCGGTTCCGACTTCCAGGCCGGCTTCCGTCGCCAGCTCATTGTTGGGCACGGCGCCGATGGCCAGGAGCACGAGGTCAGCCGGCACGTCGCCGGAAGACGTCATGACCTTCAATCCCGATTCCGGTTCCAGGGCGATCCCGCTGACCGTCGTTCCAAACCGGCAGTGAACCCCGTTCTTGATGTGCAGACGAGCGACATGGGAACCGAATTCCGTTCCCATGGCGACAGCCAACGGCACCTCGTCCGGCGTCAACACGATGACTTGCACGCCCGCACTCCGGGCCGAAGCCGCCACCTCCATGCCGATCCACCCGGCACCGATGATCACCAACTGTCTGCCGTCAACGAGCTGCTCCTTGAGCGCTTGTGAATCGGCCAGGGAACGCAAGGTATGGACGCCGGGAAGATCCCATCCCGTCATGTTTGAGGCGCGGCCACCCAGCCTTGAGCGGCATCCCGTGGCAATGACGAGGTTGTCGTAGCCGATCGATGTGGAATCGGACAGGCCGACCATCTTGTTGGACGTGTCGATTCGGGTGGCTGCCACGCCCAGACGCAAGCTGACCGAGGCTGCGGCATACCATTCCTCCGGAAAGGGCTGGAAATCGACGACGGATTTCTTGCCTTGCAGGAACTCCTTCGAAAGCGGCGGCCGTTCATAAGGGATAACATCCTCATCGGAGACGATCGTGATGGGCTTGCCGTAGCCTCCCTTGCGAAGTTCGTGGACGCAGTGTGCAGCGGCCAGTCCACCGCCGATCACCACGGTTCCTGCCTCGTTTTCTTCCGCGGAATTCCCGTCGTTGACTCCGGACATAGCTGCAATCTCCTACAACATGAGGCCACCGGTCGGTTCGGTCGTTGCGTTGAAGGTCGTGGTGGCGGCGAGTACCCCTCACCACAGAATGGCACTTTGCCCAGTGCCAGTCGATAGGTTCGCGAACGGGATTTCCTCCGACCGATCCGGCGGAAGAGTTTGCCGCAGATCACACTGCTGGGCGAATTGGCAGGCGGGGTCGGGGGTCCAGGCACGTTCCGGATCCCCGCGTTCCGTTGGTTCACAGATTTATCCCATGGATGTACCAGTTCCATATGCGACCCTTGATAGCGATGTCAGTTCAAACCACTTCCACTCAGCCCCGGCGACGCAAGCCCCGAAGCCTGCGTCGCTGGCAACGCCAACTCCGGGCGGTCGTGCTTCTCGGTGCGCTTCTCAGCACGCTGCTGATGGTGTTCCGTTCCCGGGTGCCCGATTTCATGGGCTTCTCGCTGGTGGTGGACAACTCCGCCCCGTGGCTGGGTTTGACGGCGCCCGTCCTGGTGCTTGCGGCACTGATCACCAAGAGCCGAAGTGCCATCGCCTTCGCTTTGGCCCCAGGGCTGGTTTGGCTCGCGCTTTTCGGCGCGTCCATCGTTCCGCTTTCCTGGACCGCACCGAAGGCCTCGGCGCATACCTTGACCGTCGGCAGCCAGAACATCAAGGCGGGCACCGGGGCGGCCGTCGAGTCGGCACGCGAACTGGCCCGCGGGGGCAGCGACGTCATCGCACTCCAGGAACTGGACGCGGGCAGCGGGCAAGACGTCACCGCCGCACTTCATGCGGATTACCCCCACCACTATGTGGTCGGCACCGTGGGGGTTTGGAGCAAGTACCCGCTCTCGCAATCGCAGCCACTGGATCTCGGCTTGGGCTGGAAACGGGCCTTGACGACCCAGATCGACACCGGGGCTGGAAGCATCCGGCTCTATGCCGTGCATGCCGCATCGGCACGCCCAAACGACCACCAGAACCGGGATGAAATGCTTGCCCAGCTGGCGGCAACACTGCGTGGCGACGCGAGCTCCGCTGTCATTGCCGTGGGCGACTTCAATGCGACGTCGAGCGACAGGTCCTTCTCCGCGCTGACCGAAACCATGGATGAGCCAAACCAGGATGAGGGCATGTTCGGCTTCACCTGGCCGCGTGAGCCCTTTGGGTTCATGCGCTTGGACCACGTGCTTCAACGCGGCCTTGAAGTTACCTCAAACACCGTGGTCCCCGCAGGGGAAAGCGACCACCTTGCCGTGCGGGCCACCGTCAACCTTCCGGGGTCCTGAGACTAATCGTCCAGCCCGGTCACCCGCATGGTGATGTTGATACGGCCCGAAGCCAATCCACATTCCGTCGGCGCGGTACCGGGCAGGATTTTCGTGACTCCGTGGTAGGCCAATCGTGCCGGGCCGCCAAAGACAAATAGGTCCCCGGAAGCCAACGCGATGTCTTCGTAGGGCCTGTTCCTGTTGAGGGTGTTGCCGAACCTGAATTGGCAGGTGTCCCCGATGGAGATCGAAACCACCGGCTGGGTCGATTGTTCGTCCCGGTCTTGGTGCATTCCCATTTTGGAATCGTCCGAGTAGTAGTTCACCAATGCGGTGTCGGGCGTGTAGTTCGCAGCGGCCTCGGCATCCCCGGTGGCTTCGAAAATGGCTTTGCGGCCCAACCGGACCATCCAATCGGGGAACTCGAGCACCCGGTTTCCGTTGACGTCGGTTGCCGTGCGGGAATAGGCGTAGGGCTGCCAATGCCAGCCCAGGCATACCGTCTGGACCGACATTTCGCCCGAACCGATCTTGGCCGCGCGCGGCGGCACGGGCCCACGCCCCCACTCATGGAACCTGTCCACAAGCCAGCGTTGTTCCTCCAGGCTGAGCCAGTCGGGAACCCAAACGGCGCCGGGGCCGAGTTCCCGCCGGGGTCGGTCGAGGAAACTTTCCGAAAAGAGCGTGCTCAAATGTACTCCTTGAACTGATTCGGCAAGCGGGGCACCGCAAATTCCAATGGCCTCGATTATGCAGGCCGAGCGGCTACGACAGCTGAAAAGACATTTGATCCGGGGCAACGAGATCATCGCATGATCCCGACCCCGCCCGATACGCACCCGGAAGCCGCCGCATGCACCAGCCTGCGGCGGCTTTTCACATGTGCCTCTGGTCAGCCGGCCATTCCGGGGTGCGGGTAGGTCTTTGCCCGGTGCTGGAACTCGAGGATCGCGGGGTTTTGGATGACGCCGTCGAGGACCTCGATCGACTTGGCCACCGTGTTGTTCGCCTGCCATGCTCCGGGGCCGCCCAGCACGTCTTCGACGAACGGCAGAAGCGCTTCGCTGATTTCCCAGCTTGCCGAGTTCCACAGGTAGGACGGGCTGTGGTCGACCGCGTAGTAGTTGATGTTCTTTCCCACGGTGAACATGGGGTCGGCAAAGGTGGTCGGCATGGCCCACTCGAACCCCATGCCCTCGTCGCAGGACACATCGACGATGATGCTGCCCGGGGCGAAGGCGGCCAGCTCCCCGGTGCGCAGGTACATCAAGGGTGCGTTGGGGTCCTGAAGCGTGCAGTTCACCACCACGTCGCTCTCGGCAAGGAACGGAGCCAGCGGCACCCGGCCTTCGTCGGTAAAGACCTCGCTGAGGTGAGGTCCTCCTTCATGCTCGAATTGCACCATCTGCACCGAGTGGATGGGCGATGCCACCGCGGCGACCGAGCGATTGGTCAGGACACGTATGTCATGTACGCCGTGTGCGCGCAGCGCCGTCACTGCGCCGCGGGCCGTGGCACCGAAGCCGATGACAACCGCGGTGAGCTTCCGGCCGTAGTCACCGGTGGAACCGCAAAGCTGGAGCGCGTGGATGACCGATGCGTAGCCGGCAAGCTCGTTGTTCTTGTGGAAGACGTGAAGCCCGAAGCTGCCGTCGGTGCCCCAGTGGTTCATGGCTTCGAAGGCGATCAGCGTCAGTTTCTTGTCGATTGCCAGCTGCGTGATCGCCCTGTCCTGGACGCAATGCGGCCAGCCCCACAGGGTTTGCCCGTCACGCATCTCCTCAAGGTCGGCAAGTTGCGGTTTTGGCAGCAAGAGGATGTCCGATTGCGCGAAGACCTCGCTGCGTGAGCCGATCTTCCCGACAAACGGCGCCAGCTGTTCGTCGTCGAATCCGAAGGACATGCCGTAGCCGGATTCAATCATGATTCGGCTACGGAGATGCTCATCGATCCGTTCAAAATGTGCCGGGTGGATCGGCAAGCGCCGTTCATCCACCTTGTGCGAAGTTGCGATGAGACCCAATGAAAGTTCATTAGAAATGGCCACGATATACGCCCCTTTTATGTGGGGAACCCGCGGTTCCCCTAGGGCTCACGGTACACTGCCCGGCTGGGCGTCCGGGTTTGACCCAAGTCCGCGCACGTTTCATGCGGGCGTATTGACGCGACTTCTGATTCCGAAACCCAAAGACGAAAGCCCGGCGCTCCCCCGCCGCGAAGGCAGGGAAACGCCGGGCCCCGGTCGCGGGAACTACGGGCGGAACGGCTTGGGCTTGTGGCCGCGCATGGTCGGCTTGACCTTGCAGTCCTTCCCGTTGATCAGCATCGTGATGTTGCCCTGGTTCGGGGACCTGTCGCCGATCACCGACACCTCGGTGACCTTGCCGTCCTTCCACGTTGCGTTGACCTCGTAGCCGCCGCGTGCCCGCAGGCCGGTGAAGGAGCCGTCGGGCCAGGCGGTGGGCAGTGCGGGCAACACGTGGATCTTTTCCCCGTGGCTCTGGACGAGCATTTCCGCCACGGCGCCGGTGATGCCGAAGTTCCCGTCCATCTGGAACGGCGGGTGGTTGCAGAACAGGTTCTGCAGGGTGTTGAAGCGCAGCAGGCCGCGCAGCATCAGCCGGGCGTGGTCGGCCTCCCCCAGCCGGGCGAACAGCGCCACGCGCCACGGCCAGGTCCAGGACCTGCGACTGTCGCCCGACACCGATGCCTCGGTGAACGGCACGCCCGCGACCTCGCCGCAGCGGGCCTTCAGCGACACCAGGGCGGCGGCGGCCAGTTCCGGGGTGTCCTCGAGCGTGATCTGGCGGCCCGGGTACACCGCGAAGAGGTGCGAGGTGTGCCGGTGGATGTCCTTGGGGTTGTCCCTGTCCGTCTGCCATTCCTGCAGCTGGCCCCAGCTGCCGACCTTGTTCGGGGCAAGGCGTTCCTGCATGCCCGCGACCTTGTCGCGGAATACCGGGTCGTACTCCATGGCGGCCTCGCAGTCGAGGTAGTTCTGGAACAGGTCCCAGATGATCTGCTGGTCGTACATGACGCCGTCCTCGCGCGGGCCGTGCTCCGGCGACCATCCGTCCGGGGCCACCAGCTTGCCGTTCGCGTCCTCGACGAGCCGGTCCTCCCAGAACTCGCAGATCTCCTTGAGCATCGGCAGCGCGGTGTTGCGCAGGTAGGCCTTGTCCTGGCTGAAGGCCCAGTGCTCGTAGATGTGCTGGCCGTACCAGGCGCTGGCCACGGTGTTCCACTCCCAGGAGTTGCCGCCGAAGATGCTCTGGCTGGTGCGCGCGGTCCAGCCGCGGGTGTCCTTCCCGAACGCGTTGCGGGTCGCTACGCGGCTTGGCACGGCAACCTGCCGGATGAACTCGATGAGCGGCTCGTGGCTCTCGCTGAGGTTGGCGGTCTCGGCACCCCAGTAGTTCATCTGCACGTTGATGTTCGTGTGGTAATCCGAGGCCCACGCCGGGGAGTTGCTGTCGTTCCACAGGCCCTGCAGGTTGGCCGGCAGTCCGCCGGGCCGCGAGGAGCTCAGCAGCAGGTAGCGGCCGAACGCGAACATCGTCTGTTCCAGGCTCGGGTCGTCCTGGCCAGCGGAGTAGGCGCCGAGGCGGATGTTCGTTGCAACGCCCGACACCGCGGACGTCGAGGTACCCCAGTTGACGTTGACCCGTCCCATGATGCCTTCGATGTCCGCCTGGTGGGCCGCGCGCAGGTCCTCGTAGCGCTGCGTCGACACCTTCGCGACGGATTTGGCCACGGCGGTTGCGGCATCGGCGCCGCGCCAGCCCGCCTGGGCATCGAGCTTGTAGTTGGTGCGTGCGTCCAGGACCACCGTCATTTTCCGTGCACCGGTGATCGACAGCGAGCCGCCCTTGGCGCCGATGGTTCCGTCGGTCTCGGTGACGGCCAGGGTGGCCGCGAACTTGAGCTTGTTGGCCATCTCGCCGGAGAAGGACAGCGAACCGGCTGCGGCGTCGGCCGTGGTCGGCGCCCCGGTCTGGGCGGAGGCCAGCGAGATGCCCGCGGTGAGTCCCTGCGCCCGGTCGGTCTCGTAGCGCAGCACGATGACGTCGGAGTCCCGGCTGGCGAACGCCTCGCGCTGCACGCGGTCGCCCGTGGTGCCGAACTGGGTCACGTGGATGCCGACGCTGGGGTCCAGTGCGCGCTTGTACTCGGCCACGGCCGAGGACTTGCGCGAGTTGAACGACGGTCCCGCCAGCACCACTCCGGCGAGCTGGAGACGATCAGCGCCGGCCGCACCGCGCAGGGTGAGGCGGTAGGCGTTGAAGCTCCGGCCGCCGGCGATCGTGAACGTCCTTTCCAGGCCGCGGGAGGCAAACGGCGCACCTGGCGACTGGGTGTCCAGCGCGGTCCAGGTCCGGCCGTCGGTGGAGCCTTCCAGCGTCCATTCCCGAGGGTCGGCAGCGGGGGCGTCGGCCGCCGAGGTCAACGAGTACGAGTTGAGCACGACAGCGCTGGCCATTTCCGCCTGCCAGATGACCTCCTCGCCCGGCTTGGCGACAGTCCACGCGGTGGCGGTCGACCCGTCAAGGGTGCGCAGGATGTCGGAACCCGGGCCCTCGCCGTCGGCCTGCCCGGTGGGCGAGGTGACGTACATCTTGGCGCCGCCGCCGAAGGAGACGCCGGCCAGTGCGATCTCGGAGACCTGGAAGTGGCTGACCCCCGGGACCGTGGTGAAGTCGAAGCGGTACTGGCTGAAGGACCCGGGGTTGGCGACCGTGAAGTCCTTGGCCTGGCGGCGGGCCTCGAACGGCCCGGGCAGCGCCCGGGTGTCGACGACGGTCCAGTTCTCGCCGTCGTTGGAGCCTGAGAGGGTCCAGTTGCGCGGGTCGCGGGCCGGGACGTCGTTGGCGCTGGTGAGCGTGTACTGGGCGACGCTCACCGGGCCGGGCAGCTTGACCAGCCACTGCACCTTGGCCGGCGGGCCGTCGATGCACCACTTCGTGCCGCTGTTGCCGTCGATCGTTGCTGCCACGGTTTCGGAGGAGGAGGTGTTGTACGGGCCGCCCGGCGAGGTCACCACGGCCTGCTCGGCAAAGGTCACCACCACGTCGCCGAAGTTCCGGTAGGAACCGAACCCGGTCACGCTCGTGTCGTAGGCGCCGTCCGGCTGGCCGGCCAGGGCGTTGTCGTAGTCGTTCATCCCGCCCCACAGGCTCTGCTCGTTGAACTGGATCCGCTCGCGGTCCGGGTCGCCGAAGAACATGGCCCCGAGGCGGCCGTTGCCGATGGGCAGGGCGCCGGACTGCCAGTCGGTGGCGGGTCGCTGGTACCAGAGTGTGTGGCCGGAAAGGGCCGGGTGCTTCAGGAGCCCGACCGCCGGAACCAGGGCCGTGGAGGCGCTGGCCGACTGGGCGATGATTTGGGTGACGAGCGGCGTGAGCGCCAGCAGACCGCCCACTTTGAGAACCTGGCGTCGACTGGGTGATGCGTAGACCATGGACAATCTCCAATGCTTCATTGATCGGTTGTTTAGCTCCTAGATGCGGGGCACCCCCAAGCCCTACCGCCGCGCTATGACAGTTTTGCATGACAGACATCCGATGTATAGCACCAACGCTCGCGAATTTATTTGTGACGTGGACAACTTTTCCAAATCCTTGGCGCGGAATCGCGGGCCGGCCGGCGGCGGGAACCCGTGACGGCTCCGGCCGTCGAGCGCCGCCCGCAAGATCCAACCGTTAACCTTGCGGCCGCCTGCACCTCACCTGGCCTTCCCGCGGCATTCATGGCGTCATGACTCAATGTGTGTCTACCGATCTAGACCAATCAATGGAGCTTCCATGCGCCGCCTCGTGATGATATTCATCGCCTCCCTTCTCCTGTTCGGCCCCGCCGCCGCGGCCCAGGCCCACCCCGTCGGCACCACCGGCATGCTGGTCGAAGTCGAGGGCGACCGGCTGGCGCTGACCCTGCAGCTGCAGCTCGACCAGCTGAACAAGTACCCGGGCCTTGACCTGACGGCGGGCGATCCGATTCCGGCCGGAACCATCGAGCGGCTCCTCGACGAGAAGGTCGCAATCACCGCGGGCGGCGAAGCCTGCACCACGGAAATCACCGGGATCGCGCACGGCACCATCAACGACCGCGACGCCGTCGTCGTGACGATGGTTGCCGTCTCACCGATCGGGTCGGCCCCTTTCACGGTGCGGTCCTCGCTGTTGACCGACGTGCTCGATGACCACAAGGTCTACGTCTCGCGCACCGCGGACGGCGAGGAAGCGGAGCTGCTCGGAGTCATCACCGCGACCCAGCAGTCCCTGGTCATCGACGCACATTCGCAAAAGGCGGGCCTCGGGGCGATGATCGGCCACGGCATGCACCACATTGCCGATGGCTACGACCACCTGTTGTTCCTCGCCGTGCTGCTGCTTTCGGCCCCGCTGGTGGCCGTGCGCACCAATGCCGGATGGCGCTGGAGCCAGCGCAAGACCGGCCTCGGCCCGTCGCTGAAGCGGATCCTGTCCATCGTCACGGCTTTCACGGTCGGCCACTCCCTCACGCTGCTGGTCGTGAGCTTGGGCTGGTTCACTCCTCCGGTCCGCTACGTCGAGACCTTCGTGGCGCTCTCGATCGCGGTGGCGGCGTGGAACCTGGTCCGCCCGATGTTTGCGCACGGGGAGGTGATGCTTGCCGGCGTCTTCGGGCTGGTCCACGGCATGGCCTTCGCCACGACGATCCTGGAGATGAACCTCAACCTGGCTGACACGCTGGTGGCCGTGCTCGGCTTCAACATCGGCATCGAGCTGGCCCAGCTGCTCGGCGTGCTCCTGGTGGTCCCGCTGATCCACATCGCGGCCAACGGCAGGTACTACGGGCGGTTCTGCCAGGTGGTCGCGGCGTTCGGCGTGGCGGCCTCGGCCGCCTGGGTGGTGGGCATCTGGACGGACACGGACTCGGTGCTGACCCCGCTCTTCGACGGCATCGCCGCCAACCCGCTGCTCTCCTACGTGGTGTTCATCGGCGCCATGCTGCTGCTGGGGTTCGCCGGTGGCCGGAGCCCAGGCAAGAGTGCGGCCGAGCCGGAGGGCAGCTCCCAGTCCGTGTCCAATTCGACGCACAAGTCCAACGCGAAGGACGATGCCCTGACCGCGGCCAGATAGTCGCCTGCGGGAGGCCCATGACCCGGCCCGAGGGCTTCCCGCAACCGGCGTGAACCCGCCTTAACTTCAGAAGATGGGCTGGTCAGGCTGCGTTCATGTTGGAGACACCGACCCGACACGTTGAATCGTTACGTTTGTCGGCGTGAAACCTGACGCGCGCAGCGCACCCATTACCTGTCGAAACATTCTCGCGGTATTCATAGCGACAATGACATTCCTACTATCCTCCGTGGGCGTGGCAAACGCCCACCAGAGCCGTGACCATGGAGAGCTCGTCGTCTCGACCAGCGGGACGACCTCCACCGGCCACATGATGTTGAGCAACGAGATCATAGGCATCGAGCAGTCCGCCGCATGGGCGCAGACGTTGCTCGCCGGGGCCTGCCCCCTCACCGCGGAAGGCGTGGCCGGCGAGACCGGTGGCGCACCCGGGTCCCTCGTCCTCCAGCTGGCCTGGGACTGCAAGCTGGACCAGCTTGACCTGTCCGCCCTGCTGAAGGCGGCCGAGATGGACTCGCTCGTGGTCGAATTCGACGGAAACACCGTCGTCGCCACGGCCGCGACCCCCGTCGTCGACGCATACGGCGTACACGCACCGGCACCCACCGGAGCCCTCGAGCTGCCGCCGCAGAGCCTGCTGATCCTGGCCTTGGGACTGGGCGTGGCACTGGTTGTCATCCTTGCCCGCCGCAAGGTCCCGGCTGACTCCGAGTCCGGCTCTGGGCGCCCGCGCCCCGCGCGGACCGGAAAGTTCCGCGTTGCGACCAGCGGCGGCTTGGCCGTGGCCTTGATCGCCCCGCTGCTGGTGCTGGCGCCGACCGCGGCCACCGCCGCCCCCGCTGCCCCGGAATCCCCCGCCGCCACGGAATCCCCTGCAGCCAGCGAAGCCCCCGAAACCCCCGCACCCGGTGCGGACCCCGCCCCCGCCACCACTTCGACTGCCCCAGCTGCTCCAACTGCCAAAACCGCTTCCACCACCCCCGGGCTGAGCCTCACCACGCAGGACCCGAAGGTCGGGCAGCAGCTCTCCTTCCGCTACGTCACCGATGCCCCGGCGTCGAACAACTGGGTGGGAATCTACGGACCCAAGGACACCCCGGGCCCCATCGCCGCACGCACCTGGGGCTACGCCCCCAAGCCCGACGGCACCATCACCCTGGGCAGCGGGGGGCTGGGTGCCGGCACCTGGACCGCGCACTTCATGGCCAAGGACGGCTACGCGCCGCTGGCCGAGCCGATCACCTTCACGCTGGCCAAGACGACCAGCACCGACCTCGCGGTCGTCCAGGGCACCGTGTTCAAGGACCTCAACGCCAACGGCGTCCGCGATTCCGGCGAGCCCGGCATGGGCGGCGTCTCGGTCACCGACGGAGAGGTCTGGTCCAAGAGCGCCGCGGACGGCACCTACAGCTTCCAGATGGACCGCGCACGCCGCGAAACCGACCTGGTCCAGATCGTGTCCCCGAACGGCTACACCCCCGCGCTGCGCGCCGACTCCGTGCCGCAGTACTTCCGCAACGTGCCCGCCGGCCCGTCGCCGCTGACCGGGCTGGACTTCGCCCTGGTGGCGGACAAGAACGCCGAGAACCCGAACGAGAAGTGGTCACTGATCTCCGACGTCGAGGTCAGCAACACCACCGACGCCTCGGCCGCCTCCGGCCTGCCGACCTGGACCGGACGCGTGAAGGCGATGTCCGAGAACCGCGAAACCACCATGACCATCACCACCGGCGACCTGACAGTCACCGACTACGCGGCCGAACCGCGCCGCCAGGGCGGCTACGACGTGCTGCGCAACGGCCTGACCGCCGGCAAGCTCGGCCACGCCTTCTACCCGGTCATGGGCAACCACGACGTCGGCGGCACCGCCACCTCGGTCGGCTACGGCGGATCATTGGAGTACTGGCGCAAGAACATGGGCCCGGAGTGGTACAGCTTCGACCGCAACGGCCGCCACGTGGTGGTCCTGGAAAACAACTACGACTCCGCCGGCCTGGCACCGCAGCTTGAGTGGCTCAAGGAAGACCTGGGCCGCCACGCGGTCGGCAAGCAGGTAGTGGTCTTCGCGCACCGCTCGTTGTTCACCAAGTGGGGCCCCGGCGCCGGCATGCAGCCGATCGTCGACGAGCTCGCCAAGTACGACGTGCGCATGTTCGCCGCGGGCCACAACCAGCAGGCCGAATACCGCCGCGGCGCGTTCAAGCGCTCCGTCGAGGTCAACAACATGGGCACCTACGGCTTGGACTCCGCCCGCCCCGACTACAAGATCGTCGATTTCTCCGGGATCACCGATGACCCGGCAACCGAAGCCAACGAGGACACCGGCTACATCGGCGGCACGCACCGCCAGTTCGGCGTGAACGACGATGTGGCCATGGTCAGCCCCGCCGCGGGCAGCACCCACGGCCACAAGGCGGGCGTGCCCGTCCAGCTCTTCGTCGAGGACGACGGCCGCACCCCGGACACCGCGTCGCTGGTCGTGAAGCGCAAGGAAAACGGCAAGACCGTCTGGGAGGACGGCGCCCTGGCCTTCGGCAAGGAGAAGAAGGCCACGGGGATCGTGAACTGCTACACGCCCCCGGGCGGCAAGGCAGAGAAGTGCCCCGAGGTCAGGACCTCCTGGACCCGGGCAGGCGCCCACATCGAGGGCCTGACCCCGGGCAACTACGTCGCGACCATGAACGCCGTCGACACCGCCGGCAAGGCGTGGCCGAAGGTCGTCAACGAGTTCAAGGTCGTCGCCGAGGTACGAGCCTCGCAGGCAGCACCGGGTCAGGACTGGCTTCGCCAGGGCCGCGACGAGTCCGGCGGATCGGACAGCGCGGACAACCCGGGTGCGGACCTGGACCTGCGCTGGTCGGCAAACACCGGCGAGCAGTTCCACCTCAACGGCGCCGCCGTGGTCGACGGCAAGGTCATCGTCGCCTCCCGCGCGCTGGACTCCCCGTACAGCATGATGCTTGCCTACGACGCCCGCACGGGTGCCGAGGCCTGGCGCACCTACCTCGACGGCGACGCCGAGTCCTCCCCCACCGTCCACGGAGACAAGGTCTACCTGACCACCGGCGTCGGACGCGTGTACGCGCTCGACACCAAGAACGGTTCCGTGGCCTGGGAGGCCATCAGCAGCGAACAGATCAAGGGTGACACCGTCCGCCGCTACGGCCGTGCCGGTGGCCCGGTCAGCGTGTTCGACCTCGAGGGCAAGCCCCCCGTCGCCGTCTACCAGGAATGGGACAGGGTCATGTGCCGCAACGCGGACACCGGCGAGAAGCTGCCCGGCGGCTTCTCCGCCCCCGCGGGCTGGGGCCAGTTCCGCAGCACCGCGGTCCGCGAACCGGGTTCCACCACCGCGTACCTGCACTCCGGCTCCAGCCAGTCGCTGATCCGCATGGACCTATCCACCTGCGGGCAGCTGTCCTCTGTGGACACCGCCGGCGACCTGTTCACCCAGTCCTCGCCCGCCTTCACGAACCCCGACGAAGGCGACGCGCAGCTGGTGACCACCACGGTCTCCGGCACCCGCGGACACAACCCGAAGGCCGGCGGCGCCAAGACCTGGCACGCCAAGCTCGGCACCTCCAGCACTTGCGAGGACGGCCCGGCACCGGTCACCAGCCCCGCAACCTTCGGCTCCACGGCCTACGTGGCCAGCCAGGATGGCGTTGTCCGCGCCTACGACACGACCTCAGCCACCCCCGAGGTCCCGGTCTGGGAAACGCCGCTGGGTTACCTCCCGGGTGAAAGCCCGATGGATGACCCGATCAAGGTTGCCGCCGGCTGCAAGGGTGCGGGTCCGGGTTCGCCGGCCGCCCACGCCCTGGCCACCGAGACCGTCGTCTACGCGGCGACCCGTGACGGACGCGTGGTCGCACTTGACCGGGCAACGGGCCAGCGCCTCGCCGAGTACAACCTCGGCGGCGCCGTCACCTCGGCCATGTCTGTCAGCGGCAACACCCTGTTCGCCCTGACGGATGACGGAACCTTGCACGCCCTGGTTGCCACCAATTCCGCACCGAACGGAGGCTAACGGCTACTGAAATGTAGCAACGTTTGTCACCTGGTCACATAGGGAAGCGGCTCCCGGTTCAATGAACCGGGAGCCGCTTTCGTGTGCCCTCCGGCCCTTCGCCGGATGGGTGTTTTCGGGACAAGAAAAGGCCCCCAAACAAACGCGACACTCCCCGAAAGCATGAAAGGGAACCCATCAGTGTACTCTGCGGCGAGTCATTCAAACCCGCGCGAACTCTCCACCGATCGCCCGAACCTCCGGCGCGATAATACGCGGAACCGCCAACGATTTCCTCGAGTTCCGATTGGCCGCCATCCGCTAAAGGCCCAAAAAGGGGGTTGCAATGAGACGCAGATCACCTTATGGTGATCAATGTTAACCACTGGTTAGTTTCTTGACTCAAGGAGGCGTCGATGCCCTTAATTTCCAACCCTGCGGTTCGTCTGAACCCGCCGCTCACCACGGCCAAAGCACCACGGAAGTATTTCGTCGGAATTTTCCTCGGCCAGTTCGGCCTCATCATTGCGCTGCTGGCACCGGTCATGGTCAGCATGCAGCTCAAGGTCCAAGAGCTCGCGCCCGAGAATCCCGCAGGCCTGCTCGGGGCAGTACTACCATTCGGCGCACTGGGCGCACTGTTCGCGAACCCCCTGGCCGGAATGCTCAGCGACCGCACCAGGACCCGCTGGGGACGACGCCGTCCGTGGCTTCTTGGCGGCGTGATTGGGCTCGCGCTCGGCTTGGCATTCGTCGCCTTCGCCCAAGACCAACTCTCACTCACCGTCGCATGGGTTTTGTGCCAGGTCGCGGCGAACGCGACACTTGCGGCAATGATCGCAAGCTTCGCCGACAACGTGCCGGAGTTCCAGCGCGGCACGGGGTCCAGCGTGATTGCCATTGCACAAAATGCGGCGATTCTTGCCGGCACGTACCTTGCCGCCTTCCTCGTCGGCAACCTGCCCATGCTGTTCATCGCCCCGGGCATTCTTGCCGTGCTCTTGGTTCTCGCCTACACGTTCCTCATGCGCGATGACCTGCCCGAGGAAAAGCCGGCGCCCTTGAAGCTGACGACCATCCTGGGGTCGTTCTGGACAAACCCGATCAAGAATGCAGATTACGGCTTCGCCTGGTGGTCGCGCTTCCTCATCGTCCTCGCAACTTTCATGTTCACGACCTATCGGCTGCTTTACATGCAGCAGCATCTAGGCATCCAAGACGCAGGGGAGGCAACTGCCGCCGTTGCACTCGGAGTCATGTTCTACACCGCAGCACTGCTGCTCAGCACCACCGTTTCGGGATGGCTTTCAGACAAACTTGGACGCCGCAAGATCTTCGTTGGCGGATCCACGCTCATCTTCGGCATTGGCCTGGTCATTCTCGCCCAGGCGCAGTCGGTCCAGACGTTTTATGTGGCGGAAGTGATCATGGGGCTGGCCTACGGCGTGTACACGGCCGTCGACCAGGCACTGGTTATCGACGTCCTGCCCGACCCCGAACACCCTGGCAAGGACCTGGGTGTACTCAACATCGCCAATGCGCTGCCGCAATCGATCGCACCGGCACTCGCACTGTTCTTCCTTGGCATCGGGGCGGCAAACAACACCAACTACACGGCAATGCTGTGGGCGGCCGGCTTGGTGGCTGCCGCCGGAGCCTTCATGATCATCCCCATCAAACGAGTTCGCTGAATCTCGGCCGTGGGATACGGGAGAGCCGTGATTTCAATCAGCCCGGGACCCTTGCGGCTGAACAGCCGGCGTGAGAAGGATGTCAAAGAGCTGCAAAAAGCCCCTCAGATCAACATTTGGATCAAGCAGCCACTGCGTCTGCAGGCCATCGGAGGCGGCAATAAGCAGGGACGCAATCGCGCTTGCGTCGACGTCCTTGCGGATAAGGCCCCTATCCTGGTCGCGCGCTATGAGGCCGGCAAGCTCCCGTCGCGTGACCTCAAATCGTTCGGTGAAGAAGTTCCTGCTGACTTCGTTGCGACTTTCCAGCGCAGCAGCCACCAGCGTCGAGTAGAGCTGCACCAGTCCGGGCACCGCCACGTTGTGAGTCGCGGCTTCAACCAACATTCCCACGGGGTCTTCAATGGAACGGAGCCCAGTTCGTTCGGATCGAACCCGCTCCGCATGCTCATACACCGCAACGAGCAACTGCTCACGGGAATCAAAGTAGTGCAGGAGCGCGGCATGGGATACGCCAATCTCCTTGGCGATCTGACGCAAGGACGTGCCATCGGCTCCGCGCTCCGCAAATACCTCAATGGCACGGTCGAGGATTTCCTGCCTTCGGGCCACGCCTTTTTGGTATGAGCCGCTACGGCCAATCAGTTCACTCTCATCATTCGTCATGATTACAAACTACCCGCAATCAAAAAACCTCCACGTGGATGTATTGGTGATAGTGTGATCCGCATCGCTCCAGCACATCTTCTACTCCACAACAAAGCACGAAAGAAGGATCGCTAGTGACTCTCCCTCTACCTTCCGTTCAGCTCTATTCGCTGGCCAAGGAATTCTCCGCGGACATGGGCCAATCGCTCGACAAGCTCGCGGAAATCGGGCTGCGGCACGTTGAAGCTTTTGATTTTGTCGAGCGCGCTCCGGAAATCCGGAAGGCGCTGGACGACAGCGGCCTGAGTGCCCCGACAGGACACGCTCCCCTCCTCTCCGACGAACTCTGGACACCGGGCGGATCAATCCCGACCCCGGAGCCCGAGCGGGTCTTCGAGGCAGCCGCCGTAGCCGGCATCCAGACCGTCATCGACCCTTTCGTCGATCCCGCGCGCTGGCTCACCATTGAAGGTGTCGATGACATCGCGGACCGACTCAACACGGCCGCGGAACTCGCGGCAAGCTACGGCCTGAACGTTGGATACCACAACCACGCCCAAGAATTCGTGGCATTTTTCGACGGCGTGAGTGCCTACGAGCGCTTCGTGTCACGGATTGATGAGCGGGTCAAGATTGAGCTGGACCTGTATTGGGCGGCTGTCGCAGACCAGGATGTACCGGCGCTGACCAAGCAGATCGGTTCCCGCCTGCTCGCGGTCCACGTCAAGGACGGCGCCTCGATGGCCAACCCCTGGGCTCCGGGCAGTCCAGCTCTCGATCCCGCGAGCCTCGTTCAAAAGCACGCAGGCACCGGCGACATCCCACTGGCCGAGGCCATGCGAGCCAACAACGCCATCGAATACGCAGTTATCGAATACGACAAGGCCCCCACCGATGTCTTCGACGACATCGCTGCAAGCTTTGCATTCCTCCACGCAGAAGGGCTCGTAAAATGACCGCACCAGTAGGCGTCGGCTTCATCGGCGTAGGCATGATCAGCGATACGTACCTCGAAAACCTCGCATCGTTCCCCGATATCCGTGTGGTGATCCTCGGCGACATGGACACCGAGCGCGCGCAGTCCCAAGCCGAAAAGTTCAACGTGCAGGAGTTCGGCACGGCGGACGATGTGCTCGCACACCCCGGGGTGCAGATCATCGTGAACCTGACCATCCCCGCGGTACATGCCGAGATCTCGTCTCGTGCCGTCGCAGCCGGCAAGCATGTGTGGACCGAAAAGCCCATCGGCCTGGACCGCAACAGCACCGCGGCATTGCTGGAACAGGCCGACGCTGCCGGGTTGCGCATCGGAGTCGCTCCCGACACGGTGCTTGGCCCCGGACTCCAGACAGCCAAACGCGCCATCGAGAACGGTGTCATCGGCACGCCGCTCTTCGCCTCCACGACGATGCAGTGGCAGGGGCCCGACCTGGTGCACCCCAACCCTTCATTCTTGTTTGCGAAGGGTGCCGGCCCCCTGCTTGACATGGGTCCCTACTATTTCACTGCGCTCGTCAACCTGTTCGGCCCTGTCAGCAAGGTCGCCGCCCTGGGCCTTCGCGGCCAGGAAGAGCGTGTCATTCAGACAGGTCCCCAGACCGGGGAAAGGTTCCCCGTTGAGGTACCGTCCACCATCTCGGTGCTCACCGAGTTCGAGGCAGGACAACACGCGCAAAGCATGCTGTCCTTCGACTCCGCGCTCTCACGCCACGGCGTGGTGGAGATCAGCGGCACGGAGGGCACGCTGGTGATTCCCGATCCGAACATGTTCGAGGGACGAATTGCGTATGTGAAGCCGCTGAGCGAGATCCCGACGGAATTCCCCTTTACACAGGAGTGGATCGAGATCGAGCAGGAAGGCGTTGTGGTCGGCCGCGGCCTCGGCCTGCTCGAAATGGCTCGAGCCATCGCCGAAGGCAGGCCTCATCGTGCAAACGGAGAGGTTGGGTACCACGTACTTGATGTGATGCTCTCGGCAGAAGAGTCCGCCGCAACCGGCGAGTTCGTTTCGGTCAACAGCTCCGCGGCATCGGTTCCATCGATGCCCGTCGACTTCGACCCTTTCGCCCGGACCCTCTAGTCCCGAGCGTTCCGGCAGTCCAGTTCTGGCGGCCTCCCACCGGTGGGGGCCGCCAGAACTGCAGAATCACGCAGTACCGATGTGTTCCGCTGGCATCGTGCTCTTCGCCCGCTCACGCGGAACCAAGCCGAAGGCGTCGGCAAATGCCACGTTAGACGCCGTGGATGCCATGACTGGAACTCAAATTCACGGCTCACCAGTGTCCGGATGGGAGAGCTTGTTCAGTCGCTCCATAAAGTAGTGTGCGCATCTTTGCGATCAAAAATGTGCTCACGATGCACGAAGAAATGGTTCTAAAGTCAGCAAGTCACACCAAAATCGCGTAAATTCAACGATTTTTGAGTGGAGCATGGCGGAATCGAACCGCTGGCCTCTTGGATTCGTATGCGGACGTAGGTTGGGCATTTGCACACGGAGTGAGACCCTCTCACCCTGCTTGTGAATGGACTCGCGTTTTCAGTCCCCGAGCGTCCCCACCCCAAACGCTGCCGAAGCTGGATCGACTTCGAACCTTTGCGATCACTATGTCCCAGTTATTCGTTCCGGACAAGTTCCTTGGAAGCTTCCTTGCCCTGAATTTTACGGCCCCGCGGGAACCTCGACCCGCGGCGCACCGCTATCGGATGCGGTGAGTCGACGAATACCGTGTGGTCGACTTGTACCCCGTCTTCGATCCGGTGATTTGGACCTTGACGCTGCGTGACCGGTCGGCCTTGGCAAGCTTGTAGGTCTTGTTGTCCGCACCCTTGATGGGCTTCCCCGAGCGGTACCACTGGTACTTGAATTTGGTTTCGGAGGTCCAGGTTCCGTGCTTGGCAGTGAGGGTACGGCCAACATTCTTAGTACCGGTGATCGTCGGTTTTTTGGTTGTGAGAGTGCCCTTGGGGATTGAGATGGATCCCGAATACTTGGTCGCGTTGTCGTACCCGGGCAACGACGCGGTCACCGATACTTTGAGGCTCCGCCCTCCATCCACCCCGACAACCCGGTAGGTCTCGTTGTTCGCCCCATTGATGGGCTTTCCGGACCGGTACCACTGGTATTTCATTTCAGCACCCAAAGCAGCGTCCATGGCATACGCGGTGAGTTTGCTACCGATCTTGCCGCGGCTTGCCGAGAGCTCCACACCGGGAAGGTAAACGGGGCCGCCCCAGGCGACTCGGGCCGTCGGTGCCGAGATCGCGGTGACTGGACTGTCCCCGAGTGCCCATCCGGTGACCGCGACGGTGATGTCCTTGTCGTAGTCGGCGATGGTAGCAATATATTGCTGGTCCACGGCTCCTGAAATCTTTTCGCCGGCGCGGTACCACTGGTACGCGAAGTGGGTGGTCCCCGGCGTCCATGCTCCTGCATTGGCAACCAGCTGCTTGCCCACTTGCGGCGTCCCCGTGATGGTCGGTTTCGCCGTTGTAGCGAATGTGAGGATACGCAGCGAGATGGGCGCGGACATATTCGACGTCGTATACGCGTACCCTGGTGCATCCCCAATACCGATGCCCTTGATGGGCTTGCCCGAGGCGTCAAGGACTTGTCCCTCAACTGCCGCACTGCTTGCTTGAGCGGGGGCAACGGCAACGACAGCACCACCTATCGCCAACACGGTTGCGGCGACTGCGGACAGCATTCGTTGATTCAAATCTCGGCTTTTCATGTGTTCCCCCGCCGGCACTTCTTGATGGAGCGATGGTCTTGAACGAAACAATACATTGAATGGCATCCGGGGAAATAGCCCTCCCACCTGTGGCAGGTGCCTTGAACTACTCAAACGGGATAAATTCGAACTCCTTGCGCGAACAGTGCCCTTAGCGGACGCCATTCCATGGAACCGAGCACTTCGGCCGCTTCCTGCCCCAGCCACAGCCACCAATGAGTACGCGAGAAATCCTTAAAACGAAATTCTTATCAACTGCGGGCACCGGCCACTTCAGTCACATCAGCGGTTTTTTGCCCTGAGCAACCATCGACTACAGGCCCTCACGTAGAGGAAGCAGCCTACGCCGGCACTACCGGATCTTCATTGCGTTCTAAACGCGTAATTTAAGAGAAAACTGGCCTGACCAATCTTCAAACAAGACTAGTCAGACCATGAATCTAGTGGAGCATAGCGGAATCGAACCGCTGACCTCTTCGATGCGAACGAAGCGCTCTACCAACTGAGCTAATGCCCCGAGTCTCGGGCCAAGGCCCTCAACGATTCATAGCCTAAACCCACAAAACCCTGCAAACAAAATACGGTGACGCCAGGTGCCTATTCGCCGGACTCGTTCTCGATCGAACCTGCCTCGATGGATTCCCGCGCAACGGTGTACTGCCGCTGGATATAGGCCTCGAGCTCGCTGCGTTCCACACGCCACACACCGCGGCCGCCGATCTTGATGGCGGGGAGATCTCCGCTGCGCACCAGCGAACGTACCTGTGGCAGGTTGACGTTCAACTCGTCGGCAACATCTTCAAGACGCATGAATCTCATACAAAGAACGTTACCCCCATGCCGGGCGAGAAACGCGTCAAACCCAATCTGTGGATATCCATGCCTACACCGGACGAGCCCGGACATATCCTTCGTTAACCAAAAGGTGGTCCGCGACAACTCCAAGTGCTTGGAATCGTTGCGGACCACCTTTGAATTCGACCTGAAACCTTGTGGGTCAACCCAGACACGGGACCTAGTAGGTTCCCGGACCGGGGGTCTGCTCGCCGCGGCTTGTGGCCTTGCTTGAGCTGCTAACAACCACTAAAGCAACGATCGGTCATACCGTGCAACACAGTTGGGAATCGCTGATCATTTTGACTAACATGGAGCGGTAGCAACCGCACAACTTGGTCAATTTGACCGCACTTAGCCTAAGGAGTCGGAATGACGCCGGAATCGTACCAACTGGATGATACGGACAGGCGCATTCTTTTGGCCCTGGACGAGGATCCCCGCGTTCCGACCATGATGCTTGCACAGCGCCTGGGACTGGCCCGCGGCACGGTGCAGACCCGCATGGAGCGACTGGCCTCCTCCGGCGCATTGCGCCCGAATTCCAGCCGCGTGAAGCCGGCGTCCGTCGGTCGTGGCGTTTCTGCCATGGTGAGCGCGGAGCTCGACCAGTCGCACCTCAACGAGGCCATCGAGGCGCTGCGGAAGATCCCCGAGGTCCTGGAATGCGTCGCCCCCGCCGGCGACACCGACCTGCTGATCCGCGCGGTGGCCATCGACCCCGACGACCTGTACCGCGTGAGCGAGGAGATTCGCCTGTGCCCCGGCATCACCCGCACCTCCACGTCCATGATCCTGCGTGACGTGATCCCGTACCGCACCACGGAGCTGCTCAAGAACCTGGGCTAGGGCGTCATGCAACCCCGGAACCCCATTTGACCGTTCGGCCGTTTCCCATGGAAACGGCCGAACGTGTTTCGGCACCTCATGCCGATGCCCTAGGCTTTTCAAGGGGTCACGACAGGCCTCACCACCAGTCAATCCAGGAGCACCATGAGCACTTCAACAGGCCTGAGCAACATTGACGTTGCAGGCATGACCACCGACCAGAGCCCGTTCCCCAGCGCCACCCGTGCAGGTGACTTCATTTTCGTTTCGGGCCAGGTCTCGAAGGACGAGAACAAGGTCCTGGTGGGCGAGGGCGACATCTATGCGCAGACCGTCCAGACCCTGAAGAACCTGGAAAAGGTGCTCGCCGCCTACGACCTGACCCTGGCTTCGGTGGCGACGACCACCGTTTACATCAATGACGCTGCCATGGCCGGCGAGTACAACCGCGCGTGGGTCGACACCTTCGCCGGGCACCGCCCGTCGCGCGCCACCATCGTGGCCCCGCTGCTCAACGACAAGCTGCTTGTCGAGGTCCAAGCCACCGCCTGGGCCGGCAAGTAACCCCGCAGACCTGTTGCCCCTTGTGGGTGCGCGGCCCCGGATCCCGGCGCCGAGCACCCGCAGGGGGCGTTTTGCTACCCGGCAGGGGCCTTAGGAATCCCGCCGGGTCATCCGGCGCAGCGTGGTTTGTGTGCTCAGGTCCATGGCGGTCACGCGCAGCCAGAGCCAGAGCCGCTGCTGCGGGTCCTCAAGATCCAGGCCGAAGTTCTTGGCAATCTGCGCGATCCGGTACCGCACCGTGTTGTTGTGGACGTGGAGGTTCGCGGCCATCACCGCGATGTTGCCGCTGGAAACCAGGAAGGCCCGGAGGGTGTCCAAGTAGTCCGTTTGGTGCGCTTCGTCGTAGGCCCTGATCTCCTCGATGGCGTCGGCGCCCGCCATCCCTTGCGCATCCATGAACTTCCCGATCTTCATGAGGTTCAACGGAATCCGGTGGTCTTCATACAGCGCCACGGCTGGAACCGCCTTGCCCGCCCCCGAGGTGTCAGCCAAGGATTCGCGGTTCAACAGGTATTCAAGCGCCTGCAGCGCCTCGGTTCGGGATTCGGGCAACTGGTCGAGGTTGTGCACGATGCTGCCGACGGTGGCGATCAGCGGGTGCGCGCTGATGGTGTGTGCGTACGCACCGATCTCCTGCACCACCCGACGATGCAACGCGCGGGCTTCGCGCCCCGGGGCCGGGAACATCGCATAGATGACCGACCCGATGAGCGCACTGTGGCTGGTCTTGAACTGCACGTTGCATACGGTGGTGACCAGCTGGAGCAGGCGCTGGATCTCGCGCACCGAATCCAGTGAACCGGATTCCGGCCTCGCGATCGTCAGGGCCGCAACGGCAAGCCCCTGCGTGACATCCAGGCCCAGCTGGGCCGCGGCAAACGATGCGTGCGCCGGGTCGTCGATCAGCGTCCGGATCAGGTCCCCGTTGCGCCGCTCGCCGAAATCCGACGCCGAACGTGCATGGAGCATGTGCAGCCCGGCCAACGGTGCCATCCGGTCCAGGGCCTCCAACGCCACCTGCGCCTGCCCCGCTCCCGGGTCGATGATCCAGATGGAGCCCAGCAGTTCGCCGCCCGCACGAACGGCGAGCGCCAGCCTGCCCACCCCCTCGTCGGTCGACGGAATGTAGAGCGCCCCCGAGGAGGCGTACACCGCCTTGAAATCCACGTCGAAGGCAGGCGGCTTGGATTCCTGGAGCGCCAGCGTCGTCACGCGCCGCAGCTCGTCGATGGGCTGGCCCGGCAGCGTCGAGTAGCCCAGCACCCTTCCCAGCGGATCCACGATGCTTGCCGCGCCATTGGTGATCGACGCGACCGCGTTGGCGAACGCGTACAGGTCGCCGAGGCGCACCCCGGAGACCGAGTCCGCGGCGGCCCCCATGACCGACGCCCGGGCCAGGGCCACGAGGCGCGTCCAGTCGGCATTACGGGGCGCAACCAGCACGGCGAGGGAATTCCGGATCGCCGCCGCCCGCAGCTGATCCATGTGGGCGCCCCGGACCTTGACGATCACCGCTGCCGCGTTGCTGTTGGAAGCCCGGTGCAGCAATTGCTCGAAGTCCGCGGACCCGTAGGTGATCCCGACGGCGAGGATGATGCGCCCGTCGATGTGGGTCCACTCGTCCAGCGGGTCGTACATCAGCACATCGGAAACCAGATGGCCAAGGTTCTCGGGCGTCGGGTTCACATGGACCAGGTCAGCTTGCATGAACTCGATGCAGTCGGAGAGGCGAACCAGCCCCGATTCTGCACCGGGGATCTGGTTTACATAGCTCTTCGCATCCATCTTTGGAAGATATCACAAAGACCAGAAACATCTTATGGATGTTCTCACATGAATAAGCGGAGAGATTTAGATCACCATTGATGAAGCAGGTGGAACGGACTTCCACGTTAGAAATTTGAGGAAAAGCAATGCGACTGAAAGACATCCTGGCACTAGCCTCCATCCAGGGCCCGGCCCGCACGCCGGCCGAGCGGCTCAAGCGGAGCTGCCACAGCGTGGAGGACATGCGCAAGCTCGCGTCGAAGCGCCTTCCCAAGTCGATCTTCGACTACATCGAAGGCGGCGGGGAGGACGAGTTCTCGATGCGCCGCAACCGCTCGTCCTTCGACGACTGGGCGTTCATGCCCAAGTGGGGATCCGTCGACAACATGGACCTGAGCTCCACACTGCTGGGCGGCCCGACGTCGCTGCCGTTCTACCTCTCCCCCACCGGCGGCACCCGCCTGTTCAACCCCAAGGGCGAAACCGCGGTGGCACGTGCAGCCCTGGCCCAGGGCATCCCCTACGGACTGGCGCACCTGAGCACCACCACCATGGAAGACGTCAGCGCCGCCGCCCCGACTCTGCGCCGCTGGTTCAACCTCGAACCGATCGCCGACAAGGTCGAGTTGCAGGCGGTGCTGGACCGCGTCTGCCGCGCCGGCTACGAGGCACTGATCGTGAACGTCGACTGCCGCTCGATCGGCCACCGCGAACGCGACTACCGCAACGGCTTCACCGCCCCGCCGACCATCAAGCCGAAGACCGTCGTCGAGGGCGCGTTGCACCCGCGCTGGGCCCTCGGGTTCCTCGCCAACGACGCCATCGCCTTCCCGAACCTCGACGCCGAGGAGCCCACCGGTCCGCTGGCCAGCAGCCCGGACATGTGGCGCACCCTGCTTGCGGGCGCCTACGAACCCACCGATTGGGACGACCTGCGCGAGATCCGCATGCGATGGAGCGGACCGATCATCCTCAAGGGAGTGGTCAACCCGAAGGACGCGGCCCTCGCCGCCGAATACGGCTTCGATGCCATCCAGGTCAGCAACCACGGCGGACGCCAGCTGGACCACATGGCCTCCCCGTTGGACGTGCTGGAGGACATCGCCACGGCCGTCGACGGCCGCTTGGAGATCATCGTCGATGGCGGCATCCGCCGCGGTTCGGACATGGTCAAGGCCATCGCCCTGGGCGCAACTGCCTGCTCCATCGGCCGCCCGTACCTCTACGGCCTCGCCGCAGCCGGCGAAGTCGGCGTCGAACACGTCATCAACCTGTTCCGCGACGAGATGATGCGAGCCATGATGATGCTCGGCGTCACCAGCATCGAGGAACTTCGCACCAACGGCCGCGAACTGCTCCGCCACAAGTCCGAGTCCTTCCCCTCCGCACCGGCCAAGAAGCCGGCGGATTCCGAGAACAGCTACGCAGAAACGAGCCTGTAACCATGAAAAACGAGACACCCCGCCTCCGTTCACGGCGCAGCCGCTTTGCTGCAGCCACCGCCGTGGCGGCCACGGCACTGCTGGCGCTGACCGCCTGTGGCGGTTCCTCCCCCACGGCAGCGACCTCCTCGGCCGCCGTCGCCGCCGGAACCGCTGTCCCGGAAATCGCCCTCAACGAGGCCGCGGTGAAGTTGCTGCCCGAATCGATCAAGGCCTCCAAGGTTCTTCGCGTGGGCATCCCCACCAACGAACAGCCTACCCAGTACTTCCTGGAGGGCACGCAGGAGCTCACCGGCGTCAACCCGGACATCGCCCGCCTGATCGGCGCATCGTTGGGCCTGAAGGTCGAAATCCAGGTGGCCAACTTCGACTCCATCATCCCCGGCATGGCCGCGGGTCGCTATGACATGACCGTCTCCTCGATGACCCCGACGACCGAACGCATGAAGGTGCTGGACTTCGTCGACTACATGGCCATGGGCAACTCGATTGCCGTGGCCAAGGGCAACCCCACCGGGATCACCAAGTACCAGGACCTGTGCGGCAAGAAGGTCGGGCTGCTCACCGGCTCGTACCAGCTGACCGTGAACATCCCCGACTACAACAAGGACTGCGTGGCCGCAGGCAAGCCGGAGATCATCTCCAACCAGTACCAGGACACCCGCCAGGCCATTTCCGCGCTCACCAGCGGACGCCAGGACGCGGTGCTCGCCGACTCGCCCATCCTGGACTTCGCGGCATCGAAGAACCCGACCGTTGAGATCGCCTCGGCCTACGACTTCACCCCCGTGGCCGCCGGCGTCCCCATTGAATCGGGCCTCAAAGCCCCGGTCGCCGCCGCCCTGGCCGAAATCATCAAGTCCGACGCGTACAAGCAGGTCCTGGCCAAGTACGGCCTGGATGCCAGCGCCATCACCGACGCACGCGTCAACTTCGCCCAGTAGCAATGGAAGTGAAAACCATGCAACCCCAGAACGCCCTATCCCCTGCTCCGCAGGCCACGGACGCTGAGGAATCGGCCCCGGTCATTCCCCTGAAACACCCCGTACGGAACGCCATCGCCTTGGTCTTGGTCATCATCGCGGCACTCGCCGCGATGGACGTGGCGCTCAACGAGCGCTACCACTGGGACGTCGTCGTCGACTACCTCTTCGCCCCGCGCATCCTCACCGGCGCCGCACTGACCCTGATGCTCACGGTCGTCTCGATGACCGTCGGCATCTCGCTCGGCGCCGCGCTGGCCATCATGCGTCTGAGCGAAAACCCGATCCTCAGCCTGATCGCCCGGGGCTACATCTGGTTTTTTCGCGGCACCCCGCTGCTGGTGCAGTTGATCTTCTGGTACAACATTGCGGCGCTGTACCCGGTCATCGCGCTGGGCCTGCCCTTCGGCGGCCCCTCGATCGTCCTGGGCTCGGCCAACGTGCTGATCACGCCGCTCGGCGCGGCCCTGCTGGGCCTGTCGCTGAACGAGGCAGCCTACATGGCCGAGATCATCCGCGGCGGCATCGGCTCGGTGGACCGCGGCCAGTACGACGCGTCGAAGGCCCTGGGCATGAACGGTTCCAAGCTGATGCGCCGCATCATCCTGCCCCAGGCCATGCGCGTGGTCCTGCCGCCGACCGGCAACCAGGTCATCTCGATGCTCAAGGGCACCTCGCTGGTGTCCGTGCTGGCGATCTCCGACCTGCTGTACTCGGCGCAGATCATCTACTCGGAGAACTACCAGACGATCCCGCTGCTGATCGTCGCCAGCCTCTGGTACCTGCTCATGACCACCGTCCTGAGCTTCTTCCAGGAAAAACTCGAACGTCACTACGGACGCGGCTTTGACTCTGTCATCAAGCGCAAGCGTTCACGCAAAGCCAGGAGCGCAAAATGAGCAACGTCATGGTTGAGGCCCAGGGAGTCCGCAAAAGCTACGGACACCTCGAGATCCTCAAGGGAATCGACCTGCAGGTCCAACGCGGTTCGGTCACCTGCCTGATCGGCCCCTCGGGCTCGGGCAAGACGACGTTCCTGCGCTGCATCAACCACCTGGAGAAGATCAACGCGGGCCGCATCTACGTCGATGGTTCCCTCGTCGGCTACACCGAACGCAACGGCCGCCTGCATGAAATGAAGGACAAGCAGACGGCGGTCTCCCGCCGCGCCTCCGGCATGGTGTTCCAGCGCTTCAACCTGTTCCCGCACATGACCATCATGGAGAACATCATCGAGGCACCCATCCAAGTGCAGGGCCGCAACCGCAGGGAAATCACGGCCGAGGCCCAGGTCCTGCTGGACCGCGTGGGGCTGGGCGACCGCGGACGCTCCTACCCGCAGGAGCTCTCCGGCGGCCAGCAGCAGCGCGTGGCCATCGCCCGCGCGCTGGCCATGAAGCCGAAGCTGATGCTCTTCGACGAGCCGACCTCGGCCCTCGACCCGGAGCTCGTCGGCGAGGTCCTCGACGTCATGAAGGACCTGGCCGAGGAGGGCATGACCATGGTCGTGGTGACGCACGAGCTGGGCTTCGCCCGCCAGGTCGCCGACCACGTGGTCTTCATGGACGGCGGCGTGGTCGTCGAATCCGGGCCACCGTCCGAGGTCCTGGACAATCCGCAGAACGAACGCACCCAGGCGTTCCTCTCCAAGGTTCTCTAAGCGTCCCGTTCCACTGGACGCCCAAGACCCAAGACCACCAACACGCTAGGAAAAGTCTCCATGTCAGAATCAGCCAACACGCTCCGCCTGCAGGTCTCCACCACGGACGCACCGCCTCCCTCGTGGGCCTACTCGCAGGGCATCGTCGCCAACGGCTTCCTCTACACCGCGGGGCAGACGCCGCACGACCCGATCACCGATGAAACCGTCGGCATCTCGATCGAGGAACAAACCACCCGCACCATGCAGAACCTTGCGGCGGTGCTTGCCGCCCACGGTCTGGACTTCTCCCACGTGGTGAAGGCGACCGTGCACCTGCACCACCCGGGCCGCGACTCCGCCGGGTTCAATGCGATCTACGAACAGTTCATGGTCAAGCCCTACCCGGCCCGCACCACCGTGGGTTCGTTCCTCGGGGACTTCCTCGTGGAGATCGACGTCGTGGCCGTCGTCCCGCCGGTCGAAGCCGGCAACTGATAGCCAACGCCACACGGTGTGCGTAGCGAGGGGCCGCACGGGCTCTTCGCTACGCACCCTGTCCGTGTGCCCGCGGTCTGCCGGTGGCCGCGACGCGGCTAGCGCTCGACCGCCAGGCGCCCGATGATCAGGCGCATGATCTCGTTGCTGCCCTCCAGGATCTGGTGCACGCGCAGGTCCCGCACGATCTTTTCGATCCCGTAGTCGGCAAGGTACCCGTAGCCGCCGTGAAGCTGCAGCGCGGTGTTCGCCGCGTTGAACCCCGCGTCCGTGGCCACGAGCTTGGCCATGGCGCACAGCCGCACGGTGTCCTTGGTACCGCGCTCCAGCGCGTCCGCGGCCCGCCACACCATGGTGCGGGCGCTCTCCAGCTCGGTCTGCATGTCCGCGATCTGGAAAAGCAGCGCCTGCTGGCCGATCAGCGGGGCGCCGAAGGCCGAGCGTTCCTTCAGATAGGCGATCGACTTGTCCAGGGCAGCCTGCCCGCCACCCAGCGAGCAGGCGCCGATGTTGACCCGGCCGCCGTTCAGCCCCTTCATGGCGATGCCGAATCCACTGCCCTCTTCCCCCAGCCGGTTGCCGGCGGGGATCCGCATGTTCTCGAACACCACCTGGCGCGTGGGCTGGGCGTTCCAGCCCATCTTCTTTTCCAGCGGCCCGAACGAGAGGCCCTCGACGCCGTCCTGGACAATGAAGGCGGTGATCCCGGCACTGCCGGTGTCGGCGGTGCGGGCCATGACCACGTAGACCCCCGAGCTTCCCGCCCCGGAGATGAACTGCTTGGTCCCGTTGAGCACGTAGTCGTCCCCGTCGCGGACCGCCCGGGTGATCAGCGCCCCGGCGTCGGAGCCGACGCCGGGTTCGGTCAGGGCGTAGCTGGCCAGCGTCTCCATGCTGCACAGCCCCGGCAGCCAGGCCGCCCGTTGCCCCTCGTTGCCGAACTCGTCGATCATCCAGGCGACCATGTTGTGGATGGAGATGTAGGCGGAAATGGTCGGGTCGGCCTTGGCCAGTTCCTCGAAGATCAGGGCGGCGTCCAGCCGGCTCATCCCGGAGCCACCGAAGTCCTCGCGCACGTAGACACCGCCCATGCCGAGTTCCCCGGCCTGCGCCAGCACGTCGACCGGGAAGTGCTTGGCCTGATCCCATTCGACGGCGTTCGGGGCGATGCTCGCGGTGGCGAAGTCGCGCACCATTTCGACGATGGCTTGTTGCTCCTCGGTCAGGTCAAACATCTGGGCTCCTGTTCTTGGCTGGGAATTCGCGGGTTGCTGCGGATACTCGGTGCGCTACTTGCCGACCTTTCCGGTCAGCGCGGCCACGGGCCGCAGGAAGATCGGCTGGGCCAGGAACCAGAAGCCGACGACCACGACGATCGAGACGGCGAAGATGACCAGCCCCGTCCAGTTCTCCGAGTTGTTGGCCGCGTACATGTGGTTCAGGTTCCGCAGGGCGCCGGTGGCAAACACCAGGGCCACGTGGACGACCGTGAAGGCGACGAAGTAGAGCATCACCGGGAAGTGCAGCGCCCGGGCCGCTTCCATGGGGTATGCCTTGTTCAGCTTCGGGGCCTTCTTGGGCCAGGCCGCCGACATGCGCAGGCCGGTGATGATGGCCAGCGGGGCGGCGATGAAGACCGTGGCGAAGTAGGCCAGCAGCTGCAGGGCGTTGTAGTTCACCCACCCGTTCTCGGTGGGCCAGTGAAGCGACAGGTATTGCAGCGCCGCGGAAGCGGCGTTGGGGAACACGTCCCAGCTGGTCGGCACGATGCGCATCCACTGCCCGGTGGCGAAAAGCACGATGGCGAAGACGATGCCGTTGAGCACCCACAGCGCGTCGAGGGTCAGGTGGAACCAGAGGTCAAGGCTGATGCGGGTGGGGGCTCCCTTGGTCCGGATCAGCCCCTTGTTGTTGCGGACCCAGTGCGCCGAGGGCCGGGTCACGGTCCGCACCTGCCAGCCTGTGCGCACGATCAGCACCAGGAAGAACATGTTCAGGAAGTGCTGCCAGCCCAGCCATGCCGGAAGCCCGACCGGCGCGCCCTCGGGCAGCGGCGAGTGCCCGGGGTAGGCGGCCATCCAGGCCTTGACCCCGTCCAGCCCCGTCAGCCACCGGGCCACCAGCACCGCCACCATGAGCAGCACAACCAACGACCCGGAAACGATCCCGGCGCGCACCCACTTGTTGCCGGCCTGCTTCTTCTTCGCCGTGGACTGGGCCATCATCACCAACACCTCGCAGACATGTACTTGTTGCCCCGATCAGGAACGGTTCTTGAGCAGCTCGATGACCTGGGGAACCACGGTGAAGACGTCCCCCACGATGCCCAGGTCCGCGATCTCGAAGATCGGGGCGTCCTCGTCCTGGTTGATCGCCACGATGGTCTTGGCCGTCTGCATGCCCGCCCGGTGCTGGATGGCGCCGGAGATGCCCAGTGCCACGTACAGCTGCGGGGAAACGCTGACGCCGGTCTGGCCGACCTGGGCCGTCTGCGAAATGAACCCCGCATCCACGGCCGCCCGGGAAGCCCCGACCGCCGCGCCCAACGCGTCGGCGAGTTGTTCGACCAGCACGAAGTTTTCCTCGGAGCCCAGGCCACGCCCTCCGGAGACCACGGTGGCCGCGCCGCGCAGTTCGGGGCGCGACGGGTTTTCGGGGGCATCGGCATAGGAATCGATGGTTGCCAGGCTGCCCGTGGCCGGGGCCAGCCGAACGGTGGTCACCTCCGGGGTCGCCGCGGGGGCCTGCTCGTCGATGGCCCCCGAACGCACGGTGATGATCGGCAGGACGTCCGGGACCGTGGCGTGGACCGTGTAGCTCCCGCCGAAGACGGAGTGTTCGGTCACGATCCGTCCGTCCGCCAGCGCGGCATCCACGACGTCGGCGAGCACTCCCCCGCCGGTGCGGACGGCCAGCCGGCCCGCGGCCTCGCGCCCGTCCACCGAGGCGGCGGCGAGCACCGCGGACGGGGCGTGCGCGGCGACGGCGTCGGCCAGTGCATCGACCAGGGGTGCGCCCAGCATGGTGTGTGCGGCCTCCGTTTGGGCGGCATGGATCCGCGCGGCACCCAGCCCGCCGAGCACGGCGACGGTTTCGGGATCCAGCGGAGAGGATGAGACGGTGACTGCCACGGGGGTCCCCAGCCGGGCCGCGACGGCCAGCAGGCCCCGGGCCGAGGCGGGAACGTGTCCGGTGTGGGTGAGTTCAATGAGAACCACGATGTTCGGCATGCTCGGTCCTTTGCTAGATCAGCCGTTGGGCGGTCAGGAAATCGACGAGCTCGGCGGCGGCGGCTCCCTCGTCGACGATCTTGCGGCCGGCGGTCCGCGCGGGACGTTCGGCCAGGTCCAGCACGCTGCTCCGGGGTACCGACCCCACGCCGAGTTCGGAGGAGGAAAGGGTTGCGACCGGCTTCCGCTTGGCGCCCATGATGCCCTTGAAGTTCGGGAACCTGGCCTCGTCGAAGCGTTCGGTGACCGTCAGCATGGCGGGGAACGCGGCCCGGACCCGCTGGGTTCCGGCCTCGGTCTGGCGTTCGCCGCTCACCATGCCGCGGGTGACGTCGGCGGACACCAGCGATCCGAGCAGCGGAAGCCCCAGGTGCTCGGCGACCATGGCGGGGATGAGTCCCGCGCGGCCGTCGGTGGATTCGTTGCCGGCGATGACCAAGTCTGCGTCCGTGCCGCGCAGCGCGGCGGCCAGGGCCGCGGCGGTGACCGTGAGGTCCGCCCCGGCGAGGGAATCGTCGAGCACGTGGATCCCCGAGTCTGCGCCCATGGACAGCGCCTTGCGGATGGCCTTGGTGGCTTCGGGCGGACCCATGGTCAGCACGACCACCTCGGTCGACTTGTCCTTGTCCTTCACCGAGAGCGCCAGTTCCAGGGCTCGTTCGGTGATTTCGTCAATGACGGGTTCGTTGGCGTCGCGGTCCAGTCTGCCGGTGTCCGGCTCCAGCCTGCGTTCCTCCGCCGTGTCCGGAACCTGCTTGATCAAGACCACGATTTTCATCCAAGTGCTCCCTCGATGCTGGGCTTTTCGCTCAATCGTGAGACTACTTGGATGGCTCCGGATTTACTAGGGCTTCCTAGCAAAATGTGGTGCGTGGACGATGCCCCGCGCGGGGTGTTGGCCTCAGGCTACTTGGCGTCGAGCGAACCCTGGGCGATCTGTTCCAGCAGCCAGGGCGAGAACGCGAAGGGGGTCGCTTCCGCGGCTAATCGTAGGGCCGAGGGTTCCACCCAGGCATACTCCGAGACTTCGTCGGGATTGGGTTCCAGATCGGCACCGATGACCGCGGCGAAGACCGGGCAGATCTCGTTCTCGACGATGCCCGACGCGTCGACGGCTCGGTATCGGAAGTCGGGCAGCAGGCTGCGGATCGAGGTGATGCTGGTTCCCAGCTCCTGTTCCGCCCGGCGCGCGATGGCGTCCTCGAAGGATTCCCCGGGGCCAGGGTGCCCGCAGAAGGAATTAGTCCAGACCCCCGCCCAGGTCTTCTTGGACAGCGCCCGCCGGGTCATCAGGAGTTGGCCCGCCTCGTTGAAAAGGTAGCAGGAAAAGGCCAGGTGCAGCGGGGTCTGGGCGGTGTGCACACGGGCCTTGGATTCGGTTCCGATGCGGGTGCCTGCCTGATCCAGCAGCACCACCAATTCCTCGCTCATGACACTCTTCCATCAAGGGGTTTGCAGGGGTCTGCACCGCTGTCGCACTTGGGTTGCTGCTGCGGCGCCTCCCTTGATCATCCCATGTCCGGAATCAGGGAGCCATTCGGCCGGCGCGACCAGGCGAGGGCTCTGCATCCGGACATAAAGCTACCCCGCACCGTCGAAGAGGCGTCAAAGACGATGCGGGGTAGCTGGCTTGTGTGTGCCGTTGCGGCACGGACCTACTTCAGGCGCTTGAGGGTCTCGCCCTTGAAGAAGCCGGGCTGACGCACGCGCATCACGACCATGATGATCACGCCGAGCAGCAGCACGCCCATGCCCAGGATGAACACCATGCCCAGGCCACCGATGTTGGACCCCGATCCGTAGTCCGGGCTCATCGAGTCCCTGGCGGTGCTGAAGAACATGACCAAGAGGACCACGCCGCCGACCAACGGGGCGAGGAACTTGAAGACGATGTTGCGTGCCGAGGAGAACAGCTCGCGGCGGAAGTACCAGACGCAGGCCAGCGCGGTGACGCCGTAGTAGAAGCAAATCATCATGCCAAGGGCGGTGATGGTGTCCCACAGGGCGTTTTCGCTGAGCAGGCGGGTGATGACGTAGAACGCCGCGGCCGCGGCGCCGGCGGTGATGGTTGCCACCGACGGGGACATGAAGCGCGGAGAGACGTTTCCGAAGCGCTCGGGAAGCGCCTTGTAGTAGCCCATGGCCAGAATGGTGCGGGCCGGGGAAACCATTGTCGACTGCAGGGAGGCTGCCGAGGAGGAGAGGATCGCCAGGGACATGAGGATCGCGAACGGTCCCATGATCGGGCCGGAGAGAACCGCGAAGATCGATTCCTGGTTGTCCGGGTTTCCGGCGCCGAGCCCGGTGTCACCGACGCCCGCGTAGGAGATCACGGCGAGAGCGACGACCATGTAGATGGCCATGATGACCAGCACAGTAATGGTGGCGGCGCGCCCGGGGACCTTGTCGGGGTCCTTGGTTTCCTCGTTCATGGTCAGGGTGACGTCCCAGCCCCAGAAGATGAAGATCGACAGCGAGACACCGGCGGCGAAGGCCGAGAAGGATTCGACGGCCATCGGGTTGAACCAGTCGAGGCTGATCGGGGTCGCGTCGAAGGCGGTTCCGTTGTTCACGTGGGCGAACGCGGCAATGGCGAACCAGCCCAGCACGATCAGCTGGAAGGCCACCAGGACGTACTGGAAGATCTTGGTGGTCTGCATGCCCCGGTAGGAGATCCAGCAGGCAAGGGCGATGAACACCAGCGTGGTGGGGATGTTGACCCACAGGTTCTTGGTCAGCTCGCCAATGGCTTCGTTGCCGGTGAGCTGGGCCAGGAGGATGTAGAAGAAGTCAACGGCGACCGCGGCAAGGTTTGAGAGCACGATGATGGTTGCGGCGATCAGGCCCCAACCGCCCATCCAGCCGATCCAGGGCCCGAAGGCACGGGTGGCCCAGGTGAACGAGGTGCCGGAATCGGGCATCGCGCTGTTGAGTTCGCGGTAGCCAAGGGCCACCAAAAGCATGGGGAGGAAGCCCGCGAGGAAGATGGCCGGGAGTTGGGTGCCAACTTCGGCGACGGTCGGGCCGAGTGCCGCCGTCAGGGTGTAGGCGGGGGCGATGCAGGAAATCCCGATGACGACCGCGCCAAGGACGCCAACGACGCCCTTGTTCAGTCCCTTTTCGCCGAGGCCCGATTCGGTCTCTAGCACCGGCGAGGTCGCGCCGGTCGCTTCTGGACGACTCATGTTGTGATTCTTTCATCCGGATGCCGCTTCATCCCCCGTCCCGGAAGATGGGGTTTGGGGGTGAAGCGGCATCGAGTGGTGAGTAACGCTAGGACTGCGCCGACCCGGGTTTGTAGTTCTTGGGAACCACAACCAGCGGAACCGGCAAGGTCCGCAGCATGCGCTGGGCCGTGGGGCCCATGAAGAGTCGCCGCTTGCGAGCCAGACGGCTCGAACCGACGACAGCAATTTCGCCGTCTTCCCAGCTAAGTTCCGCGATTGCGTCATCGATGCTGAGCCCCGAAGCAACCAGCACCTCGGCGTCCAGCTCCAGCGAGCTGACGATCTCGCCGACCTTGGCGCGCGTGGAGGCAATCGACTCCTCGAGCGATGCGGCGTCCGCATCCATCTGGTCCTGTGCCACCAGTGACACCACGCGAAGCGGCAATCCCTGGGCTGCCGCGGCAGCGGCCGCCGCCTGTACGACGCCCTTCAGGCCCGGCTTGGTTCCCACGAATGCGGTGACGCGGCTGAGCTTTCCGTTGGCCTTTTCCAGCGAGGCGACGGCCTCCGGTGAACCCATGGCCACGGGGACCGGCGAGGCGTGCAGCAGCGCGCTGGCTACCGAGCCCGGGGCGAAGAAGCCGGCCATGTGGCGGCGGCGCCCACCGAGCACGATGACCTGTGCGCCGGTTTCCTTGGCCACCAGGATCAGGCCCTCGGCCGGGGACGGAACCGAGCGGGCGATCACCCTTGCACTGATGCCCTCGGGCACCAGCGCAAGGGCCTGCTTCGCCCAGTCATCGACCTTGTCGGCCAGGATGGAGGAGTAGCCGTGGTCGCTGCCCGGGTACACCGCGGAGAACGGGGTGTTTTCGGGCAGGACGATGGCGATGTCCAGGTGCGCCTTGGCTCCGCCCATGGCCGAGGCCAGGGCGATGGCTTCGGCGCCGCGGGCATCGGCCGTGTATCCGACGAGGTAGCGCATGGAATTAGGCGTTCTGTTCCTGCGCGGCGCCGAACTTGGAGATGACGCCGTCGTAGTTCGGGTCGTAGTCGGTGCCGTCGACGGACGCTACGATGCGAGCGGCGGTGCGGCGGCCCATGCGGACAGCGCCGTCGACGTGCTGGTAGCCTTCGCCGGCCAGGTCCGAGGACGAGAAGTAGATCGGGCCGACGTTCTTGTTCTGGTCCGGTCCGAAGCGGAACAGGCCACCCAGGTCGTAGCTGGTGGCGTAGGCGCCGCGGGTCCATTCCTCGGAACCGAAGTCGGAGAGGTAGAAGACCTCCGGGGTCAGCGCCTTTTCGCCCAGGAACTCGGCGATGCCCTTGAGGATGGTTTCCTTGCGCTCGGCCTCGGAGAGCTCGAACATGGCATCGGCGTTGACGTCGGAGATGAAGCCGACCAGGGTGCCGGTGGACTCGCCGTGGTAGGTGTTGTCGTAAACCTCCTGGATGATGCTGTTCGGACCGAAGCAGGTGCCCGAGAGGCCCTCTTCGCGCCAGAACGGGGTGGAGTAGACGGCGTGCACCTTGATGACCAGGCCCATGGACTGGTGCTGGTGGGTCACGTGCTGGCGACGCGGCATCGGCGGGTTGTAGGAGATGCGCGAGTACAGGTTCGGCGGAACCGCGATGACGACCTTCTTGGCGTTGACGGTGACATCCGCGCCGTAGGCGGTGACGCCATCTTCGGACCAGTCAAGCTTCAGCACCGGGTTGTTCAGGTAGACGTCCGTGCCCAGGCGCTCGGCCACGGCGATGGAGACGCCCTGCATGGTGCCGACCATGCGGCGGTCGAGGATGAAGTCTTCGTCGACCAGGTTGGAGAAGGAACCGGCGGAGGAGGACATCAGCAGTGCCTGCAGCGCGGAGAAAGTGTGGGCCGGCTTGGTGAGCATGCCGCCGGCGATGAACAGGCCGATGTTGTTGCAGGCGGCCTCGTCGCTGGAGATGCTGCGCAGCCAGTGGTGGAAGGAGATCATGTCCAGCTCCGCGGCCTGCGGGTGCTCCCACGGGGCGTCCGGATTGACCTGCGCGGTGAGGCGGTCCATCTCGGCGATGAGCTTGTTCATTTCGGCGATGGTGGCTTCGCCGACCGGGAAATCTTCGCCCTCGTAAACGGTGCGGGTGCCGTCTTCTGCGATGTAGACGGACTTGCCTTCCTTGTAGCGCTCGAAGGTTTCGATGCCCAGCTCTTCGATCAGCGAGTACAGGCCGGTCTGGTCCGGGGAGATCCACTGGCCACCGATTTCGATGGTGGCTCCGTCCATGTTCTGGCTCCAGGTGCGGCCGCCCACGCGGTCGCGGGCTTCGAGCACTGCGACGGTCTTGCCGGCCTTGCGCAGCTCGTATGCCGCGGTCAGGCCCGAGGGGCCAGCTCCGATGATGACGACGTCACGATCCAGAGTTGTCATGATTTCCACTTCTTTCGTTGCGCTAAATGAATGGCGTTCATTTACTAGACTGGTTTAATAGTAGGGCAGAACCGAAATAATGTGAAGTAAGCCACGTGAGGAGCCCCTTGTGCCCGAAGTAGCAGCGCAATCCCCGCGCCGCAGAGCCGGCCGTCCGCGTTCGGTGGTGCTCGATCGCGAACTCATCGCACGGGCTGCCCTGAAGCTGGTTTCGACGCACGGGTACTCGACACTGACAATGTCTGCCGTGGCCAAGTCGCTGGGCGTCTCGCCGTCGGCGCTGTACAACCACGTGGAGTCCAAGCAGGAGCTCATGCAATGGATCCAGGAAATCGTCATGGCCGAGGTCGATTCCTCGGTGTTTGCGACGCATGCGCTGGACCAGGCACTCTTTCGCTGGGCGCAGTCGTACCGGGACGTCTTTGCGGAGCATTCCCCGCTGATCCCCATGATCGCGGTGCTGCCGGTCTCCGGCTCCCCTCGGACCTTGGAAATGTATGAAGCCGTGGCAGGGGGTTTCGTGCGTGCGGGGTGGAAGCAGGACGCGATCATCCCGGCCATCGTCGCGCTGGAATCCTTCATCTTTGGCTCGGCGTTGGACGCCACCGCCCCGCTCGATATTTTCAACCCCGGCCAATATGCAGGAAAACTGCCGCAATTCGAGGGCGCCCTCGATGCCCAACGAGCCACCGGCAAGAACAACTCAGAAACCGCGTTCCTCACGGGACTGTCAGCCATCATCGGAGGCCTGCTGGCGTCGGCTTCCAGCAACTAGAAAAAACCCTCGCGACAAGGGACGGAGCAATCCGCGGCTATCCGGTGCATGCGCGCCTTGCAGAACATAGAGTAGTGCCATGAGCCAAACACCCAGCAGCGGCAAGAATCCCGTCATCGGGTTCCTGTCCAAACTTACTGCCAAGAACTGGATCGCGATTATCGGGGCAATCCTTGCCGTGGTCTTCATCGTGCAAAACCGCCAGCACGTTCGCATCGAGCTGTTTTTCCTGAATCTCAATGCGCCGCTGTGGATTGCCCTCGGCGTGGTGCTGCTGATCGGCTGGGTCGTCGGGCGCTTTTCCTTCAGAAAGCGCTAGGCCGCACAAACAAAAAAATCGCCTCGAGGCACGGCCAACCGGTGTTGGCTGCGCATCGAGGCGATCGCTGTCTGTGTCAGAAGGAGGTGCCCATGATCTGTACCAGCGTCTCAGGGTCTCCGTAGGAATAGATGGCCCAGGTCAGGCCGCCGACGATGGCCGCGCTCACGACGGCCCAGACCGCCGAAAGTCGCATCATCAGACGGATCTCCTTGCGGCTGATCGACAGGCGATCGGCGGAGTAGTCGCCTGCCACCTTGCTGAGACGCTCTGCGGGGGTGACGGCCGCGATGGCGTTGAGGTTCACCAGGAAGTTTGAAGCCGTATCGCTGGTGCCATCGGACAAGCGGGCCCGGGTCACGTTGTTCTTGCGATCCTGGGTCATGTCCACGATGCGATCCCCGTGGCGGGCCAGCAAGATGTCTTCACCAAGTGGCATCGTTCGTTGTGCAAGCCGCATTGCATACCCCTTCAAGTTCACCCGGCCGCAGGGAATGGACACCCGCGGATTTCTCAGTCGCTTCCTTTTCGAGACTACTGGTCGATGGCGGGGCAGCCCCCGAATACGGGGAGAACGGTTGGCAAACTCACAGGGGTGTGTGGCCCACACCGCCGCAGTCCTGTGCCGGTGCGCACAAACGGCGTCAGCGCGTGGAGAAATGCACGATGACGCCGATCATCCACACCGAGGAGGCCAGCGCCGCACAGCCGAATTCCACCAGCATGCCCAGGCCCATCGCCTTCAGCGCGGATCCCGAGGCACGCAGCGCCTCGGGCAGGTTCTTCCGGCGCGCGTACTCGCCCGCGAGCAGCCCGACGCCGAATCCAAGGAACAGCCCGACCACAGGGATGAGGAACATTCCAACGATGGCCAGAACGATGGCAAGGAAGATGGATCCTCGCGGAATAAGTTGCTGCTTGAGGTTCCGTCCGGTGAGGACGGTGGAGGCGCTCCAGCCAGCGAGCGCAATGGCCATGCCGATTCCCGCTGCCCACCAGGTTGCGGGGCTGCCGATGATCCAGCCCCAGGCCAGGAGGGTGCCGACGGCGAGCAGGCTTCCGGGCAGGACCGGGATGATGGTTCCCAGCGCAGCTACGGCCAGCAGGATTCCGGCGATGACGGTTGTGATGATTTGGATGTCCACGCACCAAGTCTGTCAGGAAGCCCCGAGGGACTTGTACCCGCACCGCGATCGGCCTCGGCTTGGGAGGATCGACGGCCCGGTCTTGCCCTACCCAGCAAGCATTTGCCCCGTTCCCGGGTGGCGTCTCGGTCCACTGGATTTCACGAATGCCCCGGGCAGCCAATACTCCCCATGCCATGTGGATACCTCCCAATGGAAGCGAGGTCCTGCCCGCTTGAACCCCGGTGGGTCGGGACCCCGAATCTTCACCCGACGCGACACAAATAGTTTCATGCCGCGGAGTGGGCATGTGCCGCTTTTCCACCCAATCCGCATGGGTTGACGCGTGCCGACTCAACTTTTCCCCAAAAGAATTCATTGCCCGCACAACACGTGGAACGCAAGCCATTGAGTAACTTCATTCCGCATAACGCATTTTCTGCCCCGTCGAGCGATCGTGAGCGCTTTTTCTCACCTTGACAAGTGAATTCAGGGAAGTCAATGGCTTGAAATTGCTAGGATTGCATCTTCTTCATCACACAGCACGAAGACTCGGACGGGCATGATTCGTGCCCTTTTCATTGCTGTTCATAGCCACAGGCAGGGGCCGTACTTCGTCATGTCCAAAATTTCGTTCTTTTCCGATTCACCCAAGAAACCGGTGAGCCACCGCTTCTGGAAACAGGGGCTCCTGTTGGGCCTTGGAGCAAGCCTTGCGTTGGGTTCCATTGCCGCATCGCCGGCGAATGGCGCACCACTAGCGACCCACGCCACCACGCCGGCGGCACAAGGCACATCGAAGGCCTGCGCCAAGCGGATCAACATCTCGGTCAAGACCACCGCGAATGTTCATCTCCGCCAGGGTGCATCGGTCAAGAAGAAATCCCTGAAGATCATCCCGGCTAACACGACCCTGAGAGCTACCGCGCAGGCCTCAAACGGCTGGTACAAAGTGAGCCACAGGGGCACCATCGGGCATATCTCGAATGCCCATGCAAAAAGGGTTGCAGCACAGAAGCCCTCTGCAACGAAGCCTTCCGGCGGAAGGAAGGTGGTCACCGGCAAGTACAGCACCAACCGCGCCGGATTGACCGACAGGTACTGGACAAAGGACAAGATCACCAGCCTTTACCAAAGTGTTGGCGGAGCCGTGCGGATCAAGGACATCCCGCGCAATTCGGTGGCCTATCGCGATCTGAAACTGGAGAAGAAGGGCGGGCAACGCTCCGGCTGGTACTTCGTCCGCACCCAAGGCACGTCCGGTTGGGTCAAATCCTCGGCGCTGAAGCGCAGCTCCAGTGCTCCGACAGGCAACCCCAAGAAATACAGCTACGCGGCCATCAAGCGCATGACCAACGGCAAGATCGACCAGGGGGCCTTGGCCACGGTTTCGTGGGACACGGAAAAGACCCTGATTGCCGCACCCGCGGGAGCGTCCCTGACCAGGATGAACACCGCATTCAAGAAGAAGTTCGGCAAGGACCTCACCATCGACCTGTCCTACCGCACCCGGGCGACCCAGGACTTCTACTGGAAGGACCTCGGACCCTACATTGCCGCGCGTCCCGGAACCTCGAACCACGGCTGGGGTACGGCCATAGACTTCCCCGAAACGTACGACTACTCGTTCCGAGGAAAGTACTACAAGTGGCTCAAGCAGAACTCGAGCAAGTACGGCTGGATCCACCGCAAGATTCTCGAAGAGGGCAGCCCGTACGCCGAAGCCTGGCATTTCGAGTACTACGGCTAAACACCACGCCAGACATCATTCGCCCGGCCAACCGGGGCGGATTTCGAGATGCCCGGCAGAATGCCGGACAAACGCGCGGCCCAAGGCCGATCCGGTCCAGGGACCCTGCGACGGCGGCCGGCCAAAGCATGAAGACTCGGGCAGTCAACCAAGCGGTGGGGGTCGGTGGACTGCCCGCTTTTGTCAGCGATACCCTCCCCCTGCGACCAACCGACACACATCGGCGCAAGCCAACCGACGCGCCGTCAGTCGTCGATGATGCACCAGCTGCCGACGCGCTCATAGGCGCTGTCGTAGACGTCTTCCTCGGCGCCCTGCTCCATCGGGTAGTTCTTGAGATTCCCGGCCCAATACCGGAGGGCCCTGGTGATCTCGGCCTCGGGGTCCAGCTTGACCGCATCGGTGTTCATGTCGATCTCGAAAACAAATTTCATGTTCTCCCGCCCCTCGGTTCGGTGATGCCCAGCGGCGTCACGTCCTGTTCCCTTATCCTAGGCACCGGCAACCCGCTATGCCATGATTCTGATACATGGGTCCTCGACGAATCGACGGAATACCAGCCCCGGAGAATTGTTGAACAATCCGTGAAATTAGTGCATCCTTAAAGGAACCACATCACGAGACGGGGGTCACAAATGCCATACATCGACCTGAATTCCGACGTCGGAGAATCCTTCGGCAACTGGACCATGGGCGACGACGCCGCAATCTTCACTTCCGTCTCCTCGGCAAATGTTGCCTGCGGATTCCACGCGGGTGACCCCAGCGTCATTGCCCAGACCTGCCGCGACGCCGTCGCCGCATCGGTGACCATCGGTGCGCACGTCGGATACCGGGACCTTGCCGGCTTCGGCCGACGCTTCCTGGACTGCTCCCCCACCGAGCTGGCCGACGACGTGCTCTACCAACTGGGTGCGCTCGAGGCGCTGACCCGCGCAGCGGGCTCCACCATCAAGTACGTCAAGCCCCACGGCGCCCTGTACAACACCATCGTGCACCACGAGGTCCACGCCCAGGCCGTCATCGACGCCATCCGCGCGTTCGGTTCCGACCTCCCCGTCCTCCTGCTCCCGGGCTCCGTCGCCCTGGCCAAGGCCGAGGCAGCCGGGCTGCGCCCGGTCGCGGAGGCCTTCGCCGACCGCAACTACAACCCGGACGGCACCCTGGTCTCCCGACGCGAGGCCAACGCCGTGCTGCATGACCCTGCCCTGGTCACTGCCAACATGATCCGTCTGGCCACCGAGGGCACCATCGTTGCCGTCGACGGCTCGGTCATCTCCATGAACGCGGAAAGCATCTGCGTCCACGGGGACACCGCCGGGGCCGTCGCCATGGCCGCCGCGGTGCGCAGCGGACTCGAGAACGCCGGCGTCGGCATCAAGAGCTTCGCATGAGCATCATTTCCACCCGTTTTGCAGGCACCCGCTCGGTGCTCGTCGAGCTCTCCGACCTCGACTCGGTCCTGGCCCTCGGCGCCCTGCTCGAGGCAAGCCCGTTGCCCGGCCAGGTCGACGTCCTTGCGGCGGCCAGCACGCTGTTCATCAAGACAGACGGCTGGGCCAGCGCCCAGAAGATCTCCGCCGCGGTGCTCGCCATGGAGCTGGGCTCGGCCCCGGCCGATGCGGGTTCCCTGGTTGAGGTACCGGTTTACTACGACGGCGAAGACCTCGACGAGGTTGCCCGGCTGACCGGCCTCAGCGTCGAGGGCGTCGTCAACGCCCACTCGCAGCAGACCTGGCGCGCGGCCTTCGGCGGCTTCGCCCCGGGCTTCGCCTACCTGCTGGGCGAAAACCAGCTCCTGAACGTCCCGCGCCGCGACACCCCGCGCAAGGTGGTCCCCTCCGGCGCCGTGGCGCTCGCGGGCGACTACTCGGCCGTCTACCCCCGCCAATCCCCCGGCGGCTGGCAGCTCATCGGCCACACCGACGCGGTGCTCTGGGACCTGGACCGCCCGAACCCCGCGTTGATCCGCCCGCAGGACCGGGTGCGTTTCATCCCCTCGCGCACCTCCCTGCAGGTGGCCCCGGCCCAGGCGGCCGCCCCGGCGCCGGCTGCTCCGGCCTCCGCCCACGGCACGCTGTTGGTCGTGGACCCGGGGCTGCAGTCCCTCATCCAGGACCTTGGCCGCCCCGGCTTCGGAAACCTCGGCGTCTCCGCCGCGGGCTCCGCGGACACCGGCGCCGCCAGCCAGGCCAACCGCCTGGTCGGCAACAAGAGCTCCTCGGCGCTCATCGAGAACCTCATGGGTTCCCTCACCCTGCAGGCCGCGGGCGACCAGGTGCTGGCCGTGTCCGGCGCCGAGGCTGAGATCGCGATCGTGCCGGTCGAGGACGACGAGTTCCACGAGGAACGCCTGGTCCCGATGAACACCCCCTTTGCCCTGCTGGACGGCGAGACCGTCACGCTCACCCCGCTGGGGCAGGGCCTGCGCAGCTACATCGCGGTGCGCGGCGGAATCGACGTGGCCCCGGTGCTGGGCTCGCGTTCCACCGACTCGATGTCCGGCATCGGCCCGGCCCCGCTCACCCGCGGATCCGTGCTGCCCGTCGGCGCCGTCCACGGCGCGCACGTGGTCGGCAACCCGGAGCCCTCCACGCTCCCGGTTCCGGACGAGGACGGCGTGTACACGCTGCGCATCAGCGCCGGACCGCGCGACGACTGGTTCGGCGACGCCGGGCTGGCCCGGCTCACCGGCCAGGTCTGGAAGGTCTCGGCCGAATCCAACCGCGTCGGCGTCCGCCTGGCCCTGGGCGAGGACGCCACCGCGCTGGAGCGGACCCGTTCCGGCGAACTCGCCAGCGAGGGCGTCGCCATGGGCGCGCTGCAGGTCCCCCCGTCGGGCCTTCCGGTGCTCTTCCTGGCCGACCACCCCGTCACCGGCGGCTACCCGGTCATCGCCGGGGTCATCGCGGAGGATCTCGGCGCCGCGGCCCAGCTCCCGCCCGGAGCCGGCATCCGCTTTGCCCTGATCGACCCGCACGCCCACCACGTCTCCCACGCAGCCCGGGCCACCGGCTCCCGCACCCTCTAAGGAATCCACGCATGAAGAAAGTACTGATCGCCAACCGCGGCGAAATCGCCGTCCGCATTGCCCGCGCATGCGCCGACGCATCCATGGTTTCCGTGGCCGTCTACTCCGATCCGGATGCGGACTCGCTGCACGTGCGCCGCGCCGACGAGGCCTACGCCCTGAACGGCGCCTCGGGCGCGGACACCTACCTGAACATCCCCAAGATCCTTGAGATCGCCGCCCGCTCGGGCGCCGACGCCGTGCACCCGGGCTACGGCTTCCTCGCCGAGAACGCCGACTTCGCGCAGTCCGTCATGGACGCCGGGCTGACCTGGATCGGTCCCTCCCCCGACTCGATCCGCGCCCTGGGCAACAAGGTCACCGCACGCGAGATCGCCGTGCGCGCCAATGCCCCGCTGGTGCCGGGCACCGACGGACCCGTGGCATCGGGCGCCGAGGTCCGCGCCTTCGCCGAGGAATTCGGCATGCCGGTTGCCATCAAGGCGGCCTTCGGCGGCGGCGGGCGCGGCATTAAGATCGTGCGCAACTTCGAGGAAATCGACGACGCCTTCGAATCGGCAGTGCGCGAGGCAACCGTGGCCTTCGGCCGCGGCGAGTGCTACGTGGAACGCTTCCTGGACAAGCCGCGCCACGTCGAGGCCCAGGTCCTCGCCGACACCCTCGGCAACATCGTGGTCGTCGGCACCCGCGACTGCTCGCTGCAGCGCCGCCACCAGAAGCTCGTCGAGGAGGCGCCCGCGCCGTTCCTGAGCGACGAGCAGCGCGCCTCCATCCACTCCTCGGCCAAGGCCATCTGCCGCGAGGCCGGCTACCACGGCGCCGGAACCGTCGAGTACCTGGTGGCCCCGGACGGGTTGATCTCCTTCCTTGAGGTCAACACCCGCCTGCAGGTCGAGCACCCGATCACCGAGGAGACCACCGGCGTCGACCTGGTCGCCGAGCAGTTCCGCATCGCCTCGGGCCAGGCCATCTCCTTCACCGAGGACCCGGCCCCGCAGGGCCACTCCTTCGAGTTCCGCATCAACGCCGAGGACCCGGCCCGCGGCTTCCTGCCCGGCCCGGGCCGCATCACCGCGTTCGAGGTCCCCACCGGTTCGGGCATCCGCGTCGACTCCGGCGTGCGCACCGACTCGGTGATTCCCCCGCACTACGACTCGCTGATGGCCAAGCTGATCGTCACCGGTGCCACCCGAGCCCAGGCGCTGCGCCGCGCCAAGGTCGCCCTGGACGAGATGGTCATCTCCGGCGTGCCGTCCGTGCTGCCGTTCCACCGCGCCGTGGTGCGCAACGCGGAGTTCGCCAACAACGAGCGCTACGGGGTGTACACCACCTGGATCGAGTCGGAGTTCGCCGAGGCACTGGCCTCCAGCCCGGAAATCGCCGCGGCGGAGCCGGGTTCCGCGCGTGAAACCCTGACCATCGAGGTCGACGGCAAGGCCATGAACATCGGCCTGCCCGCCTCCCTCGTCGAGTCGATCCGCCACGGCGGCACCGGCATGGCCTTCGACCTGGCCGCCGAGAACATCGCGGCTGCGGCCGACGAGTCGACGCTGGCGGCCCCGATGAACGGCAACCTGGTCAAGTGGGCAGTCGAGGAAGGCGCGGTCGTCGCCGAGGGCGACACCGTGGCGGTCCTCGAGGCCATGAAGATGGAGTCGGCCATCGCTGCGCACCGCGCGGGCACCTTCACCCGCGGCGCCCAGGAACCGGGAACCGCCATCACCCGCGGCGAAGCACTCGGGAGCATCGCTTAACGCATCGCTGTCTCTGGGCGGGTATCAACTAGATTGGAAAGATGCTGGTGAACTCCGTACTTTCGTCGTTGCCCCTCGCCGAGGGTTCCACCCACGCGCACACCGGCGAGTGGGTGGCAGCGGTGCTGCGCTCGCGCATCGCCGAGGGCCAGCTGCTGCCCGGGGCCAAGCTCTCCGAGCAGTCGCTGTCCACGGCCCTGGGGGTTTCGCGCAACACCCTGCGCGAGGCCTTTGCCGTGCTGGACAACGAGCTGATCATCACCCGCATCCCCAACCGCGGGGTCTTCGTCTCTTCCCCGGGCGCCAGCGGCGTGAAGGAAATCTACGGGGTGCGGCGCGTCATCGAGCCAGCAGCGGTGCTGTGGGGCCCTGACCTGGACGTCGAGGCCCTGGCCGCGATCGTCGTCGACGCCCGGGCGGCGCTGGCCGCCGGGGACATCGCCCAGATGGCGGACGCCAACCAGTGCTTCCACGAGCAACTGGTCCGGGCGACCGGAAGCGAGCGGCTGCAGGAACTCATGACGCGGGTGCTGGCGCAGATGCGCCTGGTTTTCCACGCCATGAGCGACGCCCCGGATTTCCACTCCCACTACGTAGAACTCAACGCCTCGCTGGTTGACCTGCTGGTCGCCGGGCAACGCGAGGAAGCCGCAGGCGCGCTGCGCGGCTACCTGGATCGGGCCGAGGCGGAACTCCTGGACCACCTGGGCGAGGGCAACTAGCGCCCCGTCCGACATCAAAATTGAAATGGAAGCGGGGGGGGGGGGGGGGGGGGGGGCGGGGGGGGGGGGTGGGGGGGGGGGGGGGGGGGGGGGGGGGGGTTGGGGGGGGGGGGGGGGGGGGGGGGGGGGGGGGGGGGGGGGGGGGGGGTTCCGGGGCGCGGCGCGGGGCCAAACCCCGCCCCCCCGGGGGGCGGCCAAACGCCCCCCCCGACCCAAAAAAAATTAAAAAAACCCCCCCCCCCCCCCCCGCCCCCCCCCCCCCCGCTTCCATTTCCGCCGCGAGTCCTAGGCCGAGGCCAGGGCCGCGGTCGGCGCGGTGTGCGAGGCCCGCACTGCGGGCAGGACCCCGGCAATGGCGCCCACCGCGATCGTCACCAGGATCCCGGCAAACAGCACGGCCGGCGGGATCGCCACGGCCCAGCCGTTGGACCTGGCCGCGATCGCGGTGACCAGCCAGCCCAGCAGCGTTCCGGCCAGCCCGCCCAGGGCCGAGAGCAGCATCGCCTCGAAGAGGAACTGCAGGCGGATGTGCCTGCGCGTGGCACCGAGTGCGCGCCGCAATCCGATCTCGCTGCGGCGTTCGAGCACCGAGATGACCATGGTGTTGGCAACCCCGATCCCGCCGACCAGCAGCGCGATAGACCCCACGCCCACCAGCAGCCCGGTGAACGCCTGGTCCACCGTGTTCTTCGCGGCCAGCGCGTCGGAAGGACGCGAAACTTTCACCTCGGTAGGCGCCTGCGGATTGATGGTCGGCGGCAGCAGCTCGCGCACCTGGGCCACTCTGTCCTCCGCAGAGCGTTCGAAAACAAGCGTCGGGGTGCCCTTGTAATCCAGCAGCTTGCGGGCCACCGGCTCGCCGACCAGCGCCGTGGAATCCAGCTCGGGCGCCAACGGCGAGGAATCCAAGATGCCCACCACGGTGAACTGCTGCCCGCCAAGCCAAACCATCGAACCGGCCTGCTGGATGCCCAGTCGTTCGGCGGCGGTGCGTCCCAGCACCGTGGCCGGAAGCTTCCGTGTGGCTTCGTTGAACCAGCTGCCGTGCAGGAGCTTGGCGCCGGTGGCCGCCAGCAGGTCGTCCCCTGCTGCCGAGACGATCAGCCCGCCGGTGCGCGAGGGCTCGATCTCGGCGTTGCGGTAGACGTTCACTCCCTCCAGCGTGCCGAGCGAGCCCACATGCTGCACCCCGGGAATCCGGCGGATTTTCGCCACCGCATCCGCGGGTAGCTCGACGTCCTGCCCCATCACGTCGGTGCCTGCCGAAACCGTGAGCAGGTTGGTGCCAAGCACCGCGAGCTTCTCCTTCACCAGCGCCTGGCTGGAGGTGGAGATGCCGATCACCGCGATCATCGCGGCGATGCCTATGGCGATGCCCAGCGAGGAGAGCACTGCCCGCATGGGGCGGGCGCGCAGCCCGTGGAAACCCAGGGCGAACAGGTCCCCGGCTCGCAGCCGGGATCGTTTCAGCTGACCCATGCGGCTTCCCTTCGTTGGTCGGAGACGATCCGGCCGTCGCGGATTCGCACCTGGCGCGGCATCTGTTCGGCCAGCTCGGTGTCGTGGGTGATCACGACGACGGCTGCCCCCTGCGCGTTGAGTTCGCGCAGCACGGAGACGACCTCGGCTCCGGAGGTCGTGTCCAGGCTGCCGGTGGGTTCGTCGGCGAGGATCAGCCGCGGGTTGCCCACCACGGCCCGGGCGATGGCCACGCGCTGGCGCTCTCCGCCGGAAAGCTGCCGGGGGTTGTGCCCCAGCCGGTGGCCGAGCCCCACGCGCTTGAGCGCGGCCGCAGCCCGGGCCCTGCGCTCGCGCGGCGGAATCCCGGTGTAGAGCAGGCCCGTCGCCACGTTCTCCAGGGCGCTGACCCCGTCGGAGAGATGGAACTGCTGGAAGATGAAGCCGATCGTGTGGGCGCGCAGGGCCGAGAGCCCGGCATCGTCGAGGGTCGCCAGGTCGTGCCCCGCAATGCGCGCGTCCCCGGCGGTGGCCCGGTCCAGCGAGCCGATGATGTTCAGCATGGTGGACTTGCCCGAGCCGGAGGGGCCGACGATGGCGAGCATCTCGCCCTCGTCAATGCTCAGATCCACCCCGGTGAGGGCAGTGGTGGGCGGGGACCCGTAGGTCCTGCCCACCGAACGCAGTTCGATGATGGGGGTGCTCACTTGGCGACCACCACGGTGTCCCCGGCCTTCAAGTCCCCCGAGGTCACCTCGACCAACCCGTTGGCGAAGACCCCGGGCTTCACGGAAACCAGTTTCACGTTCGCTCCGTCGGAAACCTCGACGGCGAATCCGCCGCCGGGCTGGGCGAGCAGTGCGGAGACCGGAACCTGCACCACGTCCTTGGCCTTGGCCTGGGTGAATTGCACGCCGACGGGCACGTCCTGGAGGTCGGCGACTGCCTTCTCCTTGTTCAGCACCACCGTCACGGGGATCTTGCGGGTGGCCCCGTCGGACCCTTCTTTCTCCACCGGGATGCCGACCGAACGCACGGTACCGTGTTCCGTGGCGCCGCCCGGCAGCGAGACCTTGACCTTGGAACCCTTCTTGGCCAGGGACTGCTGGGAGGTGTTGAGGAAGACCTGGACTTCCTTCTCCACGCCCGTGACAGTGACGACCTCGGGTCCGGCGGCAGCCCCGGCCTTGGCCTTGGCTTCCTGGATGCGGACGTCCTTGGCGGAGAATACGACCCGACCGTGTTCGATCGTCCCGTCCTGCTTCATGCCAAGGGATTTTTGCCAGTACTTGACCGCTGTCTTGGTGACCGGCGTGAACTTTGTATCGGGGGTCAGGTGGAAGAAGCCCAGGGAAGCCAGGGACTGCTCAAGCTGGAGCACGTCGTTTCCGTCCGCCATGCCCTCGGAGAAGCCGCGCCAGGCCGGCAACTTGCCCTTCATTAGGACCACCGGCTTGTCGTCCACACGGAAGAGCTCGTCTCCCGCCGAGACCACGGTGCCCGGCGCCGGGGTCGCAGTGACGGTCCCCTCGAGGGTGGTTCCCATGTCGCGCGGAGCGCCGTGGCCCAGGGTTCCCTGCACCCGCACGTTTTCGACCAGATCCCCGCGAACCACCTGGCTACGTTCAAGATCCAGCGGAGCCCCGCCCTCGGCAACGGGTGCCGGGGGACGCGCCAGCGCCATGACTCCGAGCACCAGGGCCACGGCCAGCAGGCCCAGGGCTGCGATGAGCAGCGTGTGCCTGGTTCGCTTGGCGCCGCCGGTCACCGGCGGCTCGTCGAAGCGGGCGGCATTGTGTGAGCTCACTTGCCGGTCTCCTGCCCGTTGGCCTTGGCCGAGCAGGCGTCAACAACCTTTACATCGATTTCGGGTCCCATGGCCGAGGTCATCGGGTTTCCCTTGACGGGGTCGGGGTAGTCGTAGCCGGCATCGCGCATGCAGGAGGCAAAGGCCAGCTGGGATTCAAACATCTCTGCCTCGGTGGGCTGGTTCTCATCGACCGGGGGTTCACCGACGGTTTCGGCGCACTTCTTGTAGGCCATGTCGAAGGCTTCCATGTCGAACTGGGACATGTCGATCGAGCCCGTCATTCCGCCTTCGCCGGCGCTAGCGGTGGAAATATCGAAGCCCGCTGCCTTCATGCAGTCATCGGTCTTCTGCCGCCAGTCGACCATCGACATCTGCTTCGAATCCGTCTTCAGCTCGTTTCCCTGCGTGTTTCCCGGCGCACAGGCGGTCAGGCCCAGGACCAGGGCAATGCCGGCGAAGGCCGACAGTCGGCGGGCGGTGGAAGTGTTGTTCATGGCGTTGTCCTTGCGTGGGATGGGCGGCGTTTTCTCTCATGCACAACCACACCAGAAACAGGGTTTAAGGAAGGTAAAGGGCGGCCCTTACCTTTTCACAACCGGTTTCCTGATTGACTTGTGAGGGTAACCAGCAGGCGAATCGCGAAGGGAGCGGGACGGCACACGTGAAGGTCCTGATCGTGGAAGACGAAGAATTCCTGGCCGAGGCGATCCACGCACGGCTGGAGATGGAGGCGATCGCGGCCGACATGGTTGGTGACGGCGATGCGGCGTTGGCCGCGTTGCTGGAGAACGACTACGACGTGGTGCTGCTCGACCGGGACATTCCAGGGGTCCACGGCGACGAGGTCTGCCGCCGGTTGGCCGCGGACCCGCAGGCCCCGGCGGTCCTGATGCTCACGGCGGCCGGACACCTCGAGGAACGCGTGGCCGGTCTGGGACTCGGGGCAGACGACTACATGGCCAAGCCTTTCGAGTTCTCCGAATTGATTGCGCGACTGCGGGCCCTGGGCCGGCGGAAATTCACCACGTTGCAGCCGGTGCTCGAGCGTGGCGGGATCCGCGTTGATTCCGCCCGGCGGGAAGTGAGCCGGGACGGGACCCCGATCCAGCTCACCCCGAAGGAATTCACCGTCTTGGAATTGCTGATGCAGGCGGGCGGCGGGGTGCTCAGCGCCGAGACCCTTCTGGAACAGGCATGGGATGCAAACGCCAACCCGTTCACCCACGCCGTCAAGGTCACCATCAGCACGCTGCGCCGCAAGCTCGGCGAGCCCAGCCCCATCAAGACCGTTTCGGGAGCCGGATATGCCTTCGTCTAGAATCCCGCACCAGGAAGCACCAAGCCAAGGGATCCGCAGATACCGGGCCACGGTCCGCATGCGCCTCGCCCTGACCTATTCCGCACTGCTCACCGGGTCCGGGTTCGTCATGCTCGGCCTCGTATATGTCTTCATGCGTTTCGTTCCGACCTATGACCTGGCGGCCTCCACTGTTGCCCCGGCGGCGACCGCAGTTCCCGGCACCACTCCCGATCCGTCGGCGCCCGTTGTCGGCATCCCCGAGGACGGTATCCCCGCGGTGCCGTCGGTGCCTTCCTCCGAATTGCTTGTCACCTCCACCGACCAGATGCTCAACCTGCTGCTGGCGGTCTCTGTGGTGGTCCTGGTGATCTTGGCGGTCATCGGAGTTGCCGTGGGCTGGGCGGTCGCGGGCCGCATGCTCAAGCCGCTGCAGTACATCAATGCGGCAGTACGCGGCGCGACACACGGGGACCTGGGCCAGCGCATCGGGCTCACCGGTCCGCGTGACGAGATCTCCGAGCTTGCGACGAATTTCGACACCATGCTCGAACAGCTGGAGCGTTCCTTCGCTGCGTCCAAGCGCTTTGCCTCGAACGCCTCCCACGAGCTGAGCACCCCGCTGGCCACCAGTCGCGCCATGCTCGATGTGGCCATCGCCCGGCACGACGACCCCGACGTAGCCAAGGTGTTCCATCGGCTGCGCATCATGAACGAGCGCAGCATCGAGATCACCCGTGCCCTGCTGGAACTGGCCCGGGTCGATTCCTCAACCGCCCGCACCGAGCCGATCGACCTGGCCGCTACCGCGGCCGAGGTCGCACAGGCCTGCGCCGCGGAAGCCGCCGGCCGCGGGATCACGGTGGAACTCTCGCTGGATGCCGCCCCCATGGCAGGGGACCCGGTGCTGATCCGCCAGCTGCTGACGAACCTGGTGCAGAACGCCATCCGGCACAACACCGATGCCGACGGGCACCTGTCCATCCGCACTGCCTCGTCGGGGGCCCACGGCGAGGCAACGGTCGTAGTGACCAACAGCGGGCCTGTGCTCGATCCGGGCACGGTGCAAAGCCTGACCGAACCCTTCTTCCGGGCGGCGGGCCGCACCTCCTCGTCGGGCAGCAAGGGACACGGGTTGGGCCTGTCGATCGTCTCCGCCATCGTCGAGCGGCATCGCGGAGCGCTGGCCTTGGAGGCACAGCCAACAGGCGGGCTGCGGGTGACGGTGACGTTCCCCGGCGCGAGCGTTCCCAGCGAATAGCCGGGCGGACTGTGCCACAGTTCGAGTGTTTGGCTACATGTACATCTTGATTTCGGCGCCCTTGCGGAGCTTCTCCACATAGGTCTTGACCGCGGCGGCTTCCTTTTGCAGCTTCAGCTGCTGGGCCAACTCCGATTTGATTTGGTCGAATTTCGGGACCTCGGTGTTCGCGGGCGAACCCTTCGCCTTTTGCTGCGCCAGCAGCACGTCATAGGCTGCCTTGAGTTCCGCCTCGGTGGGCTTGAAATCCCCCACCTCGTTCGCGATCAGGCGTTCGACTTCCAGCTGGGTACGCAGCTGGGCGCGGACCGACTTTTCGTCAAGCCCCTGGGCTTCCATCGACTTCAGGAATTCGGTGCTGCTCATCTTGTTGCTCTTGGCAACATCGGCCAGCGCCTGCTCCTGGTCCTTGCGCGTGGCAAAGATCTTTTCCTTCGCCGCCTGCTGGATCAGCAATTCGGTGTTCACCAGGCCTTCGGCCGTCTGCTTCTTCAGCTGCGCCTGGTCGAGTTCCTGGCCCGACATTTGCGCCTGCAACGCCACCTGCTGGAACTGCCCCTCATAGATGCGGGTGAAGTCGGCCTTGGAAATCTTCTCGCCGTTCACCGTGGCCACCAGATCGGGAACGCCCGACAGGTCTGGTTTTGGCGCACTTGCCTCGGCGTCTGGTGACGCCGGTGTGGATTCGCTGGCAGATGGGCTGGCTTCCGGCTCGGCCGATGCACTGCACGCAGTCACAAACGACAACGAGGCAATCAGGACGATGGACGCCATCCACTTTTTATTCACAGTTCACTCCCGGTGCTAAGACAACCATTGGAACACTAACAGGTGCAGCTGGCACCGGGCTGAATCCGAACGTCCACCGCGTTCCCGTCAACGGGGGCCTCCGGGCACCAGCCTTTGCGTCGTCGTCAGCGAGGTTGCGGGAGAAGGTCGGTGTGTTGCCGCAGCGCCTCGACATATGCATCACGATTTGGATTCGTCACAGATAATCCTCATTCGGTACGGGAGGATGATGTCCATGAACTTCCATTCACGTTCCGGCCACACCGATCGCGCTACAAAACGCCTGATCCGCACGGTATTCGGCCTGACGTTGGCCGGTGCTGCGAGTTTGCTGGTCTCGGGATGCCAACCGCCGTTCTCCGGTGCACCGCCGTGCATGCCGCCCGAATACGTCTTGGATTCCACAAGCCTGAAGGCGGGTGAATCGCTCACCGTTTCGGCTCCGGACGCCACCTGCAATCCGCGCTACGGCGAGCGCGCCCAAATCCAGATCGAGCTCTTGGACGAGCAGTCCGCGGTGATTCTCACCGAGCTGGCACCCATGGGCGATGCCGGCTCCTTTGAGCACACCCTGCGCATTCCGGCCACCACGAAACCCGGCAGTTACAGCGTCTCCGCCACGCCCTATGGCGTCGACTGGTGCGACGACACCGGCCGCAACAACCGCATCGAGAATCCGGGATTCGGCCAGTCCGGCTTGGCCGTCATACGCGTTGCTTGCGCCACCCCATACGAGGAGTTCCGGGTCGTCGAATAGCGCGCTGACAGCGGCTTTCCCTGCCGCCGGCGTCAGCGCGGCGTAGGGCTTTGGCACGGTGGCGTAAGGATTTCGTGAGGATCGGGTTCACGACGCTCCGGCGGGTATCTGATGGAAATGTCATCACCGTATCCATCAGGAGGGCCGTCGCCCATCATGCTCGACATCTTGTATCTATTCGCCACCCTCGCGCTGTTCGGCGCGCTGGGACTCGTGGTGCGGGCGGTGGAAAAGCTTTGATCATTTTTGAGCTTGTCGCCGCCGCGCTCGGCGTCGCCGGAGTTGCCTACCTTCTCGTCGCACTGCTGAAGCCGGAGCGATTCTGATGTGGTTCACCATCGCCCAGGCCGCAGCCCTGGCTCTGGTCCTTGCAGTTCTCTACCGCCCGCTGGGCGACTACATGGCCCGGGTATACACCTCCACGCGGGACACGAAGGTCGAACGCGGCCTCTACCGGGCCATGGGCGTGAATCCCTCCGCCGCCCAGACATGGCAGGCCTACGCACGCTCGGTGCTGGCCTTCTCGTTGATCGGCGTGGTCCTGCTTTATGCGCTCCAGCGCCTGCAGGCCTGGCTGCCGTTGGCCCTGGGGTTGCCGGCGGTTCCCTCGGGCCTCGCCTTCAACACCGCCGCCTCGTTCGTTACCAACACCAACTGGCAGTCATACTCCGGCGAATCAACCATGGGCTACTTCGTGCAGGCTGCCGGTCTGGGCGTTCAGAACTTCGCCTCCGCCGCGGTCGGTCTGGCCGTTTCGGTGGCACTCATCCGCGGTCTGGCTTCACGCAAGGCCTCGACCATGGGCAACTTCTGGGTTGACCTGGTGCGCGGCACTGTGCGACTACTGCTGCCTTTGGCGGCAATCGCGGCAATCCTCCTGCTGGCGGGAGGCGTCATCCAGAACCTGAACGGGTTCACCGACGTGACCACACTCAGCGGCGGGGTCCAGTCCATTCCCGGCGGGCCCGTGGCCTCGCAGGAAGCCATCAAACTCCTGGGCACCAACGGCGGCGGGTTCTTCAACGCCAACTCCGCCCACCCCTTCGAAAACCCCTCGCCGCTGACCAACCTGTTCCAGTGCGTGCTGATGCTGGCCATCCCCTTTGCCCTGACCCGCACCTTCGGCGTCATGGTCGGAAACAAGAAGCAGGGCTACACGATCCTGGCGGTCATGGCCGGGTTGTTCCTGGTCTCACTCACAGCACTGACGCTGCTTGAATACGCGGGGGCCGGAACCGGCCCGCAGGCCGCGGGCGCCGCCATGGAGGGCAAGGAACAACGCTTCGGCATCGGCGGGTCGACGCTCTTCGGCACCACCAGCACGTTGACCTCCACCGGCGCAGTGAACTCCATGCACGACTCCTTCACCGCCCTGGGCGGGATGCTGCCGCTGCTGAACATGATGCTGGGCGAGGTCGCTCCCGGCGGCGTCGGATCCGGCCTGTACGGCATGCTGGTCCTGGCCATCATCACGGTGTTCATCGCCGGCCTCCTGGTGGGCCGCACCCCCGAGTACCTGGGCAAGAAGATCGGCTCGCGCGAGATCAAGCTCGCCTCGCTCTACCTGCTCACGGTCCCGACGCTGATCCTTTCCTTCACGGCACTGAGCTTCGCCATCCCGGGGATCCGCGCCGAGATCGAATCGGTCTCCATCCTGAACCCCGGTCCGCACGGCTTCTCCGAGGTGCTCTACGCCTTCACCTCCGCCGCCAACAACAACGGCTCGGCCTTCGCCGGGCTCACCGCCAACACCCCCTGGCTGAATACGACCCTGGGCATCGTCATGCTGCTCGGCCGTTTCCTGCCCATCCTCTGGGTGCTTGCGCTGGCCGGCACCCTGGCGGCTCAGGATCGCGTCCCCGTCACCGCGGGAACCCTTCCCACCCACAAACCCCAGTTCTCGGTCCTGCTGGGCAGCATCACCCTCATCGTCACGGCCTTGACGTTCTTCCCGGTCCTTGTCTTGGGCCCCCTAGCCGAAGGATTGCTCTAACTTCCCATGTCCACTCTCACCAAGCCCCCGACAGAACCGCCGGTCGAACCGGCGGCCCCTGCCCACCACCATCCGCACGCCCCGCGGTCCAGCGCCCTGAGCCTTGCCCAGATCCGCGCCGCCCTTCCGGGTACGTTCAAGAAGCTGGATCCGCGGCAGATGTGGCGCTCCCCCGTGATGTTCATCGTGCTCATCGGAGCGGTGCTCACCACCGCGCTGGCCATCGCCGAGCCCTTCCTTCCGCCGGCGGCCGAAAACGCCAGCACCCCCGTCGGCTTCACCGCCGCGGTGTCCCTCTGGCTGTGGCTCACGGTGCTCTTCGCCAACCTGGCCGAGGCCGTGGCCGAGGGCCGCGGCAAGGCGCAGGCCGCATCGCTGCGCGCCTCCCGCACCTCCACCATGGCGGCCCGCTTCGATCGCTACGACCCCACAGTAGATCCCGCGGGCACCAACCAGCCGACCACGCAGGTTCCCTCCACCGACCTGCGCATCGGCGACCATGTGCGGGTCGTCGCGGGAGAGCTGGTTCCGGGGGACGGGGAAATCGTCCACGGCATCGCCGCGGTCGACGAGTCGGCCATCACCGGCGAATCGGCACCCGTCATCCGCGAATCCGGCGGCGACCGCTCGGCCGTCACCGGCGGCACCAAGGTCATCTCCGACGCGATCGTCGTGCGGATCACCACGGCCGTCGGCGATTCGCTGGTGGACAAGATGATCAGGCTGGTCGAGGGCGCCCAGCGCCAGAAGACCCCCAACGAGGTGGCGCTGAACATCCTGCTGGCCACGCTGTCGATCATCTTCCTGGTGGTCGTGCTGGCGCTGAACCCGATGGCCGCCTACTCCAATGCCCAGGTGGGGCTTCCGGTGCTCGTTGCGCTGCTGGTCTGCCTGATCCCCACCACCATCGGGGCGCTGCTCTCCGCGATCGGCATCGCCGGCATGGACAGGCTCATCCAGCACAACGTGCTGGCCCTGTCCGGGCGCGCGGTGGAGGCCGCCGGCGACGTGACCACGCTCCTGCTCGACAAGACAGGCACCATCACCTACGGCAACCGCCAGGCCGCCGAGTTCCACCCGCTGGCCGGATGCACCGAACAGGAGCTGGCACGCGCCGCGTCCGACGCCTCGGGAGCCGACCCGACACCCGAGGGCCAGTCGATCCTGGCGCTCGCCGCGACCCTGGGCGTGGCCGCCAACCGGAACCCGGACGGCGTTCCCGTCGAATTCACCGCCCAGACCCGCATGAGCGGCATCGACTTCGCCGACGGCAGCGCACTGCGCAAGGGCGCCGGCTCGGCGATCCTGGCCTGGACCGCCGAGGTCTCGCCGCTGGATGCCGCACGGAGGAAGGAACTCGACGCGGTGGTGGAGAAGATCTCCGACGCCGGCGGAACCCCGCTGGTGGTCGCCACCCGCACCGGGGACACCGCGTCGGTGCTGGGCGTCGTCTACCTCAAGGACGTGGTCAAGGAGGGGCTGAGGGAACGCTTCGCCCAGCTGCGCGCCATGGGCATCCGCACCGTCATGATCACGGGCGACAACCCGCGCACCGCGGCCGCGATCGCCGCGGAGGCCGGCCTCGACGACTACCTGGCGGAGGCCACGCCGGAAGACAAGATGGACCTGATCAAGCGCGAGCAGGCCGGCGGCAACCTGGTCGCCATGACCGGCGACGGCACCAACGACGCCCCGGCCCTGGCGCAGGCGGACGTGGGCATGGCGATGAACTCCGGCACCTCCGCCGCCAAGGAGGCGGGCAACATGGTGGATTTGGATTCGGATCCCACCAAGCTGATCGACGTGGTGCGCATCGGCAAGCAGCTGCTGATCACCCGCGGCGCGCTGACCACGTTCTCCATCGCCAACGACGTGGCCAAGTACTTCGCGATCATCCCCGCCATGTTCTCCGTGGTGTTCCCGGGTCTGGCGGTCCTGAACATCATGGGCCTCTCCACCCCCGCCTCGGCGATCCTCTCCGCGGTGATCTTCAACGCCGTGGTGATCGTCTTTTTGATCCCGCTGGCGCTGCGCGGGGTGAAATACCACCCGCGTTCGGCCGCGGCCACGCTGAACCGCAACCTGATGATCTACGGGGTCGGCGGAGTGCTGGTCCCGTTCATCGGCATCAAGCTGATCGACATGCTCATCTCGCTGATCCCGGGCTTCTGATGCACGTCCCGTTTGTCCCACCGTTTGCCCCCTCCCCCGTCCCTTCCTCCGAAAAGGAATGACCCCACATCATGGCCACCATACGATCCTGGCCCCGCACCCTCTGGGTGTCGGTGCGCACCATGCTCATCCTCACCCTGGCGCTCGGCGTGCTGTACCCGGCGGCGATCCTGGGCGCGGGGCAGCTCGCCTTCCCCGCTCAGGCCAACGGTTCCCTGCTTGAGGCCCCGGCCCCTGCGGGCCCGGTCGGCTCGGCGCTGATCGGGCAGGCGTTCAACGACGCCTCCGGCAACCCCGACCCCGCGTTCTTCCAGCCCCGACCCTCGGCCGCGGGCTACGGCTACGACGGCGCCGCGTCCTCGGGATCCAACCTCGGCCCGGAGAACCCCAAGCTGTTGGAGGCCATCGCGGAGCGCAAGGCCGCCTACCTGTCCGCGAACCCGGGAACCGCCGTGGTTCCGGCCGACGCCCTGACCGCCTCCGCCTCCGGGCTGGACCCGGACATCTCCGTGGCCAACGCCCTGGACCAGGCGGCACGCGTGGCCAAGGCGCGCTCCCTGGACCCTGCCCAGGTGGTGGCGCTGGTCCGCGAGCAGACCATCGGGCGGGACCTCGGCTTCCTCGGGGAACCCCGGGTTAACGTGTTGAAGCTGAACATTGCCCTTGCGGGGCTGGAGAATTAACGTATGACACGCGGAACGCTGCGGGTATTGCTGGGTGCCGCCCCCGGCGTCGGGAAGACCTACGCCATGCTCCAGGAAGGGCACCAGCTGGCGTCCGAGGGCCGCGACGTGGTTCTCGCGCTGGTGGAAACCCACGACCGCGAACCCACCGCCGCCCTGGTGGACGGCCTGGAGGTGGTGCCCCGCCGGGCGTTCACCCACCGCGGGGTGCAGCTGAGCGACATGGACCTGGCCGCGGTGCTGGCCCGGGCGCCGGAGATCGCGCTGGTGGACGAGCTGGCGCACACCAACGTGGGCACGGGCGGGAACGAGAAGCGCTGGCAGGACGTGCACGCGCTGCTCGACGCCGGGATCGACGTGATCTCAACGGTCAACGTGCAGCACATCGAGTCCCTGGGCGACGTGGTCCGCGACATCACCGGGGCCGCCCAGCGCGAGACCATCCCCGATGCCGTGCTGCGCGCCGCCGACGCGATTGAGCTGGTGGACCTGACCCCAGAGGGCCTGCGCGCCCGGCTGGGCGAGGGCCTGATCTACCCGCCCGGGCGCATCGACGCCGCGCTGTCCAACTACTTCAGGCTCGGCAACCTGACCGCGCTTCGCGAGATCGCGTTGCTCTGGCTGGCCGACGAGGTCGACTCCGCGCTGGAAAAGTACAGGGCCGAACACGGCATCTCGACGCGCTGGGAAACCCGCGAACGCGTCATGGTCGCGCTGACCGGCGGCGAGGAGGGGGAGACGCTGCTGCGCCGCGGGGCGCGCATCGCCGCGCGCAGCAGCGGCGGGGAACTCTCCGCCGTGCACGTCACGGCCCCCGACGGGCTGCTCGCCGCGCACCCCAAGGTGCTGGCCGACCAGCGGCTGCTGGTCGAGCGGCTCGGCGGCACCTACCACCAGGTGATCGGGGAGGATGTGCCGTCCGCGCTGGTCGAGTTCGCGCGGGCCTCCAACGCCACGCAGCTGGTCATCGGCGCCTCGCGGCGTTCCAAGCTGGCGACGGCGCTGACCGGGCCGGGCATCGGGGCGGGCATCGTGCGCCTGAGCGGGGACATCGACGTGCACATGGTCAACCACGCCGCGGCCGCCACCGGGCACCGGCTGCCGCGTTCCCGCGGGGCGCTGACCCGGCGCCGGACGCTGGCCGGATTCGTGCTGGCGCTGTTCGGCGGGCCGCTGCTGACCTGGTTCCTCAAGGGGCTGCAGGCGTCGGACGACTCCATCACCGTCGACGTGCTCGCCTACCAGCTGCTGGTCGTCGTCGTGGCACTGGTCGGCGGGCTCTTCCCCGCGGTCTTTGCCGCGCTGCTCTCGGGGCTGACGCTGGACTTCTTTTTCATCGCCCCGCTGTACACCATCACCATCGCCGAGCCCACGCACCTGGTGGTGCTCATCCTGTACATCCTGATCGCCATCCTGGTCTCCGTGGTGGTGGACCAGGCCGCCCGGCGGCACCGCGCCGCCACCCGGTCCGCCGCGGAGTCCGCGCTGCTGGCCACCGTCTCCGGCTCCGTGCTGCGCGGCGCCGACGCGCTGGAGGCCCTGGTCAACCAGACTTGCGAGGCGTTTGCCCTGGGCGGCGTGCGGCTGGTCGAGGCCAACGGCGAGGTGCACACCGCCGGAACCCCGGGCCCCGGGCCCGCGGGCACCACCATGCCGGTCGGCGGACACGCGGTCCTCGAGCTCCACGGCCGGGACCTGCCCGCCGCGGACCGGCGGGCTCTCACCGCGATCGTCTCCCAGCTGGAGGCCGTGCTGGATTTCCGGGCCGTCTCCGCCGCCGCCAGCGAACTGGCACCGCTGGCCGAGGCGGACCGCGTGCGCAGCGCGCTGCTGCAGGCCGTCGGGCACGACCTGCGCCGCCCGCTCACCGCCGCCACCACGGCCGTGACGTCGCTGCGTTCCACCGAGGTCGCCTACAGCGAACAGGACCGTGCGGACCTGCTGGAGACCGCCGACGAGTCGCTTCACTCGCTCTCCGTCCTGGTCACCGACCTGCTGGACGTCTCGCGGCTGCAGGCCGGCATGCTGGGCGTGAACATGTCCGTGGTTTCCGTCGAGGACGTGCTGCTGCCCGCGCTGGAGGAGGCCGGGCTGGGGCCCGCCGAGATCGAGGTGGACGTGCCGCAGGACCTGGACCAGCTGACCGCGGACCCGGTCCTGATGCAGCGCATCGTGGTGAACCTGCTGCTCAACGCCCTGCGCTACGGGGCCGGCGCCCGGCGCCCGATCCTGGCCGCCAGCCAGTTTGCCGGCCGCACCGAGGTCCGCGTCATCGACTTCGGCCCCGGCATCCCCGCCGCGGAAAAGGAGGCGATCTTCGTCCCGTTCCAGCGCCACGGGGACACCGACAACCTGACAGGCCTGGGCCTCGGCCTGGCGCTGTCCCGCGGTTTCGCGGAGGGCATGGGCGGGTCGCTGGCCGCGGAGGACACCCCCGGCGGAGGATTGACCATGGTGCTGTCGCTGCCGGCGGCACCGGAACCCGAGGATGCAGGACCAACCGCATGAAGATCTTGATTGCCGACGACGACCCGCAGATCCTGCGCGCCCTGCGCATCACGCTGGGCGCCTACGGCTACGAGGTGGTTCCCGCCGCGGACGGGGCGGCCGCGGTGCGCCTGGCCGTGGCGGCCCACCCGGACCTGGTGCTGCTGGACCTGGGCATGCCCAAGCTGGACGGGCTGGAGGTGATCGCCGCGCTGCGCGGCTGGTCTTCGATTCCCATCCTGGTGATCTCCGGGCGCAGCGACGCCTCGGACAAAGTCGCGGCGCTCGATGCCGGGGCCGACGACTACGTCACCAAGCCGTTCTCCACCGAGGAGCTGCTGGCGCGGATCCGCGCGCTCTCCCGGCGCACTCCCGGCGCGCCGGAGGTCCCGGTCATCCGGTTCGGGGACGTGAACGTCGACCTGGCGGCCAAGCAAGTCACCCGGGGAACCCCGGAAAAGCCCGTCAGGTTGACGCCCACCGAGTGGCGGGTGCTGGAGGTGCTGCTGAACAACCCGGGCAAGCTGGTCACCCAGCAGACCCTGCTGACCGAGGTGTGGGGGCCGCATCTGGTCAAGGAGACCGGGTATCTGCGCCTCTACCTGGGGCAGCTGCGCAAGAAGCTGGAGGCCGCCCCGGCCGAGCCCCGCTACCTGCTCACGGAGCCCGGCATGGGCTACAGGTTCGTCCCGGACCGGGCCGAGGGATCCGGTACCGTCTAGACCCTCTCGAGTGCGTGGGGCAGGTGCTTGCGCGAGTTCAGTGCGACCGTGGCCAGCGACGCGGCGCACAGCAGGACCATGCCCGCCAGGATCCAGGCGCCGCCGATCCACTGGGCCAGGAACGCCACGATGGTCGGGGCCAGGAATCCCGCATAGGCAAGCGTGTAGAAGAACCCGGTCAGCGCACCGAGCTCGTGGGCCCCGGCCGCACGCTGGATTTCCAGCAACCCGCCGACCATGAGCAGGCCGCTGCCGCAGCCGAGGACCGCCGAGGCCGCCAGCCCCAGCGCCGGGACTGCAGTGAGAATCGCCAGCAACACCAGGCACAGGCCCAGCAGCACCACGCAAAGCCCCGTCAGCAAGGACCTGGCGTTGCGGACGGTGTCCACTCGTCTGGCCAACGGCTGGATCAGCACGCTGCAGCCCAGCGTGATGGCAACGGCCGCCGTGGCGTAGGCCAGGCGGCCCTCCCCCAGACCGGGAACCACGGCGGGAATGACGGCGAAGCCGGTGGTCCCGGCCGCGAACACCCACGGCGCGGCCGGGGCAACCACCAGCCGGAAGCGCTTGCGTCCCTCGCCAGGGTGCGGCGCACCGGATGCGAGGGAAGTCCGTGGCTGGTGCGCCGTCGTGGTTTCGGGCATCCGGGCCAGTACTGCCAGCAGCGGAACGCACAACAGGATGTGCACCGCGTAGGGCAGGACCTCCGGGGCCGGCGCCCAAGCCGCCAGCAGACCGCCCGTCACCGGGCCCAGCCAGAATCCGGCCGCGGTCATCAGGGAGGCCCGTCGGGCTCCGGCTCCGGGGACCGATTTCAGGTCCCACGGGGCCTGGGACAGTTCCTTGACCCAGCTGGTCGCCGCGGCCATCGCCAGGCCCGTGGCGGTTCCCGCCAGGAGGCGGCCGATGAACAGCGGCGCGGCCCCGAAGACCGCGCCCATCATGGCAACGCTCGCGACCATCGAGAGGGACACGGCAAAAATCGTCACGCGCTTGCGGCCGGTCCTGTCCGAATAGCGCCCGCCCAACAGCAGCGCCGGAACCAGGCCCGCGACGTAGATGCCCAGCATCGAGGTGACAAGGACCTCGGAGAAGCCGTGGTGCTGCCTGTAGTAGACCAGCAGGGAAACAAACTGGTTGGCACCCCAGCCGACCATCGTCAGGGACAGCGCTGCGGGGAACCAGGGTCTTGCGGGTCGTGACACGACGGCGGGGCTCGGCTTTCAGATCGACAGGGTGCGCGACAGGCTCCTCGGCACGATGGCCTGCGTGGCTGCACAAACGCATTTCAGGCCAGTGTTTCATGTTTGACCTATGTCCACGGGTTTGATGACGGCCGGCCCTGCCTTCTCCCCCGCGAAGGCGGCCCCTGCGGGTACGCTCGGCCAGGGGAACCCGGATCCGGAAACGCCCCATTCCACCGGGACGACCAACGGCGTCCAACACCGGCTCCCCGGAGCGTGGCAGGTATCCTTGTAGCCAACTCGCACGCCAAAGCCAAGGACCAACGCATGAACACCACCCCCGACAACGCCCCCGTATTCCTCGATTGCGACACCGGGATCGACGATGCCCTGGCACTTGCATACCTGCTCGGATCCGGGGCGAACCTCGTGGGCGTCGGCTCGGTCAGCGGCAACACTGATGCGTTGCAGGGCGCGACCAACACCCAGAACCTCCTGGCGCTGGCCGGACACGGGCACGTCCCGGTGGCCCTGGGGCACCACGACCCGCAGGCACGTCCCTACGGCGGCGGCGCTCCCCACGTGCACGGCCAGAACGGCATCGGCGAAGTCGAGCTGCCCGACGCCGGCCTGGAACTCGCCCCCGAGACGGCACCCGAGATGCTGGTGCGCCTGGCCCGGGCAACCCCCGGCCAGCTGCGCGTCATCGCCATCGGCCCGCTGACCAACATCGCCGCGGCGCTGCGCCTGGACCCGGAGCTTCCGGGCCTCGTCCGCGAGCTGACCATCATGGGCGGCGCCGCCATGGCACCGGGCAACATCACCCCGGCCTCCGAGGCCAACATCCACAACGACCCGGAAGCCGCAGCGGAGGTCTTCGCCGCGGATTGGGAGATCGTCCTGGTGCCGCTGGACGTGACGATGTCCCACGTGCTCGAGGAGGCCGATCTCGAACGCCTGAAGGCCAGCGAGTCCCCCGCGGTGCAGGCCGTCGGGTCGATGCTCGACTACTACTTCGACTTCTACAAGGGCGTCTTCGGCCGCCGCTGCTCGGTCATGCACGATCCGCTGGCCGCGGCCATCGCCGTCGGGCGGGTGCAGGCTACCTCTGCCCCGTACGCTCGCGTGGTCGTGGACGCCACCGACGGCCCCGGCCGCGGGCAGACCATCTGCGACCTGCGCGGGCTCTACAAGGGCTACCCCAAGCCGTCGGGCGCGCACTGCCGCGTGGTGCTGGAAGCCGAGGATGGCGCCATCGAGGAGATCATGCGCGGAACCCTGGCGCTGGCCGACGCGCAGTCGGTGGCCCGCCCGTGAAATTGCCTGTTGCCGAACTGCACATACACCTGGAAGGGACGCTGGAGCCCGAGACCATCCTGCGTCTGGCCGGGCAAAACAACATCGAATTGCCGTGGCCCTCGTTGGAGGAGCTGCGCGAACAGTACGACTTCAGCAACCTGCAGTCCTTCCTCGACCTGTTCTACACGAACATGGCTGTTCTGCGCACCGCCGCGGACTTCCAGGAGATCACCACCGCCTACCTGCTGCGCGCCCACGAATCGGGCGTGCGGCACGTTGAGTTGTTCTTCGACCCGCAGGCCCACCTCGAACGCGGCCTGACGCTGACCGAGGTGATCGCCGGGATCCGCGCGGGCCTCGACGAGGGGCTTGCCCGCTGGGGCATCACGCACCGGCTCATCGCCTGCTTCTGGCGCCATGCCCCCGCCGAATCCGCCATGGGGATCCTGCGCACCCTGGTGCAGGAGAAGCACGCCATCGACGGCATCGGGTTGGATTCCTCGGAGCTCGGCTACCCGCCGATCCTGTTCCAGGAGGTCTTCGCCTACGCCCGTGAAAACGGTTTGCACGTCGTTGCCCATGCCGGCGAGGAAGGCCCCGCCGAGTACATCGTCCAGGCCCTTGACCTGCTGAAGGTCGAACGCATCGATCACGGAATTCGCTGCCTCGAGGACCCGGCCCTGGTACAACGGCTGGTGGCCGAGCAGATGCCGTTGACCGTGTGCCCGCTCTCGAACGTGCGGCTGCGGGCGGTGGATACCATCGCCGATCATCCGCTGCGGCGGATGCTGGACCTGGGCCTGAAGGTATCCATCCACTCGGATGACCCCGCCTACTTCGGCGGCTACCTGGACGCGAACTTCGCCGCGGTCATCGGGCAGTTCGACCTGAGCCGCGATGACCAGGCGGTGCTGGCCAGGAACTCGATCGAGGCTTCCTTCCTCGACGATCCGACCAAGGCCATGCTTTTGGGCGAAGTGAACGTCTGGCTGGGATCACGCTAGATTCGAGCCAGGACCCCTGAGCAAAGCAATGCCCGCCCTGTTGAACAGGGCGGGCATTGCTTTCTCTTGCTGCGTATTGATGCGGCTTGCTTGCTACGGCACCAGGTAGTTGCTGTCCCGTGCGTCGGTGATGAGCATGTGCCCCGGGGCGTGGCCGATCGCCAACGCCGGGCGGGACTCCATGACCGCGGCCTGGGGAGTGACACCGCAGGCCCAGAACACCGGGATGTATCCCTCCGGGATCTCCACCGGGTCGCCGAAGTCGGGCTTGGACAGGTCCATGATGCCCAGTTCCTCCGGGTTGCCGATGTGCACCGGAGCCCCGTGCACCGCCGGGTAGCGGGAGGTGATACGCACCGCGTCCGCCACCTGGGAGGCGGGGATCGGGCGCATCGACACCACCATCGGGCCGCTCATGGACCCCGCGGAGGCGCTGCGGATGTTCGACTTGAACATGGGTACGTTCACGCCCTGGTCGATGTGGGCGATCTTGATGCCGCCCTCCATCAGCGCCGTCTCGAACGTGAACGAGCAGCCCACGATGAACGTCACCAGGTCATCGCGCCAGTACTCGGACAGGTCCGTGGGCTCGGCGATCTTCACGCCGTTTTCGTAGACGAAGTACTGCGGGACATCGGTGCGGATGTCCCCGCCCTTCAGCAGTTCCCCACTGGTCTCCCCCGCGTCCAGCACTCCCAGGATCGGGCATGACTTGGGGTTGCGCTGGGCGAAGAGCAGGACGTCGAACGCCTGGTCCTTGGGCACGATGATCAGGTTTGCCTGTGCATATCCAAGCGAGAAACCGGCGGTGGGGACCACCAGCCCGTCGCGGAACAGTTCGCGCGCCTCCGCAGGGGAAAGACCTGCTCGGTTTTCGGGGAGCGTGCTGGTGCGTTCGCCGGTACTCGTCATTTGGATGTCCTTTCGATGCGCATGGAGGGAGGAGAAACCTGCAGGGTTAGGCCCAGAGCTTGGCCAGGCCGGCCAGCGAGTTCCAGCCGAGGAACAGGGTCAGCAACCAGGTGGCGACACCGATGCCCAGCAGCCACTTCGGGTAGGCGTAGCCCTGCAGCAGATCCCGGCGGCGCCATGCCGCGTAGAGGAGGATCGCGAAACCAAAGGGCAGGATCAGCCCGTTGAAGGCGCCGGCGAAGATCAGCAGCGTCTGCGGGGCCTGGCCCAGGAAGAGGTAGATGACAGCACAGACACCGATGAAGGCGACGGTGATCAGGTTACGGGTGCGCTCCGGGGTGGTCGACTTGGTGATGAAGGAGACCGAGGTGTACGCGGCGCCGATCACGGAGGTCAGCGCGGCGGCCCAGAGCACGATGCCGAAGGAACGCATGCCGATCTCGCCGGCCGCGATGCCGAAGGCCTCTGCCGCTTTGTTGTCGGTGACCAGCACGGCGCCGCCGGCGACAACGCCGAGGATGGCCAGGAACAGCAGGACGCGCATGATGCCGGTGACGATGATGCCCAGGATCGAGCTCTTGGTGATGTCTCCGACGTTGTCTATGCCGGTGGCACCGGAATCCAGCATGCGGTGTGCGCCTGCGTAGGTGATGTAACCGCCGACGGTTCCACCGATCAGCGTGGTGATGATCAGGAAGTCGATCTGCTCGGGCAGCACTGCGTTTTTCAGTGCTTCTCCCACCGGAGGTGCGGCAACGATGGCCACGTAGAGCATCAGCAGGATCATGATGGCGCCCAGCAGGACCACGATCTTATCCAGGGCCATGCCCGCACGCTTGGAAAGGAAGATCAGGATGGCAACTGCCGCGGAAATTGCGCCGCCGATCTTGGGATCGATGCCGATCATGGCGTTCATGCCCAGGCCAGTGCCTGCGATGTTGCCGATGTTGAAGACGATGCCGCCGATGAAGACGAGGGCCGCCAGGACCCAACCGGCACCCGGCAGGACCTTGTTGCTCAGCTCCTGGGCGCGCAGGCCGGAAACGCCGATGATGCGCCAGACGTTCAGCTGCACGGCGATGTCCACGAGAATCGACACCACGATGGCGAAGGCGAACGATGCCCCGATCCGTACGGTGAATTCAGTGGTCTGGGTGATGAAGCCCGGGCCGATGGCGCTGGTCGCCATGAGGAACATGGCACCGAGCAGTGCCGTGCGCCGGGCTGAAGTACTGAGCTTCGGTTTTGTGGTGGGAGTAGCCATGATTCCGTCCGTCAAGAGTGCGGGTGACAGCTGTCACAGGTGGGGAGCAATGAAAGGTACATTACATGTTGTTGAACAATCATGGCAAGAGGGTTGTTCAACAATTGAGGCAATACGGGTGCGCCCACAATGCTTGGAGGCCATCTTCCTCTCATTGAATCGCTACGGCCCATCAGAGACAACACCTAGTCGCAAGGAAAACCACCATCACGGCCACGGCAGAACGAAGATACCGGAACCACCCGCTTAAGGGAGCCACCCTCCCGACCAAAACGGCGTGGTGTTACGTGGCCCAACGGCGGAACCAGAGTCCGGGACGCGCGCCAGTGAACGCGGCGCCAGGAAGCTGACGCAACATTGATGGCATGGCCCCGGGGGCAGCCATCGGGAGTCGGCAACAGATGGCCCAAACGGCAAATGCCGCCGGCATGAACCCGTTGATTCCACGGGTTCATGCCGGCGGCATTTTGGTTTTGCGGAGCCTAGTACTTGTGATCGTAGGTCAGGCAGTCGGCGTTGTCGGCACCAGGACCAACCCGAACCTCGGTGGCGGCGCACATGAGGTGCTCATTGTGGGAGCATTCGGTGCGCTGACAGGCGCCTACCGAGGCCAGAACCTTCGGCAGCCCGCCATGAACTCCGGTATCGATGAACGTGGCGCACTGCGCGTGGTCGGCGTTGCCGCCGATGGTGATTCCCGCTGCACCGCAATGCGAATGATCATTGAACGAACAATTTGCGACGGCGCACTCGGCGACGGGGACAGAAACGGCCATGATGCTCTCCCAAAGGTTGGCAGCCACGCGGAATTCGAGCCGCACTTGAACCCACCATACGCCCGGAATCGCCAAACAAATTAGTGCTGGTTTTCGGCCCTAATTTGCTTGGCACAACATCGAACCACGCCCCCAGAGTGGCATAATTTGGCCAGTCATTCATGCCTTTTTACTACGGCACCCCACCAGCACGCGTGACCACAGTCACACGACCACCCCTGTTGGTTGTAGCCTGATCGAGTGAAATTTCTCAATGACGCCCAGCCCACGCACGACCTCACCTACAGCGACACCTTCATGGTGCCCTCGCGCTCCGCAGTGGTTTCGCGAACCTCGGTGGATCTGATCACCCCGGACCAGGTGGGAACCACGATTCCCTTGGTCGTTTCCAACATGACGGCGGTGGCCGGCAAGCGCATGGCGGAGACCGTGGCGCGCCGCGGCGGAATCACCATCCTGCCCCAGGACATTTCCCTGACGGCGCTTCAAGACATGGTTTCCAAGGTCAAGAGCGCCCACACGGTGTTTGAAACCCCGATCACCGTCAAGGTCGGTGACAGCGTCTCCAGCGCGCTGGCACTTCTGGGCAAGCGTTCACACGGCGCGGCGGTCGTGTTGGACGGGCACCGACCGGTGGGGATCATCGCCGAGAAGGACTGTCTGGAGGTCGACCGGTTCACCCCCGTCCAGCAGGTCATGACCTCGGAAATCGTCACGGTTTCCAAGGACGCGGACCTGGATTCGGTCTTTGAAACACTGAGCTCCCGGCATCTGGGCATGGTGCCGGTGCTGGACGGGGAGAACTTGGCGGGGGTGCTCACCCGCAAGGGCGTATTGCGTTCCTCCATGTATGTCCCGGCCCTCGACCCGGACGGACGGCTCATGGTCGGTGCAGCGGTGGGCATCAACGGCGACGTCAGAGCCAAGACCACAGCACTGCTCGCGGCCGGCGTCGACGTCATAGTCGTCGACACCGCGCACGGGCACCAGGAAAAGATGATCGAGGCACTTCCCCAAGTGGTTGCCGCCCGCGATGAATTCACCCAGCGGACGGGGCGCAGGATTCCCGTGGCTGCGGGCAATGTCGTTTCGGCCGCGGGCACCCGGGACCTGGTGGCAGCCGGCGCCGACATCCTGAAGGTCGGAGTGGGTCCGGGAGCCATGTGCACCACGCGCATGATGACGGGCGTGGGCCGCCCGCAATTTTCCGCGGTGCTCGAGTGCGCCACCGCGGCGCAGGAGCTCGGCGCCGAGGTCTGGGCGGACGGCGGCGTGAAGTACCCGCGCGACGTCGCCCTGGCGCTGGCCGCCGGCGCGGCCTCCGTCATGATCGGTTCCTGGTTCGCCGGGACCTACGAATCCGCGGGCGATCTGGCCAGCGACGGGCAAGGCCGCCTCTACAAGGAAAGCTTCGGGATGGCATCGGCGCGCGCCGTCCAGCAGCGCACCCGGCACCAGTCAGCCTACGACAGGGCCCGCGCCGCGTTGTTCGAGGAAGGCATCTCGCACTCCCGGATGTACCTAGACCCGCAGCGCCCGGGCGTGGAGGACCTGATCGATTCGATCATTTCCGGTGTGCGCTCATCGTTCAGCTACGCAGGGGCCTCGTCCATTGCCGAGTTCCGTGAACGCGTGATCGTGGGAATCCAGTCGGCTGCCGGCTACGACGAAGGACGCCCGCGCGACACCTCGTGGTGAGGTCGGTCCGGCCGATTCCCCAAGGCACTGGTCACAGCCAGGGCACTGCGCCCTGGCTGTGCTCAAACACGAGCGATGTCTGGGTGGTTGCCACGGCGGGGTTTGCCGAGAGGTTGTCGAGCACAAACTGACGAACGTCGTTTGAATCCCTCACGGCCACGTGGATCAGGAAGTCGTCGGCGCCGCCCAGGAAAAACAGCTGGGTGACGCCCGGCTTGGCCCGCATCTCCTCGGCGAAGGTCGACATCAGGTGCCGGGCTCCCGGGCGAATCTTCACGAAGATCAACGCCTCGAGTGCGTGGCCCAGGACGACCGGATCGATTTCCAGGGTGAAACGCCGGATAACCCCGGCAGAGCGCAGGGCATTGAGCCGCGCCAGACACGTGGAAGGGGCTATGCCCAGTTCCTCGGCCAAGGAGTTGTTGGTGCGGCGCGCATTTTCGGTGAGCATGCGCAGCAGGCCACGGTCGATGTCGTCCAGTTCGACCGGATTGGTCGGTCGAAAATTCTTTGCTGTAATGGCCACCGAGCTACCCGACTTTCGCAAGCATTTCCTATTTGCATCGATAATACCGATGAAAATTCGCAAAATACCCCAACGCGCCGCAACAAAAATGGTTTGAGGTGCGCAGTGGTTGCGGTGGTTAGCCGTCTTGCCGGCGGTAGCGGATCCAAGCGAAGGTCGTGATCGCCACGACCAGCGCACCGGCGACAATCCACTGCCACCCCAATGCGATCCATGCGTAAACGACGGCCATTCCCACGGTGGAATATATGGTGGCCCAGATGAGGCAGCCGACGATGACCGAGGGAATGTACCTGGCCAAGGGCATGCGGGCCACTCCGGCACTGGCGTTGACCGCGGTCTGGATTCCCACCGTCATGAACGAGAGCGGGATGGCGAAGATCCCCCATCTTTGGATGAATCGTTCGGCACGCTGATAGATCGAGCCGGTCATCAAATGCTGGAATCTTGTGTGCTTCACTCCCGCGGCAATACCGCGACCAAGCCAGTAGGTGGTGTTGGCCCTCGCCATGGCCAATAGGAACAAGAATGCATATGCCCAACCAAAGGGTGCATCTCGTAACCAATCCATCATCAAAGCCTATCGGTGCATTGCATCTATCTGGGCGTTTGGTGAGCCATCTGACATCCAGCGCGCACCCCGGCCGATCGACCCGGACCCCGGCTGGGGCCCGGCCCAACTCGCCTTGCCCTGTTAGGGAACCGAACGGATGTTGCGCACGAGAAATGCGCCGACCAGACCGATGCAGGCAGCAACGACAAACAATGCCGAATAACTTCCAATGACCGTCACGGCAAAGAACGCCAGCGCAGGGGCAATGACCTGCGGCAGCGAGTTCGCGATATTGATGACGCCCATGTCCTTGGCCCTCGCACGCGACGACGGCAATACCTGGGTCAGCAAGGCAAAGTCGACAGCCAGATAGGCGCCAAAGCCCAACCCGAGAACCGCGGCGCCGGCAATCGCGCCGGGGAAAGTCTGGAAAACGGCGATGATCAGGGCCGAGCATGCCACCACGATGGAGGAGAAAATGACGTAGATCTTGCGCTTGCCGCTCGTGTCGCTCATCGGCCCGAAAATCACGGCACTGATGATCACCATGACGGCATACGTACCAGTCAGCACAAGGACACCACCGGCCGGATCCGGATGGCGGACCACATCCGTGAGGTAAAACAGGAGATAGACGATCGTCATCTGGTTGCCGGTGTTCATCATCAGGCGGGTCAGCCAGGCCCATCCGAAGTCCGGGTGCTTGACCGGGTTGATCCAGAAACTCTTGAGGAATTCACCCAACTTGAACGGCGCCCTGCATTCCTTGGGCAGCTGCGGATCATTCGGCCGCAGCACATAGGGGACGACCGAAACAACCAATGCCACGGCGCAGATGATGTAGCCGACGGCAACGTTGCCCGAAATCACGAATCCAACCACCGCGCCGAGAAGGATGCCGACCGTCTGGCCCATGGCCGCCAATCCGCCAACGGAACCCCGATTGGCAGATGGAACCCGGTCGGGAACAGCGGCGGTCACCGTCGAATAAGCAGCGTTGACCGAAGCCTGCAACGCGCACCAGCCAATGAGCATCAACCCGACCGTCGTGGCTCCGGAGAGCATCAGCAACGATGCCGCACCAAGAATTGCACCGGCAAGGATCCATGGAGAGCGGCGGCCCATTTTGGAAACGGTCCGGTCCGACAGGGCCCCGAACAGCGGGTTTGACACCAGCGCAACGGCCGCTCCGCAGGCCGTCACCAATGACAGGATTGCTTCCTTGCTCCCCGCATCAATGGCGGTCGCCTGCAACCCCAGCAGGACATTCAATGGCGCAAAGATGACAATGTTGATGCCCAGGTTGACCAGCACCACCGAGGTGATCCACCCGCGAGAAACCCTCTTCGTGGGCGCTTGCAGCGCTTCCGGCAGCGTGCCTGTCATACTGTCATCCATCTGCACTAGACCAACCCCGAGAGCAGGCCGGCACCGGCGCCTAGCACCAAAGCACCGATAAGCAGCCAAGTGACCAATTTTGCACGTTTACGCATTGATTCCATAATGCGTTCATCGTAAACGAGTTCTAAATGAATCAGCGACTTGCAAAGCGGAAAAGTGAGGAAGATTTCTCGATTTGGAGGATTGCCAGATTAGGCTATTGATATGAGCGAATCGGGATTCGGACCTTTGGTGTGGAGACCCAGACACCGCGGCTGGAATCTTGCTCACCACTTGTTGGCCACCTTTTTGCTGATCATCTTCCTGGGTGCGGCCGGCGCCTACGCCATCGCCCATGGAAAAGCGGCCCTTTCGACGGCGCTGCTTGCCAGCGCCGCGGCCCTTCTGCTCGGCGTGGTTTCCGCGTTCCGGCGCCCTACCCGTGACAGCCCCGTGGAAACCGCGGCGGTCGAAACCAGCACCGGCCAACGGGCGGCCACGTGGTTCCCGATCTTCAGGAGCTCGGCCATCCTGGCCGCGGTGGTGGTGGGGCTCTCCGTCGTGGTGCTCGTGGCAAGCATCGCGCTCAGTGCCCGGCTCATGTTCCTGCACGACTACAGTCCGCTGTTCCTGATCGTGCTCTTGGGCATTGCCTTGATCGGTTGCGGAGTCTTCCTGATGTTCCGGGGACTGAGGATGGCCCGCATTGCCGCGACCGCCCAGAACCCCGGGGTCTACCTCACGCGCAGCCGCATCGTGCTTTACGGTTCACGGGGCATGCACGAAATCTATTGGAACGACGTGTCATCCGTCGAAGCCGCCGATCCCCCGCAGCGACAGCCCCTGGGCAAGCGCGGACCCGCCTGGATTCTTGTCACGTGCACGGAAGAAAGCAAGGAGGGCTCCCCGCTGGCCGGTCCGTCCAAGGGCCCCAGCGGATTGCGGATCCAGGTCCACGAGCTCGCGGCGAACCCGGACGCCCTGCTCCGCACGCTGGCGCACTACCTGCAACACCCGGCGGAACGCGCCGAGCTGGGCACCGATTCGGCCTTGGCGACGGTGTCCGGGCTGGGCCCGGACACGCAGAGGCAATCGCCCGCCGTCTAGTACGGCGATCGACTGCCGGCCCCCTGCTAGCGCGCCAGTTTCTTCAACGGCACCGAAGGATCGGCGAGGGCTGCCGCGTCCACGACGATGCGCTTGTCGATGATGCGCCGGGCCGCCCGGATGGTCAGCCCGCCGTCGATGGCCGCCGCGCCAAGCATGCGGCCCCCGGCGTCGAGACGGAACGCCGCAACGGGCTCGCCGTCGACAAGCCGCAGGACGGTGCGCCCCTCGGCATTCATTTCGCCCACACCCTCGACGTGCACCCCGTGCCTGTCGGACCAGAACCACGAGGCCCCGTGCAGCGGCAATTCCTGGCCGAGCAGCGCCGCCGCCGCCGTGGCACCGGTGTTCATCGCGTGTTCCCAGTGCTCGCCGCGGCGCAACAGTTCGCCGGCGTCGGTTTGGGTCCGGGACAGGTCCCCCACGGCGTAGATGTTCGGGTGGCTGGTGCGCTGGTTTCCGTCGACGATCACGCCGTTGTCGGTCTTGATGCCCGCGGAGGCGGCCAGCTCGGCGTTCGGCACGATGCCGATTCCGACCAGCACCTCGTCGCTGGTGATTGTCCGTCCGTCGGACAGCTCGATGAGGTGTTTGCCCTCCGAACGGACAATGCGCTCGGGGGTGCCCTGGATCGTGTCGATCTCCGCGGTGGCGTGCATGTCATGCAGGCGGCGGGCCAGCTCGGGGCCCACGGCCGGCACCAGGGGCGGGTCGATCGGGTCGATCAGCGTCACGCGGGCGCCGAGTTCAAGGGCCGCGGAGGCGACCTCGGCGCCGATGAGCCCGGCCCCCACGATGGCCAGGTGGACGCCGGGGCGGAGCTTGCCGCGCAGCAGGTCCGCGTCCTGGCGGTTGCGCAGCGCCAACACCGAGTCCAGTTCCCCGCCCTCGATGGGCAGCGGCCTGGCCGAACCGCCGGTGGCAAGCACCAGGCGGTCGGCATGCAGGCGGCTGCCGTCCTCCAGTAGGACGCCCAGGGGGTCCAGCAGCAGCTCGGCGGCGGTGCCCTGGATGATGTCCACCCGGTGCTCGTCGAACCAGGATCGGGGTGCCAGCTCGATGCCCTCGGCGTCCTTGGTTCCCAGCAGGTAGGCCTTGCTCAGCGGCGGGCGGTCGTAGGGTATCCCCGCCGGGTCGATGATGCCGATGCTGCCGTCGAACCCGCGGTTGCGCAGGTTCTGTGCCACGGCAAAGCCGGACAGGCCCCCGCCAATGATGAGGATCGATTCAACGTTCATGGTGTGGGGCATGTGTCCTTCTGCTGGGGTGGTGGTTCGCCGACCTGCGTGCTGGCGGTGGTGCGTCAGGCCTTGCCGTGTTCGAAAAGCGCCTTAGACGGCCGGGGTGTCCGGGTAAAGCATCAGCTCCCCGTCCTCGACCTGGATCTTGTGGGTGCGTGCGGCGACCGTGGCCGGCAGGCAGAGCGCCTCGCCGGACTTGAGGCAGAACTTTGCGGCGTGCACGGGGCACTCGACCTCGGTGCCTTCGATCCAGCCGTCGGCAAGCGAGGCGGTCTCGTGCGTGCATTCATCGTTGATGGCGTAGAAGTTGCCGTCCTCGGCGTGGAAGACCGCGATGTCGTCCTTGGTGCCGTTTTCTTCGGCGGGAATGACGATGGCTTCGCCTTCGTCGATGCTGTCGACGGAACCGATGTTGATGGCTTCGCTCATGAGGGTGCCTCCTGGTGGTGTCATCGCCGCCGCGGACCGCACGGGGAGATAAGAACTCAATACATGTGACTCCATCATCCCGCGCAATGCCCGCCAGACCCAAAGCCTGATCGCTCACGGCGTCGAAGTCGCGGATTCCTCTGGAAGCACGCGGAACTTCGACCTAGACTCTGACCATGACGGTGGTGCAGCCCGGAGTGCCAATCGGAGTGGGTCGGCGGTCCTTTCTGCTCTTGGCCGGGGCGGGAACGCTGGCCGTGTTGTCTTCATGTACGGACCCGCTCAAGCCCAATCCGATTTCCCCGGAGCCCGTGAACCGCCCGGTGGTGATCGCCAGCAGCCTGTCCACCCCTTGGTCGATGGCACGTCGCAGCGACGGCGGCACCCTGGTTTCCGAACGCGACACCGCGCTGGTCAAGCTCCTCTCCCCCGAGGGGACGCTCGAGACCTTTGCCAAGGTGCCCGGCGTTGTCCCGGGCGGCGAGGGCGGACTGCTGGGACTCGAAACGTTGCAGGAGGGCGGCCGCGAATGGCTGTACGCCTACACAAGCACCCGGAACGACAACCGGGTGCTTCGGTTCGAGTTGGGCCCCGACGAGCTCGGGGAACCCCAACCGATTCTCGTGGGCATTCCCCGGGCCACCATCCACAACGGCGGGCGGATCAAGTTCGGCCCCGACGGCCTGCTTTATGTGGGCACCGGGGACGCAACGGATTCGGCCGCGGCACAGGACCCTGCCCGGCTGAACGGGAAGATACTGCGCCTGGATCCCGACGGCAGCATTCCCGTCGGGAATCCGTTCACCGGATCCCCCGTCTACTCGTTCGGCCACCGCAACGTGCAGGGGCTCGCGTGGGATTCGTCGCGCCGGTTTTGGGTCAGCGAGCTGGGACCGGACAAGAACGACGAGTTGAACCTGGTGGTCCCGGGCGGCAACTACGGTTGGCCGCACGTGACGGGCGCGCCCCATAGGGAAGAATTCATCGACGCGGTCCATGTGTGGAAGTCGACGGCCGACGCTTCACCGAGCGCCTTGGCGATCGTTGACGGCGCCGCCTACGTGGCGTGCCTGCGCGGGGAACGGCTCTGGAGGCTGGGGCTTCCCGCTGGCGAGCCGGCATCCAGAGGCACCCTGCCTGACGCCAGCGTGGTTCTCAGAGGGCAGGGCCGCCTGCGCGATGTGCTCGCGGTGTCCGATTCCGAGCTGTGGATCGCCACCAACGAGGGCGAAAGCTCGCGGATCGTTTCGCTCTCCCTGCCCGTTCGGAGCCCGTCCTAGAACGGTTCGGAAATCATCATCTGGTGCAGGACCAGCGGCACGACATTGCACAGCGCCCACAGGCCCAACATGGTCCAGGCCAGGACCAGCATGAAGCGCACGTGGGAACGGGGCTGTTCGATCTGGATCTTTTGGGGCGCGGTGACCTTGTAGTACACCCGGTCCGGGTTGCCGGACGGGCCCGGTTCCAGTTCGTCGAGCGCCCGGCTGTGGGCGGTGCCGTCGGCGCTGGTCCAGACAAGGCAGGCCTGGCCCTCGAGCTCGGTGACTTCGCAGGGTGCTTCGCGCCAATTTTGTTGGCTGCGGCGGGAAACCCGCGCCACCACAAAAAATCCGATGGCACCGAACAGCGCGATCCAGCCAAAGAGTTCTAGTGCAGGCCCGATGGCCGCAAGGATTTCACGCACAGCTACATGATATGGCCAGGGCCCGGTTGCGGAGGGTGGTTTCCGCAAACGCCACGCAGCCCACGCCGATCGGCGATCTTGTTGGCCAGCGCGGGCGTTCATCAAGCTGACGTTCTCGGCACAAACGGAAACCCCGGTGGGACGGCCCGAACATCGGGCCGTTCCACCGGGGTTTCCGGCGGCGAACGGTTAGCGCTTGCCGTTGACCATCTGCGGCACGTTCAGCGGATTGGCGTCCCGCAGCGCCTCGGGAAGCAGTGCCTGCGGGAAGCCCTGGTAGGCGACGGGGCGCAGGAAGCGGGAGATCGCGGCGGTGCCCACCGAGGTGCTGCCCACGGAGGTGGTTGCCGGGTACGGGCCGCCGTGCTGCTGCGCGTAGGTCACCGAGACGCCGGTCGGCCACTGGTTCCAGAGAACACGGCCCGCCTTGCGGGAGAGCACCTCGATCAGCCCCGTGACGTCGCAGTTCTCGGTGCCCACGAGGGTGGCGGTCAGCTGGCCCTCGAAGCTTTCGGCCAGGGCGACGAGTTCGGCTTCGTCGGTGTACTCGACGACCAGTGCGGTCGGGCCGAAGCACTCGGTCTGCAGGGACTCGGGGTATGCCAGCAGGTCCTCGGCGCTGGTGAGCAGCAGGGTCGGGCTTGGCGGATCGGCCAGCGGGTCCGAGCCCTGGGCCAGGACCTGGACCTTCTCGTGGCCTTGCAGGGCCTCAAGCACCTCGACGTAGCCGGCCTGGATGCGGCCGTTGAGAAGGGCTGCGGCGGCCGGAAGCTCGGTGGCGCGCAGGGTCTCGACGATCTCCGAGCCGCGCGAGACGAAGATCGTTCCCGGCTTGGTGCAGAACTGGCCGGCACCCATGGTGAAGGATGCGACGAATTCGCCGGCGATCGCGGCGCCACGCTCGGCTGCCGCGGCGGCGGTGACGAAGACGGGGTTGTTGGAACCGAGCTCGCCGTAGAACGGGATCGGCTCCGGGCGGGCGTTGGCCATGTCGAAGAGGGCGCGGCCGCCGGGGATCGATCCGGTAAAGCCCGCTGCCTTGACGCGCGGGTCCTTCAGCGCGGTGGCGCCGGCCTCGGTGCCCATGACCAGGGCGAAGACGCCGGCCGGCATGCCGGCGGAAGCCAGGGCCTCGGCGATGGCGTTTGCCGTGGCGATGGAGAGTTCAGGGTGGCCCGAGTGCGCCTTGAGGATGACCGGGTTGCCGGCGGCCCATGCGGAGGCGGTGTCGCCGCCGGCCACGGAGAAGGCGAACGGGAAGTTGCTGGCGGCGAAGACGACGACCGGACCCACCGGCTCGAGCACGCGGCGCAGGTCCGGGCGCGGTGCGCCCATCGGCCACTGGGCATCGGCGTGGTCGATGCGGGCGTCCAGGTAGGCGCCGTCGCGCAGCACCTCGCCGAAGATGCGCAGCTGGAAGGTGGTGCGCTTGAGCTCGCCGGTCAGGCGGGCCTGCGGCAGGCTGGTCTCCGCCATGGCGATCGGGATGAGGGTGCCGGCGGCCGCATCAAGGGCGTCGGCTACTTTGTCCAGCACGTCGGCACGCTCCGACGGGCGCAGTGCGGCCCACGGTGTGGCGGCCTGCTGGGCGGCGACGAGGATTTCCTCGAGCTCGGTGGCGGTCGTCGGGGTGACGGTGGTGGTGGTCGTCATGATGGGTGTGGTCCTTTCACGGGGAAGTCGGTGGTGGCGCGGTGGTGGTCCGCGGGTCGAAAGCTTGTGGGGGGGTCAGGAGTCCAGGGGCTGGCGGGAATCCAGCGCACTGATCTCGCCCAGGGTCAGCGGGGCGGCGACGGGGCGCTTGGCGAAGGCCGCCAGCGAGGCCCGCACGGCCCCGGTCTCGTCGTTCCCCTTGGAGGAAAGGCAGGAGACCGCGAAGCCGCAGACCCTGCCCTGGCACCAGCCCATGCCGGTGCGGGTGAAGGACTTCATGGTGCGCGCGTCCGTGGCGCCCAGTTCGTCGCGGGCGTGCACGACCTCGCCGTGGCTGACCTCCTCGCACCGGCACACCAAGGTGACGTCGGTGAGCAGGTCGTCCCACTTTTCGGGGACCGGGTGCGCCCGGTGCATGGCCCCGGCGAACTTCCGGTGGCGCTGGATCTGCCGTGCGGTGCCGGCGCCCGGCTTGTCGCCGTTGGCCGCTGCGGCACCGGCGACGAGGCCCTCGGCCACGGCCAGCACGGCCCCGCCGACGCCAGTCACTTCGCCGGCAAGGTAGAGGCCGGGCACGTTGGAGGCCTGTTGCCCGTCGACGACGCAGACCAGCGAGCCGTCGGCGTCGATGCGCGTCTCGGCACCCAGGGCAACGGCGAGTTCGATCTGCGGGGTGAAGCCCCAGCCGAAGCCGACGACGTCCACGTCTTCCAGCAGCTGTTCGGTGCCCGCGATGACGGCGCCGTCGGCGCCGACCTTGGCGATGCGCACGCTCTTGGCGCTGGTCTCCCCCAGCACCTCGGTGACAACCGTGCGGGTGCGGTAGCGGATGCGGTGCTTGGCGAAGATGCCCGCGTATTCGGCGCCCTCCAGCGCCTTGCCCGGGACGCCGCTCGCGGCACCCAGGTGCGGCAGCCAGTTGGCCAGCGAGGCGGATTCGCACACGGCGACGACTTTGCCGCCGGCCTCGGCGATGTTTGCGGCCACCGGCAGCAGGAAGGGCCCGGTCCCGGCGACGACGAAGCGCCTGCCCGGCAGGGTGCCGTTGGCCTTGATGAACGCCTGGATTCCGCCGGCCGCCATGACGCCGGGCAGTTCCCAGCCGGGCAGCGGCAGCTGGCGGTCGTAGCCGCCGGTGCAGGAGACAAGCTTGTCGGCGCGGACGGTTGCGGCCTCGAGCGCGGTGCCGGTCGCGGGGGTCAGGCGCAGCACAAAGCGGCCGGAGTCCTCGCGTTCGGTCATCCACACCTGGGTGTTGGGAAGGTAGCGCAGCGCACCGCGGCAGATCGCGGCGTCGAAGCGCGAACGCAGGTCCAGGTAGGTCTTCCAGCCGTGGTGGCCGTGGCCGTCGGGCTCGGGGAAAACCGACTCGGGGCGGTGGCGCCAGAACTGGCCGCCGGGCTGGTTGCCGGCGTCCAGCACCACGACCCTGGCGCCGCGTTCGGCCGCGGCAACGGCGGTGGCCAGGCCGGCCGGGCCCGCGCCGATGACCGCTACGTCGAAGGCAAATTCCGTCTGCGTGCTCATGCGTCGAAGTCCCCTTCAATGTTCATGGAGTCGCACGCCTCGACCATGCAGGCGCGCTGGTTTGGTTGGCCGTCGATGGTGACCAGGCAGTCGTAGCAGGCGCCGATGCCGCAGAAGAGGCCGCGTGGCTTGCCCTCGTTGCGGGTGGTGCGCCAGGCCTTGATGCCCTGCCCCATGAGGACCGCGCCGACGCTCTGGCCGGCATCGGCCGTCACCTGCGTGGCGTTGAGTGTCACGGTGATCCGCTGCGGTTTGGTGCTCATGCTGCCGACTCCTGTGGGACTTTGGTTGCAGGGGTGAATTCGCCGAAGCGTTCGGGGGCGAAGGGCGCCAGGGACATGTCCGGGACGAGCCCGGCCAGCGCCTGGGCCACGAGCTTTCCGGTGCCGGCGGACAGGCCGATGCCGGCGCCCTCATAGCCGCTGGCGTGCCAGAGGCCCGGTGCGCGCGGGTCGTGCCCGATGACCGGCAGGTGGTCCGGGCAGTAGGGACGGAAGCCGTGGTAGTGGCGGATGATGCGCGTCTTCTCCAGGAACGGGAAGAGCGCGATGGCGTTGGCGGCCATCTGGCGCAGGGCGTCGGTGTTGACGCTGCGGTCGAATCCGACGCGCTCGCGGGAGGAGCCGATCAGGATGGATCCGGCGGGGGTTCCCTCGACCACCGGGGAGGACTGCAGTCCGGCATCGGAGCTGCCCACGTTGTCCACGTATTCGGCCGCGTACACCTTGTGGTGCACCATCGGTGGCAGCGGTTCGGTGACCATGACGAATCCCTTGCGGGGCTTCACCGGCACGTTGACCCCGGCCAGTGCCGCGATGTCCTCGGACCAGCTGCCGGCGGCGTTGACGACCGCCGGGGCGTGGAATTCGCCGCGATCGGTCTTGACGCCGGTGACGGTCTCGCCGTTGCGCACGAACCCGGTGACCGTGGTGTGGCTCTGTACCTTGGCCCCCGCGGCGCGGGCCAGCTTGAGCAGGTGGCCGGCAACCAGCATCGGCTGGACCTGGCAGTCGTCCGGGTACCAGGCGGCACCCAGCGCGTTGGGGGAAATGTTGGGTTCCAACTCGCGCAGCCGCGGGATGTCGACCCATTCGACGTCGATGCCGTGGTTGGACTGGGCCTTGGTGAGGCGGTCCAGCGAGGCCATGGAGGATTCGCGCGAGGCGACGATGATGCCGCCCTTGGACTCGAATTCCCAGTGCGAGGCGTGCTCGGCCAGGTCGCCGCGCCAGGTGTCCAGCGAGAACTTGGTCAGCTCGAGCTCCGGGCCGAGTTCCTTGTCGGAGACCAGGATGTTGCCCTCGCAGGCGGAACTGGTTCCGCTGGCGGGCAGTCCGCGCTCCAGCACGGTGACGGAGAGTCCTTGCTGAGCGGCGAAGTATGCAATCGCCGAACCGATTACTCCGGCACCAATGACGATGACGTCGCTGGGCGCATTCATGATTACTCCTATGGTGTTCTTTGCTCTGGTGCGGGTGTTTCTTGTTCCGGGGTTCCGGTGTTCCACAGGCCGCGGGCATGGCTGATGTGGCGGATCATCAGGTCGCGGATGCCGTCCGCGTCGCCGCGTTCCACGCAGTCGATCATTTCGTGGTGTTCCTGGGCCGAGCCGTCGAGCTGGTGGTTGTCCATCAGGGACTTCAGCCCGTACATCCGGGTGCGCAGGCGCAGCGACGTGGCAAGTTCCACGAGCTGCTTGTTGCCGGCGAAGCTCAGCAGCCGGGCGTGGAACTCGCGGTCGGCCGCGAGGTAGCCGTCGGCGTCCTTGTCCCTGGCCTTGCGCACGATGGTGTCGGCCAGCGCACGCAATTCTGGGATGCTTTCGGCCGGGATCGAGGCCAGCGCGCGCTTGGTCGCCTCCGGCTCGATGAGCAGGCGGATCTCGGCGATTTCCTGCAGCTCGGCGTCGGTCATGCCGGTGATCCGGAATCCCTTGTTCTTCACGGTCTCCACCAGGCCCTCGCGGACGAGGTCCATCATGGCCTCGCGCACGGGGGTCGCGGACACTCCGAACGCGGCGCCGAGGCTCGGGGCCGAGTACAGCTCGCCTTCCACCAAGTCGCCCGAGATGATCGAGGTGCGAAGCCGTTCGGTGACGGTTTCGCGCAGGCTCATCTGGCGGTCTAGTTTTTCGATGGTGAACCTTGAATTGCCGATCATGCTTTGTTCTCCGATTTCCACAGGTGTGCTCACGCGTTTTTACTCCTGTGATCTTCATACACCACTGCGGCGGAAACCAAGTCTTCCCATGCCATGCCCACACCCGTGTAAAGCGTCGGCTTGCCCGGGACGCGGCTGAATTTGCCGTTGACAAGGTCCTTGAGGTTCAGCGGATTGATCTCTTTCCACTCCTCGACGCTGCGTGCGGGGATCAGGTCCCCGCTTTCGCGCCATGAGGATGCGCGGCCCTCGACGACGACCTCGGAGCGCTTGACGAGCGTCTCGTCGACCTCGCGGGCGTCCAGCCCGTGCTGTCCCACCGAGGCGATGATGGCGTGCTCGGCCGGCAGCGAACCGTCAAAAAGCGGGGTCGGCGAGGAGGTCACGCACAGGATCACGTCGGCGTTCGGCACGTCCTGAACGCTTCCGCGGGTGACGGTGATGCCCTCGGTGGCCAGCTGCTCGATCAGTGCCTGGATGCGCTCGGCGCGCTGGCCCACCACGGCGAAGGTGCCCTCGGGGAAGACCGACTTGGCCGCGCGGATGTGGTTGACGGCCTGGATGCCGGCGCCGAAGACCAGGACCTTGGGGGTCCGCGTGAACGGGGCGTCGCCCGGGGCCTCGGCGATGTTCTTGACCGCGGTCAGCGTCGCCGCCGGGGTGCGGATGGCCGTGAGTTCGGCGCCGTCCATCGAGGCGATGGGCGTGAGGTTCGAGGAACCGAAGAGCAGGTACACGCCCTGGATCTTCTCCTCGCCCTTGGCCGGGTTCAGCGGGGCGATGGTCGCGACCTTGAGTCCGGTGTAGCCCTGGCCGATGGCCGGCATCAGCAGGAATTCGCCGTCCGGCGCCGGCGCGAAGATGCGCGGCCCGTCGATTTCCGGGTCCGTCTGGCCGCGCAGCGCGTCCTCGATGGCGCCGATGGCACGGTCGAAGGGAAGCGAGGCGCGAACCTCGGCGGCGTCGAAATATGGCAGCTTCACAGCAGGAATCCCTCCGGGAATGGGTCGCTCGGGTCGAGGAAGTACTGGGCGGTTCCGGTGAGCCAGGCCCGTCCGGTCACGGTGGGGATGACGGCCGGGAGGCCGCCGACGGTGGTTTCCTCGACCAGGCGGCCGGTGAATTGCGAGCCGATGTAGGACTCGTTGATGAAGTCGGTGTCCAGGGCCAGTTCGCCGCGGGCGTGGAGCTGGGCCATGCGGGCGCTGGTGCCGGTGCCGCACGGGGAGCGGTCGAACCAGCCCGGGTAGATGGCCATGGCGTGCCGGGAGTGCTCCGCGGTGGAGCCCGTGGCATTGAGGTAGACGTGGTGGACGCCGCGGATGTCGTCGCGTTCGCGGTGCACGGGCTCGTCGGCCGCGTTGATGGCGTCCATGATGGCCAGGCCGGCGGTGATCAGGTCGTCCTTGCGTTCGCGTTCGAACGGCAGGCCCAGGTCGTCGAGCTCGACGACGGCGTAGAAGTTGCCGCCGAAGGCCAGGTCGTAGTTCACGGTGCCGTAGCCCGGGACCTCGACCGATGCGTCCAGGCGGTCGCTGTAGGAAGGCACGTTGCGGATGGTCACGGATTCGGCCGCGCCGTCCTTGACGGCGACCTCGGCGATGACCAGGCCGGCCGGGGTGTCCAGGCGCACCGTGGTCACGGGTTCGTGGACCTCGACCATGCCGGTTTCCACCAGCACGGTGGCGACGCCGATGGTTCCGTGCCCGCACATCGGCAGCAGTCCGGAGACCTCGATGTACAGGACGCCGAAGTCGGCGTCGGGGCGCGTGGAGGGCTGCAGGATCGCGCCGCTCATCGAGGCGTGTCCGCGCGGTTCGCACATCAACAGGGTGCGGATCCAGTCGCTGTGCTCCATGAACCACAGGCGGCGCTCCGCCATGGTGGCTCCGGGAATGGTGCCGATGCCGCCGGTGACGACGCGGGTCGGCATGCCTTCGGTGTGGGAATCCACTGCGTGGAAGATCCTGCTGGTGCGCATGGTGCAAACTCTCTGGTGAATCGACGTTGATTGCGGTGCCGCCGTTGGCCGGCCCCGTGTCTACGGGGCCGGCCAACGGCAATGCAGTTTCGAGGTTACTTGTAACCCTTGGCCACTGCAGCCTCGGTATCGGCGATGACCGCGGCGCGCACGGCGTCGGTCAACGGGCCACGCGGCGGGCGGCACACGCCGCCGTTGAGGCCGACGACGTCCATCGAAAGCTTGATCGACTGGACGAACTCGGTCTTGGTGTCCCAGCGCAGCAGCGAGTGCAGGTCGCGGTAGATCTCGCGGGCGCGCTCCATGTCCGAAAGGTTGCCGGAGGTTGCCAGGCGGTAGAGCTCGACGGTGGCGTGCGGGATGGCGTTCGGGTAACCGGCAACCCATCCAACGGCGCCGGCGAGGCCCATTTCCAGGACGGTGTCATCGGTGCCGATGAGGATGTCCATGCCCGGTGCCAGTTCCTTGATTTCGTAGGCACGGCGCGGATCGCCGGTGAATTCCTTGATGCCGACGATCAGGCCTTCGTGGAACAGGCGTGCAACCAGGGCTGGGGTCAGGTCGACCTTGGTGTCGATCGGGTTGTTGTAGGCAACAACCGGCAGGCCGGCGGAGGCGGCGAGGCGGAAGTGCTCGACAACCTCGTCGTCGGTGGCGCGGTAGGTGTTCGGCGGCAGGCACATGATGGCGTGTGCGCCAGCATCCTTGGCCTGCTGTGCCCACTTCTGGGTCTGCAGTCCGCCGTAGGCGCCAACGCCGGCCATGACTACGAAGCCCTCCGGAGCTGCTGCAACTGCGGTCTCGATGACCTTGGCGCGCTCTTCGTCGGACAGGGTCTGGTACTCACCGAGCGAACCGTTCGGGGCGATGCCGTCGCAGCCGCTGCTGGCAAGGAAGCGAACGTGATCGGCGAATGCTTCGTAATCGACCGAGTAGTCATCCTTGAACTGCAGCGCCGATGCGACGATGACTCCGTGCCAGGGCTTCTTGGTGGTGCTCATGTTGTGTTCCTTTCAAGGGGACTTTTCAATGATTTGCAAAGTTGTGGGTGATGCTTTCGACTCCATGCCGTACATCACATTCAAATAGTATCATGTGACATTGTACAGATGGAAGCGGTTGGCGAAAATTAGTTTTTCCGGTCCCCGCCCGAGGCCAAAACTGCCTGGTTTTCAGCGATTTCGGCGGCTTCCTCGACCCAGAAGTCGGCCCCTCGGATGCCTAGCTTGATGGGGTCGAAGACGGGGTCGAGGCCGGCCTTGCACTGCTTGTCGTAGTCGCGGGTGACCTTGTAGACCACCGAGGTGAGCGCCAGCAGGCAGAGCATGTTGATCCAGCCGAGGGTTCCGTAGCCGATGTCGCCGATGGCCCACATCGCATCCGCACTGATGACGCCACCGAAGAAGGTGATGCCAAGCATGCCCAGCTTCAGGGCCCAGTCCAACACGGGGCTGTCATCGCGGCCAACCAGGTACACCAGGTTGGTCTTGGCGATGTAGAAGAACGCGACAAGCGTGGTGAAGGCGAAGAAGAAGAGTGCGACGGCCACGAAGCCCGGGCCTACGCCGGGCAACACGGTACTGATGGCCTGCTGCGTGTACGCGGCGCCGGCCTTGAGGTCGGGCACGCCCTGGATCAGGACGGTGCCGTCGGGGGCCGTGACATTGTAGGAGCCGGTCATGATGATCATCAGGCCGGTGGCGGAGCAGACCACGACGGTGTCGATGTAGATCGAGAAGGCTTGGACCAGACCCTGCTTGGCGGGGTGGGACACCGATGCCGCTGCGGCTCCATAGGTCCCCTCCCCCACGCCGGCAACGTTGGAGAATACCGCGCGTCGCACGCCCCAGGCCACGGCCGCACCGACGATGCCGCCGAAGACCTGGTGGGCGCCGAAGGCCGACGACAGGATCAGGCTGATGGTCGGGATGATCTGCTCGAAGTTCACGGCAACGATCACCAGTGCCGCGAGGATGTAACCCACGGCCATGACCGGAACCATCAGCTGCGCGGCACCGACTACACGCTTGGTGCCGCCCAGGATCACAAAGGCCATGAGCACGGTGATGCCAATGGCACTCACCAGCGGCGGCACGTTGAACGCCGTCTCGATGCTGGTGGCGATGTTGTTGGACTGGACGCCCGGGAACACGAATCCGTAGCCGACCATGGCCACGAGCGACACCGCGACGGCCAGCCACTTGAGCTTCAGGCCATGCTCGATGTAGAACGGCATGCCACCGCGGTGCTCGCCGTTGATGCGGCGCTTGTAGACCTGGGCCAGCGTGGATTCGGCGAAGGAGCTGGCAGATCCGAGCAGCGCACAGACGACCATCCAGAACAGCGCACCGGGGCCGCCGGCTGCGATTGCCGTTGCGACGCCGGCGATGTTGCCCACGCCCACACGGCTTGCCAGAGTCAGGAGCAACGCCTGGACCGGAGAGATTCCGTCAGAGCTGTTCTTCTTGCTCAGGATCTGGCGGATCATGTCCGGGAACCGCCGGAACTGGACAAATCCCGTCAATACGGTGAAGAACAGTCCGACCGCCAGGGCGAAGTACGCCATGGGGTTCCAGATCGCATCGTTGATGCTGGTGAGCATGTCCATATTTTTTCCTAACGTCTTCTCGAACGCACCGGAGATCCTTCAAAAACGGACCAACATCCCGTTGCGACGAAGCCAGTCATTCCGGCAGTTTCTTAGCCTTTAATTTCGCGGAATAGGCCGGGATCCACCCCGCCGCATTCCACCCAGATGCGCAAGCTCTCGAACCCCACTGCCGCTCGATGGCTCACCTTGGGTCGCATGGACAACCTCGCCCACGTGTTCTGCATCACGAATCTATGCAATGGTACATGTCACATTTTCGTGAATCAAGGATTTTATGGCCCGAATTTGAATCGCCAGCGGATCGAAACGATGTCGGATTGCGCAGATCGAAGCATTCCGACTCTCACTGTGTTTATGCAAATATGCGGACACATGAAAAGAGCCCGACCCGTGGAAATCAATCCACGGGTCGGGCTCCCAAATCCACAGCAGTGGCCCTCCCGAACAAGCTCGGACTGCGCTCCGTAGCTAGGCCAGCGGGCCGCCGACCGACTCGACCATCGACACCAGCCGGGGGAACACGCTCGGGGACGAAATTCCGTCATGCTCGAACTCGTTGGTCACCCAGGCCTGCAGGTTCCCCACCTGCGCCGCGGTTTCCAGCGACAGCGGCGCATCCACATACATGTCGTCGTGGTAGACGACGGCTGCGACCGGAACCTGGTTTTCCGCCAGCATCTTCGGGTCGTAGAGCGGGCCCCAGTCGTCCCGGCGGGCCATCTCGTTCACCGCGGCACCGAATGGCTTCAGCAGGCGGATCTCCTCGAACATCCACGGGTACATCATTTCGCCGGTCATCATCAGCGGGCGTGCCGACTCGGCGAATTCCGGGTGACGCGCAAGCTCCCGCTGCGCCGCCCACGCGGTTGCACCGCTGGCGCCGTCGGCGAAGATACTTTCCTGCATCACGGCAAACAACGGGTTCTCCGCGTAGTTGCTGCGCGCCTGGACCTGGGCCAGGAAGGTGTCACTCAATTCGCCGCTGTCGTCGAACGCCTCGTCGATGAGCCATGCCATGCGCTCGAACCCCGGCTTCATGCCGTAGTCGATGCCCAGGGACTGGAAGCGGCGCACCGTGAGCCGGTCGCCGTCGGCCAGGTAGACGTCGCCGACTGCCAGCCGGTCGGCGATCTTCGCCATCGTTTCCACGTGGTGTCCGTAGCGTGCGTAGAACTCCAGGTTCTTCCCCTTGGTGCGCACATAGGTCCGGCGGTAGACCTCCAGCGCATCGGGGGTCAGGCTCGGCAGCCCGCCGGTGATGTAGCAGGCGTCCAATGCCTCGGGCGCCTGGCTGAGGTAGGTCAGCGTGAGGAATCCGCCGTAGCTCTGCCCCAGCGTCGACCACTTCCGGCCGCCGAAGACGGTCTTGCGCAGGAACTCGGCGTCGGAAACGATCGAGTCGGCACGGAAGTGGCCCAGGTACTCGGCGCCGTCCGCCGCGCTATCGAAGCGCTCCATCGAAGCGGCCGTGATCCGGCTGCTGCGTCCGGTGCCGCGCTGGTCAAGCAAGAGCAAGCGGTGGGTCTTCAGAGCCTCGCCGATCCACCCGGACTTGTCGACCGGGCGCGGGCCCTTGCCGCCCGGGCCGCCCTGCAGGAACAACAGGACCGGCAGGTCCTGACCTGCCTTCTCCGCGGAGCACAGCTCGCGGGCGAACACCTGGATTGTCCGCTCGTCGGGCCGGGCCCAGTCCAGCGGCGCCGTGACCACGTGGTCACGAACCTGCATGCCTGCTGCCACATATTCTGCGGTGATCAAAGTGCCATTCTCCCCATGTTTTGCTGCCTACGGATTTCCCACTCGGGATTGATGACGGGAACTGCCTTCAGCAGCGCCCGGGTGTATTCTTCCACGGGGCTCTCGAAGACCTGCTCCGTCGTGCCCTGCTCCACGATCCTGCCCTTGTTCATGACAGCGACGTCGTCGGCGATCTGCCGCACGACCGCCAGGTCGTGGGCGATGAAGAGGTAGGAGTACCCGGATTCCTGCTGCAGGTCGCGCAACAGGTTGATGACCTGCGCCTGGACGGAGACGTCCAACGCGGAAACGGCCTCGTCGCAGATGACCAGCTTCGGCTCCACCGCGAGCGCGCGTGCAATGCCGATGCGCTGGGCCTGCCCGCCGGAGAACTGGCTGGGGTACCTGGCGCTGTGGTCCGGGTTCAGCCCCACGCGCTCCAGCAGCGACTTGACCAGCAGCCGCCGGTCGGCGCCCTTGATCCCCTGGTAGTCCAGCGGCGCGGTGATGATGCGTTCCACGGTGTGCTTGGGGTTCAGCGAGGAGAACGGGTCCTGGAAGACGACCTGCACGTTGGCGCGGAAGCGGCGCAGCGTCGTGTCGCTTGCTCGGGTCACGTCCCGGCCCTCGAAGTGCATCGACCCGGAAGTGACGTCCAACAGCTTGGCGATCATGCGGGCCGTCGTCGACTTGCCCGACCCCGACTCGCCGACCAGTGCCGTGGTCCGCCCCGCGTGCAGGGTCAGCGAGACGTCGTCGACGGCGCGGAAGGTCTCCGTGCCGGCGAAGGCGCCGCCCTTGCTGACCTGGAATTCGCGCACCAGGTTCCGGGCCTCGAGCAACGGATCGTTCACGGGTGTATCCATGGCGACGCTCATGCCTCTTTCACCAGTCCTGTTTCCACTTTCTTCATGGCCCGGATGGGATCGTCGATCCGCGGGATGGCATCCAGCAGGGCCTGCGTGTAGGGATCGCGCGGGTTGGAGAAGACCTCTTCGGTGCTCCCGTTCTCCACGACGCGGCCCTTGTTCATGACCAGCACGCGCTGGGAAACCTGCGAGACGACGGCCAGGTCGTGGGTGATGAACACCATGCCGGTCCCCGATTCCGCCTGCAGCTGGGACATCAGGTCCAGGATCTGCGCCTGCACCGTGACATCCAGCGCCGTGGTCGGCTCGTCGGCGATCAACAGGTCGGGTTCGCAGCACATGGCCATGGCGATCATGATGCGCTGGCGCATGCCGCCGGAGAACTGGTGCGGGTAGTTGTCCACCCGGCGCTTGGGATCGGCGATCCCGACCCGTCCCATGGCGTCGACGGCCACGGCCTTGGCCGCGCTGAGCGATCCGCCGCGGTGGGCCTTGTAGGCCTCCGCGATCTGCTTGCCCACCGTGTAGTAGGGGTTCAGCGAGGACAGCGGGTCCTGGAACACCATGGCCATGCGTTCCCCGCGCAGCTTGCGCAGGTGCCGCTCCGGGCTGCCCAGGATCTCCTGGCCCTGCAGCCTGATGCTGCCGGTGGTCGTTGCCTTGGCCGGCAGCAAGCCCATGATGGCCAGGCTCGTCATCGACTTGCCGGAACCGGACTCCCCCACGATGCCGACGGTTTGGTTGCGTTCGACGGCCAGGCTGATGCCATGGACCACGGTTGCGGTTCCCGCGCGCGAGGCGAAGGTCACCGTGAGGTCCTCGATTTCCAGCAGGGGCGTCGAGCCGGCGGGTTCTACATGCTTCATGCGACCTTTGTCCTTACGCGTGGATCCAGCGTGGTGTAGAGAATGTCGACGACGATGTTGGCAACGATGACAAACAGCGCGGCCATGAGGGTCACGCCCATGATGACCGGCTGGTCGTTCTTGCTGATGGCATCGGAAGTCATCTTGCCGACGCCGTTGAGCCCGAACACGGTTTCCGTGATCAGCGCGCCGCCGAGCAGGCCGGCGAAGTCCATGCCGAACAGCGTCACGATCGGCGTGAGCGAGGGGCGCAGCGCGTGGCGGCCCAGCACCAAGCCGGAGGACAGCCCCTTGGCCCGTGCAGTACGGATGAAGTTCTCGCCCAGGGTGTCGATCATGTTCGCCCGGGTCAGCCGCGCATACATCGAGGCATAGCCGAAGGCGAGCACGCTCCACGGCATCAGGTAGGACTGGAACCAGAACATCGGATCCTCGCCGAAGGCCGGCGTGGAGGGGAACGGCAGGATCTGCAGCTCGACCACCAGCACGTACTGCAGCACCAGGGCGATGAAGTAGTTGGGCAGGCTGATGCCGCTCAGGGCGACCATCATGGCTGCCTTGTCCCACCAGGAGCCCTGGCGGACCGCGCTCAGGACGCCGGCGCTGACACCGATGAGGAGCCAGAGGACCGCCGCGCCGACGGCAATGGTTATGGAAACCGGCATGCGGTCTCCGATCATTTCCAGCACCGATTGGTTGGTCTGGAAGCTGAAGCCAAGGCACGGTGCGGCGCACTCGATGGCGTTCTCCCCCGTGCCGTAGGTCCGTCCCATGAAGATCCCGCCGAGGAAGGTGAAGAACTGGGTCATGAACGGCTGGTCGACCCCGAGCGTTGCCCGGATCTGGTCGATGCGTTCGGGCGTGCAAGTCTTTCCGCAGATCATCACGGCCGGGTCCGGCGACAGCGCGAAGAAGATCCAGTAGGTCAGCAGCGCAACCAGGGCAAGCACACCCACCGCCGCCAGGAGCCGTCTGGCTAGATACGTAATCACTTTGAGGTATCCCCCGTGTCAATAGCGCGGCTGAGGTGGTCCCCGAAGACCGTGAAGGAAAGGACCGTCAGGAAGAGGAACAGGCCGGGGACAAAGAAGAACATCGGATCGGTCGCGTACCAGGGCACGGCCGTGGCGATCATCTGGCCCCACGACGGGGTGGGCGGGACCACGCCGACGCCGAGGAACGACAGCGCCGCTTCGGTGCCGATGTAGGAGGGGACGGCCAGCGTCACCAGGACGATGATGGTTCCGGTGAGGTTGGGCAGGATCTCCTTGAAGACGATCGCCGCTTTGCTGGCGCCGGAGGCCTGGGCGGCCTCGACGAACTCGCGCTGGGCCAGCGACATGGTTTGTCCGCGGATGACGCGGGCCGTGTACGGCCAGCCGAAGATGCACAGGACCATGACCAGCAGGACCGGCCGGTTGCCGGCCGGCAGTGCGGACAGCAGCGCGATCATGAAGATCAGCGACGGGAACGCCATCAGGAAATCCATCACGCGGGAAATGGCCTGGTCGACCCAGCCGCCGAAGAATCCGGCCAGCATGCCAAGGACCACGCCGACGATGGTGGTGATGGCCGCGGCGGCAAACGCAATGGTCAGCGAGACGCGTGCCCCGTAGACGATGCGGGCAAAGACGTCGCGGCCGCTCTGCGGCTCGACCCCGAACCAGTGCTCCGGGCTGATGCCACCCCAGGGCAGCGCGGGCAGGCCGCCCAGGTCGGGGTTGATTGCCGTGTCGTCGTATTGGAAGGGATCCCAACCACTCCACTTGACAAGCACTGGCGCTGCGATCGCCACCAGGACGATCAGCACGATGAAGGCCGCGCTGAGCACGGCGGCGGGGGAAGCAAGCATTGCGGAAGTAATGCGCCACGCCGCGGAGGACCGCCCTCGGGATGAGGACGGTCCTCCGCTTGGTGCGGGCGTCACTTCACCGGGCTCGGCCAGGAGGCCAGCGGGAAGCATTGACATGGTGGGACCTTTACTTGCCTGGATCGATCAGGCTGAGCGTCACGAGGTCGATGCCGGCGTCGAAGCCGACGATCCCGGGATCGACGTTGCTGCCGCGCAGCTGCATGACGTTTTCGTAGACCATCGGGACCATGGGGGCGGCCGTTTCCATGATCTGCTTGTCGAGCTCGCCGTAGGCCTTGTTGGCCGCGGCGACATCGGTCATGGCCGCGATCTCATCCATGCGCTTGTTGATGGCCGGGTCGTTGAGCTGGGGGACGTTCTGGTTGCCCTTCTCCACGATGCTGTCTCCGTGCAGGATCGGCGGCAGGAAGGTCTGGCCCGAGGCCCAGTCCGGGCACCAGCCGGTGATGGCCATGTCGTTCTGCTGGCTGGTGGTGCCGATGACCTCGTAGAACGACGAGGTGTCGATGACGTTCAGGTTGACCTTGATGCCGGCCTTCGCCAAGGACTGCTGCACCGATTCCGAGTAGGCCTGCATCTTCGGCGTGCCACGGGTGTCCAGGGTCAGCTCCATGCCGTCCGGGTATCCGGCCTCGGCCAGCAGGGCCTTTGCCTTCTCGATGTCGCCCTTGTTGTCCGTGGTCGGGTAGGCGTTGAAGTCCAGCCAGCCCAGCAGCGAGGAAACCATGATGGTGTTTGCCGCGGTTGCCAGCTGGGACCCGCCGCCGGCGGTCTGCAGGCTCGACTTGTCGATGGCGTAGTTGATGGCCTGGCGGACCTTCAAGTTCCCCAGCGGCTTCTTGGTGGTGTTCAACGTCAGGTAGGTGGTGCAGACGGGGTCGGCACGGACCGCACGGTCCTTGACGCTTGGGTCCTGGAGACGCGAGACGTTTGCGGGCTGGAGCGCGCCGCCGGCGATGGCGTTCTTGTCTTCGCCCTGGCCCGCCAGCATGCGTTCATCGATCGTCGCGCCGTCGATGCCGAAGAGGAATTCATAGTTGTCGGGCTTGGCCGGGCGAACGGTATCGGTCTTTGCGTCCCATTTCTCGTTGCGCGACAGCTTCAGCTCTCCGCCGCGGGTGTAGGAATCGACCTTGTAGGGGCCGGAAGCAATCGGCTTCGCGTCGAATCCCTTGCCGGAACCCGAACCCACCGGGAACGGAACGAAGTTGTTCTGGCCGACGACCGAGCCGAAGTCGGCGAACGGCTGGTTCAGGTTGAAGACAATGGTCTTGGCATCGGGTGTTTCGATTGCCTTGAAGTCCTTGCCCTTGTCGATGTACGGGCCCTTGTAGCCGGAGCCGTCGTCGAGCAGCTGCTTGGCCCACGGGGAACCAATGCCGATTTCCGGGTCGAAGGAACGGGAAACACCGAACTTGACCTCGGCGCTGGTGATAGGCGTGCCGTCTTCGAAGAAGATGCCGTCCTTGAGTGTGAACGTCCAGGTCTTGCCGCCGTTGGACGGGGTTCCCAAGTCGGTGGCAAGGTCGGGCTTCATTTCACCGGATTTGCCTTCCTCCGTCGAGTTGGTCGTCAGCGTCCGGTAGATCAACCGGTAGAAGTTCTTGACGCCCGTGTCGAAACCCATGGCCGGGTCGAGGTGCGAGTAGTCGGCGTTGAGCAATACCCGGACGGAACCGCCGGAGGTCCCTTCTGCACCGGCGCTGCCGCTCGGCGCAGGTGAATTGCTGCCACCGCCGCAGGCTGTCAGCAACAATGCCGACGTCAGGGCAAGGCCCAGGACGAATTTCTTGCTTTTCATTGCATTTCCTTCAAATTGGGGTCCAAGTGGGCGTCGTTGAGCCACCGTTGAACCGATCAGGGATGGTGCCGGACTTGCTATGTAGCTCGCGAGTGAAAAGTTTCAGGCGTTTCTGAGCCATACACGCATGGCTCGCGGTTCACGGTTTCCCCAATGCGCATAGGGAATGAGGGTGACGTTTTCACGCATTTGACCGACAGGTGTGGCGCCGGTGTACTCGGGGTAAAGCTGGTCATTGGCCCGCGGTTCGAGCCTCAGGGAAAGGGAAAGCGCAACGCTGGGAACGGCCCTCGGGACGGGGTTGGCCACTTCCCTGACCTCCCTCATCGCCAGGGAATCCAGGACCAGGTTGTTGATGTCCCGCGGGGCGTCTTCCTGTTCCAGGCAGTAGACGATCGGGCCCCGGGTCGCCGCAAGGCAGCCCCGGGTGGCATCGAGGTGCGGGTGCGACCCGAGGAAGCGGGAGGCCATCTCGAGGTTCAGGTCCAGGACATCGCCGGCGGTGAAGGACCTGTTGATTTCAAGCCATCCGCCGACAACGCCGACGTCCTGCGGTTCGCCGTTGATGGACAGCTCGGCGTTCTTCGCCCAGGCCGGGATCCGGAAAGCCAATCCCTGCGTTTCCAGGGAGGCGCTGTCGACGGTTACACGGACCGCTCCGTTCCAGGGAAAATCGGTGTGCATCGTGATTCGCAGGCCGGCCGCGGCAATGCTTGCACTCGCATAGTTGGCGATGCGCAGGACCCCTTGCTCCGTGACGGCAAGATGGTCTTGGAGTTCCGCCACCCAGCGAATGATGTTTGGAGGGCAGCAGGGGCAGCCGAACCACGCACGACGCAGCAGCTCGCCGCCGGATTCGCACCCCGAGCGTTGTTCGTGGTCCTCCCGGCGCTGCAACGTGTTGTCGTAGAAGAACGCTTTGCCGTCGGTGGAGAGCGACACGGCGTAGGCGTTGTGGAGGATCGTCTCGAACGTGTCCAGGTACTTGGTATTGCCCTGTGCCAGGAACATTCTCCAGGCCCACTGCATCGTGGCGATTGCCGCGCACGTTTCGGAGTACGAGCGTTCTGAAGGCAACTCGAAACGGTCACCGATGGCCTCATCCGAGTGCCGCGAGCCCAATCCGCCGGTCACGTACAACTTGCTGGAGACCATGTCGTCCCACAGCCGCTCGAGCTCGGCCAACAACCCGGGATCACCCGATTCCAGGGCCACGTCTGCAGCACCTGCCGCAAGGTAGGCCATGCGTACGGCATGGCCCGTAACCGAGGGAAGCTCCCGGAGGGGTTGGTTGTCCTGGAAGTACTCCGCAGTGAAGGTCCTGAGCTTGATCGTGCCGTGGCCCCGACGGTCGATGAACAACTTAGCCTGGTCCAGATACGACCGGTCGCCGGTTTCCCGGTACAGCTCAACCAAGGCCATCTCGACTACGGGGTGGCCGCAGACCTCGGGGGCTCCGGCGGTTCCGAAGTTTTCGATCGCAAGATCCGCAAAGCGGACGGCCACGTCCAGCAGGCGCCGATCGCCAAGCTGGCGGTTGGCGGCCACCGCAGCCTGGATCAGGTGGCCAAGGTTGTATAGCTCATGGCCCCATGCCAGATCGCTCCACGGCTCGGCATCCGTGTGCGGGTTTTGGTAGAAGCTGTTCAGGTAACCGTCCGCTGCCTGCGCCGCCTCAATCAGCGTTACGGACTCCTCGAAGAACGCAGCCGTTTCGGGGTCGGGCTCCATGCCTGGGCGGTTGATTTCGTAGGCCAGGCCGTCGAGGGTCTTGAAGAGGTCCGTGTCCAGGAACGGGTATTTTCCTCGGTATCGTTCCGGGTCCGCGGTGGCGAGCGTCCGAAGGTTTTCCAGGTTGCCCGCGGCTCGGAGCTCACGAAGCGAGTGACCGATCGTTGCCGTCCTGTTCAGCGATTGCCATTGGGCCAACTCGCCGGAGAGAAGCCGGACGTGCGATGACCCAAGAGTTCCGAAGCGACCGCTGCGGGGGAGGGTGCTGCTGGCTCCACGCATGGCCATATCGGCCTGCAAAACGTCACGCGATCGCGCCAAAGCCCACTCCTTGCCAACGTGTCATGTGATATTGCATAGAAGCCTAGGTGGCGAAACCCAGTGGCGCAAGTAACAATTTCAACATTTTGCAAATATTCCGAACCCGACCGAACGCGCGGCCATCGACTTTGACAGGTTCGTTTTTATGCCATGTACTATTGCATAGCGGTGTACTGCGTCACAGTCTCGGCGCGGGATGTGCCACACCCAAAAACGCCGGGAACACGGCAAATATCACCCCTCTGGGCACCGAGACCGGCGGCGCGAGCACCATCTCCCGCGGCTTGGGCGCCAGGTTTCTGGCGGCTGCCCCTCACGCCAACCCGACACGCATGAGAACGGATCCGAACAACATGACGACAGCATCCATCCAGATCAGCAGCATCGATTACCACACCGGTGGTGAGCCGTTCCGGATTGTCACCGATGGCTACGGTGAGCTAGATGGCCAGACTGTCGCGGAACGCCGCGTGTCGGCACAGAACAGCCCCGCCGTCGAGAAGATCCGCCAGCTCCTGGTCCAGGAACCCCGCGGCCACACGGACATGTACGGCTGCTTCATCACCGAGCCCGACGACTCAAGCGCAGACTTCGGTGCCGTTTTCTGGCACAAGGACGGATACTCGACCGCGTGCGGACACGGCACGATGGCCTTGGGCGTCTGGGCCGTGGAAGAGGGAATCGTTGAATCCGATCCCAACGGAACAACCGTCGTCGTGATCGACGTCCCGTCGGGCCGCGTTGCCGCACACGTCGAATCCCGCGAGGGCATCGTTCGCGGCGTCACGTTTGAGAACGTTCCGTCCTACGTCGTGGGGCAGGACCTCAAGGTCGACGTCGACGGCAAGAAGTTCACTGTCGATCTGGCCTACGGCGGTGCAATCTACGCATGCCTCGACGTTGCCCAGCTGGACCTGGACATCACCAAGGAGAACTACTCCGAGCTGCGCGCCATCGGCCGCGCCGTGAAATGGGCGTGCAACGACCTGCCCGAGGCCCAGCACTCCGACCCACGCCAGAGCGGTATCTACGGAACCATCCTGTTCCAGAAGCTCGAGGACCTGCCGACTGGACCGAACCAGATCAACATGACGGTCTTCGCCGACGGCGAGGTCGACCGCTCCCCCTGCGGTTCGGGCACCTCGGCGCGCCTGGCCTGCCTGGCCGCCACGGGCGAGATCACCGAGAATTCGCTGAAGCACGACTCGATCGTGGGCTCGACCTTCATCGGCACCGTTCGTCCCCACGACGTGTCCGGCTCACAGTTCCCTGCCGTCATCCCGATCGTCACCGGCATGGCGTACCGCACCGGACGCCACCAGTTCGACCTCAACCCGGATGACGAGCTGGGAACCGGCTTCACCCTGTTCTAAATCCCGTCAGCGTTGAGCCGGTTTTCGCCGGCTGGCCGCAGGCTTTCAGGGAGCCTGCGGCCCGCCAGCTTCCGCCTTGGCTCGGGCGGCCAGGCAAGCTTCCACGAAATGGAGAGTACCCGTTGATCGACCTTGGGCTGGATGTGTTATCCCGGCAGTTCGACGTTCTGACTTCCGGAGCGGGAACAGCTGCCGGCGAATCGATGCCCGCGAGGCCACTCCCCCACTCGGAGATCGAGTTCATTACCGTCCGGAAAAGCCTTGCCACTGCGTACGCGGACATTCAATACCGGGCACGCCGCTCGCTCGAGGCTTTCGACCGCGGACTCGATGCACCCGATACCGAGGGGATGGAGCGGGCTCGACGCGACGCCCTGGAACGTGGCGTTCATTACCGGGTGGTTTACGATCCCGCGGCATTCAAGCGGGAGTCGCGAGCTACGCAGGATCCGGGATCCGTCCTTCACGAATCCAGCGCGCGCGTCTCATCGATCGTTCCCACTCGCCTGGTCATCCGCGATGGGGAAGAATCGCTGGTTTTCAGCAGCTCAAACCACCCGAGCGGGGTCTTGGGGGTTCGGATCCACGACCCGTGGTTCGCCGCGTTCCTCAACGACACGTTTGAAACCATCTGGAGATCGGCGACGCACCCGGCCAACGACCGCATGGCAACCTCGCCGCGGCTGAGCGGTGAAGAACAAGAGATACTGCGCTTGCTGGCAACCGGCCTCACCGACGATTCAATCGCCCGCGCGCTCGGCGTCAGTTTGCGGACGATCCAGCGCAAGGTGCAAGCCATCCAGAGAAGCTTCGGGGCAACAAGCCGCTTTCAACTGGGAGCCATGAGCGCGGCGTAGGCTGGCTGAAAAGCAGCACACCCCATCAGTTCGAGAGGCACCACATGCCAGCCAAGACAATCGTCATCACCGGCGCCAGCGATGGAATCGGTGCGTCCTCCGCCCGACAGCTCAAGGACCTTGGCCATCAGGTGGTTGTGGTCGGCAGAAACCCCGAGAAGACAAAGGCCATCGCAGCGGAGCTGGGGGCGGAATTCCATCTCACCGACTTCTCCGACCTGGCCCAGGTGCGCAGACTGGCCGCCGAACTCCTGGCCGCCTATCCGCGCATCGACGTCCTCGCAAACAATGCCGGCGGGATTTTCTCGCCCATCCGGGAGACCACCGTCGATGGTTTTGAACTCACTTTCCAGGTCAACTACCTGGCACCGTTCCTGCTGACGCAGCTGCTGCTTGACCGGCTACTCGACTCGCAGGCCACCGTCGTGAACACCTCAAGCCTTGCGAACCGCCTGTATGGAAGGGTTGATCTGGACGACCTCAATGCGGAGAGGCTCTACAGCCCCAACCGGGCCTACGGGAACGCCAAGCTGCAACAGATCCTGTTCACCCGCGAATTGCAGAAACGCTACGGCTCCCGAGGGCTCTCCGCCGCGGCATTCCACCCGGGCATAGTCGCCACAAGCTTTTCCAGCTCGCCGGGTTCCTCCATGGAAGGGGTCTACGGCAACAAGATTCTCTCCAAGTTCCTTGCCTCACCCAGGAAAGGCGCAGACACCCTGGTCTGGCTGGCCAATGGGACCGCCCGCGTCGACTGGCCAGCGGGCGAGTACTTCACGCGCCGAAAGGTTTCTCGGACCAACCCGCAGGCCAGGCGTCCCGGGCTGAGCAGTTCCTTGTGGGCACGCACGGAGGCCCTGCTCAAGGACAGCTGAGTGGAAACGCAAGACTGGTGGGTGGCGAAACAACCCTGGGTCCGCCACCCACCAGAAGCCGATTTGTCGGAGCTAGGCTCCGGCGTTTGGCGATCCCGCGATGTTGACCATCCAGTCGATGCCGAACTTGTCACTCAGCATTCCAAACCAGTCGCCCCACGGAGCCTGTGCCAGCGGCTGGCCGATGGTGGCGCCTTCCGAAAGCTTGTCCCAGTAGCCCTGCAGCTCGTCCTTGTCCTCGCCGCTGAGCGTGATCGAGATGGCGGTGCCACCTTTCCACTCCATTGATTCCGGGGTGTCCGCAGCCATGATGTTCAGGCCGTTCAATCCGCGCAGGTGCCCGTGCATGATCTTTGCGTCATCCGCAGGATTGTCGGTCTTGGCGAAGTCGAAGTCCGCGAAGGGGCGCAGGTCCAGTTCACCGCCGAAAACCGACTGGTAGAACTCCAACGCCGGGCGGGCTTCCCCGCGGAAGCTGATGTAGGGATTAAGGATTGTGGCCATGCTGTTCTCCTGACTTGTCGAGGTCTAGCAAGTTGCCATTCTGCCCTGCGACAAGGACAAAACGGAAGAGCCCTGCACCGTGTTTGCCCCGAATTCACCACCGTGCGCCCGGTCACACCACGGGATAATTAGTTGACAAGATGCAACCAATAATTTTATAGTTGACTCAAATCAACCATTCGCGGCTCTTTTGAGGACCCCTCTGTGTCAACCACCCAAACGCTTCATCCCGGCGAACCGGCAAAAATGTCGCACCGCCAGGTCATGCAGTCCCTGACCGGCCTGCTGATGGGCATGTTCGTGTCCATCCTCGCCGGCACCGTCGTCGCGAGCTCGCTCCCGATCATCGTTTCCGACCTCGGCGGCAGCCAGACCTCCTACACCTGGGTGGTCACCGCGACCCTACTCGCGACCACCATTTCCACCCCGATCTGGGGCAAGCTTGCCGACCTCGTCGACCGCAAGCTCCTCCTGCAGCTGTCCCTCGCGATCTTCGTGATCGCCTCGGCCATCGCCGGCTTCTCGCAGGACACCAACATGCTCATCACGATGCGCGTGCTCCAAGGCCTGGGCGGCGGCGGCATGGCCGCGCTAAGCCAGGTGGTCATGGCCGACATCATCTCGCCGCGCGAGCGCGGCAAGTACATGGGTCTCTTCGGCGCCATCATGGCCGTGGGCACCGTCGCCGGGCCGCTGATCGGCGGCTTCATCACGGACAGCATCAACTGGCGCTGGAACTTCTTCGTCGCCCTGCCGATCGCTGTCGTCGCCATCTGGCTGATCCAGCGCACGCTGCACCTGCCGGAGCTTGCCAAGCGCAAGGTCAAGATCGACTACTTCGGCATCATCCTGCTTTCCGCAGGCGTCTCGCTGTTGCTGATCTGGGTTTCGATGGCCGGCACCAACTTCGAGTGGGCCTCCCCCACCACCGCATGGATGGTCGGCGGCGCGGTCCTCGCCCTGATCGCCTTCGTGGTCGTTGAAATCCGCGCTTCCGAGCCGCTGATCAACCTCGGCCTGTTCAAGAACGCCACGTTCACGCTGGCCGTCATCGCCTCCCTCTCGGTGGGCGTGACGATGTTCGGCACCTCGGTGTTCCTTTCGCAGTACATGATCATGGCCCGCGGCGCCACGGCGACCAGCGCCGGGTTGATGACCCTGCCGATGATGGCCGGCGTCCTGATCGTCTCCACCATTGCCGGTGCCATGATCTCCCGATTCGGCAAGTGGAAGGCCTTCGTGGTCGCGGGTTCCGTCATGCAGACCATCGGCCTGTTCGCCCTGGGAACCATCCACTACGACACTAACTTCCTGCTGCTTTCCGCCTACATGTTCCTGCTTGGCTCCGGCGTCGGCATGGTCATGCAGAACATGGTGCTGGTTGTGCAGAACGCGGTTCCTCAGAAGGAACTCGGTGTGGCCAGCTCGGCCGTGACGTTCTTCCGCTCGCTGGGCGGCACCATTGGCGTTGCAGCCCTCGGCTCCATCCTGGCCCTCCGGATCCCCGAAATGCTCGCCGAGCGCAAGGAAGAGATGGGTGCGGCCCTGGCACACCTGGGAGCCGCAGGCAATGACGTCGGCCAGGCCTTGGCTTCGGGCACCATGCCCGCCATGAACCAGCTTCCCGAGTCGATCCGCCAGATCATCGAGTCCGTCTACGGAGACGCCGTGGCGCATGTCTTCGCCATCGCCGCACCACTGGGCTTCCTGACCATCCTCGCCGTGGCCTTCCTGCCGAACCTGCCGTTGAGCCGGATGACGCGCACCGAACGCAGCAAGGTCGAAGAGGCATCCGCAACGGCAGACACCGAGGCCGGGGAACTGCCCTCAGCCGCCGGCACCGGGGCGGTTGTCGCTAACACCACGGATTCCACCCTCGATGCGGACAAACTCGAATCGGCACCCGGGCGCTGACATGGATGCCCAACTGTCTTGCTTCTCCCACGAGGCTCCCTCCCAAGTGCCGCTGGGCGAAGATCCGGTTCTCGGAACCTTGATCCAGGAGGTCGAGAAGGAATTCTCGACCATGGTCATCAGGGCCCGCATGGCGATCCGCAAACGGGCGCAGTCCATCCATCCGGAACTGCAGCCCCTGGGCTACAAGGTCCTGTCGATCCTGGTGCGGGAACATGCCCAGCATCAGGTCGTCCTGGCCGAGGAGCTTGAGGTGGACAAGGCAACCATGAGCCGGACCATCAAACAGCTGGAGTGCCAGGGGCTGGTCGACAGAGTTTCCGATCCGGCCGATGGCCGGGCCATGCTCGTGAGCATCACCGAGTCCGCGCGGGCAGGTTTCGCCGCCTCGGGTTCACGATCGAGGTCGATGCTTCGCGAACGGCTCTCCACCTGGGAACCGGTCGAAATCAAGCGTTTCTCCGAGTTGCTCGCAAGGCTCAACGTCAGCGACGTGTTGAGGCACGAAGGGTAGCTCGGATTGGCTTGCCGAAGGCCCCGCACCGTCCCGTAACAGGGAAGGCGCGGGGCCTTCGCCGTTCTCCGGCTTTCCGCCCGGTGACCTCGGGGAAACGCACTAATATGGACTCCATGGAACCCCCTAGCTCCGAGCGAACCCCCGACGTCGACAAGCCCGCCGATCCGCAGGTGCTGGAACCATTGATGCAAGAGGTCGAAAAGCAATTTTCGATCATGGCTGTCAAGGCCCGCACCGCGATTCGCAAGCGTGCACTGGAAATCCACCCGGATCTGCAGCCGCTGGGCTACAGGGTGCTTTCGATTTTGGTGAGGCAGCAGGCGCAGCAACAAATTGTCCTGGCATCGGAACTGCACGTGGACAAGGCCACCATGAGCCGAACCATCAAGCAGCTGCAGGGCCAGGGCCTGGTGACCAGGGAGCCCGACCCGAGCGATGGGCGCGCCATGCTGGTCAGCATCACGGATGTGGCCCGGGAATCCTGGATCGCCTCCGGGGCACGGGCCAGAATCCTGATGCGTGAGCGGCTGTCGAATTGGGAACCGGATGAGATTCGGCGTTTTGCGGACTTGCTGGCACGGCTCAACGACTCGGAATCGGACCACAGCGAGGGCTAGTCTCCGCCGAGACTTGATCGAAGCCGCTGTAGGGGCCCAAGCGGTCGAGCTTTCATGCCCTACGCGGCACCGGTGGCACTTGTGATCATTTCGTTGCGCCAAACGGCGGTGCTTTTCGCCATTTCATGGCCAAACGCCGGTACGCTCAAAATCTAAGGATGTCCCTTAGACATCATTCACTTGCATCAACATCTTTTTTCGCGGAGGAAAAATGACTCAGCCGGCCGACAACCAGCCACAGTTCAACGGTTCAGCCCCGTACCAGGGTGCACCCACCTACATCCAGAACAGCCCCGAGCAGCTGCGCGGCGCCCAGCTTGCACAGACCTCGATGATCCTGGGCATTCTGTCCCTCTTCGTCGTCGGAATCATTCTTGGCCCGATCGCCATCTCCAAGGCCAAGAAGGCAGAAGAGCTCCACACCGCGGCAACCGTCGGCAAGGTGACCGGTTGGATCGGAACGATCTTCGGCATCCTGGGCCTCCTCTGGGCCGCGTTCTTCGTGGTCATGCTCTTCGTCGGCGCTTCCCAGCAGTAGACCCGTCGCGAAACCATGAAGATGGCGGCCCGCCAAGATTTCAAATCTTGAAGGGCCGCCATTTTTGTGTCCTTTCCGGTCTTCATGCGCCACGTGGAACCAATCTGGTTTTCAACGAATCGGAATATTCCGATTGCGGTATTCGGGAATGCCTCAAGGCTTTTTTGAGGATCCAGGGCCCGCACTCGTGGCTCACAGGCAAGCCTCAAGCCCAGCTGAGGTGAGATTGTGGGCCCTCAACATGGCAGCGTGCGCTTTTGCCGCGTGACTCCGTTAGTCTCGATTCAACCGGATGTTCTGCCGCATGGCTTCCGGCAACCGGAGCAATCGCAATGGAGGAAACATGACGCAGTACCCGGAACAAGACCGAGGCCAACAGCTAGCCCAGACCTCCATGATCCTGGGCATCCTTTCCCTTTTCGTTCCCCTTGTCGGCATCGCCCTGGGCATCATTGCCATCAACAAGGCAAAAGAGGCCGAGCAGCTGAACACCGACGCGACGGTCGGCAAGGTGACGGGCTGGGTCGGCACCATCCTGTGGATCCTGTCAGTGATTCCTCTGTTGCTACTCATCCCCTTCCTGTTGCTCAGCCCGTTCTTTTTCTCGACCGGCCACTAACTTGCCTCTCGGCGAAAGCGGCGATTCACCCGGCATGCCCCGGGCGAACCGCTGTTCTTGACTGGCGCAGGATCGTCCACGCTTCATGACGCTGCGTGAAGCATTTGCTTGTCACCCTCGCAGTATCCCCGGCACACTTGTCAACAGAATCACGAGTTCCAACCATTCACGACCCTGGTCGGTTGGACGGCAACCCCCTTCGTCATAGCGGGGTGCTCCAGGTGAAGATTCGACGCCGTCCAACCGGATCGGCGTAAGTATGGCGTCGTGATTGGCACGCGCCACCACGGAAGGATCGATCTCCCATGTCTGAGACCCTGCTCGAAAACACCCCCGACATCCTGCGCGCCGAGAAGCTCAGCACGGCCGGAAACGCCTGGGGCGAGCGCATCGCGGCAAACACCGCCAACGCCTCGCTAACGTTCAAGACGAACGGGACCGCCGTCGGCTCGGTTGCCACCGAAGTCACCGCCGGCAAGCACAGCTTCCTGGTCGACGAACCCGTCGGACTGGCCGGGGACGACGCCGCGGCAAGCCCCGTCGAGTACGCGCTCGGAGCATTGATCTCCTGCCAGGTGGTCGTCTACCGCCTGTACGCGCACCAGTTGGGGCTCAAGATCGATTCGCTGGACATCGACGCGGAGGCCGACCTCGACGTGCGCGGGCTCTTCGGAATCGACGAGGCGGTTCGCCCGGGCTTCGGCGGCGTCCGGCTCAAGGTGAAGCTGTCCGGTCCCGAGACCCGAGAACGCTACGAGGAGCTGCAGGCTGCCGTTGACGCGCACTGCCCTGTCTTCGACATCATCGCGAACCCCACGCCGGTCACGGTTGAACTGATCACCGCCGACTAACCGCTTGCAGCAATCGATCGAGGGGGCCATCCGCCAATCCGGCGGGTGGCCCCCTCGTCGCGTGTGGGCGGCCGATGCCGGGTGCATTCGGCCGAGCGACCCTATATCACACCCGCTTCGGATGGACTCCGACCCAGGGCCACCGCCAAGGCCTCCCGGGGGTGGCCCGATTCCAGTTTTGTGACGAACGCCCGTCATAATAGTCAGTGTCGTTTCGTTGAATCGGAGCAATCAGACGGTACCAACGAGCGACATTTCCGGGCCTAGCAGGCCCAGATCAACGACTGTGGCATGGTCTTGATCCAGATAGACCACCGCCGGGAAGCTAGCAATGCATCAGCAACACTGTGCCTCGGGGCGAACAAGAGCAAGGTTATCCATTCGACCATCTGTGGCTCACGCCTTCGGATTCGCAACCTTGAGTCACGCTCTGTATAGTCCACCACCCCGATTTTCCCCGGAAAAAACCGCACAAATACAGGGAAGTGCTGCGTGTGAGAAACCAAACACACCTCGGGCAACGGCCCCAACACACGGCGCCCCTGTGAGCAAAGTCGCGTCAGTTGCCCTCGGTGGTGTTGCATGACACCCATGAGCAGAATTTCCGTGGCAGTTGAAAACGAATCACCGGTTCAGCGTGGAACCGTGATCGAGACCGGGGGCAACCCCGACACCGGGAAACCGGACAACGAACTCAAGCGCGGGCTAAGCAGCCGCCACCTCCAGATGATCGCCATCGGCGGCGCCATCGGCACCGGCCTGTTCGTCGCCTCCGGAGGCACGATCTCGCAGGCCGGACCCGGCGGCGCACTCGTTGCCTATGCGTTGGTCGGCCTGATGGTCTTCCTGCTGATGCAGTCGCTCGGCGAGATGTCGGCGAAGATCCCCGTGGCAGGTTCATTCCAGACCTACGCAACCCGGTTCGTCTCCCCGTCCTTCGGATTCGCGATCGGCTGGAACTACTGGTTCAACTGGGCCATCACCGTGGCCGCCGAACTCGTGGCCGCCGGCATCATCATGGACTTCTGGTTCCCCGGAGTCCCCGGGTGGATCTGGGCCGGGTCGTTCCTGGTGCTGCTCACGGGAGTCAACGCGCTCTCGGCCAAGGCCTTCGGCGAAAGCGAGTTCTGGCTTTCCCTGATCAAGGTCGTGGCGGTCATCCTGTTCCTGGTTGCCGGCGTCCTGATGATCGTCGGCATTCTCGGGGACAGCTCCCCGGGGCTCAGCAACTGGCAGAACCGCGAGGACGTGTTCCACGGCGGCTGGGTATCGATCATTTCCGTCTTCATGATCGCCGGGTTCTCCTTCCAGGGCACCGAACTGGTGGGCGTTGCAGCAGGCGAGGCCAAGAACCCGCGCAAGGAAGTCCCCAAGGCCATCCGCTCCGTCTTCTGGCGCATCATGATCTTCTACATCGGCGCCATCTTCGTGATCGGCTGCCTGATTCCGTTCACCGACCCGAGCCTGCTGGCCTCCGGCGAAGCGGACATCGCGGCATCGCCCTTCACCTTGGTCTTTGAGCGCGCGGGCATCGCCTTTGCTGCGGCACTGATGAACGCAGTCATCCTGACGGCCATCCTCTCCGCGGGCAACTCCGGCCTGTATGCCTCAACGCGCATGCTTTACGCCATGGCCCACGACGGCAAGGCCCCGAAGGCCTTCGGCCGCACCAATTCCCGCGGCGTTCCGATCAACGCGCTGCTGGCCACGGCTGCCGTGGGACTCTTCGGGTTCCTCAGCGCCATCGTCGGGCAGGGCGCCGCGTACGCCTGGCTGCTGAACGTCTCGGGCCTGTGCGGGTTCATCGTCTGGGCAGGCATCGCCCTGTCGCACTACCGGTTCCGGCGCGGGTTCCTGGCGCAGGGCAACAAGGTCAGCGACCTGCCCTACAAGGCGTCGTTCTTCCCCGTCGGTCCGCTGCTGGCCTTCGCCGTGCTGATCGTGGTGATCGCGGGCCAGAACTACGAGGCAGTGCTGGCCGGTCGCGGCATGGAGGTGCTCTCCTCCTACATCGGCATCCCGATCTTCCTGGGGCTGTGGATCGTCCACCGCCATGTCACCAAGTCGCGCGTCGTGCCGCTGCTTGAGATGGACCTTTCCGGCCCCAAGGACGTCGAAGAGGAAGCTGTCGCCAAGGTCGGCTAACTAGCCCGGCCGGGCCCAGTCCCGGAAACAAAGCCGCAGCCGTGCAGGACCATTGGTCCTGCACGGCTGCGGCTTTGTTCGTCATCGCCCGGGGCCTGGCCCCGGCGGGAAAACTACTGCACGCGCCGCAGGGCGGGCCGGCGGTAGGCGCTTGCCGCGATGCCCAGCAGCAGCTGGAGCACCACCACGCCCAGCAGCAGGATGAGCGGGACGGTCCAGGCGCCGGTCAGCGCAAAGAGCAGCCCCATGCCGAACGGTCCGCTGGTGGCCACCAGGTAACCGATGGACTGCGCCAGCGTGCTCATGGCAGTGGTTTCCTCCGGCGTTTCGCCGCTGTGCGAGATGACCACCAGCACCAGCGGGAAGATGGCAAAGCCGATGCCCAGCGCGATCGCGCTGATCCAGGCCAGGCCCAACGGCAACAGCAGCAACCCTGCCACGCCGATCCCCGCGGCCACGGAGCAGACCACCATCGCCGAGCGCAACCTGTTGAGCTTGTTCGCCATCCACAACACGAACATCGTCGCGGGGATCGACATGATCTGCAGGAGCCCGAGCATGATGCCGGCCTGTGCCGTCGACATGCCCCGGAAGATCAGGATGGTCGGCAGCCAGCTCATGATCGCGTAGGCCAGGATTCCCTGGACCGTGAACAGCCCGGTGATCACCAGACCGCGCTTGGTGCGCAGGAGGCCCAGGACGCTGGTCCGGGGACCGGCAGCAGGCGTCGGCTTGCCGCTGCGCGCCATCAGGATGAAGGGGATGAAGGCCAACGCACCGGCCAGGGCAAGCACGCTCCATGCGGCCAATCCCAGCGTGGGCGACCCCGCCGCCATCGCCAGCGGCACGCTGAGCGATGATGCTGCGGTGGCGCCGATGGACATGGTGATGGTGTAGACGCCGGTCATCATCGAGGTCTTGTGCGCGAAGTTTTCGCGGATGAACGAGGGCATGGCCACGTTGCACAGCGCGATGCCGCACATCGCGGCAACGGTTCCGGCCAGCAGCGCCCACGTGGCGGGAATCCCGCGGAAGGCCAGCCCGGCAGCGAGGATGCACAGGGCCAGCATGATGGTTCCGCTGAGCCCCAGGCGCCGGGCAACCCACGCGGTTGCCGTGCCCGCCGCGGCGAAGACCAGCGTCGGGATGGAGGGAAGCAGCGCCGCGACAAACGGCCCGTAGCCGAGGAACTGCTGCAGGTCGTGATAGAGCGCCGAGGCGCTGGTGATGCCCGCACGCAGGTTCAGCCCCACCAGGATCACGGCAAGCAGCGAAAGCAACATGAATCCACGGGAGACCCGCTGCGGGGTCGGCTGGGAAGTTGCGTTGTCTGCTCTTGGTTTTTCCGTATTGGGCATGCTCACAGGGTACGTGGCAGGACTGTTCGGGTGCCAATGGGCCGGTGGCAAGATTGCTCACATCAAGTCATCAATTCGGGACAGTCCGAACGTTCCGGCTTCCGCCGGCAGAATGCCTGAAGACAGCTCCTTCCACCCCGGATCCCGCCGAATCTAGGATGCACCGACGTCCCGGTGCCGCAGCGCCAGCACGCTCACCGCGATGAACACAATGCTCAGTCCGCAGAGGCCCGCGGCCGCCGACCACGGGACCCCGGCTGTCAGGGGCGAGTGTCTATAGGCCCAGTAATAGGGCGAGAAGTTGTGGAGCCAGGCCAGGTCCTGGCTCTGGTTTCCCAGGGCGTTGAAGACGTAGCCGACCACGGCGATAGCGGTGCCCGCGACGATGCCGTACATCCGGCGCCCGCTCAGCGCACCTGCCGCCAGTGCGCCGGTTCCGCCCAGCAGCGTCAGGAGCACAAACATGAGCACGCCGGCGAACACCTTGGCCGGGTCGATGCCCAATTGCGCGGGCCCGTTGAGCGCCAGGATGACCGCCAGCACCAAGGCGGCCAGCACGAGCATGCGAAGGACCAGCGCCGCCGCGCGTTCCAGCACCACCTGCGCGCGGGTCACCCCGTGGGCGAGCGTGAGTTCCAGGAGCCCGGCTTCCTCGTCCCCGCCGATCGCGGCGGCTCCCCACGAGATGGATGCGATGGACATGAGCAGGAACCCGGTGAGACCGAAGAACGTGGCCTGGGTGTAGCCGGGGCCGGAGGCGATCTGGTCGTAGTTCAACGCCTTGATCATTTCCTGCGGCAGGGAGGCCAAAAGCTCGCGCATCTGCGCGCTGCCGCCGATGCTGGGGTACAACGGCAGGTACAACGACATGATCGCCAGCAGGCCAATGCCCCATCCGAGGGTTGAGCGCCACGAATCTGTCAGCGCCTTGCGCATCAACGGATGGCGTTGGGGTTTCATGTGCGTGCCTCCCGCGGCAGAGGGGAATCGGTTCCCCTGTCCGATGAGTACATTTTCAGCACCGCTTCCTCGAGATCCGGTTCCTCGATCACCAGGTCCAGGACCCTGGTGCGGGACAGGACGTAAATCAACGGTTCGACCGATCCCTCGATGCTGGCCCTGGCTTCGATCACTCCGCGGTCCCCTCCGTCGTGGACCTGGCGGACTTCAAGGTCGTGGATCCCGGGGATGCCGGCGCACAGGTCTCGCGCGCCTTGCAGGTCGTGGCCGGGGAAGAGCGCCCGCACGTGCCGGATGGCGCTTTCGCGCAGGTTGTCCACGGTGGAGACCGTGACGATGGAGCCTTCGCGCAGGATCGCGACCTCGTCGGCCGCCTGCTGGATTTCGCTAAGCACGTGCGAGGAGAGGAACACCGTTTGGCCGTTGTCCTTCGCCTCGCGGATGAGCGCCAGGAACTCCCGTTGCATCAGCGGATCCAGGCCGCTGGTCGGCTCGTCGAGGACCAGCAGTTCCGGTTCGTGCATGAAGGCCTGGACGAGTCCCAGTTTTTGCTTGTTGCCCTTGGAGAGACGTCGGGCCTGGTTGTCGAGGTCCAGGGCCAGGCGCTCGGCCAACGACTCGACCATGCCCGGCTTGACCGGCCCGCTGATGGCCTCAAAGTGTTCAAGGATCTTGCGCCCCGTGGTCCGGCTTTCAAGGATCAGTTCGCCGGGAAGGTACCCGATCCGCCTGCGCAGCTCCGGGCCGCCCTGCGTCGGGTTTTTCCCGAGGACCTCGATGATCCCTGCGCTGGGGCGAATGATGTCCAGCAGGCAGCGCATGGTCGTGGTCTTGCCCGCGCCATTGGGCCCGATGACCCCGAAGATGCTTCCGGGCTGCACGCTGAAGTCGATTCCGTGCAGGACTTCCTTGCCACCGTACTTCTTGCTGAGGCCCGTGACTTCGATGGCGGGATCCACTTAGTGCTCCTCGGTTTCGGCAGCGGTTTGGATGGCGGCACGGGCCGCAACCAGGAAGCGGTCGTCCGCATACAGGGGGTGGGTGTAGAGGTCCACCACGGGGACTCCTAGGAGGTTTACGGTGGCGACGCCGAACTCCACTTGCCCCATGCTTCGGGCCACGTGTCGGCCAAGAACCAGCATGCCCATGGAGTTGGTCGCCAGCACGACCGCCGTCGCCCGCCGGTCCTCAATCGGGCGAATGCTCCCGTTCGCGATGCCGGCTTCGAGCATGTCCTCGGTCATGGCAACGAGTGCGTCGAAGAACGAGTCGCCCAGGGCCGAGTCGTCCATGATCGCTTGGCGGATGTACGCGGTCTCGGCCATGTAGGTATCGGGCTTGCTGAGGTATTCGGCCATCATTCTTTGCAGGGAGGCAACGTCCGCCTTTTCCACGGCTCGTTGTGAGCTGATGCCGAGGATATGCCTGTCGCAGGCCTCCCGGAGGCCTGCCTTCGAGGCAAAGTGGTGGATTACCAGCCCCGGGCTGACCTGCGCAGCAGCGGCGATGTCGCGGATGGTTGTGTTCGCAAAGCCGTGCCGGCCAAAGAGGTCGATGGCCGCGTCCCTGATCTTGGATCTCGTGGTGAGATCCGCGGTATCTGTACGCATGTTTAAGATGCTAAACACTTGTTCAGGCTTTGGTAAGGGGCGAAAGTACCAACAAGGGGATTTCTTCGCCCGGGCCGCTTCGGCACCATCGGCACTGAGACGCCCCGACATCCTCGGTGCCCGTCAAGACCCTCGTCCCGTCCCAGCGATGAGGAAAATTGAATCAAGCCGCGTCATTCGCGCCGCTTGCATCCAGGCTGGTGACGGTCGCAGTCGATACTGAATTCGCCTGTCTCCAAGCCAACCAGCGGTTCATTGCCGGAGGTGCTTATTTGGGACAACAGGGCATTGACAGCGGTCCCCCGCAGCTGGACAGTTTCGCTATAGACACATGTACAACGAGCCAGAAGGGACGGCCCGTCATGGGCATTCAAGGGGAATCGCGGCTGACAATCGTGCAGCCGGGGCAAGGCCGGCAGGGCGACCTCGGAAGCATCGGGGTTGTCTTCAAATTACTCGGCGAGCAAACCAATGGGCAGATCTCGATCGTGGAGCATCCGTTCCCCGTCGGCGCCTTGGTTCCGCCGCACCTGCACACCCGTGAAGACGAGTATTCGATCGTCCTTGAGGGCCAGATCGGCTTCAGGTCGGGCGACCGCGAGGTGGTGCTGGGCCCCGGCGGGTACATCGCCAAGCCGCGCGGGGAGCTGCACACCATGTGGAACGCCGGCAAGGTCCCCGCGCGCATGATCGAAATCATCAACCCGGCGGGGTTTGAGCATTTCTTCTGGGGGCTGGCCAACCAGCTCGAAACGGGGCCGCTCGACCCCGAGGCCCTCGGCAAGCTGGCAGCCCATTACGGGATCCAGTTCCCCGAGGCCCCGTGGCTACCGGGCATCATCGCCCGCTACGGGTTGACGCCACCCATGATCTGAAGGGGAACGGACCACGGGCAACACGGTTTCCCTGGGCGGCCGAAGGCGCAGGGCAGGACCTACGGAACCCGTGGGGTCTCCGGAAGCCACTCGCGCACTTGCCCTTCGGCAGCTTCCAAGGTCGCCAAGGCCTCGGTCAGGTTCAGCCGCGCCAGGAGCAACGCACTCATCGCCAGCCCGGCGACGATGCGCGCCCGCGCAAGGACCAAGGAATCGGATTGAGATGGATCCATGGACCGCAGGGCGTCGGCCACGCCGTCGCGCAACTCGATCTGGTAGCCGTCGATCAGCAGCCGCAGTGCCTCGTCGTTGCCCGCGATGCCCGCGGCGGTGTTCATCAGCAGGCAGCCGCGGTTCGCGGTCTGCTCCGAGGCCTTGGCCAGGTCGGTGGACAACGAACGCAGGTAGGTTGAGATGCCGTCGTTCGACTGCGATGAGCCGTGCAGTTGTTTCAGGCGGGGTCGCAGAACCGTGTCCATGTAGTCCTGGATCACTGCGTCGAAAAGCCCCCGCTTGGAGCCGAATCCGTTGTAGATACTTGAGCGGCCCAGGCCCGTGGCCATTTCGAGATCGGTGATCGAGGTGGCCTCGAATCCCTTGTCCCAAAAGACGCGACGGGCATCGCCGAGTGCCTTGCTGGTGTCGAATTCCTGCATTCTGGCCATGAGTCCCAAAATCCCCTCGTTTTGTGTAACGGTCGTTCCAGTATATATTGGAACGACCGTTACACAATCACTCCGTCGACCCAGGGACAAACCAGATGCTGCCGATCTCCATGATCTTCGCCGGTCTTGCCGCCGCAATCCACGTGTACATCTTCATCCTCGAGTCCCTGCGCTGGGACCTTCCGGCCACCCGCAAGGCCTTCGGGGTCAAGACCGACGCCGAAGCCAGCGCAACCAAGCCGATGGCGTTCAACCAGGGCTTCTACAACCTGTTCCTGGCGGTCATGACGGTTGCGGGCATGGCATTCGTACTTGCGTCCTCCCCCGTCATCGGAGCGACGCTGATATTTGCAGGCACCGGCTCGATGCTGGCCGCGGGCCTGGTTCTGCTCATTTCATCGCCCAAGCTTGCGCGCGCAGCGATGTTCCAGCTCACCGCCCCGGCCCTGGCCATCGTTTTCGGCCTGTTCGCCTTCACCAACTAACCTCCCCTCCCCCATCCCCACCGAACGGAGCAACGACTTCATGTCCACGCCAAGCAGCACCCAGATCCACCTGGCCAGCCGACCCATCGGCTGGCCGACCGACGCGAACTTCTCCACCGTCACGGTGGAACTTCCCGAACTCGCCGAGGGCGAGATCCGGGTTGCCAACGAGTTCATGTCCGTCGACCCCTACATGCGCGGACGCATGAACGACACCAAGTCCTACTCGGCACCGTATGCACTCAATGAGGTCATGACCGGCGGCGCAGTCGGGCGTGTGGTCGAATCCCGCGCCGAGGGATTCAACGTCGGCGACCCTGTGCTTCACCAGCTCGGGTGGCGCGATGTTGCCCAGGGCGACGCCAGCCACTTCCGCGTGGTGCAGGACATTCCGGGCCTGCCGCTTTCGGCCTACCTCGGCATCCTGGGCATGACAGCCTTCACCGCGTATGTTGGACTGCTGGAAATCGCCGGACTCAAGAACGGCGAAACCGTGTTCATTTCCGGCGCCGCGGGCGCCGTGGGCAGTGCCGCCGGCCAGATTGCGCGCCTCAAGGGCGCCAAGCGAGTCATCGGTTCGGCCGGTAGCGCCGCGAAGGTGGAACTCCTGACCGAGAAGTACGGCTACGACGCCGCCTTCAACTACAAGGACGGACCGGTCCGCGAACAGCTGCGCGCGGCAGCACCGGAGGGCATCGACGTGTACTTCGACAACGTCGGCGGCGAACACCTGGAGGCGGCCCTGGATTCCTTCAACCCGGGCGGCCGGGGCGCTTTGTGCGGAGCGATCTCCGTGTACAACGCGACGGAGGCTCCCGCCGGTCCGCGGAACATGAGCAACATGATCACCCGCGGCCTGAACCTCAAGGGATTCACCGTCGGCAACTACGCCGAGCACTACCCGGCGTTCATGGCCGACATGTCCGCATGGATCGCCGAAGGGAAGATCGTCTTCGATGAAACCGTCGTCGAAGGCCTGGACCACTCCGTCGAGGCGCTCATCGAACTGATGCGCGGTGCCAACACCGGCAAGATGGTTGTGAAGCTCTAGTCCCGCACATAAAATCCAGCAGAGAAGCCAGGCCTGCTCCGCACACAGCACGTTTCTTCGTGGGCGGAGCAGGCCCGGCTGCCGCCGGTTCGGCGAAGGGTTGCTTTCACCCGAATCGCATCCACAAATCCCTGACGGGAACCCGAGAGACGCAAGGGCGACGCCACGCATCGAGCGGACGCAGAAGCGCAACCCCGCCGCATAGACTGGGTATCCATGGGCCGGCAACAGCAAGGATGACTATCGTGAATCCGCCAGGACCGCTTGGCACAAGCGGTGGGTCGATTGCGCACCTGCGGGAGCACAACCTTTCACAAATACTCCTGGCACTTGCCGCAGAGTCCCCTCTCTCGCGCTCGAAGATCGCGGCACGCACAGGGCTCGGAATCACCGCGATGACCAAACTCATTGCGGAGCTACGCGACAGGCAACTCGTGGCGGAAGTTTCCGACACCAACCCGGCGGCCATGGGCCGGCCGACGACCCTCATTGCCCTGGCCCGACACCACTGGGCGACCGCCTCATTGAGCCTGGACAACGGCACCATCCACGTGGCCATTGGCGGAATCGACGGAAAGTACAACACGACGTTCTCCATCCCGACGCCCGTGTCGCTGGAGATCGACGAATACATCAACTACGTCGGCATCGCCCTCAACCAAATCGCCGAGGAGTGCCGCAACACCGGGCGGGAACTGCTCGCCGTCGAAGCGGCAATCCCCGGAGCCGCCAACAACTCCTCCGGCGTCATGATGCGCTCAATCCTCAATGGATGGTCCCGCCCATACCCGCTTCGCCAGGTGCTCCTGAATCTGCTCTCGGAGATCGACGGCGGGGTTTCACCCTCGATCTTGGTGGGGATCGACCGTGCCACCAACTACTCGCTGCTGTCCCGCTTGCGGGACCTGGACCTGCCCGGTGAAATTGATACGGCGGCGCACCTGGGCGGACTCTATGCCGTCAGTGGTGGCATCTACAGCCGTTCGGCTCTCGAACATGGATCGACCGGCCTGGCCGGGGAATTCGGGCACTTTGTCATCGATCCCGCTGGCGCCCAATGCTGGTGCGGTCGGCGCGGTTGCGTGGAAACGCGGCTCGGGCTTGCCGGCATCTACGCCCGTTGCAGCGATTCGGGCACCACGGAGGCCAACCTGGTGCCGCAGCTTGCCCAACGGCACGAAGAAATGGTCGAAAACCTCTTGGCGAGGGCGCGGTCCGGCGAACGATTGGTTCTTCAGGAGCTGGATCGAGCCGGATACTGGCTCGGAATCACCGTGGACACCATTGCCGCCGTGGTTAATCCGCGGGTGCTCGTTGTCGACGGCTACCTCGCCGCGCTACAAGAATTCCTCCGACCCGAAATGGACAAACAGCTGGCGTCGATCGGTTCGCTGCCGTCCATCACAGATCTGGGAATAACCTTCGCGGAGGACCCGTTTGTCCCCGTCAACCGAGGCATGCAAATTGCCGCAGGACTCGCAGTGGCGCAGCATCCAGGGGCAGCCGCACACTAGAAAATCCGTGGAATCGGTATCCGTGGAAAAATGTCGTCGACATTTTCCATGGCGTGGAATAAGCTAACTGTGACGCGCAGCACCCGACACTCTCGCTCGGGGCCGGCCTGCACACCCAGACTCCATCCCACCAAGGACCCCTGCCATGGAAACCCAAGTAACTCCCCCGCGCGCCGCAGCGCGCACGGCAACGACGCCGCATATCCAGACACCCACCGAACAGGCTTGGCCGGCACATCGCCTGCGGGCCCGCAAGCCCGTCGTGGCCGCAATGATCTGCATTGCGCTGGTCGGCGGAATGCAGGGCGTCGACCCTGCACTGCATTCCGTTGCAATGCCTGCCGCTGCCAAGGCCCTCGGAATGGACCCTTCACTGGCGTCCTTCCTCAAGAGCATCGGAACCATCGTGCTCGCCGCCAGCATGCTCGGCGTCGGCATCATCGGCGATCGCCACGGACGCAAGAAGATGCTGGTTGCAGGCGTCATGCTGATGGGCGTCGCGGCATTTGTCACGGCGGCGGCTCCGACCCCGCTGGTCTTCGGGGCCGGGCGTGTGCTGATGGGTGTTTCCACGGCCATGTCCTTCGCCATGTGCCTGGCATTGATCCCCACGCTCTTTGAGAAGAAGGACCTACCCAAGGCCTTCGGCCTGTTCTTCGGCGCCGGGGCCACCCTCATCGTGCTCGCGACCTCCTTGTCCGGGTCGATCCAGGGCGCAATGGGCTGGCGTGCAACCTACGTCAGCACGGCCGTGTTGTGCTTGGCCCTGTCAATTGCCGCCGTCCGCTTGCTGCCGGAAAACCGCACCTCGGCCCAGCGGAAATTCGACACCGTCGGCGTGGTTCTTGCCGCCGTGGGACTCATCGCACTCGTCTACTCGATCGGGCAGGCTTCCACCCGCGGCTGGGGCAGCCCGCTGGTCATCGGCGGGATCTTCCTGGCGATGGTCGTCCTGGGCGTCTTTGCCCTGTGGGAACGCCGCATCGAAAGCCCCGCGTTCCCTGTGGAGCTTTTCAAGAAGCCCGCATTCGCCGCAGCCTGCCTGGCTGGCGTCCTCTTCAACTGGGCGGACGCTTCCTTGCTCGGCCAGTACCCGGCGCTGGCGCTGCCCGCCGGGGTCCCGGCCTCGGCAGTCTCGGTGGTCGTCGCCATCATGTACATTGGCATGATTTGCGGTGCTCCCATGGCGGGCATCGCCCAGAAGCGCTTCGGCGCAACCAACCGCACCATGTTCACCAGCGGTCTGCTGCTGTGCGCCGCCGGGCTTGCAAGCCAGATCTTCCTACAGGACCCGCACAACATCGCGTTGCCGGCCGCCGGGCTGTTCGTAGTGGGCTTCGCCGTCATGTGGATGCAGAACCCGCAAAGCGCAGTCATCATGGGATCGGCACCCGCCGACCAGCTCGGCGCCGTGGGCGCCGTCAAGCCCGCCGTCGGCCAGTTCGGGTTCGGTCTGGGCTTCGCCCTGGCTGGTCCCATGTCCACCATCTTCATGCAGGACGGGGTCATGACCGCCCACGCCTACGGCATGGGGCTGGCGGTCCAAGCGATCTTCTTCGTCATCGCCGCCGTGCTGATCTTCCTGCTGCTGACCCCGCGCAACCGCCGCGCAACGGCGTAATCGGAGAGGCCACCATGAACGCAACAACCATCTTCCACAACGCCACGGTCCTGACCGTCGATAAGGATTTCGGCACCGCCGAGGCCATCGCCTTCAAGGACGGCAAGATCCTTGCCGTCGGTTCGACCGAACATGTGATGACCACGGCCGGGCCCGACACCGAGATCCTGGATCTGGACGGCAGCACCGTCCTTCCCGGTTTCGTGGAGGCTCACGGGCACCCCACCGCCGAAATGAACTTCATCGGTCCTGACGCCGTCGACATCCGGGCTTCGCTGTGCGGAAACGCCGAGGCGGTGATTGAGAAGCTGCGCACGGCCGTGGCCGAGGCCGAAGCGGCCGGGCCCGGCGCATGGGTTGCGGCCTTCGGCTGGGACCCGCTGTTGCTGCCCGAGCTCCCGCGCATCAGCGGCGCCTGGCTCACCGAATTCTCTCCAACGGTTCCGCTGTCGATCATGCACTACTCGGCGCATTCGGCGTGGGCCAACGATGCGGCGCTTCAGTCCCTGGGGCTCGACCGCAACTCGGAGGACCCCGGCGCATCGCAATACCTGCGTGACGAGACGGGCGAACTCACCGGCGAGGCCCTGGAGATTCCGGCCGTCATGAACGTCATGGGCCCGAAAATGCATGCCGGTGCCGAGAAATTCTCCGAGCTCCTGGACTTCGAGCTGCACCGCATGGCCGCCGCAGGTGTCACCACCACCGGCGACCTCGCGTTCCATCCCGATTCCTACCCCCTGATGCAGGAATACCAGCGCACGCACCAACCGCCTGCACGCATCCGCTCCTACGAGATGTCGGGAATCCGCGAATGCATCCCGGCCCCGGGCACCGATCCGTTGATGGGACCGGGGACCTCGATGTTCCGCCCCACCGGCGTCAAGGTGTGGACCGACGGCTCCCCGTGGGTCGGCAACATCGCGACGAGCTTCGGATACGAGGACAGCGTCCAGACCGAGTCCATCGGCCTGAGTGCCGGCCACCAGGGCTGCTCCAACTACACCGAGGAACAACTGCTGGCCATTTGCCGCCAGCACTATGCAAACGGCTGGCAGATGGCGTGCCACGTGCACGGGGACATTGCCGTCGACACCGTGCTCAGCGTTTTTGAGCAGGTCCAGCGCGAGTTCCCGCGCGCCGACGGCCGCCTGCGTATGGAACACTGCGGCTCCATCACCCCCGAGCAGGTGAGGCGCGCCTGGGATCTGGGTGTGGGTATCTCCTTCTTTGTCGCGCACATCCACTACTACGGCGACATCCTCTCGGGGCTATTCGGAGATAACGCCGAGGCGTGGACACCCGCCGGGGCCGCGGCGGAGGTCGGCATGCGGTTCTCGCTGCACAACGATCCCCCGGTGACCCCGGAATCGCCGCTGCTCAACATGCAGGCAGCAATCCTCCGCCAGACGCCCTCGGGCAAGGTGCTGGGCCCGGAATTCCGCATCGGAATCATCGATGCCATCAAGGCCCAGACCATCGACGCGGCTTGGCAGCTTTTCTCGGACCACGAGGTCGGGTCGCTGGAGGCCGGGAAGCTCGCCGACATCGTCGTCCTGGAACGGAATCCCCTGGACGTTCCCGCCAACGAGTTGGGGAACATCCGGATCCTGGAAACCTGGGTCGACGGACGCCGTGTCCAGGCCGGCATTCCGGTGAAGGCCGTAGCGCTCTAGCCGCCGAAACCACCAGGCCGGCCCGCGTTTCCGAACAACGGATGCGCGGGCCAGCCTGCCTTTGTGGCCGCTTCTTGTCCGGTTCCCGGCCCGAAGCGTGCTAGGTTCCTTGGGTTTCCGCGTAGAACCACTGGATGTGCTCGCGTAGCAGCTCCGCCGCCCGACTTCCGTCGCCGGCGCTGACCGCCTCATGGATCCCGTGGTGCTGGGCACGCAAGGTCTCCGCGAGCTTGCTCCAGCTTCCGTCGCTGGCCACCGAGTCGCTGACGTAGTCGGTGATGGACAGTCGCAGGGATTCCATCATCGCCTCGATCACCGCATTGCCGGCCAACGATGAGAGCAGCACGTGGAATCGGGCGTCGAGGTCGTGGAACTGTCCGCGGTCGAGGTCCGGCGCGTCCATGGCCCGGAGCAACTCCGCGGTTTCATGCAGCACGCGGGTTCGGTGCTCGACGTCGGTGTTCCGGCCGGCCGATTCGGCCGCCCAGGTTTCAAGCAGGATGCGGCTTTCGACGATGTCCTCCACCGAGAGCTGGCGCGATGCCACATGCAGGCGCAGCGTCGCCGACAACCCGATCGCGGGCTCCGAAATCACCACGGCACCGGAATTCGGGCCCGAGCCGGTGGAGGTCCGCACCACGCCCATGGCGTCGAGGATGCGGATGGCATCGCGCACCGAGGCGCGGGAAATCCCGTGGGTCTCGGCCAGCGTGCGCTCGCCTGGAAGCTGGTCCCCCAGCTTGATCCTGCCGGCGCGAAGATCCGCCTCGATGCTGTTCAGGACGGTTTCGTAGGCCCGGGCGGGAACCTGCGGCGTGCTTGGTTTGCTTGTCACCCGTTCATTTTCCCATGCCTGTCCAGTGTGCCCGGAGCCGAGCCCGGGCACCGGGATAAGACACGGCCTTCCCTAGTGGATGGACGCGCGGGCGTCGGCGACCTAGTATGGTCAGACCACATCGTTTCCTCGGCAGTCCACGCCGGAAGGGTCCCCATGAAGATCGCACTTTTCGCCACATGCATCGTCGATGCCATGTATCCGCAAACCGCGCGAGCCACGGTGAAGATCCTCGAGCGCCTCGGGCACGAGGTCGTCTTCCCCGCCGGCCAGGCCTGCTGCGGGCAGATGCACATCAACTCCGGCTACATGGACGAGGCGCTTCCGGTGGTCGCGAACCACGTCAAGGCGTTCGAGGCCGAGTCCTACGACGTTGCCGTGGCGCCGTCCGGTTCGTGCGTTGCCTCCGTCAAGCACCAGCACCCGGTGCTGGCCGAACGCTGCGGCGATGCCGCGCTGAAGGCGCGCGCGGAGGCCGTGGGAGCGAAGACCTATGAGCTTTCCCAGCTGCTGGTCGATGTCTTGGGGGTCACCGACGCCGCCGAACAGCTCGGATCGCATTTCCCGCACAAAATCACCTACCACCCCTCCTGCCACGGCATGCGTTCGCTGCGCCTGGGCGATCGCCAGCTGGACCTGCTCAAGTCCGTGGGCGGCATCGAGGTCGCCGACCTGCCCGAGGCCGACCAGTGCTGCGGCTTCGGCGGCACCTTCTCCATGAAGAACGCGGACGTCTCCTCGGCCATGTTGGAGGACAAGACCAACAACGTGAAGTCCACGGGCGCCTCGCTGTGTTCCGGCGGGGACGCCTCCTGCCTGATGCACATCGGCGGAGGGCTCTCGCGCACCAAGTCCGCGGCGACCACGCTGCACTTCGCCGAGATCCTGGCCAGCACCATCGATGAGCCGGTCTCCGTGACCGGCGAGGTCTTCGTCGGAAAGGGCGGCAAGCGATGAGCAACGTCTTCATGGGGATGCCCACGCTCCCGGTCTTCGGCGACGGCAACCTGCACATCGACGAGCCGTTCCCGGCCGCGGCCCACCGCGAACTGGGCAACACCCAGATGCGCGCCAACCTGCGCCACGCCACCCACACCATCCGCGACAAGCGGCTGAAGGTGGTCGCCGAGCTTCCCGACTGGGAGGAACTGCGCGACGCCGGCTCCGCCACCAAGAACCACGTCATGGCGAACCTGCCGGCACTGCTCGAGGAGTTCGAGAAGAACTTCACGGCCCGCGGCGGAACCATCCACTGGGCCCGCGACGCCCACGAGGCCAACAAGATCGTCGCCGACCTGATCCGCGACCAGGACACCACCGAGGTCGTCAAGGTGAAGTCCATGGCCACCCAGGAGATCGGGCTCAACGAGTACCTCGAGGAACGCGGCATCGCCGCCTTCGAGACAGACCTCGCCGAGCTGATCGTCCAGCTGGGCCACGACAAGCCCAGCCACATCCTGGTCCCGGCCATCCACAAGAACCGCACCGAGGTCCGCGACATCTTCCTGAAGGAGATGCCGAACGTGGACCCGGACCTCACCGACGAGCCGCGCAAGCTGGCCATGGCCGCCCGCGCCCACCTGCGCCGCAAGTTCCTTTCCGCCAAGGTCGCGGTTTCCGGCGCCAACTTCGCCCTCGCCGACTCCGGCACCCTGGCGGTCGTCGAATCCGAGGGCAACGGCCGGATGTGCCTGACGCTGCCCGAGACCCTGATCACCGTCATGGGCATCGAGAAGCTGCTGCCGAGCAAGGAGGACCTCGAGGTCTTCATGCAGCTGCTACCGCGTTCCTCCACCGGCGAGCGCATGAACCCCTACACCTCCCTGTGGACCGGCGTCACCGAGGGCGACGGGCCGCAGAACGTGCACCTGGTCCTGCTGGACAACGGGCGCACCGCGGCGCTGGCGGACAAGTACGGGCGCACCGCGCTGAACTGCATCCGCTGCTCGGCCTGCATGAACGTGTGCCCCGTCTACGAGCGCACCGGAGGCCATGCCTACGGCTCCACCTACCCGGGCCCGATCGGCGCGATCCTCTCCCCGCTGCTCACCGGCATCAAGTCCGAGGAAAACAGCTCGCTGCCCTACGCCTCCTCGCTGTGCGGCGCCTGCTACGACGCCTGCCCGGTGAAGATCAATATCCCCGAGATCCTGGTGCACCTGCGCGGCGAGGACGTCGACTCCAAGCGCGGCCAAAAGAAGCTGCCCACCCAGATGGATTTGATGATGAAGGGCGCCGGCTGGGCGTTCTCCTCCGGCAAGCACCTGGCCTTGCTGGAAAAGGGATTGCCGCTGGGCAAGCTCGCCGCCGGGCGCGACAAGAAGATCAAGGCCCTGCCCGGCATCGCCGCCGGCTGGACCCAGTCCCGCGACGTGCCCGCGCCGCCCACAAAGTCCTTCCGCGACTGGTGGAAGAAGGACCGTAAGCCGGCCGCCCCCACGAACAAACAGGAGAACTAAGCAGATGAGCGCCAAGGAAGAAATCCTCGCCCGCATTGCCTCCGCGCTTCACGACGCCCCGGTCCCCGCGTCCGTCCCCCGCGAGTACCGGATGACCTCCGACATGCCGCAGGCGGAGCTTGTCACACTGCTGGTCGACAGGCTCGAGGACTACAAGGCCCACGTGGATGTCGTGGAGGAGGCGGAGCTTCCCGCCACCATCGCCGAGCGGCTCAAGGATGCGGCAAGCTACGTCGTTCCCCACGGCATCGACGAGGCGTGGCTTGCGGACGCGGCACTCGCCGACGACGCCCGCCGCCGCGTCGATGCACCGGGTGCCGTGCTGGGCGTGACCGATCTGGATGAGACCGGCGCCGTGCTGACCTCCTCGGCGGTGTCGATCGCAGAGTCGGGCACCATCGTGCTGGACGGAACCCCCGACCAGGGACGCCGGGCGATCAGCCTGGTTCCGGACCACCACGTGTGCGTGGTTCCCGTATCCACCATCGTGCGCCTGCTGCCCGAGGCGCTGCCCCGCATGGACATCACCCGCCCGCTGACCTGGATCTCCGGGCCCAGCGCCACCAGCGACATCGAGCTCGAGCGCGTCGAGGGCGTGCACGGCCCGCGCCGGCTGGACGTCATCATCGTGAAGGGGCTTTAGCTTCCGAGCTCAAGGGACCCCGCCGCCGGTGCGCCATGGCGCGCTCGTGGCGGGGTTCCCCAGGTATTTGACCTGGCTGGCGGAAGGAACCCGTTCCGCCGCGTCGCCTCAGAAGCGGGTGATGACAACCCTGGTCACGGCGGGATCCTTCAACGACTCGTAGCCCGCTTCCACCTCGTCCAAACCGATTTCCTTCGAAATCATGCCGTCGAGCTGGAGCTTTCCCGCGAGGTACATGTCAACGTATCTCGGCACGTCGCGGCGCAGGACGCCCGAGCCCATGTGGACACCGGTAATGGAGTTCTGCCCCTGAAGCAGGGCCCGTCCGTCGACGTTCATCGTCTGGCCGGGGGTCACTCCGACCAAATACAGGCCACCGCCCTTGCCCAGCATCGCAATGCCTTGCTCCTGGACCTTTCCGATGCCCACAAAGTCGAAGACATGGTCAGCGCCGCCACCGGTGATCTCCTTGACCGCAGCGACAGGATCCACTTCCGCGGAATTGACGGTATGCGTCGCGCCAAACGCCAGCGCCTTGTCGAGCTTTTCCCTCGCAACATCGATCACGATGATCGGGGATGCCCCGGCAATCACGGCGCCGTTGACCCCGTTGAGCCCGACTCCCCCGGCTCCCACGATCACGACGCTCTCGCCCGGGCGAACCCTCGCCGTATTGAGCACCACGCCAGTACCCGTGAGTCCACCGCATCCGAGCAGCGCCGCCTGGGGAAACGGCATCTCGTCCGCAATTTTCACCAGCTGGTTGGAATGGACGAGGGCTTGCTGGGCGAAGGCGCCCAAACCGAAGCCCTGTGCCACCTCGGTGCCGTCACGCGTCAACCGCGGCGGCTGGTCGGCGTTGCGGAGCGTGGCCTCCCGCTGGAGACATTGGAAGCTGCGGTCCGTTAGGCAGTTCGCGCAATGCCCGCAGAACTGGATGAGGGATCCGACCACATGGTCGCCAACCGTGAAGTCCGAGACCTCGGGCCCGACCTTGGTCACGATGCCGGCAAGCTCGTGCCCGAATACCGCCGGCACCGGGTGATCATGCCGGTGGCCCGCCACACTCAGGTCGGTGCGGCAAAGCCCGGATGCCTTGACCTCGACCAGGACCTCTTGGCCGATCGGATCGTCAATGGCGATGTCTTCGACGTCGAATCCGCCGCCAATTTCACGCACGACAACTGCTTTCATCTTTGGTTTCTCCTTGATTCGAGCTCACCAGAAGGGCACCCCCTGTGGTTCGGATCACTATATGGCGTCCGTTTTTGGCTCAATCCCTTCCGGCCCACCGCCCCTCGGGCACTTCCCCCGCTTCGCCCCGCGAGGTTTTCGCCACCCAAACGAACGCCTGACTTGGGACTTCAATCCGAGGCGCCATGGGACTCAGGGATATTCCGACATGGATGGTGATGCCCGGCCGGGCGCAAGGCGATAGCCAGCCACATTAACGGTGATAGCCAACTGGGCAGGCAAGTGGCCCTGACCCTGGACGCAACGAGGTGGCACCCACGAATCGTGGGTGCCACCTCGTTTTCATTTTGCGTCGCGTCTTCGGGCTAGTGCCCGCCGATCACTCCCTTCTCGATGGCCTTGGTGACGGCGTCCGCCTCGGCCTGCGTGAGGGTTCCGTCGCCCACCGCCGCATCCAGCTTCGACTTCAGTTCGGTCGCCCGCTCGCTCTTGGCGTCTGCACGGAGTTCCTCCAGGGCCGAGGTGACCTTGGATTCCTCGATGCCCAGCGAGTCGGCCAGGGATTTGACCAGCGCCGCATCCATCGCGGTGCGGTCCGGCTTGGTGCCGTCCTGCTTGGCCCCATCCGCAGGACGCTCGGCCGGCTTGTTCGCCTTCCTGAAGGTGTCCAACGCGTCGCTGAGCTTGCTTTCATCGACGCCCAGCTTCTCGGCCAGGCCGGAGGCCATTTCCAGGCCCCCTCCGCGGTGTCCGTCGGGCCCTCCGCGTTCGGCCGGTGCGGACTGCGTGGTGCTGGCGGCCCCTCCGGAGGAGCTGGAATCCGCGGCGGACGCGACCCCCGCCAGACCCAGCCCGGCGACCAGAGCCAAAGCCGCGGCGGAAGTGCCCAATGCCATCTTCTTTTTCATTGCCATGAGTGTTCCCTTCAGTGGCCGCCCGGAGCGGTACCAGTTGGTGGTCCGGCATTCCTCGCCGGTTCCCTACCAACATTGCGCGACGCTGTTATGCCGGGACTGTTCGAGAGCTGGCAACGAACTGTGACAACGGGAAACACCCCGCAATGCGGGCAGTGTTGGCCCGGCCGTTACTCGACCAGCTTGCCCGCGGTCGAGACCTCCTTGATGAGCTCCGCGATCTCCCCGGGAATCTCCGGGATTTCCTCGCGGACCACGCCCGTGGACGGGGACCACACGAGGTTGACCTGCAGCAACGGGTCCATCTCCGGGTAGTCGCTGCGGTTGTGGCAGCCACGGGTCTCGCGGCGTTCGACCGCAGCCTCCAGGGTTGCCCGTGCAGCCAGGGCCGAAGCTTTCAAGTCGAATGCGTGCGCAAGGTCCTGGTACCCGGCGATGTCCGGGTGGATGCCCACGTTCCCCATGCGCTCCTCGATCTCGTCGAGCTTGGCCAGCCCTGCCTTTAGGCCCTCCTCGTCACGCACCACGCCGGCATGCTCGGTCATCATGTTGCGGATGGCGCGCTGCAGTGCCCGGACATTTTCGTGGCCGTCCGCGGCCAGCAGGTTGTCCAGCTCCGCCCGGGCCAGGGCAAGCGCCTCGGCAGAACGCGGCTGGGAATCCAGCGAGGACGAGTATTTGGCCGCGGCCCGTGCCACGATGCGGCCGAAGACCAGCAGCTCGATCAGCGAGTTGCCGCCCAGTCGGTTGGCTCCGTGCAGGCCGCTGGACGCCTCGCCGATGGCGTAGAGGCCGTCAACATCCGTGCTGTGGTCCTCCGGGCGGACCCAGACCCCGCCCATCGAATAGTGCGCGGTGGGAGCGATCTCGATCGGTTCCTGGGTGATGTCGAGCATCTGCAGTTCCAGCATGGTCTGGTAGACGCGCGGCAGCCGGTCCATGATGGTTTCGCGCGGCAGGTGCGAGACGTCGAGCCAGACGCCACCGTTTGCGGTGCCGCGGCCTTCCTTGATCTCGGTGTACGCGGCCAGCGCCACGCGGTCGCGGGTCGAGAGTTCCTTGCGTATGGGGTCGTAGCGTTCCATGAACCGCTCCCCCAGCCCGTTGCGGAGGATGCCGCCCTCGCCCCGGGCCGCCTCCGAGATCAGGGTTCCCGCGGCGTTCTCGGGTTCGATGATGCCCGAGGGGTGGAACTGCACGAGTTCCGGGTCACGGAGCCGCGCACCGGCATCGACGGCCAGGCGGAACGAGTCGCCGGTGTTCTCGTCGCGGCGCGAGGAGGTGCGGCGCCAGATGCGGTTGTGCCCGCCCGCGGCCAGGATGACGGAATCGGCGTGGATGAGGTAACGCTGTCCGCTGTTGATGTCGAAGCCGTAGGCGCCGAAAACCTGGTTTCCGCGCACCAGCAGTCGGGTGATGTAGACCTCGTCGAGGATCGGGATGTCCAGCTGTTGGGCCCGGTTGACCAGGCTGCGCTGGATTTCCAGGCCTGTGTAGTCCCCGGCGAACGCGGTGCGGCGGAAGGTGTGCGCCCCGAAGAAGCGCTGGGAGATGCGCCCGTCTTCCTCGCGGGCGAAGCCCATCCCGTAGCGTTCCAGGTCGGCAATTCCCTGGGCCGCGCCGCGGGCGACGATCTCCACCGTGTGGGGGTTGGCCAGGTAGTAGCTTTCCTTGATGGTGTCCGCCGCGTGCTGCTGCCAGCTGTCTTCCTCGTCCATGGTCCCGAGGGCCGCGTTGATGCCGCCCGCTGCGAGCGAGGTGTGTGCGTCGTTGCGCGGGCGCTTGCCCACGGCGAGCACGTCAACCCCCATTTCGGCCAGCTCGATGGCGGCCCTGAGGCCCGATCCTCCGGTACCGATGACAAGGACGGTGGTGGAAATCTGTCGTTCATTCTTTGTTGTTGCGCTCATGTCTTCAACGCTAAGAACGGCACTTTGATTAGTCCAATGAATCCTTCGACTCGTTTCAATGCATATAGGCTATTGAGCATGAATCTGGAACAGCTCCAAAGCTTCGTGGAAGTCGCCCGAATCGGCCATTTCACGCGTGCGGCCGCGCATCTACACCTGGCCCAGCCTTCGCTGAGCCGGCAGATTTCCACGCTGGAATCGGACCTCGGTGCAGCGCTTTTCCACCGTGCCCGGGGCAACATCACACTGACGGACGCCGGGGAATCCCTCCTGCCGCTGGCCAAGCGCATGCTCGCCGATGCGGATACCGTCCGCTACGAAATGCAGGAGCTGGCCGGCCTGAACAAGGGCCGGGTGCGCCTCGGCGCCACCCCGACGCTGTGCATCAGCCTGGTTGCCGAGGTCCTCACCTCGTTCCATTCGACATATCCGGGCATCGACCTGCACCTGACCGAGCGCGGTTCGCGCGGCCTACTGGAGGAACTTGCCGGAGGGGCCCTGGACCTTGCGCTCATCACCACGTCGGAGGATCGTTCGGCCGCGTCCGCGAGCCTGCAGCGGATCCCGCTGTTGACGGAGGAATTGGTGGTCATCTCCTCGATCGAAAGCCCAATTCTCGAGGGCGTCAGCGTGCTCACGCTCGCCGAACTGGCAGCATTGCCACAGATCACCTTCCATGAAAGCTACGACCTGCGGGCGGCCACCATGCAGGCCTTCCACGACGCCGGGCTGACCCCGAAGGTGGTCCTCGAGGGGGCCGAAATGGATGCGGTTTTGCGGTGCGTGGAACGCGGGCTTGGCGTCGCGGTGGTTCCGGCCATGGTCTTGGTGGACCGCCCCGGCCTGCGCTCGGTGCGGCTCGCCGAACCCCGACTCGCACGCTCGATCAGCCTGGCCCACCGCAACGACGTGACGTTGACGCGGGCGGCCCAAGCCATGCAACGCCTGATCATCGACACGGCCAACATCCTGTCGTCCGAAGACGCCGCAACCGACGCCCTGATCACCCGCGCCGTGTAACCCTGTTTGGGCCTTCTCCATCAGCTGATGGCCGTTTCGCGTGGCTCGTGGTTCCGCCCACTTGCAGGGGCGCGGAGCCACGAGCCTCACGGTCTAGTCCGCCTCGGTGACGCGTCCGGCCTTGATGTTCAGCCGGCGTTCGGCGCGTGCCGCCACCGCCGAATCGTGGGTGACCATCACGATGGTCAGCCCGTCGCGCCACAGCTTCTCGAAGAGATCCATGATGTCGTCGCGGGTTGCCTCGTCCAGGTTTCCCGTTGGCTCGTCGGCCAGCAGCACCTTGGGGTCCTTGGCCAGGGCGCGGGCGATGGCAACGCGTTGTTGCTGGCCGCCGGAGAGTTCCCCGGGCAGGTGGGTTCCGCGCTCCCCCAGCCCCACCGAGGCAAGGGATGCGGCCGCGCGGGCGACACGCTCGGCGGAGGGAAGTTTCAGCGGGGCCAGCCCCATCTCGACGTTTTCCTGCGCCGTCAGGGTGGGGATGAGGTTGTAGTGCTGGAAGACAAAGCCGATCTGGCGTGCCCTGATATCGGCCAGGGCGCCGTCACCCAGGGTTGAGATCGGCTTGCCCGCGAGGCTCACGGTCCCACCCGACGGGCGGTCGAGCGCGCCGAGCATCTGCAGCAGCGTCGATTTTCCGCCGCCGGTCGGCCCCTGGATGGCCACCAGCTGCCCCGCTGGGATCACCAGATCCACGCCGTTGAGGGCATGGACCTTGCGTGACTTCTGCGTGTAGGCCTTTTCCACCTTCTCGAGCCGGAACATGGCTTGTTCGGTCCCGGTATCGGGTACCAGGTCTTGGGTCATTGTTTGTTCACTCATGTTTGTAAGCTCCTCTGGTTCCTAGGCAACCGAGCGCAGGGCTTCGGCCGGACGCAGGCGCGCGGCGCGCCACCCGCCAAGAATTCCCGCCAGCAGTCCGCCGGCGATCGCGATGGCCACGGCGACCGCGCCGACCATCGGCGTGATGGGCAGGTTCAGCACCACTTCCGCGGCGCTGCCCACGGCGTTGGCGGCAGCGGCCGGGCCGCCCTGCAGTGCGCCCGGCCCGCCGGCGCCGCCGGCTCCCATGGGGCCCGTGGCCGCGGCCGAGGCGCTGAGCGTCGGGGCGAAGAAGTTGATGACAAGGATCCCGGCCAGTCCGATCAGGATTCCCAGTGCGCCGCCCAGCAGCGACTGCACCAGCGATTCGCCGGCCACCTGGCGGACGATGCTCGAATTGCGCCATCCGATCGCCTTCAACGTGCCGAACTCACGGGTGCGGCGTGCCACCCCGGAAAGCGTGAGCAGGATCGCCAGCAGGAACGCCACGGCCAACACGGCAATCGACAGCCAGGTGCCCAGCGACGACACGAGTCCGGATGCGGTGGACAGCGAACCCGACACGGTGGCGGCCAGGTCCTCCTGGGTGTTGACGGTGTTGTCCGGCAGGGCCGCCTGCAGCCCCGCCTTGACCGTGGAGATCTGCGAGGCGGATGCAGCCTGCACGTAGACGGTGCTGACCTTCTTGGCGTTGTCGGAAAGCTTCTGGGCAACATCCAGGGGGATGTAGGTGTTGGACGCGGTTTCGGCGTCCGCCCCCGACCCGGCGACGATGCCGACGATCGTGAACTTGGTCCCGGCGATCTCCACCTTGTCCTTGAGCTTCAGTTCCTCGGTGGTTGCGTAGGCGGCATCGACCACCAGGTTGTGTTTGCCCGCGTCGTCCGCGGACAGCAGCCTGCCGTCCTGCAGGGTGGCGGAGGCCAGCGGGCCGATCGTATCGGCCTTGGAATCGACTCCCATGACGCTGAAGGAGTTCACGTCGAATTGCCCTCCGCCGCCCGGGCCCGCTCCCTGCGGCGGGGTTGCGTTGGTGCCGCCCGATGTCGATCCGGTGGTCCCCCGCTGGGGCAGCTCGCCGTCGAACGTGGAGTTGGTCAGTGCCAGCACGCCCGAGGCGGCCTTCACTCCGTCCTGCCCGCTGACGGTGTCCACCGCCGACGCATCGAAGGTCGCCGTCCCGCGGCCGCTCATCAACACCGACTGGGACACCGCCGTGGTGCCGTCGGAGGTTGCGGTTCCGGCATCGGCGTCGAACTCGAAACGGGGCCCGCCGCGGCCCTCGCCTGCCGCCGGGGGCGTGGGCGTTGCGGTCACGGTGATGTCGGTGCCGACCCCGTAGACCGACGCAAGCGCCGCGCCCTGCGCATCCCTGACACCGGCGGACAGGGAGTTGACGATGACCACCAGACCGATGGCCAGGGCCATGGCGATCGCGATGATGGCAGTCTGTTTCCGCCGCCCCGAAAGCTCGCGTCTCAAATAGCGTGTGAACATGCCGATCCCTTCATTGCGCGGGCACTTGCCGCGCTCGAAGTTCAAGTTATGCCCAAGTTCTGTGCCCTGACTTGGGCTGGCCTGTGGCCTTAATAAGGGTGGGCTGTGCCGTCACTGTGGCCAAGCTGTGCGGCCGTCCACCGAACGCCCGCGGTGGACGTGTTGGTGCCAACATTCGACACGGTCCCTCGTGTCGGCGGCTGCGATTAGGCTTAAGGGCGAACCCATTCGCTCCAAATCATTGCTGCACCGTGGGCTCTGAAACGACTCTCGAGGATTCTCTTGCCATTCACACTGGCCCACCCGGCCGCCGTCTTACCGTTCCTGCGCCAGCCCTTCGTCCCGATCGCGTTGGTCGCCGGGGCCATGGCTCCGGATGTTCCATACTTCCTCAAGATCCCCACGGCCAGCGGTTCCTGGTACGAGTCGTTGGTCAACGGCAGCAATTCGCACGACCTGGCGCAGATCCTGACCGTTGGATTCCCGCTGTCGCTGCTGCTCGCCGCGGTTTTGTGGCTTGTGGCGCAGCCGGTGCGCTGGGCGGTCCCCGATGCATGGGTTCCGGCAAAGGCGGGAATCCGCGGTCGCCGACCAAGCAGCGCGCGCATTGCCCTCTGGACGTTCTACTCGCTGATTCTGGGCCTGGTCACGCACATCGTGTGGGACTCGTTCACCCACTCCTACGGCTGGGTGGTCCAGAAGCTTCCGTTCCTGGCCGCGCAGCCGATCGCCGGGGTGCCGATCTATCGCATCCTTCAGCACGGCAGCACGCTGGCCGGCCTGGCGATCCTGGCGTTTTGGTACCTCAAGCGAGTCAAGGCAGCCCCTGTTCCGGAACGCGGCGGCAAGGCGAAAGGTGCAGGCCTGCGCCTGACGCTGTTGCTGTCGGCGCTCGCCATACCCGCCCTTGCCGTCGCAGGTTTCGCCGTGGCGGGGGAACTGTCCATCGGCACGGCATTCACTCCCGAGACGTTCCTCTGGACCAGCATCACCCACGGCGGGGCCGCATTGGCCGTGGCACTGGTGGTCTACGCAATCGTGTGGCACGCCGTAACTGTAGCCAAAAAGTTACGTGTTGCCGCGGGGTCCGGCACCCAGGCCTGACCGCTGCCACGACCGCGTCATTGTCGCCCTCGGATCACCGATCCGGGGGCGCATTGCATTCTGCATACAGTCATATCAGTTGATATTTCGACTACTTGAACACCGCCTCCGACGCAAGGAAGTGCGGCAAAATCCCCTTCCCGGCCCAAGTGCAGTCATTCCCGCTTGGGGCCAGAAACCTTCAAAAATTTCACGATGCAGATAAAAACTTCCGCAGAATGGGTGGCGCAGGTCACATGATCTTGCTATCTTTGTGTTTGCCAAAGGCGGGCTTCCCGGTCGGGAAGTTATCTACCAGGCGCTACTAATCCATCAGCCATTTCGAAGCTGCGGACGGTCGCCACGGGGATATGAACCATCGGCGACACCGATCCAGCTCTTCGTCTGGAGCATAAGGAAGTCGCCACCATGTCTAGCACCATCGTTTCAACGGAACACCTTGCGGCAGCTGTCGCCATCGCCGCGGAAAATGTCCGCAATGCCGGAGGTCCCTTCGGCGCCCTGATCGTCACCGCCGACGGATCACGCTTCGAGGGAGTCAACCGGGTCACCGCAAACAACGACCCCACGGCCCACGCCGAAGTCACGGCCATTCGCAACGCCTGCTCCAGCTTGGGCACCTTCGACCTGACCGGAGCCGTTCTCTACACCAGCTGCGAACCATGCCCGATGTGCTTGGCATCTGCGCTCTGGGCACGTGTCTCACGCGTCGTCTACGCCGCAAACCGTCACGATGCGGCGGACGCCGGATTCGACGATGCCGCCTTCTACGAATTCTTCGAGGGAGACGCCGCCGACCGCGCCAAGCTCATGCCGGTTGAACGTGTCCCCGACGACGGCTTTGACCACCTCGAGCCCTTCGCGCTCTGGTCATCGCTCGATACCCGCGTCGAGTACTAGGCAGGGCGAGTCAGATGACCATCGTCAACTCGAACCACGAGCAGACCCAACCGGCAACCATCGAACCACCGGTCCAGCCCGGCGGCTCGATGCTGGAACGCACCTTCAAGATCGCCCAACGAGGATCAACGGTCAAGCGGGAAATCCGTGGCGGCATCGTCACCTTCTTCACCATGGCCTACATCGTGGTGCTCAACCCCTTGATCCTCGGCGGGTTCAGCCCCGACGCCGCCCCCGTGGACGTGGCGGGAAACTTCCTTCCCGCCGCGGCGGTCGGCGCGGCCACGGGCCTGACCGCCGGCCTGCTGACCATCGTCTTCGGGCTGGTGGCGAACCTGCCCTTCGGGCTCGCGGCCGGACTGGGCATCAACTCCTTCCTGGCCGTCTCCGTCATCGGCGACGTCACCTGGCCCGAGGCCATGGGCCTGGTCCTGCTCAACGGCATAGTCATCGTGCTCTTCGCGTTGACGGGCGCACGGACGGCCATCTTCCGGGCCATCCCCAAGGACCTGAAGGCTGCCATCACCGTCGGCATCGGCCTGTTCATCACCTTCATAGGATTCGTCGACTCCGGCTTCGTCACCCGCACGCCGGCCGGCCCGCCCGTCCAGCTGGGCAACGACGGTTCCATCTCCTCCTTCCCGACCATCGTCTTCATCATCGGCGTGGTGCTCATGGGCGGGCTGGTGGCCCGCAAGGTCCAGGGCGGATTGCTGATCGGCATCATCGCCACCACCGTCCTGGCCGTCGTTGCCGAAAATATCCTGCACATCGGGGCCGCCAACGATGCAAACCCCGGCGGCTGGCACCTGAACGTTCCCGAACTCTCGGGACACGTCCTGTCCATCCCCGACTTCTCCATCATCGGGCAGTTCGACATGTTCGGTGCGTTCTCACGCATCGGCCCGCTGGCCGCGACCATGTTGGTCTTCACCCTGGTGTTCACCAACTTCTTCGACGCCATGGGAACCATGACGGGCCTGGCCAAGAGCGCCAACGTCGCCCACAAGGACGGCACCTTCCCGCGCATCAAGTCGGCCTTCGTGGTCGAGGGCATGGGCGCCGTGTTCGGCGGCATGACCAGCACCTCCTCCAACACCGTCTACGTGGATTCCGCGGCAGGCATCGGCGAAGGCGCACGCACGGGACTGGCCTCGGTGGTCACCGGCACATTGTTCTTGGGGGCCATGTTCCTGACCCCGCTGACCTCGGTGGTTCCCATCGAGGTGGCAGCATCCGCCCTGGTGGTGGTGGGCACCATGATGGCCGGGCAGATTCGCGCGATCAACTTCAAGCGCTTCTCCGTGGGCATGCCTGCGTTCCTCACCCTGGTCACCATGCCGCTGACGTACTCGATCGCCAACGGCATCGGCGTCGGATTCATCTCCTGGGTGCTGATCAACTCGCTGGCCGGACGCGGATCGAAGATCCACCCGCTGATGTGGGTGGTTTCGGCGGGCTTCCTGGTCTACTTCGCAAGAGGACCCATCTCCCTGCTCCTGGGCGCCTAGCCCCGGGGTTTCCCGAAGGACACTGTTTCAATGCTCAATCTCCATTCGGGGTTGGACACCGCGATGGTGGCTACCGGCGATCCGTTCGCCGTTGCCACCATCGTGGGCACCACCGGTTCCACCCCGCACCCCATCGGCACCTCGATGCTGATCCATGCCGACGGCTCGACGACGTGTTCCCTCACCGGCGGATGCGTGGAAGGCGCGGTGCACGCCGCCGCGCTCGAGGCCCTCGAAGACGGCCACCCCCGCCGCGAACACTACGGCTACTCACCCACCGACGCATTCGCCGTCGGTCTCACCTGTGGAGGCGAAATCGACGTGCACATTGCACCCTTTGCGCCGGAATCGTCCATGCACCAAGTGCTGGACCAATTGGCAACATTTCACGCCACGGATCCCGTGGCACTGATCCGCCGGATCGACATCGGGTCCTCCGGATCTGTGCTGGTTTCCAACCCGGGACACCTGGGCATCCAGGACCTCGCCGAGCTCCTGGTCCCGGTGGTCGGCCAAGACGCCAGCTCGCTGGCGGCAACGCTCAGCTTCCAGCTGGTTGCGGGCGGACGCACCGGCATCGTGAGCCTCGAGGGCGAGGGGGCTTCCTGTGTCGAAACCACCATCGAGTTGCTGGTCGAGTCACGGCTCAGCCCGCCGCGCATGATCGTCTTCGGCGCCAACACCTTTGCCGAGGAACTGCTCAAGCTCTCCGCAATGCTGGGCTACCAGGGCACCCTGTGCGACCCCCGGGCCGCATTCACGCTGCAGCCGCGCTTCAACACCGCGGACGAGATTTCCACCCTGTGGCCGCACGAGTACCTGGCGGGCGAGATCGCGGCGGGGCGCATCGATTCGCGCACCGTGCTGTGCATCCTGACGCACGACCCCAAGTTCGACATCCCGCTGCTGACCCTCGCGCTGAGCCAACCCGTTGCCTACATTGGTGCCATGGGTTCGCGAAGCAGCCACGAGGCACGCATGGCCGCCCTGCGCGCGGAACGGGTTTCCGAGCCGGAGCTGGCCCGGCTGCACTCACCGATCGGGCTCGACCTGCAGGCGGCAACCGCCTCGGAGGTGGCGATCAGCATTGCCGCCGAAATCATCGCCGGCCGCTCGGAGCATGCCACCATGGCTCCGTTGAACACCCGGTCGGGGTCCATCCACACCCGGGCCCGGGCCGTCTCCGCGGCCGCCGCCGGCAACGCCAACCAGGGCATGACACAGGAGGTCCCGGCATGGACATGAACACCATCGAGGCGGTGGTTCCCACCGCCGACCCGGACCAGTACCGAGACGGCGACGCCTGGCTTGCCGGGGGCACCGTGCTCTTCTCCTACGGGTCCCAAACGCTGACCCGGCTGCTGGACATCACCGCCGCGGGATGGAAGGCGATCACCGTGCGCGAGGACGGCATCGAATTCGCCGCGACCTGCACCATCGCCGAACTCTACGCCCTGCCCGGGGACCCCGCCCTGCCGGGCGACTGGAAAGCGCTGGAGCTGGTGCGGCCCGCCTGCGACTCGTTCGTCGCCTCGTTCAAGGTCTGGAACCTTTCGACGATGGGCGGCAACATCGCCACCTCGCTGCCGGCCGGACCGATCATTTCCCTGTGCTCGGCGCTGGACGCCGTCGCGGAAATCCACGGACCCGGCGGGACCGTGCGCCGCCAGCCGGTGGCGGACCTTGTCACGGGCAACGGCAGCAACACCCTGGCACCCGGGGAGCTGATCCGCTCGCTGCACGTCCCCGCCCATGCGCTGCGCGCCCGCACGGCGTTCCGCCGGCTCTCGCTCTCGAACCTCGGGCGCACGGGCGTGATGGTCATCGGACGCGTCGACGACGACGGTCTCTTCACGCTCACCGTCAGCGGATCCACCAAGCGCCCCGTCCAGCTGCGCTTTGCAGCCGGCCACCACCCGCGCCCCGCGGAGCTCCTGGCCGAACTGAAGTCCCGCATTGCCCCGGATGCCTATCACGACGACATCCACGGCCGCCCGCCGTGGCGCGAGGCCATGACCCACCGCCTGGGCCTGGAAGTCCTGGCCGAGCTGCTGCCCGCGCCCCGCGGCCCGATCGAAGGTTGAGTCCAATGTCCATCCACATCAACGGGAATCCGGCATCCACCACCCCCGAGCCGGGCCAATGCCTGCGCACCTTCCTGCGTGCCGAGGGCGCGCTGGGCGTGAAGAAGGGCTGCGACGGCGGTGACTGCGGCGCCTGCACCGTCCATGTCGATTCGGTCCCGGTGCATTCGTGCATCTACCCGGCGGTGCGTGCCGAGGGGCACGAGGTCACCACCATCGAGGGCCTCGCCGCGGTCCAGGGAACCGCGGGATCGCTGGCACCCATGCAGCAGCAGGTGGCCAGGGCCCAGGGATTCCAGTGCGGCTTCTGCACCGCCGGGCTGATCATGACGGCCTCGACCTTCGATCAGAAGCAGCTGGAGGACCTGCCCCGGAACCTCAAGGGAAACCTCTGCCGCTGCACCGGCTACCGGGCCATCGAGGATGCCGTGCTGGGACGCGACGGGGACGGCTGTTCGCACCCGCCGGAGGAAAGCTGCGCCCTGGACGAGCCCGATGCCGGCGCGTCGGGCCCCGTGGGGAGCAACGTCTCGGCCCCCGCCGCCAACGCCATCGTGACGGGCCGGGCCCGCTACGCCCTGGACATCCCCGCCGGGGAGCTGCCCGGCTTGCTGCACATGAAGCTGGCCCGCTCCCCGCACGCCCACGCACGCATCCTGCACGTCGACGCCGCCGCGGCCCTGGCCATTCCCGGGGTGCGGGCGGTGCTGAGCCACGTGGACGATCCGGGCGTGCTCTTCTCTGCCGCGCAGCACGAGCTCATCGAGGACGATCCCGACGACTCGCTCATCTTCGATTCCGTCGTGCGCTTCAAGGGGCAGCGCGTCGCGGCGGTCGTGGCCGACTCCGTGGCCATAGCGGAGGCCGGGGTCAGGGCACTGGTGGTCGACTACGAAATGCTGCCGGCGGTCTTCTCCCCGTTCGAGGCGATCGCCGACGGCGCACCCCAAATCCACGCCGGCAAGCCCGCCGCCTCGCGCATTGCCGACGCATCGCGCAACATCGTGGTCGAGGTCCACCACGAGATGGGCGACGTGGACGCCGCCCTGGCCGGCAGCGACGCCAGCTACACCGAAACCTTCAACACCCAGCGCGTTCAGCACGTCTCGCTGGAGACGCACGCCGCGACCGCGTGGTACGACGAGGCGGGAATCCTCACCGTGCGCACCTCGACGCAGGTCCCGTTCCTGGTCAAGCGCACGCTCGAAAGGATCCTCGGCCTGCCGCACGATTCGGTGCGCGTTGTCGCCGGGCGCGTCGGCGGCGGCTTCGGCGGGAAGCAGGAGGTCCTGGTGGAGGACGTCGTCGCCTTGGCCGTGACCAAGCTGCGCCGCCCGGTGCAGCTCGAGCTCACGCGCACCGAGGCACTGACCGTCACCACCACCCGGCATCCCTTCAACGTCAAGGTCAGCGTGGCCGGAAACAGGAACGGCGAGCTCACCGCCCTGGCCATCGAGGTCCTCAGCGACACCGGCGCGTACGGCAACCACGCACCCGGGGTCATGTTCCACGGCTGCTCCGAGTCCGTTGCCGTGTACAAGACCGCCAACAAGCGGGTGGACGCCGCCGCAGTGTACACCAACACGGTGCCCGCCGGGGCCTTCCGCGGCTACGGGCTGAGCCAGACGATCTTCGCGGTGGAGTCGGCCCTGGACGAGCTCGCCCGGCGCCTGGGCCTGGATCCGCTGGAATTCAAGGCGAACGTCATGCTGCGCGAGGGCGACCCGATGCTCTCGCTCCACGCCGAGCCCGAGGAGGACCTGCTGTACGGTTCCTACGGGCTCGACCAGTGCGTCGACCTGGCCCGGCACGCCCTGGCCCGGGGCGCCGAGCGCGGCGCCGACGGACGCGACCTGGACGAACACTGGCTCGTCGGCGAGGGCGCGGCCCTGTCCATGATCGCCACGGTTCCCCCGCGCGGCCACTACTCGCATTCCACCATCGAGTCCCTGGGCGACGGCAGCTTCCTGTTGAAGGTGGGCACCGCCGAGTTCGGCAACGGCACCTCCACGGTGCACACGCAGCTGGCGGCCGATGCGCTGGGAACCACCGCGGAATCGATGGTCCTGCGGCAGTCCGACACCGGCCTCACCGACCACGACACCGGAGCCTTCGGCTCGGCCGGAACCGTGGTGGCCGGCAAGGCGACCTTTGCCGCGGCGCAGGAGCTGGCCCAGCAGCTTCGGGAAACCGCGGCGGAAATCAGCGGCATCCCCCTCGAGCAGTGTCTGCTGGTCCCCGCGGGCGTCTCCTGCGCCGGAACGCTGGTTCCCCATGCGGACCTGCTTGCCGCGGCCCGCCCGGCAGGGCGGCATCAAGCCGAGGGCCGGTGGGGCGGCACGCCGCGCTCGGTGGCCTTCAACGTCCATGGCTTCCGGGTGGCCATCGATTCGCGCACCGGGGAGCTGCGCATCCTGCAAAGCGTGCAGGCGGCGGACGCGGGCGTCGTGGTCAACCCCCGGCAGTGCCGTGGCCAGATCGAGGGCGGCATCGCCCAGGCGCTCGGCGCGGCCCTCTACGAGGAAGTGCTCATCGACGAGGGCGGAACGGTCGAGACGGACGTGCTGCGGCAATACCACGTCCCGACCTTTGCCGACGTGCCGCGCAGCGAGGTCTACTTCGCGAAGACCAGCGATTCCTTGGGTCCGCGCGGGGCCAAGTCCATGAGCGAAAGCCCGTTCAATCCGGTGGCGCCGGCGCTCGCCAACGCCGTGCGCGATGCCACGGGCATCCGGTTCACCAGGACCCCGATTCGCCGCGACGACATCTATCTGGCGCTCCGGGCGGCGGGCAAGGTCCCTCCGCTAGTGCTCACCGAGGAGGTGGAGGTCCAGGACGGTATCAACGTCTGAGCCCGTGTCCAGGTCAGAACAATCGACGAGGTCTATGAGACCCCGGTGCGCGGCCAGGTAGTCGCGGGCCCCCGCGTCGCCGGCGGCAGCCGCCGCTGCCGGTTGCGTGTGCTCCGGCGCGAACAGCACCGGGTGCCCGCGCCTCAGGGGTTCGGTCCCCTGGCGGTAGCCGGCAGCGGTGATCCGTCCGGGGCGGTGGGCGGATATCAACCGCCGGACCAGTTCGGCATCCATGCCGGGCTGGTCCACCAGCGCCACCAGCGCGCCGGCCCCGGATGGAACCGCAGCCATCCCCAGAGCAAAAGAGGAGCCCATCCCGGTGGACCAACGATCATTGATCAGTATCTTGACCCCGACGTCACCCAGGTGCGCAGCCACGCGTTGCGCTTCGGCGCCGAGCACCACCACGATCTCGTCGCACCCGCCCAGAAGCAGGGCCTGGACCGCCGAGTTCAGCAGCGTTTCCCCGTTGCTTTTCGTAAGCAGTGCCTTGGGGCCGCGGCCCAGCCGCGATCCGGATCCGGCGGCAAGCACCACGCCGTAGCAGGGTGGCCGTGTGGCGGGATTGGTCATCTGCCCATCCTAGAATGCATTCTCGCTCGACGGGTAGGCACCGCGACCGAGCACCTGCGAAATGTCTGGGCGCATTGCAAAGCAACCGGGGTGGGTTGGTTTCACGTGAAACCAACCCACCCCGGTTGCTCTGTCGTAACTCGGTATCAGGGCTTGGAGATGAAGCCCTGCTTGACCATCCAGTCAAAGGCGACGTCGGCTGGCTCGCGCCCGTTGACATCCACCTCCAGGTTCATGGCCCGGAGTTCCGTGTCGGTCAGCAGCGGGGCGATCTTCGCAAACACGTCGGCCATGCCCGGGTACTGCTCGATGAACTTACCGTTGAAGACGGGCGCCACGTTGTACGCGGGGAAGTAGCCCAGGTCGTCCTCCAGGATGGTGAGGTCCAGCGCCTGGATGCGCCCGTCGGTGGTGAAGACCTCGCCGAAGTTGCAGTCCCCCGAGTCGGTGGCGCTGTAAATGGCACCGGTGTCGTAGACCCCGACGTTCGAGTCGGGAACCGACGTGGCGTCCCCGCGCTCGAGCCCGTAGTGCTCGAGCATCGGGTTCAGCCCGTCGGCGCGCGAGTTGAATTCCGCGTCGACGCAGAACGTCAGGTCCTTGGCCGGCAAATCCTTCAGCTGCGACATCTTGGTGATGCCGCCGAGCTTCCCGACGGCTTCCGAGCGCACGGCCATGGCATAGGTGTTGTTCATCGGTGCGGGCTTGCCCCACTCGATCCCGTTGCCCAGGTCCTGGTCGTGGACCTTTTGCCACTGTTCCTTCTGGTCGGCGATGCCTTGCTCGTTGCCCAGGTAGGTCATCCACGCGGTGCCGGTGTATTCCCACATCATGCCGGCCTGGCCGGAATGGATCAGCTCGCGGGCTGGCTGGCTGCCGGGGACGTTCGTCAGGTCGGTGACCTTGAAGCCGGCGGCCTGCCCGGCCAGCACGGCGATCTTGCCCAGCACGAGCTGCTCGGTGAAGGCCTTGCTGGTCACCGTCATGCGCGCGTCCTGCGGCAGGCCGTCCAGCGGGGCGATGCTGCCGGGCCCGGCTTCGGGAACGTAGGACGCGGCGGGAGACAACCCGCAACCCGTCAGCAGGATGCCGGCCGCGGCCACCAGGGTGGCCGACGTGAACAATTTTCCAAATCTCATTCTTACAATCCCTTCGGGCGGGCCAGCTGTTCGACGATGCGGCCCAGCCAGTCGATGACCAGGGCCAGCAGCGCCACCAGCAGGGAGCCGGCAACCAGCACGACCGTGAGGTTCAGGTTCACCCCGGTGGTGATGAGGATGCCCAGCCCGCCGCCGTTGATGAATGCGGCCAGCGTCGCGGTGCCCACGAGCAGCACCAGCGCGGTGCGGATGCCGGAGAGCATGACAGGAACGGCCAGCGGCAGCTCGACCTTGAACAGCACGGCCAGGGAAGTCATGCCCATGCCGCGGCCGGCCTCGACCAGCCGCTCGTCCACCTGCCGCAGCCCCACCATGGTGTTGGTCAACACCGGCAGGACCGCGTAGGCGACCAGCGAAATGACGGCCGCCCAGTACCCGAACCCGATCCAGAAGGCCAGGATGACGACCAGTCCGATGGCCGGTGCCGCCTGGCCGATGTTGGCAACGGCCATGACCGGGTTGGTGAAGCGGCGCATCGAGGGACGGGTGAGCACGATGCCCAGCGGAATGGCGATCACCAGCACGATCAGTGCGGCGACCACCGTGAGGCTCAGGTGCTGCACCGTGTACCCCCACAGGGTGGCCGGGTCCAGCGTGGTGCGCTCGGTCTCGGTCAGGTCGGAGACCGAGAGCCAGACCACCACGGCGGCAAACGCCGCGAGGATTCCCAGCAATTGCAGGACCAGGGTCCGCCACGGCCGATCGACCGGCTTGGCCGGCCCCGACGCCTGCGCGGATGTTTGCGCGATTGCGGCGAGGGAACTCATCGTGGTTCCTCCACGCCCTGCGTCGGCTCGCTGTCCCCCGCATGCGAGGCGTCGGCGGCAACGGCGTTTGCCACTGCGAGGGCCGGGATGGCACCGGAGTTCAGCCCGACCGGGGCGTCGCCCGCGGCGGCCTCCGCCGTGGCGTTGGCCTGGGCGATGGCCTCCATGATGGTCTTCACGTTGATCACGCCGCGGAAGACATCGCGGCGTCCGGTGACCACCGCGGATTCCGAGCTGGCCACCAGCATGGTGTCCAGGGCGTCGTTCAGCGTCGCCCGGTCGCCGACCACGGGCATCGACTCGTCGACGGTGTCGTCAATGATCTGCAATCGGGACAGCTGACGGCGGGTGAGCCTGCGCACCGGGCGGCGCCGCTTGTCGAGCACGATTGCCAGTGAATCGCCGGCACCTTGGACGCGCGAGAGCACGTCGCTGGCCAGCTCGCCGGGTTGGGCCGTGACCGCGTCCTTGAGCTCGACCTCGTGGACCTTGGTCAGGGTCAGCTGCTTGAGGCCCGCACCCGAGCCGATGAAGTTCTCCACGAATTCGTTGGCCGGGTTGGCCAGGATCCGTTCGGGCGAGTCGTACTGGACCAGCTGCGCGCCCTCGTCGAAGACGGCGATCCAGTCCCCCAGCTTCACGGCCTCGTCGAAGTCGTGGGTGACCATCACGATGGTCTTCTGGACCTCGGACTGGATGTTCAGCAGTTCGTCCTGCAGGCGCTGGCGGGTGATCGGGTCAACGGCGCCGAACGGCTCGTCCATGAGCAGCACGGGAGGATCGGCGGCCAGCGCGCGGGCCACGCCCACACGCTGCTGCTGCCCGCCGGAGAGTTCCTTGGGGTAGCGGTCGCGGTAGATGGCCGGATCGAGGGACACGAGTTCGAGCAGTTCATCGACGCGTGCGGCGATCCTGGCCTTGTCCCAGCCAAGCATCTTGGGCACGATGGCGATGTTTGCCGCGACGGTCATGTGCGGGAAGAGACCGCCCGCCTGGATGACGTAGCCGATGCGGCGGCGCAGGGTGTCGCCGTCCATCTTGGTCACGTCTTCGCCGTTGATCACGATCTTTCCGCCGGTGGGTTCGATCAGGCGGTTGATCATTTTCAGGGTGGTCGTCTTGCCGCAGCCCGAGGGGCCAACGAACATGACGATGCTTCCGGCGGGGATCTCCAGGGTGAGTCCGCCGACGGCGGGCTTGACCTGGCCGGGGTACTGCTTCGTGACCTCGTCAAGCAAGATCGATGCGCCGGTGACGGCGCCATTGTTTTCAGACACGGATACCTCGCGGTGTGGTGAGTCGGCCGATGCCGAGCAAAATGAGATCGAGAATGAACGCCAGGATGACCACGCCGATCACTCCAACCAGTACTGAGTCGAATGCCTTGGCACCGCCCAGGCGGGAAAGTCCGGAGAAAATGAATCCGCCGAGCCCAGGGCCGAGCGCGTAGGCGGCAATCGCTGCCACGCCCATGACCATCTGGGCCGATACCCGGATTCCGGAAAGGATGATGGGCCAGGCCATCGGAAGTTCGACGGTGGCCAGCGTGCGCATGCGGCTCATGCCGATGCCACGGGCTGCTTCCACGGTTGCCGGCGATATTCCCGCCAGCCCCACGATGGCGCTGCGAAGGATGGGCAGTGCCGCGAAGAACGCCACGACGATCACCGCCGGGGTCACCCCGAATCCGAACGGTGCAATCAAGAGCCCGATGGCGGCGAAGGACGGAATCGTCAGGCCGACGGCCGACACCCCGTTCGCCAGCGACGACAGGGTTTTATTGCGGTAAACCAGCGCCGCGATGGCCACGGCGATAATCGTTGCGAGGATCAGACACTGCACAACGAGGGAAAAATGCTGCCAGGAGGCAAACAGTATTTGGCGGTATCTTTCGCCAACAAATTCAAACACATCAAGACCTGCTTCACTTAGGTTACGTAGCGCGCTCTCTTCGGCCCATCGGACCTAGGATACTTACCCAACGTAACCTGATTGCTTGTCTCATATCCAACTGAGAGCAGCCTTAGGCAATACTGTGATTAGTTTGCAATTGTCGATGTTCGATGAAAATTCGTCTCTCACTAGTCAACTGTTCAAGCTTTGGGACAATGACGAATATCACCATGGAATCTTTCGAATTATCGATGGTTTTACTAAATTTCCCCCACCCGGCACTCGGCCAAGCACCAGCAGATACCCAGCTGGGGGCACCACGCCCCCTGCCCTCCCAAGCCGGCCACCGGGCCGCCCGGCCGGCGGATTCCACGTCGCGAAACACCCTCGAAGCGACCCCTCGGACTCGTACCCGGCACCGCGACGGCTGGCGCTCCACAGGGGTCATCTTCCGCTCCTGCATCCCCTGGCGCCATCGACTGCCATGAAATATTGTTCCTGACAAGAAGAAAGTGAATTTTCCTGTCCCCGGAAACGCAGCGTTTACACCCAGCGAACCTGGACACCAACCCGGGGGCGGCACTAGTCATCACCGTGAACGAGGCGCTCCCGCCGGCACCGGCGGCGGCACCTCTCACCTTTCGCAACCGCCCAAGGCCCGCAACCGCGGCCATCGCAATCGACGCAGACACCGGAAGTATCTTCATTTTCAAAGGAACGGCAATCTACAGCGTTTCCGGGGACCTACATTGCCACCAAGCGTTCCCGCGCGATTCCAGACAGTCCAGAAATCGATCAAGGATTTCCACCGCGCCATCCAACAGAAGCCCTGCCGCAACCGATTTCTGCGCAACGAATTGACCGGATATTTGCTGCCTGAAATTTCAGGAAAATAAATCCAATTATGCACATCAATTTCTGGCTCATTGGTGCGGTATTCAGTTATCAACATCAGGCAGCGCCGGCGGCAACAACTAAGCGGGGGCGGTTCTGATAATCGATGTCGATCTTCAGAACCGCCCCCGCTTTGGGAAGGTGCCTTGAAACTACCCGTCTAGGTTCTGGCTTCGGACGCCGTCCGGGCCCGCCGGAATTCCTCGACGTCTTCCCGTGCGGCGACCCCGCCCCGCGGGCCCTCGATGGTGACGGCGCGCGATGCTGCAGCCACGGCAAACTCAACCGCCGGGCGCAGGCCTGTGGATTCCGACAGGGCAAAGACAAGGGCTCCCCCGAAGGTGTCCCCCGCTCCGGTCACGTCGACGACCGGCACCGTGTAGCCCGGGACCGTCTGGACACCGGTGCCGTCATGGATTTCCGCACCTGCAGCGGCCAGCGTGCGGATGACCGTCCCGACCTCGTGCTTGCGCATCCACGCGGCGACCGCAGCCGGATCAGGCTCCCCAAAGGACAGCTGGAAGCCGATCTGGTTCATGATGATGACCTCGGCGCCGTGCAGGTAGCCCTCGTCTCCGGCGACGAATCCCTCGACGTCCAGGTCGAAGACCACCCGGCGGCCATGGCCGCGCAGCTGGGCCAGCACCGCATCGCCCGTGCTGGTCCCGGCACGCAGCCTCTTGGCCCGGGACAGTGTCGTGTACAGGAACCCCGGGGCGTTCAACGCCTCCATTGCCGTAGGCGGCAGCATCATGGGACTGTCACCGGTCTCCGCATAGAGGACCACATGTTCGCCACCGACCAGGAAGATCATGTTCCGCGAATCCGGAACCTCGGGGTCGTACAGCATGTGCGTGGTCCCCAGGCCGTGGTTGCCGAGGTCGGCACACAGCCTCTGGGACAGCGGGCCGTCGTTCAGGAGCGAGATGAACTCCGTCGGGCCGCCGAGCCCGGCATGGACGGAAGCGGCGTTGGCGATCATGCCGCCCACGTAACTTCCGGTGGCATCGAACGGCGCCTTGTCGGCCAGCTCGGGCCAGCGTTCCGCCGTGTAGTAGTCATCCAGGGCCACGTCGCCGATGAAGAACGCCGTGGACCGCACGGCCGCGCTATCCACGGCCGTTCCCTGCATCGGGCACGCCGACCTCCACGTGCACGGGCCCATCGGCGACATCGGTCCAAGTGGAACCCCCGTCGCCGCCACAGGTTGCCATCCAGTAGTAATAGGCGTCCCCGTCAACGCCGTGGCAGGCGTCGTGCCAGGTGCCCTGGTGCAGGACGACGGCGGTGCCCGGGTTGATCACGAACGCCCGGACGTCCGCGGCGCTCGGGTGCCCGGCGTCGGTCGGCGCGGCGACGGCCAGGACCACCGGCGAGCCCGCGGTGAAGAGGGCCTCCTCGGTGGACAGGTGGCGTTCCATGCGCCGCGTGCTGAATGGCGCGCCGCTGCCCAGGGTCATCCCGAGGGATCCGTTCGTGCTGATCAGCGGGTTGGCGGTGTAGACGTCGGACCAGCCGTCGCCGGACGAGACCACCAGCCGGGACGCCGGGTCCTCCGGCTGGAGCGCCGGAACCATGGCATGCACGCGGCCGAACGGCGCGAAGTCCTCGGCCGTCACGGGCAGTGCCTGCAGCTTCACCGGGCTGCCTTGCCGTAGGAGGTGGCGGCCAGTGCGCGCACCGACTTCACCTCGCGCATCAGCAGCTCGACGTGGGCGGCGGAGATCCGCCCGGTGTCCACGTGGGTGTCCTTGAGGAAGCTGCCCACGATCGCGCCGTCCGTCGACTCCAGCTGTTCGTGCACGTTGGACGCGGTCAACCCGGCACCGATCAGCAGCGGGAATGAGTCGCCCACGACGGAGCGGAAACGCTTGACCTTCTCCATGTCGGTTTCCTGGCCCGTGGCATCGCTGGTGATGACGAATGCGTCGCACCGGTCCATGCCGATGACCAGGTCCTCCGCTTCCGTGCGGCCGGAGTTCACCGGCTGGTACTTGAAGCGCACGCCGCCGAACAGCACGGAGTCCACCTGCCCGCGGAGCTCCTGGAGTTCCCGGGCGAATTCCTCGTCGGCTTCAGGTGCCAGGTGTCCGGCGACCGAGTCCATCTGGATGAAGTCGACGCGGAACTGGCGCGCCAGCTCGAAGGCGAGCAGGTGGTCGTGCAGGACGTTCACGCCCACCAACAGGTCGGGGTGCTTGCCCTCCAGCCATTCCAGGACATTGCGCACGTCGGTCTTGTCGCCGAAATAGTTTTCCACGACGACGCCGTCAACACCCTGGCTGCGGAGAATTTCCAGTTCCTCCCGGGCAATGTCCAGCCGTTCGGAGGCGGAGTCGCCCGAAAGGTGGAGCATGCCAAGGATGGGCTTGGGTTGGTTGAAGGTCCGGCTGAACCGGCTGTCTCCGATGGTCAAGGGAAAGTCCTAACTTGTGTATGGGGGTATCCGGCATGCGCCGGAGTTGAAAGCCTTAGACGGCCCGCAGCTTGGAGTCTTGCCCCGGCTGCGTCCCGTTCCAGGCCGTGCCGACGCGCATTTCCAGCGCTGGCGAGTAGATCACCGAGGTGTGTTCGACCAGCTCGTCGTCGCTGCTGAACACCTCGCCGCTGGCGCAGATGAACCCCGGCGTATCCGGGAGCTCGCCGAACACCTGGCGGGTCAGCTCCGAGGGCAGCGCCACGGACAGCGTGAGCTCGGAGCGGACCGGCGCGACACCGTAGTGTTCGCGCAACACTTGGTAGAGGGACAGCTTGTCGAAGCTGAATTCCTGCAGGCCGGGGAACCGGCCCAGATCCAGCACCGACGTGTCGAGGTTCAGGAACGTGGGCGAATCGTCCGTGGCGACGCCGCGGGCACGGACCAGCCGCAGTTGCGGTCCGTTGGGGCCGTCCTGGACTTCCTGGGACAGGACCTCCGTGACCGGTCGTTCGTTGCGTGCCCGTGAAAAGTCCGTGAAGCCGCCGAAGTTCCAGATGCTGTGGTTGATGGGCGTGTAGGTGACGATGGTCCCCTTGCCCCGGATCTGGCGGACCAGACCCTCTGCAACCAACAACGACACCGCATGCCTGACCGTGCTGCGGGTAATGCCGTGCAAATCCCGCAGCACCGTCTCCGAAGGGATTGCCTCGCCTTCCGCGTAATCGCCCTCGAGGATCCGCTGGCGCAGGTCCCTGTAGAGCTGTGCGTACAGCGGTGCCGAATCCTGTGGATCGAGCGCAAACTCAGCTGTCATGCGTATCTGTCCCCCTCGTGTGTTTCAGTTCTTACTTGCCGGCGTTGATGGTGATCTTCTCCAACGCCGCGTCCTTGAGACCGTACTGGTCAAGAATCCGCAGGTAGGTGCCGTCTTCCCGCATGGCCTCCATGGTGGCCTGGATGGCGTCCCGGAGCTCCGTGGATTCCTTGGCAACGCCGATGCCGTAGTTGCCTGGTTCCAGTAGATCACCGATCGTGTAGAACTTGTCCGGCTGCTGTTTCTGCAGGTCAAGAATGCCTTCGAAGCCGATCAGCGATGCCTGCGCGCGGTCCTGCTGCATCTGCAGGATCTCCTCGGCCTGGGTGGGGATCTGGAGGATCTTGATGGGGTTGTCGGCCGCGCAGGTCGACTTGCTCAGTTCCTCGGTGGACTGCACCCAGCTGGTTCCGGTGGAGACGGTCACGGTACGGCCGCAGAGGTCAGCAAGGGTCTTGATGTCCTTCTGGTTCTGCACCGGGGCGAAGAACTGGTTGCCGGTCCTGAAGTAGTCGATAAAATCGAGCTGGCCCTGGCGCTTCTTCAGGTCCGAAAAGGCGGTCCACACGATGTCCGCACGGCCCGTGGTCACCGAGACGATCAGCTGCGCGAAGTCGACATTCTGGAAGTTCGGCTTGAGACCCAGCCGCGCGGCTACTTCCTTGGCCATGTCGATGTCGGCGCCCTTGAGCTCCGTGGATCCGGCGTCCGAGTACTCCATCGGCGGGTAGGCCAGGCTGATGGCAACGTTGAGCGTTCCGGCGTCGCGGATCTTGGCGGGCAGCATGGCCTGCAGTTCGGGGTTGGCCGGGGTGGCCGCGCTGGTTTCGCTGCCGGCCGCGGCCGTGCCGGAACCGCCGCAGCCGGTCAGGGCCAGGGTGGCGGCCAACGCCAGGATCGCCGGGGCGGCGGTCAACTTCGCGGTCTTTGTGGTCCAAGAAAACATCGTCATTGCTGATTCCTTTTCGATGGGTGGAGCGATGGTTAGAGTGATGGATGGTTAGTTCAGGACACGCGTGAGGAAACTGCGCACGCGTGGATCTTGGGGGTTGGCCAGCACCTCGGACGGCGGGCCGATCTCGCGGATGGTGCCGTCCACCATGATGGCCACGCGGTCCGCCACGTCCCGGGCGAAGGCGATTTCATGGGTCACGACGATCATGGTGGTGCCGGAGGCCGCAAGCTTTCGCATCACGTCCAGAACCTCGCCCACCAGCTCCGGGTCCAGCGCGGAGGTGGGCTCGTCGAACAGCATGACCTTGGGGTTCATGGCCAGCGACCGGGCAATCGCCACGCGCTGCTTCTGCCCGCCGGAGAGCTGCGACGGGTAGGCCCCGCCGCGGTCGCCGAGCCCGACGGCCGCAAGCAGCTCCGTGGCCCGGGCCGTGACCGAGGCCCGCGATTCCTTGCGGACCGTCATGGGGCCCTCGATCACGTTCTGCAGTGCGGTCATGTGCGGGAAGAGGTTGAAGTGCTGGAAGACCATGCCGATCTCGCGCTGCTGCTGGCGGACCTTGCGCGGAGGGAGTTCGCGCAGCACGCCGTCGCGCAGCTCGTAGCCGATGATCGAACCATCGATCCACACCACGCCGTCGTCGAGCGTCTCCAGGTGGTTCAGGCAACGCAGCAGCGTGCTCTTGCCGCCGCCGGAGGGGCCCAGGATGCACAGGACCTCGCCGTCGCTGACCTCCAGGTCGACGCCCTTCAGGACTTCCTGTCCGTTGAACTTCTTGTGGACATTGATGGCTTTGACGACGGTGGTCATGACTGCTCCTCGTTGACGGGCCGGGATGCGGTGCGGGACAGGCCGAAGCTGAATCGGAAGGCTGGGCGGGTGGCGCCGTGGGCCACGCCGCGGCCGTAGTGGCGCTCGATGTAGAACTGCACGATGTTCAGCACGGTGGTCCCGAGCAGGTACCAGACGGCGCAGACCAGCAGCAGTTCGATGACGGCGCCGTTGACAAAGTAGACCTGCTGGGCGGCGTTGAGCATTTCAGTGAACGAGATGGCCGTGGCCAGCGAGGAAAACTTCAGCATCCCGATGGCGGAGTTGCCCATCGGCGGGATGATCAGCCGCATGGTCTGGGGCAGGATGATCCGGCGCAGGGTCTGGAAGCGGGACATGCCCAGTGTCTGCGCGGCCTCGGTCTGGCCGTGGTCGACGGAGCTGATGCCGCCGCGGACCACTTCGGTCATGTAGGCGCCTTCGTTGATGCCCAGGCCCAGCAGCGCCGCCACGAACGGCGTCACCACGTCCACCGTCCTGGCCTCGAACAGCCCCGGGATGGTGAGGGTCGGGAAGACCAGCGCGATGTTGAACCAGATCAGCAGCTGCAGCAGCACCGGGGTTCCCCGGAAGATCCACACGTACAGCCAGGCGACGAACCGCGTCACGGGGTTGTGCGAGAGCCTCATGACGGCAAACAGCGTGCCCAGCCCGGCGCCGATGATCATGGCGAAGAAGGAAATGAGCAGGGTGTTGGCAAAGCCGCGCAGAATAACTTCGGCGGTGAGGAACTTGCCCACCACATCCCACTGGATCTGGCCGTCGGCGAACGCCTTGACCAGAAGGCCAAGCAGAACCACCACGATCGCGCCGGACAGCCACCGCCCCGGATGCCTGAGTCGGACGATCTTGTAACTGCGCTGTTGCAGAGCATCCGCCCCGACACGGGTAGTGTCCGAGGCCATTTGGGAAAGCATCGGCATGGTCCTCAATCTCCAAGTTGTATGGTCAGGTGTACAACTTGAATTTAGGGTGACGCCCGATATGAGTCAAGAATTTTCCCAATGTGACTCACCTGCCGGGTTTCTGGTCTCCCAACGACCCCGAGCGGCACTTCGAATGGAGTAATCACCGGGCGCACCTCCACAAGGTGCGGCCGTCCGCCCCGCGCATGACGGGCACTGCCAGAAACACCAACTCAAGTACGGAAACGGCAGTCCACCCGGAAACCAGGCACGGAGGACACTGCCCGGACCTCGAACTTGTCGGGAATCGCCGGTTTTCCCGTGGAGCGAGAAATTGGACTCTTGGACGCCGCGGCGTTCCATGACGCCGCATGACCGCATGCGGACCCCGTGGCGCCCCACGATACGAACCAGAACGCGTAAGGAAAACGAGATCGGCGTGGCGCTGCTATGGCTTCACGGTGCAGGTTCGGCAAGACTTGACCATCAAACAGCGGTCGGCATTTTTTTGGGGGGACCCGTGAAGCGACTATCGCGGATGAGTAGGCATTCTCTGAGTGCACTCGGCGTTCTGGCGCTATGCGTGGGGATGATTGGCGGCTCCGGAGCTTCGGAGCCGCACACAGTACAGGGAATCGTTATACCTCACCAGAAGCCGGACACAGAGAGCTCGCTCGTGGGCCAGAAGACCGCGGCCGCAGTCAAGACACCGGCCAAGATGAAAACCACGGTAGCCCCCAACCTGAGGAAAAGTGCCCGTGTGGAATCCGAAGCACTGCTGACGATTCCACAGGCAAAAGTGCTTTCCCCGCTTCAACGGGCAACAAATGGTTGGTACAAAGTGAAGTACAAATCCCGGACCGGATGGGTTAGCCATAGATATGCCGTGGCGCCGACAAAGTCACGGACGATTTCCCAAAAATTCAACCAAAACAGGGGGCCAAACCGGACCAAACGAGTCGTCCTCACCTACGACGATTGCCCGCTGAACCTGAAAGGCTACAAATCAGTCCTGGGCTTCGCGGAAAGAAGCAACATCGGGCTGGTGATTGCCCCGACCGGAAAGTGCCTGAAGAAGTTCAAGAAGAAGTACGGCGTGGATATTGCGGCAATTGCCCGTGCCAAGGGCCAATGGGTCATCAGCCATACCGCCACGCACCCGGACATGCGCGCACTGTCTTGTGCCGCCGGCGCCAAGGAACTCACAGGCGGCGGCATAGCCACGAACGTTGGCCGGCCGCCCTATGGCGCCATCAATGACAACGTCCGCTGCGCCTTCAAGAAGGCCCACATGTCCATCTGGACATGGACACGGAGCACGCGGGATTGGGACGTCAAAAGCAAGAAAATCACCATTTCGCGTGCCGCGGCCGCCGGCCCCGGGGAAACCGTACTCATGCACATGCAGTGGTACGGATTCACCCCGAATTCAATCGAGCAGATTCGGGATCGGCTGGGCAAGAAGAATGTCAAACTCTGCCGGGCTTATCACGGTGCCGATGGGCACGGAGCCGTTGAAAAGACCCCGCTGGATCTTCCGAATTCCTTGCCCTGTTAGACAAAGCCGCCGCCCCGGAACAATCAACGCGCATCACCAGCACGTTTTCACGCGGACCAGTCCGGGGCGATCCGAGCTTCGCCCCGCCGGTGTTTTCGCTGGCCGCCACGTTCGCTAAACCTGGCGGATGACCTGCGATCACTTGGCGAATCTGTTTTGCGGCTTCAAGCTCCTCGACACTCTCCGGAGTGGGCACGGCCTTCGTTTCACCTTCGCGGCATAGACTCGCGTGAGTACCCTCATGTATTCACGTTCCCACTTGGGCTCCACCGAGGGTTGCGCTGCAAGCTCCCGACCCGTGATTCGGGCCCGTGCCGAACATGGGCGCGCCTTCTCGCGGCAGGGGTTGCCGCACGCGCAATCGGGGAATGCAGCCGACAACAAGGAGAAATCTTGCACCTCCGCTCCGCCAGCCCCAGACGCCCGATCACCCCCTCCTTCCGGTGAGCGGCGAGCCAGTGCGTCCCAATCCCCAGCCCACCGTCATCACCCACACCCGCGTCATCGATGGAAGCGGCGCGCCCGCCTACCTCGGGGACGTGGTGCTCGAACACGGCAAGATCACCGCGATCCTGCCGCCGGGCGGCTACGCCGATGTCACCGGAACCACCCGGGTGATCGAGGGCGCAGGGCTGATCACCTGCCCAGGCTTCATCGACATGCACGGTCACTCCGAACTGCAGATCCTGCTGCACCCGGAGCACCTGGCCAAGCTCACCCAGGGAGTGACAACCGAGGTGCTCGGCCAGGACGGCTTGTCCTACGCACCGGTGGACGACGCCACGCTCGGGGCGATGCGCCAGAAGCTCGCCGGCTGGAACGGGAACCCCTCGAAGCTGAAGTACTCATGGCGCACGGTCGGCGAGTACCTGGACCGGCTGGATGCGGGCATCGGCGTCAACGCCGCCTACCTGCTGCCGCAGGGCACCATCCGTGCGCTGGCCATGGGACTGGGCCCGGGCGAACCGACTCCCGAGCAGCTGAGCGCCCAGGTGAAGATGGTGGCCGACGGCATGGAACAGGGAGCCGTGGGCCTGTCCTCCGGGCTCACCTACACCCCGGGCTTGTACGCTGGCGAGGCCGAGCTGGCCAGGCTCTGCACCACGGTCGCGGCCTACGGCGGATACTACGCGCCGCACCACCGCTCCTACGGCGCCGGCGCCCTTGACGCCTACGCCCAGATGATCGCGCTCGCCGCCGAATCCGGGGTGGCACTGCACCTGACCCACGCCACCCTGGACTTCGCCCCGAACGAGGGCAAGGCACCGGAACTGCTCGCGATGCTTGACGCCGCGCTGGAGGCCGGGGTGGACGTCACCTGCGACACCTATCCGTACGTCTCCGGCGCCACCGCCCTGGCGTCGCTGCTGCCCGGCTGGGCCGCGGCCGGGGACGCCGAAACCGTCATCGGCAGGCTCGAGGACGATGCGACGGCCGCGAAGATCCGCCACGACATGGAGGTCAACGGTTCCGACGGATCCCACGGAATGCCCGTCGACTGGGATTCGATCGAGATCGCCTCGGTCGACACCCCGCAGCTGCACGTGCTGGCCGGGCAGACCATCGCGGAGATCGCCCGAATCCAGCGCGTCGAGCCGTTCACCGTCTTCTGCAACGTGCTCAGCGCCGACCGTCTGGCCACGGGCGTCCTGCTGCATGTGGGCAACGAGGAAAACGTCCAGGCCATCATGAGGCACCGCACGCACACCGGCGGATCCGCCGGCATGCTGGTCGGCACCAAGCCGCACCCGCGCGGCTGGGGCACCTTCCCGCGGTTCATTTCCCACTACGCCCGCGACCTGGGCCTGATGGACGTGGCGGAGATGATCCACCATCTCACCGGGCGCCCGGCGGCCCGGCTCAAGCTGGCCGAGCGCGGCCTGCTGCGCGCCGGATACGCGGCCGACCTGGTGGTCTTCGATCCGGACGCGCTGCTGGACATGGCCACCTACGCCGACCCGCGGCAGCCCGCCGCGGGCATCAACTACGTCTTCGTCAACGGCGTGTGTGCCGTCGACGACCACAGGCCCACCGGCGCGCTGGCCGGCCGTGCCCTGCGCCGCACCCCGGAAGGGACGGCGCAGGCCTCGTAAATGCACCGCCGGGGTGCCCCGGGCCCGTGCCGAGGCGCGGGGAACCCGGGGCGCACGGACACCCGGGTCTTCTTTGCCGCGGCGCGGGGGCACCTGTGATGTGATGATTCCATGAAACTTGCAACGCTGCGCCGAGCCGGTGCCACCGACCAGACCTTTGCCGCACTCATCGAGGGCGACACGGCCTTCGAGCTCGCGGGATTCGCCGACGTCGGGGCCTTCCTGGCCGCATCCGACGGGGCCCGCATGGACGCGCTCGACGCGGCGGTCGACATCGACACCGCCGTCCCGCTCGCCTCGGCCGACTACGCTCCGCTGATCCTGAACCCCGCCAAGGTCTACTGCATCGGGCTGAACTACCGGAACCACATTGCCGAGGTCGGCAAGCAGGAACCCAAGTTCCCGACTGTCTTCACCAAGTTCGCGTCCTCGCTCACCGGCGCCAACGACGACATCGAGATCCCCGCCGAGGACCACCGGATCGACTGGGAGGGCGAGCTGGCGATCGTCATCGGCGCCAAGGGACGCCGCATCGCCGAGTCGGAGGCGGCTAACCACATTGCCGGCTACGCGGTGTCCAACGACGTGTCCATGCGCGGCTACCAGGGCCGCAGCACCGAATGGACGCAGGGCAAGTGCTGGGACGCGGCCTCCCCGCTGGGCCCGTGGCTGGTCAGTGCCGAGGACTTCGCCCCGGGCGCCAAGATCACCACCCGGGTCAACGGCGAAGTGGTCCAGGAAGACTCGACCTCCGACCTGGTCTTCTCCCCCGCGGCGCTGGTCGCCTACCTGTCCGTGCTGAACGAACTGCGCCCGGGCGACGTCATCCTCACCGGAACCCCCGCGGGCGTGGCGCTGGGCCGCCGCAACGAGTCGGGCCGCCACCCGTGGCTTAAGCCGGGCGACGTGCTGGAAACCGAGATCGAATCCCTCGGCACCAGCCGCAACACCTTCGTCTAGCACCCCAGTCCGGCAAGGAGGCACCGTGTCCATCCCCAGCAGTTCAATGCGCAGCAACCACCGATTCCCAGCCTCGGCCGGGAGCGTCTTGAGGCTTGTTGGCCCGAGCCCGGTTTTCATTCAGCGATAGTGGCCCTGCCGACTAAAGAACTCAATCGCAAGGGCCGTTGGCTCTTTCACTCTGGTGCGTAGCGCGGCCAGATCAAACAAGTTGCCACCCGCCTGCAGGAGTATCAGCATGCATGTGTTGCTTCTCCTTTACCTAGGCGTGTCGGGACACTCGGGCAATACTCACGAGTAAGGTTCACTACGTGCATCGCGATCCTGATGCTGAACGACGTAACTTCATCCGAACGGAGAAAAGTCATGGGATTCATTGGTTGGATTGTTCTAGGCCTCATTGCCGGCGCGATCGCTAAGGCGATCAAGCCAGGTGAACAGGGCGGCGGCTTGTTCGCCACCCTGCTGCTGGGTGTAGTTGGCGCCGTGCTTGGTGGCTGGCTGGGCTCCCTGATTTTCCATGTGAACATCAGCGAGTTCTGGTCGCTGTCGACTTGGTTGCTGGCCATCGGCGGATCGTTGATCGTCCTCATTCTCTGGGGATTGGTGACGCGCAAGAAGGCATAGATTGTGCATGTGGAGGAGGCTCTAACCTTTCGGGGTTGGGGCCTCTTTCGCTTTCTCAATCGGTGCCCCTTAGTTCGTAGGCGGTGACCCATTCCTGGGCTTCGAGCCGCGGGCCTCAATGGGACGCTTGTGCCCTGGGCGAGTGTTGACTCGCCGTACTCCTTGTCTCGCATGGTCTGGATTACCACCGTTCCGGGGTTGAGCGTTCGCGCCTGGGGGCTCCCCGCGGGGTGTTGCGCGACCATCGCGTAACACCCCGCGGTTTTTCCGCGCTCGAATCGTAGGCTGGGCTCATGAGCTTCACTACTTGCGATCTTTTCGATGCCGACGAGACACTGCAGTCGCTCTCGCTGCAGCTGGCCGATTTCGGCGCCCGCCCACGCTTCTCCGGCCCCATCCGCACGGTGCGCTGCTACCGCGACAACGGCCTGGTCAAGTCGCTGCTGAACTCCCCCGGAGACGGCGCGGTCCTGGTTGTCGACGGGGCCGGCTCCCTGGAGTCCGCCCTCATGGGCGACATGATCGCCGCCGCCGCGGTCAGGAACGGCTGGGCCGGGGTCGTCATCAACGGCGCCATCCGCGACCGCGTGGCACTGGCGCAGACGGAGCTGGGCATCAAGGCGCTGGGTTCCAACCCGCGCAAGAGCGCTAAGGATTCGGTCGGCGCCGTCGACGTCACCGTGGACTTCGGCGGGGTCGCCTTCAGGCCCGGCGCGACGCTGTGGAGCGACGAAGACGGAATCCTCGTCTCCTCCTAGCCCTCAGCCTTCCCAACCCGCACTTCCCGAGCGACGGTTGCCTGGCCCAACGGCCAACCGTCCCCTTCCACGAAAGCAGGCACCACCATGAAGGTCACGATCATCGGCGGACACGGCAAGATCGCGTTGCTCGCGGCAAGGAACCTGGCGGGCCGCGGGGACGAGGTCACCTCGGTCATCCGCAATCCCGACCATGTCCCGGATGTCGCGGACACCGGCGCGCTCGCCCTGGTGCTGGACGTGGAAGCGGCAACCGCCACCGAGCTCGCGGAGGCCTTCGCCGGCTCCGACGCGATCGTCTGGTCCGCGGGGGCCGGCGGCGGAAACCCGGAGCGGACCTACGCGGTGGACAGGGACGCGGCGATCCGTTCCATGAACGCGGCCGAGCTGGCCGGCACCAGGCGCTACGTGATGGTCTCCTTCCTGACCGCGGACCCCGAGTACCTGGTGCCGCTGGATGACCCGTTCTACCCCTACATGGCCGCTAAGATCGCCGCCGACGAGCACCTGCGCGCCAGCGGGCTCGACTACACGATCCTGGGTCCCGGGGCGCTGACAGCCCGGGAGCCCAGCGGGCTGCTCGATCCCGCGCCGGACGCCACCGGTGACACCAGCACCTCGCGGGGCAACGTCGCGCTGGCGATCGTGGCGACGCTTGACGACCCGTCGACGATCGGGCGCACCATCAACTTCACCGACGGAACGGTTCCGGTCACCCGGGCCGTCTCCGCCGCACGGGATTGACCCCGGCGTACCCGCGGCTCGCCAGGAGTGGAACCCAGTTCCTTGACATGAACCCGAGTCTCACGAAAGACTGACGTGACACAGCTCATATCAACCCATGGAGTCGCAGCAGTGAACATCCCCACGGCAAACGCAACCCTGTCAGTCGCAGCAATCCTGGCCGAATCGGCACGTCGCCACACCGACCGCCCGGCCATCACCTTCGGCGGCGTGAGCACCAGCTACGGGGAATTGTGGGAGCAGACTCGCGCCTATGCGGGTGCCCTGCGCGACGCGGGAATCGGCGAGGGCGACCGCGTTGCGGTGCTCATTCCCAACGTCACCGACTTCGCCCGCGTCTACTACGCGGTCCTGTCTCTGGGCGCCGTTGCCGTTCCGATCCACGCGCTGCTCAAGCGCCACGAGATCGAGTACATGCTCGCCGACGCCCAGGTGAAGCTAATGGTCTGCGCTGCCCCGCTACTGGGCGAGGGCGCACCCGGAGCCCAGGCCGCCGGGGCCGAGGTGCTCACGGTGCTCTCCCCGGAGGCCGGCGGACTCCCCCGCCTCGAGGACCTTGCCGCCGCGGCAACGCCGATCGACACTTACCTGCCGCGCAACCCGCTGGACATCGCCACCATCCTCTACACCTCCGGCACCACCGGCAAGCCCAAGGGCGCCCTGGGCACCCACTTGGCGCTGGTGGAGCAGGTCAATGTCATCCTGCTCAACACCCTGGACATCCGCGTGGGAGACAAGATCTTCGGCGGACTCCCGCTCTTCCACACCTTCGGACAGACCGTGGTGCTCAACGCGGGCCTGCGCGCCGGCGCCGAGCTGCTGCTGATGCCCAAGTTCACCGGCGAGGCAGCGCTGTCCATGATTCTCGACGAGGGCGTGCACATCTTCGCGGGCGTCCCCACCATGTACGTCGGGCTGCTGGAGGCGGCGAAGTCCCGCACCGAGGCCGCACCGGAACTGCGCTACGCGGTCTCCGGCGGCGCCGCGCTCCCCCTGACCGTGCTTGAGGGATTCAACGCACGCTTCGGTGCGCTCATCCACGAGGGCTACGGGCTGACCGAGACATCCCCGGTCGCCAGCTTCAACCACGTCGGCAAGGAACCGCGCCCCGGGACCATCGGCCAGCCGATCTGGGGCGTCGAGGTGGAGATCGCCCGCGCCGAGGTCCACGACGCCATCGAGCTGCTGCCGCGCGGGGAACTCGGCGAGCTGGTGGTGCGCGGGCACCTGCTCTTCTCGGGCTACCTCAACCGCCCGGAGGCCACCGCGGAGGCGGTGGTCGACGGCTGGTTCCGCACCGGCGACCTGGGCACCAAGGACGCGGACGACTACCTCACCATCGTGGACCGCAAGAAGGACATGATCCTGCGCAACGGCTACAACGTGTACCCGCGCGAGGTCGAGGAAGCGCTCATCACCCACCCGGACATCGTCAATGTCGCAGTCTTCGGCGTCCACGACGACAAGCACGGCCAGGAGGTTGCCGCCGCGGTCACCCTGGTTGCCGGGAGCACGCTGACCGGTCGGGAAATCAGTGCCTACGGGGAATCGCGGCTGGCCGCCTACAAGTTCCCGCGCCGCATCGAGATCCTCACCGAGTTCCCGCTGGGCCCCAGCGGAAAGATCCTCAAGCGCGAGCTCGTCGCCAGGTACCAGAAGTCCTGAGCACCGGCGCCCGGGGCACCGCACTCCCCGCCCCACGGCCGTGCACGACGTTCAGTCGCGCACGGCCGTGCCCAGGCTGAATGCGCCCTCGAAGCGCGGCACCCCCGGCTGGTAGAAGGAATCCAGTTTGGTGATGCGGAATCCCGCCTCGCGCAGCATTGCGGCATTCGACCGGGTCAGGTGGCAACCACCGGCCAGGGCCTTCTGGACTGGCTCAAGGCGGCGCTGCCACCGCCGGACGCGCTCGTCGGGGGCCAGTCCGTGTTCCAGGAAATAGAGTTCCCCGCCGGGCTTCAGCACGCGGCGCAACTCGGCCAGCGCCGCTGCCGGATCCGGGATGGTGCACAGCGTGAAGGTGCTCAGCGCTGTCTCGAAGCTCTGGTCCGCTTCGGCCAGCCGCTGTCCGTCCAGCGAACCGCGCACCACCTTGACCGGCGAGGCACCGCGTGCCTTGGCCGACAGCTTCCAGGCGGCATCGGAGGGCTCGACGGCAACAACGCAGTCCACCGCGGACGGGTAGTGCCGGACGTTGCTGCCCGAGCCGAAGCCGATTTCAACGACGTTTCCGTACAGGGACGCACAGACCAGCTCGCGCAGCGGCACCAGGGTCTTGTTGCCGCAGGAGGCCGCGATCAAGCGGGGCAGCACCAGCCGTTCGTAGATGTTGGCCATTTTGCGCTCCGTTCCCTGGCCGCGGCACCGCTTTAAGTGTGGCCGCCCGAAGGTGCCCCGACAAGCCATCGGGCATGCCCACGCTGGCGCGATAAAGGCAAAAACCGCGGCCATCTGTTCCCGCACCTTCCCCATGGCGGGGAAGGAAGGAACGATGCCGCGGCATGATGCCCGGAACCGGGGTCCGGTGAAGCTTTAGGCGTTCCACAATCCGTAGGAGTCGGCCAGCTCTGCGATCTTCTGCGCACGTGCAAGACGCGGCAGGTAGGAACCGTCACCCACCGAGGCGCCGGCGGCGTGGGCATCGAGCATGTCGTGGGCCCAGTGCAGTTCATCGGCGCTCGGTGAGAGGCCGATGTTGATCTCGTCGACCTGGGTGCGGGACAGCGCCAGCTTTCCGGTCATGCCCATGGAGGCGGTGATGGCCGACTCGGCCAGGACCTCTTCGGCGCCGGCGCCCGGGGCGGGCGGGCCGTCGATGGCGCCCGGCAGCTTGCCGACGCGGGATGCAACGACCAGCTTGCCGCGCGCATAGGCCAGGGCCAGCGGGTCGCCGGATACGCCGGTGTCCTTGCGGAAGTCGTTCACGCCGAAGGCCAGGCGGAAGGTGCCCGGTGCCGAAGCGATGGCCGTTGCGTTTTCGATGCCGATGGCCGATTCGATCAGTGCGAGCACCGGGGTGCCTGCCTGCAGGCGCATGGCGGTGTAGGTGACTTGCTCGGGCTTTTCGGTCATCGCAAGCATGACGCCGCGAAGGCCGGGCGTTTTGGAAAGCGCCGCAAGGTCCTTGGCCCAGAAATCGGTGTCAATGCCGTTGACGCGGACCCAGGCCGTCATTCCGGTGGAGAGGGCCTCCACGACACTGTCGCGGGCCTCGTCCTTTTTGTCGTCCGGGACCGCGGCCTCCATATCGAAAATAACGGAGTCGGCCTCGGAGGCCAGTGCCGGTGCGAAGTCTTCCGGCTTGGAAGCGTTTACGAGCAGCCAAGAGCGCGAAAGTTTGGCGGGAAGGGAAGCTGCGCGACGGTTACGGAATGCCATATCAGATAGCCTACCGAGTTCTTTACCCAACCTTCCACCTAGCGTCGCTTCCAAGACTCGCCCCGGAGCACCCGGATTCGACGTCGTCCCAAGCGGGCGTAATCTTTTGGTGTAGGAAACCACATTGGTGGTTGATTGCGTGCACCAAACCGTAGGGCCGCAGAGTGGACATCTGAGCACGGCCCGCCAGCAGGAAGCTCGACCAATATGCCCGAAATTAGTACGGCGGAGCAATCGTCTCCGCACCTAGAGCGCGGGCTTACGAACCGCCATATTCAACTCATTGCCATCAGCGGTGCAATCGGCACCGGACTGTTCATGGGGTCGGGAAAAACCATTTCGGTTGCCGGCCCCTCTGTGATATTTGTCTACATGATCATCGGCTTCATGCTGTATTTCGTCATGCGGGCCATGGGTGAATTGCTACTGAGCAATCTCGACTACAAGAACTTCTCTGACTTCGCAGGCGACCTTCTGGGTCCCTGGGCTGCATTCTTCACCGGCTGGACCTACTGGTTCTGCTGGGTTGTCACGGGCATCGCCGACGTCGTCGCCATCGCCCATTACGTGGCCTTCTGGTGGGGCGATCTGTCCCTCTGGATTCCGGCGCTCATCGCCATTCTTCTGCTGCTCGGATTGAACCTTCCGACCGTCAAGGCCTTCGGCGAAACCGAATTCTGGTTCTCCCTGGTCAAGATCGTTGCGATTGCCGCGTTGATCATCATCGGCCTGACCATGATCCTCACCGGGTTCGAGCACAACGGCACCCAGGCCTCGTTCTCCAACCTCTGGGAACACGGAGGGCTCTTCCCCACTGGAGTCACCGGTTTCATTGCAGGCTTCCAGATCGCCGTCTTCGCCTTCGTGGGCATCGAGCTGGTCGGCACCACCGCGGCCGAGACCAAGGACCCGACCAAGACCCTGCCCAAGGCGATCAACTCGATCCCCGTGCGCGTCCTGCTCTTCTACGTGGGCTCGCTGGTCATCCTCATGGCAGTGCAGCCGTGGGACATGTTCGACGCCGAGAACTCCCCGTTCGTGGGAATGTTCGCGCTGGCGGGGCTGGCCGGCGCGGCAGGCATCGTGAACTTCGTGGTGCTCACCTCCGCCGCCTCGAGCGCGAACTCGGGCATCTACTCGACCTCCCGAATGATCTACGGACTGGCCAACGAGGGCTCGGCTCCGAAGGCGTTCAGGAAGCTCTCGAGCAGCAGGGTCCCGCGCAACGCGCTGGTGTTCTCCTGCATGTTCCTGCTGGGGGCTGTCGTGTTGCTCTATGCGGGCGGCTCGGTATCGCAGGCGTTCACGCTCGTCACCACGGTCTCCGCGCTGTGCTTCATGTTCGTGTGGTCGATCATCCTCATCAGCTACATCGTGTTCCGCCGCCGCCGCCCCGAGCTGCACCGGGCGAGCAACTTCAAGGTTCCCGGCGGCGCGTTCATGCCGTACGTGGTGTTGGCATTCTTCGCGTTCGTGCTGTGGTCACTGACGACCCAGGCCGATACGCGGCAGGCCCTCATCTTCACCCCCATCTGGTTTGCCTTGGTGGGAATCGGCTACCTGGTGCTGCGCCGCAACCCGGCGCACCTTCGCCTGCGCGAGGCGCACCGCGAAAAGGTCAGGGCGGAGTACGCGGCGCTCAGGGAGCGCGTAAACGCATAGCCTCCATGTGCCCCAACGGCGGGCGGGAAACCCTGTTCGGGGTTTCCCGCCCGCCGTTTCGCGTACCCCGTGCCGGCCTGCCGGCGATTTGCCTTCCGGTGTTTTCCCGGACGACGACGTCGGCGCGGCTCGCCGCCGGAACCGACGAAGACCCCCGGGCAATGTGCGGGGTCTAGGGCTGCGCGGCGAACCCGACCGGCACCGCGGCGGCCGTCCACGCGCTTCCGTCCTTGGCGCTGGTTATCAGCAGCAGCAGCGCGCCGCCGCCGCTGCTGCCGGGATTGCCCCACTGGATGCTCCCGCTGAATGGTTCCAAATCGGGTCCGGATCCGCCCATGACGATCCCGGTTCCGAGCGGTTGCGCCGTCCCGTGGGAACGGACTTCGACAACCACTGTCGCTTCGAAGGCTCGCGACAAACCGGAAAGCGCCACCGGGGAAGAGATCTTGTCACCGGCCACCGGCATATCCAGCTGGATCTCGCTGCTGGAAGCCCCGATGGCGTACCACTGGCCGTCGGAAAGCTGCCGCAGCAAGACGGTAGTCACTGCTCCGCCCTCGCTGGAGCGGACTTCCAGCTCACCGGAGCGTGCATCCCCCTGCATGAATTCGCCATAGACCGGGTCGGCGAAACCGGCAAACTCCTCGGCGAATCCGCCGGCAGCGTCCTCCGGGGCCCCGTAACGCAGGGTGCCTCCCGGGTCCGGCCAAACGACGGTCGCAGCCTCGGCGGCGGGTAGCGGCACCGGCGGGGTGGCGGGCAGATCCGAGGCACTCGCCGTCGGCGACGGGGTCGCTGACGTAGCGGAGGGGCCGGGCGGCGTGGTGGTTTCCGGTGTCGCGGTCGTTCCCGGGCCATTCTGGCCGGGGCCGCCTGCCTGTTGCATCAGCAGGATCGCGATCCAGACAGCGGCCGCCACGAGTGCTGCGACAAGCAATGCGATAACGGTGTTCCGGCCGCGTACGGACGGCGCTGGGTTTTCGTTCATGGGCGCACCGTAACAGCGCGGACGCCACGCCAACAAGCCCGGGCAGGCCGCGTTTCGGCGACGTTTTCGGAGCACAACACGGCCCGGAAAAGCGCCTCCTCGGAGTCGGCGCGAGAGCCCTTTTCCCCTCCCCGGAGCGGATAGGTCATCGACCACGGACGGCTCCGGCCCGGCCACCCCGCGGGGTGGCCGGGCCGGAGCCGTTCAGGGAAGCCGGCGCGCTACTGGTCCTGTGCGGCTTTTCCGACGGCCGCGGCGACCGCAGGCATGACGCGCGGGTCCAGCGGGGAGGGAACGATGTAGTCGCTCGAGAGCTTGTCCTCGGCCAGTGCGGCGATCGCGTGGGCCGCGGCGATCTTCATTTCCGGGGTGATGCGGCGGGCGCCGGCGTCCAGTGCGCCACGGAAGATGCCTGGGAACGCCAGGACGTTGTTGATCTGGTTCGGGAAGTCCGAGCGTCCGGTGGCCACCACCGCTGCATATTTGCGGGCGACCTCCGGCATGACCTCCGGGTCCGGGTTGGACAGGGCGAAGATGATGGCGTCGTCGTTCATCTGGGCCAGGTCTGCCTCCGCGAACTTGGATGACGAGACACCGACAACGGCATCGGCGCCGTCGAGGGCCTCGCGGATGCCGCCGATGATTCCGTCCTTGTTGGTCAGGGCCGCGTACTTTGCCTTGATGCTGTTCAGGTCATCGCGGTCGCGGTGGATGGTGCCCTTGGAATCGACCAGGACAACGTCCCCGACGCCCGCATTGATGAGGATCTCGGCAACCGCGATGCCCGCGGCCCCGGCACCCGAAACGACGACGCGCATCTGCCCGAACGTCTTGCCCGCGACCTTGGCCGCGTTGATGAGTGCCGCAAGGACCACGACGGCGGTGCCATGCTGGTCATCGTGCATGACCGGGCAGTCCAGGGCCTCGATGAGGCGTTCCTCGAGCTCGAAGCAGCGCGGGGCCGAGATGTCTTCCAGGTTCACCGCACCGAAGCTGGGGCGCAGGCGCACGAGCGTCTCGATGATCTCGTCGACGTTGGTGGTGTTCAGGACCAACGGGATCGAATCGAGACCGCCGAATTCCTTGAAGAGGGCGCTCTTTCCTTCCATGACGGGAAGCGATGCCGCGGCGCCGATGTCGCCGAGTCCCAGCACGGCGGTGCCGTCGGAGACGACAACCACCAGGCGGGAGGCCCAGGTGTGGGTTGCGTGCATCGCCGGATCCGCGGCGATGGCGCGGGAGACCTGGGCGACGCCCGGGGTGTAGGCGATGGACAGCTCGCGCTTGGAGGTCAGCGGCATCGTGCTCTGTACGGTGAGCTTGCCCCCGATGTGGGCGTCGAAGATATCGGCGTCGGTGATGGTGGCGGCAGCGTTGATAGAGGTGTCGACAGACATGAAGGTCTCCTTGAAAGTTCTGAACGAAGAGGAAGCGAGGAAACGAACCAAATAGTCGTTGGGCTTGGAGAGCTGGGTTCACACGTCGTCGTGTCGAACGCTCTTTCTTCGCCTCGCTGCGCGTATGCCGGCCCGGGGTGGGGGCTGACGGCAGTGCCGCGCTGGTCAGTACTTTCTTTAGACCGTGATCCTCACCATACGGCATGGGGACGTAAATTGACCACCGTAATGCGTAATGTTCATCTGGTCTAGCGGCTGCCGGACCCCAGCGGGATCACCAACGGGGTGTTGGACACCGGGTCCGGAATGATCATGCAGGGTAGCCCGAAGACCTCCTCGACCAGATCGGCCGTCACGATTTCCGAGGGGTTGCCCGCGGCGACCACGTTTCCGTCCTTCATTGCGATCAGGTGCGTCGCGTAGCGGCAGGCATGGTTCAGGTCGTGCAGGACCGCGACCATTGTTTGGTTGTTTTCGCGGTTGAGCCGGCTGAAAAGTTCCATCAATTCTATTTGGTGGGCGATGTCCAGGTACGTCGTCGGCTCGTCCAACAGCAGCGTCGGTGTCTGCTGGGCCAGCGCCATGGCCACCCAGACCCGCTGGCGTTGGCCGCCGGAGAGCTCGTCGACCTGTCGTCCGGCAAGCGAGGTGACATTCGTTGCGGCCATGGCATCCACGACGGCTGCCTCGTCGTTTTTGGACCATTGGCGAATCATCGACTGGTGCGGGTAACGGCCGCGTGCCACGAGATCCGCGACCGAGATCCCGTCCGGTGCCGTGGAGGTCTGCGGAAGCAACCCGAGTTTCCTCGCCACCTCCTTGGCCTTGTAGGAATGGATCGTGCGCCCGTCGAGGACGATCGAACCGGTCTTGGGTTTCAGCAGGCGCGAGAGCGCCCGAAGCAGCGTCGACTTTCCACACGCGTTGGGCCCCACGATGACGGTGAAGGCCCCCTCGGGAATCTCGATGCTCAGGTCCCGGGAGATCACCCGCTCGTCGTAGCCCAGGGTGATGGTCTCTGCTGCAAGTGCCATGGAACGTTACTTTCACATCTAGTCGGTTTCCCCGATGGGGGCGACTGCTCGAAGCCGGACGGCGCTGTTGTCTCCGGCGTTGCCTACAACACAAGCAAAGCAGGAAGAATCGCCGATTCATGCCGTTTTTCGCCGATGTGTCCGTCTGGCGACACAGCATGTCCAGCCCGCCCCACGGGCATTGCATAGGCTCTTGGGGTGGCACCAACAAAAACCAACAACCGTCGCTCCGCAGACCGGGACTTGTCCCCGGATTTCTCAGCTATCACCCGGGGCAAACACGCCCTGCTCCATGGCGCATTCGCAGAAGGGCGCGGCCTGAAACTGGGGGCCTCGACCGCCCTGCTGATGATCCACCAGGTCTGCGAGGCCCTGGTGCCGGTGCTGATCGGAGTGAGCATCGACAAGGCCATCGGCCCCTCGGACCTGGGTGCCCTGCTCTGGACCCTCGGCGGACTGGCCGGCCTCTTCCTGGCGCTGACCTACAGCTGGCGGCATGGCTACCGGCTGACCAACAGGGTCTACGGATTCGGTGATCACTCCCTGCGCCAGATGGTCATCGCCAAGGTGCTTGATCCGCGGGCCACCGGCAAGCAATTCGGTGCCGGGCGAACGCTGAACATCGCCACCTCCGACACCGCGATCACCGCCGGCCTGAGCTGGCTGGTCTCCCAGATGAGTGCCAGCCTCGCGGCACTGATCACGGCCGCTACCTCCCTGCTGCTGATTTCCTGGCAGCTGGGCCTGCTGGTCCTGGTCGCCACCGTGGTGTTCCTGGTGCTCATGCACTTCATCACCGCTCCGCTGGAGCGGCGCACGCACCTCCAGCAGGAACGCGCGGCCGAGGCCACTGGCCTGGCCACCGATCTGGTCACCGGGTTGCGCGTGCTCCAGGGCCTGGGCGCCACCCGCACCGCCACCGAACGCTACAAGGAAACCAGCAGGGCCTCGCTGCAGGCGGCCCTGGGCACGGCAAAGTCCGAGGCCCTCTTTTCCACCGTCACCCTCGGCCTGAGCGCCATGTTCCTGGCCGCGATCACCTGGGTGGCCGCGTCCATGACGCTGGCCGGCGAGATCAGCATCGGCCAGTTGGTCACCGTGATCGGCCTGGCCCAATTCATCCAGGAGCCGCTCAGCTCCCTGGCGTACTACCCCGCGGGACTCGCACAAAAGCGTGCCGCGGCCAAACGCATCGCCGCGCTGTTGAACACCGAAGTCGGTGCGGATGCGCACCTGACATCCACGGATTCCGCGGTCACCGGTGCGGTGGCTTTCAGCGAACTGCTGGTCCGCGGCGAGGGAAACCACCCCGATATCCGGCTGCTGCCCGGCAGCATCACGGGCCTGCGCACCGATGCGAGAAGCGCGCGCGAGCTGACCGTGCTGCTGGCCGGGCGCACCAAAGACGCCGGCGCACGGCTGCTGATCAACGGAGTTGCCGCCGGCGGGCTTGCGGCGCTGCGTTCCACGGTGTTCGTGGCCGACCACGACGCGGCGATCTTCACCGGCTCCATCCGCGACAACCTGCACGCGCCCGAGCCGCTGGACGCCGTGCTGGGAGCCACTGGCCTGGCCGAGATCTGCGCCCGGCTGCCGCTGGGCTTGGACGCACGGGTCGGTGAACAGGGCAGTGCGCTCTCCGGCGGCCAGCGCCAGCGTCTGCTGCTGGCCAGGGCCCTGCACCAACGCCAGCCTGTCGTCGTGCTGACGGATCCGACCACGGCCCTGGATTCGGTCAGCGAGGCGCGCATCGCCGCGGCACTCGGGACCCTCCGCGATGCGGCCCTGCTGATCATCTCGGATTCCCCGCTGCTGCTGGGGGCCTGCGACACCGTCGTCGACACCACTTCCCTACACACGGCCGGAGTAAACCCATGAGCGAGCCAACCACCGGGGTTCCCGCGGCCGACAGGCTGCCGATCGCCGACGGCCGGGCCACCTGGCGCCACGTCATCCGGATCTTCGGGGCCAGGCGCTGGCTGGTGGCGTTGACGGCGTTCACGCTGTTGTGCGTCGCGGTGACCGGGCTGGCGATTCCCGCGCTGCTCGGCGTGATCGTGGATGTCGTCTCCGCCAAGCGCGGCGCACAGGCGCTGCTCAATTCGCTGGGGCTGCTGTTCATTGCGGCGCTGGCCACCGGGATCCTGACCGGCATCTCCCAGGTGCTGCTGGCCAAGCTGGGCCAGAGCGGCTTGGCCCAGCTGCGCGAGGAAGTCTTCGAATCCGCCATGGAGCTGCCCCAGGAACGCTTGGAGCGGGCCGGCAGCGGGGACCTGATTTCCCGTGTATCCCGCGACGTGGACGCCACCAACGAGGCCATCGGCGGAATCCTGCCGACCTTCATTTCCGCGCTGTTCACCATTGCACTCACGCTGCTGGGACTCGGGGTGCTCGACTGGCGCTTCGCAGCCGTCACCCTGTTGTGTGTCCCCATCCACGCCCTGGCGCTGCGTTCCTTCCTGCGCCGCAGCGGCCCGATCTACCGGGCGATGCGCGTGGCGGAGGCCGAACGCGGCCAGCACCTGCTCGAGGCCACCGGCGGCGCCGACACCATCAGGTCACTGGGTGCGGAGCAGCGCCACGTCGCAACGGTTGCCGCCTCCAGCCGCGGTGCCGTCGGCCTGATGCTGAAGGCCGTGGTGGTTTCCTCGCGGTTCTACGGGTGGCTGAACATGGCCGAGCTGCTGGGCATGGCCGCGATCCTGTCCACCGGGTTCTTCCTGGTGCGCGCCGATGCCGTCACCATCGGTGCGGCGACCGCGGCGGCTCTGTTCTTCCACCGGCTGTTCGGCCCGATCGGCGCCCTGCTGGCCAATGTCGACGAGCTGCAGAAGGCGGGGGCAGGGCTGGCGCGCCTGGTCGGGCTGATCGATTCGGACCGCGAGCGGCAAGACCCCGCAGCCGGTGGTACCCCGGGCACCGCACCCGGCGTAGTGGTCAGCGGGCTGTCGGCCGGCTACCAGGATGCCCCGGCCGTGATCACCAACTTCGAGTTGAGCATCGCCCCGGGCGAGCTGGTGGCCTTGGTGGGTTCCAGCGGCGCCGGAAAAACCACGCTCGCACGCGTGCTGGCCGGAAGCCTGGACCCCAGTGCGGGAACGGTGCTGCTCGATGCGTCCGCGGCTCCGAAGCTGGGCCACAGCACCCTGTTGGTCAGCCAGGAGGTCCACGTCTTCAGCGGCACCGTCGCCGAAAACTTGCTGTTGGCCGCGCCCGCAAGCACCACGGAGGAACTGGTCCGGGCCGTGAACGAGGCCGAGGCCCACTGGGTCCTGGCGTTGCCCGATGGGCTGGACACCGTGGTGGGCCACGGTGCGTTGCACCTGACCGGGGAACAAACGCAACATCTGGCCCTGGTCCGGGCTTTGCTGAACAAGGCGGGCTTGGTGGTGCTCGACGAGGCGACCGCGGAGGCAGGCTCGGCAAGCGCCGCCCTGATGGAACGCGTGGCCATGCGCATCACCCGCGGCCGCACCGGGGTGGTGGTGGCCCACCGGCTGTCCCAGGCGGCCCAGGCGGACCGAATCTTGGTCATGGAGGACGGGCGGATAGTGGAACAGGGCAGCCACGAGCAACTGCTCGGGTCGGCCGGAACCTACGCCACCTTGTGGGAAGCCTGGAGCGCCCGAGGCTAGCCTTCCTCGCGCGGCCAACACCCACTGAGCGGGAACCCTCGTGGTCAAAGGACCGCGGACATCGGCCGGCACCCGCAGGCCCTTTGGGTTCGGATAAAGCGTTGCGGATTCGGGTCGGGCGCTGGGTTCAACGCCCTGCCCCGTCCGCGCTGCATCTCCTTGGGTCAAGCGCAATGGAAACGACAAGAGGGTCCGCCCACCGATTCGGTGGGCGGACCCTCTTGCCTGTGTCCTGAGGCAGGTCGTTGCTTGACGACTGCATCCAATTCCCGTCAGCTGCGCGTGGCCTCGCGGAAGAGCAGCCACACCAGGTACATCCCGCCGAGGCTGACGGTGACCACGCCGACCGGCATCTGGATCGGCGCCAGCGCATGCTGCGCGATCAGGTCGCTGGCCAGCAGCAGCAGGGCGCCGAAGACACCTGCGGAAAGCATCGACACGCGCCCGCTTCCGGTCATGCGCCGCGCGATCTGCGGGGCGGCGAGTGCCACGAACGCGATGGGCCCGGCGGCGGCGGTGCAGATCGCCGTCAGGCACACGCCGACCACCAGCAGCCACAACTTGGCCGGTTCGGTGCTGATGCCCTGCGCCGCAGCGGCGTCGTCGCCCATTTCCAGGGCCTGCAGCGGGCGCGAGAGCAGCATCAGCGCGGGGACCATGAGCACAGCGATGACCAGCAGCGGGACCGCACGCTCCCAGCCCGCGGTGTTCAGCGTGCCCGAACCCCAGATCGCCGCCATCATGGCCAGATGCAGGTCCGCCTTGATGATCAGCCACGTGTTGATGGATCCGAGCATGGCGCTGATGCCAATGCCGACGATGATCAGCCGGAAGCCCTGGATACCGCGCTTGAACGCGAGCAGGTACACCACCGCCGCAGTCGCCAGTCCCCCGGCAAAGGCGCCGACGGTGGTGGACACGAATCCGCCGCCGAGCAGCAACATGGAAACCAGCGCGCCGGTGTAGGCGCCGGCGTTGAAGCCGATGATGTCGGGGCTGCCCAGCGGGTTGCGGGTCAGCGACTGGAAGATCGCGCCGCTGATGCCCAGCGCCCCGCCGATCACGACTGCCATGAGCACCCGTGGCAGTCGCCAGGAGATGACCACCAGGTCGCTTTTGGCAGTGCCCTGCCCCAGCAGAGTCTGGAGGACCTCCGAGGGGGTTAGTACGAAGCTGCCCATGGACATGCCGGCGACCGCCAGCGCGCCGATGAGCAGCACCGCGACGGCACCGGTCAGCGCCGGGCGCGCCCGCACCATGAATGAGGGGCCGTGTGCGCCCAGGCGCAGCCGCCAGACGCGTTCCCCGAAGTCGATCCGGGCAACCTCGGCGGGCTTCGATGGCGGCGGGGAATCCCTCCGGCCTTCCCGAGTCGCGGGATCCGCAGCAAGGTCCGTGAGCATGAGTGTGTCCTCTCTTTTCACAGGGTGCTCGCCGACTTCCGGCGCACCAGCCAGATGAGCACCGGGGCACCGATGAATGCGGTGACGATGCCGACCTGCAACTCGTCGGGGCTGATGATGAGCCTGCCCACGATGTCAGAGCCGACCAGCAGGCTGGGGGCCAGCAGGACCGTGTAGAGCAGGATCCATCGTTGGTCCGGGCCCGTGATCCAGCGCGCGATGTGCGGGACCATCAGCCCGATGAAGCCGATGGGGCCGGCCGCCGCGGTCGCCGCGCCGCACAGGAGCGTGACGGCGATGACCACCAGCACGCGGGTGCGTCCCAGGCTCGCGCCCATCGCAGCGGCCTGGTCGTCGCCCAGCGCCGTGGCATTCAGCGACCGGGAAACCAACAGGGCGATCAGCACGCCCGCCGCCACGCATGCGGACAGCCAGCCCAGCGCGCCGGAGGGTGTTGCTGCCAGCGAGCCGGCTCCCCAGAAGCGCATGGCGTTGAACGTGGATTCATCGAGCAGGATGAATCCCTGGGTGATGCCGGAGAGCACCGCGCCGAAGGCGATGCCCGCCAGGGTGAGCTTGATCGGCGTCCCGCCGGAGCGGCCGCGGGATCCCAGGAAGTAGACGACGGAGACGGCCATCAGCGCACCGGCGAAGGAGTAGAAGACGAATTCGCCCATCTCCCTGGCACCGAAGAACGCAACGCCCATGACCACGGCGAAGGCGGCGCCCGAGTTGACGCCCAGGATGCCGGGATCCGCCAGTGGGTTGCGGGTCAGCGCCTGGATCAGCGCACCGGAGATGCCCAGTGCGATGCCCACCAGCAGCCCGACCAGGGTGCGCGGGGCCCGGAAGTCGATGATCGCCGCGTGGTCCGGGGTGGAGCCCTGGCCCGTCAGCGACTCGACGATGATCATCGGGTTGACCTCTCGCGATCCGAGCAGCAGGCTGGCGGCCATGACCACCAGCAACAGCACCAGGGCTGCCACCGCCCCGGCGATGCGGCGCGAATTCACGCGCATCAACCCCGGGGCGGCGGCCTGCTCCTGCGCCGTCCGTGAAGCGGTCTCAGAGACCGTTGGCGTCGAAGGCATCGGCTACTTCATCCTGAATGATTTCCGGGTCCTTGTCCGTGGACCACAGTTCTTCGAGCCACTTCTTGAAGTCCTCGCCGAGGGCTTCGTAGCGTTCGTTCCATTCCTCGGCCTTGTCGGTCCAGTAGCCGACGACCTTGAAGTGGGTGACGGGGAGTTTGAGCTCCTTGCGCAGGTGCTTGCGGGCCTCGCGGGTCACCCGCGCCTCGCCGGCAACCCAGACATAGCCCGGGCCCTCCGGCAGGTCCAGCCCGCGCAGCACCTCGGCGAGGCGGCTCGGTGAATTCCCGTTTCCGCCGTGAATCCAACGCACGTGCGATTCGTCCCCGAGCTCCAGTGCCTGTTCGTGGGCCGGACCCGAAACCTCCAGGACGGCGGTGGTGTGGATGCCGGCCGGTGCGTTCTCCAGCAGACGTGCCGCGGCGGGCAGGCCGGTCGCGTCGGCCAGCAGCACCTGCCAGGTGGCGTCCGCGGGCAGCTCGTAGAGTCCGGTGGGGGTGTTGAATCCGACCTCGGAGCCAGCCCGGACCGAAAGTGCCCAGTCCGCGGCGATCCCGCCGGGGTGCACCACGAAGTCGACGCTGATTTCCCCGGCCCGCGGGTCGACGGAGCGGATGGTGTAGGTGCGCATCGGGCCGGCGACCTGGTCTGGCGCGTACTCCCAGTAGTCGCCCTCGGGATGCGGGTACACGGGGATCGTCTCGCCGCGTTCGGGCAGGAAGAGCCGGATGTATTCGTCGCCGATCCCGGTGGAGATGAAGGTTGCCAGGTCCGGACCACCCAGCACGATGCGCATCATGCCCTCGGTGAGGCGCTCGGTGCGCATCACCACGGCACGGTAAATGCGGTTCTCCAGCTTGGTTTTATCCCGCGCGGACTCGTTCAGCGTAGCCTCGCTCATGGCAGCAGCGCCTTTTCCACGACGTCGATCAGTGCCATCTGGCCGCTGGGCGAGCCGTAGACCATTTCCATGTTGAAGCCGGTGATCTGGTCGTCCTTGACGAAGCCAAGGTCCTTCCAGACACTGCTGGCGTTCAGCTTGTCGGAAGTCTGGAGCAGCGTCCTGTCCTCGCCGACGCCGACCGAGGTGAAGACCTCGTCGATGCCCTTGAGCTTGTCCAGCTGCTCGAGGCTCAGCTGCGTGCCTGCCCCATCGTTGTCGCGCGCCAACGGGGTGATCTTCAGCCCGAGGTCGTCGAAGACGAGGCAGGCGATGCCATAGCAGTCGAGGCCGACCTTGCCGTCGTAGAAGGACATGTTGGCCACGACCGGGTCGATGCCTGCGGCCTTGATCTTGGCCTTGACCTCGTCAATGCGGTCCTGGTACTTGTCCATCCAGGCCTGGTACTGCTCGGTTCGGTTGAGCGCTTCGGCCGTCTTCTTGAAGTGGGTGCGCCAGTCGGCGCCGTCGAACCCGTTGTAGTTGTAGGTTGGCGCGATCGGGTTCAGTTTCTTGGGGATCTCGGTGTCGTAGGAGAGTCCGTTGAGGATGAAGTCGGGGTTGGCTTCAAGGACCTTCTCGTAGTTGAACTCCGGGTAGTTCGCGAAAGGCTTCACGTTCGCAAGGGCTTCCTGCGGGAAGAAGTCGGGGAATGCGGTGAACCCGTTGTCACCCCGGATGGGTTGCTGGTCCGCCAGCTTGATGCCCAGGGTGATCAGGATGTCGGTGTCGGTGGTGTAGAAACCCAGGGCGCGCTGCGGTTCCGAGGGAACCTCGGCCGTGCCGTATTCGTTGCTGATCGAGATCGTCTGGGCTTCCGCCGGGGCCGGAGTTTGGCCCTGGGCAGCGGCACCTGCGCCGCAGGAGGTGAGCAGGAGTGAGGCCCCGAGGGCCGCAACAACGCCGAGGTACTTGGTCGACAGGGTTTTCATGGGGAATCCGATTCTGCGAGTGATTGTGGAGGGAAAGCTTTCGGCAACCCCGGCGTCTCAAAATACCCACCAGGAAGTTAGGGTTACCTATCTTGTACCTCCACACTAAATCGCCCCCATGCCGCGAATCGGACAGGCAATGGCTTGCAGGCGACATACTCGGATGGACAATCGACAGGCCTAGGCCTCGAGAAGTTCCCCTTGGACGGCACCCGGCGTCTGGCCAACCTCTTTGCGGAACGCCGCCACAAAAGCACTCACCGACAGGTATCCGACCCGTCGGGCGACCTGCCCAACGGGAAGGCCATCGAGCAACAGGTTCAACGCGATGCGCAGCCTGGCCTGCAGGCGCCACTGGGCAAACGTCATGCCCGTTTCCCGGATGAAAAGGCGGGAGAGATTGCGGGGGCTGGCTCCCACCCGAAACCCCCACAGTTCGAGCGTGCAGTCCTCCGCGGGGTCATCGAGGATGCCGCGGGCAACGGTGCGCAACCGGTCGTCCTCCGGCAGCACGATGTCCACGACGCGCAGATCGGTCGGGCGCAGCATGCGGAACGCGACGCTTTCGGCGTCGCGCCGCAACGCAAGATCGTCGTCACGGCGCTCGAAATGAAGAAGAAGTTCCTGCAGGACGGTCGGCATGGCAATCGCGGTCGGCCCGGACCCCGGCGCAGCGCCCAGCTGGGTATGGAAATAGGTACACCGGAATTCCGCGCGGGGCCCGGCCAGGACCGCGTGATCCTCGCCGGCCGGCACGAGCAGGCCGAGCCCCGGCGGGACCATGAAAACGCCGCGGCCGGTCTCCACGGTCAGCACGCCCCGACTCCCCCACAGCACCTCGTGAAAGTTCTGGTGCCAATGCGACTCCCAGGCCTGGCCGGAAGGCGTGGCAAAGAGGCCGGTGTGCACACGATAGAACCGCGGGCAGGAGCTATCGAAGCACGTCAGCGACGCGTCGGTTGGTGCTTGACGCTCGACCGAGACGGTCGGGGATGCAGATGCCATGGGGGACCATTAATTTAGGAAGGATAACCTTGCGTTATTGATACTAACAGCAGCAGGGTTGCCTAATTATGAGGCGCGTGGTGTTCAGGGGCGTTGCTCCGGTCGACGGATACGATGGAGGCATGCCTTCTCCGACCACGTCACTAGCCAAGGCCGCTTCGTTCCCCGCCTTGGAGCCGAAGCTCGCCACCAAGCTGGCAGCGGCCCTCGACGAATCCGCCGACACCACGATCTTCGTCAACGGCACCGCCCTGCAACTGCCCGACACGGCCCACGCGGCACTCATCGAGGTCCTTCACAGGATGTCGCGCGGGGACGAGGTGAGCATCAGCACCGTCGAGTCGCTGCTCAATACATCCCAGGCGGCCCAGATGGCCGGCATCTCGCCGAGCTACCTGCGCAAGCTCACCGACTCCGGCGTCATTCCGGTTGAGTACCGCGGCACCCATCGCCGCATCCGCCCCGCGGCGATCGAGGCATGGCTGGAAACCCGAGAACATCCGCAGGACGGAAACGCGGAATAGGCCAAAGCGCAACCTTTTTGCGCTTCACTTCGCCATCTACGCTTCACTACGGTGGGCATAGGTGTCTGCGAATCCCCGATCCAGGAGGTCACCATGTCGTTCAGCCAGAAGCCCGCCCCTTATGTGACGGTTTTGCTCACCGGCCTGCTCGGGCTGGCCCTGAGCGGTTGCTCGCCCGCGGAGCCCCCCGCGCCAGGGAGCGCCTCGGCCAGCCAGTCACCAAGCGACACAGCCTCCGCGACGCCGACACCTACCGTGAGCGCAAGCCCTTCCGGCCCATCGGCATCGTCGATCCCCTCCAGCGCGCCGGCATCGCCCAGCACCAAGACGGCGAAACTCACGGTGTTCTACGTGGCCGTTGACAACCAGGAGGGGGTCTCGGGACCGAAGATCGGCTGCGGGGACACCCTGGTGGCCACGGAAACCGGCCCCGTGGAATTCACCAACCAGGTCGAGGCGGCAATCAATGCCCTGCTGAAGGACGACTCCTCGACCCACGGGGAGTCGGGACTGAAGAACGCGGTTGCCGCATCCAACCTGAAATTCAAGTCCTCCACCGTGAAAGGCGACCAGGTCACGGTCAACCTCACCGGAACCGTCATGTCGGGCGGCACCTGCGATGACCCGCGCATCATCGAGCAGCTGAAGTACACGGCCAAGGTTGCCGCGGGCGTCGGCAGCGCGCGGATCCTGGTCAATGGATCGGCCATCGAAGATTTGCTGAGCCAAAAATAGAAAACTGTTGACTTATAGGCAACAAATGTTGATAAGGTGCGTGTGTGAGGTCACAAACTGAAGCAGACATGAGCGGCGAATCCGAGCTTGCGCTGGCGCGCGCCGCATCCCTTTCACGCCACGAGACTTTGTTCTCCGAACGCGCGTCCCACATCAAGCAGTCGGCAGTGCGAGACGTCTTTGAACTCTCGCTCGACCCGACGCTTGTTTCGCTGGCCGGTGGAAACCCGTACCTGCAATCGCTGCCGCTGGCCAAGCTCGGCGAGATGGCCAACCGGCTGATCGTCGAGGAGGGCATGAGCGCCCTGCAGTACGGCAGCGGCCAGGGCACCGAGGAGCTGCGCGCGCAGATCTGCGAGGTGATGGCGGAGGAAGGCATCACCGATGTGAACCCCGACAACATCGTGATCACCACCGGATCCCAGTCCGCCCAGGACGTGGCCTGCAAGGTGTTCTGCAACCCGGGCGACACCGTGCTCTGCGAGGATCCCACCTACGTGGGCGCGCTGAACACGTTCGAGGCCTACCAGGCCAAGGTCGAGCCGATCGCCACCGACGAGCACGGACTGATCCCCGCGGCACTGCGCGAGCGCATCGCGGAACTCCGCCAGGCCGGCGCGAACATCAAGTTCCTCTACACGATCCCGAATTTCAACAACCCCTCCGGCATCACGCTGGCCGCCGAACGCCGCCAGGAAATCGTGGACATCTGCGCCGCGGAAAACATCCTGGTGCTGGAGGACAACCCGTACGGCATGCTGCGTTACTCCGGCGAGCCCATCAAGCCGCTGCGCGCAGGCAACCCAGACCACGTGATCTACATGGGCTCGTTCTCCAAGATCCTGGCCCCCGGACTGCGGATCGGCTGGGCGCTGGTTCCGGAGCACCTGTTCCGCCGCTTCTACCTTGCCGCCGAGGCCGTCTCGCTCTGCCCGGCAACGCTGAACCAGATGCTGATCAGCGAGTACCTCAAGGGCCACGACTGGCGCGGACAGATCAACGAATACCGCTCGCTCTACTCGGCACGCTGCGAAGCGATGCTTGAGGCGCTCGACGAGCACATGCCCGAGGGCGTCCAGTACACCCGCCCGGAGGGCGGCTTCTTCATCTGGGTGACGCTGCCGGAGGGCATCGACACCTACTCGCTGCTGGCCAAGGGCATCGAGGCCGGCGTGGTGTTCATCCCGGGCGCTGCGTTCAGCCCGCACGACTCGCCGAGCCACAGGCTCCGGCTGGCGTTCAGCGCCGTGCCTGAGGCGAAGATCCGCGAGGGCGTCAGGCGCCTGGCGCCGGTGCTCGCCGCTGCGATCGAGGCCAACGCACGCGCCTAGAACGGCCCACGGCCCGTGGCGCATGATGTATCCATGTGGTTTGGATGGATCGAGTTCGACCTGTTGCTGGGCGAGGTGCACTCGCTTAAGGCCAAGCGCTCCGTCGTGCGCCCGATCATGGCCGAGATCAGGCGCCGGTTCGATGTTTCGGTCGCGGAGACCGGGGAGTTGGAGCTGCACCGGCGCGCCGGGGTGGCGGCGGGGCTTGTCGCTGCCGACGCCGCGCACGTGATCGAGGTGCTCGACGGCATCGAGCGGCTGGTCGCGGCGCGGCCGGAGGTGGAATTGCTCAGTGCCCGGCGCCGGCTGCATTCTTCCGAGGACGAATAGTCGCTCCGGCACACGGCCGGCCTGCCGGCAGCGGGCTAGTGGATCACCCAGGTGGCAACGCCCAGTAGCAGGCACACGCACGCCAGCAGCGCGGCGATCCTCGGGGCGACCCACGCCGTGACCTCCTGCTCGCCGGGGTGCTCGGCGTCGGGATCCGACTCGCGGCTTGGATCCAGCGCGGCCATTTCGTAGGCCAGCAGGATCCGCGAGGGTGCCAGCATGGTGGCCATGGAGGCGGTCACGTTGGTGACCGCCACCAGCTGCAGCACGGACGAACCCATGGCCAGCGCCGCCTGCGCCTGGGTGGCGGAAAGCATCGAGTTCGCCCCCGTGTTGGATCCGGAGATGAAACCCGCGAACCCGCCTGCCACCGGCCCCAGCACCAGGTAGGCCGGCCCCATCGAGGCAAGGGCCGACCCCAGTTCCTGCCCCATGCCCGAAAGCGCCAGGATCGCACCGAGCACCGTGAAGGCCCCGGTGGTCACCCCGACCGGGATCCACGAACGGTAGGCCGCCCGCAGGCGCCTGCCCAGCTGCCGCGAATCGGTTCCCGATGCCGGGGCGAAGCGGTGCGCGACCAGGCAGGCAATCAGCAGCCAGACGCCTCCGCTGGCCAGCGCCCGCTTAAGCAGCGACGCCTCCATCCCGGAGGTGGCAAGTCGGGCCAGCAAAAGACCGGCGGCGAGCACGGCGTAGGGCAGCAGCGAGCGCAGCACCTGCGGCCCGGCCGGAACCAGGCTCCCGGCGACCCTGAACGCCACCAGGTGAGCCAGGATGACCACCAGCGAGCCCACGATCCCGGCCGGCGGCGTGCCCATCAGCAGGTTCGCGGCAAGGATTCCGCCGTTGAGCAGCAGTGCGGCGGCAACCAGATGGGCCAGCAGGCGGCCGGGGCGTTCGGCCCCGCGGCGCAGCACCAGCCAGCAGGTGAATGCCGAGCCCAGCATGACGGGCAGGTTCAGTAGCGCCGAGCGTACGCCCACGTCGAAAAGCGAAAGACCGGCCAGGTCCGCGGCCACCAACGTGCCGGGCCCCAGCGCTCCCCACGGAACCGCCACCAGGCCCAGCAGGCTGAGCACCGCTGCGCGCCGCACGTCGTGGCCCAGCCGCAGCAGCAACGGGACACCCACCGTCACGCCGATCCCGAACCCGGTCACGGATTCGGCGAAGGGCACCAGCCCGAACACCACCAGCACCGTACCGGCCTGCGGGTGCGAGGCGCTGCGCCCCAGCCAGCCGGAGATGTTGCCCATGGCTCCGGTCTCCGTGGTGATGCGGGAGAGCAGGACGCCGCCGAAGAGGATCAGCAACACCTCGACGATGGTCGGGCCGAAGAGCACCCCCGCGTCCAGCCACTTTTCGGGGCCGACGGGAAAGAACACCAGTGCCACGGCCAGCCCGGTGGCCAGGGACCAGAGCGCCATGTTGATGGCCTTGGCCCGGGCAAGGAAAAGCGCCATGGCCACCACGATCGGCAGGGCGGCTGCGATGGCCAACATGTCTTGGTTACCCCTTTGGATTACTCTCGGTGGTCATCAGAAGCACGCCCTTCGGACGGATTCCTTCGAGGCCGAGGATACCCGTGCGGCTTGATGCCTGCCGATTCCGGAGCTGCCTTCCGCTTCATGTTCACGACACAGGGCCCGAAACCCGCCGGCCTGTTTGATGGAGGTGAACAGACGGTGGATTCCGGGCCCCGGGTTCAGGGTGGAGCGATCTCCTAGGCCATGCGGTGGACGGGGGTCGCGCTCCTGCCCAGGATGAGCCCGAGCGCTCCCATGCCGACTCCGAGGGCGAAGTGCAGCACGTTGTCCGCCGAGTTCACGGGGACGAAGTTGGCGGCGCTGGCCTGGTCGATGAAGACGCCATAGAACCCGAGCGCCAGGTAGATCACGCCGCCGATGACCAGGAAGCGCTTGGCCGCCACGGCGTTGCGCCAGAGGGTCAGGCCGGCAATGCCGAAGAGCAGGTGCACGATGTTGTGCAGCACCGAGACCTGGAAAATCCCCAGCAGCATGGAGCCGGAGTGGTGGCCGGCCATTCCGAGGTGCTCGGTGTTGCTGGTGACCCCCGGGATGAACCCCAGAATTCCGACCAGCAGGAAGACCGCACCCACGGCCAGTGCCGCGTATTGCACCAGGGCTCGGTGGGTGGTGGCGTGTGTTGAAACCATGATGAACTCCTTGAATCACATTGTTCTCCAACGCCTGCTGCGTTGCTGACACTGTGCATTCGGAGCTCTAGGCCTGGCGGATTGGGCGGCGGCCCAAAACTTTTCGAACCCACCCGCCACAGCGCCAACCGCTAATCTTCGATGCCGTCGATATCCATCTCCAGGTGCAGCGGGCCGCGCAGGATCGGGCTGACCCGATACGGCGGCGGGTCGGTGACAAGCCGCGGGTTCCGCAACCGCCGGGCCATTTCGGAGAGCGCTACCTGGGCCTCCAGTCGGGCCAGGGGCGCACCGAAGCACATGTGGATGCCGCCGCCGAAGCCGAGGTGCTCGTTGTTTTCCCGCTCCGGCACAAAGCTGTCCGGGTCGGCGACGTGGCCGGGGTCGCGGTTGCCGGCCCCCAGGACCAGCGTGATCGCGGAGCCCTCCGGGATGGTGGTCCCGGCGACCTCGATGTCGGCGAGCGCCGTGCGGAAGGGCACGAAGTGCACCGGGGGTTCGTAGCGCAGCAGTTCCTCGACCATCGGGATGGCAAGGTCCGGGTCGTCCCGCAGCCGCTGGAGCACCTCGGGGTGGCGCAGCAGGGTCAGCGCGCCGTTGGAGATCAGGTTGACCGTGGTCTCGTGGCCCGCGATGAGCAGCAGCAGCCCGACGCTGACCAGCTCCTCGGTGGTCATCCTGCCCTCCGGCCCGTCGTCGGCAGCCATGGCGGAGAGCATGTCGGTGCCGGGGTTTTCCTGGTGCGCCGCGACGAGCTCGCTCATGAAGGCGTTCAGTTCCTTGCCCGCCTCCTCGCCGCGCGCCTTCTGCGTTTCGGGGTCCAGGCCGGGGTCCGTGGATTGCAGGGCCATGTCCACCCAGACGCGGAAGCGGGCCTTGTCCTCGTCGGGGACCCCCAGCAGCTCGCAGATCACCGACACCGGGAACGGGTAGGCCAGGTCCTCGACGAAGTCGATCCGGGTCTTCCCCTCCATGGCGTCGATCAACTCGGTGACCAGCTGCAGCATCTTGGGTTCCAGGTCCGCGATCCTCCGTGGCGAATTCGGCGGCCCGAAATGCCGCATGGCCAACCGCCGCATGCGGTCGTGCTCGGGCGGATCCATCAGCAGGAAGGTCTTGGACATCCCCTGCCGACCCTCTCCTTCCCCATCCCCCTCTGCTTGGGCTGCGGCCGCGGCTTCGATGCGTTCCTCGGCGCCGCGCACCCCTGCCGCTTCGGCCGCCATCGCCAGCGCGTGGGGGTTCTTGGACAGGTCAGAGCTGACCCGCGGGTCGTGCAATAGCGAGACGATTTCCGCGTAGGTGCTCACCAGGTAGGCGCCGTCGGGCAGCTGGCTCACCGGCGTCCTGCGCATCTCCCGGTACAGCGGATACGGGTCCGGCCTGTTGGAGTAGTCCAGGACCCGGTCCCAGATGCTTGGCTCGGTCATGATGCTGGCTCCTTGTTTCGTGCGGAGGATTGGCGGGTGCCGGCCCTTCAACGGCCGGTGGCGGGAAGTTAGCGCAGTGGCGTGCGATTCAGCGTGGCGCGGCGCTCCCCCGGGTCGTGCCCCGTCACCACGACCGTCGCGTCCTGGGTGGGGCTGGCCATGGCGTGGAACCCGGCGGGAACCGGCTCCGCATGCGTGGGCTCGTCGACGAGGGCGAGTGGCGGCGGGAAGGGCGCTGCCCGCTCGATCAGCGGTTCGTAGAACTCCACCCACTTGTTCTGGTTGAAGGCGACGGCCGCGACGATCCGGCCCTTGTAGCCGTAGACGGCCAGGAACCGGCGCTGCGCCACGGAACCCTGGGCAATGACGACAGCGTCGGCGACCGACGGCACGCCCACGCTCTTGATTTCGTGGCCGAACTGGACCGACCAGAACTTCGGGACGGCCAGGTGCGGCCAACGGCTTGCCTGGCCGCTGACCATGTTGTGCGCCGCCACCTCGGCCTGGGAGACCACGTTGCCCCAGTGTTCGATAGCCAGGAACTGGTAGCCGAACATCGGCTGCGGGGCCCGCGCCACGTCGCCGGCGACGAAGATGTCGTCGGTGACAAGACCGTTCGCGTCGATGACGCGGCAGCCGGCGTCGCAGGCAACGCCCCAGGGGCCGCAGGCCAGCCCGGAGCCCTCCAGCCAGTCGACGTTGCGGATCACGCCGAGGGCTGCGACCGCGACGTCCACCTCGAGGGTCGTGCCGTCGGACAGGCGGACCCTGCGCAATTGCGCGGTCTCGTCCCCCTCCAGGGCCGTGACCCGGACCCCGCAACGCAGGTCGACGCCGTTCTCCTTCTGGATCTCCCCGGCGATCGCCCCGATCACCCCGCCCAGTGCGGCCCCGAGCGGGGCGGGCCCGGCCTCGGCGACCGTCACGTCCAGGCCCAGCTCGATGCAGACCGAGGCGATCTCCGAGCCGATGAACCCGGCGCCGATGACCAGCACCCGCCGGGGACGGGCGGCGAGCAACTCCTGCAGCCGGGCGCCATCCTCGCGGGTGCGCAGGGTCAGCACGCCCTTCAACGCAGCTTCCCCGGGGTCCGGCCAGGGCCGGGCCCGCACTCCCGTGGCGATCAGCAGCCTGTCGAAGTCAAGCGCGCTGCCGTCGGCCAGGCGCACTTGCTTACCGTGCAGGTCCAGCCCGGTGGCGGCGACCCCCAGTTTCCAGTCCGCGTCGATCTCGCGTTGCCGGGGCAGGTCGGTATGTTCGGGGGAAACCATGCCGGCGGGGACCTGCTTGGACAGCGGCGGCCTGTCGTAGGGCTCGTGCGGCTCGTCGCCAACCAGGGTCAACGACCCGGCGAACCCCTCCTCACGCAGCTTCTCGGCCGCACGCAGTCCTGCCAACGAGGCGCCGACAATCACGATCCGCCCGGTCTTCATGAAGGTGTCCTGGCTGCCGTCGCCCGACGCGGCCTCCTCCGGCGGTTCGCCGGTCTGGGACGCACCTGCGGCCCCCTCCAACCGGTCCAGCTTGATGGCCTGGACCGGGCACGCGGCCGCGGCCCGCAGCACGCGCCGGCGCTGCTCCCCGGACGGGTTCGGGTCGTAGACCAGCGCCTCGTCGCCCTGGATGGAAAAGACGTCCGGCGCGAGGAAGGCGCATTGTGCATAGCCTTGGCATTTGGTGAGGTCGACGACGAGTCGCATATCGAACTCTTTCCTTGTTCCGACCCTGGGGCATCATTTTTGAGTCTAGGCGTGGCACCGGGGCAGGGAAAGGGCGGCAGCTGGCAGTACCGTGTGAGAGCTTTGCGGCGATCGTGTGGGCTCCGTTCGAGTGGCCCTCGGGCGGGTGAAATCGACGCGAACAGCCCCGGACCGGCGGCGGTTCCCTACGCGTCCAAGACCCTGCAAAACGGATCGGATCCAGTCGGTATCCGTGTATTGACCGACCTTCCGGGCAGGCGCAAACTTAATGCGAGCTTGGGGGGAAAATCCGGAAGGAGCCCACCATGGGCTGGCATATTGAAGGCACATACTTCGAAAACTGCAATTGCGATTCCATCTGTCCCTGCGCAACCTCGGGGTTTACCGCACCGGCCGACTACGAACGTTGCCAGGTGGCGCTGGCGTTCCATGTCGACACCGGGGAGATCAACGGCATTGAAGTCGGCGGGCTTACGGTTTGCCTGGTCGGCGACGCCCCGCAGATGATGAGCGAGGGGGGCTGGAAGATCGGCGTCCTGATGGACGCGGCAGCATCTCCCGAACAGGCAGAGGCCCTCGGCTCCGTGTTCGGCGGCCAGGCAGGCGGGCCGATGGCGGGCCTGGTCCCGCTGATCGGCGAGATGGCCGGCATGCAGTCCCTCGAGATCAACTATTCCGACGACGGACGCCGCCACCGGGTCCAGGTCGGCGACGCCGTCCACGTCGAGGTCGAAGACTTCGTTTCCCCGCTCGATCCCACCGGATCGGGGGTCCGGGTCAGCGGCGTCGGCTTCCCCGCGGACACCTTGGCCGCAGGCACCAGCAGCACCGGCACCGTCGATGTCTTCGGAATGGAATGGGACAATGCCGGCAAGAACTCCTTCTCGGCACCCTTCGCCTGGGCAGCCTGACACGGCCGGGCGAGCAGCCCTGGCGGTCATGCCGCTTCCTGGGCTGCTCGCGTTGCTGGCCTGCGCCCTGGTTGCTTGGTATTTCACGATCACGACCGCCGCCGGCATGCCTTCGGGCTCGGGCACGATGGGACTGGGTCTGATCGGGTACCTTGTCGGCTGGGAACTGATGATGTCGGCGATGATGCTGCCGGCGCTGGCACCACTTCTGGGCGCGTATCTCAGGTCCCTCCGGTCGGCACCCAACGGATGGGTCAGGACGGCCCGCACCGTGGCCCTCGTCGTCGGCTACCTGGCGGTCTGGGCGCTGTTCGGAATCCTGGCCTACGGTGCCGCGGCACTCGGCGGGGTCCTGGCCGCGCGGGCACCGGCGGCCGCGCCGTGGGTGGGTGCCGGCCTACTGGCAGCCGCCGGGGCCTACCAGCTCACGCCGCTGAAGAACTTCTGCCTCCGGCATTGCAGGTCTCCCGTGACGTTGCTTTTGCACGTGTCGGGATACAAGGGCCCGCTGCGGGACGTGCGGACCGGCATCTACCACGGGGCGTACTGCACCGGGTGCTGCTGGGGCCTGATGCTCGTGCTGATCGTCGTCGGCACCATGAACCTGGCGTGGATGGCCGTCATTGCGGCGGTGGTCCTTCTGGAGAAGACCTGGCGGCACGGGATCGCTTTCAGCCGCGTCGTCGGCGTCTGCCTGATCGCCTTCGCCGTCCTTGTTCCGTTCTTCCCCGAGCTGCTGCCGGGGCTGTACATGGACCCGGGCATGGACCCCGGAATGCCCTCAAACATGGACCCCGGAATGGGTATGTAACAAGGCTCGCAGCCACTTTCCGGGAACGCCGTGCGTCCCCGCGACGGCCTAGGCGTCGTTGCGCTCGTCGTAGTCGTCGCGTGCCTGCAGGATCAGGGAGGCGTGGTCCTCCGACCAGACCCTGATGACCTCCAACGGCCCGAGCACCGTGTGGCCCAGCTCCGTGAGTTCGTACTCGACGCGGGGCGGAACCTCGGGGTAGATCGTGCGGTTCAACAAACCGTCACGTTCTAGGGTGCGCAGCGTCTGGGTGAGAACCTTGGGGGTGACGCCGCCGATGTCGTTGCGTAGTTGGGAGAAGCGGCGCGGTCCGTCCTTGAGGGCCAGGAACACCAGTGGCGTCCACTTGTCGCCGAGCCGCTGCATGATGACCCGCGACGGGCAGCCGAGGGTCATGACGTCAAAATCCTTGGCCTCAGTATCCATGCGGTAACCCTATTACGTTGAGGTACTTGGTATCAAGTAGATACTATTGAAATACTTACCCGGTGCGGGACGCCCAGAACCCGCACCAGCAACCCGAAGGGAACGCATCATGAAAATTGCCGTTTACGGAGCAACCGGCATGGTTGGCAGCCAGATCGTTGCCGAAGCCTTGAACCGCGGACACCAGGTCACGGCCGTTTCGCGCTCGGGCAAGACCGTCGAGGGACCCACCAGCGCCACCGCCGACCTGACGGACATCTCCGCATACCGCAAGCTCGCCGCCGAAAACGACGTCGTCGTGCTCGCCGTTCCGCCGTCGCGCACCGGCGAAGACCACCAGGCCTTCATCGACGCCCACGAGGAAATCTCCGAAACCCTCGTCCCGGCACGCCTCTTTGTCGTCGGCGGAGCCGGCGCCACCGAGGTCAACGGCGTCCGTCTGGTCGACACCCCGGGCTTCCCCGAGGCGTACATGCCCGAGGCCCGCACCATGGGCACCATCCTGGACTTCTACACCTCGGCCTCCGGCCTGGACTGGACCATGCTGGCACCGGCGCCGGCAATCGCACCGGGCCCGGCCACCGGGTCGATTGTCTTGGGCAACGATTCGCCGGCCGGCGACCACGTGAGCACCGGCGACTTTGCCGTTGCCGCTCTCGATGAGATCGAGGACCCGAAGCACCTGCACCGCCGCTTCACCGTGGCCAGCGCCTAACCATCATCTGGCGGCAGGGCGTGTGCCACAACCCCGCACCGGGTTGCGGCACACGCCCTGCCGCGTTCAACCGCCAACCAACCGCGCACCTGAGGCTATGACCTCGCGCACAGTCCCGACCCCTCCCGCCGTCGGCTGATCTATGGTGGATGCGGTGCGCGCACGTTGATGTGCTGTGCCCAACCCCCACGACATCATCTTCATGCAGGAAGTTGTTCCATGATTCACGCCCGCACCCTGGCACCCCGCGTTCTCACTACGAGCGCCATGCTGGCCGCCGCCCTTCTCCTGGCAGGCTGCACCTCCGCCCCCGCCCCGACCCCGGGAGCCGGCAACGCCGCCGGAACCCCGGTATCCGGCGGCACCCTCGTCTACGCCTCCGGCGACGCCGAGCCCAGCTGCCTCGACCCGCACGTCGGTGGCAACTACCCGCAGGCCCTCGTCTCCTCCCAGTACCTTGAGACGCTCTACACCAAGGATGCCAAGGGCGAGCTGATCCCGTGGCTGGCCACCGGTTCCACCGTTTCCGACGACGGCCTCACGCGCACCGTGAAGATCCGCGAAGGCATCCAGTTCACCGACGGCACCGCGCTTGACGCCGCCGCTGTGAAGGCCAACTTCGAGCACCTGCGCGACCCGAAGACCGCTTCCTCCACGGGCTTCCTGGCCCTGGGCAAGATCAAGGCCATGAAGGCGGTCGACGTCTCGACCCTGGAACTCAAGCTCTCGACGCCTGACAACTCGCTGCTCGAGTCCTTCTCCATGCCGTGGGTTGCCATCGAGTCCCCCGCCGCGCTTAAGCGCTCCCAGGAGGAGAACTGCGCGGCACCGGTGGGAACAGGCCCGTTCAAGGTCGAATCCTGGAAGAAGCAGGACTCGGTGAACCTGGTCCGCAACGCCGACTACGTCCAGCCGACCGACGCCCCGTCCCACGCGGGCGCCGCATACCTGGACGGCATCACCTGGCGCTTCATCCCCGAGGCCGCCACCCGCTACGCCGCCCTGCAGGCCGGCGAGGTCAACATCATCGACAACGCGCAGCCGGACACCATTGCCGCCGCCGCGAAGAACGATTCAATCAAGCACCTCGACGCCCCGCGTCCCGGCGCCTCCAACCGCATCGAGCTGAACTCCTCCAAGGCGCCGTTCGACGACGTGCGCGTGCGCGAGGCCTTCATCCACGCGGTGAACGTGAACGCGGGCATCGACTCGCTCTTCTTCGGCACCGCCAAGCGCTCCTACTCCCCGCTCTCCAGCGTCGAGCCGCTGGGCTTCAGCGAGGAATCGCTCTTTGCCTACGACCCGGCCAAGGCGGGCGAGCTGCTTGACGCCGCCGGCTACACCGAACGCGACGCCGAGGGCTACCGCACCAAGGACGGCAAGCGCCTGTCCCTGGTCTTCCCGGTGAGCACCAGCCAGTCGATCCCCGCCGAGCAGTCGCTCTTCGAGCAGCTGCAGGCGACCGCCAAGGAATCGGGCATCGAGATCAAGATCAACCTGCTGGATCTCTCCAGCTGGTACGGCGAGTTGTTCCAGCACAACTACAACCTGGTTTCGGCCCCGTACACCAAGGTCGGCCCGAGCGTGCTGAGCATCCTCTTCCACTCGGATTCAACGATCCCGGCCCCGTCGGGCTACTTCGCCAACCTGTCCCAGGTGAAGAACCCGGAGCTGGACAAGCTGCTGGAAACCGCCGGTTCCACCAAGGACGAGGCCGAGCGCAAGGACCTGTACGCCAAGGCGCAGAAGCTGGTGCTCGAGGGTTACTACCTGCTGCCGTTGTACGATCAGCAGAACCACTTCCTGTACTCGGCCAAGACCCAGGGCGTGGGGACCACCACCGCGGTTGCCTCGCCGACGTTCTTCGACACCTGGCTGGGCAAGTAACCACCCCGGCCCAGGCAACCCTGAATAAGTAGCCGCACCACCAGCGAACGAAGATCCCGCCCACCGATGAAACCGCTTCCGCGATCCGGCATGCGACTTGGGAAAGTCGCCTACTGGATGCTGGGCAAAATCGGTGGCGGGATCTTTGTGCTGTGGGCGGTTGCCACGGCGATCTTCTTCGGGATCCGGATGATTCCGGGCGACCCTGCCGAGGCGATCATGGGCGGACCCGGCTCCCAGGCCTCGGCCGAGGCGCTGGCCCTGGCCCGCGCCGAATACGGGCTGGACCAGCCGTTGCCGGTCCAATACCTCGGCCAGCTGTGGAAGCTGGCCACCGGCGACCTCGGCACCTCCTATTCGCTGAAGGTCCCCGTGGCCGAGGTGCTCGGCGAACTGGTGCCGCCCACGCTCACCCTCGCGGTGCTGTCCCTGCTGGTGGCCTGGGTACTGGCGCTGGTAGTGGCCACCGCGTCCATCCGCAGCGGCGCCGCGGGACGCGCGCTGGCTTCCGGGCTGGAGATCGTCTCCGCCGCCGTCCCGCACTTCTGGCTGGCCAGCGTGCTGATCCTGCTCTTCTCCACCACGCTGGACTGGCTGCCTCCGGTGAGCACGCAGACCCCCGCCGGGCTGGTGCTGCCCGTGGCCACCCTGGCGCTGCCGCTGGCCGGGTTCCTGGGGCAGGTCATGCGCGATTCGATGCTCGAGGCACACACCTCCCCCTTTGCGCTCTCCGCACGGGCCCGCGGCGAAAGCGAGAACGGGGTGCTGCTGCGCCACGCCCTGCGCCACGCGGCGCTGCCCGGCATCGCCCTCTCCGGCTGGGCGTTCGGCTCGCTGCTCTCCGGCGCGGTGGTGGTCGAATCGATCTTCGCCCGCCCCGGGCTGGGCCGCAGCCTGCTCTCCGCGGTGACCGCGCGCGACATCCCCATGGTCACCGGCGTCGCGCTGCTTTCGGCCGCCGCCTACGTGGCGATCATGGCGTTCTCCGACCTGGCCGAACGCCTCGCCGACCCCAGGCTGCGTGCTGCATGAGCCCGACGAACCACGAGCCGCCGCACGAGCTGCCGCCCGGGGACCCGGTGCTCGCCGTCCGCCGGGCCAAACCGAGGGTCCTCGGTGGCAGGCCCGAGTGGAGAACCCGGCTCCAGCTGGCCTTCCCGGTGCTGGTGCTCGGATTCTTCGTGCTTGCCGCCATCGTTCCCTCCTGGCTGGCACCCTTCGACCCGCTGGCCATCAACCCCGCCGACGCGTTCTCTGCCCCGGGCCCCGGCCACCTGCTGGGCACCGACGAATCGGGGCGCGACATCTATTCGCGCATCATCCACGGCGCACGGCCCTCCCTGCTGATCGGCGCCGCGGCCACGGCCATCGGGCTGGGCCTGGCACTGGTCCTGGGAACGATCGCCGGCTTCGGCGGCCGTTGGCTGGACGCCGGGGTCGGGCGCATCCTCGAGGTGCTCTTTGCGCTGCCCGGGCTGCTGCTGGCCCTTGTGTTCATCGCGCTGGCCGGACCGGGCGTGGGCACCACGGTGGTCGCCGTCGGGCTGACCACCGCGCCCGGGTACGCCCGGCTGATCCGCGGCCAGCTGGTAGCACTGCGCAACTCCCCCATGGTGGAGGCCGCCACGGTGCTGGGACGCAGCCGCGCCAGGATCCTGACCACGCACCTGCTGCCCAACGCGCTGGCACCCATCGCGGTGCTCGGCACCCTGGGCCTGGGACAGGCCGTGCTCTGGGCCGCCTCGCTGAGCTTCCTGGGCCTCGGCGCCCCGCCGCCGGCCCCCGAGTGGGGCGCGATGCTCTCCGCCGGGCGCACCTACCTGTCCCTGGCATGGTGGATGACGTTCTTCCCGGGCCTGGCCATCGTGCTGGTCGCCGCCGCGGCAACGGTGCTCTCGCGCCTGCTGAACAAGGACGGCGGGAAGCGATGAACGGACCCACGCCCGCACTCGAGGTACGCAACCTCAACGTCTCCTTCGGCACCAACCACGTGGTCCGCGACGTGTCGTTCTCCCTGCGGCCCGGCTCCTGCCTGGCGCTGGTCGGGGAATCAGGTTCCGGGAAATCCGTCACGGCGCGCTCGCTGATCGGGCTGGCCGGCCCCCGTTCCACGGTGCGGGCCGAGACCATGTCGCTGGCCGGACGCGACGTCCGGACGCTCGGCCCACGCACGTGGCGCAGGCTGCGCGGCAAGGACGTCGGATTCATCCTGCAGGACGCCCTGACCTCGCTGGACCCGCTGCGCAGGATCGGGCGGGAAATCGACGACGCGCTGCGCCTGCACACCACGGCATCCCCTGCCCAACGCGCCGGGCGCGTGCTGGAGTTGCTGGAGTCCGTGGGGCTGGATGACCCTGCGCCGCGTGCCGGGCAGCTCTCCGGGGAACTGTCAGGGGGCATGCGCCAGCGCGCGCTGATAGCCTCCGCCATCGTCCTGGACCCTGCGCTGGTCATTGCCGACGAACCGACCACGGCGCTGGACGCAACGATCGCCGCTCAGGTGCTGGACCTGCTGGGCGAGCTGCGCCAACGTGGTTCGGCCATGCTGATGATCAGCCACGACCTCGCCGCGGTGTCCCGGGTGGCCGATTCGATCGCCGTCATGCAGTCCGGTCGCATCGTGGAATCGGGTCCCGCCGAGCTGGTCCTCGGCGACCCGCAGCACGAATACACCAAGCGGCTGCTGCGCGCGGTGCCGGCCGGCAAGCCGCGCCACACCCGGCTCTCCCCCGCCGCCGCAACCCCGATGGGCGTCGAAATCCCGTCGGAGATCGCGGCGCCGACCGGCGTTGAAAACGCCATCCCGGTGATCACCGCCCGCTCGCTGTCCAAGACGTACAGGACCCCCGGACGCAAGGACTTCACCGCGGTGTCGGATGTCGGGTTCGAACTCTTGCCCGGGCAGACCCTCGGAGTGGTCGGCGAATCCGGGTCGGGCAAGACCACCACCGCGCGCATGGTGCTGGGGCTGTTGGCCCCGGACACCGGGTCGGTCGAGCTCTTCGGCAAGCCGTGGAGCTCCCTGCGCGAATCGGAGCGCCGGGCCACGCGTCCGAAGCTCGGCGCCATCTACCAGGATCCGCTGTCCTCCTTCGACCCGCGCATGAGCGTGGAGAAGTTGCTGGCGGACGCCCTCAGCGCCGGGGCCACCCGCAACCCGCGGCGTGACAGGGAGCGCATCGGCGAGTTGCTCGGGTTGGTGGGGCTTGAGGCCTCGCTGGCTGCCAGGAACCCCGCCACGCTGTCCGGCGGGCAACGCCAACGACTGGCGATCGCCCGGGCACTGGCGCCGAACCCGCGCGTGCTCATCTGCGACGAGCCGGTTTCCGCGCTTGACGTCTCGATCCAGGCGCAGGTCCTCGACCTGCTCGATGACCTGCAGCGCAAGCTGGGCCTCAGCTACCTGTTCATTTCCCACGACTTGGCCGTGATCAGGCACATGAGCGACGACGTGCTGGTCATGCAGGGTGGGTCGGTCGTTGAATCCGGGCCCGTCGAGTCGGTCTTCAACAACCCGCAGCACCCCTACACCCGGGCGCTGCTCAGCGCCTCGCCGAGGATCTTCGCCGGCGATTGAGCCGGATGCGAACCTAAATTGCCGCGTGGCGAAAATACGCCCGAATGCCGGCTCGTCAGCCCACTGCATTGGCAACGCAATCCGAGACCGTGACGGCTACGAACATCAATAAACAAAGGCATACAAATATTAGCCAGACCGCCCGATCAGGGCGCAAATTGTCGGACCGTGGCGGGATGCTTAAATCAAAACCCGGACCCTCCAAACCGGCCTTTCAGGCCGATCCGAACCCCATAAGCCGCAGGACCTAAAAGGACCCCGAAATGCGCACCCAAGTAGCCGCCGAAACCCTCTCCATCGGCAGCGTCACTGCCACCATCACCGACCGCACCCCGACAGGCGCCCCGGTTGCCACGCATTTTGTGGTCACGGTCCCCACCACGGTCCTGCCGGCCGACCGGCTGGGATGGGCCATGTGGCACCTGCGTCGGTTCCTTGAGGATCACGCCCCGGCGGTTGTCCCGGCAGTGGGCCGCTACGAGGTCAAGTCGTTCGCCGCCGCCACCTCGTTCATCTTCAGCTGAGCCGCTCCCGGGCAAGGAACCAGCCGATCACACGGCCGAACGTGCCGCCCTGATGAAGTCGGTGATCAGCCCGTTGTCCTTGATCCCGCGGCTTGATTCGACCCCGCTTGAAACATCGACGCCGCTGGGCTTGAGCGTCTTGACCAGTCCGGCAACGTTGCCGGGGTTGAGTCCGCCGGCCAGAAGCCACATGCCCGCGGGCGGTTCCGCCAGCACGTTCGTGGCGTCAAAGGTGACGCCGGCTCCCGGTTCCACGGCGTCGATCAGGATGCGTTCCGCGTCCCACTGCAAACGCTCGTTCTCCGGCAGTGCCTCGAACGCGTCGACGGAAAAGGCCCGCAGCGTCTTGAATCCCGCTGCCTGCAGCGCCCGGATGTCGTCGAGCGACTCGTCCCCGTGCAGCTGCACGGTGCTCACGGCCGCGCGCGCCGCGATATCCATGACCTCGGCGAGCGGTTGGTTGCGGAAGACGCCGACGGTTTCGATCGACTCGGGCACCGCCGCGCCGAGTGTGCGTGCCAGCTCGGCTCCCACGGTGCGGGGGCTGCCCGGCGCGAAGACGAAGCCCACGGCGTCGGCCCCGGCCTCCACGGCAGCGGCGACGGACTCGGGAGTGCTCAGCCCGCAGATCTTGATGTACAGCTGTGGCATTGGTGTTCTTCCCCGTTGCAAGTCGTTGGTTACCCATTCAATGGTATCCAAGTGGCGACGCCCCGAAGTGGATCCGTGACGGGGCCTGCCCTTGCGATGCGGTCGCTATTTCTGCCCCACCGCCTTGACGCTGAGCATCAGCGCCACCATGTTCCGGTACCCGTCCGTCTCCATCATTTTCTTGGCGTCCTCGAGGCTGACGTCCTGCACCTTGAACCCCAGGCTCTTGGCGAAGCCGTTGGTGGTTTCCAGCATCGCGGAGACATCCTTGCGCGGGTGGAAATAGGCGATCTGCGGAAGCTCATCGCGTTCAGCGGCCAGCGTCGCTTCGTCCACCATCAGGGCGGCCGTCAGGTTGTTCTCCTTGGTGGGCTTGTTGGCCTTCGAGTGTTCGAAGAGAACCACGGTCGGGGTCGCCAGGTTGGAGTCCACCTTGATCGTTTCAAGCCGCGTCCGCACGTAGGTGGCGTCCCCGGAGTTGTCGTCGGCCGAGTCGGCGCTGAATTCGGCGATCTCGATGCCGTCCGCGTCGACGATGTTCCATTTGGCATACGGGTTCTTTTTGGGATCCCCCGCGGGTTCGCACCCCTCGCAGTCCTTTTTGGCCACGACTTTCCACTCGGCCGGGTACTTGAAACCCACGCCGAAGGTTTCAAATGACTTCCAGTCCGAGGTGTCGACCTGTGGCGCCCGGGTGGGCGACGGAGTCGGGGCGCCGGATGTTGCAGCCGGGGCAGCCCCCGGTAGCGGCGTGGCGGCGCAACCTGCCACAAGGGTCATCGCCGCGGCCGCGCCGAGCAAGTACACAAATGGTTTGCTGCGCATGGGAAATTGGACCGGACTGCGGTTTGTGGCGTGCATGGGCGTTCTCCTTGAGCATGGGTGCCTTGGTGAAAACCTGATTGCCACAAATCTGCCCGATCTGCTCCTTAAAACCAAGAGACCAAGTCCATGCACCCTGTTTCCAGCGTGGTTGGACTCGGTCTCTTGGATCACGAATCGGGTCAGTCGAGCAGCAGCGCAGGCTCCTGCATGATGGCGGCGACGTCGGCCATGAAGCGGGCCGACAGGTCGCCGTCGACCACGCGGTGGTCGAAGGAGCCGCCCAGGGTGGTGATCCAACGCGGAACCACCTGGCCGTCGACTACCCACGGCTTCTGGCGGATGGTGCCGAAGGCGACGATCGCCACCTCGCCGGGGTTGATGATCGGGGTTCCGGTGTCGATGCCCAGCACGCCGATGTTGGTGACCGTCAGCGTGCCGCCGGTCATTGCCGCGGGGCTGGTCTTGCCGGCGCGAGCGGTCTCGGCCAGGTCGTTCAGGGCGATGGCCAGCTCTCGCATGGACAGGTCCTGGGCTTCCTTGATGTTCGGCACCATCAGTCCGCGCGGGGTGGCCGCGGCAATGCCAAGGTTCATGAAGTGCTTGACCTGGATCTCCGCGCCGTTCTCCGTCTCCACCCAGGAGGCGTTGACGGAGGGGTTGCGGGCGGCTGCCCAGATGACGGCCTTGGCAAGAACCAACAGCGGGGAAACCTTGATTCCCTCGAAGTCGCGGCTCTTCTTCAGGCGTGCCACGTATTCCATGGTGCGGCTGGCATCCACGTCGACGAAGATCGACACGTGCGGTGCGGTGAACGCCGAATCGACCATGGCCTTGGCGGTCGCCTTGCGGACGCCGCGCACCGGGGTGCGGATGATGCGGTGGTCCAGCTCCACGTTCTTCGGGGACCAGAACGTCGGGGCCGCGTCGCGCTCGGCCTCGCGCTGCGCCTTGTAGGAGAGCACGTCCTCGCGGGTGATCTCGCCCTTGCCGCCGGTGCCGATGACCTCGGTCAGGTCGATTCCCAGTTCCTTGGCGACCTTGCGGACCGGAGGCTTGGCCAGCACGCGGTTCACGAGTGCGGCGACGGCCGGTTTGGCGGCCGCGGTCAGCCGCGTTGAGGCATGGCCGATCTCGGCGGCACGGCGGGAAATGGTGTCGGCCAGCGCGGCCGGGGTGGTCGGCGCGGGGGCGACCGCCGGGGCCGGGCGGCTTGCGGCAGCGGGTTCGGGGCGTGAAACGCGGGCGCGACGCTTCACGGCGTCGGCCTTCGGGCCGGAACCGACCAGCGGGCCCGGTTCCTCGCTGGCCACCGGGGTGTCGGCCTCGGCGATGTCGGCAACGGCCGGCACGTTGGTCAGCGGCACGGGCTGGCTGCCGACCTCGTCGACGGTGAACAGCGGGGCTCCGACGACGAGGGTTTCGCCCTCGGCTGCGTGCAGGGCCTTGACCACGCCGGCGTAAGGGCTCGGCAGTTCGACGAGCGACTTGGCGGTTTCGATCTCGGCAAAGATCTGGTTGATGGCCACGGTATCCCCTGGCTTGACTTTCCAGCTGACGATTTCCGCCTCGGTGAGGCCTTCGCCGACGTCGGGAAGATTAAAGGTACTCATCGTCTGACTCCTTACGGGAACGTTGATGGGTCTGTGGCGCGCTAACGCACCGGTTGAGGTGGGCGGCCGGGTTAGTAGGCGAAGGAGCGGTCGAGCGCCTCAAGGACCTTGTCGATATCCGGCAGGTACTGTTCCTCGACCTTGGCCACCGGGTACGGCATGTGGAATCCGCCCACGCGGATGACCGGAGCCTCCAGCGACAGGAAGGCGCGCTCGGTGATGCGGGCGGCGATTTCGCCGCCGAGCCCGCCGAAGGTCGGGGCCTCGTGGGTGACGATGAGCCGGCCGGTCTTCTCCACCGATTCGGTGATGGTGTCGAAATCGATCGGGGACACCGAGCGCAGGTCGATGACCTCGACGGATCGCCCGTCCTCGCGCGCGGCCTCCGCCGCGGCAAGCGCCACGGGGACCAACGGGCCGTAGGTGACGATGGTGGCGTCCTCGCCCGGGCGGATGACCTGCGCCTTGAAGGCGTCGGCGGCCGGGTGCTCGGTGTCGACCTCGCCCTTGAGCCAGTAGCGGCGCTTGGGTTCGAAGAAGATCACCGGGTCCTGGCATGCCGCGGCCTGCTGGATCATCCAGTAGGCGTCGTGGGCGTTGGACGGTGCCATGATGCGCAGGCCAGCGGTGTGGGCAAAGAGCGCTTCCGGGGATTCGGAGTGGTGCTCGATGGAACCGATGCCGCCGCCGTACGGGATGCGGATGACCACCGGGGCGCCGAAGCGGCCCTCCGAGCGGGCGCGCATCTTGGCCAGCTGCGTGGTGATCTGGTTGAACGCGGGGAACACGAAGCCGTCGAACTGGATCTCGGCGATCGGCGAGTAGCCGCGGATGGCCATGCCGATGCTGGTGCCGATGATTCCGGCTTCGCCCAGCGGGGAGTCGATGACGCGATCCGGCCCGTAAGTGTCGATCAGCCCGTCGGTGACACGGTACACGCCGCCCAGGCGGCCGATGTCCTCGCCGATCAGCAGGGACTTCGGGTTGTCGCCCAGGACCTTGTCCAGTCCGGCGGTGATGGCCTTGGCCAGGGTCATGGTGGTGCTCATCGGGTGGCCCCTTCCTCGGTGTTCTCTGCGAAACCTGCCTCGTATTCCAGGTGCCACTTGAGTTCCTCCTGGATCAGCGGGTGCGCCTCGGCATACACGTTGGCGAAGGACTGTGCCAGTTCGGGTTCGGGGAACGCCATGGCTTCCTCGCGGACGCGGTTCGCCATTTCGTGGCCGTCGGCGACGACCTGTTCGAAGAACGCCTCGTCGGCGAGGTTGTTGTCGCGCAGGTGCTTCTCAAGACGGGCCACCGGGTCGCGGCCGACCCAGGCTTCCTCGTCGGCACTCATGCGGTACTTGGTGGGGTCGTCCGCCGTGGTGTGTGCGCTCATGCGGTAGGTGACGGCCTCGATCAGGGCCGGACCCTCGCCGCGGCGTGCGCGTTCCAGGGCCCAGCGGGTGACGGCCAGGACGGCGAGCACGTCGTTGCCGTCCACTCGGATGCCGGGGAAGCCGTAGCCCGCGGCGCGTTCGGCCAGGGGAACCTTGGACTGCACGTGGAACGGCACGGAGATCGCCCACTGGTTGTTCTGGCAGAAGAAGACCACCGGAGCCTGGAAGCTCGCGGCGAAGACCATGGATTCGTGCACTTCGCCCTCGGTGGACGAGCCGTCGCCGAAGTAGGCAACGACCGCGGTGCCTTCCTTTTCCAGGCGCTCGGCGTCCCAGCCGGCCTGGTCGCGCTGCACACCCATCGCGTAACCGGTGGCGTGCGGCATCTGGGCCGCAAGCACCATGGTGTACATGTGGAAGTTGTTTTCCCGCGGATCCCACCCACCGTTGGAGATGCCGCGGAAAATGCGCAGCATCTGGGGGAAGTCGACGTTGCGGGTCAGCGCCACACCGTGTTCCCGGTAGGTGGGGAAGATGTAGTCGTTCGGTCGGGTTGCCCGACCGGAGCCGATCTGGGCGGCTTCCTGCCCGCGCAACGGCACCCACAGGGCCAGCTGCCCTTGACGCTGCAGCGCGGTGGCTTCCTGGTCGAAGCGGCGGGTCAGCGCCATGTCGCGGTAGAAATCGCGAAGCATTGCGGCGTCAACGTCTTGGATGTAGCTGTCGAACTCGGCATGCGAGCGACGCTCACCTTCGGGGGTCAGTAGCTGGATCAGCGTTTCGTCCGAGGGCTCGTGCACGGTTTGGGTCATACCGAGGGTCCTTACATAAATGAAATATGCCCCAATTGGAATGCATTCCGCATGGGGCATATAGCGGGTTTATTAGTTCAAGCCTATAGGTGAAATGTCGTTGATTACGACTTATTCGCCCTAGGAAAGCGAAGAACCTTTTGGATAGTTCCGACAAAGATCCACGAAGCGGGTGTTTGCCTCGACCTCGCCGATGCTCACGCGCACGCCTTCACCGGCGAATCCCCGCACCGAAAGCGCCCGTGCCTGCGCAAGCTCAACGAACTCGGCGGTATTCGCCCCCAGCGGCAACCAGACGAAGTTGCCTTCGGCCCGCGGAATGTCCCATCCGAGTTCCTTGAGGGCATCGACCACGCGGGTACGTTCGTCGACAATCTTTTGTACCCTTTCGACAACCTGGTCATAGTTGGCCAGCGAGGCCACGGCCGCGTCCTCGGCCAACGAGGAAACGGCGAACATGGTTGCCCCGACGCGCAGGAAGTTGGTGACCTCCGGGTGCGAGACCGAGTATCCCACGCGGAGGTTGGCCAGCCCGTGGGCCTTGGAGAAGGTGCGCAGCACCACGACGTTGGCGTGGTCCCGGTAGGTCTTGATGCCGTCCACGGCGTTTTCGTCCCGCACGAATTCCTGGTAAGCCTCATCGATTACGATCAGCACATTTGCGGGAACCTTGGCGATGAAGGCCTCGACCTCGTCTTGGGTAAGGATCGGCCCGGTCGGGTTGTTGGGCGTGCACAGCAAGATGACCGACGTCCGCTCGTTGACGGCTTCGGCCATGGCGTCAAGATCGTGGCGTCCGTCGGCCAGCAGCGGCACCTCCACGGGCAGTGCGCCCGCGGTCTGGACCACGATCGGGTACGCCTCAAAGGAACGCCACGCGTAAACCACCTCATCCTGCACGCCGTCGACGTCCTCGCCCGCAAAGGTTGCCAGGATCTGCGTCAGCGCACCGAGCGAACCGGCACCGGTGACGATGTCGTCGGCCGGCACGTCCAGGAACCCGGCAAGCGCATTGCGCAGCTTGGTCGAGAGCGGGTCCGGGTAGCGGTTGACCGACACCTGTTCGCGGATTGCATCAAGCACCGCGGGGATCGGAGGCAGCGGGTTCTCGTTGGAGGAGAGCTTGAATGCCGTCAGCCCCGGAACTTCGGTCGGAGGCTTCCCGGCGGCGTACTTCGGCATCCGACCAATAATGGTGCGGGGCTGAACCGGATCGTGGGACACAGGGTTTTGCGTGGTCATGGTCACAGCCTATCGAATAGGGCAGCTGAGAACCGGCTGGCAAGTGCGCGTGTACGCCGACGGCTCACATAAAGGTATGCAATTATGGGGCCATGATTGCGATTATCCTCCGTGTGGTTATCAATGCCCTTGGGTTGGCCGCTGCCGCGTGGATTGTCCCCGGCATCGAAGTCACCCCGGCACCAACCGACGACAAGACCCTCGGCATTGTCCTGGCCTACCTCACCGTTGGCCTGATTTTCGGTCTGGTCAACGCACTGGTCCGCCCAATAGTGCAGGTGCTCTCGCTGCCCATCACCTGCCTCACGCTGGGGCTTTTTGCCGTTGTCATCAACGCCGGCATGCTCATGCTGACCTCATGGATCACCACCTACATGCCGTTTGGCCTGCACGTGAACGACTTCTTCTGGGACGCGATCATCGCCTCGCTGATCATTTCGCTGGTCTCCGCCCTGATCGGCTGGGTCACCCCCAGCCGGAAGTAACGGGCGGGACGTCCTTCAGCTTTCCCTTCAGCGGCCGGCCGTTTTCCGCGAGTTTGGGCGCCGCGGCGCTCTTGCCTGAGGGAACGACCCGCCTCAACTGGTAGGAACGCACGGTCAGAGCGCCGGACCCGGCCAGCAGCGTTGCCAGCTGACCAGTGGATTCGGCGATGCCGGGATCCGCTGCGCCCTTGAGCTCGCGGGCATGCTCCCGGTAGTTGGCCAGCTTGTGTGCGGGCCCGAATCCCGTGTTCGGAAGTTCCTCCGACGGGTCGGGGCCATCGAAATAGACGGTGACGCGGTTCCTTCCTGCAGGGTTGCGCGACCCGTCGGTCCCCGGCACCATGTCCCGGCGGTCTTCCAAGTGAAGCGCCTTCGTTGCTTTCGGCAGTGCCGCCAGCGCCACCGGGGATCCCACCGTCAACACGTAGGACATGTCGAAGGTGTCGCTGAGCCGCGTGTCCCCGGCAAGGTTCGCCGCGTGGATCCCGCCCTGGCTGTATCCACCGAGCACCACGGTGTCCCCCGGCTTGGCGCCCGCTTGCGCCAATGCTTCGCCCACCGCCACCGATACATGCTGCGATCCGAATCCCATGGCCTCGGCAATGCCCGCGGTGTCCCAGGGGTTCATTCCCGTGGACCCCTGCTTGACGCCGGCGAGCCCCTTGACCGATTCGAGCCCCTCGCGCAGCGGATCGGACTGTGTGCCGGGGATGGTGACGATGTGCACCGGCGCACCGCCGCCCTGAACCGTGCTGACCAGGAGGCTTCCCGGAGGTTCCTGCTCGGCGATCGCTTGCAGGTCCAGCATCGTATCCAGGGCACCGCGTGTTTCCACCGTGCGCGTCCCGTTGAGTGCCGCCACCTCGACCGGACCCGTTTGCACGAGGCCCAGCCCTGCGAGCCCGGGCCCCAGCATCGGATACAGCCGTTGGGCCACGCTCGTGTCAAAAAGGCCGCCGTGTTCCCGGTCCCGCAGCAGTGCCACGGCGCCGGCCGGCCCCGGCAGCAGGGCACCGATCATGGCCGGGGCCTGGTTGATGAGGTCTTCCATGGTGTCGGTGCACGGGCGGCCCTTGTTTGTCGCCAGGTCCCACATGAGGATCAACGGCAAGAGCGCACCCCGCGCATCGTTGATTTGCCGGGTCGCTTGCGACTCGGCCTGTTCATAGACCTCGCGTGCGGCCTGCACCCTGAGCGCCAGACCGCCAGCCTCCGCGGCCCGGGCCGAACACATCCCTGCAAGCTCGATCACCCCGTTCGCCGCGGCAAGCACCCGCTGGCGCATCAGGACGGCCCCCAGGAGCAGAAGCGCCGCGGGCGGTTGGGGCGAAAGCGCCAATTTCGCGGCTCCCTCAAACAGTTCGGCGCCGGCGGTCGCCAGCATGGTGGAGCTCCGCTCGAGTTCCTCGAGGGAAAACTCCGTCCCCGCCACTCCCCCGCGGCTTTCGTATCCCATCGATGCCCCTAGTTCCCCAGCCCGAGTCCGCCCAGCAGCCCGACCGGCAACCCTCCCGGCATCGAGACCGGCCCAAGGGTGGTCAACCCGGACAGCATGGAAGCCTCCAGCTCGGCAAGGTCGGCGCGGGCGGCCCAGATTTCGCCGCGCGCCGTTTCCAGCCGCGCGTCGAGGTCGGCAACCTTGGAGGCCAACTCCGCGGCGCGGTCCCTGAACGCCCTGCCGGCCGGGGATTCCCATTGCAGGTTGAGCACCTCGCCCAGCTGCTCCCGCGCCCGGTACACCACCGCCTGGGTGGCCACCACCCGCATCAGCATTTCGTCGGCAATCGCCTCCAGCATCCTCGGTTCACTCCCCTTTCGGATTGCGGTTCATCGCCTTGTTACGCCGCCATTGCGTGCAACGGTAGAACCGCAAGGGGCGTTGAACCCCCGGTGGCTCCCGGATTGTGGATATCCCGCCGCGCGGGAGCACTCCCGTGAGCGTGTGCGGCGTCACTCGCCCGGCCGTAGTGAGGCAAAACATGAAAGAATGGGCACCATGGCTGATTCCGCGCGCATTTCACTTGCATCCGAACCCCTTGCCCTTGGTGCCCTGGACGGTCGTTACCGTGCAGCAGTCGCCCCATTGGTCGACCACCTCTCCGAAGCGGCCCTGAACCGCGACCGCGTCCACGTGGAGGTCGAGTGGCTGATCCACCTGACCGACAACTCGGTGCTCCCAGGCACCTCCCCGCTGAGCGAGGAACAGCGTGCAGCGTTGCGCGCCATCGTCACCGATTTCAACGCCGCCTCCGTCAACGAGCTGGCCGAGATCGAAGCCGTGACCGTTCACGACGTCAAGGCAGTCGAGTACTACATCGGCCGCCGCCTCGAGGCCATCGGCATCGCCGACCTGACCGCGCTGGTGCACTTCGGCTGCACCTCCGAGGACATCAACAACCTCTCCTACGCCCTCGGCGTCAAGGATGCGGTCATGAACGTGTGGCTGCCGGCCGCACGCACCCTGGTCGCACAGATCACCGCCATGGCCGAGGAATCCCGCGACGTGCCGATGCTCTCGCGCACCCACGGCCAGCCGGCAACCCCCACCACGCTGGGCAAGGAACTTGCCGTTCTGGCATGGCGCCTGACCCGCCAGCTGGACCGCATCGAGAAGACCGAGTTCCTGGGCAAGATCAACGGCGCAACCGGCACCTACGCCGCCCACTACGCTTCGGTGCCTGCCGCCGACTGGCAGGAAGTCTCTCGCACCTTCGTCGAGGGCCTGGGCCTGACCTGGAACCCGCTGACCACCCAGATCGAGTCGCACGACTGGCAGGCAGAGCTGTACGCGGACATGGCACGCTTCAACCGCGTGCTGCACAACCTGTGCACCGACGTGTGGAGCTACATCTCCATCGGCTACTTCGCGCAGATCCCCGTGGCAGGCGCCACCGGCTCCTCGACCATGCCGCACAAGGTCAACCCGATCCGCTTCGAAAACGCCGAGGCGAACCTGGAAATCTCCAACGGCCTGCTCGACACCCTGGGTGCAACCCTGGTGACCAGCCGCTGGCAGCGCGACCTCACCGATTCCTCCTCGCAGCGCAACATCGGCACCGCCTTCGGCCACTCGCTGCTGGCGATCTCCAATGTCGCCAAGGGCCTTGACCGCCTTGACGTCGCCGAGGCCGTTCTTGCCGACGACCTCGACCACAACTGGGAGGTGCTCGGCGAGGCCATCCAGATGGTCATGCGCGCCGAGGCCATCGCCGGCGTCGAGGGCATGGAAAACCCGTACGAGCGACTCAAGGACCTGACCCGCGGCCAGCGCGTCGACGCCGCGCGCATGCAGGAGTTCGTCTCCGAGCTGGGCCTGTCCGCCGAGGCCGAGGCACGCCTGCTGGCGCTGACCCCGGGCACCTACAACGGCATCGCCTCGCAGCTGGTAGACCACCTGAAGAAGTAGAAGCGACGGCTTAACGCAACGAGGCCCGCGGAACCGATGATGATCGGTTCCGCGGGCCTCGTGCTTTCAGGACGGTTTCACACGGCTCGAAGTGAACGGTAAAGGGGAACGGTCCCCGGCCGGTGCCACACCTCGAGTCGGCAGGCAGGCGTCATTCGGAGCCCGTTGGCACGCCCAGGATGCTTTCACTGGATCGCACCGTCACCATGGGCGAGAGCAGCTCCATCAGTTCCAATGCCTGGTCGTGGGCGCGCGGGGTGGCCCCGCCGCAGGCGTCGGAGACCACCGTGACGTGTTTCCCGGCATCCACCGCCCCAAGCACCGTGGACAGCACGCAGCAGTCGGTGGCAACCCCGGCAACCACCAGGTGTTGGTAGCCTTCGGTCATCCGCGCCAGGTCCGCTCCCCATTTGCTGAAGGTCGGCAGGGAGAGCACCTGCTCGTTTTCCCGCACCGGCACCGTGATGTCCCAGCGCGGGGATTCAGGTTCCTCGCGGCATTCGTCCCACCTGCGGTAGTAGTCGCCCCAGGCGCCGGTCTCCTGCGGGTCGCGCACGAACTTCGTCCAGATGACGTGTTCAAAGGAGTCACGCAGCGTGAGAATGTTGTCCTCCGCCTTCTGGTAATTCGAGACGGACCACTGGCTCTCGGGCTCCTGGAAGATGCGCTGCATGTCGATCAACACCAGCGCCGCACGGCTGCGCTGTTCCGGCTGGGTCAGGTCCGTCATGAGTTGTTCACTTCCTTTTCCAGGTCGTGGCGCAGTTCGTCGATGCCGGGTCGGTCAGCCACTCGCATGCCCGCCGGCAGTGGACGCTTGTACAGGACCAGGTAGGCCACCGCGGAGGCGATCGCACCGGTGACGAAGCCCAAATCACCGAAGGTGTTGGCCAGCGAGGCAAACGGTCCGGTAAACATGTTCGTGTTCCAGAACAGGGCGGAGACCACGCAGCCGAAGATCCAGGCGAAGAAGCCCCACTCGAAGCGGCGTCCGGTGTTGAACAGGTCGGCGACCGACGCTGCCATGTCCTTGCGCATGCGCACATAGTAATCCAACAGCAGCACCACGCTGAACGGAACCACCAGGTAGGCCAGCACCGAGAGGAAGTCGTAGAACCCGCCGTACGGGTTGGTCTGCATCAGCAGGGTCATGCCCAGGCTGAGCGCCGCCACGATGATCACGCCGACGATGCGGCTGACCGGGACCTTGATGGTCAGCAGCGACAGGGATCCGCCGTACAGGTTCATGGCGCTGACCGGAAGGGTGGAGAGCACCACGGTGAGCATGGCCACCGGCGCCCAGTCCCCGGTCAGTTGGGCAAGGGCCGGGATCGCGTCGAGTTCCCCGGCGAAGCTGGAGACCAGCACGCCGATGCTTCCAAGCCAAGCCATGGCAATGAAGCTGCCGCCGGCGGTGTACCCGACGACCTTGGCGTGCGAGGTGTTGCGCGGCAGGTAGCGCGAGAAGTCAGAGGCGAACGGGGTCCAGGTCATGACGTAGGCGAAGAAGAACCCGGCGAAGGTCACCCAACCGCCAAAGCTGCCCATGTAGAACGGGGCGCTGGTGTCCACACCGAGGCTGAAGTCAGCCTCGCGCAGGGAGAGGATCGAGATGATCACGAACAGGATGGTCAACACCACGGTGGCGATCTTGTTGACCAGGTGCACCAGGTTGTGTCCCCAGATTGCGAACACCGACTGCACCGCGAAAATCGACGCGGCGGCCAGGACGAACGGCACATCGACCAGCATCCGCAGCGCAATGACCGCGAACACGGTGTTGACCGCGGTCCAGCCGATTGCCGAGACGATGGTGAGCACGGTGATCGGCAGGAAGTTTCCGTAGAAGCCCATCGGACCGCGACCCTGGACCTGCTGCGGCACGCCCAGCTTGGTGCCGATGCCCGCCAGCACGCCCATCACCAGCACGCCCAGCAGCGTTCCGACGCCCACTGCGGTCAGGCCCTGGATGACCGACAGGCCAAAGAGCGAGGAGAAGAAACCGGAAACCATCACGGCCAGCACCATGTTTGCGGCGAACCACAGGGTGAACTGGCTGCGCGGGTGGCCATGGCGTTCGGAATCCGGGATTTGCTCCGTGGCGAACGGTTCGGCCTTGGTCAACGAGGTGCCGTAGGCCGGCGTTGTTTCGTCAGGTACCGACATTGAACTGTCCTTTTCTCGAGTGTTTGCGTGGTTGTCGTTGGGTAGGGTGAACCCAACCACAGCCAAGTGCTGTGGTTGGGTTCAGATATCCCCCCTTGAACACCCGTGCTCGGTTGCGGCCGTTGGGCATCGCATCTCTTGTCAGTACGGAACGTTCCCGGTCTTCGGTGTTGGTTTTCATGTTTCACACACCTCGTGGTCCCGGAGGGAGGAAGATGGGCCTAGAGCTCGGTGAGCTCTGCCCCGTCAAAGAAGCGACCGGCCTTGTAGACCATGGGGGCAAGCTCGGCGACTTCCGAATGCTTCACCTTGGCGATGAAGACGGTGTGCGTCTTGGCCTGGAAGCGTTCCTTGATTTCGGCCTCGATCGAGGCGGCAGACCCGTCGATCATCGGGCTGCCATTCGGGCCCTCATGCCATTGGAGGTTGGCGAACTTGTCGTCACCCTTTGAGGCGAAGATGCCCAAGGTGTCGCGCTGTTCGTTGCTCATGATGTTGATGCCCAGGTGGGTGGACTTGAACAGCGAGGAGTAGGTGCTGGTGGTCTTCTGCACGCAGACCAACACCAGCGGCGGTTCCAATGACACCGAGACATAGGAGTTTGCAGCCAGTCCGCGCGGCTTGCCGGAGTCGTCGATGGTGGTCACCACGGTGACTCCGGTGACGAACTGGCGGTTGAAGCCCTTGAGCTCCTCGAACTGGGGAATTCCGCTCAGGTCGTCGACCACCGTATCCTCGGGGGTTTCGAAGGCGGAACGCAGCGAGGGAACCCCGACATCCGCCAGCAGCTCGCTCTGGTCCCAGGTGACCTTTTCGCTCAGGATCTTCCCGTCCTGCAGCTGCAACAGGTTCGACCCGCGGGTCTCCACCGTGCTGCCGGTTGCCGGCACGCCCTGCAGGTCGTTGGTGAAGGTGCCAGTGGTGCGCCAGAAGATGGCTGCGGTGCCGGTTTCCGTGTCGATCACGATGTTGTCAATGTGAGTGGCCAGGTCCGGGAACGCCGCACGCACTTCCAGGATTTCCTGCTTCAGGTCCTGGGCGCTTGCCACGTGCTTGGACTGGGTGCTCTCGCGGCGGTATTCCGGGTGAAGCACCGCATCCAGCGCGTTGACCTCTCCGCGGTCCCATGCCGCCTCCCAAGCGGACACGAGTGCGTTCTTGGTGAGCTGAACCTGTGAATCTTGAATATCTTGCATGCATGAATCGTAGCATTCGGCGTGAGCCAGTCAACAGGTTTTCAAAAATTCTCTGAAATTACGCGAACTTGAAGGAACCTTGTTGCATGCAAGAGGAGGTGTTGCTATTGTTCTTGCATGCAAGAGAATACTTCGCTGGCATCGAAGCCGAACCAGGATTCGACCGAGCCACCACTACTTACCCGGCTGCGCCAAATGATCGTCACCGGGTCGGTGCAGCCCGGGGACCTGCTGGCCGAGACCGCTTTGGCCCAGGACTTCGAGGTCAGTCGCACCCCGATTCGCGAAGCTCTCAAGCAACTTGAGCGTGAGGGCCTTGTCGAGGTTCGAGCCCGTGTTGGAACCTTCGTCCGCAAACCAACCCAGCGGGAAATCCATGAGATGTTCCAGCTCAAGGAGGCCTTCGAGGGACTGGCTGCCGGACTGCTGGCCCGCCGCGGCCACGTGCCGGAACTCCTGATGCTGCAGGAGAACGTCGCACAGGCAACCGAAGCGGTCGAAAGGGGGGATGCGGAAAGGTACTCGCAGCTGGTGCACGAATTCCACAGCACACTGGTCGCGGGAGCGGACAACCGAAAGCTCTCGGAGCACTATGACCTGCTCATGAACCAGCTGGCCTACCATCGCATAGTCTCCCAGACGCTGAGCCTGCCCGGCCGGTTGCGCAACTCCGTAGGTGAACATCAGGCAATCATCGACGCCATCATCTCGAAGGATCCCCTGGCAGCCGAGCTGGTGATGCGCCGCCACGTCGCATCTTCAAGCCAGTCCGCGGTCTTGGCAGCGCTGCGCGAGGCCGACGACACCGCGCACGCCGAGTAGCTCCTCGGCATCCAGACCTGATAGTCAAAGGAAAATACATGAACAGCCCCCTCGCCGCCACGGCACACACCATCGATCTCAGCCAACGCTCGACGCTGCACGAGTACTCCGATATCGCCGCGGCGATCGGACTGCGCAAGATCACTTCCATCATCGAGGAAGTCCCCCACGAAACGCTCGGAACGATCACCCGGGCAACGGCCACTGCGGTGATCGCAAACCCGTGGCTTGGGACCGGAACCTCACACGACCTGGCCGACCGCACCGAAAGCATTGCCCCGCTTCTTGCCAAGCTGCTGTCCGACCGCCTCCTGGATGTATTGGGCGGTGCGGAAAAGGTCGAGGCGTTCGGCAAGGCCGCACTGGTAGGCCTGGACGGCGAGCTGGAGCATGCCGGTGCGTTGATCCATACCCCGTACTTTGGCAACCTGCTTCGCGAGGCGCTCGAGGGCACCTCGATCATCTGCTTTGTTGACGGCCGGGCAACCGCCGGGGAACAGCTGCGCGTGCCGATGTGGCACAAGAACGCCGCTGCAACCCGCAGTCACTACCAAACCATTGAACTTTCCTTGCCAGATGCCCCGCACGCCGGGGAAATCGCGGTGATCGCCGCTGCTTCCACCGGTCCGCGTCCACACGCACGGATCGGTGACCGTTCCACCGACAACCCAATCACCTCCGAAATCCTGAAGGGAATCACACTGTGAACTACCGCAAGCTCGTAACCATCATCGAAGAGACCAACGCCGAGGGCGGCCGCCCGGTTGACCCGGCGGCCCGCGTGGTCATCGTGGCAGCGATCTTCGACAACCCCTGGGCAGGCCAGGGCTTCGTCGAGGATCTCAACGAAGGCATCGACAAGGTTGCCTCCGACCTGGGTGCCCTGCTGGCGCCTCGCGTGCTCGAAGCACTGGGCGCCCCGCTTGAAGCCTACGGCAAGGCCGCGATCGTGGGACTGGACGGGGAGATCGAGCACGGCTCGGCACTTATCCACACCCTGAAATTCGGCGACCACTTCCGCAAGGCCGCCAACGCCACCACGCTGCTGCCGGCTGTCGAAAAGCGCGGTCCGGCCGGTGTGCAGTTCGACATCCCGCTCAAGCACTTCACCGACGCGACCATCCGCTCGCACCACCAGAGTGTCGAGGTGAAGATCGCCGATGCACCCCACGCCGGAGAGATCCTCATTGCGCTGGCCGGCGCCACCCAGGGGCGCCCGCAGCAGCGCCTCGCCGACCTTTCCACCGAACTGTAGGCATCCGGGGCGAAGATGACGAATTCCAAGCAAGCCACGGTGGTTCTGCTGCATGGCGTGGGTTTGGACCACACCATGTGGCGGCCCCTGCAGGAGCAGCTGGGCCGCGAATCCGTGGCGTTGGACCTGCCCGGCCACGGCCGGCAGCCGGCCCTGCGCGAACCACAGGATCTGGCCAGCCTGGCCCGGGACGTGCTGGGGCGGATGACCTCCCCCGGGCCGGTGCACCTGGTGGGCTTCTCACTCGGCGCCCTGATCGCCCAGCACATCGCTCGCTTCGCCCCCGAACGGGTGTTGACCCTCACCGCGGTGAATTCGGTCTGCCAGCGGACAGCGGAGGAATCCGCGGCCGTTGAGCAGCGCCTGGCCACCGCCGGCGACCGTTTCGAAGAGGGCGTGGACAAGGCGATCGAGCGCTGGTACCCGGCCGGGCAGAGCACGGTTCCGGCCGGGATCATTGCCGACACCCGGCGGGTGCTGGCCGCGAACGACCTGGAATCCTACCTGCACGCCTACGCCGTCTTCGCCCGCGGCGACCGCGAGATCTCCGGGGAGCTCGGCTCGATCACCCAACCAACGCTGGCCATCACCGGCGAACTGGATCCGGGCTCCACCCCGGAGATGTCCCGCCGGCTGGGGACGGCCATCCCCCGATGCAAGGTGCACATCGTTCCCGGTGCCCGGCACATGCTGCCCGTGGAGAACGCCACCGCCCTGGCGACACAGTTGAACAGTTTTTTTAGCGAGAATGAAGGAGAGCCATCATGACCGAGCGCTACATGCACTTCATCAACGGCGAATACGTCGCCCCTAGCGAAGACCGCTACTTCAGCAGCACCAACCCCGCGACGCTCGAGGAACTCTACGAAGCGGCCCGCGGCAACGCGCAGGACGTCGACCGCGCGGTGAAGGCCGCCCATGCCGCCTTCACTTCCTCGGCCTGGAGCTTGCTGAGCGCCACCCAGCGCGGCCACCTGCTGCGCCGCCTGGGCGACTTGGTCGGCGAGAACGCCGAGAAGCTGGCGATGAACGAATCGCTTGACAACGGAAAGCTGCTGCGCGAGATGCGCGGGCAGATGGCAACCCTGCCCGAGTACTTCTACTACTACGCGGGGCTGGCCGACAAGGTCCAGGGCGCGCAGATTCCCACCATGAACCCGGCGATCCTGAACTACACGCAGCGCGAGCCGCTGGGCGTGGTCGGCGCCATCACCCCGTGGAATTCGCCGTTGACCCTGACCACCTCGAAGATTGCCCCGGCATTGGCCGCCGGCAACACCGTGGTGATCAAGCCCAGCGAATACACCTCGCGCACCGTGCTGCTGCTGGCCGAACTGGCCGAGCAAGCCGGTTTTCCCGCCGGCGTCATCAACGTGGTCACCGGCTTCGGCGCCGAAGCGGGCGCCGCGCTGGTGGCCCACCCGCTGCTGGCGAAGATCTCCTTTACCGGGTCGACCGCCACCGGCTCGCACATCGCTTCCCAGGCCGCCAGCCGCTTCATCGGCTGCACCCTGGAGCTGGGCGGCAAGAGCCCGAACATCGTCTTTGGCGACGCAAATGTCTCCAACGCGGCGATGGGCGTGATCGCGGGCATCTACGCGGCGGCCGGACAGACCTGCATTGCCGGCAGCCGGGTGTTCGCCCACAAGTCGGTCTACGACGAACTGGTGGAGAAGGTCACCGCGCGTGCCCGGTCGATCGTGATCGGCGACCCGCTGGCCGATTCCACCGAGCTGGGCCCGCTGGCGTTTGCCGACCAGCTGGCGAAGGTCGCTTCCTACGTGAAGATCGGTGCGGAGGAGGGCGCGACGGTGCTGGCCGGCGGCTGCCGTCCGGAGGGGCTTGAGCTGCCCGGCTACTACTACGCACCCACGGTGCTCACCGACGTCAACAACGACATGCGGGTGGTGCGCGAGGAGATCTTCGGCCCGGTCGCCGCGATCATGCCCTTCGAGCACGAGGACGAGCTGCTCGGCATGGCCAACGACACCGAATACGGCCTGGCGGCGGGTGTCTGGACACAGAACCTGTCCCGCGCACACCGCATGGCGCGCAAGCTTGAGGCCGGCACGATCTGGGTGAACACCTACCGTGCCATGTCCCCGATGTCCCCACGCCAGGGATTCAAGAACTCGGGCGTCGGAATCGAGCACGGCCTGGAGTCCATGAACGAATACACCCGACTGAAGAGCGTGTGGATCAACACCGACGAGTCGCCGGTCGCAGACCCGTTCGTCATGCGCTCCTAGAAGGGAAAAACATCATGCCGCTGATTGACGTCTCCATCGCCAAGGGCCGCAGCCCCGAACAACTGCGAGCCCTGATGGACGCCCTGCACAACGCCGCCGTCCGCACCGTGGACGCGGCCCCGGAAAACATCACGGTCCTCGTCCGCGAGATCGAACACGAGCACTGGTCGCGGACCAATGTGACGATCGCCGAACGAAACCAACGAAACACCACCACCTAAGCCCGAAAGGCAGTAAGCATGCGCTTTTCCCTGTTTATCCACATGGAACGCTACGATGAGTCGCTCACACCCGAGCAGCACTGGGAGAACCTGGTCGAGCTGACCCAGATGGCCGAAGCCGGTGGCTTCGGCACCGTGTGGATCGGTGAACACCACTCGATGGAGTACACGGTTTCCCCGAACCCGCTTCCGCAGCTGGCCTACCTCGCGGCCAAGACCTCCACCATCCGTCTGGGCGCGGGTACCATCATCGCCCCGTTCTGGAACCCGATTCGGGCTGCCGGCGAGGTTGCCCTGCTCGATGTCATCAGCAACGGCCGAGCCGAGCTGGGTGTCGCCCGCGGAGCCTACCAGTTTGAGTTCGACCGTGTCGCAGGTGGCATGCCGGCCACCGACGGCGGTGCGCACATGCAGGAGATCATCCCCGCGATCCAGAAGCTCTGGGAGGGCGACTACGCCCACAACGGCGAGGTATGGCAGTTCCCCACCTCGACCTCGGTGCCCAAGCCGGTGCAGAAGAAGGTTCCGGTCTGGGTTGCGGCGCGCAGCCCCGAATCCCACGACTACGCCGTAGCCAACGGCTGCCACGTCATGGTGACCCCGCTGATGAAGGGCGACGAGGAGGTTGAGTCGCTGGTCGAGAAGTTCGAGACCGCGATCGCCAACCACCCCGAGGTCACCGAACGCCCGGACATCATGGTCCTGCGCCACACCTACGTCCACTCGGCCGACGAGCCGGAGGCCTGGCGCCCGGCCGCCGAGGGCATCCAGAAGTTCTACCGCACCTTCGATGCCTGGTTCGGCAACAAGAGCACGCCGGTCAACGGTTTCCTCGAGCCCAGCCCGCTTGAGAAGTTCGAGGGCCGCGCTGACTTCACCCCCGAGTCGCTGCACAAGACAGCAATGATCGGCACCCCCGGTGAAGTCGTCGAGCGTCTGCGCCGCTATGAAGACCTCGGCGTCACCGAGTACAGCTTCTGGAACGACAACTCCCTCAGCCACGAGGAGAAGAAGCGTTCGCTGCAGCTGTTCATCGACGAGGTAGTTCCGGCATTCGCCAAGTAACCGGGAACTAGCATTTCCAAGGCAGGGCACGGGTTCTTTCGGGAACCCGTGCCCTGCTACGTTTTGCCACCAAAGACAGCGCAAGCGAGGCCCTCGCTGGCGCTGACCCCGGGCACCCGCAACGGCATCGCCTCGCAGCTTGTAGACCACCTGAGGAAGTAGCCCCTGGGCGGATTGTTCCGTCTCTTGTTTTAATTTCCGATCGCCCCGACTTCACTGTCGGGGCGATCTTTTTGCCTCTGGACCTGAAGAATCCCGAATCTTCCCGAGGCCGGTGTCATGAATGGGACAACCCGCCGGACGTTGATAGGCTTTTGTGCCACACGTCACTCGGGCCTTATGCCTATGTCTTGGGGGAAATACTTGAAGAATCTCTTCCTGCGCGCCACGGCCACGGCCGTTGCTGCGCTCCTGATTACCGCGCCCGCGCTCGCGCCGGCGACCGCGGCTCCGTCCGTGCCGATCACGCATGCGGTCGCCATCGCCACGGCAGTATCCAAGGCAAAGATCACGACTTCGCCGAAGTCCGCCAGCGTGGCCAGCAGCAAGACCCACACCTTCGGCGTCAAGGCCAGCGGCAGCAAACTCAAGTACCAGTGGTACGTGAAGAAACCGAATTCAACCAAGTGGGGGAAGGTTTCCGGCTCGTCGGCAAAGACGAAGTCGCTGAAGGTCAAGGCCAGCACCGGGCTCAATGGGGCACAGTACCGCGTTGTGGTTTCGAATTCCCGGGCCAAGACGACCTCGAAGTCCGCCAAACTGACGGTTGTCACGAGCCCCAAATTCACCACCCAGCCCAAGGGGTCCACCGTCGCAGCGAGATCGAAGGTCACACTTTCGGCCAAGGCGCGCGGCGGCTCCCTCTCATACCAGTGGCAAAAAAAGAGGGGCTCGACCTGGTCGAACGTCTCGAAAGCCACCAAACCGTCGCATACGTTCACCTCATCCTCCGGCCAGTCAACCACCGATTACCGGGTACGTGTCAGCAACAAGGCCGGCAAGTCGACGTCGAGCGCCGCTAGAGTTGTTGTGGTCACCAAACCAAAAGTAAAACTACCCGGTTCACTCATAGTTGGTGCCGGGGATCCTGCGACTTTCAAGAGCACTGCAACCGGTGGAGCCTTGAGCTACCAGTGGGAACGATGGGTCGAAGGAAACAGTAGCGGCCACTGGGCAAGGATTCCCGGTGCAACCAAGGCGAACTACACGTTCACGGCGCGCTCCAAGAACGAAATGGAATCGTACCGGGTCATCGCGAGCAACCGAGCGGGCAAAACGGCCTCGGCCCATTCCGTCCTCTATGTCGATTCGTCAAAACAAGATCCCATGGCCGTGGGCCAGCTCTTTGGTCTGACCGACTGGCTCCTGGGGTTGACCGAGCCCAGCCGGAAAACCAGTGTCACCGACCCGCTGAAGAGCGAGCTCCGTGCGAAACTCTTTGTCATGAATGTTGGCGAAGAGCCGCTGGCTCCTCGCGATTGGTTGCGGATTGAGTACATCGGAAATAGCGAAGAACCTGGTGAGATTACGCGTTACCCCATCACCGGAGGATTCGTGAATATGGACGAGCTGGAGCCGGGTACGGGTGGCCTGACCGATATCGTCGTCCCCAGCATTCCAACGGCTGCCGTCAACGGCGGCGTTTGGCTGATCACCGATGAGTACAGCGACACTGAGCAGTACGTCCAGTACGTCCGGGGCTACAAGTAACCCCCTCTGGGAGACGAACGAACAAGATCGCCGTAGTCCGCCCGGCCCTTACGGGTATGGGAGGACTACGGCGATCAAGTGTTGCCCGAAATACTCTGGCTGCCCGAGATACCGGGCCTTAACAACCTGCTGGATGACCCAGCGGATCGCTGAGCGATTCGACGGCGGCGGAGATCTTGAAGACCGTTGCCTCGTCGAAGGGGTGGCCGACGACCTGGACGCTCGTGGGAACCCCCACGCCGGAGAGACCGGTCGGCATGGCCATGACCGGGCAGCGGTTGGCGATGTTGAACGGCATGGTCATGTGCGAGGCCATGTAGTTCTCGTAGTGGCCGCCCTCGAGCTCAATGCCATCGGTGAAATTGCCGTCCGCGGGCAGCATCTCCGCACCCTGGGTCGGGGTCAGCAGCACGTCGTATCCGTCCATGAGGCGCGCGAGTTCCTGTTGCATCACTGCGTCCTTGACCAGCGAGTCCACCAGGGTTCCGTGTCCGGCGGCCTCCGCGGCCTTCGCCACGAACACCTGCGCGTACCCGGATAGCTGCCCCCGGTCCCCATCGACCTCCTGAAGCAGTGCCGCGCCCATGATGGAACCAAAGTGGGAGAAGACCGTGTCGAGCACTTGGTCGACATTCCAACGGGGTTCGACCACGTCCACGACGGCACCGGCCGCGACCAGACGCGAGACCAGCAACTCGGTGTTGGCCTTGATGCTCGCTGCCACGGGGAACCCTCCGAGCGTGGGGCTGTAGGCGATGCGCACCCCGCGCAGGGAATCAGGAGTTCCGGCCAAGACATGCTGCAGGTAGTCGTCGCCGTGTTCGCCCCACGAAGCATGGTCCGACCCGTGGCGCCCGGCCATCACCGACTGCAGCAGTGCAACGTCGGCGACGCTGCGTCCCATCGGCCCGTCGCTGCGGTACCAGTCGGCGCTCAACGGCGCGGCCCCGGGAACCCTGCCGTAGGGAGCCTTGTAGCCGACCAGCCCGTTGAAGCCGGCGGGGATGCGCGTGGATCCGCCGATGTCGCTGGCCGTGGCCAGCGTGCTCATCCCCGCAGCCAGGGCGGCGCCCGCGCCGCCGGAGGATCCGCCGGGCCCTGCCGCCAGGTTCCACGGATTGCGCGTCACGCCCCACTGCTTGGAATGGGTGACGGAGGCGCAGGAGAATTCCGGGGTGGTGGTCCGGGCATGCAGCACGACGCCGGCATCCAGCACCCGCTGGACAATGGGCTGGTTGGCTTCGGGAATTTGTCCCCGTTCGACGCCCAGCCCCTGGGTGACGGGAAGTCCGGCGATCGCGTGTTTTTCCTTGGTCACCAGCGGCACGCCGAGCAGCGGCGGCAAGTCCCCGCCGCGGGCGTAGGCCTCGTCTGCAGCGAGCGCCGAGGCCGCGGCGGATTCACGCATCTCCTGGGTCAGCGCATTGACGCCAAGGGCCGTCAGCGGGTTGGTGCGGTCGATCTGAGCAAAGTGGTCCGCGAGGACCTCGCTGGGCTTGTACTCACGGCGGCGGTATCCGTCCAGCAGGTCGGTGGCGGTTGCAAAGCACAGGGTTGTGTCGGTGTTTGAAGCGGTCATGGGGAAGATTCCTTTCACTGATTAACAAGATTGGGTAGGTCTGCGCTGCGCTTTCCGAGCAACGGGTGGGTTTCCGGGACCCCGATCGGACAGTTTTCCCGACCGGGCATCGTCACCAGGGCAATACCCACCGCATCGAGCAGTTCAGTCCGGGCTCTCTCCAGATCGGCAATTCGGTCGGCCCCTGCTGAGATCAAGACCAATCGGGCGGCGGCGGGCGCCGGGGCACCCGGTACCCTCTCGCTGACCTCGACGCGACCAGCGGCGAGGTGCACCTCATGCCAACGGTGTGCCGCGTCCTGGACGATGCCCTTGGCACGAACCAGCCTTTCCGACTGGGCGGACAAGGCCCGTTGCAGCGAATCGACATCGATCGGGCCGGGCACCGCAACAGTGCAGGTGGAATGGACGTCGGTATGTGCGTCGTCCACCACGGAACCGGCCGCCGCGGATGGACGTACTTCGGAAGCAAATAGCTGAGCGGCGGTGAGTCGGGGGTCCACCGGATCTTGCTGCACCACAAACGCTTGCGGGGCAGCCGAATCACATGCCGCCAGCGCCTCAGCGACGTTCCCCGGCATTGCCAGGTCCGTCTTGGTGATCAGGACGAACTCTGCCGAACCCAGCTGCCGTCGAACCGTATCGGCCACGTACTGATCGTGCGACAAACGCACGATGGCGGTCGCATCGGCGCAGACGACCACCGGGCCCGGGGCAAAGCCCGGGTAGCTTCGCCAAGCTGCCAATTCGCCGGGGTCTCCCACCCCGCTGACCTCGCAAATGACATTGTCCAGATCCCTGCGTTCGGCCAGTGCCCTCATGGTGCGCGAAACGTCGTCGCTGAGTTGGCAGCAAATACACCCGTTGCTCAGCTCGATCGTGCCGCCTTCCGCCGAAAGGATGAGATCGGCGTCGATGTTGACGCTGCCGAAGTCGTTGACCACCACGGCGGTGCGGCCCGGCAGCGCACCGGAAAGCAGCCGATTGACCAGGGTGGATTTCCCGGAACCCAGGTAGCCGCCGATCAATCCCAGCCGGGGAGTCACTGTGTGCCGGCCATGACCGGAGCGGCGACATTGCTGGCATGGTGACGCCCGCCCACCATGGTGCCGTAAACATGGATCTCACCGATCCGGGCGGCCGGCACTTCGAGTGGATCCTCGGCCAGAACCGCAACATCGGCAAACTTTCCCGCTTCCAGCGACCCGACCTCGTGGTCCATCTTCAACATGTACGCGCCGCCGAGGGTGACAGCTTCCAACGCATCCTGGGCACTGATTCGTTCGTGTTCACCCATGACCCGCCCGGAGACCGTCAACCGGGTGGCGGCATGCTTCATGGTGCGCAGCGGGCCCAGCGGCGTCACGGGTGAATCCGAGTGCAGGGAAATCGGGACCCCGTGACGCAGCGCGGTGGCCGCAGCGTTCATCCGGGCCGCCCGGTCCGGACCGACGGTGAGATCCATGTGCTGGTCGCCCCAGGCCCAAATGTGGTTGGCAAAAATGTTTGCGCACGCGCCCAACGCGGCCAGACGGCGGTACTGTGCACGGGTGCTCAGCTGTGAATGGGTGGCGGTGTGGCGGTGGTCCGGCCTCGGGTACTTGGCGAGGATGGCTTCGAGCGTCTCAATGAACAACTGGGTTGTCTGGTCGCCGTTGCAGTGGACGTGGACCAGGATGCCGGCGCGGTGGAATGTTTCAAACGCCTCGTGGAATTCCTCGGGGCTGACGGCCCAAATCCCGTTGGGCTGTCCACCGTAGTAGCCCGGCTCCAGAAGCCGGGCAGTGAAGCCCTGGATCGTGCCGTCCAGCATGAGTTTCACGTTGCCGAATCGCAGTTTGTCGCTTGAGAGTCCACGCAGGTGCACCAACCGCTTGGCAGCATCCTCAAATGACAACGCCACCTTCCCGAGGCCCAGCCCGAAGTGGAACACGTTGAGCCGTGCCGGGAATTCTTCATCGACCGCGGATCGGTAGACGTCCAAGCCTTCATCGTCCATCAGGAGTTGTGATCCCAGGTCGGTCAGGGTCGTGGTTCCCGTGTTCACCCCATCTTGGGCGAAGGCCCGCAATGCATCGGGGTTCGTGTACATCACGCCACGGCCTTCGGTCAGTGGTGCAACCAGGGCAATGGCCACCATTTCCTGGAGTTCCCCGGTGGGGTTGCCCTGCTCATCCTTGACGACGCCGATGACGTTGGTGCCGGAATCAATTCCGAAGGCGTCCAGCGCCACGGAGTTCACCGAACTCGAGTGTCCACTGGAATGCGTGATGTGAATGGGACGGGTGGTCGAGACCCTGTCCAGGTGCTTCGCCGAAAGCCGCTCCCCCGGGAAGTAGATGGGATCCAGCCCCCACGCCAGCAAGGGGGCGCCGGGATCCTGCAACTCGCCATCGGCCTCGATCAGCCGCGCGATGACATCCTCTATGGTCAGGCAACCGGGCCAGCGCTTTCCGCCGGGATCGGTGCGATCCACCAACCCGACATAGGTGTCGTTCCACATGTTTCCCGTTCCCGCATGACTGTGGGATTCAACGAAGCCCGGAACCAGAACGGCATCCGTGTAGCGTTCATCGAGAACCGCACCCGGGTACGTCAGCAATTCGGCCACGGTGCCAAGCGCGCGGATCCGTTCGCCGCGCACCGCGATGGCCTCCGCCGTCGGCCGTGCCGGGTCCATGGTGCGGATCATTCGGGCGGGATAAACAATGGTGGGTTCCATGGAAGAGCAGCTGCCTTTCGCTAAATCTGAACTTGGTGCGGATAGTGAAATACCGATCGGCCTGCACCGGACACCTTGCGGGAACGCGAAACGATTTCGGGCTTTCGCAAGGTCCCGGCGACCAGTCCGATCGGGCCGAGCGGTTCTATTGCTGGTTGACGAGTTCGGATTTTTCCGGGCTGGCCTTGCCGAGCAGAGGGTGGGTTTCCGGGACCCCGCCGAACCGGACCACGAGGAAGACGATCGCGGCATAGATAGCCAGGTAGATACCCGGCGAAATCGCCGATCCGGTTGTCTCGACCAGCCAGGTGCCGACCAACGGTGCGGTGCCGCCAAGCAATGCGTAGCCGACGTTGTAGCTCACGGCCGCGGAGGTGAACCGGGTCTTGGTCTGGAATATCTCCACGAAGATCGTGGCGCTGCCGGCGCTGTAGACCAGCAACGGCAGGATGTAGACCAGCTGGCCGAGTAGCGCGATCCCGACGTTGCCGCTGGTGATCAGCAGGAACGCTGGAATCACCAGGATGACCACGCCGGCCGAGCCCACCAGCAGCATCGGGCGGCGTCCGATCTTGTCGCTGAGCAGCCCGGCGAACGGGGTGGCCAGCGCCATGATCGCCATGATGATTGCGTTGAGTCCCAGCGATTGGGCTCGGCTCAGGCCTCCGGCCGTCTGCAGGAAGGAGACGAAGTAGCCGGCCAGGTAGTAGAAGGACAGTGCCGTCAGGCCGCAGACAAGTGCAACTTGGACCATGCGCACACCGTTGGTACGGAAGGCCTCGCGGATCGGGCTGTATTCCTTGGCTTCCGATGCTTGGAGCACCTTCTGGAATTCCGGCGACTCCTCGGTGCGGCTACGGATCCAGAACCCGAACACCGACAACGGCAACGCCAATAGGAACGGGATGCGCCAGGCCCATTGTTCGTATCCATCCGGGCCGAAAACCACGTTCAGCCCGAGGATCAGTCCGCCGGCGAAGACGCCCGGAAGCGCAGTCGCGGCAATGGTGATGCAGAGCCACAGTCCGCGCCGTTCCAGCGGAGCATGTTCCAGCACGAAGGCCGGCGCCCCGACGGATTCCCCGCCGGCAGAGAAGCCTTGGATGAGTCGGAAGAACACCAGCAGGACCGGTGCCGCGATCCCGATGGCTGCGTACGAAGGCATGAGTCCGATGCCGACCGTCGCCAGGCCGATGCCCATCAGGGTGATGAACAGGACCGGCCGACGGCCGATGCGGTCGCCCAGCGCGCCGAAGAACAGCCCGCCCAGCGGACGGATCAGGAAGGCCACGCCGAAGGTGGCGAAGGTTGCCAGCATTGCGGTGAACGTCGATCCCTTGGGGAAGAAGTGCGTCGCCAGGATCAAGGCACTGAGCCCGTACAGGCTGAAATCGTAGAACTCGATGAACTGGCCGACGGCGCCGCCTGCCAGAACCCGCTTCTGCATCGATCCGGACCGTACGGTCCGGGTATCGGCACGCGGTGAGGGTGATTGACCCACTAAAGCCTCCAATGAATCTCGGTATTTTGCTGTGATGACCACCACAGTTTGTGTCGATCTCGGAGTGGCTGTCCAATCAATGCTTTTTCGCGCTAGCATTGCCAAAATCAATGCAAAGGAGAATCGGCCAGTGCTCGATGACGCAACGATCGTCCAGTTGGAGTATTTCCGCACCGTGGTCCGACTGGGAAGCCTGACGCGTGCGGCGGAGGCGTTGAGCGTCACCCAGCCGACGTTGTCGACGGCCATTACGCGCCTGGAGCGGCAGTATCGCGTCCAGCTGCTGGCACGCATCCCGCGCAAGGGCGTCGAGCCGACGCTCGCGGGCAGCCGGTTGCTGTCGGCATTGGAGCCCCTGCTGGATTCGGTCGGGCGCCTGGGATCGATCGCCCGGGGCACGGACGATCCGCTGAAGGGTGAATTGAGTGTGGGCATTTATGCCCCGTTGGCCCCGTTCTATTCCCCCACGATCGTGTTGGAGGCTGCGCGGCTCATGCCGGGGATAACGTTGACCGTGACCGAGGGCGACCTGGACGAACTTCCCGAGGCATTGCGTCGACGGCAGCTCGACGTGGCACTGATGTACGCCGACGAGCTGACCCCCGACTTCGGCATCGCCCCGCTGCGATCCATTGCACCCCACGTCGTCGTCGCCGAGGACCACCGACTGGTTCGAGCGGGCCGCACCTCGGTGTCCCTGCACGAGCTGGCCGATGAACCGGCGGCGTTCCTCTCGATCTCGCATTCATTCAATCGCTACATGAGCTATTTCCGGGCATTGAACATCACGCCGAACATCAAATACACCTCGCCCAGCTACGAGGTGATCCGTTCCTACGTCGCCTCCGGGCTTGGGTACTCGCTGCTGCACCACGAACACCTGACACACCAGACGCACTGCGGCCGAAGCCTGGTCCCGCTGCGGATCGAGGAGGATGTCCCGGATTCGCAACTATGTGCGGTGACCCCTACCCGGGACCAAGCCCCGGCACGGACGGCGCACCTGATCGAAGTCATCGACAATGTGGTGCAACAGTTCGCCTCGCGCGCCCCGCGGTAGGGTCGCACGCGGGAGGCTCGTTGCAGCGGAACCGGCCCGCCGCTTCATTGGCAAATAAAACGATCCACCCCGACCTCCGAGATCAAACGGAGATGGGGCGGATCGGCGAATGCCGCTCCGGGAAGCAGCCGGGGCACGCGCAGATCGCTGGGCCCGTCGTTGGTGCACCGGGTGCGAGCGGCCCGGTGTCCGTCGCACTTACGCGATAACGATCCAGCCGATCGCGACAACCAGTGCGACAATGCCGAGAACCAGGCTTGGAACGATGGGTTCCTTGCGGCGCACGTGAAGGGCCGTCGCAACGATCATCGTCACCAGAAGACCGACGGCGGCAACCGGAGTGAGCCACGGGGCGATGCCGGTCGCTGCCGGCAGAATCAATCCGATGGCTCCGAGCACCTCGACAATGCCGATTCCCTTCAGCTGTCCGGGGGTCACGGTTTCCACCCATTCCATTTGTTCGCGAATGCCGGCGTACGGCTTCACGACTTTCATGGTCCCCGCCATGGCGAAGAGTGCTGCAAAAATGCCTGTTACTACCCAAAGTGCGATGTACATAAAGTCCTCCAAAGTCATTAGTTACTAATAGTGCATAACGCACCAACTGTTAGGGTATTCCCCAGAGGACTGCCGCACTTCTACGTTCGTTACGCACCTTGAGGTGCGTATTGGAAGGGAACAGACATGAAAAGCGATCCGCCACAAGCGCAAGCACCCGAATCGATCCACGCGATTGGCGACACCGACGGCGTGGCGATGTGCAGCACGAGTAATCCCGCCAGCCGAGTGATCCGCGAAGTTCTGGCGCGCGTCGGCGACAAGTGGAGCTTGTTGGTGATCGGGCTCTTGCACGACGGCCCCCGCCGCTTCACGGATATCCAGCGCAGTGTCGACGGGATCTCGCACCGCATGCTCACCCAGACGCTCCGGAGTCTCGAACGGGACGGACTCGTCACGCGCACGAGCTACCCGGAGATCCCGCCCCGCGTCGAGTACGCAACGACGCCGCTCGGCCGCTCCTTGAGCGAACCGGTGATCGGCCTCGTGGGATGGGCGGCAACCAACCACCGCGAGATCCTGGATGCACGCGCGGCGTTCGACGGGCCCGACGCCTAAACAACCGCGGTTCGGATGCGGGCGCCGGAAGTGGACGGCTTTCGTTCCGGCCCCACGATGCCTGGCAACCGGCGGATTCCGGACACAAACAAGGCCGGCCGCGACCCCGTCTGGGATGCGGCCGGCCTTGTTCCAGACCGGGACTACCCCTGCTTGATCTCCTGGGTGATCCAGAACGGCGCACCGGTGACGTCGGTGAGCGCCGCGTTGCGGCCAAAGGGAGTGTCCTCGGCCGGCTGGATGACGGTGCCACCGCGGGCCAGGGTCTTTTCGATGGTTTCATCCGCGTTGTCGACGGCGAAGTAGACGTGCCAGTTCGCCGGTGCCTCGGCCGGGAGGAACGAGCTGGCATCCATGATTCCGGCCTTGGCTTCCTCATTGGCGCCAAGGGTGGAGTAGCGGAACTCGTCGGTGTCGCCCACGACGTTGATGTCCCAGCCGAAAACGTCCTGGTAGAACTTCACAGCGGCCGGGAAGTCGCGGGTGAAGAGCTCGTGCCAGGCCGGAGCACCGGACTCGGCGACGAGCTGGTAGCCCGTGTGGCCGCCGAATTCCCAGAGCCCGACGCTGGCTCCGCCGGCATCGCCGATCATCGCCATCTTGCCCTGTTCCGGCACCTCCATCGGCGGCATGTAGACCGCGCCGCCGTTGGCAGCCGCGGCGTCCACCGCAGCGCCGATGTCATCCACGCGCAGGTACGTCGACCAGACATCCGGGTACCCGGACTGTCCGTCGTTCATCATGAGGCCGGCGACGGGCTTCCCGTCCTTGAACGCCATGGTGTAGCCGCCGTACTTCTCCTGGTCACCGACCTCGTAGGTCCATCCGAAAAGCTCGGAATAGAAGTCCATCGAGCGCTGGGGATCGGCGGTCATCAGGTCGATCCAGCATGGCGATCCGGAGGTGATGTCTGGCTTGGGCATGTGTTTTCCGTTCCGTGAGTAGGGGGTCCGTTCCAGAGGCGAGTCTATGTCCGGGTCTGGTGCGAGGCAATGAACTTTTGGACATATTCCCTTGAACTTTTGCCCCTGATACCGGTGGGCCGTGTCGCCTCCGGCTAGGTCTTTTTCCTCGGTGCCAAGACGACAACGTGACTCGTGCCCGAGCGTATCCGCCCGGCCCGACACTTTCATGGCGTTGCCCCGCGACCCGCGCGCACCACTGCCGCATGGAGACCGCCCCTTCCTGCCTCAGTGCACGTCGCGGTAAGACTTCCCGGGGATCCCCGCATGGGACATGCCGGCCACAGGCCCTGCCGCTCGGAACTTCCGACCGCGTTTCCAACAGGTTTCGGGGGCCTCCCGCTTTGTATTGTGATCGTGATTTCCATTTACCCTTGGCGCAACAGCAACTGCGCCTCGGTGAAATCCCGCTCTGGAATGCTCAACAGCATCAACCACGAGTGAAAGGGAACGATTCGCTTTGAGCACCCAGCTAGAGTCCGAAACGCAAACGATCGGCACCGTCACAGCTCCCACAACTTCCCTCGCTATGGCCAAGGGACGGTGGGTCAGCAATTGGGACGCCGAAAACCCCGAATTTTGGAACAGCGTCGGTCGCTCCACTGCCGCAACCAACCTCCGCTGGTCAATATTCGCCGAGTTCCTGGGCTTCGTCGTATGGCAGCTCTTCGCAATCGTCGCGGTCTACCTGCCGAAAGCCGGATTCGATTACAGCACCACCCAGCTCTTCTGGTTGATCTCGATGCCCAGCCTCGTCGGCGCAACCCTGCGGATCCCCTACACCTTCATGGTCGCCCGCTTCGGGGGACGTAACTGGACCGTCGTCTCCGCCCTGTTGCTGCTGATCCCGGCAGGCGGCCTGGCCCTGGCCGTTTCCGACACCAGCACCCCCTTCTGGGTCATGCTGACCCTGGCCGGGCTCGCAGGGTTCGGCGGCGGCAACTTCGCCTCCTCGATGGCCAACATCACCTACTTCTACCCGGCATCGCAGAAGGGCTGGGCCCTCGGGCTAAACGCCGCGGGCGGGAACCTCGGCGCGGCGGTGGCCCAGCTGCTGGTGCCGATCGCCATCACCGTCTTCGCCGCCGGCTCGTTGCAGCTGCCGATGGCCGGCATCATCTGGATCCCCTTGATCCTGGTGGCCGCGTTCGGCGCCTGGCGCAACATGCACAACCTGAGCACCGCCCGGTCGGACGTGCGCGGCGCGCTGGCATGCCTGCGCGAAAAGCACCTCTGGATCATCGCCACCCTCTACATCGGCACCTTCGGATCCTTCATCGGATTCTCGGCCGTGTTCCCGAAACTCATCGCCGACACCTTCACCGGATACTCCGCCTTCCAGCTGGGCACGGCCACGATTTCTCTGGCCTTCCTCGGTCCCCTGGTCGGTTCGCTGGCCCGTCCCTTCGGCGGGAAACTGGCCGACCGGTTTGGCGGCGCGAGGATCACCCTCGGCGCCCTGACCGTCATGGCAACGGTGACCGTCGGATTGGTGCTGACGCTCGCGCACGCCAATTTCTGGCTCTTCCTCGCGCTCTTCCTGGTGCTCTTCACGGCCAGCGGGGTCGGCAACGGCTCGACCTACCGGATGATCCCTGCGGTCTTCGCGTTGCGCGCCACGACGGCATCCGACGGCGCCGGCAGGAACGTCGAGGTGGGCGCCGCCCGCAAGGCGGCCGCGGCACTCGGTCTGGTCTCGGCCATCGGAGCCTACGGCGGATTCCTGGTCCCGCAGGCCCTGGGCCTCTCGATCTCGCTGCGCGGCTCCTACACCCCGGCGTTCTGCATCTTCGTCGCGTTCTATGTTGCCCTCATGGCCGTGACATGGTTCTGCTACGTTCGCCGCGGCACAGAGTTCGCCACACAAGGAGTCTGAATGAGCATTCCGACCGAGGCCGGACACGTCCACCAGCCCACCGACACCCATTGCCCCTACTGCGCACTGCAATGCGGCATCATGCTGGAGCCGACGCCCGATGCCGGCGAACCGGTGCGGCTGAGCGGGAGGAACTTCGAAACCAACGGCGGCGCCCTGTGCCGCAAGGGCTACAGCGCGACGAGGCTGCTGCGGCACGCCGAAAGGCTGGACACTCCCCTGTTGCGCCAGCCCGACGGCGGCTTCTCGCCCATCGGCTGGGACGAGGCGCTGGATCTGGTGGCCCGACGGGCCGCGGGAATCCGTGCCGAGCACGGGGCCGATGCCGTGGCGGTCTTCGGAGCCGGCGGACTGACCAACGAGAAGGCCTACCAGCTGGGGAAGTTCGCCCGGCTGGCCCTGGGCACCTCGCGCATCGACTACAACGGCAGGTTCTGCATGTCCTCCGCGGCAACGGCCGGAAACCGCGCGTTCGGGCTCGACCGCGGCCTTCCCTTTCCGCTGGCGGACCTGGACGGGGCCTCCATGATCCTGATGCTGGGATCCAACGTTGCCGACACCATGCCCCCGTTCGTGCGGCATCTTCAGGGTGCCCGCACCTCCGGCGGGCTGGTCGTGGTGGACCCCCGCCGCTCGGCGACGGCCGAGCTCTGCGCCAACGGCGCGGGCTGGCACCTGCGACCGACACCGGCCAGCGACCTGCAACTGCTCCTGGGCCTGGCCCACGTGCTCCTCACGGAGTCGCTGGTCGACCACGACTATCTGGAACGTCGGACCAACGGCCTGGGCGCGCTGCGCAGCTCGCTGGCGCAGTGGTGGCCCGAACGGGTCGAATCGGTCACGGGCGTTCCCGCCGGCGAGATCCGGCGCACCGCCCGTGCCCTGGCCATGGCGGCGAGGGCGGCGAAAACCGGCGGCGGGCCCGTCTACGTCCTGACCGGTCGCGGCGTGGAACAGCACGTCAACGGCACCGACACCACCACGGCCGCGATCAACCTCGCCCTGTTCCTGGGATTGCCGGGCACCGCCGCCGGCGGGTTCGGCACCATCACGGGGCAGGGCAACGGCCAGGGCGGGCGCGAACACGGACAGAAATGCGACCAGCTGCCCGGCTACCGCAAGATCACCGACCCCGCCCACCGCGAACACGTGGCCAGGGTGTGGGGCGTGGACCCGGAAACCATTCCCGGTCCCGGAGTGCCGGCCACCGAATTGCTGCACACCCTGGGCACCGAGCACGGCGCACGCATGCTCATGGTGCACGGATCCAACCCGGCGCTCTCCTCGCCGGACGCCGCCAACGTGATCGCGGGGTTGCGGCGTCTGGACTTCCTGGTGGTCTGCGACTTCTTTCTGTCGGAGACCGCGGCCGAGGCCCACCTGGTGCTCCCGGTGCTGCAGTGGGCCGAGGAGGAGGGCACCATGACAAACCTGGAGGGACGGGTGCTGCGGCGGCGTGCCGCGCTGGACGCACCGGAGATGGCGCGCAACGAATTGTGGATCCTCGCCGAGCTGGCCCGGCGGCTGGACTCCCCCGGGACATTCTCCGCCGATGCCCGCGAGGTCTTCGAGGAGCTGCGCCTGGCCTCGGCCGGCGGCTTGGCCGACTACTCCGGGATCGACTGGGACGACCTCGACGCGGGGGCGGCGGTGTACTGGCCGTGCTCCCCCGAGCACCGGGTCTCCCGCGAACCCGGGCGGCGTTCGGGCACCCCGCGACTCTTCCTGGAAGGCTTCGCCCACCCCGATGGCAGGGCCGTGATGGTCCCCGTCCACCAGACCCCGCCGCCCGAGCCCGCCCACCAACCCGGCATGGTCTCCCTGGTCACCGGCCGGTTGCTCGAGCACTACCAAACGGGCACGCAGACACGCCGCGTGGCGGAACTGGACGCGGCGGCGCCCGAGGCGTTCCTGGAAATCCACCCGGCCACCGCCCTGGCGCACGGCATCGCCGACGGGCAGCGCGTTGCGCTGGCCAGCGCCCGCGGCCGGATGGTGGCCCGCGCCAAACTCACCGCAGGGATCCGGCTGGACACGGTGTTCCTGCCCTTCCATTTCGCCGGCACCAACAACGCCAACCTGCTGACCCCGGCCCTGGTCGACCCGCTCAGCGCGATGCCCGAGTTCAAGCACGTCCCCGTGTCGCTGTTTCCCCTGGAGGAGGAGTCATGACGCCAAACACCCCTGAACGCATCGTCGTCATCGGGTTCGGCCCCGTGGCCGCCTCCCTGGTGGAGGGCCTGCTCCCCGGTGTCGCCGACGGCAGGATCCACCTCACCGTGGTTTCCGCCGAAAAGCACCTTGCCTACAACCGGGTGCTGCTTGCCGAGTTGGCGGTTGGCGCCACCGAGGCCGGGCACCTGAACATGGTCGACGAACAGCGGCTGCGGCAGGCCGGCGTCGACTTGCGCCTGGGCGCCAAGGTCACGCGCGTGGACCGGTCACGACGCCAGGCGCGTCTGGAGGACGGCGGGGCGCTCCCCTACGACCGGCTGGTTTTTGCCACCGGTGCGCGGCCGGTGATCCCGACCCTGCGCGGAGTGAACTTCGAGCCGCACGTCGAGGCCCGGTTGCCCCGCGGGATGCTTGCCCTGCGCACCATCGAGGACGCCACGGCATTGAACCAAGTGCTTAAACGTGAGGGCCGGGTGCTGGTGCTTGGCGGCGGAATCCTCGGCATCGAGGCGGCCCTGGCCATGGCCAAGGCCGGGCACCGTCCGGTGCTCATCCACCACGGCGAGGCGCCGCTGGGCCGCGTTGTGGATGCCGACGGCGGGATGCTCCTGGCCCGCGGCCTGCGTGCCGCGGGCATCGAGGTGGTTTCCGGCGTCCGTGCGACGGGCGTGGAAAAGGACGAGAAGGGATTCACCGGGCTGGTGACCGAAGGCCACGGGGTGATCCCCGGCGATGCCCTGCTCATCTCGACGGGTGTCCGGGCTCGCACCGAACTGGCCTCGGGGTGCGGATTGAAGGTGAACCGCGGGATCCAAACCAACGAATACCTCGTTGCCGATACCGAGAACCGGATCTTTGCGATCGGTGACTGCGCGGAGGTTGCCGGCCGGGCGCCGGTCGGGCTGTTGGCCCCGGGCTGGGCACAGGCCGGCTGGTTGGCGAGCTTCATGCTCACGCACCCGGCACCGCGCCCGGATGCCCCCGCCGAGCCCATGGATGCGTCGATCGTTCCGCCGGTCCAGCATTCCTCGGACGTGTTGATGCTCAAGGGGCAGGGGCTGGAGGTGACGGCGGGCGGAAACGTCTCGGCAGGCCTCTGGGATGACGGCGAGGACCAGGTGACGGTCTTCGCCGACCCCGCGGAGGGCCGCTACCTGAAACTCGTCACCAGACAGGGTGTTCCCACCGGTTTCCTGGCCATGGGGCTGCCCCGGACCAGCGCCGAACTGGTGCTGGCCTACGAGCGCGGCAGCGTCCTGCCGCAGGACCGTTCGACCCTGCTGCGCCTGGATGACCCGTGCGCGCTGGAGATGCCGGTGGCCGCGGGGCCCGATGACCAGTTGTGCCGCTGCTCGGGAGCGACGCACGGGCAGGTGGCCCGGGCGGTGGAGGACGGTTGCCTGACGGTGGCCGAGGTGGGCGATGCCTGCCGCGCGGGCACCGGATGCGGCGGCTGCCGCGCCACGATCGAGGCGATGCTCAGGCTTCCGGTTCCCGCCTGACATTGGGCGAGCGCGGCCGGCTGCACACGCCGATGATGGCGGTACTCGACGCACCAGCGAACGTGGTTCGCTGGTGCGAGTTACCTGGGTGTGTATAGTCACAACGGATCCCGCGGCATCATCGTTTCCGCGTTCTTCCAGTCCTTCAACCAGGGTGTGGAGGCCCATGGGAGAAGAGCACATCCAAGCTGTGGGGTGCAGCCAATATCCGCGTGGCCGGATCTGGCTTGTCCGATGACAAGTTCCTGCCGTTCCTTCCCCAGCTCACCGGCGACCGGGATGTTCAGAAAAGCTCGTCAAGCAGTGGTAAACACGGTGGATCCGTCTACGCGAACCCATCATGGATGTGGCAGATCTGGCTGCCCTGCCACGGGGACGAGCGATACTGACCAGCTCGGGCATGCCCGCCGGCTTGATCGAGCTGGAAGATTTCTCCCAGAAGCCCGACGCATATGACGTGTTGCAATCCCAAGCCTATCGCGAGGGAATTACCGTCAAGAACGGCTAGCGCCAGATCGCGCCCGAATCTGGAAACTACCGGCAACTCAGTATCAAGACCCTCCTTGGAGTGCGTTCGGTCTTGTTTTCGCCTAAGCAGTGGCGTCGTGGCAGGCCTGGCCTAGTCCACTTCGGTGACAGGTCGCCCAGACATATCGGGGCAGGACTGCGCTGGTCAGTGCTCGGTGACAGTAATACTGATGGCGGCACTCTTGTGGCGTGATCGCTGGTTTCCAGACACGGTTATTCAGCTGTCCGAATGTGCCGAGCTACTCGATGTAATCATGCTTTTGCGTCCGATACCGGCCGGAAGAAACTCTGGGCATCGGCCAGACACAATGAACTGTGCCGAGCCAATGCCCAGAGAACAAATCAGATACTTCACCTACAAGTACCGGACTAAGAAAACAGACCCTGATACAAACAAATGACTAAAAGTTCCATGCCCATCCGCCAAAGCCATCATTGTCATAGACAATCCTGCCGTGCTTGGTCGGCGAATCAAGGATGATATATCCCTCATCCACTGACCCGCTGATTACGCCGATGGCCGCCACGGGCTGGTAATCGCAGCTCATGGCTTCCCCCGTTCCCTGCTCGATGGAATCGGTAGATCCAGCTGGTTCAATCTTGAATGAATACGGGCTTGTGTCCATTGAAGTGTCTGTCACTCCAGCGACTTTATCTGCTTCCTTGGTTAGTTCAGAGCGGATTTTTACCGCCAGAAAGTACCTGTGCTTTGGCTTGATGCGCACCCCGTCGCCCAGGCTTGAACATGAATCCATGACCTTGACCGACTTCACCGCCAAGGTCATGTGTGGCTTGTCAGCATCCTTTTGAATCATGGAACCGGTCTCCCCAAGCTCCTTGATGATGTTCCCATTATGGTCAAGCTTGTTCTTCTGCCCCGTCTGCGGATTGGTCAGGACCGGTTGGGGTCGCTTTTCCTGGGACGGCGATGGTTCCGGAGCACCTGTGACAGGCATGGTTGCACTTTGCGTTGTTCCGTTGCCACTAGACATCTCTGGACTCAATGATGAACTGGCCGTTGGAGATGAGATTTGGGAACTGCCGGGAGCACTCTGAGGTTCCGCCGTTTTGGAGCAACCAGACACGGACAAACCGACGACACAAACAGCCACCATCACGAAATGCCATCGGCTCTTGGTGCTTCTCTGAAACTTCAAGATCGCTGCCCCCTTATGCATAGAGGTCCCCGCTTTTAATCGCTGTTCCATGCTTGGTCAAATGCGCTTTCGCGACTGCTGCAGTGGAAACTGGATAGCTCCAGGATTTTGTGCCATCGCTTGCAGTTGCCTTGTTCCGTTGGTAGAAACGGACAAGAGTACTACCGGACCTTACTTTGAGGTTGAACTCGAGTGCATCAACTCTGGCTAGGGTGGATGTCCAATCGCTGGCCTTGAAGCTTAGCTGATCTGCCACAACAGTCTTTGACGAGTTCGCGGTGGTAGCACCGTAAGTTTGCTTACCAAACTTGACGTTGTAGAGAGCATGTCCCTTGATCTTCGTTGACTGGCGTGCTTCTGCATTGCTCACGCGACTCCAATTCGGCTTCTTGTATCGGAGTGTGCCGTAGACAAGAAAGGATCGCGTGTTTTCAGTGGTCAAGTCATTTGCCGCAACGACCCGGCCGGTCTTTGAGCCATAGGTGACTCGCGACCAAGCACCTTTGACCTGTGAAACTTTGACCTTTTTTCCGGACGTCGGAATGGTGGCAACGACAGATGCACTTGATGAATTCGTAGATCGCATTGGCACCTTATCTTTTTTGGTCCAACGCCCATAACTCACAATGCCCGGATTTAGTGGAGGCGGCGTCACTGCGAAGGGCGACATCGCCGGTGACGAGGGGGCTCTTCAGCTGCGGTTTGTTCCTCTAGAGAATCCTCGCTAGGGGCCGGCGTCTCGTCTTCGGTCTTTATTGAAGAATCATCGGAAATGGGCCCGGCCGGCATCAGTACGTCGTCTGAGGGACTTTGCGAATCCGTCAACTCGAAGTCATCAGTGGGATCCGCTGGTTCAATATCACCATCACCCGTTGTCATTCCGAGTGGATTCTCCTGGTCACGCTTCTCAGTCGAATCAGCAGGGGTGTCTAGAGTCTGCTGTGTTATCGGGGATGACTGCGTCTGGAGATTACCTGTCGCGGGGTGGGCCGCTACTGCAGGTGTCACCGAAATCGCGAGATTTGCTCCGAGGAGCATGGCCACAACTGGCACAAATTTCCGCGAGATTAAAATTTTGTTCAAAAATATTCCTAGGTTCGAACCGCACTTCTTTGCCGAACTTTTATGTCCAACGAATTTAATACTACCTGACTAGGCAATATTTGAACGTGTATTGATGCAAATCAATTAGTGGGCGGCCAAATTTGAACCGCCTCAAAGCACTGGTGACGCGGGTTATCCAACGGTCGAAAAGTTAAACTTCCAACCAAAAATCCAAACATAATCTTGAAACATTGCGGGATTAGTGCTGCTTTCGAAGGGAGACAAGTCTTCGAAAGCATTCCGAAATTCTTCGCCGATAACGCTGCTTCGTGACCATCTTGAATTAGATCCTGGTGCGGTTCTCGGAGTCCTAAGCGGCAAAGTCTCGTGGCAAGTATTCTTCACGGGTGAGACAGAAGGGGTTTTCAGTTGGTTGCAAAATGCCGCAATTCTCCTCGAAGACCGGAAATAGATCGGTTCTATAGCAGTGGAAAAAACTAACGGTCCTTTTGGCGACCTACTGGCCAGGGGTCCCAGCGAAGGCTCTGAAACGGTCGGTAATAATCGCAAAAGACCCCGGAGCTAGCGCATCAATGAAAAGGGACAAATCGACCTAGTCAACCCGTCCCTCTCAAAGGTTGCCAACGAATCTAGTAGTACGCACCTAAGTTTCAGGTGACGTTCTCAGCTTGCGTGAAGTGGCCGTCTGGCGCAGCCTCCGTCGACCAAATATCTGGCAACTGAGGATGAGTGGTTTCGTCGTAGGCGTGGAACGAGCCCTCAGGGCTGGTGAGCCGGTCCATCGGCGGGTAAAAGTAGTCACGGTAATACACCAACACCGCTTGGGGCCAGTCCAACGTCATCTGTTCCCAAGTCACCTACAGCGTCTGGACCAGGGTGCCTGCTTCCGGGCAGTCAAACCAGCTGTGTGTCCATTTCCGGGTGCCATCGAGCTTGCGCAGGTAGTGCGGCAACGCCAAGGAAGGCATCCATTGCATTGGCGCGTACACAGCAATGCAATGACACCCCGAGTTTGCATTGCCAGGCCCAATCGAAAACAAATAGTGTCTTGCGAACGATCGCTACCGGACGCTTCGAAGCATTGGCGCCGGATATTCGGCGAATCCACAAGCCGCCCCCAGCGGATGTTTCCCTAGCAAACCCCTCTTCGCGCCCAGGTAGGCTCCGTCATCGCTCGCCCGATCACTCCCGGCTTGGTTCCGTTGGGGACAGGGCTAACACGATGACGGATTAAGATCCTGCGGGTTGCTTCTGCCTTTTACTGACGACGGACAACGCTCCTCTAAAGGTTGCCCATGCTAAACCAGCGCAGATCAGGATGAAGACCGTGACGGTCAACAGTGCTGCGGCCACGTTTGGCTCGAAGGAACTGATGGATAGGTAGGCCCGCGCCGGGACAATTGCGCCGATTGCGGCTCCGAGCGCGGCGATGAGTGCTTGGCGGTTTCCCGAGGACGGAAGTCGTTTTCTTCCCCGGATAGCCACGGCCACCGCTGCTCCTATTGCGGGAGGAAGCGAAACCAAGGAACCCCACATCGCAGCCAATAAAAGGACGAAGGGGGTGCTGCCCGCGCTCCAGTCCTCGGGCACCAGTGATAGCGCCACGTTGAGAATCCCCAATGCAGCGCCTAGCAGCAAGGCAATGCCAAGCAGCGGGAAGAAGAGCCTGCCAAGATTCTGCGCGGGAAGAGTAGCCATGGGTACAGCCTATGTTTGGTTTGACCTGTGAAAAAGCGAAATTCTCGACTGGCGCGGTTTTCCGACAGAAACAGGCAGCCGGCGACTTGCAACCTGCACAGTTCGTAGCCATGGGTTCGACCTGCGCAGGCGTTGCGCGTCGCCACGGAGGTCATCCATTGCATTGGCGCGTGCACGACAAGGCACTACACCCCGGGCCCGGGGATTCCAGGGCCCAATGAAAACACCTAGCGTCTTGTGAGCAATCGTGACCGGATGCTTCGAAGGGTTGGCGCCGGATACTCAACGAATTCACAATCCCCTGTCTGTGATTCCCGGTCAAAGGCGGCATCGCCGAGAGTGGCAATTAGAAATTCTAGGCGATGGCCTGCCGGTAGCGCTTGACAACTAGGTCCACCAGTTCCTGCGGCGGGTTCTCGCCGGCGACCAGCAGCGGCCTGCCCATCAGGTCCGGGGCGCAACTTGCAACCAGCTCCGCAAAATAGCCGGGGGCCAGCAAATAGGTGGCAACCGCGGTGCGGCCTCCCGGGTTGCGTGTACGCGCCTCGTTGATCGCGTCGCCAAGTCGCGGTTCGGCGGCCGAAATGAATGCGGCGGTGACCGGGACCTGCAAGTGGCCGGCCAGAAGTTGCGCCATCGTGCGGCAGTCCGCGACACCCGCGGGATCGGTCGACCCGGCGCACGCCAGGATCACCGCTTCGCCCGGAACCCAGCCGGCTTCGAGGAGGCGGCGGCGCAACACGACCGCCAACCCGCTGGCTGGGCCCAGCGGACGTCCGACCCGCGTACCCGGACGCAGGGCCGCGGCCTCGGCAAGGTCGCCGGATGCATGCGTGCCCGCAGAGAGCAGCAACGGCACCAGTGCCGCCGCGGCATTCTGCCCCAGCGCATCCGAGAGGACGAACCGGCCGACCCTCGGGTGCTCGACATCCACGAATGTGCCATGCACGGCGGCAGCCTCCAAGGCCATGTCCACGGCATCCACGAGCCCCCGGACCGCGGCGCGCCCCGCCGGATCGCCCGTTCCATGGGAGACGGCCACCAGGGTCGTCTCGGGAAGCGTCTCGGCCCACCCCTGCCACGCGGTGTGGTCAATCGCTACTGGTTCTGCGTGCGCCGTGGTCATGGCGTTCCCGCCATCCACAGTTGGCCCTGTCGCTCGACCAGCGGGAAGACCGGCAGCGGCTGCGCCACGGCGCTCAGGCAGTCGCCGGTGTCCAACCGGTACACCTCCTTGTGCAGCGGGCACGCGATGGTTGACACCCTGTTGCCATCGATGGTCTGGTCGCCCAGGATCCCCCGGGCCATGACCTTGGCCCCGCTGCTGGGACAGTGGTGGGACGCGGCGAAGAAGTCCTCGCCCTCCGTGCGGAAAAGGGCGACTTGCTGCCCGCCCAGCCACGCGGCTTCACCCCACCCCGGTTCGAGGTCCTCGGGCCGGCACACCGACACCATGCGGCCTTCGGATTCGAGTACGCCTTCTTCGACTACTGCGCTCATGACGGTGTTCCTTTCGACTGGGTTGATCTGATCCGGGTTGATCCGTTGATGAGAGCCTACGGAGCCGTTGTTACGCGCTCGACGATCTGGTGTTGCGCATCTGTAAACCGTCCCTCTCAACGGCGGAACAGTCCGGTGAGGCGGCATGATCCTGCCTGAACCCGATGGCTTCCACGAGTCCACTGCGCGGGTTGCGCAGCCCCTGCCCGGCGATCGTTTCGTCCATGTTTCGGGACGCTCACCCCGTGTCATGTGTTTGGTGCATGAAATTGTGCTGACCGAAATGCGTGGGTCATCGGGCGGCAAAACCGGTTCCCTAGGGTGGAAATCAGTCAACGACAAGCCTTTCTGGCGTCCGTGAGCGAAAGTCGAGTTACAAAATGAGCGCAGTGAATGGATCACGCCGCATCGTGGTGGTTGGCGGAGGCCCCGCCGCACATCGTTTCACCGAGGCCATGGCCGGCCGGGAGCCGAGCAACGTACACATCACCGTGCTCACCGAGGAAGCGCATGTTCCCTATGACAGGGTTGCGCTGACCAAGGCGCTGACCAACACCGGCGTGGACCTGACCCTGGGAGATCCGGCACTCTGGGCGCGCGAGAACGTCACGCTCGAAACAAACGCCCGCGTGAACACGCTGGACAGCGTCAACCAGATGGTGCACACCAACGACGGCCGCAGCTTCGGCTACGACGAGCTGGTACTGGCCACCGGCTCCAACGCCGCGACACTGCCGCTCCCCGGCAACGAACACACCCATGTGTACCGCACCCTCGAGGATGTCTGGGCCATCAACGCCGGTATCGAGGCACTCACCGCGCAGCTGGCCCGCAAGCCCGTGGTTGCCACCATCGGCGGCGGGCTGCTGGGGCTCGAGGCAGCGGCGGGCTCCCAGTCCCTGGGCGCCGATGCAGTGGTCATCGACGGCGGCAAGTGGCTCATGGGCACCCAGCTGGACGAGGGCGCGGGCCAGGCCATGGGCCGGCTCATTGCCCAGACCGGATTCACCGTCCACGGCGGGGTCTTCCCGCAGGAAATCACCACCGAGGCGGTTGACGGCACCGAAAAGGTCACCGGCGTGCTGATGGCCGATGGCAACCATATCCCCGCCGACATGGTCATCGTCTCCATCGGGGTGCGACCGCGCGACGAGTTGGCCCGCAACTACAACCAGATGATCGAGGAGGCCGGCACCGGGGCCACGTCCTTCGGCATCGGCCCGCGCGGCGGCATCGAGATCGACGCACGCTGCGCCACGGCCGTGCCGCATGTCTGGGCCATCGGCGAGGTCGCCAACTTCGAGGGAATGTGCGTGGGCCTCGTGGCCCCGGCCAACGCCATGGCGGAAGTCCTCGCCGAGCAGCTGCAGGGCGGGTCCGCCGAGTTCGGCGGGTTCGACACCGCCACGAAGCTCAAGCTGTCCGGCGTCGACGTTGCAAGCTTTGGCGACGGTTTCGCGCGCACCGAGGGGGCCCTGGAGGTGGTCTACGCGGATGCGCCGCGCGGCCTCTACCAAAAGATCGTTGTCTCCCGGGATGCCAAGGTGCTCCTGGGCGGGATCTTCGTGGGAGATGCCAGTCCCTACCAGTCGCTGCGTCCGCTGCTGGGCCGGGAACTGCCCGCCGAGCCTGGTGCCTACCTCAGCGCACTGGGCGGCGAGGTGCCGGACGGCGAGCTGCCCGACGACGCCGTCCTGTGCTCGTGCAACAACGTCAATGCCGGAACCATCCGGGACGCCGTGGGTGGCTGCGGAAGCTGCGAGGGACAGGAACCCGTCACGAACCTTTCGGCGTTGAAGGGCTGCACCCGCGCCGGCACCCAGTGCGGCTCGTGCGTGCCCATGCTCAAGAAGCTCATGGAAACGGAGATGCTCAAGAACGGGGCCGTCGTCTCGGCGGCCATGTGCGAGCACTTCGAGCTCTCGCGGGCCCAGCTGTTCGAGGCGGTCCGTCTGGCCGGCCTGACAACCTACCCGGAAATCATGCAGCGCTTCGGCCGGGGGGCGGGCTGCGACATCTGCAAGCCGGTGATCGCCTCGGTCCTGGCCTCGCAGACCTCCGGGCACCCGATGGAAGCAGGGCTGGCCGGTGCGCAGGACACCAACGACCGCGTCATGGCCAACATGCAGAAGGACGGCACCTATTCGGTGGTCCCGCGCATCCCCGGCGGGGAGATCACCCCGGAAAAGCTCGGCGTGATTGCCGCCGTCGCGCAGAAATACAATCTCTACACCAAGCTCACCGGCGGGCTGCGCATCGACATGTTCGGCGCCCGGCTCGAGCAGCTGCCGGAGATCTGGAAGGAACTGGTCGACGCCGGCTTCGAATCCGGGCAGGCCTACGGGAAGTCGCTGCGCAACGTAAAGACATGTGTTGGTTCCTCGTGGTGCCGCTACGGCATGCTGGATTCCGTGGCCATGGGCATCGAAATGGAACTGCGCTACCGCGGATTGCGGGCACCCCACAAGTTCAAGATGGGGGTCTCCGGGTGCGCCCGCGAATGCGCCGAGGCCCGCGCCAAGGACGTCGGCGTCATCGCCACCGCGGAAGGCTGGAACCTGTACGTGGGAGGCAACGGCGGCGCCAATCCCGCCCACGCCCAGCTGCTGGCAGGCGGGATCGACGACAAGACACTGATTCGATACGTGGACAGGTACCTGATGTATTACATCCGCACGGCAGACAAGCTCCAGCGCACCGCGCGCTGGATGGAGGACCTCGAAGGCGGCATCGACATGGTCCGCTCCGTGGTGGTCGAGGACTCGCTGGGCCTGGGCGCGGAACTCGAGGAAGCCATGGAAAACCACATCGGCAACTACGAGGACGAATGGGCCGCCACGCTGGCCGACCCGGAGAAATTGCGCCGCTTCCGTTCCTTCGTCAACGCGCCGGGCCTGTCCGACCCGGACCTGGAATACGTCCCCGAGCGCGGCCAGCACCGTCCGGCCGCCCCCGTGTCGCTGGGAGCCAGCATCGGCATCGGTGCCCCGAATTCAACCTGGGAGTCATGATGTTCACCAGCAACCTTCAGCTCAACGGCCACCACGTACTCGTGGCGGGCTCCCCCCGGGCCGCCCGGCGCGCGGTGGCGCGTTACCGGGCCGCCGGCGCCCACGTCATCGAGGCGCACGACCCAACCGCGGCGGAAGGTCAGCTGAACGCGGCACACCAGATCCGCCTGATTGTTTCCGTCGACGACGGCAACGCGGGGTGGTCGGTCCTCGACAGGCTGGCCGCGGACGAGGCCATCCTGGTATCGCACGAGCCGGCGGCCGGGGCCGAGGGTTCCGTGACGCTGCTCGGCGGCGGCCCCGGCAGCAGCGACCTGCTCACGGTGCGCGGGGTTGCCGCGTTGGCCGCGGCCGACGTGGTGTTTTACGACCGGCTGGGGCCCAGCCACGACCTCGCCCGGTTGGCGCCGACCGCCGAGCTGGTGGACGTGGGCAAGGCCCCGGGCCACCACAAGGTGCCCCAGGCGCGCATCACCGAGTTGATGATCGAATCGGCCCGGGCGGGGAACAACGTGGTGCGCCTCAAGGGCGGGGACCCGTACGTCTTCGGGCGCGGCTCCGAGGAACTGGCCGACTGCCGGGCCGCGGGCATCGCGGCGGCGGTGGTCCCCGGGATCAGCAGCGCGATCTCGGTTCCCGGCGCCGTCGGCATTCCGGTGACGGCACGCGGAATCAGCAAGGGCTTCACGGTGCTCTCGGGGCACGACCCGTTCACCGAGCAGGAGCTGGGGCACATGGCCGGCTTCGGCGGCACGCTGGTGGTGCTTATGGGCGTCGCCACGCTGGAGCAGACCACTGCTGGGCTGCTGCGCCACGGGCTTGATGCCGGAACGCCGGCCGCAATCATCGAGCGCGGCTGCACGGACACCCAACGCAGCACCCGGGCAACACTGGGGACGCTGGCCCAGGCGGCGCGCGGCGCACGCTGCAGCAACCCCGCGGTCATCGTGATCGGCGGGGTCGCGGCCCTGGGCGACCAAGACTCCGAGCTGCAGTCGTTGATGCCGGCGGTTGCACGATGAGCGTGGCCGAGCTGGAGACAACCGGCCGTGCGGCCTTGCCCCTGTCCGGGTTCCGGATCGCCGTCACCTCGGAGCGGCGTTCGGCCGAGCTGATCGAGGCGTTGGCCCGCCGGGGCGCGCAGGTCCAGCACGCCCCGACGTTGCGCATGGCGCCGCTGGTCGAGGACGCGGAATTGCTGGAACACACGCGGCACGTCCTGGAGTTGCGGCCCGAATTCGTGCTGGTCAGCACGGCCTACGGATTCCGCCGGTGGTTCGAGACGGCCGACGCAGCAGGCCTGGGCGACGAGCTGACGCAGGTCCTGCACGACGCATCGATCCACGTTCGGGGCCCCAAGGCCCTGGGCTCCGTGCGCGCGATGGGCTTCGAGGCCGACGGCATGAGCAGCGACGAACTGACCTCCACGCTGGTTTCCGAGGTGGCCCCGAAGGTTGCCGGCAAGGCCGTGGTGCTGCAGCAGCACGGCATCGGTGACGACCCGGCGGCCCAGGCGTTGAGCGACGCCGGCGCCAGGGAGGTCATCCGGGTCAGCCCGTATCGCTGGGGACCGCCCGAGGACGCGGACCGGATGACCCAGTTGCTTCGGGCCCTGTGTTCCGGGGCCATCGACGCCGTCACGTTCACCAGTGCACCGGCGGTCCGCGCGCTGCTCGCCGCCGCGGAGGAGCAGGGTTGCTACACGGAACTGCTGCAGGCGCTTCAGTTCAGCGTGTGCTGCGTGACCGTGGGACCGGTGACGGCCGCCCCGCTCAGGGAGATCGGTATCGAACCTCTGGTCCCCGAACGGCACCGGATGGGAGCCATGATCCGCATCCTGGTGGAACACCTCTCCGACAGCGGATCGATCAGTTGCCAAACCGTTCTGGGTTCCTGCGAGCTGCGCGGGGATACCGTGCACCTGGCCGGGGACGACCGCGAACTCAGCGCCATCCAGCTGAAGCTCTTCAAGGCAATACTGACGGCTCGCGGACGGGTGGTTTCCCGCGCCCGTCTGGTCACGTTCCTGCCCGACGGCTCGTCGGACCACGCCCTGGACATGGCGCTCAGCAGGCTTCGGCAGGCCCTGCCGGATCCGCGGCTGATCTCCACGGTCGTCAAACGAGGCTACAGAATCAACGCCTAGCTCCACCCCTTGGCACGTGGGCTTCGTGCGCATGGTCCATGTGGTTGCCTGGCCCGGCCAGGCCTCCCTCCGCATCCACCTGATGGCAGCGGGGTCGTCATCAACCACCGAATATTTTCCACGCCGGAGCGTCCGATCGTCGCCTGCATGAGGCGACGATCGGACGCTCCGGCTTTTGCCTTGCCTAGTCACCAAGGATTCCCGAACGGCCCTCCGGACCGACCCGAATCCGCCCGGCCCGGAAGCCCGTCGGCCGGCCGTTTCTTCGCACGAGGCAATAGTTACGTCTAGACGTACATTCTTCTACGCCATGACGTAACATTGCTTTTACGCCGGTCTCCCCCGGCCCAACGACCACACCACGCCGCATAGGACATCAATGACGAATCCTCGCCGACACAAGGCAGCCACGCCCACGTTGCTGCGCCGACTACTGGCCGGCGCGGCCGGCGTCGCGCTCATCGCATCGCTCAGCGCCTGCTCCGACACTAGCCCCGGGGCCGGCGGCGGCCAGTCCGGCCGCCCCGTCGTGCTCACCACGTTCACGGTGCTGGCCGACATCGCCCAGAACGTCGCCGGCGACAAGCTCCAGGTCGAGTCGATCACCAAGGTCGGGGCCGAGATCCACGGCTACGAGCCGACCCCGCAGGACATTGCCAAGGCCTCCCGCGCGCAACTCATCCTGGACCACGGCATGAACCTCGAGGGATGGTTCACGCAGTTCGTCGAGGAAATCGACGTGCCGCATGCCGTTGTCAGCGAGGGCGTCGAACCCATCGACATCACCGAGGATTCCTACGCCGGCAAGCCCAACCCGCACGCTTGGATGAGCCCGCTCAACGTGCAGGTCTACGTCGAGAACATCCGCGATGCCTTCATCGAGCTCGATCCCGCGAACAGCGCCGTCTACACGGAGAACGCCCGCGCCTACAACCAGGAACTGAAGCAGCTCCAGGACAACCTCGTCGCCGGGCTTTCCGGCCTGGAACCGAACCACCGGGCGATCGTGTCCTGCGAAGGCGCGTTCTCCTACCTGGCCCGCGACGCCGGTCTGACCGAGAAGTACATCTGGGCCGTCAACGCCGAACAGCAGGCCACCCCGCGGCAGATCGCCTCCGCCATCGAGTTCGTGAAGGAAAACCAGGTGCCGGCGGTGTTCTGCGAGTCGACCGTCTCCGACGCCCCGATGCAGCAGGTGGTCCAGGCCAGCGGCAGCACGTTCGGCGGAACCCTGTACGTCGACTCGCTCTCCGAGGCCGACGGCCCGGTCCCCACCTACCTCGACCTCATCCGGCACGACTCCACGGTGATCCTCGAGGCACTCACCGGGAAGTCGTCATGACGACCCGGGCGGTCACGGTCAGGGACGTCACGGTGCGCTACGGCGACGTGCTGGCCCTGGACCGGGCGGAACTCAGCCTGCACCACGGACGGATCTGCGGCCTGATCGGCATGAACGGCTCGGGGAAGTCGACGCTGTTCAAGGCGATCATGGGCCTGGTCAGGCCCGACGGCGGCAGCGTTTCCATCAACGGCGAGACCCCGGCGCAGGCCCGCAAGTCCGCGGCCATCGGCTACGTCCCGCAAAGCGAGGACGTCGACTGGGCCTTCCCGGTCTCGGTGCGCGACGTGGTCATGATGGGCCGCTACGGGGGCATGGGCTGGACCCGCCGCCCCAAGCGCTCCGACCACCTGGCGGTGGACGAGGCCCTGGAACGCGTCGAGCTCACCGAGTACGCGGACCGGCAGATCGGCCAGCTCTCCGGCGGCCAGAAGAAGCGCGCCTTCGTGGCCCGCGGCATCGCCCAGAACGCCAACATCCTGTTGCTGGACGAGCCGTTCGCGGGCGTCGACAAGCGTTCCGAGGCCACGATCACGCGCCTGCTGCGCGAGCAGGCCTCCGACGGCGCCGCCATCCTGGTCTCGACCCACGACCTGCACGCCCTGCCGGCGCTGGCCGACGAGGCCGTCCTGCTCATGCAGCGGGTGCTCATGCACGGGGACCCGAAGACCGTGCTGCGGCCGGAAAACCTTGCCCTGGCCTTCGGCCTGGACGTCCTGGGAAGCGGGAACGAATCATGAACCTCTTGGACCTCATCGTCGAGCCTCTGGGCTACGACTTCATGGTGAACGCGCTGGCCACGGCCGTGACGGCCGCGGCCGTCTGTGCCGTGCTGTCCTGCTGGCTGGTGCTGATCGGTTGGTCGCTGATGGGCGACGCGGTCTCCCACGCTGTGCTTCCGGGCGTCGTGCTGGCCTACGTGCTCGGCGTGCCGTTCGCGATCGGCGCGCTGCTCTTCGGCTTCCTGGCCGTGGCGCTGATCGGGGCGGTGCGCGACACGAGCCGCATCAAGGAGGACGCAGCCATCGGCATCGTGTTCTCCACGCTCTTCGCCCTGGGCCTGGTGCTGATTTCCGTCACCCCGTCGAACACGGACCTGAGCCACATCATCTTCGGCAACCTGCTGGGCGTCTCGAAGGCCGAGCTGACGCAGATCGTCATCCTGGGCGCGATCGCGCTGGGCATCCTGCTGTTCAAGCGCAGGGACTTCACGCTCTTTGCCTTCGACCCGACCCACGCGCACGCCATCGGGCTGAACCCGAAGATCATCGGCGCGGCGCTGCTGGGCCTGCTGGCGCTGACCTCGGTGGTGGCGCTGCAGGCAGTGGGCGTCATCCTGGTGGTGGCCATGCTGATCATCCCGGGGGCCACGGCGCACCTGCTCACCGACCGGTTCGGCCGGATGCTGGTGATCGCTCCCGCGATTTCCGTCGCCTGCTCCGTGGTCGGCCTGTACGTGAGCTACTACCTGGACACGGCCTCCGGCGGCATGATCGTGCTGACCCAGGGCGCGGTGTTCGCCCTGGTGTACCTCTTCAGCCCCACGCAGGGGTTGCTGGGCAAGCGGTACGCCGCCTCGAAGCGACGCCGCGCCGCGGCGTCACCCGAACCGTCGCAGGTCGCCTAGCACCGCCGACGGCACGTGCCGGGGCCGGGGAATCAGCGCAGCGCGCCGGTTCCCCGGCCCTCCGTGCGTTTCGGGGCGATTGGGTGTCTTGTGCCGCTACGCGTGCGACACGTAGAGCGCGTCGGTGGCCTGTCGGCCCAGGCTGACGGGCGTGGAGCCGTCGCCGACGTTCAGGCTCATGGCATCCGAGAACGGCGTGGCGCCCACGATCGTCAACGCGACGCCCGGCACGACCCCCTGGGCGTGGAGGAACTTCAGGAGCACCGGATCGTCGTCGGAGATCCGCTCCACGACGACGCGTTGGCCCGGCTCCACCTCGCTGAGCAGGACCGCGTCGGGCTGCACCACCACGCCGTCCGCGGACGGGATCGGGTCGCCGTGCGGGTCGCGGGTGGGGTGCTGCAGGAAAGCGTCGAGGCGTTCGACCATGAAATCCGAAATGGCGTGTTCCAGGTTCTCCGCCTCGTCGTGGACCTGGTCCCAGTCGTACCCGAGGACCTGGACCAGGAACGTCTCCAGGAGCCGGTGCCTCCGCACCATGTCCAGGGCGTGCTTCCGGCCGAGGTCGGTCAGCTCGACGGCGCCGTAGCGGGCGTGGCTCACCAGGCCCTGGGTGGTCATCTTCCGCACCGCGTCCGAAACGGACGAGACCTTGAGCCCCGTCTTCTGCGCGATGACGGTCGCGGTGACCGGGGTGTCGGACCATTCGGAGATACCCCAGATGACCTTCAGGTAGTTCTGCGTACTGACCGAAAGCTCCGAAACCGACATGACTACGAGTCTACAGATCGGATGGGCGGTGTGCTGGCGGGCGCCTAGATCCAGCCCCGCTCGTGGGCGAGGTGCGCCGCCTCGATCCGGTTCGCCGCCCCCGTCTTGCCGATGGCGTTGGACAGGTGGTTGCGAACGGTTCCGACACTCAGGAAGAGGGCCGCGGCGATCTGCGCCACCGGCAACCCGCCCTGCGCGCGGGCAAGCACCTCGCGTTCGCGGTCGGTGAGCGGGTTGGCCCCGTTCATCAGCGACTGGGCGGCAAGGCCCGGATCCACCACCCGCCCGCCCGCATGCACCCGGCGCACGGCCGCGGCAAGCTCTGCGGAGGGGGTGTCCTTGACCAGGAATCCGCTGGCCCCGGCCTCGAACGCGGCACGCAGGTAACCCGGCCGGTCGAACGTCGTCACCATGAGCACCTTGCATTCCGGCAGCCTGCTCCGGAGCCGCGTGGCGGCCTCAAGCCCGTCCATGAGCGGCATCTGGATATCCAGCAACGCCACGTGGACTCGGTGTTTCTCGGCGAGCGCCGCGACGTCCGTGCCGTCGCCAGCCTGCGCGACGACCTCGATGTCGGGCTCGAGATTCAGCAGGGCGGCGAGCGCCCCACGCACCAACGCCTGGTCATCGGCCAGCAGCACCCGGATCTGGTTCTCGGTGCCGGTATCCGCGTTTGTCATCCCCATTGCAGTCCCACCCTGGTTCCTCCGTGTTCCGAAGCCCCGATCTCGCAGTTGGCGCCTGCCATCCTGGCTCTTTCCCTCATGCCCCGCATGCCGTGTCCCTCATGATGTCCGGCCAGCGAATCCCCGTCGTCCTCTATGCTCAGCGCATCGGGTGAAATATGGATCCAGCAGGTGGTTGCGTGTGCGTGGCGCAGCACGTTGGTGACGGATTCGCGCAGCACCCAAGACAACGCGCGGGAGCGGACGGGGTCAAGGGATTCGGCATCCCCTGTCACCACGGCGGCGACCCCGGCGTCCTGCAGGGCGGCGCGGACAGAGCGCAATTCCTCCTGAAGGGTGGTGCGGCGCAACCCGCCGACGGTGGTGCGAATGGAATCGAGCGCTTCCTGGGTCAACGCGCGGATCTGCCGCAATTCCTCCCGGGCTTTCTCGACATCGGCGTCCAGCAGTCGCTCGGCCAGTTCGGCTTTCAGACTCACTGCGGTGAGCGAGTGTCCCAGCACGTCGTGCACGTCCCGTGCCATGCGTTCCTGCTCGCTGAGGATCGTGTAGTTCTGGTGCAGCGCGTCGGCGGCTATGCTGCGCCTGATCAGAGTGGCGTTCACGGCGTTGGCGATGATCAGCACCAGCAGCAGGCAGATCAGGAAGAGGAGTTCGGAGAGCAGGTTCCCGACCACCGCGACTGCCACCGCCGTGCCGAAGGTCAGCGCACTCGTCCACCACATCCAGCGCGCGGACATGAGGTAGGCGGAGAAGGAGATGATGAACGGGCCAAAGCTCAGGGTGTTGACGCCCAACAGCGGCACGCCGGCCAGCGCCACGGCTATCAGCAACGCGAAATGCAGGACCACCATCCCGTTCGGCTCCCGGCCCATGTGCCCGCTGTACCTGTAGAAAGCGATGAGGTAAATGGCGGCAAACACGCCGATGAGCCCGAACCCGACGATCTTCCGTGGGGCATCCACCCCGGAGGTTGCCAATGCGTTGATCGGGTAGATCAGGAAGATGATCCAGACCGCCGCCAGCAGCCAGCCGTAGCGGACCCAGAAGGCCTCGGGGGCCGGCGGTGCCTGTTTCACCGCCGCGCCTTCGAGCGGCGGACCGCCCATACGGCCAGGGCAGCGAAGATCAGAGTCCATGCCCCAAGGTTAGCCAACAGCACGCCGATCGAATCCACCGTGTCGGTCCCGGCCCCGTTGCCCTCGGTCAGCGGGTAGCGGGCCAGTCCCACGAACCCGTACATCGGGGTGAAGCGTGCGATGTCCAGCAACACCCCGCTCAGCGGCATGAATACGTTGCCGAAGAAGGCGAAGAACACCATGCCGCTGCTGGCAATGCCGATTGCCGTCTCCGATTTGAAGGCCAACCCGACGGCCATGCCGTAGAGGGCGAAGACCCCTGAGCCCAGCACGACGGATCCGTAGCTGAGCGCCCAGATCCAGGGTGCGTCTGCCTGCGCCCCGGTGAGCATGCCGGTCAGGTACACGGCGGCGGCGCTGGCTGCGGAGATGACAAGGGCGACGGCGATCTTGGCGGCCACGAACCCCGAGGGCTTCATCGGCGTCAGCGCGATTTGCCGTCCCCACCCGAGCATGGACTCGGTGGCGGCGGTCCCGGCGATTGCCGTGGTGGCTATGGCCGAACCGTAGGCGGCCATAGAGACCATGACGTAGAACTTTACGTTGCCGTTGCCGGCAAGCTCGTCCCCGGAGCCAAACATGTTCCCGAAGAGTACGTACATGGCCACGGGCATGAACACCGCGAACATGACGTTCATGATGTCCCGGGATTGGCGGACAAGCTCGATGCGTACGTAGGTGGGGTTCATCAGCGTGCTTCCGTCAGCGCCATGAAGGCGGATTCCAGGGTGGGTGCGGTGATCTCCAGCTCTCGGGCCCCGAGTTCCGTGAGCAGCATCAACGCAGCGGCATCGGACTCAGGACCCGTGACGCTAACCCGGCGGCCCTCCGCGTGCACGGAGACGACCCGCGGCAGGGTGTGCAGCGCCGCAAGTGCCGGCTCGGCGGGTCGGTCATCGGGCAACGTGGCGGTGACGACGTGTCCGCCGGTCATGGTGCGCAGCTGGTTGGTGGGGCCGTCTGCCAGCAACCGGCCGGCTCCGATCAACACCGTGCGTTCGGCGAATTCCTGCGCCTCTTCCAGGTAGTGGGTGGCGAACAGGACGGTACGCCCCTCCAGCGCGTCCTGCCGCATGGTGTCCCAGAAGGCGCGGCGGGCCGAAACGTCCATGCCGGCGGTGGGTTCGTCGAGGATCAGCAGCCGCGGATCGGGCAGCAGTGCGAGCGCGAACTTCAGCCGCTGCTGTTCGCCTCCCGAGCACTTGGAGACCTTGCGGCGGGACAGGGAGAGGATATTGGTGCGTTCCATGACCTCTTCGATGCGGTCCTTGGCACCGTGCAGCGCTGCGATCGCGGTGACGGTTTCGCGCACCGTGAGGTCCCGCAGCAACCCGCCGGTTTGCAGCACGGCCGAGATTTCCCCGGCCTCCACGGCCGCGCGGGGGCTCTTGCCGAACACCGAAATGGTGCCGGTTGTCGGTGCGGTGAGCCCGAGCATCATGTCGATGCTGGTGGTTTTTCCCGCTCCGTTGGGTCCCAGGAAGGCAACGATCTCTCCGGTCCCGACGCTCAGGTTGATTCCCGCCACGGCTTCCAGCGGGCCTTGGGCGGTGTGGAAGGTCTTGCGGACCGCGTCGAGTCTTAGCGCGAGCCCCGGATCAGGCGTGGTTTCCAACCGTGCGGCCAATTGTTCGGTCGTTTCGTTCATACCGACCAGTCTTCTGTGTATGGCGGCCCAGCAGAAGAGCAAGAACTCATTGGTTGGCCATGACAGTTGTCATGGCCAACCAATGAGTTGGGCGAATCAGATCCAGTATGGTCTGGCGGTTTCTTCGGGTGTTTCGGAGCGATGGTCCCAGTGGTTGCGCCGCGCGCGGGAGCTTTCCTGTCATGGAGACGTAGCGCGGCGCCCTGCATCGTGCTAGGGGTTTTGGGTGTTTCGGCCGTTCCATGAGTTCCAGCCCGCGTAGCTGCCCTCGAGCTCGACGACCCTGTGGCCGGCCCGGCGCAGTGCGGAGGCGGCCACGGAGTTGCGCGCGCCGGTCTGGCAGTAGCTGACGATCACGCCGTCGGCCGGAAGGCTGTCGGCGTGCCAGAGCACCCGCCCGGCGTTGAGCTGGACGGAGCCGGGGATGTGTCCGGCGGCGTGCTCGGACTTGCTGCGCACATCCAACAGCAGTGCCGCGTCGAACCCCGCAAGGTCGGCGGGGGCCAAGGTCTCCGGCCTGTAGCTCGGCAGGCCGTCGAGCGTCCGGACGTAGCCGGCCACCGCGTCGATGCCCACGCGCACCAGGTGATCCCACATTTCGGTGGCGGACTCGCTGTCCGGAGCCAGCAGCACCAGCGGACGTTTGTCGGTTTCCGGGTCAACGGCCCAAGCGCCGTAGCTTGCCGCCCGCTTGCCGGCAGGGATGTTCAGGGCGCCCGCCACCGTGCCTGCGTGGACCTGCGAGTGGTGGCGGGTGTCGACGATGCCGATCTCGTCGGCGGCCAGGGCTGCGGCCACGTCCTCGGTTGCCAGCTCGGCCAGCGCCGCGCGCTCGCCCATGACGGCCGGTCCCTGGCGGTTCTGGCGTTTCATGCGGCCGAAGTAGGCGTGGGCGTCGGGTTGCCCGTCGAGCAGCGCCTCGACGAATCCCGCCTCGTCGTCTGCCTCGAGGTAGACGCCCCACCAGGCGAAGCTGCGCTCGTAGCCCACCGTGGTGGAAGGGATGGCGCCCAGCGCCTTGCCGCAGGCGCTACCCGCGCCGTGCCCCGGATAGACCTGCACGTAGTCCGGAAGGGTCAGGAACTTCTTCTGCAACGAGACGAACAGGTCGCGTGCCCCGTCGAAGCGCGTGTCGACGCCTCCCGCCGCCTCGTCGAGCAGGTCCGGGCGTCCGAGGTCGCCGGAGAAGACGAAGTCTCCCGAGAGCATGAATCCCGGCTGGTCGCTGAACGCGCCGTCGGTGATCAGGAAGGACAGGTGTTCCGGGGTGTGCCCGGGGGTGTGCATGGCCTCGACCGTGATGTTGCCCAGTGTGATGGTGTCCCCGTCGAGGAGCCGCTCGCCCGCGAAGCCGTACTGCCAGTCCTTCCCGCCCTCGCCCGAGACGTAGACCTTCGCGCCGGTGGCGGCGGCCAGCTCACGGGTGCCCGAGAGGTAGTCGGCGTGGATGTGCGTCTCGGTGACGGCAACGATCTTCATCCCGTTTGCCGCGGCAATCTTGCGGTACACCTCGATGTCGCGTCGCGCGTCGACCACGATTGCTTCCCCGTTTGCCTGGCAGCCAATGAGATAGCTGGCCTGCGCGAGGTCTTCGTCATAGATGCGTTCAAGAAGCATCGTCTCTCCTTGTGGTTGCGTCATCCATTACAGATACCCCTAGGGGTATCGAATCAAACGTTAACGATAATACCCTAGGGGGTATGGTGATAGGTTTTGCCCGCCACTCCGCGAGCACGCCAGCTCGAGGCTCCACACAAGCTTTTGCAAAAGGGGATCCTCGCAAAGCATCGGTGGACCCACACTGTCCCCCCGGCGCTCAGGTACCCCCGAAGCTCGCTGGGCGACAAATTCGACCCGTCGGGTCGGTTCCCCCGGACCTGAGGACTCGCCACCTCCCCATCGGGGGAATTCTTGTCGCTGGGGGAATTCTCCCCGCTGGGGGAACCCTTCTCGGGGCAAGGCGGAAGGACAGGAGCACCTGCCTCCAGCCCCGGCGCGTAGCCCGCCAATCGGTACAATCTAAAGATCCGCCGGTCCTTGTCATCGCGCTTGTTCGGCTTGAATCCGATTTGAACATGCACGCCCTCGCCACCCATTGGGTCCGCTTCAACCTTGATACCCTCGGCCTCAAGACTCGAGGTGGCCTTGCTCTTCATGACGTAGACCCCCTTCCGGGCAGTTTCCCCACCGTCCCGCCAGGAGTTCAGGTAAATCGTGGGGGTTTGCCCCACGAAACCTCGAAAAATGTAGAGGTATTTTGTCGCGGCCCCATCGTCCTTGATGTCAAAGCCCTGGAATGCCTTCTTCGAGGTCTTCGGTTCCTTGAATCGGGACACCATCAACTCCTCGGCCTTTGCAATCGACAACGTGTTTCCCGGCGACTTCCTCATGAGTTCGGTAAGTTCCGCGGTCTTGTAAATGCCGTAGTAGACGGGCGAACGAGGCCCTCCGAGCTGCGCCCGAATGGCCAGCCGATCCTGCCCGTCGGCCAGCGCAACGGCACTTCGGGATGCGGGGCCGGACTTGCCGGGGGCAATTGCAGCCAAGTCCGTCAGCGTGCCAACCATTCGATAGCTCGCCCTTTTCGACCCCTCGGGCGCATTGATGTACTCGATAAGCGAGACCGTCTTCGACCGATAGTGCGGCGACTTGTTCCCGGCACCACTTCCCACCCATGCATAGGTATGACCGCCCTTCGCGTACACCTCAAGGGATTCGCCGTGCCCGAAGTCCGGCAGCATGACGCTGTCCTTCTGAACGCAGGCCCCCTCCGCAGTGCGGGAGCATCTGGACAACCGGGTGTTGTTGCGGGAAGGCTGCATGAAATAGACATCCCCGTCGGAACCATAGTCGAACGACTGAATCACCCTGTTCGATTCGGGCGGATCAAGACGAAGGGTGCTTTCGGGAGCCAGCGAGCACTTCGGTACTGCCGCAAGAGCCCCCGCCTGCACGTTGGCAACCGCAAACAACAGCAACAAACCCGCAGCGGCAACCCTTATTTTCAACCCCAACATCAGATCTCCCCCCAAAAAACCGAACCGGCGAAGCTCCCTGCAATGCTGCAAAACCCCAAGCCCACCCAGCCTAGCGAGCGCATTACCACATGCCAATAAGTTTGGTCGACAATCAATCGTCACAAATTCGTAATAATTCAAGGGTTTTCGTCGCAACGCCGCGGACGGCCGCATCCAACTTGGGTGGCAAACAAAACGGCGATCGACGCACCACTCGGTGCATCGATCGCCGCAAGGCTCTTGGCCGCCCCGGATCTAGCGGCGGAAGAAACGCGCGAGCCAACCGCCGGACTCTCTGGGGGCCTTTGGCGCGTTCGGGTCGCAGGAGCAGCGCTGGGAGCTCGGCACGTGGGCCATGACTTGCTTGACATGCTGGCCGCAGCCGGCCCAGGTGGTTTTCTGGCACTTGCGGCACTTGACTGCACGGCACATGCGTTTGCTCCTCGCGTTTGGTGTCATTTTTCACGGTGGGGCCGAAGCCCCGTCCCCACCCGAGTATGTCATATACCCCTAGGGGTATAAAAATTGCTTACTTGCGGACGCAAAGCACCGCAGCAATCATGCGGGGAATAGAACCAGTCGGGAACGATCTCCCGCATGCGCGGAATCCGGTGAACCGGCAATCGAAGGGCCTATGCAAGCGCGGCACAAAGAGTGTTGCGAAGCACCCCGCACGGCACCACGGGCAGTGGCGCAAACAAACCTGAAATGCCCGTGGCGGGCACCGATTCCTCCGGTGCCCGCCACGGGCATTTCGCGATCCGGGCCCCTAGGCCGCGTTGTCTAGATGCCTCAGCGCGGCGCCGAAGGCCTCGAGCAGCAGATCGGTTTCCGTCCTCCCGATCACCATGGGCGGGCGCATCTTCAGCACGTTGTCGTCCGGGCCGATCCTGCTGACCAGCACGCCGTTCGCCTTCATGTGTTCGATGACCGCCTTGGCGCCTTCCGCCCACGGGCTCCCGTCCGGGCGCACGATCTCCACCCCGAAAAACAGGCCGCGTCCCTTGACCGCGCCGGCGGCGGGCGATGCGGACGCGAGTTCCCGCAGCCGCAGCTGGATGTCGGCACCGAGGTCCCCGGCGTTGGCCATCAGGGAGCGGTCCTCCATTTCCTGCAGCACCGCCAGCCCGGTGGCCGCGGAGACCGGGCTGCCGGCAAAGGTGTTGAAGTACATGTTGTGGCTGCCGAACTCGTCGAGCAGCGCAGCCGTGGTCACCACGCCGCCGAGCGGGTGCCCGTTGCCCATGGGCTTGCCGAGGGTGGCGAGGTCCGGGACGATGCCGTGCAGCTCGAACCCCCACATGGCGTCCCCGGAGCGCCCGAACCCGGACTGGACCTCATCGGCAATCACCATGCCGCCGGCGGCATGCACGCGGTCGGCCAGCCCGGCCACGTAGCCGCGCGGGACCCGGTTCAGCCCCTCCGTGGAGAAGAGCGGGTCAAAGAGCACCGCCGACAGGCCGATGCCCGCGGCACGCAGGGAGTCAATCGCCGCGTCCACCTCGGCCAGGGCATCGGCGGTGAGTTCGTCCTCCGCCAGCCCGCCCGCATGCTCCAGGTCGGGGATGCGGATCGGACGGACATGCTCCCCCAGGCCCTCGCGGGTGATCAGGCCGGTGGTGAGCTCGGCCAGCGAGCTCGTGTTGCCGTGGTAGCTGAAATCGCTGACCAGCACGCCCCGGGCCCCGGTGTGCTGGCGGGCGATGCGCAGCGCCAGCTCGTTGGATTCCGAGCCGGAGTTGGTGAAGAAGACCTTGTCCAGCGGCGCCGGGAAACAGGACAGCAGCTTCTCCGCGTAGGCCACCATCGGCTCGTTCAGGTAGCGGCTGTGCAGGTTCAGGACCTTGGCCTGCGCGCACGCGGCGGCGACCACCCGCGGGTTGCAGTGCCCGACGTGCGGCACATTGTTGTAGCCGTCCAGGTAGCGGCGGCCCTCGGTGTCGGTGAGCCACACCCCCTCGGCCGAGGCCAGGGCGATCGGCTGGGCGTAGAAGAGCGGGGAATGCCTGCCGACCGTGGCGAAGCGCCGGGCCAGCAGTTCATCCGTCGTGGAAACGGTCTCGGAAATCAACGTCGGGCTGTCCTTTGCATAGTCCGCCGCCAGCCGGAGCACCAGCGGCAGCACGTTCTCGAAGATGAATCGGGCGTCGTCCTGCCCGTCGCGGGCCGCGGCCCACCCCAGGTAGCTGGCGCCGCGGGCCAGACGCAGCGTGTCCCAGAGTTCCAGGTGTTCCGGCGGCAGTTCACGAACGGAACCGTACCCCCGGAGCAGCGCCTCCCGGTACGCGGGGTATTCGGGATGCGGCTGGAAGAAGAAGAGTGCGGTCACCAGGTCGAAGAGGAAGTAGCCGGGGCCGAAATCGTCGAAGTCGATGACCCGCAGGCCGTCGGGAGACGTGAGCACGTTCTCCGGGGTGAAGTCCGCGTGGATGGCCCCGTAGCGGTCCGGGGCCTTGCCGTGCTCCTCCAGCTTGCGGCCGGCACGGTCCAGTGCCGTGCGCAGCAAAACTCGCTGGGAGGCGTCCAGCACGCTGCCGGCCAGCGGGTCGCCCCAGAGCGGCGCGGCACCGGTGAGCCCCTCCGAGTCCCAGGCACTGCGCCCCGCACCGGCTTCCGGACCCAGTTCCTCGGCCAGCACGTGCAGCCGGGCGATGGTGGCCCCCAGGTTCCTGAAGTCCTCGGGTCCCAGCGTGCTGGTGCCGAACAGCCCTTCATCGATGGATCCGAGCGTTGTGGATTCGGTGATCCATTCCTGCAGGTCGATCTGGACGGACCTGCCGAATCGATCGAGTTCGGAAACGAACAGCCGCCCGTCGAGCGTCGGCAGCACCCGGGGCACCATGATTCCGCGGGCTGCGGCCGCTCCCAGGAACGCCATCTCCGCGTGGATTTCCTCGTCATTGTGCAGCCCCGGCCGGTGCAGTCTCACCGCCAGGTCCGGGCACCCGGGCACCCGGAGCCGGTAGACGAAGTTCTCGCGGTGCTTGATGAGCTCGAGCGTCGCTTCGGCTGCCGGGATCCCGTAGGACCCCAGCGCCCCCGCCACCAGCCGCTCGGCTTCTTGAGCGGTGATGCTGCGCAGGTCGAGTGTGGTCTCCATGGTTTCGCCTTTCCACGACGGTTCGGGGGCGCAGGATCCATTCGGTTCCATCACCCCGCAGGTACGCCGCATTGCGTCGCGGTCCACCACCCACTGTACGAATCCGCCGTGCCGCGGAGCTTGTGTTTCAGTGCTCGGGCATTGACGAAGAGCGCCCCTTTTGTCCCCACCGACCGATGTCTGTCAACATCCGCGCTTGAGCCATACATGACGCGTGAGGCCGGCTGCCGGGCAGCAGAGGCAATATGCGCTGGTTCCGGCGTCACTCCGATGACTCCGTTCAGGGCTTCCCGCACCCCATCCCCTACGCTGAATGGGTGGTCAACTACACCCTCAAGCAATTGCAGTACTTCATCGCCGTGGCCGATGCCGAGTCGATATCCGGCGCCGCCGCCGCGTGCCACATTTCCCAGGCGGCCATGTCCCAGGCCATCAACGAACTCGAACGCATCGTGGGGTCGCAGCTGTTGGTCCGGCACCGGGCCCGCGGGGTGGTGCTCACCGCGGTGGGCGCCCATTTCCTGCGCGACGCCAAGGACCTGGTCCGCCATGCGGAGGAAGTCCAGGGCCACATCGGGGAACGCCAAAGCACCCTGGCCGGACCGCTGGTCATCGGCTGCTACACGGGCCTCTCGGCGTTCTGGCTGCCGGTGATCTGCGAGCAGTTCACCAAGCCGAACCCCGGACTCGAGGTGCGGATCATTGAGGGCGACGGGGTCGTGCTGCAGGAGCGGATGCTCGAGGGCTACCTGGATGCGGTGTTGACCCACACCAGGCACCTGCTGCCGCAGGTGAAGCACGCCCCGGTGATGGGCGGGCGCCCCTACGTGTTGCTGGCCGCCGGCCACCCGCTCGCCGGCAGGGGCAGCATCCGGCTGGCGGAGCTGGCCGACGAGGACTTCGTCTCCCTGGACATCCCCTCGGTGCAAGACAACCAGCTGGTGAACCTGCGCATGTCCGGCCTTGATCCCAAGATCGCTTGGAGCAGCTCGAACTTCGAGGCCGTGCGCGGCATGGTGGCCCGCGGGCTGGGCTACACGGTGCTGGTCCAACGCCCGCCGGTGAACATGAGCTACGACGGGTTGCCGCTGGCGATGCTGGAAATCGACGGCCCGGTGGGCCGCAGCGACATCTGTGTCGCCTACACGGCCTCGGACCGGCCCAGCCTGCGCCTGCGCGCCTTCATCGAGTTCTGCGAACGGATCGGGGCCGAACGCGAAGAAGGGACGGGCGGTTTCTGACCTGCTCCCCCGGAAGCCGGGCTGAGATAGTTCAGCGACGGCCGATCTCGGGACCATGTCCGCCGGTTCAACGCCGAACGCATCCCGTTAACGCACGAGTGCCTGGGCCCGATGAAATATCGGACCCAGGCACTCGCTGCGTGGATGTTTGCCTACCGAGCCCGGCCTTAGGAGGCCGGTTCATTACCCGGGTTCCCGGCTTTCCGGCTTCCCGGCCAGCGGAACTTCAGGCTAGGAAGCGGAGGACGTGACCGCTTCGCGATCGCGGGCCGCAAGCTTCTTGCGGACCACTGGCCAGAAGGCAACCAGTACCAGGGTGGCCAGCAAGCTGGTCCACACCTGGGTCCGGCCGGATTCGGTGGTCAACATGATGGCCAGGACACCGGCCACACCGGCGATCAGCAGGTAGTTCAACCAGGGGAAGAGCCACATCTTCAGCTTCAACCCGGCGACTTCCTCGGGGGACATGCGCGAGCGCAGGCGCATCTGGGTCACGGCGATGAAGACGTAGACGAACAGTGCCACCAGCCCGGCGGAGTTCATGATGAAGTCGAAGATGCCGGAGTCCGGCAACGCGAAGTTCACGATGGTCGCAATGAAGCCGCCGACCGTCGAGGCGATCAATGCGGCCAGCGGCACGCCGTTCTTTGAACGCTTGGTCATGATCTTCGGGGCGAAGCCCTGGTCGGCCAACGCGGCAAACATGCGCGAAGCGGAATACAGGCCGGAGTTCAGCACCGAGCAGACTGCGGTGAAGATGATCAGGCTCATCACCAGTTCGGCGCCAGGCAGGCCAAAGAGCGAGAACACGTAGGTGAACGGGGCGACCTCGGCCGGATCGGGCAGCTGGTTCCACGGCACGATGGTCACGATCACCAGCACTGCTCCGACGAAGAACAGCAGGATGCGCCAGATGATGGTGCTGCTGGCCTGGCGGATGCCCTTGGCGGGATCCTCGGACTCGGCTGCGGCCATGACGGCGATCTCGGTGCCGAAGTAGGAGAAGATCACGACGGCCACGCCGGTGATGGAGATCCACACGCCGTTCGGGGCGAATCCGCCATGCTGCCACAGGTTATCGAGGGAGGGAGTGGAGTTCGGCCACATGCCCAGGGCGAAGAGCACGCCGACTGCAAGGAAGACGACGATGGCGACGACCTTGATGCTGGCCAGCCAGAACTCGACCTCGCCGAAGGTGCGCACCGAGATGATGTTGGTGCAGATGAAGAGGACCAACAGAATAGCGGAGAACAACCATGACGGAAGCTCGGGGAACCAACCGTTGAGCATCTTGCCGCCGAGCACCGATTCGTAGGCCAGCACGCCGACCCAGAAGTACCAGTACAGCCAGCCGACGAGGTATGCGGCCCAGTTGCCGAGACCCTGACGGGCGTATTCCATGAACGAGCCGACGGTCGGGCGTGCGGCGGCCATCTCGCCGAGCATGCGCATGGCCAGGAAGACCAGGAGCCCGCCGATGAGGTAGGAAATGACGGCTGCGGGACCGACCGAACGGATGACGTTGCCCGAACCCACAAAGAGGCTGGCGCCGATGATGCCGCCAAGGGTGATCATGGTGACGTGCCGCGAGCGCAGCTTGCTGCCTGCGTCACCTTGTGCAGACGGCTCCGTTGCCGTCGAAGTAGTGCTAATAGCCATGTGAAACTTTCCGGGGTCTTGCCAGGGATATTTGGGCGCCTCGGCCGCCAGCCAGAAATGTGCTCTGGTGCATAGGCGAGATGCGCCCTTGGAGACAATACCCCTCCGAACGATGCATGTTTGAGTCTGGGGTGCACCGGGAAATGCCCGGGGGAAAGCGAAAAAGATGCCAGTTTCCGGGCGCTGCGGCACTCCGTCGAGGTGTCGCGGGCACCACACCCCAGTGACTGGGATCATACGTGGCCGGGGCCACGGCCCTGCGCCGGCAGCCGCCGGAAGAAACCCGTCGGCGGTGGCGGCAGGGAGGCAGGTGCCCGCGCGTCTTCATCGATTTCCGCGAACGGATCGGGGCCGAACGCAAAGAAGGGATGGGCGGTTTCGTCAGAAACCACCCATCCCTTCAAAAGCTCCGCGGAGCTACATCTTTTCGGCGCTCAGGTCGGCGTCCTTGCCTTCCTTCACGCTGCGCATCGCCAGCGCGGCGATCACGAAGACCACGGCCCACCCGGCCCCGGCGATCCACAGCGATCCGCCTCCAAGGAGCACCAGCCCCGTGACGATCATCGGGGTGAACCCGGCGCCGAGGGTCGATGACAGCTGGTAGACCAGCGAGGCGCCGGTGTAGCGGATGCGCGTGGGGAACAGTTCAGCAGTGAAGGCACCGAAGGGTCCGAAGATGACGCCCTGGATCAGCCCGTTGGCCAGGAACAGCGCGATGGCGAAGAGCCAGAGTTCGCCCATCTGCAGCATCCACATGATCGGCAGCGCCAGCACGGCACCGGCCAGGATGCCGATCATCATCACCGGACGGCGCCCGATGCGGTCGGAGTAGCGTGCGGCAATCCAGACGAACACCACCGTCAACGCGGCGCCCACTGCCTTGATGTTCAGCACCGAGGTGCGGTCCATTCCGCCGGCTTCCACCACGTAGGAGATCGCCCAGACCGTCATGATTCCCTGCACGGTGTATGAGCTCATGCCCACCAAGGTGCCCATGAGGACCGACTTCGGGTACTTGGTGAGCACCTGCATCAACGGGATCTTCTTTTCCTCGGCCTTGTTTTCCAGGGCCAGGAAGAGCGGGGATTCGGAGACCTTCAGGCGGATGACCAGGCCGATGGCCACGAGGCCCAGGCTGGCGATGAACGGGATGCGCCAGCCCCAGGACAGGAACTGGTCGTTGGGCAGCGTCGAGACGGCGGAGACGGCGAGCGTGGCCATGACGGCGCCGGCCGGGCCGCCCATGTTCGCGAAGCTCGCGGCGAATCCGCGGCGTTCCTTCGGGGCATGTTCCAGGGCCATGAGCATGGCCCCGCCCCATTCGCCGCCCACGGCCAGGCCCTGGACGATGCGCAGGATGATCAGCGCGATCGGGGCGATCATGCCCACCTGCGCGGTCGGAGGCAGCAACCCGATGATGGTGGAGGCAACGCCCATCATCACCATGGAGGTGATCAGCACGCCCTTGCGCCCGAGCTTGTCGCCGAAGTGGCCAAAGACGATGCCGCCCAGCGGGCGGGCCAGGTAGCCGACGGCGAGCGTGGCGAAGGAGGCGAAGATCGCCACCGACGGCTCCAGGTTCACGAAGAACACCTTGTTGAAGACCAGGGAGGCGGCCGTGGCGTAGAGGATGAAGTCGTAAAACTCGATGGCGCTGCCGATGAAGGACGAGGCCAGGATGCGCCGCATCTGCGGCGAGTTCAGCGACGGGATGTCCAACTTCTCGGAGGCCTTATCGATAGCCGGGCTGTGTGTCATCGGGAGACTACCATTTCTGCTCGTTGGGTGGCGAAGGAGATCACTTGCAAGTCGTCCGGGACCACGAAGGTGCCGGAGAAGTCCGCGGCGTGGGAGCGCCATACCGAGATCGGGGTGGTTCCGGGGACCAGGTGGTGCAGGGCCAGGGTGCGGGCCCCGGCGCGTTCGGCAAGCTCGATGGCCTGCTGCGCGGAGGTGTGGGAGAGCCGGTGGTGGTCCATGGAGGCTTGCGCGGCCTCGGTACCGATGTGGCCGTAGGCCCGCTCGACCCAGTCGAAGTCGATGGCCTCGTGCAGCAGCAGGTCGGTGTCGCGGGCCAGCGTGACCAGGTTGTCGCACGGAGCGGTGTCGCCGGAAATGGTCACCGACCCCTCGGCGGTGTCGAAGCGGAACGCGAAGGCCGGGGCGATCGGCGGGTGCTTGACCAGGGTGGCCGTCACGGTGACCAGCTCGTCGCGGTAGATCTCGAACGGGGCGAAGTCCTCCGGGGTCGGATTCTCGTTCGCGTGGTAGCCGGTTCCCTGCGGGATCTGGATGTCCGAGGCGATGAAGTGGTCCAGCGGCGAGGGGCGCAAGGCGTCGATCACCCGGTCGTTCAGGTCGGTGGCGTAGGCCTGCATGAGGTGGCTGAACATGTCGGCCGTGCCCGGGGTCGGGTTGGCCGGGTAAAGCGGCTGGGGGGCAACTTTCGCGCGCGGCGAGGCCGGCGGCAGGATGCCTCGGTCGCCCGGGCCGATGATGTGGATGGGCCTCTGGCCCGGGGTCACGGTGAACAGCCCGAAGATGGCCAGTGACGCGAGGTCGATGGTGTGGTCCGAGTGCAGGTGGGTGAGGAATATCCCGCGCAGGTTCGCGGTGCTGAAGCCAGCCTTCATGAGCTGGTTTCCCACGCCCGTTCCGGCATCCACCAGGTACACGGCGTCGCCGACGACGACCGCCGTGGAAATGCCCGCACGCTTGCCGGCATTTTCGCCGGTCCACCAGCGCGGACCGCCGGCGGTTCCCAGCGTGACGACGTGGGGTTTCAGGGATGTGCTCTGCACGCGAACGGCTCCTTTGTGCCAAGAATGAGATGACCTTCACACACAAGGATGGTGTCTCGCGTTACATTCGTAAAACTGTTTTTATCGTTCTTCTTAACAGGTTTTACCTATATAAAACCAGGCCCGGAAGAGGCGCTCGCCGCACGTCTGGCATCCCCTGCAACCCGTTCGCGGAATCCGGCGGCCCAAGCGCCAGGATCCACCGGACGCCAAGCCCGCCCCGCGGGCTCGGGCGATCCATCAAGCCCCTGAAAGAACCAGACGACCCGAAGACGTCTTTGGGCGGGCACGCCATTGCGTGCCCGCCCAGAAAGGTTGATGACCAGGGTCCTTAGCGCGAGGTGGACGCCCCGATGGCCCAGACCCGCGGCAGCGCCCAGCCGTGGACAGCGTTTTCACCGACCAGCCGGGCCTTGAACACCCAGGGATTGTGGTTTCCGGCGGTGCGCGCATTGCGCCAATGCCTGTCCAGGTTCTTCGCGGTGCTGGTTGCGGAGGCCGCAAGGGCGTCAAACGCATGCGACAGCGCATTGGTCACCAACGGCGTCAGCACGATCTGCGCCTGCGCGGAGGCGAGTTCCGCGGCGTCGTTGGCAGCTTCCTCTTCCTCAAGGCCCAGCTCCCCCGCATGCACGGCCAACGCCGCTTGGTACGCGCCCTCCAGCGCCGCGGCCGTGGATGCGACGGAAGCGGCCGCCACGAACGCTACGGCCGAGACCTCGCCGATGACCTGCAACAGCTGAGGGTCGTCGTTGGCCCGTTCCGCGGCCCCGTGGCTGAACGTGCGCTTGCGGGCACCAAGTTCCGCGGCGAAATCGCGTTCCGCGGACTTGGCGCTGCCCGCAAGCACGGCGAGCAACACGCCCTGGTAGAACGCGGTCTGGTACTTGAAGCGGGTCTCGAAGTCGATCACGTGCGCCGGCTCCACCGCCGCCCCGGCAAAGTTCGCGGTGCCGGTGCCGGTGGTGCGCTGCCCGAACCCGTCCCAGTCGTCCCCGAGCGATACGCCCGGCTGGCGGGCCTTGACCACGGCAATGACCCGCTGCCCGGTATCGGTGCGCTCGGCATAGGTGTCGATCCAGTCGGCGAAGATGCTGCCGGTGGAGTAGTACTTGGTTCCGGTCACGGCGAAACCGCCGCTGCCGTCCGGGCTCACCTTGGTGTTCACCTCGCCCAGTGCCACGGTCCCGATCTCGGTCCAGGAATTTCCGACGAGCTCCCCCGCCGCAAAGCGGCCCAACCAGGCATCGCGCTCTGCGCCCTCCGGGGCGACCAGCCGATCCTCCACAAACGCGAAGTGCCCGCGCAGCGCCTGGGCGATATTCGGATCGGCGGCGGCCAGGGACGTCAGCAGCACGAAGAGTTCGGGCAGGGTGGCGCCTGCACCGCCATGGGATTCGGGCACCCTCACGGCACCGAAACCGGCGGTGGCAAGGCCCTTGATCTGCTCGTGAGGCAGGTTCCGGGTGCTGTCGCGCTCGGAAGCCCCCGCGGCAATGTCCAAGAACAGCGGCGCAAAGCGTTCCTCGAGTTGCTCAAGTCGCGTCCGGGGCTGTGCTTCGAGGTCCGTGCTGGTCATGATTGGTGGTTCCTTCCGGGCGAGATGCGAACGAATATGTTCGACTCTAGGAACCGCTGGCGCCGCCGCAAACCCCGCGCTTCACGTGGGGAATCAAGGGGTCGCACAGTGTCACACGCGGCCGCTTTCGGCGGCCGGCGGTGTCACGCGGGGTCTTTTTCCGTCACGGAAGTGCATGCTCGGCATGCCAAGGAAATGCGTCGGTTCCGCAACGTCGGGGCCGGGTAACCCGGCACCCTTGGTCGCCGCAGAAACCTTCGCTGTCAGTTTTCGTCGCGCGGCGCGACGGCCGTGACCAGGTCCTGGAGTTCGGGCACCCGGGCGGCATTTTCCAGCGCCTCGCGCAATACGGCGTCGTGGGTTGGATGCGCCTCGTTCAGCAGCTTCTCGCCTGCCGCCGTGAGTTCGGTGTAAATGCCGCGGCGATCATCCATGCAGAGGATGCGGGTGAGCAGGCCGCGGTCTTCGAGTCGCGTGACCAGCCGGGTAATGGCGCTGCTGGAGAGTGCGGCGGCACGGGCAAGTTGCGCCATGCGCATGTGCCATCCATCCTGCCGACCCAGTGCGTCCAGCACCGTGAATTCAACAACCGACAGGCCGTGCTTGGCCTGCAGGGCGCGCTCCAGTTCACCCTCAATGAGGTTGTGCAGCGCGGCAAGCGTTCGCCAGCCCTGCGCGCGAACCTGTACCGCGTCGTCCTTGATTCCCATGGGCGGAACTCCTCTGTTCTCTACACCACAAGACTATCACCTTGCGCCGATATGCCGCGCGTGCAATCATTGCTTACGCAGTAGTTGCACACGCAACGAACGTATCCGGCCGGTACGCCGCTGCATCCACACCTAAGATTCGCACAGAAGGTTTTCATGCCAGTTGCTCTTTATGCCCTTGCCCTCGGCGGCTTTGGCATCGGTCTCACCGAGTTCGTGATCATGGGCTTGCTGCCCGACGTCGCGGCGGATTTCGGCGTCACCGAAACCGTCGCCGGATACCTCATCTCCGGCTATGCCCTGGCCGTTGCCATCGGCGCCATCATCTTCACTGCCGTGCTGGGCAGGTACGACCGCAAGAAGTCCCTGCTGTTCCTGATGGTGCTGTTCATCATCGGCAACCTGCTCTCGGCCACCGGTCCAAGCTACGAGCTGGTCATGCTCGGACGCATCATCGCAGCGCTGTGTCACGGCGCGTTCTTCGGCATCGGCTCGGTAGTTGCCGCCGACCTGGTGCCTGCCACCAAGCGTGCCGGCGCCATCGCGTTCATGTTCGCGGGACTCACCATCGCCAACGTGCTCGGCGTGCCCCTTGGAACGATGCTCGGCCAGGCCGCCGGGTGGCGCGCCACCTTCTGGGCCATCACGGCCATCGGTGTCATCGCGCTGGTCGGCATCATGCTGCTGGTGCCGGGCAACCTGGCCCGTTCCTCCAACGCAGGCGTCTTTGGTGAATTCTCGATCTTCCGCAGCCCGCAGGTATGGCTCTCGATGTTCGTCACCATCCTGGGTTACGGCGGCATGTTCGGCGCCTTCACCTACATCGCCTTCACGCTCACGGGCGTCGGCGGCTTTGCCCCGAGCACCGTGCCGTGGCTGTTGATCCTCTTCGGCGTCGGACTGTTCGCCGGCAACATCCTCGGCGGCCGCGCCGCGGACAAGAACCTGCCGAAAACGCTCATTGCGCTTTTGGGCGTCCTCACGGTCGTGTTGGTCGGTTTCGCACTCACGGCCGAGAACCAGATCGCAACCATCATCGCTCTGGTGCTCATGGGCGGAGTCGGCTTTGCCGCGGTGCCGGGGATGCAAATGCGCATCATGAACCACGCGGCGCACGCGCCAACCCTCGCCTCGGGCGCCAACATTGCGGCCTTCAACATCGGCAACGCCTTCGGCGCGTGGGTCGGCGGCCTGACCATCGCCGCGGGGCTCGGCTACACCTCCCCGCTGTGGGCCGGTGCCGCAATCACCGTTGCCGGATTGCTGGTGCTGCTTGTCGCGGTACGGGTTCGCGGCGGCGAATACGCAAAAACCCCGGAACCGGCCCCGATTTCCGTACCGGTGTCCTAACAACCCGTTCCCCCACCACCCACGCCCACCAAAGGAATCAAGAACATGAACACCACCTCCACCACCCCCGTCGTCACCTTGAACAACGGGATCACCATGCCGCAGCTGGGCTTCGGCGTGTTCCAGGTATCCGACGAGGAAACGACCGCGGCCGTAGCCGGTGCCCTGGCCGCCGGCTACCGCAGCATCGACACGGCAGCGATCTACGGAAACGAAGCAGGCGTCGGACGCGCCATCGCCGAATCCGGCATCTCGCGCGACGAACTGTTCATCACCACCAAGCTGTGGCTGGCCGACCTGGGCCGCGAAAAGACCCGCGCCGCCCTGCTCACCAGCCTCGAGAAGCTCGGCCTCGACTACGTCGACCTCTACCTCATTCACTGGCCCGGCACCGATACCGACGCCTACCTCGAATCGTGGCAGGTGCTTGAGGAGCTTCGCGCCGAGGGGCTCACCCGAGCCATCGGCGTCTCCAACTTCGCGCCGGAACAGCTCGAGCGCATCATCGCGTTGGGCGGAACCGTTCCTGCGGTGAACCAGGTCGAGCTTCACCCGTTGCTGCAGAACCGCGAAACCGCCGCAGTGAACCTTGCCCACGGCATCGCAACCGAAGCGTGGAGCCCCCTGGCGCAGGGCGCAGTTCTGGGCGAGCCTGCCGTCGTGGCGGCCGCCCAGGCGCACGGCGTGACCCCCGCACAGGTTGTCATACGCTGGCACCTGCAGACCGGCAACGTGGTGATCCCGAAGTCGGTCACAGCCTCGCGCATGGCGGCGAACTTCGACGTGCTCGGGTTCGAGCTCAGCGACGAGGAAATGACGGCCATCGAGGCCCTCGAGCGCGACGGCAGGACGGGTCCGCACCCGCTGACGTTCAACGGCTAGGATCGGTTCCGCCGGTTGGCACCCGCCAACGAAGAGTGGCCACCCGGTTCGCGCAAGTTCTTGCGCGAACCGGGTGGCCACCGGCGTACTACCGACGAAATCAGGCCTCGATGAGTTCCTTCTTGTCGTCTTCCTGGTTCTTGGCGTTCCAGGCATGCCCCTGTTCGTCGTCCAGGTGAGTGGTCTTCTTGTTCTTCAGTGCGAAGATGTAGACCAGCAACGAGATGGCGATCGCCACGGTGACGTAGGTGAAGAACAGGTCAACGCGGCCGGCTTTCTGGAAGGCCGCGCCGATCAGCGGAACGGTGCCGCCGAAGAGCGAGTTGGCGATTGCGTAGCCAAGTCCCACACCCAGTGCGCGAATGGAGGCGGGGAACAGCTCGGCCTTCACGAGGGCGTTGATCGAGGTGTAGCCACCAACAATGAGCAGGCCGCCGAGCATGAGCAGGAACGCGAAGACCGGGTTCTGGGTCCCTGCGAGCATCGAGAGCAACGGCCAGGTGAACAGCACACCGGTGATGCCGAACCAGAGCAGCAGCGGCTTGCGGCCGACCTTATCGGAGATCATGCCGTAGACCGGCTGCAGGAGCATGAAGATGAACAGCGCCCAGAAGTTGATGACGGAGGTATCGGTCTTGGGAATGCCCGAGGTATCGTTCATGAACTTCAGGATGAAGTTGGTGTAGGTGTAGAAGGCAACGGTGCCGCCCAGGGTAATGCCGATGCAGACCAGCAGCGGCTTCCAGTACTGCGTGAACAGCAGCTTCATGGTGCCCGGCTGGGCTTCGCCGGCGACGCCGGGCTTGTTCGCGGCGGCAACCTGCTCGGCGGAGACGGTTTCCTCCATGCTGCGGCGCAGCCACAACACCACCAGTGCCGCAACGCCGCCAATGGCGAACGGAATGCGCCAGCCCCATTCGACCAGGGTTTCGTGGCTCATGGTGTTCTGCAGGATGACCAACACCAGCAGTGCCAGCATCTGGCCGCCGATCAGGGTCACGTACTGGAAGCTGGAGAAGAACCCGCGGCGCTTGGAGGTCGCAGCCTCGGACATGTAGGTGGCACTCGTGCCGTACTCGCCACCCACGGAGAAGCCCTGCAACAGGCGCACGAAAACCAGCAGGATCATGGCCCACATGCCGATGGCTTCCTGGGTCGGCAGCAGCGCGATCGCGAAGGACCCTGCCGACATCATGGTCACGGACAGCGTCAGTGCCGCCTTGCGGCCGTGGCGGTCGGCGTAGCGGCCGAAGAACCATGCGCCAACGGGGCGCATCAGGAACGAGGTGGCGAATACGGCCATCGCCTCGAGGCCCGCCTGCAGCTCGTTCGTGGCGTTGAAGAAGTGCGACTGGAAGTATGCGGCGAACACCGTGTAGACGTAGAGGTCGAACCACTCCACGAGGTTTCCGGCCGATCCCTTGAGGATGTTGCTCACGGCCTTGCGGGTCGCGGCGGCCTCGCTTGCGGACGCGGCGTCCTTGGTGCCGGAACCGGGTTTCGGTGCCTTGTTGTTCTTGTCCACGGCGACATTGCTCATGGGGGTTCCTCCTCTACGTTGGCGGCCCCCAAAATAACCGAGGTCCTCCACCAAGGTAGATCGTGAGACACGGCACAACCTACGTAGTTTGGAATTCCTAACACTTCCTTAAGAGTCCGCTTTCCGGCCCTACTGCGGCTTTGCCACCAGAGCCGGAGAAGGGCGGGAAACGCGGAGAAATGGTACCCTCCAAGACGGGCACCGGTCGCATCGACCGACCGTGAACAACGACTTTCTGACGACGCAAGGAACCCTGCCATGGACGTACTCATCGTTGAGGATGACGACTCCATGGCCGCAGCACTTACCGCAGCCGTGAAGTCCACCGGCCACGGTGCCGATCGTGTCTCCCGCGGTAGCGATGCCCTGCTGCGGCACCGCGACTTCGACGTGATCCTGCTGGACTTGGGACTTCCGGACATGGACGGGCTTGAGGTGCTGCGGAAGCTTCGCCAGGTGACCCAATGCCCCATCCTGATCCTCACTGCACGGGACGACGAACGCAGTGTAGTCCTGGGATTGCGTTCCGGCGCCGATGACTACCTCGTCAAGCCGGTGAAGCTCGTTGAATTGCTGGCCCGGATCGAGGCGGTCACCAGACGCACGCGGCTGCTCGACGGGAGGAAGGATCCACACCTTCACGTGGGCGAACTGGACATCGATCTGGACCGCCGCGTGGCCGCCGTCGCCGAACGCGTACTGCCGTTGACGGCCACCGAGTTCGACTTGCTTGCGCTGTTGGCCAGGCATGCGGGTTCCGTCGTCACCCGGGAACAAATCCTCGACGCGCTCTGGGGAGATGCGTTCCTTGCATCGTCGCGATCCCTCGATGTCCACCTGACAGGGCTTCGTTCCAAGCTGCAGCTTCCGGGATTCATCGTCAATGTCCGCGGCGTCGGGTACCGGATCGAAGCCGACCCACGGTGAAAGCGCGTGTCCTCGGCGTTCTGAGCGTGCTCTCCCTGCTCCTGGTCCTTGTCATTTCCAACGTGATCCTGTCTTCAAGCAGCCGCGAGCTCACCCAGCAGCTGCAGATCAACCGCGTCGCATCGCTCAACAGGATCGCGCTGGTGGCCTACGACGCCGCGGTCGACGGGGACAGCACCGTATTGCAGCGCGAAATGGACACGTACTCGGGGCTCTACGGCGAAGGAATACTGGTTCGGCTGCAGCGGGAAACCCTGCGCTCCGGCGCGCTGGACGAGAACCGGCCGGACGTCGCGGAAGCGCTCGCGCGGGCCAGCCTCAATCTCAGTGACACCACCCTTGCACCGGTCACGCCGTTCGGCAGCGGCACGGAAGTCGTTTCCCGCTCCATCGGAAGCGCCAACCAGGTCTTGGGCGAGGTCGTGCTCGAGGTCAACCTGGACGGTGCACGGCAGAAGCTGCTGCACAGGTGGCTGTTCGTTGGCCTTGCCGCGGCCGCGTTCGCGGCGTTGCTGCTGCTGGGCGCCGCGCGCGTCACCGGCTGGGTCTTGCGTCCGGTACACCGGCTGAACGAAGCAGTGACGGAACTGAAGGACACAGGCCGAACCAGCCGACTGCCGGAGGACGGCCCGCCGGAACTCCGCGAACTAAGCCGCTCCTTCACCAGCATGGCGGACGCCGTCAGCGAGAGCATCGAATCCCAGCGCCAGCTCATCGCGGACGCCTCGCACCAATTGCGAAATCCCGTCGGCGCGCTGCGGCTGCGTGTCGACTTGCTGCTGCTGGAGTTAGACCGGGAGCGCGAACTTGAGGCCGGCGCGGGCGTGCTGGCCGAACTTGAACGCGTGGAAGAAATCCTGGACGGGGTGCTCAGGCTCGCCGTGGCCGAGCACCGGGCTTTCGAGGGTTCGACCCGCGAGGCGCTCCGTTCGCCAAGCGGGTCGGCAGTGCCGCCCGTCAACCCCTTCTCCGTGCTGCAGGAAGAAGTGGACAGGGCGCAACCCGTCGCGCAGCGCGCCGGTTCGGCCATCGCCCTGGCCACCGTTGAAGCCGCGGAGCTGGAGATCGCCTGCAACCCCACCGAACTGGCCCAGATGATCGGCGAGCTACTCACCAATGCCATCAAGTACTCCGCCGGCGCCGCGATCACGGCCGCCGTCCACGCAGAGGAAGGACTCGCGGTCGTCGAGATAGCCGACGACGGCCCGGGGCTTTCCGGGGACCAGCTGGCCTCCGCCACCACGCGGTTCTGGCGGGCACCCGGTCACTCGGGGATTCGCGGCAGCGGCATGGGAATGACCATCGTGGAGAAGCTCGCGGAAGCCAACGGCGGTCGTCTGGTCCTGGGCGAACGCCTTCCGCACGGCTTGAGCGCGCGCCTGGAATTCAACCGGGCAGGCATATTACCGGGGCCGGGAGCAAAACCATGAGCACACCTGATGTCGGCGCATTGCAGTTGTCCAGGCGCAACATGCTCAGGGCCGGGCTTGCAGCGGGCCTGGCCGGAATCGTGGCCCCGGCCCTCGGCGCATGCACCGCCGAGGGCCGGCCCGGCCTGCTCACCGTTGCCGGCGGGGAACCGGGTGGCTTCTATCTTGAGTTTTCAACATTGCTGGCGGAATCGCTCCAGCGGCACGGCGTCGCCGAGAGGGCGGTCGTCGAGGCAACCGGCGGCAGCCTGGACAATCTGGAGTACCTGCGCACCGGTCGGGCCGACCTTGCCGTCGCACTGGCGGACGCCGCATCCCGGCAGGCAAGCACCCCCGGCGCGCACCCCGGGGAGATCGTTGCCCTGGGCAAGGTCTACGAAAACTACGTCCACTGCGTCGTGCGGAAGGACAGCAACATCGGCTCCCTCGCAGGGCTTGCCGGCCGGACGGTTGCCGTCGGCAGGCCCGGTTCGGGCACGTCGCTGATCACCCCGCGGCTCATCGAGGTTGCGGGGCTCGCCCCCACCCCCGACGGCTCCCCGGCCACCTGGAAAACCATCACCGTGAAAAACCTCGGACTCAATGACGGGCTTGTCGCACTCCGGGACGGTTCGGTGGACGCCTTGTTCTGGTCCGGGGGCGTGCCCACCGCAGCCATTGCCGCGGCGCATCGGGACACCGGGCTCGCCCTGCTTGACCTTTCGGCATTGCTCCCGGCCCTCCGGGCCCGGCATGGCGCCTTCTACGACCGGGTGCTGATCCCCGCGGGAAGCTATGAGGGCATGCCCGCGGTGTGGACCATCGGCGTGGCCAACCTGCTTTTGTGCCGGGCGGATTTGGACGAACGGACGGTGAGGCGGACCGTCGAACTGCTGGTGGGCCATGCCGAGGAACTCATTCCGCGCTCGAGCGTCGGCGTCCAGTTCCTGAGCCCGGAATCGCTCATCAACACGGCGGGCATACCGCTGCACCCCGCCGCGGCCGCCGCCTACAGGACATTGCACGGGTAACAGCACCAAAACGGGCCCCCTTTCCCCCCGCGAATGTGGCGTAGGCTACTGGGAAGCGCGTCGAGGAAGGGTTCTCATGTACCAGGTTCAGCAGGCGGATTCGTTTTCTGCCTGGAAGAAATTGATCTCGAATACGTTTGTGCCGCTGGAAGCCAAGGCGCTTCACCACGGGGCATTCAGCGGTCAGCTCAGCGGACGAAAGATGCACGACGTGGGCATCATGCGCTTGCAAGCCGGTCCCCAATCCGTCTCCCGCTCCCCCGAGCTCATCGCCCGCGGCGGAATCGGGCACTACAAATTGAGCCTGCAGCTCTCCGGGCACGGATTGCTCCTGCAAGATGGAAGAGAGGCGGTGCTGCAGCCCGGTGACGTGGCCATCTACGACACCCAACGTCCCTACACGCTGACCTTTGACAAGGAATTCGAAACCCTGGTCTTGATGTTTCCCCAGCACCTGCTCGGACTCTCGGTGGAAGACGTTTCCGAGCTCACCGCCGTTCGCATGGGCAAAGGAAACCGCCTTGCGGAAGCCGTGGCACCCTTTGTAGCAAGCATTGCCACGCAACTCCCGGAGCTCAAGAGCCCCATCGGTCACCGGCTGGCCCTGAACATCGTCGACCTGCTTTCCACCTTGCTCGCCGACGAGATCTATTCGAGGCCCGAACAGGGCACCGACAACAACGCGCGCATGCTGCGCCGCATACAGCACCACATCGAGGCAAACCTTGCAGACCCGGCACTGGGTCCGGAGTCCATTGCCCGGGCTCACCACATCGCCACCCGGACCCTTCAAAAGATCTTCTCGGCCCACGGTCTGACGGTGGCCGGATGGATCCGTGAACGACGTATGGATCAATGCCGCAGGGATTTGGCGGATCCACTCTGCGAACACGTTCCGGTTGGAGAGATCGGCGCCCGGTGGGGACTGCCGGATGGCGCCCACTTCAGCAGAGTCTTCCGCACCGCCTACGGGCTATCGCCCAGCCAGTTTAGGCGGAGCTCCGTCGCGGTCCGGGGATAGCCGACCGGGTACGGGAACACCCGGGGGCGCGGGATGCCAAGAAGCGTACGGGGAAAGCCAAGCCTTGATCGCGTGGCGCGCGACACACTTGAGGTGAGAACCGTTCGGGTCGACACCACCGGCCCATCCTCACCCAAGGAGTTCCCCCATGACCACCGAAGCCACAATTTTCGCCACCGACGCCGAGTTGCTGTCCGCCATCGAACCGACAACCGGCGGACGAACCATCAACGATCCGGCTACCGGGGAACCCGTCGGTCGGGCCCCTGAGCATACGGTCCCCGATCTTGAGGTTGCGGTTGCCGCTGCCCGCGCGGCGCAACCGGCATGGGCCGCTCTCGGCCACGGCGCACGCAGTGCGGCGTTGAACAACGCCGCCGACGCGATCGAAGCCAACGCGGAGGCACTGGCGGTGCTGCTGTCCCGGGAACAGGGCAAACCATTGAACGGGCCCAACGCCCGCTTCGAGGTCGGCGCATGCGCAGCGTGGCTCCGTGCCACGGCGGGCTTCGGCCTGGAACCCGAGGTATTGGTCGATGAAGAGGGAGGACGCGCCGAGATCCACTACCGCCCGTTGGGCGTGGTCGGAGCCATTGGCCCGTGGAACTGGCCCATGATGATCTCGGTCTGGCAATTGGCCCCGGCCCTACGCATGGGCAACACTGTGGTGCTCAAGCCCTCCGAATACACCCCGCTTTCGGTGCTGGCACTTGCCCACATCATCAACTCCGCGCTTCCCCAGGATGTGCTTCACGTGGTTTCCGGCGGCCGCGACGTCGGCGAAGCGTTGTCCTCCCACCCGTCGATCGACAAGATCATGTTCACCGGGTCCACGGCAACGGGCAAGGCCATCATCCGTTCCAGCGCCGATACCGTCAAGCGAGTCACCCTGGAACTCGGGGGCAACGACGCGGGAATCGTCCTGCCTGATGCGGATCCGAAGGCCCTGGCCATGGACCTGTTCTGGGGCGCATTCATCAACACCGGGCAGACTTGCGCGGCCCTCAAGCGCCTCTACGTGCATGAGGACATTTACGATTCCGTCTGCGAGGCCCTGGTCGAGGTCGCGGGCCAGATGCCTATGGGCGTAGGGCTCGACGAAAACAACGTGCTGGGTCCGCTGCAGAACAAGGCCCAGTTCGACATCGTGTCCGAGCTGGTCCGGCAGGCCAAGGACGCCGGTGCCCGGATCCTGCTGGGCGGAAACCCGGACGCCGGGCAGCCAGGATTCTTCTACCCGACCACGCTGGTCGCCGACATTGACAACGACAATCCACTGGTTGCACAGGAGCAGTTCGGCCCGGCCTTGCCCATCATCAAGTATTCGAGCGTGGAGGACGCCATCGAGATGGCCAACGGGCTCGAGGTGGGACTCGGCGCCTCCGTGTGGTCAAGCAGCACCGACGCGGCGCGCGAGGTAGCCGCCCGCATCCAGGCCGGAACCGTGTGGATCAACAAGCACGGCGCGGTGGATCCCCGGGTGCCGTTCGGCGGCGCCAAGCAATCGGGCTACGGGCTCGAATTCGGCACCGAGGGGCTCAAGCACCTCGGCCAGCCGCAGGTCATCAGCTACTAACACGATAGGAACCGTCATGGAACTCGATTACCTTGTCATTGGTGCCGGCTCGGCCGGAAACGTCATCGCCCGCCGACTGCTGGATGCCGGAAAGCGCGTGGCAGTCCTGGAGGCAGGCGACCAGGACACCAACCCGAACATCGCCCAGCTCTACACCCTGGGCATGCTCTGGCACAGCGAACAGGACTGGGACTACTACACCACCGAACAACCCGGCGCTTCCAACCGCCGCATCCACCTGCCGCGTGGCAAGGTCATGGGCGGTTCCCACGCGTTGAACGCCACCATCTGGGTTCGTGGAGACCGCTGGGACTACGCCGCCTGGGAAAAAGCGGGATGCGCCGGTTGGGGCTGGGAGGATGTCCTGCCCGTGTACAAGGCCATCGAGAACTTTGACGGCGGAGCCTCGGAAAGCCGAGGCTCCGCGGGCCTGCTCGACGTGGTCCAAGACTTTGCGCGCAACCCCCTCCAGGAAGACATGCTGGCCGGGGCCGTGGAGACAGGAATTCCGCTGAACGAGGACTACAACTCCGGCGATGTGGAGGGCGTCTCCCGGATGCAGCTCAACGTCCGCGACGGCAAGCGATTCAACACCTGGCATGCCTACCTCAAGCCGGTAGCCGAGCACCCGAACCTCACCCTGTTGACCGGCGCCCAGGTGCGGCGCCTGCTGCTGGAGGACGGCCAGGTTGTCGGTGTCGAGTTCGACCACGAGGGCCAGCGCAAGACCCTGCGTGCCGGTGAAACGGTGCTGGCTGCCGGAGCCATCAATTCCCCGGAGCTGTTGCTGCGTTCGGGCATCGGCCCGGAGCAGGAGCTCCGCGAGGCCGGCATCGAACCGGTACATCACCTGCCCGGGGTCGGCAAGAACCTCCAGGACCACCTGCTCTCCCCCGTCATCTTTACCACCAAGGCCAAGCCGGTGCCGATGGGCGAGGTGGCCCCCGCTGAAGTCCATTTCTTCGCCAAGAGCACTCCCGACCTTCCGGTTCCCGACACCCAGCCCCTGTTCTTCTCGGTTCCCATGTACTCCCAGGATTATGCCCCGGGCGAGATGACGGGTCCGGACAATGCGTTCTCCATGCTCGGCGGGTTGGTCCGCCCACAAAGCCGCGGAGAGATCACCCTCAGCGGCCCGCTGGACACCGATCCGATTCGCATCGACCTCGGCGCCCTGGCCGAACAGGCCGACGTCGATGCGCTCGTGGCCTCAGTGCGGCAGTGCCGGGAAATCGGCCGCACCCGAGCACTGGCCGGCTGGGAACCCGAGGAAATCCACCCGGGCCCGGCGGTCTCCGACGATGACCTTGAACAGTACGTGCGCGATTCGGTGGTGACCTACCACCACCAGGTCGGCACCTGCAAGATGGGCATCGACGAGCTGGCGGTCGTGGACCCGGGCACGTTCCGGGTCCACGGGCTGGGCGGGATCCGGATCGCGGACGCCTCGATCATGCCACTGGTGCCCACCGGCAACACCAACGCCCCCTCGATCATGATCGCCGAGCGCGCGGCAGCGGCACTCATCGGGTCCTGATTCCGGGCGCCGGGTCCGGCAGACCGGCCCCGGCGCCCCTTTGCGGCGTGCAGGATGTGAATGCGGGAAAAATGCGAAAGACTGTACTCCCACAAACACGTAAGGCGAACACCACATGATGAATCTCCAGCAGGACTCCGACGGCAACATCCGCATGCGCGCCATCTACCCCAAGACCGTGCGCGTCAACGTCCTCTTCACCGACGGGACGCAGGAGGAGTTCACCGGGCAGCGCCTGAACGAACTGCGCGCCGAGGCCAACGCCGCCTACCGCCTGGCCAACGAGCTGGACGCGAAGGGCTTTGACCGCAACAAGGGCAAGCCGCTGGCCCGCAACAAGGTCGTCGAGTTCGTGCCGGTGCGCCCCGGTATGTCCAAGAAGCCCAAGAAGTAGCGACGATGCGCCGCAGTCCGCGGCGCATCACCCCCGTTTCGGACGCGCGGGACCCTCAGGACAGGACGTCCTTGCTGGCGAACCGGCCCCAGGCCAACGCCCCGAAGACCAGGATGTAGCCGCCCTGCAGCAACGCGTTGTCGCCGAACGACGTCCACAGGATCGGTTCGCGCAACATGTCGGCGAAACCCAGCCAGTAGTGCGGGAAAAGCCACGGGTGCAGCCAGTCCAGCTGCGGCAGCTGGTTGAGGATCTGTGCCGTCACCGCGGTCACCGCCGTGGCTGCCATGGCGCCGACCGGCACGTCGGTCAGCGTGGAAACAAACAGGCCGATGGCCGCCAGCCCGAGCAGCGACAGCGCCGCGTAGGCGGCGATGAGCCCCACCCGCAGCAGCGCGCCGACGGTGCCGATGGTGTCGCCCGACAGCAACGTCACCGGGCCCACGGGGAACAGCATCCACCCGACCAGCACCCCGCACAGGGCCACCGTGAGCGCCCCGGCCAGGCAAAAGACCACCGCCGCCGCGTACTTGACCAGCAGCAGGCGCGGGCGCGAGACGGGTGAGGTGAGCAGGTAGCGCAGCGTCCCGGTGCCGGCTTCGCCCGCGATCGTGTCCCCCGCGACCACCGAAACCGTCAGCGGCAGGAACAACGGGATGCACACCAGCAAACCGGTGACGGCCACGAACAACCCGTTGCCCGCCACCCGGTCCAGGAACGCGGGGCCGCGGCCCGACGGCGGGCCGGAGGTGAGCCTGACGGCGACGGCGATGAGCACCGGCACCGCCCCCAGCGCCAGCAGCATCGCCCAGGTACGGCGGCGCCTGAAGAGCAGCGCGAGTTCAGAGCGCATCAATCCGCTACTGTGCAAGGTCGAACCCCTCCCCCGTCAGGTCTACAAAACGTTCCTCGAGGCTGGCGGGTTCCACGGCGAAGCCGCGCACGCGCACGCCCGCCGCAACCAACTCCCGAACGATCCGCTCGGCCTCCGGCGCCCCCGAATCAAGCCCGGACCTCAGCACGGGATCGGCCCCGGACGTTGCCGGGTCCGGCAGCGCCTCGAGCCCCAGCCGGGCCAGCACGCCCAGGGCGAGCGCGGCATCCGGGGTGCGCAGCGTGAGCCGGCTTCTCCCGCCGGCCCGCAGCTGCGCCAACGTCCCCTGCGCCAACAGGTTTCCGGTGCTCATCACCGCCACATGCGTGCACATCTGCTCGATCTCGCTGAGCAGGTGGCTGGAGACGAAGACCGTCGTCCCCTCCTTCGCGAGCCCGCCGATCAGGTGCCGCACCTCGCGGGTCCCCTGCGGGTCAAGTCCGTTGGTCGGCTCGTCGAGCACCAGCAAGTCGCGTTCGCGCAACAGCGCATTGGCGATTCCCAGGCGTTGCTTCATGCCCAGCGAATACGCGTGCACGGCCAGCTTGGCGGCCTTGGCCAGCCCGACCTTCTCCAGCGCCGCCTCCACGCGCCGGCTCCGGGTCGCCGGGTCGGAGGTGGTGTCGGCGCAATCCATGCGGACCAGATTGGCCCGCCCGGACAGGAAGGGGTGGAAGGCCGGGCCCTCGATCAGGGCACCGACCCGCGGCAGCACGTGCGGTGCCGCCGCGGGCATGGGCCGGGACAGCAGGTTGATGGTTCCGCTGCTGGGGGTGGCCAGGCCGAGCAGCATCCGGATGGTGGTGGTTTTTCCCGATCCGTTGGGGCCCAGGAAGCCGAAGACCGATCCGTGCGGCACCTCGAGGTCCAGGTCGTTGACGGCCCGGCGCTTGCCGAAGCTCTTGCCCAACCCGGACGTCTGGATGGCCAGCGCCCCGTCAAGGGGCGGCAGGCTCACTGTTCGTCGGCCACGGCCTGCAGCCGGGCCTCGGGAACCGAACCGATGAGCACCTGTCCGTCGTCGGTGACGAGGATGTTCAGCAGCGAGGTGTGCAGCAGGCGACCGCCCTCGACCGGAGTGGTGAGCTGGTCCAGCACCTCGGAGTCCAGCAGCCCGGCGGGCAGCTGTTCCTCGTCGAGCAACGCCACGGTTTCCCATCCGGTTCCCACTGTCTCCGGCTTGTTGCCGTCCATGCCGTCCCGTTTCATGTCGTGGTGCATCATGTGTTCGGACATGTCGTGCTCGCGGACCGTTGCGCCTTCCGGCGGGGTGAAGTCGAACCGGGCGGCATCCGGGGTTTCCGGGGTGAAGTCGGTGAACTCCACCGAGATGGCAGGTTCTTCCTGGTCGACAGCGTCGACGGTGATGCCCAGGGGCACTCCGGTCTGGGCATCGACGCCGATGCTCACGCCGGCAACCAGGGTGTCATCGGTGCGCGGGGTCAGTTCCAGGCTGTAGGCATCGCGGCCGGCGATTTGCACGTCCTCCTTGACCTCGACCGCGGTGCTCGGGTCGATGGCGGCCAGGAACTTGTCGGCAACTTCGCCCGGGGTCATCGGCTCCGCATTGTCGCCGCAGCCGGAATGGTGGTTGGCGTCCTTCGGCATGTCGGTCACCGTGGCCTTGTCGACGGTGTTGGTCGCCGAGTCGTAGTGCCACAGCGCGCTGCCGTTGCGGATGAAGTCCTGCTCGTCCATGCCGTCCATGACCTGCAGCCGGAGTTTGTCGGGCTTGTCCGCATAGACGCGCGCCTCGTGGGTTCCGGACACCATGGAGAGCATGTGCGTCAGCTTGTCGGCGTCGAACTCCCCGGAGTCGGACGATCCGTTGTCCGGTGTTCCGGTGCCGTCGGAAGAGCCGGTGCCGTCGGATGGTCCGGTGTCCGGCGGGCCGTAGCCGCCGACGTCGGGCAGCTGCGGGAGTCCCAGATCGACCGTCGCCGTGAGGTTTCCGGAAAAGTCTGTGTCCTTGGAGTTCTCGATCATCAGCAGGATGTCCTGCGGCGATTTGGGGTCGAGTTTCACCCGCTCACTTGCCGAAGCCGCGGCCCCGAGTGCGACCGCCGCGATCAACGCGGGCGCCGCCACTGCGGGTATCCATTTTTTGGCTGCAACGGGTTTCATGGCCATCATCCCCGACTCAAATCCATAGGTATTTCCACGGTACGCCGCCGGGCAGCCGATGGCGACGCCTCCGGGGAAACAGTCTGGATATGCGCCGCGGTGGTTTGGGAGGCATCCCAAACCACCGTGGCAATTCCGGCAAATGCCGGCGCCCCTTAGGCCAGGGCGACCAATGGCTGGGCGACCAATGGCACGTGCCGCACGGCGCCCTTGTCCGCCGACTGTGCGAAGGCCGCGTAGGCCCGCAGCGCGGGCGAAACCACGCGGTCGCGGTCGCGCGGCTGGTAGCCGATGGTGGATTCCAGGATTGTGCGGCGCCGGGCCAGCTCGTCCTCGGTGACCTCCAGGGTGATGGAACGTGCCGGGATGTCGATGGAGATGGTGTCCCCGTTTTCCACCAGCGCGATGGCGCCGCCTGCCGCGGCCTCGGGCGAGATGTGCCCGATCGACAGTCCCGAGGTGCCTCCGGAGAAGCGTCCGTCGGTGATCAGCGCGCACTTCGCGCCAAGTCCCAGTCCCTTGAGGAACGAGGTCGGGTAGAGCATTTCCTGCATGCCGGGGCCTCCGCGGGGGCCCTCGTAGCGGATCACGACGACGTCGCCGGCGACAATCTCCTTGCTCAGGATCGCGGTGACCGCGTCGTCCTGGGACTCGAAGACCACGGCGGGGCCGGAGAACTTGAAGATCGACTCGTCCACGCCGGCGGTCTTGACCACGGCGCCGTCGACGGAGATGTTTCCGCGCAGCACGGCCAGGCCGCCCTCGACGGAGTGGGCGTGTTCCATGGAGTGGATGCAGCCGTTCTTGGCATCCAGGTCCAGGGTGTCCCAGCGCTCGGACTGGGAGAACGCCTCGGCGGAGCGCACGCAGCCGGGGGCCGCGTGGAACAGCTCGATGGCGGTTTCGGTAGCCTTGCCGCCGCGGATGTCCCAGTCGTCGAGCCAGGAGCGCAGGTCGGGGCTGTGCACGGAGCGGACGTTGTGGTTCAGCCGCCCGCCGCGGTCCAGCTCGCCCAGGATGGCGGGGATGCCGCCGGCGCGGTGGACGTCCTCGACCAGGTAGTCGCCGTTGGGGGCGACCTTGGTCAGGCAGGGGGTGCGGCGGGAGATCTCGTCGATGTCATCCAGCGTGAAGTCCAGCTCGGCCTCCTGCGCCGCGGCCAGCAGGTGCAGGATCGTGTTGGAGGAGCCGCCCATGGCGATGTCCATGGTCATGGCGTTCTCGAAGGCGGGGCGGTCGGCGATGGCGCGCGGAAGCACGGACTCGTCGTCGTCGAAGTAGTAGGACTTCGTGATCTCCACGATGGCGCGTCCGGCGTCCTCGTACAGGTCCTTGCGTGCGGTGTGCGTGGCCAGCGTGGTGCCGTTGCCGGGCAGCGACAGGCCCAGGGCCTCGGTGAGGCAGTTCATGGAGTTGGCCGTGAACATGCCCGAGCAGGAACCGCAGGTGGGGCACGAGGTTTCCTCGATGCGCAGCAGGTCCTCGTCGGAAACCGAGTCGTTGACAGCGTCGGCGATGGCGGAGATCAGGTTCAGGCGCTTGCGCACGGTGCCGTCCACCAGGACGGCGGTGCCGCCCTCCATCGGGCCGCCGCTGACAAACACGGTGGGGATGTTCAGGCGCATGGCGGCCATCATCATGCCGGGGGTGATCTTGTCGCAGTTGGAGATGCAGATCAGCGCATCGGCGCAGTGGGCGTTGACCATGTACTCCACGGAGTCTGCGATGAGGTCGCGCGAGGGCAGCGAGTAGAGCATGCCTCCGTGGCCCATGGCGATCCCGTCGTCGACGGCAATCGTGTTGAATTCGCGCGGGATGCCGCCGGCCTCGATGATCGCGTCGGACACGATGCGGCCCACCGGCTGGAGGTGGGTGTGTCCGGGAACGAATTCGGTGAAGCTGTTCGCGACGGCAATGATCGGCTTTCCGAAGTCGGAGCCCTTGACTCCGGCGGCGCGGAGCAGGGCGCGGGCGCCGACCATGTTGCGGCCGTGGGTGACTGTTCGTGAACGTAATTCAGGCATGAAACCATCTAATCAGCAACGCGTTTGCGCCGGAAGACGGTGCTAATACTAGTAGTGGCAGTGATAGATTTAGACCAATGAGCGATGAACGCAGGCGGGAACTGGGACAGTTTCTGCGCGACAGGCGCGGCAATCTTGTCCGTGCGGAACTGGGACTTCCCCCGATCGGACGAAACCGCACGCTGGGCCTGCGCCGGGAGGAGATCGCATCCTTCGCCGCGGTCAGCGTCACCTGGTACACCTGGCTTGAACAGGGCCGGGACATCAACGCCTCCCGCCAGGTGTTTGAATCCATCGCGCGAGTGCTCAGCCTGACCCCCGCGGAAACGTCGTACCTGCTGGCCATGGGCGGATACACGCCCGTTCCGGCAACCGAGGCCGCCACGATCGAGCAGGCGCCCGACCACCTGCAGCGATTGCTCGACACCTTCGACTTCCCGGCCTTCGCCGTCGCCCCCGACTGGGGCATCGCCGGCTGGAACCGCGCCTACGCGGGCCTCTACGCGCGCATTGCCACCGTGGACCCCGCGGAACGAAACCTGCTCTGGCTGATTTTCACCGACCCCCACCTGCGCGAGATGCTGCCCGACTGGGAAGAAACCTCGCGGCATTTTGTGGCGGAGTTTCGCGCCGAGGCCGGCGCCCGACTTGGATCGGTTGCCCACAAGGCACTGATCAAGCGACTGGGCGAAGCCAACCCGCAGTTCGCCAAGCTGTGGGCAGACCGCGGCGTGGAACGTTTTGCCTCCCGGCAACGGATCTTCCTGCATCCGGTCGCCGGCGAGCTGGTCTTTGAACAGCACCGATTGGTGCCGTCCGACGCGCCGGATCTGCACCTGGTCATGTATGCGCCGGTGGCGGGCACACCGACCAGGTACCGGCTCCGCATGCTCATCGCAGACACCGTCCCGCCGGACACAACGACGCCTGCGGGCTAGCGACCGCGGACGCACCGTGGGCGGGAGCCGCATTCCCGGCTCCCGCCCACGGTGGTTGGCTTGCTTGGCCTTCGCTATGCCTTGGCCTCCACCGCCAGCAATGCGTCGATCTGGCCCATGGCCTCGCGCATGCCTTCCTCCATGCCCATCTTGAGCATTTCCTCGAGCTGCTCCAGGCTCTCGAACGAGCTCTTGGTGGTCATCCGGGTGGTAGCTCCGGTTCCCTCGAGCGTCACCGTGCAGTGAGTGGTGCCGAGGAATCCGCTGGGCTCCCCGTCGTCGCCGGCAAAGCCGTCGTCGAACTCAAGGGTGTTGGGCGCCTGCACCGCGGTGGTTTTCCACCACCCGCGGGCCTTTTCGCCGTCCGGGCCGGTCATGTAGTAGCGGGATTCGCCGCCCTCCACGAAGTCGTGGCGGACAAAGGTAGCCGGCCAGGTCGGCGGGCCCCACCAACGCTCGAGCTGGCGCGGGTCCTCCCAGACCTGCCAGACGCGTTCGACGTCGGCCGCGAATTCTGCGACGAAGGTGAGCGTGAGGTTTTCGGTGTCCTTCTGTGTGCTGATGACAGTCATGATTCCGTTCCTTTGCGGGGTTCGAAGAGGATTTCTCCGATGCGGTTCGCGCGTTGCCGCCAGATGTCCTCGTAGGCATCGAGCAGCTGCGCCGCGCGGTGCAGCATTTCCGGGTTTCCGTGCACGATCTGCTCCCTTCCGCGCTTTTCCTTGGTGATCAGCGAGGCCTTTTCCAGAACCGCGACGTGCTTTTGCACGGCCGCGAAACTCATCCGGTAGTGCTTCGCCAGTTCGGAGACCGATTGTTCCCGCCGCATCGCCTGCTTGATGATGTCGCGCCGGGTCGCATCCGCCATGGCCTGGAAGATGCGGTCGATCTCGGGTTCGCTCAGTTCATGTACAACCATTTGGTTGTAGATTACTCCGTGGAAAATTGATGCGCAAGGGTTTTTCCGACCCATTTCCGCGGGCATGAACGCCGCCGGTGCCGCGCAGCACAACGGCCCGCCCCCCCGATGACGGGGGCGGGCCGAATCGACAATGCAGGGCCTAGGTGTAGAGCGAAATCGGCTGCACCGTTCCGTTGAGGAAGTACGCGCCGACCTCGGTCTTCTTGTAGTCGACGGGGTCGTGCAGCGAGTGGGTCCGGATGTTGCGCCAGTACAGGTCCAGCCCCACCGAGCGCTTCGTCGAACTGGCGCCCGTCACCTCGAACACGCGGCTGGTGACGTCGAGCGCCACCTCCGTGGAGACGACCTTGAGCCCTGCGACCTCGACCTCGAGCCGCGCCCGGTCCGCCTCGGTCACCGCGCCGCCCAGGCCGATGACCTCGTCATAGCGGCGGTTCAACTTGTCGGCGAGCGCCTCGACGGCCTGGGTCCTGGCCACGAGTTCGCCGTAGGTGCGGTGCACCAGCGGGTCCTCGGCGTAGGTCTGCACCCCGGAGAGGAACCAGGAGTTGCGCCGGGCCAGCGTCAATTCCCTGGCTTGTTCCAGCGCGCCCTCGGCGGCAGCCAGGTAGATGTTGCCGAAGAGCAGCTGGACTCCCGGGGTGACGACCGTGGAGAAAGCGGTGCCGTCATCGAAGCCGACGACGTCCGCTTCCTCCACGCGGACCGCCTCGAAGCGCACCGAGCCGCTGGCCGAGGCACGCTGGCCCAGGTGGTCCCAGTCACCCGGGAACCCGACGCCTTCGCGTCCGCGCTCCACGGCGAAGATCACGACGCGGCCGTCGTACCGGCCCCCGCTGGCCAGGGCCGCGGAGATGATGACGTCAGTGGCGGAGGCTCCCGTGGCAAAGCGCTTGAGCCCGGTCAGCCGGTAGCCGGTTCCGTCGGCGAGCAGCTCCAGGTCCGGGTCGACGGGGTTCAGCGCGTCGCTCCAGAGCTGGTTCTGCTCGGCGATCCTCCGGAACCACGAAGATTGGTCGCGGCCCGCGCCGTAGAACGCGAGGCAGGATGAATTCAGGTAGTGGTAGCCGAGGATCTGCGCCACCGAGGCATCGGCCCGCGCCAGGATCCGGATGACCCGAAAGGCGGTTTCCCAGTGCGCCCCGGCGCCGCCGTATACGGCGGGGACCACGAGCCCGGCCAAGCCGTGGGCGCGCAGCAGCTCCAGCGCCTGCAGCGGATCCGCACCGCTCTGGTCGCGTTCCAGCGCACCCTTGGCCAGCTCATCGGCGACGGTTTGCGCCACCGCGCTCCATTGCCCCAGTTCCCGGCTGTCGGCGTGGCCGGACCAAAGGTTCTCGGATGTCAGGGGCTCCGCGGATAGGGTCTCGGCAGACAGAACGTTGCTCATGGATTCTCCTAAAACGACTTGTGGTTGAAAAGTGGACGAAGTGGACTGCTAGTCAAGGACGACGGTGCGCTTGCGTGCGGCGACAATGGGGCCTGCAAGCAGCGCGGCTGCCAGCAGGACCAGCACTCCCGCGGAGAACGGTCCGTAACCGGTCTCCCCCACCAGCGCCGGCAGGTTCACCAGGATGATGGCAAGGAAGGCCAAGAGCCCGACCAGCCCGAGCCCCGGGGCAACCAGCCGCGGCCACGGGGCACCGCCGCGTTCCTTGCTCCCGAAGAACACGAGCACGGCGACGGAGGTCAACGCCAGCAGCAGGACAACGCCGACTGAGGAAATTCCGCCGAGCCACGTGTAGAACTGGGCGATCGGGTCGAGTCCCAGCACCGCGGCGGCAATGACCAGCACGGCGACCGTACCGGAGGCAACCAACGAGGCAACCGAGGGTGCGCCGTGGACCCGGTGCGCGCTGCCCAGGGGCGCCGGCAGCACACCGCGGGCACCCATCTGGAACAGGTAGCGGGAGGCGATGTTGTGGAAGGAGAGGATGCAGGCGAACAGGCTGGTGACGAACAGCAGCTGGACGATGTGCCCCCCGGCGGCACCCAGGTAGGCCTGGGTGGTGGTCTGCAGGATGGTGCCCGGGTTTTCGGTGGCGTTGGCGACGATGCCGCTCTCGCCGTTGGCGCTGATCAGCACCCAGCTGGAGACCGTGTAGAAGACGCCGATGGAGATCAGCGAGATGTAGGTGGCCCGCGGAATCGTGCGGTCCGGGTCCCTGGCCTCATCGCGGAACACCGCGGTGGCCTCGAAACCCACGAAGCTCAGGATGGCAAAGAGGATGCCCATGCCCGGAGCGCCGGAGACGATCTCGGAAGGCGTCACGATTCCGGTGGCAAAGCCCTCCGGACCGCCGCCGGAGAAGACGACCACGGCGTCGAGCACCAGCACGATCGCCACCTCGGCAATGAGCAGCACGGCCAGCAACTTCCCGGAGAGCGCGATGTTCCTGTAGCCCAGCGCCGTCACGGCGATGAATCCGATCGCGGCCCAGGCCCACCATGGCAGGTCGGGCCCGCCGTAGGATTTCACCAGTTCGGCCAGCCCGGGGCCGAAGAGCCCGAAGACGCCCGCCTCGAGCGCCAGGTAGGCCAGCAGCGCGACGAAGGCCGCACCCAGGCCGAACCCGCGGCCCAGCCCCTTGCTGACGTAGGAGTAGAACGCCCCGGCGGTCGGGACAAACCGGGTCATCTGGGTGAAGCCCACGGAAAAGAGCAACAGCACCACCGTGGCGATGACGAAGGAGAACGGGAAGCCCGCGCCGTTGCCGAACGCGATGCCCAGCGGGACGGGGCCGCCGATGACGCCCAGGGGCGAGGCCGCGGCCACAACGATGAAGACGATGGAGGCGACGCCGAGGTTGCCGCGCAAGCGGGGACGGGCCGTTGCCGTATCCGGTTGCGCGCTGGGCACTGGTGCAAGGGTCTGTTGCTGGGACATGTGGGTTGCTCCGAACGGAAGTTCACTTAATGGGAATTGGATCCACATTAAGTTCGCGCCGCGGAGGCCGCCGAGCGCATGTCAGGGCGTTGCCCACCGCGTCGTTCCATGACGCGGGTTGCCCGCCCGCGGGGTCCCCCTGCATCCCCGGGCGCAACATTACGTCATCCCGGACGCCACCGCGGAAACACTGCGACACAAAGTTGCCCTCGGCGGCGTACCCACCGGTCGGACCAGGATCCGGGCAACAAGTCGGATGGTTCCGGGACGCACCGGACTCTTTGAGCGGCATCCGCGGAGCCTCCAATTGGAAGCCAATTCACGCACTAAAGTCTCGACGTGGAGACTATAGTGTTCATAGGGAGACTTAAGTTCTCGATTGAGCACTACAGTCTCCACGCTCATGGCAGCACCCCAGAGGCAATCCCCGGACCTACCCCCGAAGGAGGACGGCCTTGTTACTGCAACATCCACTGGCCGCGGTAGCCCCCACCCTCGGCACGGCAGTGCTCTCCGTTTTGGCAGGCGCCGACACCAGCTTCACTGTCACACGGATCCATAACGTTCTTGAGCAGAAAGTATCGCCAACGGGTATCCGCAAGGCGTTGGCACCATTGGTCGCCCAAGGGCTGGTTGCCGAAGTTGTGTTGGGCAAGACCCATGCGTATTCGCTGAATCGCCGGCACCTTCTGGCCGAGCCCCTGCTCGCCATGACAAACGCCAAGGAACGACTGCTGGCTAAGATCCAAACCGTGGTCGAATCATGGCCAATCCAACCAGTCGCAGTCACCCTCTTCGGCTCTGCCGCGCGGGGGGACATGCACTTTGACAGCGACATCGATATCCTCGTAGTATTCCCCGACGAGGCAAGCCAAGACGTCGTCGATGAAGTGGTTTACAGCCTGGCGGAGCAGGTAACCGGCTGGACGGGAAACGATGTCCGCCCGCTTGTCTACCGCACCGCCGAAGTCACGCCGGCCCCCATTTTCGATTCCATCGTTTCGGAGGGAATCACCGTCGCCGGTGATTCCAACTGGCTGCGCCGGACCCTCCGCCGGCAAAGTGCCGCATCATGAAGACACGAGCAGGGTACGGGCACGACCCGGTGACCAACACCCAGCTGCAGCAGGCTGAACGATCCGCAGCTGCCCTCATAAATCTTGCGTTGAACCAGCGCTAGCTTGGCCCGCACCGATTGTTCCCGGGGATCAGGCCTTGGCGATCGCTTCCTTCAGGGCCGTGAGCAGCAGCGCAACGGAGGCCGGATTGGCGTTCGGGCCCATCATTCCGATCCGCCACACCGTGCCGGCGTACTTGCCCACACCGCCGCCGATCTCGATGTTGAACCGCTCCAAGAGGTAGTTGCGGACCTTCGACGAGTCCACGCCCTCCGGAACGTACACGGTGGTCAGCTGGGGCAGTCGGTGCCCCTCCGCGGCGAAGAGCGTCAGGCCCATCTCCTCGAGCCCGTCCTGCAACGCCTTGCCGGCGGCCTGGTGGCGGGTCGTGACGTTGTCCAGCCCTTCCGCGAGGATCCTGTCGATGCCGGCTTCGAGGGAGGCAACCATCGCGACGGGCGCGGTGTGGTGGTAGGTGCGGCCGCCGCCCTGCGCGCCCGTGGCGTAGCCTCCGAGCAGGCCGAGGTCCAGGTACCAGGACTGCGGCTTCTGCACGCGCCGCTCGAACGCCCGGTCCGAAATGGTGAAGGGCGACAGCCCCGGGGCCACGCCGATGCACTTCTGCGTTCCGGCGTAGGCCACGTCGACACCCCATTCGTCGGCGAGCACCGGCATGCCGCCGATGGAGGTCACCGCGTCCATGATCAGCAGCGCGTCGCCCTTGATGGCGCCGAGCGCGGCGATGTCGGAGATGACTCCGGTGCTGGTCTCGGCGTGCACCGCGGCGATCACCGTCGGGTTCGGGTGTGCCTCGGCAACGCGCTGGGCATCCACCGGGGTGCCGTATTCGTGGTCCACGCGGACCACCTCGGCACCGGCGCGCGAGGCAACCTCGCACATGCGCTCGCCAAAGAGTCCGTTGACGGCGATGACCGCGACGTCGCCCGCCTTCACCGTGTTCACGAACGAGGCCTCCATGCCGGCCGAGCCGGTGCCGCTCAGCGGCAGGGTGCGCGCGTTGGCGGTTCCCCACAGGGTGCGCAGGCCCGCGCAGGTGTGGTCCATGCGGGCGATGAAGGCGGGGTCCAGGTGTCCGAGCAACGGCAGCCCGAGCGCGGCGGTGGCCTCGGGGTAGGGGTTGCAGGGGCCGGGGCCGAAGAGGTGGCGGACGGGAACAATCTGGGTCATCGCAAAACCCTTTCTGTCTGTTCTGACTGGATCTCGGAACTCGTCATCACCCACACTACGCCGGGGCGGGTCGGCACCGAGAGATATCTTTTTTATCCCCGCGAGGCCAATCCGAAGCCGGCCGTCAGCCGGCGCGATCCCGCGGCCTGTACACCGCGATGATCACTCCCGTGGTGGTGGTGATCGCTTCGACGAGCTCCAGCTCGGCGCGCGGCAGCCCGTCGGTGAAGAACCTGCGGCCCGTTCCGAGCACCAGCGGGTGGATCAGCAGTGTGTACTCGTCCACCAGCCCCGCGGCCATGAGAGAGCGCAGCAGGTTGCCGCTGCCCATGCACAGCAAGTCCGGCCCCGGTTGACCGCGCAGCGCGGCGACGGCCTCGACCGCGTCCCCGGGCAACAGCTTGGAGTTGGCCCATGCCAGCGGCTCGTGGAGCGTGCGCGATGCCACGTGCTTGGTGAGGGTGTTCAGCAGGTCGGTGAACGGATTGTTCTCCTGCGTCGGCCAGAAGGAAGCAAAGTCCTCCCAGGTGCGGCGGCCCAGCACGAGCTCGTGGGCCGTTCCCATGCCGCGGCCCAGGTACTCCCCCAGCACCGAGTCCGTGTAGGCCTGCGCCCAGCCACCGTGGTCGAACCTGTTGCGGGTGTCCTCGTCCGGGCGCCCGGGACCCTGCATGACCCCGTCAAGGGTCAGGTTGTTCAGCACCGTCAGTTTCCGCAAGACCGGCAGTTTCCGCATGGCCAACAGCCTTTCAACGAGGTGGCGCGCTGGCCCGTCGCGGCCGCGCAGGATCGGGTGTGTCCGGGGATTACCGGTTCCCGGGTTCGCCACCTGCCGGCTCCGGGACCGGTTCCGGATTCCCCGTGCCGTCCTGGACGGGTTCGGTTCCGCCGTCCTTGGCCTGGCGCACCCGATCATCGGACGGAACTTCTCCGTGCGGCGGCCGGTCGTAGTACTTCTTGTAGCGTTCGTCTTCATGGTGGTGGTTGCCCATGACGCCCTCCAAAGTCGATCCCGGGCAAGCTGCTCCCCGGATATCTCAACCGTTGCACCGGACGGGTTGTTTGGCAACAGGTTGGCCGGCCTCTCCGCACGACAGATTCTCCCAAGGGAATCCATGGGTTTTTCGCCGGAATTATCGCGCCTCGATGAGGCAACGTATCCCCCGTCTGCCCACACGATACGGCCCAAATAGCACGGTAGTCCGGCTCGGAACAACCGAGCCGGACTACCGCGATACGCCCCTCCGGACGCCAAGAAATCACCCGCTGATCCAAACACCCGTGGGGAACCGGATCAACGGCATTCCCTGAGGAATCAGCCGATCTGCAGCTCGCCCATTTCGCCCCAGGCATCGCCATCCACCTTGCGGGAAACGATTTTCGGGGTGGCAAGCAGGGCCGGACGCATGGCGTCCAATCCGGCCTTGAAGTGGTCGCTGTTGACGTGGGTTCCGGCAGCTTCGTCATCGAGGAACGCCTCGACAAGGATGAACTCGGCAGGGTCCTCCACGCTGCGGGACCAGTCAAACCACAGGTTTCCCGGTTCCTGGCGGGTGCCGGCTGTGAATGGACCCACGAGGTCCATGAACTGTTCGGTGTATTCGGGCTTGGTCTGGAATCTTACGACGATGAAGTACATGCTTCAATGCTAGGCAACCGGCGGTGCCGGCAAAAAGGTCTTCTATCGGATAATGAGAATCGGCATGGGAAGCGTGGTTCGTGGCCGTCGATCTTGGGCTGCTACAGTCCTGCCAAGCGGCATCCATGATATCGGCGGCAGCCGTGACGGACCCAGCCAAACTTGCAGGGCACAAGATGTCTCCCGCATGCATAATCTAGATTGGCGGAACTATTTGAGAGTGGTGCATCGTGACGCTGCAATTGGCAAGCAATCTTTCGGAAGACCCTGGTGAGAAGTCATCGCCCTTGGAAAAAACCTTTGCCGTGCTCGAGTTCGTTGCAGAACGCGGCGGAGCCACGGCAAAGGAGATATCCGATGCCCTGGGTTACCCCATGCCCAGCGTCTACCGTCTCGCAAAGGCCCTCGTCCAGACGGGCTACTTGGTTCATCTCAAAGACCAGAGACGCTTTGAATTGGGTTACAAACCGCATCAGCTCGCAGTGTCTCTTCACCGCCAGATCGGCATCCCCACACAGGTCAAGTCCGTCATCGCGGACCTTCACCAGAGGCTATCCATGGCAGCCTATTTCGCCGTGTACCGGGGAGCGGACGTCGTGGTCGCCTATGTTGTGGATTCGCCGAAACATCCTCGTTTGACCCCTCTTAACTTTGGATTCCACGAGGCGGCCCACGCCACGGCCTTCGGCAAGATCATGCTCGCGGGGATGAACGAACCCCAACGCAACCAGTATCTTGCTGTTCACAAGCCCAAGTCATTGCTGGAAAACACGATCACAGACCAAGCGGAACTATCCACACACTTGGAATCGGTCATGATCGACGGCATCGCCTGGGAACACGAAGAGTTCGTGGCGGGAAAGACCTGCGCAGCCGTTGGTGTGCACAACGGGGCGGGCATGGTCGTCGGGGCCGTCGCCGTCAGCGCCGACACCGCATTCATGGTCGGGCGCGAGCGTGAGGTCGAGGTTGCGCTTCGCGATTCGGCCAACAAGGTCAGTAAGTATTTCCGCACCGGGTTGGCCCGCTGACCGTTCGAACCCTGGACGCAAGAGGGCACACAATGCATTCTCCGGTGCTTTCTGCTCGACGCCGCCTTGATATGCGCCCCTCGGTGGCGAGCGGTCATTGGGCAAACAGCGCGGCATCACTGCATGACCCGCTTGGACGGCGGGCGGCGACGGAGATGGCACGGAGCGGGGCCGGAACAATTGGTTCCGGCCCCGCTCCGTGGGATATCGCGTGGTAAAGGTCCGTGAAGGCTATTTCTGCGCCAGCAGGCGCTCCACGCGCGGCTTGACCTCGGTAGCCAGCAGCGTGATGGACTCGAGCAGGTGTTCCTGCGGCAGGCCGCCGATGTCCATCTGCAGGAAGTGGCGCATGTGCCCCAGGTAGCCGTGCAGGTGGACGATGCGTTCGGCGACCTCGTCCGGCGATCCGACGTAGTAGGCCCCCGGCGCCTCGGCCTGCGCGTCGTAGGCACGCTTGTCCGGCGCTGGCCAGCCGCGCAAACGGCCCATCTCGACGTTCAGGTTGTGCCAGCCCGGGTAGAAGCGCTCAAGCGCTTCCTTCTTGGTCGGCGCGATGAGTCCCAGCGCGGCAACCGAGACTTTCAGCGCTTCGGGAGCGTGGCCTGCCGCGGCACCGGCGCGGCGGTACAGGTCGGCCAGCGGGGCAAAGCGGTGCGGTGCCCCGCCGATGACTGCATAGGAAACCGGCATGGCCAGCTGTCCGGCGCGGGCCGAGGATGCGGCGTTGCCGCCGGTGGCCAGCCAGATCGGCAGCTTGCCGGAGACCGGGCGCGGGACCACTGCCAGGTCCTGGATGCTCGGTCGCTTCGTGCCGGACCAGGTCACCTCCTCGGCCTGCGCATCGTTGATGGTCATCAGCAAATCGAGCTTTTCCGCGTAGAGCTCGTCGTATTCGGCCAGGTCGTAGCCGAAGAGCGGGAAGGTCTCCACGGAGGAACCGCGGCCCGCGGTGATTTCCACGCGCCCGCCGCCGGAGATGGCGTCGGCCGTGGCGAACTGCTGGTAGATGCGCACCGGGTCGTCGGTGCTGATGATGCTTGCCGCGCTGCCCAGCTTGATCTGCGTGGTTGCAGCCGCCGCGGCGGCGATCATGGCGCCGGGCGAGGACGCGGGCATGGTGGTGGTGTGGTGTTCACCGATGCCGAAGTAGTCGAGCCCGGCCTTGTCGGCATGGACAATCGCCGCGAAGAGGTTCTGGATGGCCTCGGTGGTGGATCGCAGGGACCCGTCCGCGTTGCGCTGGGTGTCGCCGAAGCTGTAGGCGCCGATTTCCATGGTGTGGTTCTCTTCCGATCCGGGGTTTGGGGTGAGTGCTGGTGGTGAAGTAGGTAAGTGGTTTTTTAGATACCCGCGAGGCTGCGCTGCAGCAGGCCGGCCAGTTCGGCCGCGTTGAAGCGGCCATTGAAGATCTCGGTGCCGGGTTCAAAGCGCGCACCGGCAGCAAGCCCGCCGGCATCGACGGCATCAAAGCCGAGCGCGTCGATGAACTCGGCGACCCGGTCCTTGGCGGCACCGTCATCGCCGGCGACGGCCAGCGCACGGCGGTCAGCGGCGCCGGGCGCAGCCGCATCGGGCTCCATCTCGTGGTAGCCGATGTGGTTGAAGGACTTCACGACGCGGGAGGCGGACAGGTGGGCCGCGACGACCTCGGACGAGGTACGGTCGTCGGCCTCGAAGTCGGCGATGTCGCCGTCGGTGACGGACCAGTAGTTCATCGCGTCGATGACGACCCTGCCGGCCAGCGCATCGGCGCTCACGCCCTTGTACTTGTGCAGCGGGACCGCGACGACCACCAGGTCGGATTCGGCGGCCTCCGCGGCGTCCACCGCTTCGGCGCCCGGGGTCACGATCTCGATGATCAGCGCGTTGTCGGCGGCGGGCTTGGAGGTGGCGATCTTCACCCGGTAGCCGGCGGCAACCGCCAGCCGGGCGATGGCCGTACCCACGCGGCCGGCACCCAGAATGCCGATTGTCCCGCGAGTTGCCACATGCTCTTGTGCACCGATGTCCATCATTCCTTCTCTCCAGAAATATATGCTGTACTGCAGACTATATTCCAAACAGAACATCTGCGCAACACCATGCTTTCGGCTATGATGGATGTCATGGCAACCTCATCGCGCACACCGCTTTCCCTGGACAAGCCGCTTCCCGGGTTCATCCCCGGCGACCTCGCATGGCACTTGGGCATGATCCTGCGCGGCCACCAGACACTCTTTGCGCAGGCGGTCGAGGAGATGCCCTGCTCGGTGCGCGGCTACCAGATGCTTTCGACGGTGGTCCACCACGACCCCGCAAACCAGCAGGCCCTCGGCGCCCACCTGGGCATCGACCGCACGGTGCTCACCTACCTGATCGACGACCTCGTCACCGCTGAGCTCGTCGAGCGCGTCCCGGCGCCCACCGACCGCCGCGCACGCAAGATCGTCGCCACCGACAAGGGACTGGCGCTGCTGGAAAAGCTGGAAAAACGCGTGGCCGATGCCGAACAGACGCTGCTCACCGGCCTTGACGCCGGCGAGACCGCACAGCTGGCCAGCCTCCTTGGCAAGCTCTCGATGTCGGTGCACCGCGCCCAGCCGGGCGCCAACCCGTGCGAGGCCATGGACCACCTGGGCTAGAGGAAGTTCCGCGCCGCCACACGCGGGCGCCGAAGCATGGCGACGACGCATGCCCGCCCACATCGTCGCCGGGCATGCGCGACCCATACAATCGACGCATGACTGATGGTGATATTACTTTCCACACCCGCAAATGGGTCCGCCCCGAAGACCTCAACGCCAACGGCACGCTCTTCGGCGGAAACCTGTTGCGCTGGATCGATGAGGAAGCGGCGATCTACGCGATCGTCCAGCTGGGCAACGGCTTTGCCGTCACCAAGTACATGTCGGAAATCAATTTCGTCTCCTCCGCGCAACAGGGCGACCTGATCGAGATGGGGCTGACGGCAACGGCCTTCGGCCGCACCTCGCTGACCATGCGCGCCGAGGTGCGCAACATGATCACCCGCCAGTCCATCCTGACGATCGAAAAGATCGTCTTCGTGAACATGGGCGAGGACGGCAAGCCCGCCCCGCACGGGTACACGGAAATCACCTACGACCGCGACCGCATCCCCGGCGAACACCTGAAGATCAAGCACCCCGAGGAGCTCTAGGCGCCCGTGGCGCCGGCCGACACCTTACCCGACGCTGCATGGTTTTTGTCCCCGTTTTCCCGGCGTGCGGCTACGATGATTCCAACATTCACTCATCCGCGGGGGACGCAACCATGATTCGATCCATAAAGACCATTTTCGCCGTCATTGCAGGCACCACCATGCTGGCGGGCTGCTCTCTGCTTCCGGCACCGGAGGCGCCGCGCAATGAAGCGGGCGCCATCGAAAAGGAAGCCAGGGCGGATGTGTTTTCGCTCAAGCTCGGCGACTGCATCAACGAACCGGGCAAAGAGGAAATCAGCGATGTCAAGGTGGTGCCCTGCTCAGAACCGCACCAGCTTGAGGTGTTCCACGAGTTCACGCTCGTCGAAGACAAGTTCCCCGAATCCGACGAGGCCATGGAAAAACTGATCCTGTCCACGTGCGATCCGGTCTACGAGTCATTTGTGGGGCGCTCCTACGAAGACTCCAAACTCGAGTACACCTCAATGCAGCCCACCAAGCTCAGCTGGGATGAAGGCGACAGGACCGTGCACTGCCTGATCGGCAAGGGCGACCTGTCCAAGGTCACCGGTTCGCTCAAGGGCAGCAACGTTTAGCGGTCTTCCTTCGCAAGCAATGCGGACTCCCACAGCCGGGAGTCCGCCACGAACACAACAAGCGGGGCCGGGCTTCTTGCAGGTGCACACGTAGTAGCACCCACAAGAAGCCCGGCCCCGCTGTCGGTTACCGCCTACTTCGAGACCTTGCCCATCAGCCCGGCAACGGGCCGCAGGAACACCGGGCGAGCCAGGAACCACGCGGCAACCATGACCGCGACCGAGAGCGCAAAGATGCCGAAGCCCAGCCAACCCGCGTCGTCGCGCGCCGCGAACATGTGGTTCAGGTTCCGCAACACCCCGGTGCACAGCACCAGCGCCACGTGCATGATGACAAACGCGGTGAAGAAGAGCATGACCGGGAAGTGGATCTTTCTGGCCGCCTCCATGGGGTAGATCCTGTCCAGGGCCGCGTTGCCTTTGGGCCAGGCCGGGCTCATCCTTACGCCGGTGATGGCCGCCAGCGGAGCCGCGATGAAGACGATGGTGAAGTAGGCAAGCACCTGCAGCGCGTTGTAGTTGACCCAGCCGTTCTCGATCGGCCAGTCCAGCGAGGCGTACTGCAGCGCGGTGCCCAGGGCGTTGGGGATGATGTCCCAGCTGGTGGGCACAATGCGCATCCAACCGCCGGTGGCGAAGAGCAGCACGATGAACACCAGCCCGTTGAGCAGCCACAGGACATCCAGGCTCAGATGGAACCAGAGTTCCAGGCTGATCTTGGAGGGCTTGTTCTTGGTCTTAAACAGGCCGGTGTTCTTCCGGGTCCAGTAGGCCTTGGGCCGGGCCGTGGTCCGGACCTGCCAACCGGAGCGGATGATCAGCACAATGAAGAAGGCGTTCAGGAAGTGCTGCCAACCCAGCCAGGCAGGCAACCCCACGGGAGCCCCGGCCGGAAGCTCACTGTGGCCGGGGTAGGCCACCATGAACTCCTGCACCGGCTCCAGTCCCCGCGCCCACCTGGCCAGGAGCACCACCACGGCCAGCGAGACCACGGCAAGAACCGCCCGCTTGGCCAACCCCGCCCACTTGGCCGGACCTTCCTTGGAATCGGACCTTGGTTTGGTCAGCAACGACATATCCGGTTCCTCCCTTTTCGCCTAGAGCCCGGCGCCGACGCCGCTGCGTTCGGCGATGGCGACCTTGAGCTGCGGCAGGATCGTGAACAGGTCCCCCACGATGCCGAAGTCGGCAACATCGAAGATCGGGGCGTCCGCATCCTGGTTGATGGCGACAATGCGCTTTGCCGTCTGCATGCCCGCACGGTGCTGGATGGCGCCGGAAATGCCCACGGCAATGTAGAGGTCCGGCGAGACGCTGACCCCGGTCTGGCCCACCTGGTGGCTCTGCGGCACGTAGCCGGCATCGACGGCCGCGCGGGAAGCGCCGAGACCCGCACCGAGCGAGTCCGCGAGTTCCTCCACGAGCGCGAAGTTCTCCCTGGATCCGAGCCCGCGGCCACCGGAAACGACGATGCGTGCCGCACGCAGTTCCGGGCGGTCCGAGTTCGAAGGGGCCGCGTGGGTCGCCTCGATGACTGCCTCGCCGGTGGTGGCCACCTGGAGCTGGACGACTTTTGCCTCGGGCGCCGCAACCGGGGCGGGTGCCTCGGCACCGCTTGAGGCAACGGTGATCAGCGCGATGCCGGCACCGACGCTGGATTCGGTGTTGTAGTTCCCTCCGAACACCGAGTGCGTGGCGACGATCCTGCCGCCGTCGAGCTTCAGCTCGTGCGCCTCGAGGATCACGGGGTTTGAAGTGCGCACGGCAAGCCGGCCCAGGGTTTCGCGTGCATCGGCACCGTTGGAGGCCAGCACGGCGACGGGGGTGTAGACGCGGATGGCCTCTGCAAGGGCCGAAATCGAACCCGCCGCAACGTGGCTGGCGGCCGTCGCGGTTTCGCCGATGAAGATCCGGCTCGCACCCAGTGCGCCGAGTTCGGCAACGAGGTCGGCGCTGTTGCCCGGGGCCGCTGCAACCACCGCCACGGGTTCACCCAGCGTGGAGGCCAACCGCAGCAGGTGTGCGGCGTTGGAACGCAGTTTTCCCCTGGCTGCCAGTTCAATGTTGACAAGAATATTGCTCATGACGTGCATTCCCTTCAGATCAGGTTTTCGGTGCTGAGGTAGTCGGCGAGTTGCGCCGCGGCATTTCCGTCGTCCACGATCTTGGTGCCGGCACCGCGCGCCTGCCGCTTGCTGGCACCGAGCACCAGGTTGCCTTCCGCGTGGTTGATGCCGTCCAGGCCGAGATCGGTCGCCTTGTAGAGGGCCACCGGCTTGCGCTTGGCGGTCATGATGCCCTTGAACTTGGGGAAGCGGGCCTCGCCGGTGCGTTCGGTGATGGACAGCACCGCGGGCAGGGACGCGGCCAGTTCCTGGGTGCACTCCGCGCTCTGGCGTTCGCCGCGCACCGATGAACCGGTGAATTCAACGGTGTTCAGCGGGCCCAGGAACGGCAGGCCCAGCAGCTCGGCGAGCATCGCCGGCACCACGCCGCCGCGGCCGTCGGTGGATTCGTTGCCGGCGATGATGACGTCGACGTTGGCGTCCCGCAGCCCGGCGCCCAGCGCCTTGGCCGTTGTCAGTGCGTCGGAGCCGGCCAGAGCATCGTCGACGATGTGGATTGCCGAGTCCGCGCCCATGGACAGCGCCTTGCGCAGGGCCTCGGTGGCTGTGGCCGGACCCATGGTGACGGCCACGATTTCGATGCTCTTGTCGGAGTCCTTTTCCTTCAACGCGACCTCGAGCGCACGTTCGGTGATTTCGTCGGCGACTCGTTCGCTTGCGGAACGGTCCACGGATCCGCTCGGTGCAAGGTGGCGGTCTTCCTCCGTGTCAGGCACCTGTTTGATGAGCACTGCAATCTTCATTGGTTCTTCCTTCCTTGGTCGGGGCGGCCGTTAGGCCGTTGCTGCTGCAAAATCTTGGGCGGCGTCTTGCCGAGGTGTCTGGCGGAGGGTGAAGGTTCCGCGATCGAGGACGACCGTCTCCCCCACGCGCACCTGGAAGATCGCGCCGTTCTCGGTTCTCCAGATGCTGGTTTCCAGTTCGTCTCCCGGGAGCACCGGCGCCGCGAAACGGACGCTGAGGGATCCGAAGGCCTCGGGGTCGGCGTTGGCCACGTTTTCCAGCACTGCGCGTGCGGCGAATCCCATGGTGCACAGCCCGTGCAGGATCGGCTGCTCGAAACCGACCATCTTCGCCAGCGACGGATCCGAATGCAGGGGGTTCCGGTCACCGTTGAGCCGGTAGAGCAATGCCTGGTCGCGCATCGTGCGCTGGGTAATGACCAGATCCGGAGCGGTGTCCGGGGCGGCCCAGGTTTCGCCGGGGCCCGTGTCGCCACCGAAACCGCCTTCGCCGCGGATGACCATCGAGGTCACGCTGCTGACCACCGGTTCGCGGGTGTCGACGTCCAGCAGGTCGGTGGTCAGGTCGATGATGGCGTTGCGTCCCTTGTCATGCACGGCGCTCATGTAGCTGACGGGAATGACGGTGCCGGCGGCCGGCAGCGACCGGTGCAGCGTGATGGCCTGCCCGCCGTGGAGGATCTGTGAAAGCTTGAAATCCCCAAGCTCCTCCATCGACCCGCCGGCCCCACCCAGGGTGACGGCGAAGGTCGGCAGCACCTGCTGCACAATGCCACGGGAATTTTCAGTGGTGAAGGAGAGATTCTCGGCCGGGTCGGAGGCTCCAGCCCCGACACTGAGCGCATAGAGCAGGGCGTCCTTGGACTCCCAGGAATACGGGCTTCCCTCGCTCTTTTTTCCGATGTTGTGTACGTGAATTGCCATTCCAGGCCCCCTTCGTGCGGGCTGCGCCCTTGCGTTCCGACAGCAAGCCGACCTAGTGGCGCGGCTCACTTGTTTCATGAAGACTATAACGAGATTCTAGTTTCTGTCCATGGGTTTTGTGCGAACTCCCAAAACCCGCGCTGACTCCCCGAACGCACTCCACCGGTGAGCCCGTAAAACGACGAGAGGCTTCCCGGGCGGCCAGGGACATGCCCCGGCTTTCCTGGAAGCCTCTGGTGCGATGGTCGGGACCCGGCACGGGTCCCGCACGACCAACTTGTCAGTCGGCGACCGCAGCCGACACCTTGGCCGGACGCGCTCGACGCGCGGTGCGTTCTTCCACTGTCTCGGGAACCCACGGCACGGGATTGCGCTTGAGCATCAACGCCACCGCCACCGCCAGCACTCCAAAGACAAGGATGAAGACAAAGGCGGCCGCCACACCGGACTGGGCCACCATGGTGGTGGCGGGATCCTGGTGGCTGGCCAGGATGTAGGCGCCGATGGCGGTTGCCGTTGACTGACCCACGTTGCGGACCATGGTGTTGGTACCGGCGGTTTCGGAGGTGTGGGTCTGCGGCACGGCCTCGATCAGAACGTTGGGCAGCGCGCCGTAGGTCAGCGAGATGCCGATGCCGTTCAGGCTCATGGCGACGACGAACATGACAACGTTGCCGAAGGTCAGCAGCATGATCGGGATGACCAGGGTCATCAGCACCAGGCCGGCAATGAACACCGACCGTGCACCGTAGCGGTGGGCCAGCCGCCCGCCAAACGGCGAGAAGAAGTAGCCGAGCAGCGCCGTCACGCAGCTGAAAACACCGGCCGCGGTGGCGGTAAAACCAAGGCCGAAGCCTGCGCTGGCGGGATACTGCAGCACCATCTGCGAGGGCACCGCCATGCCGCCGATCGGGCCGATCGCGGCAAGCATCGTCGCCGTCATGACCAGGGCGATCTGCCTGTTCTTGAACATCCTCAGGTTCACGATCGGGGATTCGACGCGCAATTCCCACCACACCCACACCAGGGCGACAAGGATGCCGAGGCCCATCAACCCGATGAACTGGATCGAGTCGAAGCCGACCTTGGAGCTGCGGGAGAGACCCAGCAGGATGGCGCTTACCGCGATCGGCAGCAACAGCGATCCCAAGTAGTCCGGCTTCTCGTTCGTCGCGACGACGTTGTCACGCGGAATGAAGAGGAAGACGGCGAGGGCGGCGAGGCCCGCAAGCACCGCGGCAAAGGCGAAGATTCCGTGCCAGGAGTAGACGTCGATCATGAAGCCCGCGATGAAGGCGCCACCGGCTCCGGCGATCAGCGCGGAGGCCCCGATCATCGAAACGCCCACCGGAACGCGTTCCTCGTCAAGGTGTTCTCGTGCCAGGCCGAAGGCCAGGCCCATGACGGCTCCGGCGACCCCCTGGATGGCGCGGCCCAGGATGATCATGCCCAGCGTGCCGCCAAGCAGCGACACCAGCGAACCGACCCCGGCGATGATCAGGACAACGACCATGACCTTGCGCCGGCCGTACATGTCACCGAAGCGCCCGCCCATGACCCCGGCGGAAGCCGAGACCAGCAGGTAGGCGGTGACCACCCAGGCGACGGTGTTCGCGTCGACTTGGAAGTCCTTGATCAGGGTCGGCAGTGTCACATACATCATGGAAAGCTCAAACGCCGAGACGATTTCGGCCAGGATCAGGACCGAAACAATGACGCCGAATCCGGGGCGCTTGAGCAGCCCGGTCGTTGAGGCCTTGCGGCCGGCTGGTGCGGACATCGAAGTCCCGCCTTTCGTGGGTGCTGTGAAAAGAATGCAATGACGCCGTGGGGCGGGAGTGCCTGCCGGCGGTGGGACTGACAATCTTTGTGGCGGGGCCGCCCCCAACCTGCTGCGCGGCCCCGCCCGCCCCGTGGAGGCGGCGCCGACGGGGCGCCCCCATCCACGGGGTTTGACACATCCCCTCGGTCCGAGGGGTCAAGCAACCGCCAATGACTCGGCGGGAAAGGCCCTAGCCGTTTCCGTAGGCGACGGACTTGATCCAGAAGAATTCCTCCAGTCCCTCCAAGCCGCCCTCGTTTCCGTTTCCGGAATGCCCGATGCCGCCGAAGGGCCGTTCGGCGACCGCATTGGGGGCGCCGTTGACGACGACCTCGCCGGTCTCCAGGGCCTCGACGAGCCTGATCGAGCGCCGCGAATCGGAGGTCCAGATGTAGCCGGAAAGTCCGTATTCGGTGCCGTTGGCCAGGGCGAGTGCCTCGTCCTCGTCGGAGAAACGCGTCACCGCCAGCACCGGCCCGAAGACTTCCTTCTGCGCGAGCTCGCTGGCCGGGTCCACGTCCGCGAGCACTGTGGGCGGGTAGTAGAAACCATCCGCCAGGTCCCCGTCGAGCCGGGCCCCGCCCGTGACAAGCCGAGCCCCCTGTTCCTGGGCCCGGGCCACCATGGCCTCGATCCTGTCGATGGCGCCCTGGTTGATGACGGGTCCGCAGATCGTGTCCGCCTCCAACGGATTGCCCGTCTTGAAGGACGCGGCGATGGCGCCGACCTTCGCGACGAACTCGTCGTAGACCGAGTCCTGCACCAGCAGCCTGGTGGGCAGCGCGCAAGCCTGTCCGCTCATGATCCCGAACGCCATGAATGTCGAGTGCATGGCCGCGGCCTCGAGGTCCGCGTCGGCAAAGACCAGGTTCGCCGACTTGCCGCCCAGTTCCAGCAACACCGGCTTGAAGCTTTGGGCGCAGGCGGCGGTGATCTTCCGCGCCGTGTCCGGTCCCCCGGTGAAGGAAACCTTCTTCACCAACGGATGCTCGACCAGCGCTGCGCCGGCCGCGGCCCCGCCGGTGACCACGTTGAAGACTCCGTCGGGGATGCCGGCCTCGCGGACCAGGTCCGCAAAGAGCATCGCGGTGAACGGGGTCAGCTCGCTGGGCTTGACCACCACGGTGTTCCCGGCCGCCAACGCCGCCGGCACCTTCATGGCCAGCGACATCAGCGGGGCGTTCCAGGTGATGATCGCGCCGATCACGCCGTAGGGCTGGCGCAGGGTGTGCCCGAAGGAACCGCCCGCGCCCACCGCCGAGGTGATGCGTCCCAGCGGGAGCTTGTCCGCCCAGCCTCCGTAGTAGCGGATCCATTCCACCGCCGCCGCCACGGTGGCGTGCGCCGTGGTCTGGGCGATGCCGTTGTCGGCGGTGGCGAGGGCCGCGAACCCGGCGGTGTTGTCCTCGACCAGCTGCGCCAGCTTCAGCAGGGCCTTGGCGCGGGTTCCGGCGGGGGCTGCCCGCCACACGGCGAATGCCGCGTGCGCCGCCCGCACCGCCTCGTCGATTTCCGCCGGCCCGCCAAGCGGGACCAGCGCATCGACGCGGCCGGTGGCTGGGTTCACGTGTTCGTGGGTGGCGGTTCCCGTAGCACGGGATTCGGCGCCGATGCGCAGGGTCACTTGCGGCAGTCCCGGTGCGGGACGCAGGGTTTCGGCGGTGGTGGACATCCTAGTTCTCCGGTTCGTAGCGCAGCATGGTGATCTCTGCCTCGGGGTAGTCGCAGAAGACCGGTGTGACCCGCATGCCCACGCGGATGTCCGCGGGGTCGACATTGACGAGTTCGGTGGAGAACTTCGGGCCCTCGTCCCACTGCACGACCGCGAGCACCAGGGTGCCCTCGTTGGCGAAGTGCGGGGACGGCGGGCGCGTGGCCACCGTGTAGGTGTAGAGCGTTCCGGCGCCGGAGATCTCGCGCCATTCCAGGTCGTCGGCCAGGGTGCGCGGGGCCAGCGGGCGCGGGTAGAAGATGTACTCGCCCAAGGAGGGCGAGTACTGGATGCGGACCTTGTGTTCGGCAAGGGCATCCCAGAAGGGCCTGGTCAGCGGGGTGGGGACCGGCAGCGGACGGGTCAGGACCGGTGGGGTGTATGCGGTGCTCATGGCGGGGTTTCTCCTATTCGCCTTCGAAGATCAATGCTGTTTGTTCGCTCATGATGCCGCCGTTGCCGGTCACGAAGGCCCGGTTGCAGTCGGCGACCTGTGCCGCTCCGGCGCGGCCCATGATCTGCCGGGCGCCGTCGATGACATGGTGCATGCCACCGGCGATGCCGGCCTGGCCGAAGGACAGCTGGCCGCCGGCGGTGTTCATCGGGAAGTCCCCGCGGTAGGTCAGGTCGTGTTCGTTGACGAACTGCATGCCCTTGCCCTTTTCGGCGAAGCCGGCGTCCTCGAGGCTCATCAGCACCGTGATCGAGTAGCAGTCGTAGATCGAGACCATGTCGACGTCGTCGCGGCCGATCCCCGCCATGCTGAACGCCTGGTCCGCCGCGTGGACCATCGGCGAGGACATCAGGTCCTTCGCGTAGGTGGGGGTCTTGTAGGGAACGCGTTCGCCGAACCCCTTGATCCACACCGGGCGGTTCTTGGATTTGGCGGCCATTTCCTTGTTGCCGATGACGACCGCTGCGCCGCCCTGGCAGGGCATGACGATCTCCAGCTTGTGCAAGGGATCGGCGATCATGGGAGAAGCGAGCACGTCCTCGATGCTGATCGGCTGGCCGTGGAATACCGCGTCGGGGGTGGCGCAGGCGTTGGTGCGCTGGTCCACGGCGATCTTGGCCATGGCGCGTTCGTCGTAGCCGAACTCGTGGCCGTAGCGCTTGGCGATCTGCCCGTAGGGGCCGTTCTGCCCGAGGTTCCCGTAGGGGATCTCGAACTCGGCCTGCGGGGAGCCGTACGCGTTCGAGGAGGCGCCGAAGTACATCTTGTCGCTCATCTCGAACGGGCGGCGTTCGTGGACGGGAAGGTCGTGGGTGCCGGGGAACGTCACCAGGACCGCGTCGCACAGGCCGAGTTCCACGGCCGCTGCGGCACGCCAGACCGCCGCTGCGGACCCGGCACCGCCCAGGTCGACGATTTCGGCGAAGTTCGCGTCGATGCCCAGGTACTCGGTGACCGTGGAGGGGACGAACATGTCCGCCTCGCCGATCAGCGGGGTGACGATGCCGTTCACGTCGGTGGCGTCGAGGCCCGCGTCGTCGAGCGCCGCCTTGGACAGGCGCGCCCACTGCTCAAGGTTGAACGTCTTCTCGCGGGCGAGCTTGCGCTGCGGCGGCAGTTCGAAATAGCCAAGGATTGCGGCTTCTCCTCGAAGTCCCATGGGGGTGTTCTCCTCATTCGTTGGTCGTGTTTCCGGTCCCGGCACCCGTTTTTGGGTGCACGAAACCAGGGCAATGTGGTTATTGCTGTTTTTCTTGCGGTTTTATGCGTCGGCGGCCAGGGCGTTGGCCTTCAGCGGCGAGATCCGCAGCCCCAGCTCGGGATGCAGGACCCCGGACTCGAGCACCTCGCGGATGTCGGGCGGGTAGGCGCCCGGTTCACGGATGCCTCTCGGCTCCGCAACACCGATGGCGCGGAGCCCGGTGCCCTTGGTGCCGGCGGGAACCTCGTGCAGGACCAGGTCGGCGCCCTCGTTCCAGGTGAACCCCGCGCCGTTGCCGGCCACGGGGAATTCCTCGGCACCCAGCACCTGCACCAGCACCGTGCGTGCCCGTTCGAGGTTTTCGACGTGCCCGTGGATCACCCGCAGCTGCACCGGTTCGCCGGCGAGCTGCTCCCAGGGGCACGGCGTGCTCCATTGGTCGTCCTGGCTGGTGAGCTCCTCGATGCTTCGCGGGGCACGAACCATTTGGGCCAGGAAGCCCAGACCGGTGTCCCGCGGGTGCAGGAATGCTTCCTGCCACTCGGGGTGTTCGAGGTTCACCAGGATCGGCTCGATCCCCGCCTGTTGCGCACCCGCAATGGCCGCGTGAATGTCCTCGACCTTGAAGGTGATGTGGTGGGGTGCCGCGTTGCCGTCGTTCTCGTCGAGGAAGCGCCCGATGAAGGAATCCGCCGCGGTGCCCGGTTCCAGCAGCTCGATGCGCATGTCGTCCGCAAGTGCCAGCTGGCAGGGGCTGAAGACGGGCATCGCGAATCCGCTGGCCCAGCGGGCCCCGAGTTCACGGTTCAACAGTTCCCCGGCGGGAGCCCAGGAACGAACGGCAATGGCCAGGTGGTCAAGCTCGTGGGCGCTCACGAAGCCGCCCCCGCGATGGGTGCTAGGAGTTGCCCAATTCGGCCTCTTGCAGCCGCAACCCGACCATGCGGACGAACCTGTCCGCGATGCGATGGGCCTCGTCCATGGTCTTGTCCCCGGCCGCCAAACGCGCAACCAGGTCCATCAACACGCACCACACCATGGCGGTGATGTCCCCGGCTTCCTCCGGCTCCAGCATCGAGAATTCCTCGCGCAGCGGGGCCTCCAGGACCTCGCCGAGTTGATGCATCAGTAGCGAGACCTCCGGATCCGAGGTTGAACGAAGCACCAGGATCGCCTTGTAGAAGTTCGGCCGCCGCTCGAACGCCGCCAACGCCATGCGCAGTAGCTGCCTGACCCGATCGGTTGCGCTCAGTCCCTCGGCCCAGGATTGGTTCGAGTCCCCGAGAGGAACCGCCCAGTCGTACACGACGTAGGCGTAGAGGTGTTCCTTGGAGGAGAAGTAGCGGTAGAGGGTTCCCAGCGCCACGTTCGCTTCCGCCGCAACGTCGCGGATCTGGATCGATTCGTAGTCGTTGACCTTGAGGAGCGACTTGGCGGCATCCAGGATGCGCTGCCTGCGCACCAATTGATACGCGGGGAGTTCGAGCGTTTCGCCAGAGAGCTGTGCGGCCATCGTTCGCCTCCTGCTTGTTGGTCTGCTGGAGTTCCAACGCTACCACCGGCGTCCGGACAAGGGACGTTGCGTTGCCTTCATTACCGGTCCTTCCAGCGGACAAGCGCGTCGAGCGCCTCGATCTGGTTCCCGGCAACGCGCAGCGGGTTGATTTCGAGTTCTTCCAGCTCATCCCCGAGGCCGACCGCCACCTGGGAGATCTTGAAGATCACCCGGGCGAGTTCATCGAGGTCGGTGGCTTCTGCCCCGCGGAACCCGGTGAGCAGGTCGATGCCCTTGAGCGACTCGAGCATCCGGCGGATCTCCGCCGGGCCCACCGGCAGCAGCCGCAGTGCCGAGTCCTTGAGGATCTCGACCATGACGCCTCCGAAGCCCACGGCAAGGACAAGCCCCCACTGCGGATCCCGCACCACGCCGACCAGCAATTCGTTGCCGGCCGGGCGCATCGGGGACACCGCGACGCCCTGGATGCGGGCCTCGGGCGCCAGCGTGGCCACCGAGGTCCGGATGAAGTCGTAGGCCTCGGAGACAGCGTCGGCGTCTCGAAGCATCAGGCGCACCCCGCCGACCTCGGTCTTGTGGGCGATGTCCTCCGAGGCGATCTTCAGCACTACCGGGTAGCCCATGTCCTCGGCCGCAGCCACGGCATCTGCCGCCGAGGTGGCAATGGCGGCCGGCACGTAGGGCACGCCGTGGGAGCGCAGGAACTCGCCGGTCTGGATCTCGGTCCAGCCCTCCGCGCCTTCCGGCTTGGAGATGGCCGGGGCATCCGGGAACGCTGCGTCGGACGCGAGTTCGGCGGTGCGCCTGCCCCACCAGGCGCTGCGGGCCACGGCGGGGATGCCGCGGTCGAACGAGTCCGAGGCGTGCGGGTAGCCGTTCTCGGCGGCGAACCGGCGGCCGAATTCGGTCACCTCGGTGGGCAGGAAGCTCATCGCGATGACGGGCTTCGGCGAGGAACTCAGCTGGCGCAGCAGCTCGTCCTGGGTGAACCGGCCCATGTCCACCATCGTCTGGTTGGCCGGCCACGAACCGTTGACGACGATGAAGTCGTAGTTCGGATCGTCGATGAAGCACTGGTTGGCCTTGGTCAGGATGGTGGGGTCCACCGAGATGTAGCCGGTGGTGTCCATGGGGTTGTTCACGGTGGAGAACGACGGCAGCCCTGCCGCGTGCAGGGAATCCACGGTGGCCGCGGACGGGGTCGGCAGCTCCAGGCCCACCGACTCTGCCTTGTCCGCCACCAGCGCGCACATGGCGCCGGAGCCGGTCACCACGCCCATGCGGTTGCCCGGCAGCGCGCCGTAGGATTCGATGATCCCTGCGGTTGCGACGAGGTCCTCGATGTTGTCGACGCGGATGATGCCGAACTGCTTGCAGGCTGCGTCGATCACCTTGTCGTCGCCCACCAGCGACCCGGTGTGCGCCGCGGCCACCCGGGCGGAGGCCTCGCCGCGGCCGGCCTTGAAGATGACGATCGGCTTGCCGACCTCGCGGGCCCGTGCGGCAACCGCGAGGAATTGCGCGGGATCGGAAATCTGCTCGAGGTAGGCGGCAATGACCTTGGTGTTATCGTCCTCGACCAGGACGCCCATGACGTCGATGGCCGAAACCATGGCCTCGTTGCCGACGGTCACGGCGATCGAGCAGCCCACGCCGCGCGATGCCATGTAGGGCAACAGGTAGATGGCCAGAGCGCCGGACTGGCTGGCCACTCCCACGCCCCCGGTGATCATCGGCATCTGCGTCATGTGGCTGAAGGCCGCGACCTTCGCGTGCGAGTTGATGAAACCCAGGTTGTTGGGGCCGAGGATCAGCTGCCCGGCCTCGCGGGCCCGCTGGACCAGCTTGCCCTGCAGGGCCTCGCCCTCCGCCCCGGCCTCGCCCAGGCCGGAGGCCAGCAGGATGAGGTTGCGGATGCCCTTGACGCGGGCCTCCTCGAGGATGGTTTCCAGCGAGTTGGTGCCGGTGAGCACGATGGCCAGGTCCGGGGTCTCGGGCAGGTCGGCGATCGAGGGGAAGGAGGCCTGTCCGTGGCATTCCTCGCCGCGGCGGTTCACCAGGTACAGCTCGCCCTCGAAGCCGCCGGCCAACAGGTTGCTGTGGGTGAAGTGCGACCAGGTCGAGTTGGTGTTGGCTCCGATAATCGCCACGGAGCGCGGTTCTAGGAGTTCGCGCAGCCGTGCCGCATCTAGGTTCTGCAAGGTAGTGGTCTCGCTCGTCAACGTTGTCATGCGAAAAGGGTTCCTTTCGGTGAAACTTAGCGTACTGAATTCTTGGCAGGGTGGAGCGGGTGTTGCCCGGGCACGGGGACTAGCTGCGGGGCAGCCCGAGGATGCGTTCGGCGATGACGTTGAGCTGGATTTCCACGGTGCCGCCACCAATGAGCACCTGTGGCACGGCAAGCTGTCCCGTCACCGAGTCCCCCGGCGCGTCGGCGAAGAGTGCCGCGGGACCGACCAGGGCCAGGGCCAAGGTCGCGGCCTCCCGGGCGAGCCGCGCGTGGGCGACCTTCGCCAGCGAGGAACCGACCCCGGGCTGCAGGCCGTTGAGCTGGCGCAGGGTTTCGCGCAGGTTCAGGGCGCCGATCGCGGAGCTGGTGGCAACGATCTTGCCGAGGGCCGAGAACGCCTCGCGCTCGTCTCCGGCGTGGCCCTGCTCGCGAATCAGTGTCCGCAGCCCGTCCTCGGTTCCCGCCGAGACCCCGGAGGAAATCTGGGTGCGTTCGTTCTGCAGGGTGGTGGCGGTGATCCTCCAGCCCTGTCCGGGTTCGCCGAGCAGGTAGGCATCCGGAACGAACACCGAGTCGAGGAAGACCTCGTTGAACTCGGCGTCCCCGGTGGGCTGCTTCAGGGGGCGGACGTCCACTCCAGCGCTGCGCATGTCGACGAGGAAGTAGCTCAGGCCCTTGTGCTTCGGCACCTCGGCGTCGGTGCGGGCCAGGCAGATTCCCCAGTCGGCTTCGTGCGCTCCCGAGGTCCAGACCTTTTGTCCGCGCAGCTCCCAGCCGCCCTCGACCTTGGTGGCTCGCGTTGTCAAGCCGGCAAGATCGGATCCGGCGCCGGGCTCGGAGAAAAGCTGGCACCACACGAGTTCGCCGCGCAGCGTCGGAAGCGCGAACTGTTCCTTGATCTCGTCGCTCCCGTAGGCAAGGATCGTGGGCATGGCCCACTCGCCGATGACCGATGATGGCTGGATGAGATCGCGGCGGGCGTATTCCTGGGCGATGACGACCTGCTCGGCCGGGGACGCGGCCATTCCGTAGGGAGTCGACCAGTGCGGAGCTGCCAAACCGTTTTCCGCAAGGAACGTGCGCCGGGAACCGCGGGAGTACCAGCGTCCGCCGTCGTGTTCGTTCTCCAAGGCGGCCGCCTGGTCGAGCAGCGCGCCGATGCGGTCGCGGAAGGCGGGATCCTCGTCGGGAAGCTCGATGTCGATGCGGCGGTCCTGGTCGAGCGCGACCTTGCCCAGCGTCGCGGCGATCTCGCCCCGCGGGCCCACCTGTGCGGCAAGGGTGATGGCTCGACGCCAGTGCAGGTGGGCGTCGTGTTCCCAGGTGAAGCCGATGCCGCCGAAAATGGTGACGGCCTCGGTGACGGCCTCGACGGATGGGACAATGGCTGCTTCAATGGCGGAGCCCGCTGCCAGCTTTTGCTGGTCTTCGTCTTGTTCGAGCGCAACGAGTGCCGACCATGCCGCCGCGGTTCCGAGTTCGGCTGCGATGAGCAGGTTTGCGCACTTGTGCTTGATTGCCTGGAACGAGCCGATCGGGGCACCGAACTGTTCGCGGATCTTGGCGTAGTCGGTCGATGCGTCAACGGCCCAGCGCATGACGCCGGATGCCTCGGCGGCCAGCAGGCCCGCCTGCAGGGTTTCCACGTAGCGTGCACCCAGCCCCTCGAGGATTGCCTCGGCCTCGATCACCAGGCCGTCGAGCACCAGGGTGCCGGCGTCGCGGGTCAGGTCCGAGCACGTCGACGCCACTCGTTCGAGGCCGGTGCTCTCCACGTCGATAAGCGCAAAACGGGTGACGGCTTCGCAGGTGAACCCGACAACAAGCTGTTCGGCGGACAGCAGCGAGGCCACCGGGGCGCTGCCGTTCAAGGACCAGCCGCCCGCGGTGGCGACGGCTGTGAGCGTTGGGGTGGGCATGACAAGTGCGCCCGTCGCGCCGCCGGCGAACAGGTCGAGACCCGCGGTTGACGCCTTGCATTCGGTCGCGCCGGCAACGGCCGAGCTGGCCAGCACCGTGGAAACGTATGGCCCGGGCACCAGCCGGCGGCCGAATTCCTCGACCACGATGGCCGTATCGATGATGCTTCCGCCCTGGCCCCCGCGTTCCTCGCTGATGTGCAGCGCATGCAGCCCGTTGTCCACCAGCTCGCCCCAATGGGCGGGTCGCCCTCCGGCACCGTAGGCATCGAGCTTTTCGCGGGTTTCAAGGATGTCGGCGAACCGGTCGGCGAATTCGGAAACCGCGGCAGCCAGGTCGGCGTGCTCTTCGGTGAGGGAAAGCGGCATCTAATCACTCCAATGTCACGGACGGCTTCCTGCCCTTGCGGGGCGGTCCGTCGTCGAGCTGTCATTTCAAGAACTGAAACTAGACTCTAGTTTGATTTTGTGACTTGGGCAACAGTTTTTGGATCCGGGTTTCAGAAATTTTGCGAGCCCTCCCGACCGTCCCGCAGACGGCCTGGAACAACAATATCCGCGGTTGTTCAGGAAGCCTTTCTGGCGCCCCGGTACACCCCGCCGCCCCACTGGACGCCGTTGCGCATGAACCACAATCCGCACGGTTGGATGGTCCCGAGGCGGACGCTGTGGCATCGCGGGGTGCGCGTCTCGTCGATTTCTCCCTCGTCGTCGAGTTCCCACATCGCGTCGTTGGGATGGAAAACGTTGGCCATGACCTCGCAGTCGCAGTACCCGCCGAGTTCCGGGAGCTTCCGCTCCAGCGCGGTGGCCCGCGGGGCGCGCATGTCGCGATACGTCTTGGACCATTTCAGCCCGTCGCACCCATGGTCGAGCATGCGGAAGACGTAGCAGGCCAGGCATTCGTGGCGCCACGGCAGCAGCATCCTCACGGTCTTCAGCGCGTCTTCGAGCTCTTTGTCGGGGTACTGTTCCATCGCGTCCTCCTGGGCTTGGCTTGCCTCAAGGATGGATGGGATTCGCGCGCGAAGGGCCGTTCGGCATGGAACCTGTGGACAGGAGTCGGCGGTTCCTCGCACGGAACCGCCCGGTGCGGATCAGTCCCCACCAGTGGCGCCCGGCCACGGGTGGCTGGGTCAGAGCCGCGCCTGGAACCGAACGATGCGCTCGATGGCCTCGGTGACCGGACCAAGGCCCGCGGCGAAGCTCAACCGGACGCGGCGGCCCCCACCAACCTTGTCGAAGTCGGTGCCCGGGACGATCGCCACGCCTTCGGCCTCCAGCAGCGCGGCACAGTATTCGCTGGAATTCCCGAAGGAACCGAGCTTGTCGCCGAGGTCCGCATAGAGGTAGAAAGCGCCATCGGCTGGGGCGCATTCGCCCCACCCCAGACGCGGCAGCGCCTCCAGGAGCGCTGTGCGCGCCCTGGAAAATTCGGCGACCCGGGCCTCGGCCTCTCGGTAGGATTCCTCGCCGAATGCCGCAAGCGCCGCATATTGGGCCGGCGCAGGCGGGCAGAGCGCGACGTTGCCGGCAAGCGCATCGACGGTGGCGATCAGGTCCTCGGGAACCAACGCCCAGCCCAGCCGCCACCCGGTCATGCCCCAGTACTTGGAGAAGCTGGAAATCACGACGGTGTCCGTGTCGACCTCCCACGCGCTGACCGATCGGCGGGCCTGGGCGCCCGGCTCCGGGTAGTCGATGCCGTGGTAGATCTCGTCGCTGATCAACCGGACCCCGCGCTCGCGGCACCACGCAGCCAGCTCGGCCAGCTCGGTCCCGGAGACCATGGTGCCCGTCGGGTTGGCCGGGGATGCCAGCACCAACCCGTCGAGGTTGCCGTGTTCCTCCCACGCGGCCTCGAGCAGTTCGATGCTCGGCTGGTAGCGGGATTCCGGTCCGGCCGCCAGTTCCACGACCTCGATGCCGAGCGTGCGCAGGATGTTTGCATACGCCGGGTAGCCCGGCCGCGCCAGCGCCACCTTGTCCCCCGCGTTGAACGCGGCCAGGAAGAGCAGCATGAAGGCCCCGGAGCTGCCGGTCGTGATGGCGACGTTGGCCGCGGGAACCTCAATGTTGTACCAGTGTTTGTAGTGCCCGGCGATCGCCTCCCGCAATTCGAGGATGCCCAGCGCCGGAGTGTAGGTCATCGGCGTGCCGGCCAGGTGGATCTCCGCGGCGCGCTTGGAAACCGCCGAGGGCGCCCCGTCACCAGGCTCCCCCGCGCACAGGGAAACCACGTCTCGTCCCGCGGCACGCAGGGCCGAGACCCTGTCAAGAATGCTCATGACCTCGAAGGCAGGAACCTTCGCCCGACCGGCGACCTTGAGACTGCGCTGCATCATTCCTCCAACGGTTGATTCTTTCGTCTCTGCCCAGCCTGTCACAGGAGGCCCGTTATACGGCCGTGGCCCCGACCGGATGACAAACCGGTCGGGGCCACGAAGGCAAGAACCATGCGGGAATCAGGCATCTGCGCGCTGGGCAATGTCCTTCTTGATGGCTTCCATGTCCAGGCCCTTGATCTGGCCGATCAGGTCCTCAAGCGCCTCGCCGGGAAGCGCTCCGGGCTGGGAGAAGACGAGGATTCCATCGCGGAACGCCATCAGCGTCGGGATGGAGGTGATGTTGGCGGCGGCGGCCAGCTGCTGTTCGGCTTCGGTGTCGATCTTGCCGAAGACGATGTCCTCGTGCTTTTCGCTGGCAGCCTCGAACACCGGCGCGAAATTGCGGCACGGACCGCACCAAGCCGCCCAGAAATCCACCAGCACCGTACCCGGTGCTGAGATGATCGATTCAAAGTTTGCTGCATTAAGTTCAACGGAAGCCATGTATGCTTCATCCCTTCGGGAGGTGTGGACGTGGACCCCAAACGAATCCTCAAATAGCCTAACCATACCCACAGGGGTATTATTCCGAGTGAACGTTTCTTTATCTTCAACAAGGAGTCACCACATGTGCAAGAAGGTCACCTGCAATAGCTGCGCCAAGCCAACTTGGGAAGGCTGCGGCGAGCACATCGAAGCCGCACTCGGCGATGTTGCAGTTGCTGATCGCTGCACCTGCAAGTAATCACGACTTTTCATGCTTGGGCCCGGCGTATTGCCGGGCCCAAGCTGCTTTAAGCATCAGGGACGGCAGATTATCCGCATTTGAAGCCGTCCAGGAGCCCCAGCGCTCCACCCTGGGCTTTTGAAACTTTCCAGGTTTGCCCTGGAACGGATTCCCAGACTGGGCCACCAGGGAACGTATGTACTGCAATCACGCCGACGGTTATTTGGCTGCCTCCGCCAAAGAGCAAATTCAAGATACCGCCAATGAGCCCGCCGAGCAGACCGTTGCCGAAGGCGTAGGAATTCCCCGGCGCGTCGGCAATCTTCTTCCACTCGGGGTCACTTGCATTCTGTTTTCCTACGACCATGTAGGTAATGACGGAACCATTGACCGATGCCGGAGCAGACCAATCGATCGTTGCCACAGGTCCACCGAGGGCCGAATCGGAAGAAGTGCACTTAACATTTACGGGGGCAGGCACCGTTGCAGCCATCAACGCTGCCTGTGCACTCTGTGTGTGCGTCCAGGACGCTTCCGTCATGGCAACCGTCAAGGGTGCGGCAACGCCCATCACGAGCATTCCACCGGCCCCTGCCGCGGCCGCGCGCATCAACCACGAACGATTCATTCAGCGACGCGCCGTCCCTTGTGGCGCGGCCAAAAGGCCCAGGTCACCAGCGTTGCCGCACCCAGGGTCAAACCGCCCATGACCCAGGGCGAACCCATCCAGACAATGACCGGCGCCAACCCCGGAACGTGTCCAAGCGTCTGGCGCACTGTCACCACTTCATAGGGCACCGGATCCGGCTGCTCATTGGCATCGCCCTTCATGGACAAACGCCACTGCCCGTTGTTCATGGCCTCGATTTCGGTCACCCGATGGGTCACGGGCAGGTTTCCCGGTCGATCCACGGTGATGATGTCGCCGACCTGGACCTCGCTTGCGGGGATTTCACGGACTAAGGCCACCGATCCCGCCGGGATGGTCGGGGACATCGAGCCCGTCTTGAACATGATGAGGGAAATGTTGAAGACATACGCGGCGATGACAAGTCCGATGCAGATGAAGCCCCCAAGTGCCGCAATCCACATGGCTCCTTCGCCGATGGCGCGTAGGGTGCGTCGCGGGTAATGAACTTGCGGGTCTGCATTACCCGCGACGCGGGGAGGGCGGACCTTGAGGTTGTCCGGCAGCCTGGTGTCCGAACTGCCCTCGGGTTTGAAGGATCGCTGGATGGTCATGAGCTGGTTCCCAAGACTGTCCATGTCAGATTCGCGGTTTTTCCCTGGACACTGCTCGGCGCCGAAGTCTTCATGTGTGTTTGAAGGCAGTAGCGCACCACGTTGGCTTTCTTGGGCGACAGGGTTTGGCTTCCCGCAACCACCGGGGACGCCGTGACGTCGACAAATGCCGCCGACGACAGTGCCGCTGCGTCACAGGTCTGCCCGGCGGCCAACGCCTTGGCACGGAATTCCAGGGCGTCGATCATGTCTTGCGGGTCGGAGGATCCTTTCGTGGCGGCCTGCAACAGCACCGTGCCGCCCAGGGTGGAAGCATCGGTGGTGCGCACATCAAGATAGCCAAAGCTCGAGACCCCCGGCGACATGCCGGTCGCACTGAGCGTCAGTTGGGCGGGCGCGCCGGCGGTGTGGTCTGTCCAGGTCGTGCCGTTGATGCTGCTCTCAAGTTTGAAGACGCCGGCGGTGAACGAGGCTGTCGCAAATTGGGAGTCGGTCCAGGCCGCAAGCGTGGTTGCCGCACCGATTCCCAAAACCAGACCTCCTGCGAGCACCGCGGCTACCTTGCGCTTCGTCCCTGCTCGCTTCCTAGTCATGGGATCTTCTTAGTTCTTTTGCGTTCCGGCGAACTCCCACACCGCGGTGGAGGTTGCGCCCTCGCTCAGATCGACCTCGTCGCCGGCCGTGACGACGAAGCACAGGTTCTTGGCGGCCCCGGCTGCGCCGCTGCTGCCCTTGGTCAGGTCGAATGTTGCAACGTTCGTTCCCGATATCAATGGCGTGCTGGCGACCACGTCACCGGTGCTGGCCTCTGCGCAACCGAAGGCCGCGGTCGAAAAGACCTTGTAGCTCAGGCCGTCCAGACCTGCTCCAAATGTCGTGTTCATCGCAACTGTTGCGTCGTAGGTGGTCGTCCCGTCCAGATGTACGGCAAATGGTGCGCTGACGCTTTCACCTGGGCTGAGATTTGCCGCTGTCAGGCCAAAGGTCAGTGCCGCAGGACTGGCTTCCTCGTGGTGCGCGAAGTCCGTACCGTTGGTGCTGCCTTCCAGAACGAACGCACCTGTGCCGAACACTCCGGCGGCAAAGTCGGAACTGTTCCAGGCAGCCAATGTCAACACCGCCCCCACACCAAGCACCAGTCCCCCGGCCATAACGGCTCGGACCTTGCGGTTGGTTTCTTTCTCAGTCATGCGCTCCCCCTCAGTAGCGATGAAATGATGCGAATATTCAGATATTGGCGACCCCCCAAAAGCCATGGGCCTAAGGGCGATTACTCGAAAGCTAGCAGTAATCGCATCCAAAAACAGTACAGTTGAAGCTCTTGAAGCTGTTTCTGGTCCTTAGTTCCAAAGTATTGGCCAAGAATTTCTAACGCACTAGTCCCATGGCTAAATTATGTTTTCTGACTGGCTATGTGACGATCGACGTACGGCCATTCGCATCAAGGCGCCGCAGGTAGTACCGCATGGGAAAGTGCCGGACTCTACGCGGCAGGATCCGCACGGCAACCCGGGCACAACGAAGCACGAACCCCATGCGCCGCTGTTGGTGCTCGGTCCAGGAAAAGCCATACATGTTACGCACCGAGTCGGGAAGCAGCCCGATCGTCATGAACCTGGCCAGCGGCATCACCGCACGCACCCACATTGGCGCGTTCCTTGCCGCGAGAAGCTCCAGCGCCACCTCTCGCACCGGCTGATCGACCTCGAGTTGAGCGCAGGTGCGCTTCCAATACTCCGCAAAATCCGCACGGTTGGCGGGCCAAAATCCTTCGGGCATGCCCAGTTCGGTACCCAGCACCGCATACTCCCGATAGTGCTGTTCCGCGGTTTCGGCATCCATCGGGGGCAAGACCAGCTCGTGGATTTGCATCGCCGAGTCGTAAAGCGTGGCGGCAACCCACAATTGCAATCGTGGATCCCGTGCCGAGTAGGCCGGATGCGATCCGTCGGCGGCGGCCGGGGAGCGTACCGGGGCGTGGACCGCAGTCACCATGTCGCGCACCTTGGCCCGCTGTTCGGCGGTCCCGTTGCTCAGCGCGTAGATGTAGGTCAGTGTGCCGTGCAGCCGCCCGACCGGGTTGGTGGCGAAATTCGAATGGCGCGCCACCCCGTGGCCCACCGGCGCCAGGGCCAGCTGAAGCAGGATCGCGCGCCCCGCTCCGAGCAAGAAGACGCTCTCCGGAGCGTACCTGCCCAACACCGATTCCTGCCCGGCCCCTGCCGCTGGAGCTGGTTGGCTCATCTGACTTCCATTCACTAGCTCGGAGCCCCGCTTTTGCGGCGTCCCGTTCCCATTGTGTCCTGCCATCCTGAGCGAGTCCCGTTAGCCGATGACGGTTCCGGAATTATTTGCGTCACTGCTACCCGCCGCGGTCACCAGCGGATACGCTCATGTCAAGTCACTGAAGCACCTCCGCACAACAGCATCACCACGAGGAGAACCGCATGTCGCAGTCCGATCAGCCGGCGGCCGCCAAACCCGGCGCGCCGGTGCTCATTCCGGCCGGGAAGACGTTCACGCCCGATGAGATCACCTTCTTCAAGGACAAGGGCACCCGTACCCTGGAACAGGCCATCGCGGAGGCCGACCTGCTGGTTTCCTGCCCGCACTCCGGGGACGCGGTGCCCGCGGAACTCGCCGAATTCCTGGCACCGGAGTTCACCCAGCGGCTGCAATTCGACTATTCCGACCGCACCACCGGACCCGTCGTGCGCGCCTGGGCGCAACTGGATCCGCGCATCATCTACGTCGAGAACCCCCACCCACGGCTGCTGCGCGACCCCAACCGGGCACGGCCCGCCAACCTGGGGGCGCAGCTGCGCGAGGCCTTCAATCGGGTGCGCGAGGCCGGGGCCTGGAACAAGGTCGATCTGACGGGCGTGGACACGATCCGCCCGGTCACCTTCTCCTTCTTCCCGCTGCTGCGGGTGCCGGACTCCGACGCCGAACTCGAGGCGATGGTCAGGGCCTTCGAGTCGGTCGCCGAGCGCGGCCTGGGCGTGTACGAATCAACACGGAATTCCATCCGCAACGCCATGGTCGCCGCCGCCGCCGAGCGCGTGAAAAACGGCGGCCGGGCCCAGGTCACCACGCTGTCCTTCCACGACACCATGAACCACACCACCACGCGCGACGGCGCCGTAAACGTGCTGCGTGCGCCGGCCGACCAGCTGCCCGACGTCGTCGCCCTCTCAAACCGAGGGGATGCACAGGGCAACAGGCGCGGCGAGGACGTCATCACCATGGACGCGGAGGCGCTGCGTGCACTTGCCGATTGCCACCGCACCGGGTTCGACGTGGCGTTCGACGCCGACGTCGCGCTGAACACCCCGTACCTGGGCAGCCAGGAAATCATCGCCTCGGGGGAACGCTTCAGGAACCTCACCGACTCCACGTTCACGCTGGAATCGGGCTCCGGGAAGGTCCAGCTCGGTGCGGTGCAGGCCGAGTTCCTGCGCGAATACCTGCTGGGGCCCAGTGCAACGGCCGCGCTGCAGCTGCCGGGCACCGGATGGCCCGACGAGGACACCGAATGGACGGCGACGCTGGGGCGGCACTGCATGGCCAGCTGGGACGAGTTCCGGGCCTGGTTCGCTTTGCAGGAGGACTGACTCGGTTAGGGTCCCGGCCGCTCGCACGACGTGCCGGGCGCCCCGGCGGCCGGTGAAGCGGTTCCCAGGCAGGCACATGATAGTGGTCCTGGGGCAGCTGTTTCGTGGGAATGCAGGAGGTGGCGCCGGGCCCGCGCAAACCCCTTCCTCCTGTTTGCAGCGGCCCTTGGCTGTGCTTGTTCCTGGAATCAGTCAAACCGCGGGCGCTCGGTTCGAGTGCGCTTGATTTCAAAGAAGTGCGGGAAACCGGCCAGTGTCACGGCGGCATCCCACATTCTTCCCGCTTCCGTGCCACGCGGGATGCTTGTAATGACGGGGCCAAAGAAGGCCATGCCGTTGACGGCCACGATGGGCGTGCCGACGTCCTGGCCTACTCGGTTTATGCCATCCGCATGGCTGGCACGCAGGGCCCCGTCGTAGTCGTCGGTGGTGGCGGCACTGGCCAACTCGGCAGGCAGGCCAACTTCGGCCAGGGCCTTGGCAATGACGACGTTGAGGTCTTTGGTGCCCCTGACGTGGATCTCGGTACCCATGGCATCGTAGAGCGGTTTGATGACCTGTTCACCGTGAGCGGCGGCAGCGGCGGTGATAACGCGGACGGGTCCCCAGCTATGGGCCATCATTGTGCGGTAATCCTCGGAGAGATTTTCACGGTTTTCGTTGAGGACCGACAGGCTCATGACGTGCCAGTCTACGGAAATGTTCCTCACGCTCTCCACCTCGCCGATCCAGCGCGAGGTTGCCCAGGCGAACGGACAGACAGGGTCAAACCAAAAGTCGACTCTTTCGGTGGTGGGCACGGTGTTTGTAGACACGGTGGACTCCCAATTCAGACACATCGCGTAGTTTGCGCGGTTGCATTAAACAACCGGGAAATAAGCCGATTTGTTCCTCGCGTGGCCCCGGCTGCAACTGCGGCCATCACGAAACATGTGGAACGGCACACGTCCGAAGCGGTGGGTTACCGGGATTCGAATGCGTCGTAAAAAGGCGTCCCGACGGTTGATCAATCACCCCAGGATCAGGCCCAGGATCGCGCCCGGCACGATCGTGGTCACCGTGAGGATCAGCGTGGGCACGAAGAACGAGTGGTCGTAGAGCTTGGAGCCGAGCTTCGTGGAGCCGGAGGTGTCGAAGTTCGCCGCCGCGATCTGCGAGCCGTTGGTCGGCAGCAGGTAGATGCCGGCAAAGGCCGCGGCCCACATGCCGGACAGCAGCCCCGGCGCCATGCCCGCGGCCAGGCCGATCGGCACCACGGTCCGCGTCGCCGTCGACTGGCTGGTGGTCAGCACGCAGACCAGGAACACGCCCAGGGCAAAGATCCACGGGGCGCTCTGCACCATGGCACCCACGCCGTTGGCGATCATTTCCGTGTGCGCGCCCAGGAACGTGTCGGTCAGCCAGGCCAGGCCGAAGAGCGCGATCGCGGAGACCATGCCGGCCTTGAACACGGATGTCCCCGGCACCTCCTTGACGTCGGGGCGGCACACGAGCCAGATCAGCGTGCCGACAAGCAGCATCAGCACCTGGATCAGCGGGGTCATCGAGATCGGGTCGCCGGCGGCATCCAGCGGTCGCAGGTTCTTGAACAGGCCGAAGACCACGATCGCTGCGACGCCGGCGAAGAAGATCAGCGCGGCGTTCCTGCCGGCCTTGGTGACGGTCACCTGGACCTGCGCCACCGCTCCCCCGGCATCCGGTGCGGGGATCTCGCCGGCTGCGATCTTCGCCTGGATCTCCGGGTCGTTTTCGATGTCCTTGCCGAGCTTGTTCACGAAGATCGCTGCCACGACGATGCCGATCAACGCCGCCGGGAAGGTGATCTTGATGATGTCGATGAGCTCGAAGTTGTACGGGTTCACGGCCGTCAGCGTGACCATGGCGGCCATCGCCGCGGACACCGGCGAACAGGCCAGCGCAACGCCGGTGGCCACCACGGACAGCGACAGCGGGCGCGAGGGCCGCACGCCGTTTCGGTAGGAAAGGTCCTGGATCACCGGCAGCAGCGGGTAGAGGATGTTCGAGGTTCCCGCGCCGACGGCGAAGAGAAATGATACAAGCGGTGCGACAAAGGTGATGGCCTTGGGGTTCTTGGAAATCAACTTGGCGGCAATCGAGACCATCCAGTCGATGCCTCCGGCAACCTGCATCATCGAGCTCGCGACGATGACGGCCATCACGATCAGCAGCGCGTCGACCGGAGGCGAACCGATGGGCAGGCCCATGACAAAGACGAGCACCGCGACACCCGTGCCGCCCCACAGACCCAGCCCCACGCCGCTTGATCGCGTACCCATGATGATGGCACCCAGGACTACCAGCAACTCGATAATGAATCGTGCCGTCTCCATAAAACTCCCCCTCGTACGCTTTTGCCTTTCAGCCGAAGAATACCGGAGGAACCTGGCCCTGAATAGGAACTTTTGTACAGAATGGCACAAAATCAAGGCCCAGGGGATGCACTCGAACACGCGGCGCCGCTCCAGTCCGAGGCGGACCCCGAAGGCATAAAGACGCACCGCAAAGTGCTAGGGTCAGGCTTTACGCGCCCGCACCGGGTGCTGGGAGAGGATCGAGACGCGGTTGAACGCGTTCATCGCGATGGCTGCCCACTGCACGGCGGAGAATTGCGCGTCGGTGAGCACCAGCCGGGAGGCCGCCAACTCAGCAATGCGGGTCTCGGAGTCGGGCAGCGTGGTGGCCGCCTCGGCGACGGCAAGGGCCGCCGATTCGATGTCGTTGAAGAGCGTGGTTTCGCGCCAGACGGAGAGCACTGCCAGTCGTTGGGTGTTTTCGCCCGCCTCGATTGCCTGCCGGGTGTGCATGTCCAGGCAGAAGGCGCACCCGTTGATCTGCGAAATGCGCACATTCAGCAGTTCAATCAGCCGGTATTCAAGGCCCGCGGCTTCGCCGGCGGCCTTGACCTTCAGGGAGAAGGCGTTGAGCGCCTTCCAGCTATCGGCGTCGGACTTGTCCAGGAAAAACGGATCAGACAATGACATGTGAAACCTTTCTCGAAGAGAAGCCCGCGCCGATAGGGATGACTGTACTACTCGGCTGCCGCCAGCTGGCCGCAGGCGCCGTCGATTTCCTTGCCGCGGGTGTCGCGCAGGGTGGTCGGCACGCCTGCGGATTCCAGGCGGTCGATGAACTCCGCCGTGACGTCGGGTTCGGAAGCGGTCCAGACGGAACCCGGGGTCGGGTTCAGCGGGATCGGGTTCACGTGGACCCAGCCGCGGCCGCGGGCGTTGAGCTTGCGGGCCAAGAGGTCCGCGCGCCAGCCGTGGTCGTTCATGTCCTTGATGAGCGCGTACTCGATGGAGACGCGGCGACCGGTCTTCACGTAGTAGTTGAACGCGGCATCGAGTGCCTCGTCGACCTTCCATCGCGAGTTGACCGGGATCATTTCGTCGCGCAGCTCGTCATCAGGTGCGTGCAGTGACAGCGCGAAGGTCACCGGGACACCCTCCTCGGAGAGCTTGTTGATCGCCGGGACCAGGCCCACGGTGGAGACGGTGATGCCGCGGGCGCTCATGCCCAGGCCCTCGGGGACGTCGGCCACCATGCGGTGCACGGCGTTCATCACGCGCTTGTAGTTGGCCAGGGGCTCGCCCATGCCCATGAAGACAATGTTGCCCACGCGCTCTTCCGGGTGCTTCTGTCCACCCAGTCCACCCTCGGCAATGACGCGGTTGGCCTGGACGATCTGGTCCAGGATTTCGGCGGTGGACATGTTGCGCGTCAGTCCGGCCTGGCCGGTGGCGCAGAACGGGCAGTTCATGCCGCAACCGCACTGCGAGGAGATGCACAGGGTGATGCGATTGCTGTAGCGCATGAGCACCGACTCGACCAGCGAGCCATCGAAGAGGCGCCAAAGGAACTTGATGGTCTTGCCATCGTCGGTGGCCAGACGCTTCACCTCGGTGAGCAGCGTCGGGAACATGACCTCGGCGATCTCGGCGCGGCGGTCCTTGGGAAGGTCGCTCATCAGCTCGGGATCGGTGGTGTAGTGCTGGAAGTAGTGCACGGAGAGCTGCTTGGCGCGGAAGCCGGGCAGGCCCATTTCCTTGAGCTTGTCGGCGCGCTCGGCCAACGTCAGGTCCGCGAGGTGCACCGGCGGCTGCGAGACGCGCTTCTTGGCGGTGAACTGCAGCTGCGGACGACCGTCGTCGCCCATGGCCTGCTTCCAGCCTTCGGCGGTCGGGCGAACCTGCGCGCGGCCCTCGGCCTTGGCACGGGACTCGGAGATGCGCATTTGCTGGGCGCCTTGGGCGGTTGCCTGGGCGGCACGGCGCGCGGCCACGTCCTCTGCGCTGGGCACAGTTTCGGCAGGCACGGTCTCTGGGGTGTCTTTGGGGGAAGTCATCCCTACCATTCTCCCATGCATGTCCAGCGCATGGGCGGTGAGATTGGGCACCACCATTTACAACCGGTTCGTTCCGGTGCGTGGCTGTATTTGCAGGCCTCCGGGCAATATAAACATCGAAGGCTGCAAATCATGCATTCACCGCACACAACAGCTGACAACCTGCCGTAGTCAGGGCTAAGGTAAACGAATTGGATTCTGGAACAATGCAATTCAGAGTTAGGAACTTGGGGATGCTTCGTCGCGCTGAAAATGTTTCATTCACTCATAAGCCAAGTTTTTGGACTCGTAAAGGTCCAATGGTCGTGTCAATTGGCAGGAAGACATACTTGGTTGGCAAGATGACAGAACCCGAGTTTGCAGAATGCCAAGAGCTTCAAAAACAACGCCCTGTCGCATTGATTACGGTCGGCGACAGACGATACTGGCAGTTTCAGAACCGCATCTACTGGGAAAACGACAACCTAAAGCCGACTGAGGTCTATGCCCTTATCGTGACCAGGGAACAAAGAAACCGACGCTACATCGATCATGCGCAAATGACTGTTGCAGCCGGTTCGGCCCCTCGAGGAACGGCCGCTCGGCGATCCATTCCTGATGACGTAAAGCAATATGTTTGGGCGCGGGATGAAGGTCACTGCCAAAGCTGCGGTGCAACGACTGAATTGCAATTCGACCACATCATCCCCTTGGCGATGAACGGCAGCAGCAACAGTGAAAATTTGCAGCTCCTTTGCGGTCCTTGCAACCGCAGGAAGTCTTCTGGGTTGACTACACGGCGCTGATTGCTTTCATACGGACACTCGGTGAGTATTCGTTTCGGCAGTTGCGTGCAACATGGTGAGTCATTTGTAGGCCCGTGCCGGATTGGCGCTGAGTAGTGGGGTGCCAATCCAAGAGCCGTATCATGAAGTGGTCGCCTACGTCGGTGCGATTCATGCGGAACGAAGGGAAGCCAATGGAACGCGAAGAGCTTCCCACTATCTTCAATCTCGCCTCGAGCGATCCGCGCAGTGAACTGATCGACAGGTCCGGACTGAGCAGTGAAACGCTGGCGCAGATCGACCACATCATGGCCGAGATGGGTCGGCTACGCGCTGTCGAGCGCAAGATCTCCAGGGCCTCCCAGCGCTACATGAAACTGAACGAGACCGACATGCGGGCCATTCGCTTCCTGATCTCAGCCAAAAACACATCGACGGCAGTGACACCCGGCATGCTGGCAAAGCACCTGTCGATCACCACGGCCTCGGTGACCAAGATGATTGACCGCCTCGAACAAGCCGGCCACGTGGTGCGCACCCCGCACCCGACCGACCGCCGTTCGCTCTGCGTCGCGGTAACCCCCGAAACGCACCTGGCCGCACGTGAACAGGTCGGCCGCCATCACGCGGCGCGCTTCGGTGCCGCCGCGCGGCTCAGCGCCGAGGAGCGGGAAGTCGTCATCCGTTTCCTCGCCGAGACGGCCCGCGATCTGGAAGACAGCATCGCGTCTGTCGGCGAGCGCCCCGACGACGGCTCGTAGCATTTCCCTACCCAAGGGTTCCCGGGTTCAACAGGTCAGCCCCGGTTCTTCGTTTCTCCCAGGTTTTCCGCTGCCGTGGTGATCCTGCGCGCCATGGAGGAGAAGATCACCCCATGGAACGGCAAGATCGATAGCCAGTAGAGACGGCCCGCCAGCCCGTGGGGGAAGAACACCGCCCGCTGCCTGTAGAGGCTGCCGCCCGGGATCCGTTTGACGGACAGCTCCAACCAGGCCTGCCCCGGGACACGCATCTCCGCACGCAGGCGCAACAGCTCGTCGGGCACCAGTTCCTCGACGCGCCACCAATCAAGCGCATCGCCCAGCGCCAGGGACTGGCGGCTGCGCCTGCCTCGACGCAACCCCACTCCCCCTGCAAGCTTGTCGAGGAACCCACGCACGGCCCATGCCCCGGGCAGCGAGTAGTAGCCGGTGTCCCCACCGATCCCCTGAATCACCGTGAAGAGATCGCCCGGTGCAGCGGTGGTTTCCCGTTCCCTCACATCCGTGTAGACGGTGCGCCCCGCCCATTGGGGGTCGGAGGGCAGCGGTTCGGCCGGGGACTCCAGCGCGTGGGCCGTGGCCCACGTCGTTTCCACGGTGTCCGCCTCCATCTTGGCCAGCGCCAGCTCGACCGCCCTGCGGTATCCGGTCAGCCCGCCTTCAGGACGTTCGATGATCGAGTCAACGTCCCTGTTGCGCATCACGCAGTCGTGCTGCAGGGATTCGACCAACGGGATTGCGAGGGATCGCGGAATGGGAGTGACAAGGTTGACCCATTGCGCCGCCAGCCACGGGGTCAACACGGGTAACGCCCAAATGACGGGTCGACGAATGCGTGCGGCATCCGCATAGAGTCGCATCATGTCGCCGTAGCTGTGCGCGTCGGGGCCGCCGATGTCGAAGGCCCCGGAGACGTCCGGAGGAAGTTCCGCGGCGCGGCCCAGGTAGTGCAGTGCATCGCGCACCGCGATGGGTTGGACCTTGTTGAGCACCCAGCGCGGGGCCGGCATCACCGGCAACACGTCGGTGAGGTGCCGGACCATTTCAAAGCTTGCCGATCCCGACCCGATGATCAGCCCCGCCTGCAATGTCAGGGTAGGGATACCGCTGGCCTCCAGGATTTCCCCGACCTTGACCCGCGAGGACAGGTGGCGGCTGAGTTCCCCGCTGGGGTGCAACCCCGAAAGGTAAACGAAGCGTTCGATGCCTTCGGTCATGGCCGCCTGGACGATGGTTCGCGCGCAGCGTTCCTCAATCGGTGCGAAGTCCGAGGTGCCGCCCATGGAATGCACCAGGTAGTAGAGGACGGAGGCTCCGCGGCAGAGCTCTTGCGCGGCATGCAGGTCAGTGAGGTCTCCCTCGATCACCTCCACCTGTGAGCGCCAGGGAACATCGCGCAAGGCATCCTTCCGGCGGGTCAGCACCCGCACCTCGTGGCCGTTTTCAAGCAACAGGGGAACCAGCCGACCACCGATGTAGCCCGAGGCTCCCGTCACGGCAATGACGCTCATGGCCGCACCTCATGCATCTGCCTTCGGCGGGAAGTCAGCGACACCCCGGCACCGAGCGTAAACACCAGCAAGGCCCCGGCGCCGATAAATGCAGTCGCTGCGACGACCATCGAAGACATCCCGCCGTCGCTGCGGCCCACGCCGATCCAGGCGATGCCCCACACCATGGCCAACGCCGCCGCCATCCGCCCGCGCGAGTACAGCACCGTTCCGGCGCCAATGAACACGGCGATGACGACCAGCACCGCTGCCATCGGTTGTGTCCAACCGGCACCGCGCCCCGCGCCGAGCGAGGCCAGCCATGCCGCCATGTTCGCAACCGTCGCAACGTTCACCCAGCCCAGGTACGGGCCAAAGGTCAGCCACATGATCCAGCGCTCGGTCGGGTCGGCCACGGGTTCCTGGACCAACAGCATGAAGATCCGGATGAGCACCAGAAGCAACGCCAGTATCACCAAGACGCTGATCCCCAGCCAGCCGAGCTGCACCACCGCAAGCCACAGGGCGTTGAGGATCGCAGAGGCGGCAGCCAACGGCCGCAGGGCGCGCTGCGTGGGAGAGCTGCGGGCCGTGGCACCCAGCTGCCACACCGCATAGACGGCCAGGCCTAGGTAGATGAAGGTCCAGACCACAAACGCGCCGGTGCCCGGGGCGAGCAGCGTCGAGTCGGCTCCCAGCCACCCGTCTGCCGCGTCCTTGACCGGCACACCGCCAAAGGCCCCGCTGCCCACGAACGCCCCGACGATCGCCGCGAACACCGCCAGCGCAACCATCAACGGAATCGCCATCGAACTTTTCCCTTCGACGTGCATCTCGGTCCTCCTGTTCGAGGGATTTTTTGTTTTGGTTGCCCATCCCACTCGACAAGCAGCAACTTGTTAACCCATGATGTATCTAGATAAGCTAGCAATCAACCCTTCGAGGTAAAAATGGTTCAAGGTTTCCCGGACGACAGGTCCGCGCTGCACGCCGCCTCGCGCTTGCTGCACGAGGTTTTGGTGCTCAACGACGCCCTCGAACATTCGATGTGCCGCCACCTGAACATCAACGAAACCGACTTCCAGGCGCTCCAGCACCTGATTCGCTTTCGGTCCATGACCCCCGGGGAGCTGGCCACAAGACTGCACATTTCCACCGCCGCCACCACCGCCGTCATCGACAGGATGAGCGAACGCGGCCATGTGCTGCGCGCACCACACCCCACCGACCGCCGCAGCTTCCTCATCTCCCCCAGTCCCACGGCCATCACCCAAACACTCACAGCACTGCGCCCGCTCCTCAACGATGCCGAACGCGTCGTCCAGGCACTGGCACCCGAGGAACAGCAAGCAGTGGTGCGCTACCTCGACGCCATGCTCGAGGCCATGAATACCCAGATCGACACCATGGGCACCCCCACCACCAAGAATCGGAGCGGACGATCATGAGCCTGCCAACCCATAGCGCCGCGCAGACCCGCGGCGGAACGACGATCAATCGTTCAGAGCCATTGGAGCTGTCGGTCCGCCGCGAACTGGACGCCGTCATCGGCGAATACCAGCGGGCCGCAGCGTCATATTCACCGTCGACGGCGATCCTCTGGGACCGCATCGGCGCGGCTCTTGAGGGCGGAAAGCTCACGCGACCGCGCCTTGCCATGCTGGGCCACGAGGCCTTCGGCGGCCGGGACACCGGGCGCGCCGTCACGCTGGGTTGCGCGTTCGAGCTGTTGCATGGCTCGCTGCTGATGCATGACGACGTGATCGACAGGGACTTCACGCGCCGCGGGCGGCCCACCCTTTCGGCACGCTACCGCGCCGAGGCACTCGCCTCGGGCAGATCCCCGGCCGACGCCGATCACGCCGGCCACGCTGCGGCAATCATCGCCGGTGACCTGTTGCTGGCGGCCTCCATCAGGCTGGCCGGCAAGGCGGCAGCGTCCCTGCCCGCGGCGGCCGCCATCGAAAACGCCTTCCACCAGGGCGTCCACAACGCGGGCGCCGGCGAGCTGGAAGACCTGCTCTTCTCGCTCTCGGCATCCCCTGCCAAGGTCCAGGAGGTGCTGCGCATGGAGGAATTAAAGACCGCGGCGTACTCCTTCCAGGCGCCGCTTCAGGCCGGGGCACTGCTCGCCGGGGCGGGCGCGGAGGACGCTGCGGCACTCGGGGACATCGGCAGCCAGCTGGGGGTAGCCTACCAACTCATAGACGACGTGCTGGGAACCTTTGGAAATCCTGCGTTCACGGGGAAATCCATCGAATCGGACCTGCGCGAGGGCAAGAGCACCATCCTCACGGCGATGGCCTCCACGACGCCCGCGTTCGCGGCGAACCTGCAGCTCTTCCGCGAACACCGGACGGATGTTGCGACGCTGCGCCAAAGCCTGCAGCGCACCGGCGCCGAATCCTTTGCCAGGCAGCTTGCCGAGGAACTCTGCCACGGCGCCACCCAATCGGCCCACCAGCTGCGGCTACCGGCCCAGGTGAGCGCCGCACTGGAGGATTTCGCCTCGCTCATCCTGCACAGGGGGGCCTAGCAGCCATGGAACACACGGCTTTGGAGCGCTACACGGAGGCCGCAAGCAGCAGCGCCCGCGTGGTCATCACGCAATACTCGACGTCCTTCTCGCTGGCCTGCAAGATGCTCGACCGCACCTCCCGCAGGCACATCTCAAACATCTACGCGCTCGTGCGCCTGGCCGACGAGGTGGTGGACGGGGTGGCGCGCGAGGCGGGGCTGGATCCGCAGGCGGTCGCCGAGGCGCTGGCCCGGCTAGAGGCCGAGACCGAGGCCGCATTGCTCACCGGCTACAGCACCAACCTGATAGTCCACGCCTTCGCGTGCACCGCCCGCAGCCAGGGCATAGACACCGGGCTGACCCGACCGTTCTTCGCTTCCATGCGCGCCGACCTGTCCATCACCACCCACGACGCGGCCACGCTGGACCAATACATTTACGGTTCGGCCGAGGTCGTGGGACTCATGTGCCTGCGGGTGTTCCGGTCCATGCCGCAGGCCCCCGCCGGGCACGATGCCGAACTCGAAACCGCCGCCCGGCACCTGGGCGCAGCCTTCCAAAAGGTCAATTTCCTGCGCGACCTCGCCGCGGACACAGGCGAGCTGGGCCGCAGCTACTTCCCCGGTCTGGTTCCCTCCGCGTTCACCGACACCCACAAGGATGCGCTGGTCGCCGATATCCGTGCGGACCTTGCCGCCGCCGCGCTCGGCATCCCGCTCCTGGCACCGCGCGCGGCCCAAGCGGTGCGCATGGCCCACGGGCTTTTCGGGGCGCTCGTGCGGGAACTGGAGCACACCAGCGCTGCGCAGCTGATGCGCCAGCGCATCTCCGTTCCCGCACGTCGCAAGGCGATGATCGCCTTGCGCTCGACGATCGGCAACCATAGAAAGGCAACGGCATGAAGCACCAATCCCCCGAACGCGTGGTGGTCATCGGCGGCGGATTCTCCGGCCTGGCCACCGCCGGGTTGCTGGCGACCTCCGGGCACCACGTCACGCTGCTGGAAAAGCAGGACACCCTGGGCGGGCGCGCTGGCCGGCTGAACCGCGACGGGTTCAGCTTCGACACGGGCCCCTCCTGGTACCTCATGCCGGAGGTCATCGAGCACTGGTTCGAACTCATGGGCACCTCCACCGCGGCAGAAATCGACCTGGTCGACCTCGATATCGGGTACCGCACCTGGTTCGAAGACCATGCCGATCCGCTGGACATGCCCACGGGTGCGGGCGCCGTGGCGGCCTTCGAATCCGTGCAACCCGGGGCCGGGGCCGCACTGGAAAAGTACCTTGCCGACGCCGAAACCAGCTACGGGCTGGCCCTGGAACACTTCCTGTACGACGGTTTCTCTTCGGTCCGGTCGCTGCTCAATCCCCGGCTACCGGCCCTTTTACCCAGGCTGGCACCGTTGCTGGCCCGCTCGTTGGATTCGTTCGTCGCCCAGCGGTTCAGCGATCCCCGCTTGCGCCAGATCCTGGGCTACCCGGCGGTCTTCCTGGGCAGCAGCCCCAAACGCACCCCCGCCCTCTACCACCTGATGAGCCACCTGGACCTGGCCCAAGGCGTGAAGTATCCGCTCGGCGGATTCGCCAAGCTGGTCGATGCCATGGCGGAGCTGTGCACCAAGGCCGGGGTCCGGCTCATCACCGGCGCCACGGCGGAGGGCATCGACACCGTGCAAAACGGCCGGCACACCCGCGTGGATTCGGTGCGTTGGAGCGACTCCCGCGGCGAAACACACCGAGCCGATGTGAGCGTGGTGGTCGGCGCCGCGGACCTGCACCACATCGAAACGCGGCTGCTGCCCGAGAGGCTGCGTTCCTCCTCCGAGGCATCGTGGAAGCGCCGCGATCCGGGCCCGAGCGCAGTTCTGCTCTGCCTGGGCATCCGCGGCAAGCTGCCGAAGCTGCTCCACCATAACCTGCTCTTCACCCAAGACTGGGACGAGAACTTCGGCCGCATCCGCCGCGGGGAACCGCTGGGCACGGAGACAAGCATCTATGTGTGCATGCCCAGCGCCACGGATCCGGGCGTCGCCCCGGCCGGGCACGAAAATCTCTTCATGTTAATCCCCGCCCCGGCGCTGCCGGAGTGGGGAACCGGCGGTGCCGACGGAAACGGCAGCGAACGGGTGGAGGCCGTCGCCGATGCGGCGCTCGCCCAACTGGCTGCCTGGGCAGGCATCCCGGACCTGACCGAACGCATTGTGGTGCGGCAAAGTTACGGCCCCGGGGACTTCGTGGACAACGTCAACGCGTGGCGCGGCGGGGCGTTGGGACTGGCCCATACACTGGGACAGAGCGCATTCTTCAGGCCCGCCAACCGGAGCGCCAAGGTGGAGGGTCTCCACTATGCGGGAAGCTCGGTGCGCCCCGGCATCGGAGTTCCCATGTGCCTGATCAGCGCCGAAATCGTCGCCAAGGCAGTCAACGGGATCAAGGATTCCGGCCCCCTCTCCATCGCCGGCTGCAGCCTTGATGCGCGCGAACCCGAAGGCAATGTGCCGGAAGAACGGGTGGCCACATGACGTACCTGCTGACGTTGCTCGCACTCATCGGGTGCATGGTGCTGCTCGATGCAAAGTACAGGCTCTTCGTCTTCGCCCGGCTGCTCCCCGCCCTCGCGTCCCTGACCGCGGGAACCTGCATCTTCCTGATCTGGGACGTGATGGCGATCGAGAAAGGAATCTTCCTGCACCGAGAATCGCCTCTCATGACCGGGGTGATGCTCGGCGAGCAGCTTCCCTTGGAAGAGGCCTTCTTCCTGTTGTTCCTCTGCTACCAAACCATGCTGCTGGTCAACGGGGCACTGGCCCGGCGTGCACACCGGGCCAAGACGCGGGCGGGGGTAGAGGCACCGTGAGTTTCGCGCTTCTTTCCGGCTGGTTCCTGCTCGGTTCGCTGGCGCTTTTCCTGGTTGCACTGAAGCTGCGCCGGATCCCGTTTGGCGCCGTTGCGCCGGCCCTCGGTTTTACCTCGGCCGTCCTGCTCGTGCTGACCGCCGTCTTCGACAACATCATGATCTCCTCCGGGCTCTTTGGCTACGGGGACCGGACTCTGCTGGGGATCCGCGTGGGGCTGGCCCCGATCGAGGACTTCAGCTATCCGCTCGCCGCCGTGTTGTTCATGCCCGCGCTGTGGTGGCTTGGCGGCGGCACCGCCCCGGCAGGGAAGGACCGCCGATGATCCGCGAACTGTTCATGACCAGCCGGCCGGTTTCCTGGGTGAACACCGCCTACCCCTTTGCCGCCGCCTACCTGCTGACAACGGGGCGGATCGACTGGATCTGGGTGGTTGGCACGTTCTTCTTCCTGGTCCCCTACAACCTGGCCATGTATGGCGTGAACGACGTGTTCGACTACGAATCCGACCTGCTCAATCCACGCAAGGGCGGCGCCGAGGGCGCCGTGCTGGAACGCACGCGGCACCGCGGCATCCTGGTTGCCTGCGCCGTCGCGACAGTGCCGTTCCTGGCGGTGTTGGGCATTGCCGGTTCCTGGCAGGCGAACTTGGTGCTGCTTGTGTCGATGTTCGCGCTACTCGCCTACAGCGCCCCCGGGCTGCGTTTCAAGGAACGCCCCTTCCTGGATTCGCTGACGTCCAGCACGCACTTCGTGTCCCCGGCGGTCTATGGCCTGGTGCTTGCCGGCGCCCACTTCAACGGTCCGCTGCTGGCGCTGCTTGTCGCGTTTTTCCTCTGGGGCATGGCCTCGCACGCATTCGGCGCCGTGCAGGACATTGTTCCCGACCGTGCGGCTTCCCTGGGTTCCATCGGCACGGTGCTCGGGGCCAAGCGGACGGTGCGGGGGGCCGCCCTGGCCTACATGGTGTCCGGGGCACTGTTGCTGTTCACCGCCTGGCCCGGGCCGTTGGCCGGCTTGTTGGCCCTGCCGTACCTGGTCAATGTGCTGCCTTATGCCAACCTCGGGGATGCGGAGTCGGAGCGCGCCCATGCTGGCTGGGTCAGGTTCCTCTGGTTGAACTACGTCACCGGCTTCTTCGTCACCATGGTGCTGATTTGGTATGCGCTTGAACGCTGAACCTGACTGCCCCGAACAAAATTCACGAAAGGTGGACCAGTGAGTCCGACCACGACGAACCTGGTGTGGTTCCGCGACGACCTGCGGGTGGCCGACAACCCGGCGTTGGAGGCCGCAATGGCGGCCGGGCCGACCATTGCGGTGTACATTCTCGACGAGCAGTCGTCGGGCATCCGCCCGCTTGGCGGTGCGGCCCGCTGGTGGCTGCACCACGCTCTGGCCGACCTCCGGGCGAACCTGGAAAGGCTCGGGGTGCCGCTGGTCCTGCGTCGCGGTGCGGCGGCAAACATCCTGCCCGAAGTGCTGGTGGTAAGCGGCGCGCTATCCGCCTACTGGAACCGCCGCTACGGCGGCCCAGAACGTGCGGTGGACACCCGCGTCAAGGCGCTCGTGCGCGCCGCGGGCGGCACGGCATTGAGCTTCTCGGGAACGCTGCTGCAAGAGCCATGGGTTCCGCTGACCCAGGACGGCAGGCCGTTCAAGGTATTCACTCCTTTCTTCAACGCTCTGCTGCGGTTGCCGCTGCGTCCCGCGCTGGGCGAACCGCTGCCGCAGGAACCAACAGGACTCCCCTCGGTGACGAGCGACGAGTTGGCCGACTGGGAGTTGCTGCCCACGGCCCTTGACTGGTCGCACGGGCTTGCCGCGGCGTGGGAACCCGGCGAGTCGGCCGCCCGCGAGCGGCTGGATGCGGTGCTTGCGGAGATTGCCGCCGACTACGACGACACCCGCGACCGGCCGGACATGGACGGCACCTCCCGGCTTTCGCCGGCCCTGCGCTGGGGCCACCTGAGCCCGGTCCAAGTGTGGGAATCCCTCAGCTCGCTGATCCAGGAGCGTCCCCCGGCCGCCGTCGGCGCACGTGCCATGATGCGCCAGCTGGCCTGGCGAGACTTCTGCTGGAACCTGCTCTACCACCAGCCGGGGATGGCCGAACTAAACCTGCGTCCGGAGTTCGACGCGTTCGACTGGGTCTGGCCTTCCGACGGTGTCCCCCAGAACCCCGAAGACGCACAGGCCAACGACGATTTCGAAGCGTGGTGCCGCGGCGAGACGGGATTCGGGCTGGTGGATGCGGGCATGAAACAACTGTGGGAAACCGGGTGGATGCACAACCGGGTGCGCATGGTCACCGCGAGCTTGCTGGTGAAAAACCTTGGCATCCACTGGCGGGTCGGCGAGCAGTGGTTCTGGGACACGCTCGTCGACGCAGACGCCGCAGCCAACCCCACCAATTGGCAGTGGGTCGCCGGCTGCGGCGCCGATGCCTCCCCCTACTTCAGGATCTTCAACCCGGAGTTGCAGGCCAGGAAGTTCGATCCACGGGGTTCCTACGTTGCCCGCTTTGCGCCGGTGGCTGTGTCCGAACCGATCGTTGACCTGAAGGAATCGCGCGAGCGGGCGCTGGATGCCTACGCCCGGATGAAGGAACGCTAAGGCAGTGCATCGGATGCCTGCACGTCGACGCGCATGCCTCCGACGGACTACCCATTCACCCGAACGGCCGCTTCCTCCTGCGAGTCCGCACCTTGGCTGTCCGGATCGGTGTCGAAACGAGGATCCCGTTCTTCGACCGCCGGCTCATCTGGCTTGCCCTCCGTTCCTGCACGGAACACCGGAGGGAGCATCCGGGCGCCACCGTACATCGGGAAAGCGAGGCTGTTGCACTTGCTCTCCAGCTCGTCCCACGGGCGGTTGATCCCGTGGGTTCCGTACTTGCGCACGAGGGCAACCCTGTCGAGGTCCAGGACACCGAAAAGGGTTTCCTCACCGGTGCCGGCACGCTGCATGATCGTGCCTTCTGGGTCGACGAGCACGCTATCGCCGACGCCCGCCGGGTCGGACGCGTTGAGGTTGACGACGAAGACCTGGTTGGTGAACGCGTTGGCCCTGGCCATGACAAGTTCCATTTCGCGGTCGCGGGTGGTGGTGAGGGTGGGCTGGATGATCACGTCCGCACCGAGCCAGGCGAGCTGTCGGGCCACTTCCGGGAAACTTCCGTCGTAGCAGATCGCCAGGCCGATGCGTCCGACCCCCGGGATGTCGAAGGTCGTGAACTCGCTGCCTGGTTCGAGGGTCTCGTACGGGCGCCAGGGGAAGAGCTTGCGGTATCGGGCCACGATTTCGCCGTCGGGGTTGATCGCGATGGCGGTGTTGTAGAGGTGGTCGCCCGAGCGTTCAACCAGCGAACCGGGAACGAGCCAGATCTTGAGCTCTCGCGCCAAGCCGGAGAGCCGATCGGTGAGCGGCCCCGGCACTGTGGTTTCCGCGCGTTCGTCGAAGTCGGGGTCGGGCTCGAGCATCGCTTTCGGTGCGGCAAGCAGCAGTTCGGGAACGACCACCAGGTCAAGGTGCGGTCGCATCGAGGTTACGGTGCGCACCTGCGTCTCGAACCGTTCGAAAGTGGTCTCGAGGTCCCCCGGCACCGGGCTGGTCTGGATGGCTGCGATGTTGAGGATGCGCATGGTCAGTGGCTCATTTCTTCGGTGGGGTCCATTATTTGGAAGTCGGTGCTGTTTGCGTTGCCCACGGGAATCGTGGAGCAGTTGAAAAATTCGGGCCAGAGCGGACGGACCGCAAGGGTGACAACAAGGCCAAGGGCCATCGCCCCGATGCCGATCCAGAAGACGGCTCCGACCCCAAGCCAGGAAACGCCCGCATACTCGGGGCGGGCCATGTCGATGGAGCTGACGACGAACGCGATGGCCATCATCAATGCCCCGAGTCCCGGCAGGACGCCGGCCAGCATCAGGGTTTTCGGGTCCCGCATCCGGGGTGCGAAGAAGACTATGGCCGCGATCGCCGTCGCGGCGTAGTAGACGGCCACCATCAAACCGACGGAAAGGATGGCGAGGCCGACGAAGTCCCGGGAGATGAGCGAAAGCACGATGATGGTGAGGATGCTCAACCCCGCCCACCAGATTGTCGCGGTCCTCGGCGTGCGGCTCTTGGGATCCACGGAACCGATGGATTTCGGAAGTGCCCGGTAGGTGGCCATGCTCAGCCAGGAACGCGGGCTGGCGACGGCCACCGTAAAGAGCGCGGACAGGGCAGACATGCCGATCGCCAGCGTAATGACGCGGCCAAAGAACTCGCCGGTCGCCAGGGGGCCGATCACCGAGAGGACATCGCCAATCGCATCGTCCGAGGTCAGCAGGTCGACGCCGCCGAATCCGAGTGCGGCGACGGAGGCCATGACGTAGAGAACCAACAGGATCACCGTCGAGACGATGGCTGCGCGGCCCGGGGTGCGGGAACGGTGGGTGGTTTCCTCGTTGACGGCAATCAACGAGTCCCATCCCCAGTAGATGAACAGCGCAAGAATGACCCCGGCGACAAGGCCCGAGGGGTCCGCCGCAAGCGGGTTGAACCAGTCCAGGCTCACCGGCTCGGCGCTTGCGGGTGCGGTGCCGCGGCCGATCGCCAGGAAGGCGCCGGCACAAAATCCGCCGATGGCCACTATCTGCAGGCCGATGAGGGCGTACTGGACCCAAGCGGCAAGCTCGATCCCGCGGATCGCGACCACGGCGCTGGCCGCAATGAGTGCGATCGCCAGGGGAATCGTGGCCAGAGGGTTTGCCGCGAGCGATTCGAGCCCGACGGAGTCCAGCAGGTACACCGTGGCCACCTGCGCCAGGGCCGCGGTCGCGATGAACGTGGCAATCTGGGGGACCCACCCTCCGAAGAACCATCCGGCAACCGGACCCAGCACTCGGGAGATCCAGACGAACACGCCGCCGCAGTCGGGCATCACGCGGTTGAGATCACGGAAGGCGAACGCGGTGAAAAGGATCGGGAGGAATCCCACCAAAAATGCTGCCGGGGCGTGAACGCCCACTGAATCGGCGACAAATCCCAGTGTCACCGCGAGGCTGTATGCGGGCGCGACCGCGGCAAGGCCGACTGCCACGATCCGCACCATCCCGATGGCATCGCGGCGGAGGCCTTTGTCGGCCGGGTACGTCACCGACAGGCTCGGCGGGGCGGGCTCATTCATAGCGGATCTCTCCTTCGAGTTTTATCTGAATGTGATTCAGATTACTGAACGCCATTCAAACAACACCGACGCCGGCTGTCAAGGCCTGCGGCTTTTTAAGGCAGAATGGCAGGATGGGACGCCCCAATCGACAGACCGAACGCCGCGCCGAGATCCTCGCCGCGGCCAAGAGCGTTGCGGTGCGCGATGGCGCCGCCGGCACGACCCTGCGGGCGATCGCCGCGCAGGCGGGGATGGAACCGCCGGCCGTGCTCTACTACTTCGGCGGGTTGACCGAGATCTTCCGCGAACTCGTCTTCGCCTCGTCGGATGCCTTCATCGAGCACATCGAAGCAGCGGTCGACCGCGCCGAATCCCCCGAGGCGCGCCTGCGGGCGGCCATCGTGGCCGGCACGACGGGTGGCCTGGAGAGCAACGACTCCCGCATCCTGTACGAGTTCTGGCCCGCCGCGCTGCGCGATTCCGGCATGAACGACGCCGACCGCGTGCTCGACCAGCGCGAGGTTGCAATCTACGAGCGCATCATCCGGGACGGCATCGATTCGGGCGCGTTTCGGCCGGTACTCGACGCCAACGCCCTTGCGTGGGCCCTGGTGGCCCTCGAAGACGGACTCGTGATGGACATCCTCACCGGCACCAAGGCGCCCCGGGAAGTCATCAGCCTGATCTGCAGCGTCGCCGAACACCTTGTCGGAGCCAAGCTCGAGCACGAAGGGCATGGCCACAGCCGTCCAGCGCGGAAGCGCCAGGAAAAGGCTGCGGCAGCCGGGGAAACCCAGCGGGCCTAGTTTCCCAGGCCAACGCCACCCGGGATCTTCCGGGGACTCCGACTGACGCCAAGGTCAACTTTCGCCGCCGCCGGACGTTGATCCCGTTGCTTGATCCTTCCTTGGGCGTTGGGCAGACACGCGGCGAGCCGCAGCCGAACTGGTGATTTGCACAGGATTCGGGCGTAGCGTGAGAAACATGGATGCCAAGCAACTTCAGACGGACGTGTTGGTCATCGGCGCAGGTCCCACCGGGCTTATGGCCGCGGCGTGGCTGCACAAGTTCGGGATCGATGCGCAGATCATCGACTCGAAGTCGGGACCGACCCGGGAGTCGCGTGCCTTGGCGCTCCAGGCGCGCAGCATGGAAATCTACCGCCAGCTCGGACTCGTCGACGAGGTCCTGCGCCGGGCCATCCCCACCGGGGAACTGCGTCCCGGCATCGGGGCCCGCAGCTTCAAGAGCATCAAGCTCAACCGTCTGGGGTACTCGCAAACCCGGTATGCCGGCCTGACCATGCTGGAGCAGAGCGCCAACGAGGAAATCCTGGCCGACTCGCTCAAGGCGGCGGGTCACGAAGTGCTGTGGAACCACGGCTTCGACTCGCTGCAGGAAACCGGCGAGCGCGTCGAGGTCCGGTGCACGGGCCCCGACGGGCCCCTGGCGATCTCCGCGCGCTACGTGATTGCCGCCGACGGCGCTTCCTCCGAGGTCCGCGAGGGCCTGGGCATCCGCTTCGAGGGCGAGACGGCGGACCAGGTGTTCTACGTGCTTGATGCCAACGGCGTGACGGGCATGGGATCCGGCATCAACGTGCGCTTCGCCGAGGAAAACTTCATGCTCGGGTTCCCCATGGGCACCGATGCGCAGGGCGGGGAGCGCCGCAGGCTGCTGGGCATCGTGCGCGAGCCGGAAACCGCGGATACCGATGTCATCGAGGTGGATGAGAAACGGGCCCGCACCGCGCTGCGCCGGGAGTTCGGAGTCCTCTACACCGATGCCCAGTGGTTCTCCCGCTACCGGGTGCATCACCGCGTCGCCAACACCTTTGCCCGCGGCCGGGTCTTCCTGGCCGGCGATGCCGCGCACATCCATTCCCCCGTCGGCGCTCAGGGCATGAACACCGGCCTCCAGGACGTCCACAACCTGGTGTGCAAGATCAACGACGTGCTCGCCGGCGGGATGCCCGAGGACTACCTGCAACGCTACGAGGCCGAACGGCGGCCCGTGGCCCTTCGGTTGGTCAAGACCACGGACCGGGTATTCAGCGCCGTGACCTCCAGCTCGTGGCTCGCCCGCATGCTGCGGATCCGGATGCTCCCGGTCATCTGGCCGGTGGCCATCCGGGTGATCGGCCGCATTCCGACCGGCCGCCGCTTCTTTGGCTACCTGTCCCAGATCCGCATCCACTACTGGATCACCGAACATGCCCGCGACCGGGCGGCCCTGGCCCGTGGCTTTGCCAAGACCCGGCGTCGCGGGAAGGTCATGGGCCGGCGCCTGCCGTGGGTTCCCTTCCGGACCGGCGAGTACCCGGATAACTTCGAGGTGCTCAACGACGCCAGCTGGCAGGTCCACGGCTACGGAACCAGCTCCTCGACGCGGGCAACCCAGCTCGCCACGGAGCTCGGGGTTGGCTGCCATGTCTTCCCGGCGTCCCCCAAGCACCTGCTGCCCGAGGGATCGGTTGTCCTGGTGCGGCCAGACATGTTCGTGGCCCACTTCGAGCAGGTTCCCGAGTAGGCCGACGGGCACAACCGGGTTGCCCGCCGGGGTCAGCGGGCGGGCAACGCCTGTTCGCCGCGCAGCTTCTTGGACAGCTCGTGGGCGTGGTGCATCAGCAGGCGTCCCAGCTCGGGGCGGCGCTCGGGAGAGAAGCGGGATTCAACGCCCGTAAGGCTCAGGGCCCAGGCGGGTTGGCCGGCCGCGTCAAAGACCGCGGCGCCCATCCCCCAGCTCCCCTCCACAATCAGCGCGGGGTTCTCGGCCCAGCCGCGTTCCCGGGTTTCGGCTATGCGTCGGCCCAGGGATTCACGTCCGTGGTCGCTGCCGTACGCCGGCTCAAGGTCGTGGCTGTCCAGGTAGCGCTCGATGGCGTTCTCGGGCAGGAAGGAAAGGATGGCCAGCCCCGCCGAGGCCACCCCGAGCGGAAACCTTTTGCCTTCGTAGAGAACGAAGGAACGGATCGGGAACGCGCCGTCGGCCCGCAGCAGGCACACCGTTTCCTCCCCCCTTCGCACGGAGAGGAACGCGCTTTCACCCGTTGCATCGGCCAGGGCGGCCACGTGCTCCCGGGCGATCTCGGTGATGTCATACCGCTCGGCGGCCACCGTCCCCATGATGTACATTTCAGGGCCCAGCATCCACAGCCCCTCGTGGTGGTCGTGGTCGCAAAACCCCTCGGCCGCCATGGCCCCCAGAAGTCGGTGCACCGTGGGGCGCGCCAGCCCGGTGCTCCGGGCCACCTCTGACGTGGAAATGCCCCTGGGCATCGCGGTGCTCACGGCACGCAGCACCGCCGCCATCCTGCCCACCATCTGGGCCCCGGGAAACGAGGAATTCATGTCCATATTATGGTCGAAATTGAGGCCACCCACCACCAGCCGAGCAATTCATATCAAATTGTGTGGATTCGTTGACCGTGGATGCGCCAAATCAGTACGGTCAAGGATAGAGCCCCATGGATTTCACATCGTGGACGAGCCCGGGGCAACCATGGCAACCAAAGTCTTTGAGGAAGCAGCATGAGCGCATTGATCGCCGGGTACGCCCGCACCCCGTTCGCACGATTCAACGGGACACTGTCCACCGTGCCCGCCACCGCGCTGGGCGCCCACGCCGCTGCGGCAGCCCTCGAGCGTGCCGGCATCCCCGCCGACGAGGTCCAGCGCGTCTTCGGCGGACAGGTGCTGCAGGCGGGCGCCGGGCAAAACCCGGCGCGGCAGTCCGCGGTCGGCGCGGGCATCGGACTGGACGTCCCGGCCCTGACGCTGAACGCCGTGTGCCTCTCGGGCACCGAAGCCGTGGTGGCCGGTGCACGGATGATCGACGCCGGGGAGGCCGACATCGTGGTGGCCATCGGCCAGGAATCCATGTCCCTGGCACCCCACGTCCAGCGGGCGCGCGCCGGAACCAAGTACGGCGCCATCGAATTGCTCGACACCCTCGAATTCGACGGCCTCACCGACGCCTTCGAAGCCCGCTCCATGGGCTCCTCCACCGAGGACGGCAACACCGCCATGGGCATCAAGCGCGCCGAGCAGGACGAGTTCTCCGCCCGCTCGCACCGGTTGGCCGCGGCCGCCGCCGAATTCCACGCCGGGGAGATCGCCCCGTTCACCATCACCACCCGGCGCGGCGACACCGTCGTCTCCGTCGATGACGGAATCCGCGCGGAGACCACCGCCGAATCCCTGGGCAAGCTGCGCCCCGCCTTCGACAAGGACGGAACCATCACCGCCGGGAACGCCTCGCAGATCACCGACGGCGCCGCCGCGGTGGTGCTGGTCAGCCAGGCCGCCGCCGAACGGCTGGGCCTCACGCCGCTGGCCGAGATCGTCTCCCACTCCCTTGTCTCCGGGCCGGACGTGCTGCTGCACGAACAGCCCGCCAACGCCATCCTCGCCGCCCTGGACGGCACCGGCATCGCACCGGCGGACCTGCTGGCCGTGGAAATCAACGAGGCGTTCGCCGCCGTCGGCGTGCGATCGACCGCGAAACTCGGCATCGACCCGGACATCGTGAACACCAAGGGCGGGGCCATCGCCCTGGGACACCCGATCGGCGCCTCCGGCGCCCGGATCGTCGGCACGCTGGCGCGCCAGCTCGCCGAACTCGGCACCGGCTCCCTCGGCGCCACGGGCATCTGCGGCGGCGGAGGCCAGGGCAGCGCCGTGGTCCTGCGCGCTCTCTAGTCCGTCAGGACACGAATCGACAATTGAATTCCCTGCCCCGGCGCATGTGCCTTGCATTGAATATGCAAGGCACATGCGCTTCCTTGTTGGCAGGCCCGCGTTCCCGGACGATCCTCCAACTGCGCAAAAATACTTTCTTCGCACTATTGACCCATGCGCAAAAACTGCGCATGATGTGTTTATGAGCAACAAGAAGCGCACACCGATCGACGAAGCCCGCCAGATGCTTTCGGACATTCCGTCCGATCCGCTGGCTGCAGTCGAACGACTGGGAGAGGTCCGAGAACTCATCGATACCGCCCTGAACGAGGCGATGGCCGAGGCCACCCTCGAGGGAGCATCGATCCGTTCGGTGGCCGTCCGCGCCGGGCTTTCGCCCAATGCGGTCCCCCCGCGGCTGGCCCGCACCTCGCAGCTGTCCAGTTACACGGATGCCGGCGGCAAGGTGTCAAGCTCCTCCATCGAGCGAGCCCGCTACGACTCGGAAACCGGGCGCCCCGCGCCCAAGGAACCCATGACCTTCAAGCCCAGGCGCTCCAACTAAACAACGCGCCGCTTCCCGAAAGGTACTAGCCATGACCAACAAAGACACCGCCCTGCTCGTCTTCCTGCTTGACCGTTCCGGCTCCATGTACGACATCAAGGAAGACATCGAGGGCGGCCTGAACGCCTACGTCGCCAAGCAGCGGGCCGAAGCGGGCACCGCGCTCGCGTCGCTTCACCAGTTCGACAACGTCTATGAGGACGTCTACCTGGACAAGCCCTTGGATGAGGTTCCACCCTTCATTCTGGAACCACGAGGCTCCACCGCCCTGTTCGATTCGATCGCCAGGACCATCACCGAGACCCGCAAGCGCATTGCCGCGATGCCCGCCGAGAAGCGCCCGGGAATCGTGCACCTGAACATCGCCACCGACGGGCTGGAGAACGCGTCCACCAAGTACTCCCGCAGGGCCATCCGGGACATGGTCCAGGCCCAGGAAGAGGTCGACAAGTGGATCATCTCCTACATGGGCTGCGACCAGGATGCCGTCGAGATCGGCACCAGCCTGGGCATCTCCCCCGAGCGTTCCCTGACCTACACACGGGAAACCGCCGCGGAAGCCATGGACGCATACAGCCAACTGACCAGCACGGCACGTCGGGCCCGCAGCCGCGGGGCCGACGTGGACGAGGTTCTCCTGGGATCGGTGTTCACCGAGCGCCAGCGCAAGGCCACGGGCAAGTGACATGCTTGCCAACCTCAACTGGGTGACCGCCGACCTGGCAGTCGGAGGGGACCTGGACTACGACGGCCAGGTCATGATCGCGCAGGTTCTGGAGATCATCGACGCGGACATCACCCACATCATCGACCTGCGCTGCGAGGCGGAGGACTCGGAGATCTGGGAGGCCGCCAAGATCGCCTACCTGTCGGTCGGCACCACCGACGAGGACGGACACGTGGTCCCGCCGGAGGTCTTCGACAAGGGGGTGCGCTTCGCCCGGCGCGCGGCGCGCAACGGCGGCAAGGTGCTGGCCCACTGCCACATGGGGATCAACCGCGGTCCCTCCATGGGATTCGCGATCCTGCTGGATCGCGGGTACTCCCCCATCGAGGCCTTCGACATGATACGTGCGGCCCGGCCGCAGGCATTCATTGCCTACGCGCAGGACGCGCTGGCGGCCCATGCCGCCAGGAAACGCCGCAAGGGCGCACGTTCCGTCGACTGGGAAGCCCAGGCAGTGGCCCTTGAACAGCACATCGAGGCGGAGCTGACGGCGAGCAAGGTCGGGTGCATCCGGCACATCATGCGCGAAAACCGGAAACGGGACCTGGGCCAATCGGCCTAGGCATGCCGCCGGCAGGCTAGCCGTTGACGGCAACGGCCCGTTCCAGGGCCTTTTCGTCGACGGCGAGCGCGGCGGAGGTGGTCCGCACGAAGACCGCCAGCCAGCCGATGGTGGTGCCCACGATGGCCAGCTCAAAGGCCGTCAGGTCGTAGTAACGCAGCGGGCGCCACAGCAGCGCGGCCCCGGTGATGCCCAGCAGGCAAGCCAGCGTGAACAGGTGGAAGGCCACCGGGAACCCCGGCAGCCAAAATGCGGCGCCCAGGAGCAGCACCGCGATGAACCCGACGGCCAGCCGCGCCAGCCAGGAGTGCACGGGTTCGGCCACGTCGATGGGGACCAGCCCGATGCCCATGGTGCAGATCCCCACTCCCAGCAGGCAGACCCGCACCACGGCCGGGCGCGGGCGCATGAACCGCGCCGGCGGGCGGCCCATGGCCCTGGCATAGTCGTCGTGCAGCCTGGCCATGAGGCTCAGGTCCCGCACGATGAATGCGGTCAGCGTGCTCAGCACCAGCCCGGACACCACCAGGGTGACATTGAACGTCCAGAAGGACGTCAATCCCGACTGCCAGGTCCCGAGGGTCGAGAACATGCCGGTCCACCACAGTGGGTTGTCGGCCGCCAGCATGCTGATGAAGACGCCGGTGGCCAGGAACACCGCCAGCAACGTGGAAAGGCTTTGTGCCGTCAGCCGCGCGGCCGAGGTCAGCGCGATGTATCCCGCGATGCCCGCACAGACCCCCACCATGAGTCCTCCCGCATAGCGGTCGACCGTGAGACCCAGGAAGGAGTTCTGGAAGATCCGGAAGGTGACCAGCGCGGCCATGACGGAGATCGCAGCATGGATGATCACCAGCGCGACGGCGTTGGTGATCTGCCTGTACAACGGGAAGCCCCTCAACCACGGTTGCGTGAGGACAAGGATTCTGAGATACCCCGTCAGGCTTCCGGACGTCGCGGCGAATGCTGCAACGATTGCCGCGTAGAGGGCCACCGAACCCGAGCCCGCCAGATTCGGGCGGTACCTGGCAAAGCCGATGAATCCGGCCAGTGTTCCCGCCACGGTCCAGGCCAGCCCCAACCACAGCGCCCAGCTTTCAACGCGCAGGCGGGTCTCCGCCGGCTCCGGGGGACGCTGGTTATCCGGTTGGATCTCCATGCCTTCGATTCTGCCACCGGTCCCCCGGACTTCGGGAGGAACACCGGGTAAACAGGCCCGTGCTATTTGCCTGCCCGGGTTTCCAACACCTCCAGCGCCGCGGCGTCGATCTTGGCCCGGAACGCAGGGCTGGCCTTGGCCTCTGCCACCAGCGCCTGGTGGATCGACGGGATGGCTGCCGCGTTGACACACAGCATCATGGTCCCGCCGGCCTTGAAGAAGTTCTTCGCCCGGGTGGCGTAGCTCCAGGGCGAGAGCTGCCGGGCCGTGCACATGTCATCCGAGACGACGATGCCGGTGAAGCCGAGGTCCTTGCGCAGCATGGTCTTCATGATGGTGGAGGAAAACGGCCCGGGGTGCCCCGCATCGATCTTGGTGTAGTAGGCGTTGGACACCATGACCCACCGCGTGCCGCCGGCAACGGCCTTGGCAAAAGGCTTGATGTAGGCGCTGGTCCGGGTGGTGGTCGTGTCCTTGACGTTCGAGGAGGTGTCGGTGTTCCTGGTGACCCGGCCCAACCCCGGGAAGTGCTTGACCACCGGGGCGACTCCCCCGGCGCGCATCCCCTGCGCAAACGCCGCCACGTCGTTGGCCACGTGTCCCGAGGTGTAGCCGAATTCGCGGTGCCAGTAGCCGATCGGGGAATTGTAGGGGGCGAATGCCGCGCTGGGGACGGTGTCGGCAACGGGTGCCAGGTTGACGTTGATGCCCGCCGCACTCAGCTGCTTGGCCCAGGTCGTCGCGTTGGAACGAATGGTCGTGGTCGACCACGTGCCCTGGCGCAACGCGGTGGGCATGACGGAGAAGCCGGGACCCTTGAGCACCTGGACGTTGCCGCCCTCCTGGTCCGTGGCGACGAAGCGCTTCTGTCCGCCGGTGCTCGAGGCACTGACCGTCGCGCTGATTTTTGCCACGACCGCCTTGGTGGACTTGACCCCCGCAGAGCTGCGGCCCTTGAGGAACACGTTGCCGATCTTGTACCTGGTCAGGGTCGAAAGGTCCGATTTGCCGGCGCCGGTCGCGGGAACGCCCATCATGAGGACCTGCCCGACACGTTGCTCCAGGGTCAGCTTGGCCAACGCCTGCTTCGGGGTGGGCGCCGCCGCGGGGACGGCGGCCGGAAGCGCCGAGGCGGGTGCTGCGTCCGGGATCGCACTGCTTGCAAGGCCACCTTCGACGTGCGCCTGCGACATCGGAGCCATGCCCGTGACCAACGCGATGGCCAGCGTCCCCGCCAGCACCAATCGCCCGGCGACGTGGAGACCTGAAGACTTCGTGTTGCGCATGAGGGACACCCCCGGTTCGTTGCGAGTTGACGCAATTCTAGTCTCGGCCGCCATCTGCCGCCCCGCGCCGAGCAGCAATTTTCGAGGATTCCGGCATGGTTCCCGGGCGGGGAATAATGGGGGCCATGGATACCCCGCGCGGCCCGCTGCTGCCCACCGGCACCGGGTGGGCCCATGTCGAGCGCATCGATCCGAATCCACGGCTGGGTGAACTCGTGGGCCACTACTGGGTGGCCCGCTGGGAGATTCCCGCGGACGCGGACCACGAACAACGCATCCTCACTTATCCCGCCTGCAACCTGGTCATCGAGGACGGCACCGGAACGCTGTACGGTCCGGTCACCCGGCTCTCGACCAAGCGGCTTTCCGGATGCGGGAGCGCCCTGGGCGTGCTGTTGCGCCCGGCCGCGGGCGCGCTGCTCAGCCCGCGGCCGATGCACGAGATCGTGGATTCCTCGCTGCCCGAAGGCGACATCGGCCTGGACTGCGCGGTGCCGATCGATGCGGCCCTGCAAGCGGCGGGAACGCCCGAACGGCAGCAGGCAGCGGCGATCGGGCTCTTTGAGGAATGGCTGCTCGCGCGGCTTCCCGACGGTGCGGACGAGGACGGGCTGCTGGTCAACCGGATCTGCCGGGACATCGAAACCACCCCCGGGCTGCAACGCGTGCAACAGCTCACCGAGAGGTGGCAGATCGGCGAACGCCGCCTGCAGCGCCTGGTGCGCTCGCGCCTGGGGCTGACCCCGAAGTGGCTGCTGCAGCGCCACCGGCTCCAGGAAGCCGCGGCGCTGATCGGCCGCGGGATGGGCCCGGACCTGTCGCACGTGGCCTACGCCCTGGGCTATGCGGACCAGGCGCACTTCACCCGGGACTTCGCGGCGGTGACGGGCATGAGCCCCGGGGAATACCTGAGGCAGGTAAACGACCGGGGCCCCGGCCGCTAGCCGGAGCCCCGGTCCAAGGTGTGCTGCGGGCCGTCCCTATTTGCCGGCGTCCGCGGTGAACGATTCAAGCCACTTCATGACCCTGCTTTCGGATTCCTCCCGGGAGAGGTCCTCGATCCGGGTCATCACGCTCCAGCGCCGCCCGAACGGGTCGACGAACGTGGCAAAGCGGTCCCCCGACACGAAGTCGGCGGGCTGCTCCACGGCAGTGGCCCCGTGCTCGGTGGCCGCGGCAAAGACGGCATCCACGTCCCGGACATAGAGGGCAATCGAGTTGTTGGTGTGTTGCGCGTCCGCCGCCACCAGGCCGTAGCCCGGTTGCGGATCCGACAGCTGCAGCATTCCGTTGCCGAAATCGAGCTCGGCGTGCGACACCGTCGGGCTGCCATCCTCCCGCGGGGCTCCGGGCATCACCGAAAGCGGTGTCGCCCCGAAGACCTCCCGGTAGAACTCGATGGCCTGGTGCGCCGGTTCGACGACGATGAACGGCGTCAGCGAGGTGTAGCCGTGCGGGACTCCGGCCGTGGTGTGGTTGCCTGTCGCCGGGGACTGTGTGGGTTGCGTGGACATGATCGGGTTCCTTTTCCAGGTGCGGTGGGCTGCCAACATCTCCAGTGAAACGCGGACGGGCGGGCCGGTCTTGAAAAAATCCGACAGCCCCACTTCGCATTGACCGCCTAGCCCTTGACCGCTCCGCCCATGAGCCCGGAGATGAACTGCTTCTGGAAGAGCAGGAAGACGATGAGCAGCGGCAGGGTCGCCAGCAGGGAGCCGAGCATCAGCCCCGAGTAGTCCACGCGCGACAGCCCCACCATGGTGTTCAGCGCCACCGGCAGCGTGTACTTCTCCTCGCTGTTGAGCATCAGCAGCGGCCAGATGAAGGAATTCCACTGGCTGATGAACGTGTAGATCACCAGGGCCGCCAGCTGCGGCCGGGCCACCGGAAGCACGATCCGGTAGAACGTCTTGATCTCGCTGGCGCCGTCGATCCGCGCGGACTCGATCAGGCTGTCCGGGAAGTCGAGGAAGGCCTGGCGCATCAGGAAGATGCCGAAGGCGTTGGCCAGGAACGGCAGGATCAGCGCCTGGAAGCTGTTGATCCAGCCGACGCTGGCCATCATCTGGAACAGCGGCACCAGCAGCACCTGGCCGGGAATCATCATGGTCAGCAGCACGCCGCCAAGCATCAGGCCGCGGCCGCGGAACCGGTACTTGGCCAGTCCGTACCCGCACATGGCGCTGACGATGCAGGAGAAGGCCGTGTAGATCACGGCCACCAGCACGCTGTTGAGCATGACCCGGGCAAAACCGGTGTCGGCCTGGAGCCGGGCCAGGTTGTTCCACAGCTCTCCCCCGGGAAGCAGGGGCATCGGCGTGGCAAAGATCGACGCCGTGGTGTGGGTCGAGGCGATGACCATCCAGAGGAACGGAACCAGGCTGGCCACCGCCCCGAGCACCAGCAGGACATAGAGCGGGGAACGGCGGAGGATCTGCATCATGACTTGTCCCTCATGATTCGGAATTGGATGAGTGAGATGACCGCGATGATGGCCACGACCAGCCAGGCGATGGCGGAGGCGTAGCCGAAGTCGAATTGCTGGAAGCCGACCTTGTAGAGGTACAGCACCGGCGTCAGCGTGGCGTTGTTGGGCCCGCCGCCGGTCAGGATGAAGTTCTCGTCGAAGAGCTGCAGCGCGCCGATCGTCGAGGTGATGCTGCTGAACAGGATCACCGGGCGCAGCTGCGGCACGACGATCCGGGAGAATATGGCCCAGCGTCCGGCCCCGTCGATCCGTGCGGCCTCGTATTGCTCGGCGGGGATCGCCTGCAGGCCGGCCAGGATGATGATCATGTTGTATCCGGTCCAGCGCCAGGTGATGGAGGCGATCAGCGCCACCCGTGCCCAGCCCTCGGAGTTGAGCCAGTCGATCGGGTCCATCCCGAACATGCCCAGCATCTGGTTGGCCGCGCCCCCGTCGGTGGCCAGCATGACCCGGAAGACCAGCGAGTAGGCCACCAGCGTGGTCACCGCGGGCAGGAAGTAGATGGCCCGGAACCCGGTCCGGAAGCGGACCCAGCTCTGGTTCAGGATGTAGGCCAACCCGATCGCGATGCACACCATCAGGGGCACCTGGATCGCCAGGATCAAAAAGACGTTGAACAGGCTCTGCGCCACCAGCGGATCCTCGAACAGGCGCTGGTACTGGGCCAGTCCCACCCAGCTGGTTTCCCCGCCGGAAATCGACTGGAAGCTCTGGATGAACGAGGAAACCAGCGGGTAGACGAAGAACAGGGCGAACAGGGCAAGCGCCGGCAGGATGAAGAAGTAGCCGGGGCGGTGGCGGCGGGCTGCCCGCCGCGCCGCCTTGCCTGCTGCCGCGCGGGCCGTGGAGCGGCCCTCCTTTGATTCGGAGGGCCGCGTCAGCGTGGTGGTCATGGTGTTACTGCGCGATCTTGCGACCGGTCGCGGTGGCGATCTGCTCGGCTGCGGACTTCAGCTCCGCCGCCGGGTCGGCGCCGTTCAGCACTGAGGAGACCACCGCGTTTGCCACGATGTCCCCGGCCTTGGCGCTGTCGCTGTTGGTCGTGCCCGCGGGGATCTTGGCGGTCTGCTCGGCGAAGAGCTGGTAGACCTTCTCGCCGCCGAAGTACTCCTGCGGCTCGGCGAAGAGCGGGTCGGTGAAGGCCGGCAGGTAGGACGGGAACAGGCCCTCGTCCTTCATCATCGAGACCTGGTTGTCCTTGTTGGCCAGCACGTACTTGACGAACGAGCCTGCCAGCTCGGGGTTCTTGGCCTGGGTGGGAACGGCCAGGGTCGATCCGCCGTTGTTGGAGGTGGTTCCGCCTCCGGTGGTGAACGCCGGCAACGGCTGCACGCCGTACTTCCCGGACAGCTCGGGGGCTTCGCCGGTCAGCGTGCCGATCCACCAGACCGCTTCCGGGTTGACCGCGGACTTGCCGTCCTTGGCGGCGGTGACCTGTCCGTCCCAGCCCTTGACGTTGTGCAGCAGGCCCTTTTCGTTCATGGTCTTCATCAGGGTCAGCGCCTGCACCGCCTCCGGCGAGTTCAGGTCGATCTCGCCCGCGGCGTTGAAGGTGCCCTTGCCCTGCTGCTGGAGCAGCATGGAGAAGATTCCGCCGCCCGACAGGTCGGTGGAGATCAGCGTGTGGCCGGTCTTCTTCTTGATGGTTTCGCCGGCCGTGACCAGGTCGTCCCAGCTCTTGATCGAGGCCGGGTCAATATCCACCTCGGCGAAGTAGTCGGTGCGCACGAACAGTCCGACGGTTCCGGAATCCCACGGCAGGGACAGCAGGCGCCCGCCCTTGTCCGAGGACGCCGCGATCTTCGACGGGTCGAAGTCCTTGGTTGCGCCGTCGATGAGCGGCGCCAGGTCGGTGAACCCCTTGGGGAACTGGGTGACGTAGGCCGGCATCCGGTCGGTTTCGACGGTGATGACATCGGGCAACCCGCTGTTGGCCTGCAGGGAAACCGACATCTTGTCGTATGCGTTGTCGTACCCGATGTCCACGACCTTGATGGTGGTGCCCGGGTGTTCGGCGGAGTAGGAGGTGGCCAGCCGCTTCAGCGCGGTCGCGGCGACGTCCCAGCTCCAGACGGTGATTTCGCCTGATACTTCGGCGTTCGGCTTGAGTGTCGCGCCACTCTGCGCGGGGACTCCGCCGCCGGCGCAGCCGGTCAACAGGGCGAGTGCAAGGGCCGGTACGGCCAGCTTTGCGGGTTTGATCATTGTGGAGCTCCTTGTCATCAGGAAGACCTCGTTTGTTGACGACACTGTACACAGTATTCAGAACAATTGGGATAGCTTTCTCACTTTTCCCACCAGAACCAAACAAAAATGTCACAGGGCGTCGCCGAGCCAAAAGCGGCGTGGGTCACAATTGACTCTCACTTCGAATCCGCATAATGTGCACTGTATACAGAATTTCACCAAAGTTATCCCGCGCTTCGAACCACGGTTCATGCACCCGGGTCATGACAAAAGCAGGAGGCGACCTTCCATGCAAAATTCCACAGTTCACCCCTACATTCCCAACACGGTGCCTTCGGTCATCGAGGAAATGCTCGCCGTCACCGGGGCATCCAGCATCGAGGAATTCTACGAGGACATTCCCCAGAGCCTGCGCGTCAAGGGCCTGCTGAACCTGCCGGAGCCGTTCCTTGCCGAGGCCGAGCTGGAAGAGCACGTCACCGGCCTGCTGAACAAGAACCGCAGCACCCGCGAGGTCATCAGCTTCCTGGGCGCCGGCGTGTACAACCACTACGTGCCGTCCGTCGTGGACGAGGTCATCAACCGCAGCGAGTTCCTCACCGCCTACGCGGGCGAGCCCTACGAGGACCACGGCCGCTTCCAGGCGCTGTTCGAATACACCTCCATGATGGGCGAAATGCTCAACATGGACGTGGTCAACGTGCCGACCTACGACGGCATGCAGGCAACCGCCACGGCGCTGGCCATGGCCGGACGCATCACCGGACGCTCGAAGATCGTCGTCGCCTCCGACGTGAATCCGGACCTGCTCTCCAAGGTCACCGACTACGTACGCAGCCACACCGAGCTGGTCTTCGTGCCCACCGCCAACGGCCTGGTCGACACCGCCGCGCTTGCGGCAGCGGTCGACTCCGAGACCTCGGCCGTCTGGATCCAGACCCCGAGCTTCCACGGCGTGCTGGAGACCTCCGGCCGGGCCATCGCCGACCTGGCGCACGAGTTCGGCGCACTCCTGGTCGTGGGCACCGACCCGATCGCCTGCGGCAGCCTCACTCCCCCGGCCGACTGGGGAGCCGACATTGTCTGCGGCGACATCCAGTCCCTGGGCATCCACCAGTGGTTCGGCGGCGGACGCGGCGGCTTCATCGCCGTGCACGACGACCCGAAGTTCGTCATGGAAATGCCGTCGCGCCTCTTCGGCCTGGCCAGCACGTCCGTCGAGGGTGAATACGGCTTCGGCGACGTCGCTTGGGACCGCACCTCCTTCGCCCTGCGCGAAGAGGGCAAGGAATGGGTCGGCACCGCCGCAGCGCTTTGGGGCATCGCCGCCGGCGTCTACCTGGCGTCGATGGGCCCGACCGGCATGTCCGACCTGGGCAACACCGTCCTGGCACGCACCGCCTACGCCCAGCAGCAGCTCGCCGCCATCGACGGCGTGGCACTGGGCGACTCAGCCGCACACTTCCGCGAATTCGTACTCGACCTCTCGGCTTCCGGCAAGACCGCGGCCGAGGTTGTCACGGCCCTGCGCGCTCGCGACATCGAGCCGGGCGTGGTCATCGGCGAAAACAACCTGCTGGTCTGCGTCACCGAACGCATCACCACGGCACACATCGACACCCTGGTCTCAGCCCTCACCGATTTCCTGAAGGAGAAGTAACAATGGCCCTTCCAGTCAGCCCCAAGCCAGCCCACCGCCGGTTCCACCAGGCCCGTTGGGATGAGCCGATCATCTTCGAACTCAGCACCCCGGGCGAGCGCGGCATCCTTGTCTCGCAGGCCGAGCCGGCCGCCGTCGAGGCCCTGGGCGGCATCGAGGACCAGCTCTCCTCGCTGCGCCGCTCCAGCGCCCCCGCGCTTCCCGAGCTGGCCCAGATGCGCGTGGTCCGCCACTACCTGCGCATCAGCCAGGAGAACCTGGGTGCCGACTTCAACGTCGACATCGGCCAGGGCACCTGCACCATGAAGTACAGCCCCAAGGTCAACGAGACGATCATCCGCACCCCGAAGCTCTCCGAACTGCACCCGATGCAGGACGAGGCCTCGCTGCAGGGCGTGCTGGAGATCTTCTGGCGCACCGAACAGGCGATCGCGGAGATCTCCGGCATGCACTCGGTGAGCCTGCAGACCCAGGGCGGCTCCGCCGCGATCTGGGCCAACATCTCCATGATCCGCGCCTTCCACGAGTCCAACGGCGAGGGCCAGGTGCGCGACGAGGTCATCACCACGATCTTCTCCCACCCGTCCAACGCAGCCTGCGCCAAGGCCGCGGGCTTCAAGGTCATCACCCTGATGCCGGATGCCAACGGCTACCCGGACATCGAGGCGCTGCGCGCAGCCGTTTCCCCGCGCACCGCGGCACTGATGATCACTAACCCGGAAGACACCGGGATCTACAACGACAAGATCCGCGAGTTCGTGGAGATCGTCCACGAGGTCGGCGGCCTTGCGGCCTACGACCAGGCGAACGCCAACGGCATCCTGGGCATCACCCGCGCCTCGGACGCAGGGTTCGACCTGTGCCACTTCAACCTGCACAAGACCTTCTCCACCCCGCACGCCAGCGGCGGTCCGGGTGCCGGCGCCAGCGCCGTCTCGGAGCGGCTTGCCCCGTTCCTGCCCAACCCGCGCATCGAAAAAACCGAGGCCGGCTTCACCGTGAACTACGGCGGCGAGAAGTCCATCGGCAAGGTCGCTCCGTTCTTCGGCGTCGCCCCGAACGTGGTCCGCGCCTACGCCTGGATCATGGCGCTGGGGGCCTCCGGCCTGCGCCAGGTCGCGGAGATCGCCGTGCTGAACAACAACTACCTGCTGGCCCTGGTCCGCCAGATCCCGGGCGCCAGCGCACCGTACGCCGAGGGCAAGCACCGCATCGAGCAGGTCCGCTACTCGTGGCAGGGCTTGTTCGAGGACACCGGCATCAGCTCCGAGGAAATCGGCATCCGCATGAGCGATTATGGAATGCACTACTGGACCAGCCACCACCCGTACCTGGTTCCGCAGCCGTTCACACTGGAGCCGACCGAGTCGTACTCCAAGTCGGAAATCGACGAATATGTAGCCGCGCTGGCACAGGTCGCCACCGAGGCCCGGGAGAACCCCGAGCTGGTGCGCACCGCCCCGCACAACCAGACTGTCCACGCCATCGACCACGATGACCTGGACGATCCGGAACGCTGGGCCATCACCTGGCGCTCGTACCAAAAGAAGTACTTCAGCAACGCCGATGCGCGTTTGGCTGAAGAGCCCGTCTCGGTGGGCTAGCCAGATAGATGACCAACGGATAACCCATGTGGGCTGTCGCCGGAATACCGGCGGCAGCCCACATGCGTATGGCCATGTGCGGGCGCACGTACGTTCTCGACCATGATCGCGTTGGTCCAGGTATCGTTGCCCGGCGCACTGCCACTCTTCGGATCGCCACCAAAAAGAAACGACTAACAAAAGTTGTGTCTCACCGGGCTCGGACCTTGTGCGGCATGGACCGAATTCATCTCCTGCAGGACGGGAAAATTGCAGGACACGGAACCTACGTAGAATTGATGGCGCGCGGAGGTCGCTTCGTCGAAAATGTTCACCGAGCAACGCCTCGACTGATAGCCGAGATGCACGCGTTTGGACACCCAGGCCTCGCATCCCGTGGCGGACGAACGAGGGGCTGCGATTGGGTAGCCGCAAGGAAAATTCGACCGGCGCTTGTTTGAACGAAATCTGTTGCGGGGCAAGACCGGCTGAATTCGTTTCAACTTGTCCCTGCGAAAAGATTTCAGGCTCGCCCGCATCGCGAGAGATAGCGCAATCGCATTCGCAACGAATGGGCGATGTCTACGACGACGTACGTGAAGCCGTCATCGGCAAGCCGTGTCGCCGTCAACTCGGTGAAAGATCGGCCTGCGACGACCAAGGGCAGCACGACCTCTCAGGGATCCTTCATGACCGCTATCCGTAGAGCTCTCCGTGGGAGTGACTTTTGACATGGCTACCCGTTGGAGTGCTCATGCTCAGGAGAGGCTGACTAGTAAATCGATGAAGTGTCATACCCCGGTTGTACCTCTTTCGATTGAACGTCAGGGCCGTGCCGAGTGATAGTTTTGGCGGGCAGTTGCGGTGAAGGGCTCTCGGCCTTTCGCTATTCGTGTTGTCAGTCTCGTGAAACAGACAACTCGTTTCCGTGCGGTTTTATGTGAGGGTAAACCCCGGGCACCTGCCGCGTGGTCAGACTCAGCACAATCGAGGCCGCGCGGGGCATGATGGGACCTTCGATCCTGTGCGATCCCTTGTCATGCCGGATTTCACATTGAGACCACACTCGGTTGCCGCCGGTCGCCAGCTCATTTCCCGAGATCTCCTCGGAGCCAAATTACAGATTCCATAAGGTGCCGCAGGTGGCAGCCAGAAAGAAGTTGATGTGGATTTCGATTTCACCTTCCGCGAGCTTGTTAAGATCGCCCTCTTTGTCTTGATTGCAGTGATTGTTGGATTCATCATTTACTTCGCCGTAACGATCGCCCCGGAGGCAATCAAGGAGTTCCTGGGCAACAAGGTGGCGTCCGGGATCGGCATGACGAGTTAGCGCGAAGCAAGGATTGCGGTGTCCGAAACACCTGGAACGGCACCCCCTGGCTCTGCCGGTGCACCCTGCTGGCTGACACAAGACCCTCATCACCTGTGGACTTCAACGCCAAGTGTCGCAATACTTGCAGCGCCGCATGTAGCACCGCCCCGTCGACGCCAGGGCTGCGGGTCGAACAATCTAGAAAACTCACTTCAATGGAGGACCACGCACCATGTCATACCCTGCCAACCCGTACGGGAACCCCGACGCTTCAACCGCGCAAAACAGCCTGGATCTGCCCCGTTACGGCGCCAGCTTCGGTGAAGCCGTCAAGCGGTACTTCAAGAAATATGCGACCTTCAGCGGCCGCGCCAGCCGCAGCGAGTACTGGTGGGTCGCGCTGTTCAACGCTTTGGTCGGGCTCGTCGCGGTGGCCATCATGGCCATGGGTGGCGCATTCAACGTCCCGGTGAACTCCACCGAGATGCCACCGGGCGCCGTGCCCGGCGTCTTGCTGCTGACCCTTTACGGCCTTGCCACATTCATCCCGGGCCTGGCGCTGATCGTGCGCCGCTTCCACGACGGCAACTTCAGCGGCTGGCTGTACCTGCTCGCCCTGGTGCCGTTCTTCGGGTCGCTGGCCGTCCTCATCTTCGTGCTGATGCCGTCGAATCCGGCAGGCGCACGATTCGACAAGGGCCATGCCTGGCCAGCGGGCCAGCCAACGTCCTAGCTTCGAAGCCGTTCGAACGAATCGCCCACGCAGCCGAAACACGGTTGCATGGGCGTTTTTCGTTATACGACGCGCTCGCTTCTCGTCGGCAACCGGCGGTGCGACATCCAGCGCTGAATGCCAAACTTCACAGTCTTCGCGGCCCGTATCAGCTCACCAGTCGCTGACCACCGATGTACCCAAGCATGATGGCTGTTGAACCGGGTTTCCCGTGGTCGCTTTGCCCCGCAGGAGACAGGATAAGCCCGCAGCGCGAAGCCTGGGCTTTGCACTGCGGGACTTTTCTTGCGTTCGTGGTTAGGCGATGCCGCCGCCGTCGACAACCAGGGCCGAGCCGGTGACGTAGCTGCTGGCGTCGCTGGCGAGCCAAACGACGGCCTCGGCGATTTCCTCTGGGGTGCCCATGCGCTTGAGCGGGCGGTCGTTGGATTCCTCAAGGAAGGCGGCCTCGGCCTGCGACAGCTGGCGGGCCTCCTCGCGCAGCATCGGGGTGTTGGTGTCGCCCGGGTTCACCGAGTTCACGCGGATGTTGTCCGGTCCGTGGTCGATGGCCAGGGCGCGGGTCATGTTGACCACTGCCGCCTTGGAGGTGCAGTAGGACAGTGCGTCGCCGCCGCCCTTGAGGCCCCAGCCGGAACCGGTGTTGACGATTGCTCCGCCGCCGTCGGCGATCATCAACGGGATCACGTACTTGGAAAGCAGGAACGGGCCGCGCACGTTCACGCCCATGACCTGGTCCCATTCCTCAAGGGTGGTGTCGATGACGTTGGCGCGGCGGATGATGCCAGCGTTGTTGAACAGGACGTTGACGGTGCCGAACTCGGCAGCGGCCGTGGCCACGCCGCGCTTCACGTCTTCATCCAGTGCAACGTTGACGGCCAGGCCAAGGGTCTTGACGCCGAATGCCGCGGCTTCGGCGGCAACGGCCTGTGCCGCTTCCTCGTTGATGTCGAAGATCGCGACGTTGGCGCCTTCGGCAGCCATGGCAAGTGCAGTGGCCCGGCCGATGCCGGATCCGCCGCCGGTGACGATTGCAGACTTGTCCTTCAAACGCATGAACTGCTCCTTGTGGTGTTTAGGCTCGAACTTGGGAATCAGCGGTGTTGCTGATGGGATAAATTACTTCGGCTTTCGCCCCGGTAAATATTTTGGCGTAGCCACAGATCGTGGCGTCCAGTTCGGGATGTCCCGAATCAACCCAGAGCGGTCGCCCGCCCAGGGAAATCATTTTGGAGGGCGTGGCCACGATCCTCAGCTCGCTGCGTTGCAGCACGCGGTAGTCGATCTGCTGGTTGCCGCGCCCGATGACAAAACCTTGCTGTCCCAGCGGGGTGACAACGACGGTGGCACCCTCTTCGGGCACCAACGCGTTGAGCATATCCGCGTCGACGTCTTCGGCGATCAGCCGGCCGTTGCAGACAACATCAACGCCCAGCCGTGTCAGTTCCAAATCCAGTGCGCTGCCGATGGCCATGGTGGTGCTGCCCGGGCCAAGCACGTAAAACCGGTCCGGGACCATGGTGGCTGCGAAAGCGATGCCCAACGAGCGGGCCGCATTGACGTCGGAGGCGGGGCTGCCGGACTTGCGAGGTTGAAGCCGGCGGGAGTCCGAGGGGACCCGCAGCGTCCCGTAGAGGCTGGGGGTCGCAAGGCCTTGGCGCAGTTCGTCCTCGTCGATGTCGACGACTTCGCGTTCATCGCTGCCCCGGTTCGGGTTCGCCAGCCAACCCGCAGCCAAAGCGCCGGTTTCCGCAGGCGTCAAGCCGAATACGCCGGAGTAGATCTTGACGCCCGCGGGGATGCCCAGCACAGGGATGCCGGTTCCGACGGCGTCGAGGATGTCGCGGGCCGTGCCGTCTCCCCCGGCAAAGAGCAATAGGTCCACGCCTCGGTCCGCCATGTTCCGCGCCATTGATTTGGTGTCTTCGGAACTTGAAGCCCCCGGGTGGACAGCGCCCGAAGCGACGGTCTCGTGGGGAATGCTTGCGTCGAGCGCATCGGCTCCCATTTCTCCGGCACCTGCGAGGATTCGCACGGCAACCCGGGATGATTCCAGCCCGTCCAGTAGACGGCTGATTGTTTGTCCGGCCCTTTCAGGAGCCAGGGAATCGATCCCCGCGCGCTTGGCCAAATCGCGAATATCCGAGGCGTCACTGCCCTTCTGGGCCAAACGGCCGCCGAGGCCGGCGACTGGGTTCACAATCAGGCCAATCGTCACGTCCATGTGTGAACTTCCTCTCATATTTCTGTATACAGTATACTGAACCCAGTCTCTAGTACAATAGAGGTGATCAAATCCGGTGCTTCATCTATCGAGAACCAGGGGGCGACAGTGGCAATTCAACGCCAATCACTGCGCGAACAGATCGAAACAGAAATCATGAACCGCGTCGGCGCAGGCGAATTCGATATGGGCGAGAGCATCAACGAGGTAACGCTATCGGCGGAACTCGGCGTCAGTCGGACTCCATTGCGCGAGGCACTCATATCGCTATCCCAGCAGGGCGTCATTACACGCATTTCCGGCAAGGGCTTCCGCTGGGCCCCCATTAGCGAGCGCGACTTCGCCGAGGCGGTGCAGATCATTGCCGCCCTCGAGTGCCTCGCGCTGGAACTCAGCCCGGCGGACGAGCTGAACGTGATTGCGCCACGGATCCTGGATGCCGCGAAGGCATTCACGGCCACCGAGGCGCTGGCCGAAGAGGTCAACAGCCACGATGACGACTTCCACGAGCTCCTGCTCTCCAAGTGCCCCAACCGGCGTCTCCTGGAGACCATTGCCTCGCACAAGGTTGCGCTGCGACGCTACGAAAAGTTCTTTGTCGGAGCCAAGGACCGCGTCGAGCGAGCCGCGACCGAGCACTCGGCGATCGCCAAGGCACTTGTTGCGAAGGACCTCAAGGCCGCACAGGCCGCACTGACCGCCAACTGGCTCAACAGCACCTCGCGCATCGGCAAGGCCATGGCCAGCAAAGAAGGCGCAAAAGTAGCCGTCTAGAACAACGCGCGACAAGGCCGTGTCGGGAACCCCCAGGGTTTCCCGACACGGCCTTTTGCATTCCCGGCAGGATTGCAGACCCGCAAATCCCCACGCCAGGTCACAATTGCACCGCCTGTTGAATGGATCACAAAATGTCTTGAACGGAAACTGTATGCGGTATACAGTGCAACGTATTCGATGCACAGGCGCTTCGAATGGCGACAAATCACCGCACAATGGGGGCACTGCATGACGTTCACGGTGTACGAGAATGCCGTTTTCCATACCCTCGACCCGCAGAACCCCATGGCATCCGCCCTGGTCGCGGAGGAGGGCCGGATCCGGTTCCTTGGATCCGTCGGAGAGGCCCGGGAGTTTGCCCCGCGGGCACGGCGCATCGATCTGGGCGGGGCGCACGCGATGCCCGGGCTGGCCGACAGCCACATCCACACCGCCCAGCTCGCACTGCGCCAGGCGGAGGTCGACCTCTCCCCCGCCACCTCGAGTTCCGCGGCCGTTGCGCTGGTTGCCCAACGCGTCGCGCAGCTCGAACCCGGGGACGCCACCAGCTGGATCTTCGGCGGACGCTGGAACCACCGCGGCTGGGATCATGCGGAGCTTCCCGACCGCCGCGAACTCGACTACGTCACCGGATCCCATCCCACGGCCCTGCACCACTCCGACCTGCACACCTACTGGCTGAACTCCGCGGCACTGGCATACCTCGGCATCGACGCGGCAACCCCCGATCCCGTCGGCGGGACCATCGTGCGCGACGCATCCGGTGCCGCCACCGGCATCCTGCTGGAAGCGGCGGGATTCAACGCGGGGCGGGCCCTCGAGGAGGTCACCCGGGACGACCTGGCAACGCTGCTGCCCTCCGCGCTGCGCACCCTGGTCCGCCAAGGCATCACCTCCATCCACGACATCGACGGCATGGACGCCTGGGCCGCCTTCTCCGACCTGCACGAGCGCCGCGAGCTTCCGCTGCGGGTCAACAAGATCATGCCCGTCGCAGTGCTGGACCAAATCATCGACCAGGGCGTGCGCACCGGACAGGGAGACCCTTGGCTGCGTCGCGGCGGAGTGAAGATCTTCTCCGACGGCTCCCTCTCATCCGGCACCTGCCTCATGCACGCACCCTACGGGCACGACCGTTCCGAGGGCCTGGCAGTCACCGCCCCCGAGGAGCTGAACCGCCTGGTCAAGCTGGCCAACCACAACGGGTTGTCGGCCGCCGTGCACGCCATCGGCGACCGCGCGGTCTCCAACGCCCTGGACGCCTTCGAACAGGCAGCCGGCGCCGGCTCCCCGATGCCCGCCGGTTCAAACCGGATCGAACACGTCCAACACATCGCCCGCCGCGACCTGCCCCGGCTTGCCGCCAGCGGCGCGCTTGCCTGCATGCAACCCGCCTCCTGCACCTCGGACATCGAGCTGGTCGACTCCCTGCTGGGCGACCACGACGTCCTTTCCTACGCCTGGGGCAGCATCCTGAACGCGGGCGGAGCCGTGTCCTTCAGCTCCGACGCACCCGTCGAGGGGACCAACCCCTTCCACGGACTCCACGCGGGAACCACCCGCCAGCGCCCGAACGGTTTCCCCGCCGGGGGCTGGCAGCCCGAGGAGATCCTCACCCGTTCCCAGGCCCTGCATGCCGCGGCAACCTCGCACACCCGGGCCACCGGGGAGCAGCACCTTAAGGGCACCCTGGAAACCGGAAAACTGGCGGATTTCATCGTCGTTGACCGCGACCCGGTTTCCTGCCCGCCCCTGGAACTCCACTCGACTTACACATTGATGACAGTCATCGACGGCCGCATCCACTGGTCCGATTAACACAAGGAGAAACACATGAAATCCTTCAAGCAAGGAATGCTTTTCACTGCCGTTATCACCCTCGGTGCGGCGGCCCTGACCGGCTGCGGCGGCCAGTCCCTGGCCGAAGCCCCGTCGGCCTCCGGTGCCGCGGCGGCGGGCGCCTTCAAGAACGCGGCACCCGCGGGCGACCTCGCGGCCGCCCAGATCGGGGCCATCAACGTCGATGCCGACCTCGCGGCCCGCGTCCCCGCCGCCATCAAGACCGGCGGCCTGAAGATCGCGGCGGCCGAGGGCTACCCGCCCATGGAAATGTTCGACACCGACGGCAAGACCATGGTCGGCGTGGACATGTCGCTGGCCCGCGCCATGGGCAACCTGCTGGGCGTCGAGGCCAAGATCAACAACTCGGACGTATCCGGCATGATGCCCGGCGTCGTCTCGGGACGCTTCGACCTGCTGATGTCCGGCTTCAACGACACCGCCGAACGCCGCGAAAAGGTCTCCTTCGTCGACTATGCCAAGTCCTCGGGCTCGATCATGGTCGCCAAGGGCAACCCCGAGGGCATCAAGTCCCCGGCGGACCTCTGCGGCGAGACCATGGCGGTGCTCGACAACGGGTACTACATGCAGCTGGCCGAAGGGTTCAGCAAGGACTGCGAGGCCAAGGGCGAGAAGCCCATCAAGATCCTGGGCTTCGCCAATGACCCCGAGGCCCTGCTGCAGGTGCAGAACGGCCGCGCCGTCGCCGGCCTGAACGACTACCCGGTGGCTGTCTTCCGCGCCAAGGAATCCAACGGGGCCCTGGAGGCCATCGAGATCCCGGGCAGCTCCCTGTTCGGCATCGCGATCGACCCGAAGAACGAGGAACTGGTGAAGCTGGTCCAGGACGCCATGAACAAGCTCATCAAGGACGGCACCTACACCCAGATCCTCGGTGCCTGGGGCCTGGACCAGATGGCGCTTCCAGAGGCCACCGTCAACCAGGGCAAGTAGACAATGACCCAGGAACAGGTCGCCGCACCGCCGCGGCTGGTGGAGCAGCCCGGGCCCGGCAACACCGTCAGGCTGCGCCACCCGGGACGCCTTGTCGTGGCGCTGCTGTGCATCGCGGGCATCAGCTGGTTCGCCTGGGTGCTGGCCACCAATGACCACATCATCTGGGGCGACGTCCTGTACTACCTGACGTTCCCAAAGATCCTGGACGGCGTGCTGGTCACCATCCAGCTCTCCATCCTGGCCACCATCATGGGCCTGGCCATCGGCGTGGCCCTGGCCATCATGAAGCTCTCGGCCAACCCGGTTGCCGTGTGGATCAGCAACCTCTACATCTGGTTCTTCCGCGGCACCCCGGTGCTGGTCCAGCTGATCTTCTGGTTCAACCTGGCCTTCCTGTTCCCGCAGCTGGTCATCAAGATCCCGTTCACGAACATCGGCTACATGTGGGACACCAACGTGGTCATGACCGGCTTCACCGCGGCCATGCTGGGCCTGGGCCTGAACCTGGGTGCCTACGCGGCGGAAACCGTGCGCGCGGGCATCCAGGCCGTGGATCCCGGGCAGGCCGAGGCCGCGGCATCCATCGGCATGACCCCGTTCAAGCGGATGTGGGTGGTGGTGCTGCCGCAGGCCACGCGCATCATCATCCCGCCGATCGGCAACGAGTTCATTTCCATGCTCAAGACCACCTCGCTGGTCTACGTGGTCGCGGGCAACGACCTGATGACCAACGCCAGCCAGATCTACAAGCAAAACGGGAAGATCATGGAGCTGCTGATCGTGGCCAGCATCTGGTACATGGCCATGACGGTCATTGCCACGTACTTCCAGGGCAAGCTTGAAAGGAAGTTCGGCACGGCCGACCGACCCATCACCGGCAAGCGCCAGAAGTTCTCCAAACCGTTCTTTTCCCGCGACAACCTGGCGGTGCTGTGCCAGCGCCTGCGCACCGAGCCGTCAAGGAGCACCCCATGAACAGCATGACGACCTCACTCTCGGAGACCGGGACGGGCATGCGCATTCCGCTGGTCTTGGCCGAACAGGTCACCAAGAACTTCGGCAACCACCAGGTGCTCTCCGGCATCGACTTCTCCGTCGAGGCCGGGGAGGTCGCCTGCATCATCGGCCCCTCGGGGTCGGGCAAATCCACGTTCCTGCGCTGCCTCAATGCGCTGGAAAAACCCAACGGCGGCCGCATCAGGATCGACGGCGAAGACGTGGGATTCAACTACCGCAAGGGCAAGTTCCATGAATGGAATTCCGCCGAGTACGCGAAGTTCCGCCTCAACGTCGGCATGGTCTTCCAGCGCTTCAACCTCTTCGCCAACATGACGGCGCTTGAGAACGTTGCCTGCGGGCCGGCGCGGGTCAAGGGCGAACCCAAGAAGCTGGCGTTGGCCCGTGCCGAGGAGCTCCTGGAACGCGTGGGGCTGGCCGGCCACGGACACAAGTACCCCATGAAGCTCTCCGGCGGCCAGCAGCAACGCGTCGCCATCGCCCGTTCGCTCGCGATGGATCCGCAGGTCATGTTGTTCGACGAACCGACGTCGGCCCTGGACCCGGAGCTGGTCGACGAGGTGCTGGAGGTCATGAAGTCCCTGGCGGTCGGGGGCATGACCATGGTGCTGGTGACCCACGAAATCGGTTTCGCTCGCGAGGTCGCGGATTCGCTGGCCTTCATCGACGGCGGCGTCGTGGTGGAAAAGGGGAATCCCCGCGAGCTCATCGCCAACCCGCAGCACGAAAGGACCCAGCAGTTCCTCTCCAAGGTGCTGTGAGCGACCATGACTGATTCCACGACAAACCAGGCACCGGTGGTGGTGATCACCGGCGCCTCTTCCGGCATCGGGGAAGCCACCGCCCAACGCTTCGCGGCCTCGGGCGCACGGGTTTTCAACCTGGACAGGCAGCCGCCGGCAAAAACTTCCGGCGGCTTGCAGTGGCGTGAATGCGACGTCACGGATCCGGTCATGGTTCGCTCGGTGGTGGAAGGCATCGCCGCCGAGGAAGGCAGGATCGATACGGCCATCGCCAATGCCGGCATCAGCACCCGGCACGCGTTCCTCGAGATGAAACCGGAGGCCATCCGCCGGTTGCTGGACATCAATCTCTTCGGGGTCATCAACCTTTGGCAGTCCGCCGGCCGCATCATGTTCGAGGCGGGTTCCGGGACCCTGCTGGCAACCGCTTCCACGAACGGATCGGCAGGCTACCCCTGGTACTCGGACTACAACGCGTCCAAGGCGGGCGTGCTCGCGCTTTGCCGCAGTGTCGCCCTGGAGCTTGCGCCCCGGGTCCGCACCGCCTGCGTCAGCCCGGGATACGTGCTCACCCCGATGCAGCGCAGCGAATACAGCGATGAGATGCTGGCCGAGGTCAACGAGAAGATCCCGATGGGCCGCCATTCCGACCCGTCGGAGATCGCCGAGGCGTTTTTCTTCCTGGCCTCGGAGAACGCCAGTTTCATCACCGGGCAGCAGCTGGTCGTGGACGGCGGGGAACTTGCCGGAGGGACGGCTTCGTCCTACCGGACCCAGTAGCCGCACGCGCCACCGCACGAACTGCTGAACAAACGACCGAATAGCCAACGAAAGCCTCAAGCGGGCCGGATTCCTCCGGCCCGCTTCGTTTGCGTGCTCCATTTGTCGGACCACCTGCGAGGCAGCCAGCCGAGGCGCCGCGCGAACGAGGTCCGGGCGCGGCGCGCACGGACGCGCCACCGCACGGCCGCGGGAAGTCCTCAGTGCACCTCCGCGCGGTCCCGGAGGATCAATATTGACCCCAAAACACTTTGTTCGATTCCGAACAAAAGCAACCGAAAATGCGTGGCATGTGCAATATTACCGGTGATGAGACCGGATTTTCCACGTATTTACGCGGTTGCAGGCCGGTCGACAAACCCACGTCGGCGTTTTGTTTCGAACATAAACAAACAAAGTGACACTTGACACATGCGTCTTATGTATACAGAATACAAGGACGCTGTGGCGCCGATCACTCCAATCCCCGGGGTTGATCGCATCATTTCGAGCCATCGCGGCGAAGAATCGACCGTTTTCACCGAAAGAGGTATTGGCATGTGGAATTCCAAGGATCTGAAAAGAAGAAGCGTTCTGTCCCTAGGCGTCGCCGCGGTCTCCGCTTTGGTCCTGACCGCATGCAGCGGCGGCTCCGGAACGACGGCCGGTCCGGCGGCGGATGGCAGCAGCTCCATCGTTTTTAGCACCTGGGGAACCCCCGAGGAATTGACCCGCTTCACCGAGTTCAACACCGATTTCATGAAGCGCCACCCGGAGATCAAGGTCAAGCTCCAGCCGGTGGCCAGCTACGGCGAATACCACTCGAAGCTCCTTGCCCAGCTCACCAGCAAGACCGCACCGGATGTCTTCTATGTTGGCGATGACAAGCTCGGCCAATTCGTCGGCTCCAAGCGCCTCATGCCGCTGGACGACCTGTTGGCATCGGGCGCCAGCAAGACCAAGAAGGATGAATTCTTCCCGGGCACCTTTGGCGCCGCACAGCAGGAAGGCGTCACCTACGCCGCACCGAACGACGTCAACAACGACGCGTTCTGGTACGACAAGAAGGTCCTGGAGGAGGCAGGCATCACCGAGGACCCGGCAACCCTCGCCGCCGAAGGCAAGTGGACCACCGCGAAGTTCCTTGAAATGAACGACAAGATCGCCGCCAAGGGCCTGATCGGCTCCATGTTCTGGAACTACTGGGCCACCCACTACGGCTGGATCTCCACCCAGGGCGGCACCGCCTACGACGAGTCGGGCGCGTTCGTCGGCAACAAGGACCCCAAGACCCTTGCCGCCGTCGAGACCCTCGGCCAGTACTTCCAGGACAAGAAGTTCATCGACGCCGACAGCCTGCCCGACGGCGCCGGCGCCGACAGCAAGTTCGTGACCCACAAGGCCGGCTTCTTCGCCCAGGGCCGCTACACCATCGGCACTCTCAAGGGCGCCAAGGTCCAGGACGGCTACGACATCGTCGACTGGCCGACCCCGGACGGCAAGCCGGCACCGACCGGCATTGCAGCCTCCTACCTGGCGGTCAATGCCGACACCAAGAACAAGGACGCCGCGTTCACCTACTGGACCGAGTTCCTCTCCGCCGAGGGCCAGACGTTCCGCCTGACCGGCGGCGGCAACGCCGTGCCGTCCATCAAGGGCGCCGACGACGTGGTGCTCGAGGACAACTACCCGAAGCACGCCCAGACCTTCCTGGACATGCGCGACATCGGCTTCGCAAACTACGCCGCCGAAGGCGCGGTCCCGGCACTGTCCACCGACATCTCCGACCTGTTCCTCGAGCTCTACCAGGGCAAGAACAACGCCCAGGGAACCCTCGACAAGGTCGCGGCCCTCATCGCTTCGAAGTCCGGGAAATGAGCACCTCACTCGCGGAGAAACCCGCGCGAGTGAACCCCAGGCGCTCCTCCACCCAAGACGCACTGCCCGAAATGCGCAAGGAGGCCGGCTGGCGCAAGCGCGACCGCGCCTGGGGCTACGTCTTCATCGGCCCGCAGGTCATCGGCATGGTCCTGTTTGTGCTCATCCCGTTCGCGGCAAGCCTTGTCCTGGCCTTCGCGGAATGGGACGGGCTGACGGACCTGACGTGGGTGGGGTTCAAGAACTTCACCGACCAGCTGGCCGACCCGCTGCTGCACAAGTCGATCGTCAACACCCTGCTGCTGGCACTGATCACGGTGCCGATCGGGCTTGGCCTGGCCGTGGTCATCGCGGTGGCCCTGGAGAAGCTCAAGACCAGAACCCTGTACCTGATCCTGTTCTTCGCGCCCGTGGTGACAAGCACCGTGGCCGTGGCCATGATCTGGCAGCAGATGTTCCGCGCCGACGGGATCTTCAGCGCCACGATCGGCAAGGTCTTCGGCATCACCCCGCCGGACTGGCTGGGCGACCCGAAGCTCGCGCTGATCGCCGTGGCGATCGTGTCGATCTGGTCCTCGCTGGGCCTGAACGTCATCATCTTCCTGGCCGGCCTGCAGAACATCTCCCCCTCGGTCATCGAGGCGGCGCGCATCGACGGTGCCGGGTGGTGGGCGCTGTTCACCAAGATCCGCCTGCCGCTGCTGTCCCCGATCGTTTTCTTCTCCACGATCGTGGCGTTCATTTCCTCGATGCAGACCTTCGACACGGTGTTCATCCTGACCCAGAACGCGGGCCCGGACAACGCCACCCGCACCATCGTCTACCACATCTACGACCTGGGCTTCGGCCGCTTCCAGTTCGGGCCATCCAGCGCCGCCGCCGTCATCCTGCTGGTCATGACGCTGGTCATCACCGCCATCCAGTTCGGCGCCCAGAAGAAGTTCGTCCACTACGAGGATGATGCAGCATGAGCACCCTGAACCTTGAAGAAACCAAGGCCCCCGCCGGGCCCGCCACACCGGGGTCCACCCCGAAGGCGCCGCTGCGCGAACGCCTGGCCTCCATCGGCATTTCCTCCACGCTGCACATCGTGCTGCTGGTTGCGGGCATTGCCATGGTCTTCCCGTTCCTGTGGATGATCACCACCTCGCTCAAGGACCTGCCGCAGCTGCTGCAGGATCCGTTGAGCTTCTGGCCCGATCCGTGGACCTGGTCCAACTTCACCGATGCCTGGAACGCCGTCCCGTTTGCGCAGGCGTACCTCAACAGCCTGTACATCGCGGTGCTCTCGATCCTCGGCACGCTGGTCACCGCCTCGATGGCGGGCTACGCGTTCGCCCGGATCAAGTTCCGCGGCTCCAAGTCGATCTTCGTGGTCTTCCTGGCCACGCAGATGATCCCCGCGCAGGTCACCCTGGTGCCCTTCTACCTGCTCATGAGCAAGATGGGGTGGATCGACTCCCACCTGGCGCTGATCGTCCCGGCCATGATGGTCAACCCCTTCGCGGTGTTCCTGATGCGCCAGTTTGTCCTGGCGCTTCCCAAGGAGCTCGAGGAGGCGGCGGTCATCGACGGCGCGAGCCGCTGGCGCATTTTCTGGAGCATCATCCTGCCCAACCTGAAGCCGGGCCTGGGCGTGCTGGTGATCATCACCGCGCTGAGCGTGTGGAACAGCTTCCTATTCCCGTTGGTCCTGTTGAACTCCCCGGAGCTCTACACGGTGCCGCTGCTGCTGGCCAGCTTCACCAGCCAGTTCGGGTCGGTCAACTACGGCCTGGTGATGGCGGCATCGTCCATCGCCACCATCCCGATCCTGATCGCCTTTGTCATCGGCCAGCGCCGCATCCTGAACAGCATGGCCGCGTCCGGCCTGGGAGGAAAATAAGCAATGCCTTTCCCGACCGAAACCACCAGCGCCCGCGAGAACCTCGAGGCCGCCGGCGGACACCTGGACCTGGTCCAGGCGCCGTTCACGCTGCCGCGCTCGCGGTTGATCATCTTCGCGCAGGGCGATGGCCTGCGGGTGTGCACCTCCGAGTACGAGAAGCGGCTGGCCGAGTGCGTGGTCTTCGAGAGCCTCCGGGTGCACGGCGCGGAGGGCTGCCCGCTGCCCGTCACCCGGGTGCTGCCCCACGTGATCGAGTTCGGGAACGGCGCTCTCACGCTGACCTTCGCCGGGCCCTCGGCCCTGAGCATCGGCCTGGGTCCCGGGCACGCGGGTCCGGCGACGATCCACTGGCAGACCCCCGACGGCCTGGCGCACTCGATGTCGGCCGGGCAGTCCCCCGCCGGTTCGGTGCACCTTGCCATCGCTCCCGATCGCAGCGCCACGGCAACCCATGCGGACCGGCACGCCGCCCACGTGGCGGCGACCGAGGCGATCTGGCTGGACTGGTTCGCCAAGTGCCCGCCGGTCCGCGAGGACCTGCGGGACATGGCGGCCTTCTGCTGGTGGGTGCTGGGCGCCAACATCGTCGAGATGCCGGCGCTGGGATCCGCCCGCGCGGTGGTTCCCTCCAAGATCGGCTACGTCGGGCTCTGGCAGTGGGACGCGTACTTCATTGCCGTGGGGTTGCGCCACGGCGACCCGGAACTGGCCCGCGAACAGCTGTCCCTGGCCTTCGGTTTCCCGCGCGACGACGGCCAGCTGCCCGACGTGGTGCACGAGCTCGGCATCCTGGCGACCAGCGACGACCTGCCGGCCTCCGACCGCGAGACCCTGCGGCGCGCCGGCTCCGCGATCGCCGATCAGTCGGCCCCGGTGCCGCTGACCAAGCCGCCGCTGGCGGCCTGGGCGCTGCGCAAGGTCCTGGAGGTCCAGCCCGCGGCCGAATTCGGCGGCGAGGACTGGGTCGATGCGCAGCTGGAAACCCTGCGCCGCTCGCAGGACTGGTGGTTCGCGGCCTCGGACCTGGACGACGACGGCATGCCCGAGTACGGCCACCCGTACTCCTCGGGCTTGGATGACAGCCCAATCTTCGACGGGCCGCTGCCCACCACCGCGCCGGACCTCGGCGCCTACCTGGTGCTGCAGGACCTGGAGCTGGCCGGATTCGCCGAGCGCCGGGGCGGCGAGGGCTCGCAGGAACTGGCGCGGCATCACCGCGCCCGCGCCGCCCGCACCCGGGAGCTGCTCCTGGGCATGTGGGACGAATCGACCGGCTTCTTCCACGCGCGCGCCGCCGGGGAACCGGTGTCCAGCCACGGGGTGGTCGGACTGATGCCGCTGCTCACCGGCTCGCTGCCGGAATCCGTCAAGGCCCGGATGCTCGGCGATCTGGACAACCCGGCACGGTTCGGCACCGAATGGTCGATCCCGACCGTATCGGCCGACGACCCCGATTTCTCCACCGAGCGCATGTGGCGCGGACCCGTATGGATCAACACCAACTCGTTGGTCATAGAGGGGCTGCGCAACTCGGGCGAGCCCGAGCGTGCCCGTGCCCTGGCCGAGCAGACGGTGAAGCTTGTCATCCACGGCGGCGGCCCGCACGAGTACTTCAACCCGTCCACCGGGCAGAAGGCCAAGACGGCGACCACCGCGTTCGGCTGGTCCGCCGCGCTGTTCATCGACCTGGCCGTGCAGCTCTCCAACAACGAAAACTGGTAACCCCGGACCACGGGGACACAGACCACGCAGCCGGCCCCCGCATGCGGGGGCCGGCACGCCCATGGAGCGCGAAGCTCCCACAAACCAAACAGCACCGGCAAAACACCCGGCGGCAGGTGCCGCCACAGAAAGGAACGGACATGACCGAATCCAGGTCCATCCGGCTTGATGCCCTTGCCTACGGCGGGGACTACAACCCCGACCAGTGGTCCGAGGAGACCTGGGTCGAGGACGCCCGGCTCATGGTCGAGGCCGGCGTGAACATTGTCAGCCTTCCGGTCTTCTCCTGGCCGCAGCTCGAACCGACCCCCGGCGTGTACGACTGGGGCTGGCTTGACCGCGTCATCGAGGTGCTCTGGGGCGCCGGCATCAAGATCGACCTTGCCACCGCCACCGCCACCCCGCCGTCCTGGCTGATCCGCCAACACCCGGAAATGCTCCCGCACAACGTCGACGGCCAACAGCTTGAATTCGGCTCCCGCCAGGCCTACTGCCCCAGCTCCCCGGTCTGGAAGGAAAACGTCGCCCGGATGACCCGCGCGATGGCCGAACGCTACGGCAACCACCCGGCGCTGGCCCTGTGGCACATTTCCAACGAGTACGGCGACCACGTCTCGCGTTGCTGGTGCCCAGCCTCCGCCGTGCACTTCCGGACCTGGCTGCAGGACCGCTACACCACCCTCGAGGGCCTGAACGAGGCCTGGGGCGTGGGCGTGTGGGGCCAGCGCTACACCGACTGGGACCACATCGAGCCGCCGCGCACCGCCACCGGGCCCATCAACCCGACCCAGCTGCTGGACTTCGAGCGCTTCTCCTCCGACGCGCTGCTGGAGCTCTTCCAGGTGGAAATCGACGTGCTGCGCGAGGTCACCCCGGACATCGCCGTCACCACCAACTTCATGTCGCTGCTGCGCGACCTGAACTACTGGGACTTCGCCGCGGTGGAGGACCTTGTCACCGACGACGCCTACCCGGACCCGGCCGACCCGCTGGCCCACGTCGGCGCCGCGCTGAACTACGGACTGATGCGCTCGCTGAAGGGCGGTGCCCCGTGGCTGCTGCTCGAGCAGTCGGCCAGCGCGGTGAGCTGGCGCGAGGTCAACGTGCCCAAGGCCCCGGGCCAGATGCGCATCGACTCGATGCAGGCCATCGCCCACGGCTCCGACGGAGCCATGTTCTTCCAATGGCGCCAGGCCAAGTTCGGCCAGGAGAAGTTCCACTCCGCGATGCTCGGGCACCGCGGCGAGGAATCGCGCAGCTTCAAGGAAACCAAGGCGCTGGGTGCCGAGCTCAAGAAGCTGGAACCCGTCCGCGGAACGCGTGTGCGCGCCTCGGTGGGCCTGGTCGTCGACTGGGATTCATGGTGGGGTTCCTCCGCCACCGAGTCCCTCCCGTCCCAGCGGCTGAACTACGCGGTGCAGGCCCGCGCCTGGAACGCGGCGTTCTTCCGCCTGGGACACCCGGTGGACACCGTGCGCGCCACCGACTCCTTCGAGGGCTACGACGTCGTCGTGGTCCCGAACCTCTACATCGCGTCCAACGAGCAGGCCGCGGCACTCACCGCGTTCGTGGAGCGCGGCGGCCAGCTGGTCGTCGGCCCGTTCAGCGGCGTCGTCGACGAGACGGAAAAGGTCCACACCGGCGGCGCCCCGGGCCCGCTGCGCGAACTGCTGGGCATCGAGGTCGACGAGCACTGGCCGATTCCCGACGGCCTCCACGAAAAGCTCGAGGTCGCCGGAGAGTCGTTCTCCGTGTCCATCTGGAGCGAATGGCTCGAGCTCATCGCCGGCACCGAGGCGCTGGGTTCCCACACCACCGGTGAGCTGGCGGGCCGCGCGGCGGTGACCCGTCGCGCGGGTTCGGGCACGGGTGCCGCCTGGTACCTGGGCGTAGTGCCGGAGGCGGCGGGCCTGGACGCACTCTTCCGCCGCGTCCTTGACGCCGCCGGGCTTCCCGCGCGCGAAGTTCCCGACACCGTGCTGGAGGCGGTGACCCGCAGCGACGAGGACACCGACTACACCTTCGTGCTCAACCACGGCACCGAGCCGCTTGCGGTCACAGCACCGCAGGATTCGGTTGACCTGTTGGGCGCTCCCAGTGTGGACGGCGTCTTGGTGTTGCCGCGCTACGGCGTTGCGGTGCTGGCCTCGGCGCGGACCGGCGCGGTGCCGTTCATCGGGCGCGCCTGACCATACACAAACACATGATGCCGGGAGGGCGCAGGGCGGAAACGTCCAGCGCCCTCCTGCACTTTGCATTGGTTCGCGGTGACGGTCCTAGCTGGCGTTGCCCGTCGCGTCGTACACGGTGCGCCCGCCAATGACAGTGGCAGCGACGGAGACCTCGCGGATCTTGCTCGGGTCTACCTTGAACAGATCGTCGGAGAGAACCACGAAGTCAGCCAGCTGGCCCACGCGCAGCGTGCCCTTGTCCTTTTCCTGGCCCACCGCGTACGCCGACCCGTGAGTGTAGGCGCGCACCGCCTCGCCCACGCTCAGTCGCTCGGCCGGACCCAGCACCCTGCCCGTTGCCGTGGTGCGGTTGACCATGTCGTGGATTGACACCAGCGGGTTGCCGTCGGAGACGGGCGAATCGGTGGCGCCGGGCAGCACCAGACCGGCAGCAAGGAGCGACTTCATCCGGTAGATCAGCGGAGCCAGCGCGGGGTCGACGGCGTCCATCATGCTGTCGCCGAAGTCGGAGATGAATACGCCCTGCGGAACCGGGATCAGGCCCAGACCCGCCGCACGTGCGATCTGCGCATCGGTGCTCAGCGCAAAGTGCTCGATGCGGTGCCGGACCCCTGGCCGCGGGTGGAGCCGCTGGGCCTCGGCGAACCCGTCCATGGCGTGGTCGATGGCCGCATCCCCGATGGCATGCGCGGCAACGGACCATCCGGCCCGGTGGGCGCCGATGATCATCGAGTGCAGTTCCTCCGGGTCGTGCTGCATCATCCCGTGGTTGTCCGGTTCGCCATGGTAGCAGTGATGCATGGCCGCGGAGCGCCCGATGAATGAACCGTCGGAGACGATCTTCACCGGCCCGACGCGCAGCCTGTCGTCCCCCAGACCGGTGCGGATGCCGAGGTCAAGCCCGAACCATCCGTGGTCCTTGAAACCCTCCAGCTCGTGCAGCGTGCTGCAGTAGGGCATCAACGTCACCCGGGTGTTGACCACTTCTTCTTCCACAGCACGCTGGTAGGAGTGGAAGTCCACCGGGGTGTTTCCCAGCATCTTGTAGTCCCCGATGCCCGGCTCGGTCACCGAGGTCAGCCCGTACACGACGGCCTGCTTGTTTGCCAGGTCCAGGTTGCGTTGCACCTCATCCAGCTTCATGGGGCGCACCAGATCGTAGATCAGCTGCATGGCGCGCTCCTGCAGCAGCCCGGTGGCGGATCCCGCCTCGTCGCGCTGCACGTGGCCGCCGTCGAAATCGGGTACGCCACGTCCCCCGGCGTGCCCGGCCAGCTCGAAGGCCCGCATGGACGCCACGCCCATGTGCCCGGAGACGTGCTCCAGATAGACCGGGCGCCCACCGGCCGCCCGGTGCAGGTCGGCGCCGTCGGGATGCGCCCCCAGGAAGTTCTGGTCGTAGCCGGATCCGCGGACCCAGACGTCCTCGGGCAGGGTGGCGGCGAGCTCGGCGACGGCCGCATAGAGTTCGGCAAGGTTCTTGACCTTGGTGGGCCGCAGGTCAAGGGCGGCAAGCCGGGCACCCGTCAGCGACAGGTGGTAGTGCGCATCGTGGAAACCTGGAAGCACCGGGGCGCCGCCCAGATCGACGACGCGGTCGGCGTCGATTCCCTCGAGCTCCTCGTCGAACCCCACGATTCGCCCGTGCAGCACACCAATGCGTGTGGCAACGGGCCGGGTCGAATCCAGAGTTCGGATGCGGGCGTTGGTATAGATGGCGTCAATGCGCACGATTGGCACTCCTAGGGTTCGGCGGGATTCACGTACTGCGGTGCCGGTGCGCGTTCGGGCGCGCCCCGGCACCGGGTTATGAGGGAAGGCTGCGTTCGTTACTGGCCGACGGCCACGGGCTGGGCAGCGGCCTTCGAAGAGCGTCGGGCGGCGGCCTTGGAAAGGCCCGCCACGCCCATAATGGTGGCGACAAGCATGGCGGCATAGAACGCCGCTACACCCCAGGGACTGCCATTGGAATTGTTCAGGATCCACTGCGCCACCAACGGTGTCGCACCGCCGATGAGCGAGGAACACAGCTGGTAGGCCAGCGATACACCCGTGTAGCGGATGTTTGCCGGGAAGGCGGCCGCCAGAGCATTGGCCAGAAGCGCGTAATATGCGGTTCCGCCGATCGCGCTGATGTACAGCGTGATTGCAATGTTCACAGGGTTCGCCGAAGCAATCGCCAGGAAGAACGGGACCACCATGACCACAGTAAGAAGAAGGCCCAGGATCATCACCTTGGTGGCGCCGATCTTCTCGGCGATCAGTGCGGCGATGGGCTGCCAAATGAATTGCAGCACCGCCATGCCCAGCAACACGTTCAGCATCGTCTGGCGTTCGAGGCCCAGGGAGCCCGTGGTCCACGAAAGAAGGAAGGTGTTGGTGAAGTATGCCAGCGAGATTCCCATGATGGACGCGACGATGCCCAGAACAACGATGCTCGGGGCCACCCGGAACACCTCGGCGATAGGCGCCTTGACCACGGCGTTCGCTGCCTTGGCGGCCTCGAAGTCGGCAGATTCCTCAACCTTGATCCGGATGATCAGGCCCACGATGACCAAGGCCGCGGAGAGGAGGAACGGGATTCGCCACCCCCAGGACAGGAAGTCCTCGTCGGGCAGCAGGCCGACCAGCATGAACATGGACGTCGCCAGGATGGACCCGGCCGGGGACCCCTGTTGCACCCAGGCACCGGCGAGGCCCTTCTTCTTCTCGGTGGCGTTTTCGGTGGCCATCAACACCGCACCTCCCCATTCGCCGCCCACGGCAATGCCCTGCAACGCGCGAAGGACAATGAGCAGTGCTGGAGCCAGGGCGCCGATCTGGGCATACCCGGGCAACAGACCGATCATCGTGGTTGCGGCACCCATCATCAACAACGTGATGACCAGGACATTCTTGCGGCCGAGTTTGTCGCCGAAGTGGCCGAAGATCATGCCGCCGATGGGACGGGCCAAGAATCCGACCCAGAATGTGGCAAACGAGGCCATCAAGGCAGCACCGGGCGCGACACCCGGATAAAAGACGTGCCCAAATACAAGAGCTGCAGCGGTTCCGAAGATATAGAAGTCGTACCACTCGATGGCGGTGCCGACGAAAGCGCCTGCCATCGATCGGCGTTGGCGCCCGGCGGCGTCTGTGATGGTTTGGGACATTGGAGGTGTTCCTTTGGCTGCGAGTCGTCGATGACCAGATGTGATCGACGCGATACATTTTCTACCACCCACTATTACGACCACGGACATAATCGTCCAATGCCAAAATCGCAGGAGGCTATAACCTGTTGTAATGATGAATCAGCTGGATCTGATGTACTTTCTGGCGGTTGCCCGCTCAAACTCGGTCAGCGGAGCGGCAGCCGAGCTGTATGTTTCCCAGCCGGCGGTCTCGCGCAGGATTGCGGCCCTCGAACGCAGCTTGGGCCTTCGGTTGTTTCGGCGCACACACTCGGGCATGGTGCCGACCGCCGCCGGCGAACGGCTTCGAACGCTGGCGCAAGACCTGCACAACCGCCTCGAGCGGGCAAGCGATGTCATGGGAGCGCTCGGCGAAGGACAGCACCTCTTCACGGTCGCCTGCCCCGAAACCACCGGAAACTTTTTTGTCGCACCCTTCATCGCCACCGGCGCGCCGATCTCCGATATCTTGCCCGCACGGCCCGCCGATGTCTACGGGCTTCTGGATACGGGAGCCGATATGGCAGTGAATACCCTGGCACCTCCGGCGCAGCTACGATCCCAACATCTGCTGTCCAGCCCGATCCTCGTGCACTTTCCCGGCAACGCGCCATTCCCGGTGGCCAATGGACTGGCCGAACTCAGGGAAGTTGCCCGCTTCGCCATGCAAATGCCCGGCTACGGGAGCGCCGTGGAACGCAACGTCCGCACAGCAGCCGGTCGATCCTCCATCGATCTGTCCCTTGCCACACCGGCCAGCAACGGCATACTCGCCCAAGCCCAGGCCGCCGCCGGCCGCGGAACCTCGATCGCCATCGAACCTGCGGCGTTCGGTCTCAACGAGGCCCTCCTCGTCCACGACGGAGATCCGCTGGCTGTCGACATCCATGCAGCTTGGGAGCCTGACCATTATGCGGCACCGGAACTCGGGGCACTGGCCGAAGAGTTGGCTGCGTGGATGCAACGCACCAAACCGCAGACCTACTCCAACACCCACCATCATAGGTTTTTCTCGGCCGAATAGATGCCCTCGTTTGACCGCATCCATGCGACCGGGCGATACGCTGGCACTAACTCAAAAACATTGACCAATGCCTTCGATTCCACCCGACATGGGCAAATCAATATGTCACCACATGCCGCTCATAACGCTTTTCCAAGTAGGGTGAAGAGTTAATCCCTTCGACGGAAAGAACGCCCCATGCTCGCATTCGCAGTGATCGGAGGCATTGGCCTCCTGCTCCTGATCTTGTCCATGACCTTGGGAGAGATTTTCGATCTCTTCGACGGAATCATCTCCACTGCTGCCGTCGGTGCGGCGGCCACGCTCTTCGGCGCCGCGGGTGCGATTGTGTTGCTCAACGACGGTCCACTGTTGCTGGCCTACATCGCGGGCTTCCTCCTGGGAGCCATCGGCATCTTCGGCGTAGCTCTGCTTGCCCGGAAGATGGCCAGCATTTCCGACGCACAGCCTCACGAAGTCATCGGACTTCTGGGCGTCGCCACCACAGACATCAACAACACCATCGGGAAGGTTCAACTGAACCACCCCGATGAAATCAACCAGCGCCTCGCCTTTTCAACCAGCCCGATCGAGAAGGGCACACCGATTGCCGTCGTGGCTGTTGTTGGAGACCGCATCAGGGTCGCATCCACCTCTGAACTGAACGGAGCTTAACCCATGGACTTTGCCGTAAACGGAACTGTCATTGCCATCGTGGCAATCCTCGCCGTCCTCATAGCCCTCATCTGGTACGCCACCACCCGATTGGTCACGGTGGCACCCAACCAGGCCGTCATTCGCGCCGGCAAGGGAGCGAAGGGGCAGGTGCAAATATTCACCAAGGGCATCGTGCTTTTCCTGCCTGTCATTCACCAGAAATATGTGATGTCCCTCGAGCAGCGCCAGGTGGAGCTTGCCGTGGAAGGTGTGGACAAGAACTTCATCACCACCTCGGTGACAGCCAGCCTGAACTTCAAGTTCGACGATTCGGTCGAGGGGATGAGCAAGGCAGTCCAGCGGTTCCTCACCCACTCGAAGGAAGACCTGAACGCCTCGGTGACCAAGTCGGCCGAGGGCGTGCTTCGCGGCATTGTTTCAGCCATGTCGGTCGAGGACGCGAACAACAACCGCAAGGAATTCCAGGACCAGTCCCTGGAATCGGCGGTCACCCAGTTCGCCGAGCAGGGCATCCAGATCGACGCGTTCAACATCTCCTCGGTTAGCACTCCTTCGCGCACCGTGATCGGCCCAGACAACATGCCGACCGTCATCGACTACCTGGAGGAAGTCGGCAAGCCGGGCCTGGAGCGCGCCAAGCGCGAAGCCCGCGTCGCCACATCCAAGGCCTTCCAGGAATCGGAAGCGGCCCGCATTGAACAGGAAGGGGCCACCGCGGCCCTGGCGCGAGACCTCGCGATCAAGAAATCCGAGTTCAAGGCCGAGGAGGACCGTGCAGCGGCCATCGCCAGCTCGGCCCATGAGCTGGCCAAGGCCGAGCAGGACGTGCTGGTTGCAGAGCTCGAGCGCAAGGCGCTGGCCGAAAAGGCCCTGGTGGAGCAGGAACGCCTCGACATCGAGGTCCACAAGCCGGCCGATGCGCAGGCCTACAAGCTCCGCACCGAGGCCCAGGCCAAGCGGGACGCCGACGTCTTCAACGCCACTGCTCGCTCCGAGTCCAAGGCCATCGAGGCCGACGGTGCCAAGCGCGCCTCCATTGCCGACGCAGAGGCCCGCGCTGCCGCGCAGACCGTCGAGGCAGAAGCCTCGAAGAACGCCGAGGTGTTCAAGGCACAGGGCCAGGCCACCGCCGTGGAGCTCAAGGCGAAGGCCGAGGCGACGGCCGTTGAATACAACGCCAAGGCCGAGGCCGACGCGGTGCGCCTGCGCGGCGAGGCCGAGGGTGCATCCATTGCAGCCATCGGTGCGGCAACCGCTGCGGCCGAGGACGCGAAGGCCACCGCGCTGACCGGCCACACCCAGGCCAGCCTGGCGTTCCTGGCGATCAGTGCCCTTCCGGAAATCGTCAAGGCCAGCTCGGATGCCGTCTCCGGCATCGACAACTACACGGTCATCAGCTCCGACGGCGCCTCGGATGCCGTCAAGCAGGCGAACCGGATTGTCACCGAAGGCCTGGCCATGCTCAAGGCCGGCTCCGGCGTGGACCTCGGTGACATGCTCACCGGCCTGCTCGGGGGCGAGAAGCCCGCAACTGCGGTTTCCACTCCGGTTGATGTGATCGACCCGTCGGTCGAGACCCCGGCCTTCGAACAGAACTAAGTTGCCACACAGGCCGCCCGGCCGGAATTTCCGGCCGGGCGTCCTGCTTGGGTGGGCACCCCTAGCCTGCTGGGGCTATTCCAGGGCTGCCAGGAATGCCGCAACATCCTCGGCGATGCGCCCGGGTTGTTCCCAGAGGACCAGGTGGCCGGTGTCCCCGTAGACCACGAGCCGCGAGCCGGGGATTCCGGCCACAAGACCGTCCTGCTGAGCCCGGGACAAGACACTGTCCTTTCCGCCCCACAGGATGAGCGTTGGGCAGGCTACGATTCCGGCATCCGTCGGAGGTTTCGCGCCACATAGCCCGTTGAGGGTCCTGATCCACACGTGGGCGGGTATGTTTGCGCCGTCCCGGACGCGGTCATCGATGTACTCCTGCGGAACCGGGGTGAAGCAGGGAAACCAGGGCAGGGACCGGCGAACCCATTCGGGATCCACCGGATCAACCAGGGCTTCAACCTCGTCGGCGAAGCCCGGCCGGACTAGGAGGCTGCGCGGCGAACCGACGAGCACCAGCCCCGCCACCCGATCCGGTGCGGTGACCGCCGCCTGCTGGGCGACGTAGCCTCCGCTCGAAGAACCCAGCAGGATCGCCGATTCGAGTCCTATGGCGTCCATGAACCCGACGACGTCGGCGGCCATCCCGTCCAGCGAGTATCCGCGCGGTGGCTTGCCGGAGTCTCCGTGGCCCCGCAGGTCGATGGACATCGCACGCATCGTCGGGGGCAGCAACGGCATGAGCCGACCAAAGGACCGTCGCGATTCTCCCCAGGCGTGAAGCAAAAGTACGGGATTCCCGGCTTCCTGGCCCACCGCCGAATAGGCGAGCCTGGTGCCATCGGGAAGCTCGGCCCACAGCTCCTGTTGCGGTTTCATGTGGCAACCCTAACGCCCACGGTCGCAAGATGCCCGCGGGGGTTGCGGGCGCTGAGTAGGATTGTCGCATGCTGACCCAAGAAGGAAAACGGGAGAAAATTCTCACCGCCTACCTGAACCTGCTCGTACTCCAAGGGATCCGTGCCGCCACTCTGGAGGCGGTCAGCTCTGCCTGCCAGCTTTCCAAGGCCGGGGTCTTGCACCACTTTTCCTCGATGGGTGCCCTGCGGCAGGCAATCTTTGTCGAACTCGAAGCACAGGCCTCGGCGGACGCCAACAAGATGCTGGCGGACCTGGCGAACGCCGCCAATTACTATCTGGTGTCATCCCTGAGTCGCGACAGCCTGCTTGAACGCCTCATCGAGGCCGTGCACAGGTTGGCGCAAACAGGCGACGAGTCGGCACTCGAGCTGCTGCGCATCTGCCGCAGGGGCTGGTACGAGGCACTATTGCTGGCCTTGGGCGACGCCGCGCTCGCCAAGCTGGTGCTCTTTGCCGGCGACGGAATCAACCACAATGTACTGCTCAGCGTGGATGAAAACAGCGAAACCTTCCTTGATGCCTCGACGGCCACCGACATGTTGGATCTGGTGGAAAGACTCCGGGAAACGGCCGGACCCCGGGCCTGATCCTGTAATAAAACACGCCCTCGGCGACAGTGGTCCGCATCACTTTGCTCACCTACCAACCAGATGGTAGGTTTTAGCCCACGGCCGCACTATGCGGTGGATCACACAACCGCGGAGGGGCCCGAATGCAAACCACAGCGCAGAGACCAGCAGGCCATGACACAACCGCGACCGCGGGCAAGGGGCTTGCCACGGGCAAGCTCGGCATCGCAGGGTCCACGATCATCGGGCTGGCCTCCACCGCGCCGCTCTTCTCGATCGCAGCAACCCTGGGCTACGTGGTGCTTGCCGTCGGCACCCAGGCCCCCATCGCCTTCATCATCGCCTTTGTGCCGATGATGTTCACCGCCTTCGCCTACCGCGAGCTCAACAGCGCCCTGCCCGACTGCGGCACGGTCTTCACCTGGGCGGCCAAGGCCTTCGGCCCGCGCACCGGCTGGTTCTCCGGTTGGGCGCTGGCCGTGGCCGGCATCTTTGTCATGGCGAACCTCGCCGAGATCACCGCCATCTACATCCTCCACCTGGTCGGCGACGGGTCGCTCGTCGAAAACCGGGTCGTGGTTGTCGGGCTCGGCGCGCTGACCATCGCGGCAATGACCTACGTGTCGATGCGCGGCGTGGAACTCGGCGAAAAGGTGCAGACGGTGCTGCTGGTCATCCAGTACGCGGCCATGGCCGCCTTTGTCATCGGCTGCCTCATCGGATACTTCACCGGCAACGCCCCGAACGCCACCCCGGTTTCCCTCGACTGGTTCAACCCGATGCTGGCCGACCAGTCCGGCATGGTCCAGGCCGTCATGCTCGCCCTGTTCATCTACTGGGGCTGGGACACCTGCCTGGCACTGACCGAGGAAACCAAGGACCCCCAGAAGACCCCCGGGCGCGCGGCGCTGCTGTCCACCATCCTGCTGCTTGTCACCTACGTCGGCATCACCCTCGCGGTGATGATGTACGCGGGAATCGGCGAAGAAGGCACCGGCCTGGCCAACCCGGAAAACGCCGACGACGTCTTCTACGGATTGGCGTCCCAGGCCATGGGCCCGCTGGGCTGGTTCCTCATCATCGCCGTGGCCGTCTCCGCGCTGTCCTCCTCGCAGACCACCATCCTGCCCACCGCCCGCGGCACCTTCGCCATGGGCATCTACAAGGCCCTGCCGGCACGTTTCGCCAAGGTCAGCGAAAAGTCGCAGACCCCGACGTTCTCCACGCTGCTGATGGGCATCATCTCCATCGCCTACTTCGTGGGCATGAGCATGGTCAGCAACAACCTGATGCAGGATTCGATCCTCTCGATCGGCCTCGCCATCGCGCTGTTCTACGGCGTCGCCTCCTTCGCCTGCATCTGGTACTTCCGCACTTCCCTGTTCACCTCCGCGCGCAACTTCTTCTACCGCTTCTTTTTCCCGCTGCTCGGCGGGGTCTTCATGGCCTGGGCGTTCGTCCAGTCGGCCATCGACATGGCGGACCCGGACTACGGGTACGCGACCATCGGCGGGATCGGTTCCACGTTCGTGATCGGCATCGGGTCGCTGGCGCTGGGCCTTGTCGCGATGTTCGCCTGGTCCCTCTTCCCCGAGTCCAAGCCGTTCTTCCGCAGGGAAACCATCAACAAGGATTCCAAGATCCTGGCCCCCGAGTAACCACTCGCCCCAGCGAGTAGGCCCCGCAAGCACTCCCCCGATCCGGCGAGGCCGCCGGATGACAACACCGCAACACCGCCACCAGAAAGGCCACAATCGTGCAGATCCTCATCATCGGAGCCGGCGGAGTCGGCGCGGCAGCAGCCCGCATCGCCAAGCGCCGCGACTTCTTCACCTCCTGCCTGATCGCCGACTACGATCCGTCCCGCCCCGAGAAGCTCATCGCGGAACTTGCAGATCCCCGCTTCAAGGCGGCACAGGTCGATGCCTCCGACGCCGCAGCCGTCGAGGCACTGGTGCGCGAGAACGGGATCACCCACACGCTGAACGCGGTGGACCCGCGCTTCGTGATGCCGATCTTCACCGGTGTCACCAACGCCGGGGCCACCTACCTGGACATGGCCATGAGCCTGTCCACCCCGCACCCCCAAACCCCGCACGAGCTTACCGGAGTGAAGCTGGGCGACGAGCAGTTCGGGCAGCACGAGGCCCTCGAGGCACGCGGCATTCTTGCCCTGTGCGGCATCGGCGTCGAGCCGGGCCTCTCCGACGTCTTCGCCCGCTACGCGGCGGACGAGCTGTTCAGCGAGATCGACGAGCTCGGCGTGCGCGACGGCGCCAACCTGACCGTCGAGGGCTACGACTTCGCCCCGTCGTTCTCCATCTGGACCACCATCGAGGAATGCCTGAATCCGCCGGTGATGTACGAGGCCGAGCGCGGCTGGTTCACCACCGCCCCGTTCTCCGAGCCGGAGGTCTTCGACTTCCCGGAGGGCATCGGCGAGGTCGAGTGCGTGAATGTCGAGCACGAGGAAGTGCTGCTGATGCCGCGCTGGATCGATGCCAAGAAGGTCAACTTCAAGTACGGCCTGGGCGAGGAGTTCATCTCCGTGCTCAAGACCCTGCACATGCTCGGCCTGGATTCCACCAAGCCGATCAACGTCAAGGGCCAGATGGTTTCCCCGCGCGACGTCGTCGCCGCGGCGCTGCCGGATCCGGCACAACTGGGCCACCTGATGAAGGGCAAGACCTGCGCCGGCCTGCTGGTCACCGGCAAGGACAAGAACGGGGCGCCCAAGCGCGTCTACCTGTACCACGTGACCGACAACGAGGAGACGATGGCCCGCGACAACTCGCAGGCAGTGGTTTGGCAGACCGCACTGAACCCGGTCATCGCCCTGGAACTGCTGGCCACCGGCGTGTGGACCGGCGCTGGCGTGCTGGGCCCGGAGGCCTTCGACGCCAAGCCGTTCCTTGACCTGCTCGGCTCCGAGGCCCCGGCAGGCTACGGCTCCCCCTGGCACGTCCAGGATCGCACCCACGAGCTGGGCGCCTAGCTTTTAACGCGCAACGGGAGGTTCCGGCCATTTGGCCGGGGCCTCCCGTTGCGTTTTACTGCCACCTCCCCTGAGGCACGCGGCGACATCGTTGCCCGGGAAACGCGTTGCCAGCGTCGCCATATGTGCCATCGCCCCGTCGATGCCCGGATTGCGTGTCAACTAAGATGACAAAAGATCACTTCGCTGGAGGAACGCGCACCATGTCATACCCCGCCTACCCGCCCGGGAACCCCTACGCTCCAGCCGGACCAGACAGCCTGCAGCTGCCCCGTTACGGCGCCACCTTTGGTGAAGCCGTCAAGCGGTACTTCAAGAAGTATGCGACCTTCAGCGGCCGCGCCAGCCTCAGCGAGTACTGGTGGGTCATGCTGTTTAACACCCTGGTCGGGATCGTCGCGGCGGTCGCCATGATCATGAGCGGCGCATTGGACATCGATCCGGTTTCCACCGAGATGCCCCCGGGTGCCGCACTCGTTGAGTTGCTGGCAAACATCTACGGCTTTGCCACACTTATCCCCACTTGGGCGCTGGCCGTGCGCCGCCTCCACGATGCCAACCTCAGCGGCTGGCTGTATCTGCTCATCCTCGTGCCGCTTGTCGGGTTCGTGGCCGTCCTGGTCTTCACTCTGATGACGGCCAATCCGGCAGGGGCACGCTTCGACAAGGGCCAGGCCTGGCCGGCGGGCCAGCCGACGTCCTAGCGTCGAAGCCGTTCGAATGAAACGCCCATGCAACCGGGTCCCGGTTCCATGGGCGTTTCTCGTTCAGTGGCGCCCCCTATCGGGCGCGGTCCCCGGCTATTTCGTCGAGCTGGGCTCCACAACCCGTGCCGCACCGTCCGCGGGAGCGGCCTCGTATCCAGCAATCAGCTCCGCGAGCCGTTCGTGGGTGAGCGGAACATCAGGGAAGTTCGGCAGCCGGCCGATGGGGAAGGATGACATGAGCGTTGCCATGACGTCTTCCTCGTCCTCCGCGATTGCTTCGTCCTCCTCTGGAAGAAACGCCCGGAGCGCTTCCTGCATGTGCAGGGCGGCATCGGGATCGGCAAGCAATTCCCCGAGCGTGGTCTCCGCGCTCAGCGCCAGCCGCACCGGATCCCCCTCCAGCTCGATGGCAGCGAGCGCACGCTCGTCGCGGCTCGAGGCGCCGACGGCCGCCTCGTAGTGTCCCGGCTCGACAAGCCAGGCATCGAAGCGGGTGTCCCAGTAGGCAAGGTCGGAGCGGTCGACGGCGAGCTCGACCTCGCGGCTCTCCCCCGCGCCAAGCTCGACGCACGCAAAGGCGGCCAGGCTGCGCGGCGGGCGGGCGACCGCGGATTCGTTGCGCCCCACGTAGAGCTGCACGACCTCGCGCCCGCTCCGGGATCCGGTGTTCCGCACCGTGACCCGGGCGCGCAGCCCGCCATCACGTTCCTCGAGGCGAAGCCCCGAGTAGTCGAAGTCGGTGTAGGAAAGCCCGTGCCCGAACGGGAAAAGCACGCTCGCGCTACGTGCGTCGTACCAGCGGTAGCCCACGAAGATCCCTTCCCCGTAGCGCACGTGCCCGTGTTCGCCCGGGAAGTCCAGTGCCGCGGGGGTGTCCGCGAAGCGCAGCGGGATCGTCTCCGCCAGGCGGCCCGAGGGGTTCACCCGTCCCATCAGCACGTCGGCGAGCCCGCCGCCGCCTGCCTGTCCGCCGAGCCATGCGGCCAGCAGCGCCGGGACCTTGTCCGCGAAGGGCATCTCGACCACGCCTCCGCCCACGACGGCCACGGCGATCGCCGGATTCGCGGCATGGACCGCATCGAGGAGCGAAAGCTGCGCCGCGGGCAGCCGGAGGTGCATGCGGTCAAAGCCTTCGGATTCGGCGGAACTCGGCAGCCCCACCATCAGGAGCACCACGTCGGCCCGCGCCGCGGCGGCGACCGCCTGAGCCACCAGCTCCGGGTCCTCCGCCGCGTTGGCGCCCAGGGTGTATCCCGGGGCGAAGTCGACGGCGCCGACCCCGGGCATGGCCCGCAGCTCGTCGAGAAGGTTTTCCACGCGCGTCGGGTTGACCAGGGAGGAACCCGCGCCCTGGTAGCGCGGGGTGCGGGCGAACTCGCCGATCACGGCGATGCGCAGGCCCGGCGCGAACGGAAGCAGCGAGCCCTCGTTCTTCAGCAGTACCGTGCCGCGGGCGGCGGCCTCGCGGGCCAGCGCGTGGTGGGCCCCGTGGTCGGCGGGGACGGGGGCGTCCTGCGTCGCGGTCTTGCGGGCGAAGTCGACCAGGCGTTCGACGCTCTCATCGAGGACGCCCTCGTCGAGTTCGCCCGTGGCGATGGCCCCGGCGATCCGTTGGACGCTGTGTCCGGGGTTGCCCGGCATTTCCAGGTCAAGCCCGGCCTGGAGGGAACGGACGCGGTCGGACACCGCGCCCCAGTCGGAAACGACGATTCCGTCGAAGCCCCACTCGTCCCGAAGCACGTCCGTGAGCAGCCAGCGGTTTTCGGCTGCGGAGACGCCGTTGATCTTGTTGTACGAGCACATGACGGTCCAGGGCTTGGCCTCGCGCACGACGCGCTCGAAACCGCGCAGGTAGATTTCACGCAGCGGCCGGGGGTCCACGTCTGCGGAGACCCGCATCCGGTCGTGTTCCTGGTTGTTGGCGGCAAAATGCTTGACGGAAGCACCGACGCCCCTGGACTGCAGCCCACGCACCAGTGCCGACCCGAGCACCCCGGAGACCAGCGGATCCTCGGATAGGTACTCGAAGTTCCGCCCGCAGAGCGGCGAACGCTTGATGTTGATGCCCGGGCCGAGCACCACCCCCACGTTCTCCGCGCGCGCCTCGGCTCCCACTGCCGCGCCGATCCGTTCCAGCAGGTCGACGTCAAAGGTGGATCCCAGGGTCACCGCCGGCGGGAAGCAGGTGGCGGGCACGGAGTCAGCGAGTCCCAGGTGGTCCGAGTCGCCCTTCTGCAGACGCAGGCCGTGCGGGCCGTCGGTAAGCAGCACAGCCGGCACGCCCGCCCGTTCAAGGCCCTCGGTATGCCAGAAATCTCGACCGGTGGTGAGCGAGGCACGCTCCTCGATCGTCAACCCGCCGGGGATCTGCGTATTCATCAATGTCCTCTTTCTGAATCGGCGGATACGGCACCGCACTTGCTAATACCGTATATCACTCGGTATTACGAAACAAGGGCCGTCCGCCCGAACCCCATCCACGAAAGCGCAACCGGGCCCCGGGCTAGAATTGCTCCATGGCTCGTCGAGGATCGTATGCAAAAGGTGTCGCAAAACGCGAGGAGATTCTCGATGCAGCACTCGAGGTCATTGCCCGCGAAGGATATCGCAAGACCTCGGTCCGCGAGATCGCCGCAGCCGTGGACCTCAGCCAGGCGGGACTGCTGCACCACTTCGCATCCAAGGACGAACTCTTCACCGAGGTCCTCCGCCACCGCGACGAGGTCGACACGGCCAACGCCAGCGCCGACCCCGAGGCAAGGCTGATTGACACGTTCCCGGTGGTGGTCCGACACAACTCGGCGGTGCCCGGCCTTGTCCAGCTTTACGTCAGCCTCTCGGCAGAGGCCCCCGACCCTATGCACCCCGCACACAAGTTCTTCACCGAACGCTTTGACCGTTTCCGCGGCGAGCTCGCGGAGGAAATCCAGGACGGGCAGCGGGAGGGCGAGTTCAACCCCGACCTCGATCCGGAACTTGCGGCGAACTCGCTGTTGGCACTCACCGACGGCCTACAAACCCAATGGCTCCTGAACCCCGCACTGGACATGGCCAGCCACCTCGAGGCCACAATCGATTCCTGGCGGTCGAACCCCAAATCCTGACGCCCAAACCCCGCCTTCCGGGCAGGTGCCGGGCATGATGCACCGGACGCCGGACCTCCGGCCCGGCCGGGCCGACTTTTTACGTGCGCCCGATTCCCCTCGAAAGGCGGGCGGCCGGGTAACGATTTCCTCGGCGAGCGCCTCAAAACCGACCCCTTGACGGTATTTGTGATCCGGGGCACACTTTAACACCGAGCGCCACTCGGTATTGGATTCGAAGGCGTGAACCCCATCGGACACGACGCTGAGGACGCGCCATGAATCCACAGAATTCCGCACCGGACCCCCCGTTCCCCCTGGCGTCCACGGAGCAGATCGACACCGCAGCCCCGTTGCCCGGGACTCCCCCGCAGAGCCCGCCGCCGACCCGCACGCTGCTGCCCGGCATCCCGGTCGCCTCCCTGACGCTCTATGCAACCTACGCCGCGCTCATCGGAGTGCTGCTGCCCAGCCAGATCGCCGTGCTGGACGAGGAAAACAAGGTTGGCAACTTCGCGATCGTCACCACCACCTCCTTCGTCTTCACGCTGTTCGCCCAGCCCATCGTGGGGGCCATCAGCGACCGCACGCGCTCGAGGCTGGGGCGCCGCGCACCGTGGATGATCCTCGGGGCGCTGATCGGCGGCGTCCTGATGCTGGGCCTGGGATCGTTCACCTCGCTGGTGTGGATCACCGTCTTCTGGGTGGTCATCCAGGTGGCGCTCAATGCCCTGCAGGGCCCGTTCAGCGCCATCACCGCCGACCGCTTCCCGCGCAACAAGCGCGGCACCGCAAGCGCCATGGCGGGAATCGGCATGCAGATCGGCGGCACCCTCGGCGTGCTGGCAGCCGGCGCCCTGGCCGGAGCCCTCGGGATCGCCTATTCGGCCTTCGGGATCGCCATCATCCTCACCACGGTCCTCTTTATCGTGGTCAACCGCGACTGGTCTTCCGCCCACTCGCAGGTGCCCGCCTGGAGCTGGAGCGCCTTCCTCCGCGGCTTCTGGATCAACCCGCGGAAGAACCCCGACTTCGCTTGGGCCTTCACCGCGCGCTTCCTCTTCATCCTGGGCTACTTCGTGGTCAGCACCTTCCAGCTCTACATCATCACCGACTACATCGGCATGTCGCTGGAGGACGCCCAGACGGCCATCGGCACCATCGCCTTGGCCTCCCTGCTGCCAACCATGGCCGCGATCGTGCTGGCCGGCTGGTGGAGCGACCGCGTGGGGCGGCGCAAGGTCTTCATCTATGCAGCCTCGGTGATCATGGTCGTCTCACTGGCGATCCCGCTCTTCAACCGGACCCTGGAGGGGCTGATCCTCTCGGCCGTCATCGACGGGATCGGCTTCGGCTTCTACATGGCCTGCGACACCGCACTGATGACCGGGGTCCTGCCGGGCGCGGGCGCCGCGGCGGGCAAGGACCTGGGCATCCTGAACATCGCCACCAACATCCCGCAGGCCATGAGCCCGGCCATCGCGGGCGTCATCATCGGCACCGCCGGCGGCTACCCTGCGCTGTTCGCCTTCGGCATGGTCGCGGTGGTGCTCGCGGCCATCGCGTTTGCCCCGATCTGCTCGGTGAAACAAGGACGGCCATGCGAGCGTGCGGGCACTTCGCCCCGGCGCCGCGTAGCCCGGTGATCCGACCCGCAGGCAGGGTCAGCAACGCCTTCTGATCACAGACACCGCAACCACAGGCCCTGGACACTCCCTTTTAGGGAGCACCGGCGATGACGCCCGCCCAGATGCCGCATTCAAAGGAGATGGACATGAATTCTTTCCTCACCCGTTTCACCGGCACGGCAGTGGCCGCCCTGAGCCCCGCGGCCCTCGCCGCTTGTTCGGCGCCATCGGCACCGCAGGCCACAACGACACCTCAGGCAACACCCCCGGCTGACCAGTCCGTCACGGTGTACCTCACGCGCCACGGGGAAACCCTGCTCAACATCCTGGAGCGCGCGCAAGGCTGGAGCGATTCCCCGCTCACCGACGACGGGCGCAAGACCGCCTCGGCGGTCGGTGCGGGCCTGGCCAAGAAGATCGGCACCGTCGACGCCGCCTATTCCGCCGACATGCTCCGCCACTACGAAACGGCGTCGCTCATCGTCAAGGGCATGGGACAGGACCTGCCGGTGGAACGCGACGAGCGCCTGCGCGAACTCGCCTTTGGCGGCTTTGAGGGCGGCGACGGGAACGCGATGTGGGGAGCCGGAATGAAAAAGCTCAAGGTGGCGTCGCTCGACGAGGCCTTCGAGCGCTTCACGCTGACCGAATTGACCGACGCCATGGCCTCGGCTAACCCGAACCCGGAAATCCCCGCCGAGGGTTGCACCCTGGCGGGCCCGCGGATGCGCGAGTCCCTCGATGCGATGGCCGGCGCCGCACTCAAGGAGGGCAAGTCACGGGTGCTTGCGGTCAGCAGCGGACTGTCGATCTCGTGCGTGCTGGATTCCCTCGGCGCGACGCTTCCGGATGGGGGAATCACCAACGGCGGCGTCAGCGTCCTCACCTTCAAGGACGGCAACTGGACAGTCGGCAAGGTGAACGACACCAGCTACACGAAGTAACCAGCACCCCGGGAAAACGCGCCTTATCCCCGAAACCCGGATGGTGTCCCGCCGCATCGATGCGGTGGGACACCATCACGCTTTTAACCCCGGGCACCGGCGCACGGACAGTGGCGGCGCCAGGGAAAAGGCGCCAGCCGCGGGGACCCGGTGACATCCAGACCATTAAGTAGGTAGACTGATCTACCTACTTAGAAATGGTGAGTCATGGGTGAAATTACGGGCCGGCAGCGTCCGGCGCGGGATCGTCTGATGAGGGCAGCGGCAGACCTGTTCTATGCGAACGGGATTGCGGCGACCGGCATTGACGCGATCACCGAGCAGGCGGGCGTGGCGCGGAAGAGCCTGTACAACAACTTCGCGTCCAAGGACGAGCTGGTGCTCACCTATCTCACCGAACGGCACCAAGAATGGCTGGAGCTGCACCGGGCGCGTACAGCCGGGGCGCGGACGGCCCGCGACCGGGTGCTGGCGGTGTTCGATGCCTACATCGACCACGCCGAAGCCGCCTACTCCCACGGGTTCCGCGGATGCGGGCTGCTGAACGCGGCGGCCGAGCTGCCGGTGGGTGCGCCAGGGCGGGCGGCAGTGCGGGAACACAAGGAAGAGGTCGAGGCGATCCTGGCCGAGTCGCTGACCGAGGCCCTCGACGCCGAACTGGCCGCGGACCTCGCCGAGGAACTGTCTTTCCTGCTCGAGGGCGCCGTGGCCCGCGCCGGGCTGGAAGGAACATCCGACCGCCTGGTTCGCGCCCGGACCATCGCCGCCGCACTGGTTGATGCCGAGTTGGAGGACGCGGCATGAGCCGCGGGAGAATGCTCGCCATCGGGGCCATCACCGTCACCTCGATCCTGTGGGGCACCACGGGAACCGCGGCGACGTTCGCTCCCGATGCCGGCCCGCTGGCGATCGGGGCCGCGGCACTGGGAGTCGGCGGCATCCTGCAGGCCCTCATCGCGATTCCCGCGCTGCTGGCCAACCGCGCTCGGCTGCGCGCCAACCTGCCCCTGGTCGCCGTGGGTGCCGTGGCGGTGGCGATCTACCCGCTGGCGTTCTACAGCTCGATGCATCTGGCCGGGGTGGCACTGGGCACCGTCGTGTCGCTGGCCTCGGCCCCGCTGGCCTCCGGGGTGCTGGAATGGTTCGTGCAACGCACCCCGCTCGGCCGGTGGTGGATGGTTGCCGCAGGACTCGGAATCATCGGCAGCGTGCTGCTGTGCCTATCCAAGATGGCCGCCGGCCCCGAAGACGCCGGGAACACCATCGCCGGCATGGCGCTCGGACTTGTTGCCGGAGCCACCTATGCCTGCTATTCGTGGTGCGCCCGGCGCCTCATGGACCGAGGCGTCGGGCGCTCCGCCTCGATGGGTGCGGTGTTCGGGGCAGGAGGCGTCCTGCTCCTCCCGGTGCTTTTCCTGACCGGCGCACCACTGATCGCCACTCCCCAGGCGTTTGCCGTGGCTGCCTACATGGCACTGGTCCCGATGTTCCTTGGCTACGTGCTCTTCGGGTACGGATTGGCCCGTCTGGGCGCCAGCACCGCAACCACCATCACGCTGAGCGAGCCGGCCGTCGCAGCGATCCTGGCGGTGGTCATCGTCGGTGAAACCCTCAGCCCCGCGGGCTGGAGCGGGCTGGCCATCATCGGAGCGGCGCTAGTCGTCCTGGCCGTTGCGCCGGCCACTAGTGCAGCACCGACCAACACCGCCCGGCAGCGCGACCTTCAACCAGTACCCGGCGTACCGGCCAAAAGGTAACCCGCCGCGGGATCGCGGCACCATGCGCACAGCGATCCCCGCGGGCTTTTGCCTTTGGCTACATCCGGCGCAGGGCCGCCAGAGCCAGGTCCGCGGCCTCGGTTCCCGAATCGCGCGAGGTGTGGACCATGCTCGTGGTCATGCCGGCCCAGAAGAGCACGCCTCCGACCGGGTCGCTCAGGCCGTCGCGGCGCGAGAACGGGCCCGGGTAGGCACCCAGCGCAAACCTGTCCTTGGACCAGTCGTACGTAGTGGCCCCCACGTTCTGCAGGCCCGGGTCGCCGGCCAGCTTGCGCACGGTTTCAAGTCCCGCCTGGTGCCGTTCGGCCACCGGCAGGTCGAGCAGCTCCTGGGCCTTTGCGCCGGTCATCCACGTGACGATGAGCTGGCCGCCGTATCCGGGCGTGCCGCGCGAGGCATCCCACAGCGTCGGCGGGTTCTCGGAGAACAGCGCGGTGACGTCCCAGCGGCGCGGGAGCGCGGCATCCGCCGGCACCACGGGCTCGGCGAATTCAAGGATTCCCTTGAACACCGACAGGTAGCTGATCTCGTCGATGGCCGTTCGGCGTGCGGAAGGCAATGGCGGGTCGAAGGTGATCGCGCCGGACTTCAACACCCCGCCGGGCACCGCCATGACCACCACGCGGGACCTGAACGACCCGTTGTTGGTGTGGATGTTTACGCAGCTGGCGCCGTATTCGACGGTGTTCACCACGGTGGACTTGCGGATCGTGACATCTCGCATCAGCGGCTTGAGGATCTGGTCGTAGCCTCCGATGACCCGGTAGTCACCATATTCCTCCGTCGGCATGGCGCCCGAGTACTGCTGCATGTCCAGGACGAGCCCGAGCTCCTCGACGACCATTTCCGCGGGCATCACGTCGAACTGTTCGTAGTCGCCCTCCAGCACCCAGAAGTAGATCGGGTAGTTCGAACGCGGGATCCCGATCCGCGCCAACCACACTTCCGCGGTCTCCCCGGCCAGTGGCTGCGGAATCCCGACGGGGAAGGATGGCGCGCCCTGCGGGAACTGGAAGGTGTCGTAGTTCTTGGCGCTGTTCCACGTGCTGTCGCTGACATTGATCTTGGCGAACTTGTCTTCCCATCGATGGGTGGTCAGGTTCTGCTGCCGGATCAGTTCCCAGGTGGAAACGTCATGGCCATGGACCATTTCCCCGCCGCGCTCATGCGGGATGCTCAGCGAGGTTCGGTCGGTCCACAGGCGGCCGCCGATCCGGTCCCTGGCCTCGAGCACCAGGACCCGCTTGCCCGCGGCGGCGATCTTTCTGGCCGCGCCGAGGCCCGCGGCCCCGGCGCCGACGACGATCGCGTCCCAGGTGTAGGTCGGCGCCGCCACTGCCGACCACGGGCTGGCCCCTGCCGTAAGCAAAAGGCCGGCCGCGGCCGCACCGGCTCCGAGGATGGTTCGTCGGGAAACGATTCCCGTGGTTTTATCCTGTGGACGAAGGTTTTCTGGCTGCATGGAGCTTCCTTTCGTAGTCCGCGACGTTGCGGCGTTTCAAAGTGCCATGCCGTCCCCTATCCCCAACCGACGATTGTGCACTGCGTCACACACTAACAATCGTCAACAGTGTTGTCTACGCAGTTGACAAGGGCGTTGTCGATTAACCCGACTGCACGGATCCGCACCCTCCACTCGCGCACCGATACCTGCGAACGCCCACTTCAAGGCCGGGACCGGAACAGAGTTGTCTGGTCAACTCCGCCCGGGTGCCGCAATCTCGACCGAGACCCCGGCCGGGCGGACATTGCCATGTCGCCTCGCTATGCTTTTGCCTCCCGATGCAGGTCAAGGCCCCAACGCACATTCGAAAACCAACACCAGAAATGCAGGGTCCGTTCACCGGCAGTTCACGGATTTGGTGGTTGATGGTTGAACTTGGTGAATATCGTCGACACTCGGCACAGACTCCTGTGCACACAAGATGATGACTCCGAAGGAACCAGCACCGTGTCTACTCGCACCAAGATCTCGGCCCTAACCCTCGCCCTCCTCGCCACCGTTTCCCTGGCGGCATGCTCGGCGACTCCCGCCGGGAACGCACAGACCCCGGACGCCGCAGCCGCAACCGGCTTCGCCAAGGACGCCAACACCCTGGTGTTCGGCGTGGTGCCTGACTCGGTCGACACCGAGACCAACTACCAGCCGCTGATGGACTACCTGGCCAAGGCAACCGGCAAGACCGTCGAATACCACGAGTCCACCGACTACGCAGCGCTCATCGAGGCCTCGATCGCAGGCAAGATCGACGTCGCTTCCTTCTCCGGCTTCACGTACGTGACCGCCGCCAAGAACGGCGCCAAGATCACCCCCGTCTCCTCGATCGTCACCTCGGAGGGCCAGGAGCCGGGCTACTTCTCCCAGGCCATCGTGCCGGCGGACAGCGATATCAAGACCATCGCCGACATGAAGGGCAAGAAGGTCTGCTTCGTCGACCCGTCCTCGACCTCCGGCTACCTCTTCCCGTCCTACAACCTGGGCAAGGCCGGCATCAACGTCGACACCGACATCGAGAAGGTCTTCGCCGGCAAGCACGACGTTTCCGTGGCCAAGGTCGGCGAGGGCAAGGAATGCGAGGCCGGCTTCGCCGAGGACAGCGAGGTCGCCAAGAGCGACAAGGTCAAGGTCATCGACCAGACCATGGTTCCGGGCGCACCGATCGTCGTCTCCGACAACCTGCCGGAAGAACTGCGCACCGAGGTTGCGGGCCTGATGAAGGAACTGACCATCGACGAGATCGCCGCCGCCGGCATCAAGGGCGCCGACTCCGAGGGCTTCAAGGCCGTCTTCTTCGAGACCAAGCCGGTGGACGACGCCTACTACAACACCATCCGCGACATCTGCAAGAGCACCAACGCCTCGCAGTGCCAGTAGTTACCAAGTAGAACGAGGGATGGAACAGGTGGACAAGGTGTCTGGACATGCAATCACGGCCACGAATGTGGTTAAGGTATTCGGCGACAAGGCTGCGCTCAAGGGCGTTGACCTGGCCATAGAACCGGGCGAAATGGTGGTGCTGCTGGGCCTCTCGGGCTCCGGGAAGTCGACCTTCCTGCGGCACGTGGACGGGTTGGAAACACCGACCAGCGGCACGCTCAACGTCCTGGGCCAGGAGCTCACCACGCTTTCGGGCAAGGAGATGCGCAAGTTGCGCTCCAAGGTGGGTTTTGTCTTCCAGCAGTTTGAACTTGTTCCATCCCTGACGGCACTCGAAAACGTGCTGACCGGTGCGCTGTCCTCGCTCAGGGGCCCGCGCCTGGGCCTGGCAACCTACCCGCGCCGCCTGCGCGTGAAGGCGCTAGAAACCCTCGAGCGGGTCGGCCTGCTCGAGCGGGCCTACGCGCGCGCCGACACCCTTTCGGGCGGTCAGCAGCAACGCGTCGCCATTGCCCGCGCGCTCATGCAGGAACCCGAGATCCTGCTGGCCGACGAACCCGTCGCCTCGCTGGATCCCGAATCAAGCCGGATCGTCATGTCGCTGATCCGCGACATCGCCCGCGAACGCAATCTCACGGTCCTGTGCTCGCTGCACCAAGTGGACCTGGCCCTCTCCTGGGCCGACCGGATCATCGGGTTGCGCGAGGGTGCCGTGGTCCTGGATACGCCGACCGCCGGCCTGGGCCGCGCGGAGGTCATGGAGATCTACGGCAAGGTCTCGGTCGAACCCGCGGCCGCCGCGGCACCCGCCAAGGCCGACACGGAACCCAAGCACGCCGCATCCCTGGCCTACAGCGGGGCCGCCACCTCATGAGCGTCGACACCCGGATTCCCGCTCCGACTCCGGCCCCGGCGCCCACCGCCGTGACGGGCAGGACCGGGGCCCTGCCCCGTCCCACGCCCGAGCGCACCGCGGTGGTGCTGACCCTGCTGGCCATCGTGGGCATCTCCATCTACTCGCTGGCGAAGGCCGAGATCTCGATCTCGAACATGCTGGGAAGCATCGCCAACGCCGAGCGCTTCCTGGCCCGCGTCGGCACCGTCAAGTTCCCGCCCTTGGCGGAGCTGCTCGAACTCACGGTCCTCACGCTGGGCCTGGTGCTGACCGGCACGCTGCTGGCAGCCGCCCTGTCCGTGCCGGTGGCCTACATCGCCGCGGCCAACACCACCCCCGGCCCGGTCTTCCAGGCCGTGGGCCGCTTCATCACGGTCTTCACCCGCGCCATCCCCGACGTCGTCTTCGCCATGGTGTTCATCCTGGTGTTCTCCATCGGAGCCCTTCCGGGCATCCTTGCCATCGGCCTGCACTCGATCGGCATGATTTCCAAGCTCTTCGCCGACGCGATCGAGCAGATCGACGAGGGGCCGCGGCTGGCCATCCGTGCCGCCGGCGGTACCAAGACCCAGGAATTCATCGGCGGCGTGCTGCCGCAGGTGCTGCCGTCGTGGATCGCCACGGTGCTGCACCGCAACGACATCAACCTCCGCGGTTCGGTGATCCTGGGCTACGTGGGCGTCGTGGGCCTGGGCCTGGAAATGTCCCATGCGTTCAAGTCGCTGAACTACTCGCTGGGCGTCGGCATCGCGATCGTGATGTTCATCCTCTGCGTGGCCATGGAACTGGTGTCCGGCGCCATCCGCAAGGTCCTGCTGGGTCACACCCCGGATACCTCGCGCGGCACCGCAAAACGCGCGACGGCCCGCCGTGCGGCGCGCGCCGCCGCACCCCTCACGGCCCACTCGCGCAGGCCATGGACCATGGCCCGCGTGCGCAACCTCGTCTGGGGTTGGGGCGCCGTCGCCGCGGCAGTTGCGGGCGTGTGGGTCTGCGACATCAAATGGAGCGACCTGCTCGAGGTCTGGCCGAAGCTTCCGGCCATCATGGCCCAGTTCTGGCCGCCCAACTTCGGCTCCTACGACTTCGCGACCATGGCCTCGGCCATGGGCAAGACGCTGGCCGTCGCCCTGGCGGCGGTGATCCTGTCGCTGGTGTTCTCCCTGGTGCTGGGTTCCTTCGCCGCACGCAACGTGGCACCGAACGATTCGGTGCGCGCGGGCTCCCGCCTGGCCCTGGTAATGGTCCGCGGCGTCCCCGAGATCATCTTGGCGATCCTGCTCATCGTCATCACCGGGCTGGGCAGCCAGGCGGGCATCATCGCCCTGGCCTTCGCCGGCGTGGGGCTGCTGGGCAAGCTGATCGCAGACTCCCTTGAGGAGGTGCAGACCGGGCCGCAGAAGGCACTCACCGCCACCGGCGCCACCCGTTTCCAGACCTACGTGTCCGCCACGCTGCCGCAGGGCGCCCGCGCCATCATCGGCCACAGCTTCTACCTGCTGGACTCCAACATCCGTGCCGCGACCGTCCTTGGCATCGTCGGCGGCGGCGGCATCGGCTACTACCTGCTCAATGCGGGCCAGGGGTCGAACTACCAGCTCGTCAGCTCGATCGTCCTGATGATCCTGGTGACCGGGCTCGCCGTCGAGGGCATCGCCATGTGGGTGCGCAAGGTCCTGCGCTAGGCCCTTCCCGGCACCCCGGCACATCCATTCCCATACCGCCACCCCTACCCCTACCCCTAGGCCGATAACCCCATGCCATCAACACTCAGGTTCGCCCCGACGCCCATCGCCATGGCGTGGAAGGGACCGGGTCTCCCCCACGAAACCGTCGCGGTTCCCCAGATACATTTCAATGAGGGCGATGCCCTCGTGGAGGTCGAGTATGCGACGATCTGCGGATCCGACATCCACACGACCTCGGGCCACCGAAGCGCAGCGCCTCCCCTGGTGTTGGGCCATGAACAGGTCGGCCGCGTGGTTGCCGCGACCCCGGAGGCCGTCCTGCACGACGGCACTTCCCTCAAGGTCGGCGACAGGGTGGTCTGGACCGTCACAGTCAGCTGCGGGGATTGCGGCACGTGCAACCGGGGCCTTCCGCAGAAGTGCGAGAAGATCCTGAAATACGGGCACGAGCGCATCGGCCGGGGCTGGGAGCTCAACGGCGGCTTTGCCACCCACGTGCACGTGAAGGCAGGTTCAGGAATCACCCGGGTTCCGGAGGAGATTCCCGCCGCCATCCTGGCACCGGTTTCATGCGCCACCGCGACCGCCGCGGCGGCCCTGCGCGCAGCAACCAGGCATCGCCCGATCGACGGTGCCACGGTCCTGGTCTCCGGCGCCGGAATGGTGGGCCTGAGCATCATCGCCATGGCGGTCTCGGCCGGCGCAAAGGTGGTGGCGCTTGACCCCGCCCCGGAGCGCCGCGCCATGGCCCTGAAGTTCGGGGCCGCGCTTGCCCTTGACCCGCTGGCCGGCGACGCCGCGGACGCACTCGATGCGGCGGATCTGGCCGAACCCCTGGCGGCCTTCGAGGCCTCCGGCGCCCCGGCTGCCGTCAAGTCCGCCATCGACTCGCTGGGCATCGGCGGGATCGCGGTGTTGGTGGGAAGCGTTTCGCCCGGCCCGGAGGTCGGGATCGACCCCGAGGCCATCATCAGGGGTCTGAAGTCGATCGTCGGCGTGCACAACTACACGGCCGACGACCTGGCCGACGCCGTGGATTTCATGTTCCTCAAGTGGAACAAGATGCCCTTTGCGGACCTCGTCGGCCCCAGGTTCTTCCTGCACGAACTCGACAAGGCGCTCGAAACGGCAAAGACCGGTGCCGACGTCCGCGTCGGCATCCAGCCGGAGCGAACCACCGATTAGCCCCGGGAATCCCCCACGGCAGACCCGCGGAGCGGAACCGGCACTCCCGCGGCGGCCGCGGCACGTGCACCGTGGATGGCGCCGATCAGCTGGTCCAGGCCCTCCCGGGTCATCGGGGAACCCGGGAAGTTCAGGAGGCGCCCGATCGGCATGGAACCGAGCATCGAGGTCATCATCGCCGAGGCCTCGTCGTCGCCCGAGCCGCCGGTGATCCCGGAGAGCGCGTCGCCGGCGAACTGGGCCATGACGGCGCCGCCGATCGGGTCGGCCATCAATTCGCCCAGCGTGGTCTCGGAGTTGATCGCGACCGGAACCACGTCGCCGGCCAGCTCGATGCCGGCGCTCAGGCGCACGTCGCGGCTGGAGGAGGCGGCGGACACCTCGTAGGTGCCCGGCTCGACGGTCCAGCCCTCGACCCGGGTATCCCAGTAGGCAAGTTCGGAACGGTCGACCAGCAGTTCCACCCGGGTGCTCTCGCCGGCGGCGAGTTCGAAGCAGGCGAAGGCCGCAAGCGAGCGCGGCGCACGTGCCACGCCGGAACCCGGCAGGCCCACGTAGAGCTGCACGATTTCGCGTCCCGCAACGCCGCCGCTGTTGCGCAGGGTCACCGTGGCCCGCAGCCCGTCGTCGTACTTTTCGACGGCAAGGTCCGTGTACTCGAAGTCGGTGTAGCTCAGCCCGTGGCCGAACGGGTAGCGCACCGCGGCCTTGCGGGCGTCGTGCCAGCGGTAGCCCACGAAGATGCCCTCACCGTAGCGCACGTGTCCGTGCTCGCCCGGGAAATCCAGGGCCGCGGGGGTGTCCTCGAGGCGCAGCGGGATGGTCTCCGCCAGCCTGCCGGAGGGGTTCACCTTGCCGGTGACGACGTCGGCCAGCGCGCCGCCGCCGGCCTGGCCGCCAAGCCAGGCGGCAAGCACTGCCGGCACGTCGTCGGCGAACGGCATCTCGACGACTCCGCCGCCCACCAGCGCGACTGCGACCTTCGGGTTGGCCGCGCGCACCTGCTCGAGCAGCGCCAGCTGGACGGCCGGCAGCTTCAGGTCCGCCCGGTCAAAGCCCTCCGATTCGACGGCGCTCGGCAGGCCCAGCAGGAAGATCACGGTGTCGGCCCGTCCGGCAACTGCCACGGCCTCGGCGAAGAGCTCCGCTTCCGGGGCCGCGTCCACCCCCAGCGAGTAGCCGGGGGCGAACTCGATGGTTCCGAGACCCGGGACGGAGCCGAGTTCGTCGAGGAGGTTTTCCACGCGGGTGGGGTTGACCTGCGAGGAGCCGGCTCCCTGGTAGCGCGGGGTGCGTGCGAATTCGCCGACCACCGCGACGTTGGTTCCAGCCCGCACGGGCAGCAGGTTGCCGTCGTTCTTCAGCAGCACGATTCCCTTGCCTGCGGCCTCGCGGGCCAGCGCGTGGTTCGCATCGAGGTCCGCGGGGCCCGTGGCGGGCCGGGCCCGCTTGGCGAATTCGGCCAGGCGCACGACGGCTTCGTCGAGCACCGACTCCTCAAGCTCGCCGGAGGCAACCGCGTCGGAGATGCGCTGGATGCTGTTGCCCGGGTTGCCCGGCATTTCCAGGTCGAGGCCCGCGTTGAGGGAACGCACGCGGTCGGTGACGGCTCCCCAGTCGGAGACGACGATGCCGTCGAAGCCCCAGTCCTCGCGCAACACGTCGGTGAGCAGCCAGCGGTTCTCCGCCGCGGAGACGCCGTTGATGCGGTTGTAGGAGCACATGACGGTCCACGGGCTGGCGTTGCGGACCACGCGCTCGAAGGCGCGCAGGTAGATTTCGCGCAGCGGGCGCGGGTCGACGTCCGCGGAGACCCGCATGCGGTCGGCCTCCTGGTTGTTTGCGGCAAAGTGCTTCACGGAGGCACCCACCTCCTGGGACTGCAGCCCGTCGACCAGCGCCGAGCCCAGCACTCCGGAGACCAGCGGGTCCTCGGAGAGGTACTCGAAGTTGCGGCCGCACAGCGGGGAGCGCTTGATGTTGACGCCCGGGCCAAGCACCACGCCCACGCCCTGGGCACGCGCCTCGGCGCCGATGGCGGCGCCCACGCGCTCGAGCAGGGAGACGTCGAAGCTGGAGCCAAGCGTCACGGCCGGCGGGAAGCAGGTTGCCGGGACGGAATCGGCGAGCCCCAGGTGGTCGCTGGCGCCTGCCTGCAGGCGCAGCCCGTGGGGGCCGTCGGTGAGGATGACGGCCGGCAGCCCCGCGGATTCGAGGCCGGAAGTGCTCCAGAAATCGCGGCCCGTCGTCAACGACGCTTTTTCCTGGACTGCCAGCTCGGAAGGGATCATTGCGTTCATGCTGTCCTCTTGTCTGTTCCGGCGGTCTCGACACCGCATTTGGAAATACCGTACAACAGTCGGGATTTCTCCACAAGGATCGGATAGTCTTGCGCTGGGACGTCGGGGACGCCCCGCCAACACCCTCTGTTCCAACAGATCAGGAGCCACGATGTCAGCAGAACAAAGCACCGAACAGGACCAGCTGATCATCGACACCCCGCTGGGCAGGATACGCGGCATTCGCCGGTCCGTCGATGGCCGCGACGACGTCACGTCCTTCATGGGCATCCCCTTCGCCCAGGCCCCGGTCGGCGATCTCCGCTTCGCCGCCCCGGTGCCCGTCGAGCCGTGGGACGGCATCCGCGACGCGCTCGCCTTCGGCCCCACGCCGCAGCGCGGGGATCCCGGCGTGACACTGATCCCGGAGCCCAGCGTGCCCGGCGAATCCACGCTCAACCTCAACGTCACCACCCCCGCGGCGGGAGACGGCGACGCGAAGCTTCCGGTGCTTGTCTGGATCCACGGTGGCGGCTTCTTCGCCGGCTCCCCCGCAAGCCCCTGGTACAACAGCACCGGGTTCGCCCGCGACGGGGTCGTCACGGTCGTGATCTCCTACCGCCTGGGCTTCGACGGATTCGGGCACATTCCCGGAGCGCCGGAGAACCGCGGCGTGCGCGACTGGCTCTGCGCCCTTGAATGGGTGCGCGACAACATCTCATCGTTCGGCGGCGACCCGGAGAAGGTCACCATCGCCGGCCAGTCGGCAGGCGGCGGCGCGGTACTCACCCTGCTGGGGATGCCCGCCGCCCGCGGGCTCTTCCGCGGCGTCATCTCGCTCTCCGGCGCGCTGGCGGACGTCAGCCTGACGCGGGCCAAGGACCTGACCGAGAGCCTGGCCAAGGGCGCCGGAGTGAGCGCCGACCTTGCGGGCTTCCGCTCGGTGCCCGAGGAAAAGCTCATCGAGCTGCAGCTGAAGAACACCAGCCTCACGGCCAAGGGCGCCCTTCAGAAGATGCTCGACGAGGGGCTCTCGCTCGGCCCGATCGTCGACGGGGACCTGATCCCCCGCCCGACCACCGAGGCCCTGGCCGACGGCCAGGGCAGCGACATCCCGCTCTGGCTCTCTGCCACCGACGACGAGTTCGCCATGGCCTTTTCCAAGGCCGCCAAGTTCCTGCGCTTCCTGCCGGCCGGCCGCATGATCACCAAGATGGGCGGCACCAAGGAAGCATGCCGCGCCTGGATGACACACAACGCGGACGTCAAGGCGCTGGGCACGGCCGCCGTCATGGGACGCTTCCTGACCGACCGGATGTTCCGCGTCAACCTGGCCGAACTCGCCGAGCTGCGCGGCGGCACGCCCACCTGGGTCTCGCGTTTCAGCTGGCGTTCCCCGGCGTTCTCGGCGGCGGTCCACTGCCTGGACGTGCCGTTCTTCTTCGACTGCCTGGGCTCGGAAAAGGTCGAGCCGCTGGCCGGCCCCAATCCCCCGCAAGAACTTGCCGACACGCTGCACGCCTCCGCGCTGGGCTTCATCAGGGATTCGAACCCGGGCTGGGGAACCTACGCCCTCGAAACCAAGAACACGCGCGTCTTCGACAGCTACACCCGGACCGTTTCCGACGGCTACGCCAGCGTCCGGGCCCTGCGCCCGGGGACCTCGCTTTAGGCATCGCCCCGGACGGCAAGCGACCCCCGACCTCCAGGGAGGTCGGGGGTCGCTTGCCGTGGAAGTCAGTCTTGCGGCAGGTGGCGTTGCAGGATTCCGGCAACCAGCGCCGCCCGGTCGGGAACGTCGGCGAGCACGATGTGCTCGTGGCGCGCGTGCGGCCCGCCGCCGCTGGCGCCCAGCCCGTCCAGCACCGGCAGGCCCAGCGCGGCGATGAAGTTGGCATCGCTGCCGCCGCCCACGCTGATGCCTTCCAGGGGTTCGCGCAGTTCGGCCGACACGTCGTGCGCCATCTCCCACAACGGGCGGCTCACCGAGGTGAATTGCATGGGCGGGCGGTTCCAGCCGCCGGTGACCTCGACCTCGATGCGCGGGTCGCTGGCCTCCAGCGAGGCGAAGAGTTCGGCCACCCGGTCGGCCTCCGCCGTGGTGGAGGCCCGGACGTCGGCCACGCAGTGCGCGGCGCCGGCCACCACGTTGCGGGTCGTCCCGCCGCCGATGACACCGACGTTGATGGTGGTGCCGGCCGCATGGTCCTGTGCGGCGACGAGTTCGGGGATCAGCTCGGCCATCGCGTGGATGGCGCTGGACCCGCCCAGCGGGTCGTTCCCGGCGTGGGATTCGATGCCCGAGACGTTAACGGTGAACGCGCCGACGCCCTTGCGCTCGGTCTTCACGTCCCATCCGACGCCCGGCTCCAGCACCAGGGTGGAGAGGGCCGTGGCCGCGGCCTTCTCGATGATGGGGCGGGAGACCGGGCTGCCGATTTCCTCGTCGCCGTTGAAGATGAAGCGCACGGGAGGGTGGTCGGCGCCAGCTTCGCGCAGGGCGCGCAGCGCCCACACTGCGGTGACGAGTCCGGCCTTCATGTCGTAGGCGCCGGGCCCGGTGGCGGTCCCGTCGTCGCGAATGGTGAAGGGCCATTCGGCCAGGGTTCCGGCCGGCCACACGGTGTCGTAGTGGCCGACCAGCAGCACGCCGGCGGTGTCCGGATCCCCGTAGGTCACGTCAATGGCGTCCCCGTGGCCCGCAAGCTTGTGCCGCACCAACCGGTCGGGTTCCCCGAGGCGTTCGCGCATCCAGGCCGTGATGGCCCCGGCCGCGGTGTCCAGCAGGTCCAGGTCCCGGCTGGGGGTTTCGTGGCCCACCAGCATGGCCACGTCGGCGACCATGTCCTCGGCGTGGGCCTTGGCCCAGTCATGGAGGTGGGTCGTTGTCACGTCGTTGGCTAGCACGTACGCCTCTTTCATTCTTGCTTTGATGTCGTCTCGAGCCGGTTGTTAGCGAACCGGGGCGCCCGGGCCCAGCGGGATGCCCAGGGCGTACCAGCCCAGGAACATGAGGGTCCAGACCACCAGGTTGATGACCGTCAGCGGCAGCACCAGGGACATCAGCGTGCCGATGCCGGCCGAGGGCCGCACGCGGCGGATGAATTCAAGGGCGATCACGAAGTAGGGGCTCATCGGGGTCAGCGAGTTGGTCGGCGCGTCGGCGATGCGGAAGAGCGCCTGGGAAGTCTCGGGGTAGATGTTCAGCAGCATGAGCATCGGGACCAGCACCGGGCCGATCAGCGACCACATGGCGATGCCGCTGGTGAGCAGCAGGTTCATGATGCTGATGAGCAGGATCGCGCCGACGAAGATCAACATGACGGGCGCGTCGACGGAATTGAGCGCGTTTGCGCCGCCGATGGCCACCAGCTGGCCGACGTTGGTCCACTTGAAGTAGCCCAGGAACTGGGAGACAGCGAAGAAGAGCACGATCACGGGGACCAGGTCGCGCACGCCCTGGCCCATCAGGTCGGGAATGTCGCGGGCCGACTTGATGGTCCCCACGGTCTTTCCGTAGACGATGCCAACCACGGCAAAGAAGATCATCAGGAACACGGCGACGTTGTCCATCAACGGGGAGTCCACGATGGAACCGCCCTCGCCGCGCAGCGGGGAAGCCTGTGGCACCACGGAGAGCACCAACAGGGACAGGAAGATGGCCGCGGCAATGCCTGCCCTGCGTACGCCCTTGAGCTCAAGGGCGTTGAGCTTCATGTCGGGGATGCCGGTCGGGTCGGCCAGGTCCGGGATGACCTTGTTCATGGCCTCGACGCGGCGGGCCACGATCAGCTCGGTCACGATGGTGATCGAAATGGCGAGCACGAAGGAGGACACGACGCCGAAGAAGTAGTTTGCTACGGGGGAAACCACGTAGTTAGGATCAATGGTCTGTGCCGCTGCCGTGGTCAGGCCCGCGTAGACGGCATCCGAACCCTCAATGATGGGGCTGACGCTGCCCGCGCCGCCGACGGCCACGTAGGCGACGATGGCACCGATGACAGGGCTGCGGCCCACCGACCTGAAAGCGATCATGCCCAGCGGAATCATGACGATGAATGCCGCATCGGAGGCGATGTGGGCGAACATGGAGGTCAGCGCCACGGTGAACGTCACCATCTTTGCCGGCACGCGTGCCAGCATGGAACGCATGACGGCCGTGAGCAGGCCGCCCTTGTCGGCGATGGCGACGCCGAGCATGACCACCAGGATCAGGCCAAGCGGCGGGAAGGTGATGAAGTTCTTGATGAGGTCGCCGAGCATCAGCTCGAGGCCCTCGGCCGAGAGCAGGTTCCGTGCCTCGATGACTTCCCCGGTGGCAGGCGAGACCGCCGAAACGTCCAGGGCCGCCAGCAGGGCGCTGACGAACATGAGCACCACACTTAGTCCCATGAAAAGCCAGAAGGGATGCGGCAGCCTGTTACCCAACTGTTCCACGGCGTCCATGAACTTCAACATGGCACCAATCCCGCGACGGGGCTTTTTAGTCTCCGTCTCCACTTCCATCACCACAAGCCAATCCAATCAATAATTTCAACCAGCCACACCACGTTCAGTGGTGATTGTTGTCACGAAAGGCAACTATAGTGGTGAAATATCCCAAGGAGGAAATTTGGTCCAGGAACTCGACGCCGCCGACCTAGACATTGTCGCCGCCCTGCAGATCGCTCCGCGGGCGCCGATCAACCTGATTGCCGAGGTCATCGGGCTTAAGCCGACCACCGCGAGCCGCCGCTTGGCGAACCTGCAGGAGCGCGGGGTGCTGCGCGTGATCGCGTCCGCGCGCTGGACGGTACTGACCAGCGGAAATCCGTACGTGGTGTGGATCAAGTGCGCCCCCGGGCGCACCGATGCGGTGGCCAACGAGCTGCGCAGGGTGCCCGAGGTGCAGTCGATCATGATGACCACCGGGCTGACCGACCTCTACTGCACCGTCTACCCGTTGCCGGACACCGAGATCCAGCAGCTGCTCATGACGCAGCTTCCCGCCATCGACGGAGTCGCCTCGATCCGCTCGGACCTGGTGCTGCGCGCGGCTCGCGAAGGATTCGGCTGGCGTCTGCACCGACTCACCGAGGAACAAACGGCCACGCTTACGGCATTGGCCGATTACGACCCGGACTCGCCGGCCGCAGCCAACCCCGCCCTGGGCCCCAATGAACACGGCGCCCTGGCCATGTTGCTCGATGACGGCAGGGTCTCCTCGGCGCAGGTGGCCCGCAAGCTCAATATCAGCAATTCCAGCGCCTACCGGCTGGTCCAGAACCTGCTGGAATCGGGGACCGCGAGACCCCGAGCAGAGATCGAACCGGCACTGCTGGGCTACCCGATCACCGCGCTGATCAGCCTGGAAATTCAGCCCCGGCACATTCCCGAGGCCCTTGCCCGGCTCAGCGCCCACGAATCGGCCCGCTACACGGTCATGACGGCCGGGCCGGCTTCCGTGTTCTACCACGGGGTTTTCCGCAGCGAGGATGCGCTGGCGGATTTTGTCACCAACGACATCGGCGCACTGCCCGGGATCGTGGGCATGAACATGTCGTTGGTGCTGCGCGTGCTGCGCCGCCAATGGATCGACCGCGAGGACGACTTCATCCTCGGCGAGCGCCAACCCTCGGCGTTGCCGCGTCCCGACGACGGCATGGCGTCCTGACCGGACCACCGAACAACAGCGGCACCATTCGCGATCCCGCGAATGGTGCCGTTTCCGCATGCGCCCAATCCCCCGCGCCTTCCAAGCACCCCTCGAGGCTCGGTGTCAACTATGCTGTCATCACCGTTGACTTAATCGAAACGTGAGCCTAGTCTCATCATGCAGGGGCATTCCACGCGCCCTCGATTCCAGGTCACGCATCAGTGGCCCACACGTCTTCGTACACCTTTCGATTGGAGCCACCCCATGGAGCTGCACCACCTCACGGCCACCAAGGCACGCGAACTTTTTGACACCAAGGAGCTCTCACCGGTCGAACTGCTCGACGCGGTCGTGGCCCGCACGGCATCCGTGGAACCCGGAATCAACGCACTGACCGAGGAAATGCTTGACGACGCCTACGCCGCCGCGCGCGCCTCGCAGGAACGCTTTGCCACAGGCGGCTCGCGACTCGGGGCCCTGGAAGGCATCCCGCTGTTGCTCAAGGAAGAACAGCCGATCGCCGGACGCCTTGCAGAGGAAGGCTCACTGACCGAAAAGGGCACCATCGCCGAGGTCAGCCACCCGATCGTCGAGCGCATCTTTGCCGCGGGCGCCGTGGTGCACGGCCGCACCACCACCCCGGAGTTCTGCTGCGCGCCATACACGCACTCCAAGCTGTGGGGCGTCACCCGCAACCCGTGGAACCCGGAACTGACCCCGGGCGGCTCCTCGGGCGGCTCCGGCGCGGCGCTGGCCGCGGGCGAGTCCATCCTCGCGACGGGCTCGGACATCGGCGGCTCCATCCGCATCCCCTCCTCCTTCTCCGGCATCGTCGGATTCAAGCCGCCGTTCGGGCGCGTCCCGGGACTGGCGCCCTTCAACCAGGACACCTACTGCGCCGATGGCCCCATGGCCCGCAGCGTCGCCGACGTGGCCATGCTGCAGAATGTGATCGCCGGCCCGCACCGCGTTGACCAGGCCTCGCTGCGCCCGGCCTACACGCTGCCGGCACCGAACGCCGCCGCGGCCGCGGGCATGCGAGTCGCCCTGTGCATCAACCTCGGCGACTACATCGTGGACCCGGTCATCGAGGCCAACACCCGCGCCGCCGCCGAGGCACTGCGCAGTGCGGGGGTCGTCGTCGACGAGATCACCCTGCCGTGGACCCGCAAGCAGATCGTCGAGGCAGCCTGGGCGCACTTCGGCGGCATCATGGGCCCGTTCATCACCGAGGTCGCCGGCGCGGATTCCGATCTGTTGATGCCCTACACCCTCGACTTCGCCAAGCGCGCGGCACAGGCCGGCTCCTTTGCCGAGGGCCTGGTGGCCGAGGCCGCCATCTACGAACCGCTGGGCAAGGTCTTCGAAACCTACGACGCCCTGCTTTGCCCGACGCTTGCCACCCAGGGCATGGCCGCGGATTTCGCGGACCCCGCCGCGCTTGTCAATGTCGGAGGCGCCAAGGTTTCCTGGATCGAATCCGCGCTGACCGTGCCGTTCAACGTGATCGGCCGCGTGCCGGTGCTGGCGCTACCCTCCGGCATGGCCCCCAACGGCCTGCCGACGGGCGTGCAGCTGGTTGGACGCACCTACGACGACGCGACCGTCTTCACCCTGGGCCAGGCGCTCGAGGAATCGTTGAACCTGTGGACCCGGGCCGCATGGTGGCCCGCAATGAACGCCGTGGCAAACGCCTAGGCGACCACCGGCACTCCAGACTGGATTGGCAGCGCCCCGACCGGCCGTGGGGGCGGGAGGGGGCGCTGCCAATCCCTTCTTGCGCCCGGGTGCCACTTGGCCGCTACAGGGCCCGGCTCGCACCGTTTCGCTCGAGGGTGGAGACAAGCCCGTCAAGCAGTGCGTGGATGCCCAGCTCGAATGCCGCCTGCGCGCTCCAGCTCTCCGCATCCCGCGGATCCAGGTTCTCGCGCAATTCGGTGAGTTCCGCTGGGATCGAGTCGCGGTTGAGCAGCGTATCGGGTGCCACGATATCGAGGGCGGACCCGAGCACGTAAGCCTCCACGGCGCGCATGACCGCCACGGCTTCGCCGCGCCTCCAGCCGCCGCGGGCCAAGCTGGCCACCACCTGCTCGTAGGCGGCCAGGGTCGCGGGGTCCGAGATCGCCGTCGTGGCCATCACCGCGATGATCTTTGGATGCCGGGCAAAGGCCTTCAGGTACTCGCGCGCCCAGGCCAGCAGCGCATCCCTCCACCCGAGAGACTCGAAGAAACTGGCGTCGATGTGCTCGGACAGGATCCCGCGCATCGCCTCGATGAGGTCCTGCCTGCCCGCAATGTGGTTGTACAAAGACGCGGGCTTCCGGTCAACCTCCTCGGCCAACCGCTTCATGGTGAGCGCCTCGATGCCTTCGCGTTCCACCAACTCGAGCGCGGCGATGGCGATCTTCCGGCGATTCATGCCCATCCTTGACTCCCCCACACTAAAAACCCTTGCAACCAGCCCGCAAAAGTGACCATTGACACACTCTAGCCTCGGCTGTAGATTCCATTCTACTTATACGAACGACGTTCGTTCGTACTGCTCGGCGCCCCACTCCCATCTCATGGTCGGTGCCGAGCCGTGCCATTTGCTTTGCTTGGCCTTGAAAGGGTTTGCATGAACACGCAGCAGCAGAGATCCACCCTGTTTCACGGAGGAACCGTCTGGCCCGGAAAGGGGCTGGGCGACACGCACGCATTGCTCGTCCGCGACGGCCGCATCGCCGCGCTCGGCGACGAAGCCGTGCAACGCGCCAAGGACATCGACCACGAGGCGATCGACCTCGAAGGCGGGTTCCTCATGCCGGGGTTCGGCGAGGGCCACTCCCACCCGATCCATGGCGGTCTTGAAAATTTCGGCCCCAGACTGGTCGGGCTCACCTCCGTGGAGGCCGTTGTCGCCGAGGTCCGGCGCTACGCCGAGGAAAATCCGAACGAGGAATGGATCCAGGGCGTTGCCTACAACGGTTCGCTCGCCGAGGGCGGCCTGTTCGAGGCCCGCTGGCTCGACGAGGGCGTTGCCGACCGCCCCGTGGTCCTGCGTGGCTGGGACGGCCACACGCTCTGGTGCAATTCGGAGGCGCTGCGCAGGGCCTCGATCACCAAGGACACCCCCGAGCCGGAGATGGGTGAAATCCCGCGGCGAGCAGATGGCGAACCGCTCGGCGTGCTGCGCGAATGGGGAGCCCTGGACCTGATGGCCGCGGTCTGCCCTCCCCCGGCCTTCGAGGTGCGGCTGCAGGCGCTGGCCACCGCCCTGGACATGTTCACGTCCTTCGGCATCACTTGGGCCCAGGAGTCCTGGGCCGAACTGGACAACTACAAGGTCTACATCGAGGCGGCCCGGCGCGGACTGCTCAAGGTGCGCATGAACATCGCCCTGATCGCCGACCCGCGGCACTTCCCGGGTTCGCTTCAGGAGATGCTTGCGGCTCGCGAGGAGATCCGGGCCCTGAACCACCCGAACCTCACGTTCAACACCATCAAGTTCTTCGCCGACGGGGTCATCGAGAACGAGACGGCGTCCCTGCTGGACCCGTACTGCACGGCGGAACACCACGGCATGAGGATCTGGGAGCCGGCTGAGCTGTCCAGGGCCGTCGCGGCCGTGCGGGCCGAAGGATTCCAGCCCTACATCCACGCCATCGGCGACGACGCGGTGCGCATTTCCCTCGACGCCATGGAGCATTCGGAGCACCTCGCCGAAGGGGCCGCGGCGCGACCCGTGGTCACCCACGTGCAGCTCGCCAGCGACCGGGACCTGGCGCGCTTTGCCGAGCTGGGCGTCGTGGCAAACATGCAGCCGCTCTGGGCCCAGCTGGACGCGCTCATGACGGTGCTGACGATCCCGCGGTTGGGCCGGGAACGTGCCGACACGCAATACAAGACCCGCACGCTGGCCGAATCCGGCGCCCGGCTCGCCTTCGGTTCTGACTGGCCCGCGTCCTCCGCCGACCCGCGCGAGGGCATCGCCATTGCCGCGTCGCGGACCACCACCGACGGGGACCCGGACGGCGGCTGGGTCCCGGAGCAAATCATCGGGATCGAGGACGCGCTGGACATCTACACGCGCGGCACCGCCTTCCAGGGATTCGCCGATGCGCACCCGACCCCGTGGGGCACCCTGGCCGCGGGCCACAGCGCCGACCTGGTGTGGCTCGGGCGGGATCCGCGCTCCGCGGCGCCGGCCGAGCTCCCCGCCAACCCCGTCATCGCCACCTACCTTGCGGGCGAGCCGACCTACACGAACGACAACGCAAACGACATCAACACCTACCACGAAGGGCCACAGCGCCATGTCGAACAGTAACCCCAGCGCGGCACAGCTCCAGGCCGCAGGCGCCAGCCCGGCCGCACCACAGCTCAAGCGCGTCCTGGGCATCCCCGGCCTGGTGCTCTTCGGGCTGGTCTACATGGTTCCGCTGACGGTCTTCACCACCTACGGGATCGTCACCCAGGTCTCCGGCGGGCGCCTGCCCCTGGCCTACCTGATCACCCTGTGCGTCATGATGTTCACCGCGCGCTCCTACGGGCTCATGTCCAAGGCGTTCCCCTATGCGGGCTCCGCCTACACCTACACGCAGAAAAGCTTCGGCCCGGCCACCGGGCTGATGGCCGGCTGGTCGCTGCTGCTGGATTACCTCTTCCTGCCCATGCTGAACTACCTGGTCACGGGCATCTACCTCAATGCCGCCTTCCCGGCGATCCCCAACTGGGTGTTCATCGTCGTGGTCATCGGCCTTGTCACCACGCTGAACATCATCGGGATCGTCTCGGTCACGCGGGCCAACCTGGCGATCATCGCCGTCCAGACGGTGTTCATCGTGGTGTTCATCGCGATGGCAGTCGCCTCGGCCACCGGACAGGCCGACCTGAGCATCACCAAGCCGTTCACCGGCGATGGCACCGCCGACGGGTTCGCCCCGCTGATGAGCGGCGCCGCAATCCTGTGCCTGTCGTTCCTGGGCTTCGACTCGATCTCCACCCTGGCGGAGGAGACCAAGAACCCGCGCCGCTCGCTGCCGATCGCCATCACGCTGGTCACCCTCGGGGCGGGCATCCTGTTTGTCATCCTCGCCTACGTGGCCCAGCTGGCCTACCCCAGCAACGTGTTCAGCGACCCGGATGCCGCGGCGATGGACGTCATGCTGTCCGTCGGCGGGCAGGCGTTCGCCGCGATCTTCCTGGCCGCGTTCACCGCGGGCGGCATCGGCTCCTCGATCGCCGCGCAGGCGTCCGTGGCCCGGATCCTCTACGCGATGGGCCGCGACGGCGTGCTGCCCAAGTCCTTCTTCGGGCGGCTCAGCCGCAGGTTCAACACCCCGGTCCTCTCCATCCTGGCGGTGTCGGTGATCGCCATGGGCTCGCTCTTCGTGACGCTGCAGCTGATCTCCGAGACCGTGAGCTTCGGGGCGCTGGTCGCGTTCTCCGCTGTCAACCTCGCGGTCATCAAGCACTATTTCTTCGACGAGGGCAGGCGAGGAGCGGTGGACACCTTCAGGTTCCTGGTGCTGCCGCTAGTCGGCCTGGCACTAACGGTCTGGCTGTGGACCAGCCTGTCGGCGACCGCCCTGACCATCGGGCTGGTGTGGCTCGGCATCGGCTTCATCTGGCTGCTGGTCATCACCCGCGGCTTCCGCCGTCCGACGCCGCATCTGGACATGACTGAAAAGTAGAACCCGGACCGTCCGGTCGCCTGGATGGACGAGGCGCATCATTGATGAAATATCGATGAAAAACGGAAGCCGCTCCTATTTGGGGGCGGCTTCCGTACATGGTGGGGGGGCTTACGCCCAGATGTATTCCTCGGCGATCGCGCCGTCACGCCACTTCGCGACCGTCACCATGCGGCTCCCGTCCTCGAACTCGCCGATGACACAGGTCCATTCGCCGGATCCGAAGGCGATCGGGTGGGAGGCGATCCGGGGCGGCGTGCCCCCGACGGATTCGACAAAGGCCTTCATCGCGTCAATGTGCGCCGCGACGCCGCGGGTGGGTTCCTGGCCCTTCCAATCCACGAGCACGTCATCGGTGTGGTGGTGGGCAAAGACGCCGCTCCAGTCGGCGTTGTTCCAACCGTCGAAGTCGAGATCGTCCATTCCCTTGAGGTTGCGGCCAACCTGTTCGTCGCTCATGGCTTGCTCCATTCTCCGGGCGCTCCAAGCACGAGTCCTGGCCGCGTTGCCCTGCCGTTCGTGGGTTTGACGCGAACAGCATAGGTGGGCGGCCAACGACATACAACGGTTGTCTCGGAAGGAATTGGTGCTGTGGCAACGAACCCTGAAATCCACCAGCCGAAGCCGACGGGGGTTGGTGACCGCCGGCAGCCATGACGCGCTTTAGAGGCTCCGGGCGTTGGCAAGGACCGGTAATTTGAGCCGGATGTCGGGAACTTCGTTCGTGTCAATGTCGAACACTGCCAGCTCCGGCCCGGCGCCCAGGGCCAGCAGGGACTTTCCCGCAGGGGAAGCCACCGCGCTGTGACCCATCCCGGTAGGCGCTGCTCCATTGGCATCAATTCCGACAGTTGACGGATCACCTTGCCCGCACGCGACGATGAAAGTGGTGCTGTCCAATGCACGGGCGCGCACCAGCACGTCCCATTGTTCTGCTTTGCCTTCGCCAATACCCCATGAGGCACAAACAATGTTGACCATTGCTCCTGCTCTTGCATTCGAAGTGAAAAGCGCGGGGAATCTGATGTCGTAGCAGGTGGCCAGTCCGAAGACCGTTCCGTTGTGCTCAAAGGTTACGGGTGACTCGCCGGCGTCGACGCCATCCGACTCGAAGAATCCAAAGGCATCGAAGAGATGGATTTTGTCGTATGAAGTCTCGACTCCCGGCCCGGTAACCAGCAATGTATTGCGCACCCTGGCGCCCGATCCCGGGGTGAACATTCCCGCCACGATCACAATCCCAAGATCGCGGGCAATGGCGCGTACTTCCTCAGCCCACGGCCCGTCCAAGGGTTCGGCGACATCGAGCAAGGGATTCCCGAAAGCGCACATCGTTGCTTCGGGAAAAACGACGAGCTCCGCTCCGGCGGAAGAGGCACGCTTGGCGTAATCTCGAACAATGGACAGGTTTTGTGCCGAATCTGCAGTACTAACGATTTGGGCAAGTGCTAATCGCATGAAAATCATTCCATTCTGTTGTATACCTAATGTATGCGAACTACTTCACGGACAACGTCCTCCGGCAGGGAGAAGGCGTACTCCTATTTACGCGAAAACATCCTGATTGACCCTGAAATGCAGGGAAAGTTCCTCAACGAGCAGGAACTCGCAGCCGAGATCGGCGTATCCCGAACCCCAGTGCGTGAGGCTCTCCTGCTCTTGGTTTCGGATGGACTTGTCGAATTGATTCCCCAACGCGGTGCGTATGTTCCGGTAGTGACCGGGCGCGAGATTTCCGAGCTCATGGATGTTCGCGGCGTTTTGGAATGTCACGCCGCCCAATTCGTCATAGCCAAGAACGCAGTCCCCCTGGAGGCCATGCAAGAGACCCTGGATCTCCAGGCTTCCATGCCCGACCATCTGACTCCCGATGCCGCCCGGGAGTTCATTCGACTGGACACACTGTTTCACCAACAACTCATTGACGCCGTCGACAATGAGCTCCTCTCCCGCAGCTACAGCAAACTCCACGTCCGCCAGATCCTGGTGGGGGTCTCGGCATTGTCCCGAACGGGTGGTCGGCGAGAGCAGGTCTGCGCCGAACACCAGGACATCCTCGACGCCCTGGCGTCCGGCGATACCGCAAAGGCCAACGAGGCCATCGGACATCATCTGGCCGTCACCCGAGACATCCTGCTTCGCACCTGATCAGCGCACCGACGAACCTGCGTCGGCATTTTCATCCGGCAGGTTCTCCGGATGTCCGCCTTCCAGGATAAGGCGGTATTCCTCGTCCTCGGAGGGGTTGGGATTTCGCCCGAGACCAAGGCCAATCAGCGTGATGGCGACAGCCACGGCCACGTAAATCGCCACCGGAACCCAGCTCTTGTAGGACGAAAGCAGCAGCGTGAACATCAGCGGGGCAATTGCGCCGCCAATGACACCCGCGAATGTGTACGCAAGGGAGCTGCCGGTGGAGCGCAAACGCGGAGAGAACTGTTCCACGATGAAGGCAGCCTGCGGTCCATACATGAACGAGTGGGTCATGAGCCCCAGGACAATGCCGACAATCAACATGGCCTCGCTCTCACCACCAAGGACGGCGAAGAACACGAATGCCCAGACAGCCGCAAGAACGGCTGCCGCGCCATACACGAGTCGACGATTGATGCGGTCCGAAACCGCCCCTGCAAGGGGGATCATGAATAGCTGGAATGCCGAACCGATGAGGACGGCTGTCAGCACCTGGCCCCGCTCGAACCCGAGAACTTGGATTCCATAGGTCAGCGTAAAGACGGTGAACAATGCGTAGACCACATCGGGGCCAACTCGGCACAAAGTAGCGGCAATCAATGGACGCAATTCCTTGCTGAAAACTTCACGAATCGGAGCAGCCGGCTGCTCCCCGTGAGCTTCGATCGCCTTGAAGATCGGCGTGTCTTCGAGCTTTAGCCGGATCCACAGTCCAAAGGCGATCAGCAGTGCGGACAACAGGAAGGCAATGCGCCATCCGAAACTCAGGAATTGCTCTTCAGTCAGTGAAACGGTCAACACGGCAAGTGCACCGTTTGCCAGCAGGTTTCCGGCAGGCGGGCCAATTTGGGCTGCCGAAGCCCAGAATCCACGTCGGTTCGGGTCGCCATACTCGCTCGAAAGCAGGACCGCCCCGCCCCATTCACCGCCAACGCCCACGCCTTGGGCGAAACGCAAGAGAACAAGAATAATCGGGGCTGCGATACCCAAACTTGCATAGCCGGGCAGCACTCCAATCAGTACGGTGGCGACACCGATGATCATCAGGGTCACCACAAGGACCTTCTTGCGCCCAATCTTGTCGCCGAGCCGGCCAAAAACGATTCCGCCGATCGGCCTGGAAACATAGCCGACAGCATAGGTTGAGAACGCCAGAATGGTTCCCGTCAGCGGATCAGAGGCCGGGAAGAAGATGATGGGGAAAACTACGGCCGCAGCAGCGGAGTAGACGGCGAAGTCGTACCATTCAAGTGCCGTTCCGGTAAGACTGGCCGCGAAGGCCTTGTACAAGCCTTTCGGACGTACTGGCTTGTCCGGATGGTGCCTAACGTCCACGAGTGGCACTGGAGATTTGGCCATGGTGTTTAGTCCTTCTCAGAGATTCGTTTGGTGACGCCTGTCACGCTGGCGTTAAATGTATACATTACGCATACTAGGAGTACATTGACCATAGGCTGCGGATGAAAGTTTCCCCGGCACCCCAAGAGAACGGATCCCCAATGACTGTTTTGAGCTTCGAACTTCCCGATGGCAGCACCAAGGTCATCGAGGTGAAGCACCTTCTCAATGCCGGATACGCCGGGCGGGAGCAAGATGAAGTGCAAGCGCACATTGCCGAACTCGCGGAACTGGGTGTCCCTGGCCCCTCCACTACTCCAGCGCTCTATCCGGTATCCACATACCTCGCCCAGCAGGCTTCCGAGGTCCGCGTACAACATGACCGCACCTCGGGCGAGGCCGAATGGGCACTTGTCATCACCGACGACGGCGTCCTCTTGACTGTGGCTTGCGACCACACGGACCGGGACCTTGAGGTGCATGGCGTGGCATGGAGCAAAAACGCGAGTCCAGACATCCTCGGCCGCAAGGCTTGGCGCCTGGACGACGTCCGAGACCGACTCGATCAGATCACCCTGAAGGGCTGGGTAGGCACCGGCGACACGCCTGACACCCTCATTCAGGACAGCACGCTTGGAGCCTTGCTGACTCCGGACTATTGGCTTGACGTTCTAAGGGACCGCGGTTTGGCGCAGCCTGGCACGGTTCTCATTTCGGGAACGGTGGCCATGCGCGGCGGCATCGACCAATTCGCTCGCAGCTGGAAGGTTGAAATGACCGATCCTGCGACCGGAGACAACATCAATGCACAGTATGTTGTGGAGCAAATGGCCGCACCCATCGGCTAAGAAGGTTCAAGTCGGTCGGGCGAAAAAGCAGCAGCATCCGTTCGCGCCGGCCCACCAGCATTTGCACTCGGTGCCGTTGCACGTCGCCTGTCGATGAACAACGGCACCGAGGCATTCCGAACACCGTCTCCTGCGGAAACGATGTCAACGCGAAAGTCCATGCAAGACCGAACAGCAAAGCGTCGTTGTACGCACCATTGAGGAGTATTTGGTTGAAAGCCGAACACGAATTCTTCGACACATCAGCTTTGGAATGGATCCCCGATCCAGACTTCGCGGGGGTGAGCCAGAAGATACTTAGCCATGACGACAGTGGCGCCTCGACCCAACTTTCAAAGTGGGACGCGGGGCTGGACACCAGTCACAGCGGGGTCATCAGTCACGACTTCGCCGAGGAAGTCTTTCTACTCTCGGGGGAGCTCACGGATCTCACGCTAAATGAGACGTTCCTGGCCGGGGCTTACACGAGTCGACAGCCCAACATGCCACATGGGCCATACGTCACCCGCACCGGATGCGTCATGCTCGTCATTGCGACTCCCGTCTAGGTGAGGTCCTCGGGAGCGTCTCGGATGCTTCTACGGGGTGATGGCTCCACCGGGAAAAGGCTCTTGCCTGCCAGAACAGACTCACAACCAGGCAGGAATAACCACCGACCCAGCTGGAAATGGCGGCGTCCGTGGTGCTAAATCCCACGGACCCCGCCATTGTTTGCCCGTTATGCCTGCGTCAGGTACAGCTTGCGCAGCGGTGCGTCCAAGATCCAGGTGGTGCGCATGCCCTCGCCGAGGCGGCAGACGGTTCCCGGCTCGAGTTTGAGCACGTCCGCGGCGAAGCCGTTGGCTTCGTGGATCTGCACGGTGGCGGAACCGCTGAGCACCACGAAGAGTTCCTCCGCCTCGACGTCGGTCATGATTCCGGCGCTCATTTCCCAGAGACCGAACTCCACGCCGAAGATCTCTCCCAGCCGCTCGGCAGCGGTGGTGGGATCCCCGGCAACCGACTGGTCCGCCGGAACGAGCTCGTGTTCCAGAACCGCTGAGGGCGCGTGGACTGTCGGGTTGTTGAAACTGGTCATATTCATGTTTTCGATAATACTCACGAGTCGAACCCCATGCCCACGGCATCCATGGTCTTGAGGAACAGTCCGCGCTCGCCCTCGCGGCGGTCGGCGCGCGCGAGGGCCGTGGTCATCATCTTGACGCCGATCCAGGCGGCCGGCTCCGGAGGGAACGGCAGCGGCTTCTTCTTGACCATTTCCAGGTTGGTCAGCTCGTTGTTCTTGCCCTCGAGCAGGTCCAGCATAACCTTTGCGCCGAAGCGGGAGGCCCCGACGCCCAGGCCGGTGAAGCCGGCACAGGAGGCGACCTTGCCCTTGTAGGCCAGGTCGAAGAAGGAGAAGAAGCGGCTGCAGGAGTCGATGGCCCCGCCCCAGGCGTGCGAGAACTTCAGGTCCTGCAGTTCCGGGAAGGTCGCGAAGAAGTGCGCGGCAAGCTTCTTGTAGGTGGCCTCGTTGTCGTAAAACTCGTGGTTGACCTTGCCGCCGAAACGGTAGATCGCATCGAAGCCGCCGTAGAGGATGCGGAAGTCCCCGTTCTCGTCGACGATCGGTCGCGAGTAGTGGAAGCGGTTGTTCAGGTCCACCAGCCCGTGCAGGGTTTCCCAGCCGATCGCCTCGCGCTGCGCCTCGGTCAACGGCTCGGTGACGAGCACGTAGTCGTAGACCGGGACGGTCATCAGCGCGTTGCGCTTCAGCAGGGACGGGAACACGTTCGTGGCAAGGGCCACCCTGGAGGCGATGACCTGGCCGGCGGCGGTTGCGGCAACGATCTTCTCGTCGCGTTCCTCGATGCCGGTGACCTTGGACTGCTCGAAGATGCGCACGCCGAGCTGCTCGCAAGCTGCCAGCAAACCCCAAGCGAGCTTCGCCGGGTTCACCAGGACGGTGTCGCCGCGGCTCCACGCACCGGAAATGAAGGCTTCGGATTTGATCAGCTCGGAGGTCTCTGCGCGGTCAAGGTAGACAGTGTCCTCGCCGTCCGCTTCCTCACGCAGCCAGGCGTCCTGGTGCGGTTCGGTGGCCACGGCCAGCGCGCCCTCGCGGTACAGGTCGCAGTCGATGCCATAGCGTTCGATGGTCTCGATCAGCTCGGCAAGATTCTCGTTGCCCAGCTCGGTCAGCCGCGCGTTTTCCTGGGGCAGGTGCTGCTCGCCGTTGGATTCGCCGTGGACCAGTGAGGCTTCGCAGAAGCCGCCGTTGCGACCCGAGGCCTCTGAACCCACCCAGTTGGCCTCAAGCAGGACCACCGAGGTTTCGGGGTTGCGTTCCTTGGCCTGCAGGGCTGTCCACAACCCGGTGTAGCCGCCGCCGACCACAAGCAGATCGGCCTCGATCTGGGCGCGCAGCGGTTCACGGATGCCGGGGCGCAACGGTGAATCGAGCCAGTACACGGCCCGCTTGGTGTCGCGCAGCGACGCCGCACAGAGTGCCGGGTCGATGGTCTTTTCGGCGTTCTCGAAGAACGTCGGTTTAGATGTAGTCATTGTCTTTTTCTCTAGAGACTGTTGTTCTGCGCCGGTTCCAGGTCCCCGTCGAGGGAATCCCGGGCGATTCCGGCACTGCTGTCGGTTTCCCAACGCGGGCGCGGCACCGAGGCCAACAGGGTCTGGGTGTAGGGGTGTTGCGGGTTGTTCAGCACTTCGGCGGTCGGGCCGCTCTCGACGATGGTGCCGTTTTGGACCACCAGCAGCTCGTCGCAGATTTCCCCGACGATCGCCAGGTCGTGGCTGATGAACAGCACCGAGACGCCGCTTTCCTTGCGCAGCCTGTTGACCAGCTCAAGCACCTGGGCCTGGACCGAGACGTCCAGCGCGCTGGTCGCCTCGTCGAGCACCAGCAGGCGCGGGTTCAGGGCCATGGCCTTGGCGATGGCAACGCGCTGCCGCTGGCCGCCGGACAGCTTGCGGGGGTAGAGGTTTGCGTGCTTTTCCTCAAGCCCCACGGATTCAAGCAGTTCCTTGATGCGGGCCTTCATGGCCTTGGCATCGAGCTTGTAGTGCAGCTTCAGGACAGTTTCCAGCGCCTTGGCCGGGGTGAGTCGGGAATCCAGGGACTGGTAGGGGTCCTGGAACACCATCTGGACGCGCGATGCCGTCTTCAGCCGGCGTTCCTTGGCGCTCCCGCCCTTGACCTCGCCACCTGCCACCGTCATCTCACCGGTGTCTGCGTGTTCCAGGCCGGCAACGATGCGACCGAGGGTCGATTTTCCCGAACCGGACTCGCCAACGACGGCCAGGCCGCCACCGGCCGGAATGGCCAGTGACACGGATTTCAGAGCCTCAACCGACGGCTGCCCGTGGATGTGATACGTCTTGGAGACGTTGTCCACGCTCAGCACGGGGGCTTCGGTCGCCTCGGTACGGTGCGCACCGGTCTTCGGCGCATTCTGCATGCTGGGCGTTGCCGCGACAAGTTTCTTGGTGTACTCCGAGACGGGACGTTCGAAGACCTGCCGGGTCTCACCGTGTTCCTGGACCACGCCGTTGCGCAGCACGTAGGTCCGGTCGGCGATCGATGCGGCCAGGGCCAGGTCGTGGGTGATGAAGAGCATGCCCATGGAGCGCTCGGACACGGCCTTGGAGAGCAGCTGGATCACCGCCGCCTGGGTGGTGACGTCCAGGGCCGTCGTCGACTCGTCACAGATCAGCAGTTCCGGGTCGTTCATCAGGGCGCCGGCGATCATGACGCGTTGCAGCATGCCGCCAGAGAACTCGTGCGGGTACTGCTTCATGCGGGCCTCGGGGCTTGTCAATCCCATGGAACCGAGCAGTGCGACCGCGCGGGCCTCAAGGGCTGCCTTGTCTGCCCCTGGAACCTGCATCATCGGTTCGATCAGGTGGGCACCGAGGGTACGCACCGGGTTGATGGACGAACGCGGGTCCTGGAAAACCATGGCGGCACGGGTGCGGCGCATGGCGCGCAGCTCGGCCGGGGAGGCCTTGAGGACCGGGACGCCCTCGAGCTCGATCTCGCCGGTGACGTCGGCAGAGGAAGGCAGCAGGCCCAACACGGCGCGGGCCGTCAGCGACTTCCCGGATCCCGATTCGCCAACCAGCGCCACGGTTTCGCCGCGCGCGATGTGCAGGGAAACCCTGTCCAGCAGCAGGGTCGAGCCCCCGGGCTGGTTGATCTCGATGCTTAGGTCAGAGACGTTTAAGAGGTTCATGCGAAGGGATCTCCCAGCTTGTCTGATAGCCAGCCACCAACGGTGTTCACTGCCACGACAACGAGCACCACGGCCACCGCCGGGATGAGTGCGGGCATGAAGTTTCCACTGACCAATGCTGTCTGGCCTTCATTGATCATGTTGCCCCAGTCGGCCTGCGGCGCCTGGATTCCGAGACCCAGGAAGGACAGGGCGGCCAGCTCAACAAGCACGTACCCGAAGTTCTGCGTGGCCTGCGAACCGACCACGCCCAGCACGTTGGGCATCACGGCCCGGGTGGCGATCCATGGTGCGGAGAACCCCTGCACTTTGTATGCGGCCACATACTGGCGGTTCTTTTCGGTGGCAACGAGTTGCCGGGTCAGCCGCCCGATGTACGGGGTGTAGGCAATGGACATGGCCAGCACGGGTGCCACCAGTCCCTTGCCGAAAAGTGCCACGGCGAGGATCGCCAGCAACAGGCCCGGGAACGCGAGCACGATGTCGAAGACGCGGCTGATGATCGCATCGACCTTGCCGCCGGCCCAGCCGGCCCACAAACCGATCAGCAGGCCCAAGATCGAGGAAAGCAGGACCACAAACGCCGGACCGGCCAGCGCGGTGCGCGATCCGTGGATCATGCGCGAGAAGATGTCGCGGCCCAGGGCGTCGGTGCCCAGCCAGTGTTGTGGCGTCGGACCGGAGTTGACCCGCAACAGGTCGACCGCGGACGGCGGATACGGTGCCACCAGCGGGGCAAGGACGGCGGTGAGCAGGACCAGCGCCAGGAATGTCGCGGAGAGGATCAGCCCCCACCGGCGGTTTTTCAGGCTCAGGCGCTTGATTGGCAAACGCGGAGCAACTTGGATGGTCATCGTGCCCCTTCCCCCGCCTTCAGGCGTGGATCGATAACGGGACCCAGGAGGTCAACCAGGGTGTTGATGGCTACGAATGCGGTGACGACGATCAGCACGATCGCCTGCACCACGGGGAAGTCCAGGCGGTCCACGGAGGAAACCAGCAGGGAACCCAGGCCGGCCAAGCCGAAGGCCTGCTCCACGATCGCGGAGGACACCAGGAGACCGGCAACCAGCAGGCCGGACACCGTGAGGATCGGGCCGGTGGCGTTGCGCAGCACGTGGCGGATGACAACCGCAACCGGAGTGATGCCGCGGGAACGGGCAACCTCGACGTGCTCGCGGGCGAACTGCTCTACCATGGCCGAGCGGGTCACCCGCCCCACCACGGCGATGAACGAGAGAGCCAGCGCCAGGGACGGAAGAACCAAGTGGTACACCATGTCCCAGAACCCGGTTCCCGACCCAAAGGACGGGAACATGCCAAGCTGCACCGCGAAGACGGCAATCAGGACAATGGCACCCACGAACGACGGGATGGCAGCAAGGCCCGACATGGAGGCCACGATCGCCCGGTCGGCCCAGGTGCCGCGCAACAACGCGGCGGCGATGCCCGCGGCCAGGCCGAGGATCGCGATCATCGCACCGGCCATGACCACCAGGCCCAGGGTGACGGGCAAGCGGTTCAGGATCACGTCGGTGACGTCCTGGCGGTACTGCAGCGAGCGGCCGAAGTCGCCCTGCAGCACACCCGTGATCCAGTTCCAGTACTGCTCCAACGGGGGTTTGTCCAGGCCGTAGATGGCCGTGACTTCCGCGATGGCCTCGGGGTTGGGGCTACGCCCGCGCAGCAGGAAGCTGATCGGGTCGCCCGGCACCAGCCAGCGCGAGAAGAACACGATCACCGAGGAAACGAACACGGTGAAGAGGAATGCGCCGATCTTGCCGGCTGCCAGTTTCAGTGCCGCGCCCGCCTGGCGCGGGGGCTTGGTTGCCCCCGGAGCCGGCGGGGTCGCTGTGGCGAGGTTACTTTGCGCCAATTTGGGCCGCCCATGGGTAGTACAGGTAGTTCACCGACGGTGAGGCACCCGTGATCTTGTTGTTCATCCAGATATTGGTCGGGCTCTCGTAGAGCGGCAACCAGGGAAGTTCCTTGTTGGCAATTTTTTGCGCTTCAACCGCCTTGGCCATGCTCTTGGCCGGGTCGGTTCCCTGCAGGCCGGTGTTCGTTGCCTTGTCGAACTCCGGGTTGGCCCAGGAGCCGTAGTTGGAGAAATCCCCGGTGCGCAGGATGCTGAACATTTCCAGCGGGTTGGCGGTGGAAAGGTACCAGTTGGTGTAGAACAGGTCGGTTCCCTTGCGGGCCGCCGGGTCCGAGAAGAGCGAGGTGTACGCACTCGGGGTCACCGTGTTGATCGTGGCCTTGAGACCGATCGATTCCGCTGCCGCGGCGGTTGCCTGGGCAACCACCGCAAAGCCGTTGCCCATCGGCGCGGTGGTGATGGTGATCTCCTGGCCCGCAACACCCTGCTCCTGGACGATCTTGGCGGCTGCCTCGACGTCGTAGGGGTAGTCGACGAGGTCCTTGAACGCGGCGTCCCTGGTTGCGGCATCGGCCGATCCCCAGACGGATTCGGTGGTCAGCGAGTTGGTCCGGGTGGCGTAGCCGGCTTCTGCCGCCTGCGTCAGGCCGTTGCGGTCGATGGCCATCAGCAAGGCCTTGCGGACCTCCGGGTTGCCCAGCGGGCCTTCCGAATTGGAAACAACCAGGCTGCTCACCGAGGAGTTGAGGCCGAAGAAGACCTTGCCGGCACCGGAGGCGTTCAATTCACCGATGGCGTTGGTGGGAAGCAACCAGCCGCCGTCGACCTCTCCGGACTTCAGCGCGTTGGTGCGTGCCACGGGGTCGGTCTGGATGACGAATTCAAGTTCCTTGGCCTTGGCCGAGAGCTTCTTGTCCCAGTAGCCGTCGAAGCGGGCGAGGTTGATCTTCTCGCCGCTCTGCCAGCCCTTGAACTCGAACGGGCCCGTGCAGTTCACGCCGCCGGTGGAGTTTCCGTAGTCGCCGCCGGACTTCTTCAGGGTCGCTGCCGATTCGATGACGCCCGCGGCACCGGACATTGTTTCATTGAACAACGCGTCCGGGGTCTTGGTTGTCACGGTGACCTGGTGGTCGCCGGTCTTTTTGATGTCCTTGACGTTGGAGTAGGCCGCGTACCAGAAAGAACCAACGGCCGGGTCCAGGTGGCGGTTCATCGAATAGGCAACGTCGTCCGCGGTCATCGTGGTTCCGTCGTGGAATTTCACGCCCTCGCGAATGGTGTAGACCCAGGTGGTCGGGGTGGGGTTCTCGAACTTCGTGGCCAGGCCCGGGGAGACACTCATGTCTTCGTTCAGGCGCAGCAGCGATTCACAGACGTTGGCCAGGACCTGGTTGTCGGCGTAATCGAAGGCGTAGGCGTAGTCCAGCGAGTAGGGCTCGGCGTAGAGGGACCAGGTCAGCTTGTCGAGTTCGCCGGTCGGGGCCGGGGTGTTCGCGGTGAGGTCGAAGCTGGGCTTCGCAGCAGTGGCACCGGCCTCACCCGGCGAGGCCGAGCAGGCGGCAAGTGCCAGGATGGTGCTTGCCGCAAACGCGAGTTTAAGGGGCTTCTTAAGCATGTTCTTCAGGGCCTTACTTGGACGAAACGGGGACATCGGCTGCTGCGTAGACGCACTTGCCGTCAATCCAGGTGGAGATGACGCGGCTGCGGAAGATCTCCTCGGCCGGTACGTCGAACGGGTTTGGGGAAACCACTGCGAGGTCGGCGAAGTAGCCCGGCGCAATGCTACCGGTGGTCTCGTCGCGGTGGTTCACGTAGGCAGTTCCGGAGGTGTAGGCAGCAAGGATCGTGGCCAGGTCAAGGCGCTGCTTCTCGCCGCCTAGCGGCCGGCTGCCGCCTTCGGGAACCACGCGGTTCACGGCGATGTGCGACCCGGCGATCGGGTCGGCACTGGAGACGGGCCAATCGCTGCCGGCAGCCAGCTTGGCACCGTGGTTGACCAGGTCGCCGAACGGGTACTGGCGGTCCTGCGCGGATTCCGGCATGAACGGCAGGGTGAGCCGGTCGAGCTGGTCCTCGTGGCAGGCCCAGAGAGGCTGCAGGTTTGCCACGGCATCCAGCTCGGCGAATCGTGCGGCGTCTTCCGCCGAGACAACCTGCAGATGTGCCAGGTGGTGGCGCAAAGTGCTCGGTCCGTTGGCCTTGCGCGCCGCCTCGATGGCGTCCAGTGCATCGCGCACCGCACGGTCGCCCAGGGCGTGGAAATGGCACTGGAAGCCCGCGGCGTCAAGGGCTGTCACGTAGATCGCCAGGTCCTCGGCGGAAATGAAGGACAGTCCGTTGTTCTCGGTGCTGTGACCGCACTTGTCCCGGTAGGAATCGATCATGGAAGCCGTGAAGTTTTCGGCAATGCCGTCGACCATGATCTTCACGGTGCTCAGGTTGAAGCGCTCGGGAATCCCCAGCGCCTCGGCCTCGGCCCGTGCCTCGATCATTGCGTCGACCTGCTCCAGGCCCTGGTCGCGCTTCCACCACTGGGCGCCACGGACGCGGACCTTCAGGTTGCCCTCGGCAATCAGGCGGTAGTAGGCGTCCTTGGGATCCGGGATGCCGGAACCCGCGCCGACCATTGCGTCCTGCCACCCGGTGATGCCCTGGGCGATCAGTTCTTCCTGCGCACGGGAGAGGCCTGCTACCAGGAGATCGAGCGTGGCAGCTGGTGCGTGCTTCTGGACCAAGGCCATGGCACCCTCGTGCAGGGTACCGGCCGGCGTGCCGTCGGCCAGCCGCTCGATGCGTCCGTCGGAAGGGTCCGGGGTATTTGCATCCATGCCGGCGGCACGGAACGCCGCACTGTTGACCCACATCGAGTGGTGGTCGCGGCTTGCCAGCGAAACCGGGCGGTCGGGTACAACGGCGTCGATGAGCGCGGCCAGCGGCGCGCCACCCTCGTAGTGGTCCATGGACCAGCCGCCGCCCTGGATCCAGGCAACACCGGGGTTTGCCGCGGCGTAGGCGGCAATGGCCGCGGTGGCTTCCTCGGCGGTTTCGGCCTCGGAGAGGTTGCACTGGAGCAGTTCGGTGCCGCCACCGGTCGGGTGGATATGCGAGTCCTGGAAACCGGGCACCAGCAGGGCGCCGTCGAGCTCGACCACGTTGGTCTCCGAACCGAGGTGCAATGCGAGTTCGGCCTCGGGCACGATTGCCGAGATGCGACCATCGTTGACCAATACCGCTAGGTCAGCGGCCGGTTCTCCCGAACCCAAAAAAACACTGCCGCCTCGAAATGCGACATCGGCGATTCCCTGCATTTGTGACCCTCATCTCCGTAGTTTGTTTGGTACGACACTAAATGAGGTAAACGCTACTGTCAATGGTGTTGACATATCCGTTGTCAACGATGATTGTAGGATTGCTGGAGATATAGCTAACGCCGCCCGCGGCGGGAGGAACGGAGACCCGTGTGGCAGGCAAATTGGCCAAGCCGAAAACCGCAAGGACAGCCCTTGATCGCGAAGTGATTGTTGAGGCCGCCCTGCGCCTCGCCACTCGACCCCATGCCCTGTCACTGACATATCGCGAGCTTGGCCGCGAACTTTCGGTTGATCCGACTGCGATCTACCGGCACTTCCAAAGCAAGGAGGTCCTGATGCAGGAACTCCTTGACCGCGCCTTCGGGATGATCCGGGCCAGGACAACAGCCCCCGCAACTTCCTGGGAAGCCTGCCTGATGGAGCTCGCCGAATCGACACTGGACGTGTTCATCGAACACCCGGCCATTGGCATCACGGCAACCTCACTAACCACCGGCGGCCCCGGCGAAATGGCTTGCATTGAACTCATGCTTTCCTGCTTTTCCGAGGCGGGCCTCAGGGGCCAGGGCCTCGCGGAACAATATGCAATCTTTGGCTCCTATTCGCTTGCCGGAGCCGCGGGACTGGCCATGGACCACGCAGAAGCGGCCGGCTCCTCAACTGCCGAATGGTTCGTTGGCCCACTGATGTCCGACCCCGCAAGCCATCCCCTGACCTCGTCGCTTCGCAACGACATCATGGCCCTGAACCACCGTGAGATGTTCCTCGCCGGGATCAAGCAGCTCGTGACCGCAGCCAAGGACAGGGCCCAAGGACAGACCGTCCCATAACCATTTGCTCGACCTGAAAGACAAGATTTCGGCTCCATGGACTCCACGATTGGACGGATTCGCCGCCCTTCAAGCCCTCTATTCCGTGCCACGAAAATTGCTCCTTGGTCCGAATCAATTTCGAACCAAGGAGCAATTTCAACATTCATCTGCAATCGTCACTCCGCGAAGGGACGGCTCCTACTTCTTGCCGATCTTTGCAGCCCACGGGAAGTACAAGAAGTTGACCGACGGCGAAGCGCCGGTGACCTTGTCATTCATCCACATCATGGTAGGGCTCTCGTAAAGCGGCAGCCACGGCACCTCCTGGTTGAGGATCTTTTGCGGCTCAAGCGACTTCGTGAAACGCTCGGCGCCGTCCATGGTTTGCAAGCCGGCATTGACGGCCTTGTCGTAGTCCTTGTTTGACCACTGCCCGTAGTTGGAGAAGTCCCCGCTCCGCAGCACGGAGAACATTTCCTGCGGGTCGCCAACCGAGAGGTACCAGCTGGTGAAGAACAGGTCCGTTCCCTTGCGGGCTTCGGGATCCGAGAAGAGTGCCGTGTAGGCGCTCGGGGTCACGGTGTTGATCTTGGCCTTCAGTCCGATCGATTCCGCAGCCGCGGCCGTGGCCTGGGCAACTACAGCGAACCCTTGGCCCATCGGAGCAGTGGTGATGGTGATTTCCTGGCCATCAACGGCTTGCTCCTTGACGATCTTGGCGGCAGCCTCGACGTCGTAAGGATAATCGGCCAATTCCTTGAATGCGGCATCACGGGTGGCAGGGTCCGCGTGGGTCCACACCGACTCGGATGTCAGTGAGTTGGTGCGCTTGCCGAAACCGGCCTCGGCAGCCTGGACCAATCCGTTGCGGTCGATGGCCATCAGCAGGGCCTTGCGGACTTCCGCGTTGCCCAACGGGCCGTCAGGGTTGGAAACGACAAGGGATTGCACGGCAGTGTTCAATCCAAAGTGGACCTGCCCGGCACCCGAGGCATTCAATTCAGCGACGGCGTTGGGCGGAACCATCCAGCCTCCGTCGACCTCACCAGACTTCATGGCATTGACGCGTGCCACCGAGTCGGTCATGATCACGAAATCAAGTTCCTTGGACTTGGCCTTCAGGTCGGCGTCCCAGTAGTCGTCAAATCGGGAGAGAGAGATCTTTTCACCGCTCTGCCACTTCTTGAGCTCAAACGGACCCGTGCAGTTTACGCCGCCGCTGGAGTTGCCGTAGTTGGCACCAAACTTCTTGAAGGAAGCGGCCGAAGCAATGACGCCCGCGGCACCGGACATCGACTCGTTGAACAGCGCATCGGGCACCTTCGAGGTCACCGTGACCTCGTTCGGGCCGCTCTTCTTGATGCTTTCAACATTCTGGTAGACCGAGTACCAGAATGATCCGACCTTCGGATCCAGGTGACGATTCATGGATGCCACAACATCGTCGGCCGTGAGCGTCGTCCCGTCATGGAATTTCACCCCCTCGCGAATGGTGTAAACCCATGTAGTGGGGGTCGGGTTCTCAAACTTTGTGGCCAGGCCGGGGGAAACCGACATGTCCTCATTCAGGCGAAGCAGGGATTCGCACACATTGGAGAGAACTTGGTTATCCGCATAGTCAAACGCGTAGACGTAGTCCAACGAGTAGGGCTCGGCATAGATGGACCAAGTCAGCTTGTCCAGATCGCCGGATGGCGCCGGGGTGTTGGCCGTTACTTCATAGCTCGGCGCCGCAGCACCGGCACCGGCGCCCGGAGAGGCCGAGCAAGCTGCAAGGGCCAAGACGGCACTTGCTGCAAGCGCAAGTTTCAGGGACTTGTTTCTCAATTTTCAGGCTCCTAGCTCAGATGGAACAGGTCGATGATCTTCAGTGCAAACCCCTTGGGCGAGGACCCGGATACGCGGGAACCGGCCGGATACCCATCGGCAGGAAACGCATGGAGGCCCTGGGGAAATGACCACTCACCAGGCGTGTGATCCACGCCTCCCCGGAGTGTTAGCTACGACACTAAGTGCGGTCAATGCAGTTGTCAATGATGTTGACACATACGTTGTCAGCATCGAATGTAGGATGATCGAAGAAATCAACTGCTCCCGCACAGCGGGTAGAACGGAGGACCGCGTGTCAGGCAAATCATCCATCGGAAGGTCGACCAAGGCTCCGCTGGATCGCGAAGTCTTTGTCGAGGCCGCGTTTCGCCTTGCCGCGCGTCCGCACACATTGACACTGACTTATCGAGATCTCGGCAAGGAATTGGGCGTTGATCCCACCGCGATCTACCGGCATTTCCAGAGCAAGGAAAGCCTCATGCAGGAGCTGCTGGACCGGCTCTTCAAGCTGGCACATGACAGGATGACCATCCCGACTTCGCAGTGGGAAGAATGCCTGATGGAATTCGCCGCAGCAACGCTCGACACCTTCCTCGATTACCCCGCCATCGCCGTGACTGCGACCTCGCTGACCACCAGCGGGCAGGGAGAACTCGACAGCATCGAACTCATGCTCTCCTGCTTCTTCGAGGCAGGTTTGCGCGGTGAGGCCCTGGTCGAACAGTATGCAATACTCGGCGCATATGTATTGGCCGGTGCCGCCGGCCTCGCCAAGGACCAAGCCGAATCGTCCGATTCCGATTCCCACGAGTGGTTCACCGGGCCCTTGCTGGCGGACCCTTCACGCAATCCGCTGGTCGCGTCCCTCCGCGATGAAATCCTCTCCCTCGACCACCGGGAAATGTTCCTGGCCGGGGTGAAGCAAATCGTGCGCGCCGCGGCCGCCAATGGAAAAAACAACGACTGAACCGTACCGCGATACCTCATGGGAGCCATCGTCCGGATCGTGGCGGAATCCGATGAGGCGCCCAACGAAGGAATGAACCGGTGACCACAACCCAAACGCGCCTCCAGAAAACGCGCGGAGGCAATGCAGCGTGGATCACCGTGGTCCTTGCCGGCGTGACCGCAGCCCTCCATATCTGGAAGCTGCCGGCCGCGCTCCCCGTGATCCAGGAAAGCCTGGGATTCTCGCTGCTCACGGCCGGCGTGCTACTGGGCATCGTCCAACTCGCCGGCATGGTGGGCGGCCTCGCCGTCTCGCTGCTGGCAGAGGTCTTCGGGCCGCGGCGAACCTTGATCCTGGGCCTGGTTTTCCTCGGTGCAGGATCGGCCCTTGGTGCGTTATCCACCGGGGCGGGTCTGTTGCTTGCCTCGCGTGCCATTGAGGGCGTGGGCTTCATCGTGGCAACGGTGGTGGGACCGGGCCTGATCAGGTCCCACGCACCGGCTGCGCGGGTCAACCTTGCGGTGGGATGCTGGAGCGCGTACCAGGGAACCGCCACCCTGCTGGGCCTGCTCGCCAGCGCCTTCCTGCTGCAGGTTGCCAGCTGGCAGTCGCTGTGGTGGCTGATGGCCGTGGTCAGCCTGCTCCCCATCCCGCTGGTCCTGCGCTTTGTCCCGGCCGACCCCGGGGCGGGCACCGGCGGCGCGCGCACGGCGATGGCCCGCATTGGCATCACGGCTCGTTCTGGCAGGGTATGGATCGCCGGCATCGTCTTTGGCTGCTACACGATCCAGTGGATGGCGGTGGTCGGGTTCCTGCCCACGGTCTACGCGCAGAGCGGGATCACCGGGGTGGGCCCCGGCGTGCTCACGGGGCTGGTCGGCGGCATGAACGCGGTGGGCGCGCTGGTTACCGGGAACCTGCTGCAGCGCGGGGCGCCGGCACGCCTGCTGCTCAACCTGGCTTTCGTGCTGATGGCAGTCACCAGCGTGCTGACCTTCGCGGTCGACTGGTCTCCGGTGCCGAACGGCATGACCTGGCAGGTGGCCTGCGTGGCGCTGTTCTCGCTGACCGGCGCAATGGTGCCGACCACGCTGACGCGCATGGCGGTTGACCTGGCCCCGGAGGGCGGATCGGCGTCGGCGGCCATGGGGCTGATGCAGCAGATCTTCAACATCGGCAACTTCACCGGCCCCATGATCGTGGCTTGGCTGGCCACGGCCACCGGCGGCTGGTCGTCCACCTGGTGGATGACCTGCGGCTTTGCGGCGCTCGGCATCCTGCTGTCACTTGCCCTGAGCGAGCGGCGCCTGGGGTTGCGCTTCTCGCACAGCTAAAGGCGCCGGCCGCCGGAGGCGCCGAATCCCCGGGCGGACATTCCGGCCGGGGATTCACGGGTTGGCTCCAAGTGCGTGAGCGTCAGCCCTTGCGGCACTCCAGCAGCAGCGGGGTGAGCTCGTGGGGTGCGAGTTCCTCCGGCCAGTGCTCCAGGGAGCCGCCGAAGCGGGTCGCCGCAACGAACGACGCCCGTTCCACGGGACTGTCCGACCCGTGCCCGCCGGCATCAACGTGGCCGTGGTCGGTGGTCAGCAACAGGTACCAGTCCTCCCCCAGTTCCTCCACGCGGCGCGCGATCGCCTCCTTGATGCGTGAAAGGTGCCCCTCGATCCGGTCCATGGCCGCCGAGTATTCCGGGGCGTGTGGCCCGTAGACGTGACCCTCGTCGTCGGCATCGCAGAAGTAGATGAAGGAAACATCCGGGCCCTTGGACGCGAGGACATCGACGGCGTGGTCGGCGACCTGCGCGTCGGCAATCTGGTAACCGTAAGTTTCCCCGTCGCGGGCGATCACCCGGTGGTGGCCGGAGCGCTGCTGTTCGCGCCGCTCCCAGATCACCGGTCCCGCGTCCGCCGGGTCGACCAGCGGGGGCCAGCCCGCCGCCACCATGGTGGTGGTCGACTGGTCCGCGAAGTAGGCCCGGCTCAGTAAATCCGGGCGGTGCAGCAGCGCGTGGCCAATGAACTTGTTGTCCTTGACCCCGTGCTCGGCGTGGGTGCTGCCGGTGAGCAGGGAAGACCAGCCGGGCCCGGAGAGGGTGGGAACCTCCATCACCAGCTCGTTGAACACGCCCTGCTCGATCACCGCGTCAAGCGTCGGCATCCTGCCGGTCCCGCGCGCCAGGTCGATGCGCAGGCCGTCGATTCCCACCAGCGCGATCTTCGGGCTGGCAATTTTCGGGCTTACGGTCTTCGGGCTCATGCCGCACGCTCCGCATCCACGAGCACCGAGGAGCGGCGGGTGTTGACCTCGACGCGCTGGGCCAGCGAGAATTCCGTGGCCTCGTGCGAGGGCATGTCCACCCGGAGGCTGGACCCGGCATGTTCGACGACCACGCTGGTCGTGGGACCGCGCAGCACCATCGAGCTGACGATCCCTTCCCCGCGGTCGTGCGCCAGCAGGCTCAGGTCCTCGGGCCGGATCAGTGCTTCGAATCCCGAGGCCTGGAGCGGCGCGGAGGCGGGGTTGGAGATCGGCAGGATGCGGCCCAGCACCGCGACCCCTCCGCTGGTTGCGGTCGCGGGGATCCGGTTGACGGCCCCGACGAACTCGGAGATGAAGGGGGTGCGCGGGCGCTGGTAGATCTCCTGCGGGGACCCGAGCTGCTCGATGCGCCCGTTGAGCATCACGCCCACCCGGTCCGCGACCGTCAGCGCCTCCTCCTGGTCGTGGGTGACCAGCAGCGTGGTGGTCCCGGACTGTGTCTGGATGCGTCGGATTTCCTCGCGCAGGTGCACGCGCACCTGGGCATCCAGGGCCGAAAGCGGCTCGTCGAGCAGCAGCACCCGTGGCTCGATCGCCAGCGCGCGGGCCAGCGCCACGCGCTGCTGCTGGCCGCCGGAGAGCTGGGCGGGGAACTTGGCCGCGTGTTCGCCGAGGCCCACGGTTTCCAGCAGTTCCTTGGCCCGGGCGGTGCGCTTGCCCAGCGACGTCCCGGCGATCTTCAGCCCGTAGGCGACGTTTTCCGCCGCAGTCATGTGCGGGAAAAGGCTGTAGGCCTGGAAGACGATGCCGATGCCGCGCTCGCGCACCGGGGTGCGCGTCATGTCTTTGCCGGCGATGCGCACGGTGCCGGAGTCCGGGGTTTCCAGCCCGGCCAGCACGCGCAGGATCGTGGTCTTGCCGCAGCCCGACGGGCCCAGCAGCGCCAGCAGCTCGCCGCCGGCAAGGTTGAGGTCCAGGTCATCCAGCACGGTGCGGCCGCCGAAGGCCTTGGTGATGCCGGACAGTGAGACTTCTGCAGAATCCCGGGTCATCGGGATCCCCCTTTCGTGGTGGATTTCTTGGTGCCGCGCCGCGCCGTCACCGTGGACAGGGACGCCAGCAACAGCCAGGTGGCCAGGATGGTGAGGAAGGACAGGGCGGCCGCGGCGCGCGGCTGGTTCATGCCGACCTGCACCATGAAGACCGGGAAGGTCGAGTGCAGCAGCAGGCTCGCCAGCGCGTACTCCCCCAGCACCATGGCGCAGGAGAGCAGGGCGGAGCCCAGCAGGGCGGCGCGCATGTTCGGCAGCACCACGTTGAGCAGGGTCTGCCACGGCTTGGCGCCCAGGCTGGCGCTTGCGGCGAACAGGGTCTGGACGTCCAGGGCGCGGATGCCCGCGTCCAGGCTCCGGTAGACCAGCGGCAGCGTGAGCACCATGTAGAACGGCACCAGCGAATAGGTGCTGACCAGGAAGCCGGGTGCCACGTTGCGGAAGAACAGGTTCGCCCCGCCCACCAGCGCGATGGCCGGCACCACGTAGGGAACCACGGACAGACACTCGGTCAGCCGCAGCATCTTCGGGGCCTTCAAATGCAGGAAGAGCAGCGTCGGCACCAGCAGCACCAGGGATCCCAGCGTGCTGAGCACCGCCAATTCCAGGGTGGTGAACAGCTGCGCGGCGAAGTCGGTGCCCGCCAGCGCGTCGGTCAGCGGTTCCAGCGTGAAGCCCTGGCCCGGCAGCGTGAAGCCGAACGCCGCCGAGGCCACCAGCGGGATGAAGAACATGACCAGTGCGGCGGCGAAGACCGCGGTCCGCGACATGTCCTGCAGCTTCGGCCGGCGCACGGTCCTTGCGGGGCTGGTGCGAGGCACCGGGTGCGGTGCGGTTTCTAGCGCAGCCATTTGTTGGTCCTTCTTTCCAGCAGGGTCCGCAGGCCCATGGCCGCCACCACGATCACGATCATTCCGGTGACAAGGGCCGCGGCGAAGCTTTCGTCCGCCATGACGTCGCCGGAGATGAAGAAGCCGATCAGGATCGGCACCAGGTTCACCCGGCCGCCGGCCAGCGCGTAGGCGGTGGCGTAAGCGCTGAACGAGTTGGCGAAGAGCAGCAGCAGCGCGCCGACGATCGGCGGCCACATGATCGGCAGGGCCACGTCCACCAGGTAGCGCCAGCGGCTGGCGCCCAGCGAGTAGGCGGCTTCGGGCCACTGCTTCTTCAGGGAGCCGAACGCCGGCAGCATGAGGATGGCCATCAGCGGGACCTGGAAGTACAGGTACACCAGCGCCAGCCCGAGGAAGGAGACCAACTGGATGTTCTCGCTGAGGTTCCAGCCGGTCAGCGACAGGATGATCCGGGTGGCCAGGCCCTGCACGCCCAGGGTCGCGATGAACGCGAAGGCCAGCGCCACGCCGCCCATCTGCGAGGCCACCGCGGAGAAGGACAGCACCAGGTTCCGCAGCCAGGCCGGCTTGTCTCCGCTGGCCAGGGCCCACGCCAGGATGAATCCCAGCACCCCGCCGACCGCCGCCGTCAGCAGCGACAGGTTAATGGTCTGCATGAACGCGTCGCGGTACTGCGGCTCGAACAGCTTCGCCATGGACTCCAGGGAGAACCGCCCGTCCACCCGGAAGCTGGTGAAGATGTTGGTGGCGATGGGGGCGATCAGGAACACCGCGAGGAACGCCAGCAGCGGCAGCGCACCCAGCCATCCGGCAACCTTTCCAGGCGCCTTGCGAATTGCATGACCCATGGTCTTGCGCGGCGCCCGTGTTTGCACCGCCTCGGGCCGGTCGGCCGCCTTGTCGAGCTCGATCGTCACTGCGCGGCGACCTTCTGGCCCCACTGGTCGACGATCATCTTGCCGGCCGTCTCGCCCTGCTCGATGGTCGGGAACTTGATCTTCTCGATCACGTCGGCCTCGGGAAGCTTGGACAGCGCCTCCTCGGAGAGCTTGCCGGCCTTCTTCAGTTCGATGTAGCGTGCGGGGATGCCGCCGCCGCGGGCGAAGAGCTCGGAGCCCTCGTCGCTGGTGAGCCAATCGACCCAGAGGCGGGCGCTGTTGGGGTGCGGCGAGTCGGCGACCACGGGCTGGGCGTAGTAGTTGCCGAAGACGCCGTCAGCGAAGGTCTGGGTTTCCAGCGTGATGTTGGACTTCTTCAGTTCCTCTTCCATGCCCAGGAAGTTGTAGTTCCAGTCAAGGACCACCGCGGCCTGGCCGGTGCTCAGCGCGGAGACCGGGGAGGTGATGCTCACCAGGTTGCCGGACTTGGCAAGCTTCTCGAAGAAGTCGATGCCGGGCTGGATGTTGTCCAGGGAACCCCCGTGGGCCAGCGATGCGGCGAAGACCGCCGCGATGGAGGAGGCGCCCTTGCGTGGGTCGCCCGGCAGCGCCACCTTGCCCTTGTACTTCGGGTCCAGCAGGTCGTCCCAGGTCTTCGGGGCCTCGACCGCCGAGGTGTTGGTGCCCACCTGGACCACGCCGTAGTAGGCGCCCACCCACATGCCGTTCGGGTCCTTCAGGTCCGCCGGGATGGCGTCGAAGTTGCTGGGCTTGTAGGGGGCGATCAGCTTCTCGTCGCCGGCCTTCTTGGTGAAGGAGTACCCGATGTCGATCACGTCCGGTTGCGTCTTCTGGCCGCGCAGGTTCTTGACCGCGGTGATCTCGTCCGCGCTCGAGGCATCGGGGGTGGCCACCGGGGTATCCACGCCGTACTTTGCCTTGAAGGCGGCGAACTGGCCGCCGTAGTTGGCCCAGTCGGCCGGCACCGCGATCAGCTGGACGGTGCCCTCGGCCTTGGCCAGGTCCGCAATCTCGCTGGTCGTGGCGCCGATCTTAGCCGCCGCGGTTGGCGCCTGGCTGCAGCCTGCGAGCGAGCCGCCGACGGTGGCCAACAGCGCGAGTCCGGCAGCACCGCGGAGCAGGGTGCGTCGGGTGGTTTTCGTCGAACGTATTGCTGCCGGAACGAGTGGCATATTCATGGCGGGATGCTCTCCGTGTGAGTGAGGAGGCCCGGGAAAGGCCTGCTTGCAGACACCAACCTAACGACGGCACCTTGACGGGCAGCGACGCCAAGGTGTCCCACAGATGAACAATGGTCTAGACCGAACTGATCACATTCGGTTCAGTCGCCCGACCCGCCCACGCGACCCGACACCACGATCTTCAGCCGGTCGGTGCGGACCAGGTCCTCGGAGTACTCGACGGGGCGCCCGTCCTTGGCCAGCCCGGTGCGCTTGATGCCAAGCACCGCAGTCGCGGGGGCTATTTCCAGGTACCCCGCGCTCTCCTCGCCGACCACGGCCGGGTTCAATTCCTCCACGGAGGAGAACGGTGCCAGGCCGTAGCATTCCCCCATCACCGCATAGATCGAGCCCGTCAAATCGCGCTCCGACAGGCCCGGAAACAGCTCCGCGGGCAGGAACATCTCTTCCAGCACCACGGGCGTCGATGCGGCAAAGCGGATCCTGTGGATCCGGTGGACCGGGGATCCCGCGGAGATTTGCAGGGCCTCGGACACCGCCCTATCGGACGGGACAGTCACCGCAGAAAGCACGCTTGACGAGGCACTATGCACGCTTTTGAGCAACTGGGCGCTGAGTCCCATCAGGTTGGAGATATCCACGGGAACCCGCGGCTCCGCCACGAACGAGCCTCCGCGGCTACCCACCGCCCGCACGATCCGCCCCTCGTGGACCAAGGTGTCCAGGGCCTGGCGCAGGGTCATGCGGCTGACGCCCATGGCCTGGGCAAACTGTCGCTCGGCCGGCAGCTTGCTGCCGGCCGGAAGCAGACCTTCGGCAATGATGCCGGCAAGCCAATTGCTGATGGATTGGTGGGCCGGAAGCTCCGGGTCAAGAACAAGCCTTTGGGCCTGTTCAAGCAATTCGTCGGTATTGATTTTCGGCTCGCTTTCAATTGCCGGACCGGGTTCATGTTCCGTTCACCCGCAACCAAGCTGGGGTCCACCCAATATGGCGGTCGGGGACATGTCGGCTCGCTAGTTTGGTCTCTCGATCGCCCATGGGTCTAGACCGTTGGGCGACTTCACTAAACACTACAAGATTGGAAACGCACCATGCGCGCCACCTCCACCAACGCCACCCTGACGCTCACGGACCTTGACGGCGTGCTCTTCGATTTCAACGGCACCCTCTCCGACGACGAAGGCGTCCTGCGGGACCTGTTCATCGATTTGGCCGCAACCCACTGCTCGCTGACCCTCACCGCCCGGCAGTACCAGGAGGTCCTGGCCGGCCGCAGCGACCGCGAGATCATGACCGACATCCTGGCCATGGCACCGGCCGATGCCGGACCGGTGGACAAGTACCTGCCGATCATCGATTCCGAATACGCCGCCCGCATCGAACGCGAAAGCCTGATCCGCCCGGCCACCCGGGAGCTGGTCCACGCACTGCATGCGGCTGGCCTGAAGTTGGGCGTGGTCACCGGCGCAAGCCGTCTCCAGGTGCTCCCCGCGCTGGAACGCGCGGGCCTGCTGGACCTGTTCGGGATCGTGGTCACGGACGAGGACGTCGTCAACGGCAAGCCCCACCCGGAGGGTTTCCAGCGCGCGGCCGCCGCACTCGGCCTGGACGACCCCTCGCGGGTCGCCGCATTCGAGGACTCCATCCCGGGGCTCGGCGCCGTTGCGGCGGCCGGCATGATCGCCATCTGCGTCGAGGGCACCCACCCGACCGAGGTGCTGGAGCAGCACGCGCTCATCATCGTTCCTGAGATCAGCACCGCGTGCCTGGAACTTGATCTCGGCGCCTAGCACCACCGTCGTGTTCGATTTTGGTGTCACCGGCGCATCGACCGGACTTCGACCCCGAATACCGCAAGCACCGACCGATGGGCGATGACCTTCGGGTGGCAGCAACACCTGGATGATCCAGGGGCTTACGGAAAGTCGAGGCCAGAGCCGGGATGCGGGGCGGAACAACTCCCGGGGCCCATTCGAACGAGCGGGGCCCAGGGGGCAGCCCTGCTCGACGGGTCCCGCACACTCATTCCGGGCTCACGGGCCCCGGGGCCACGGTGCGGAAGCCGCAATTCCCGCTGGAGGAATCGGGGGTGTTGGAGGTGCGGGCGGCAACCCGGTACCGGTTGCAGTACGAGTCGTGGCACAGGTAAGAGCCGCCGCGCATCACCCGACCGGAACCGGCCGGGGGACCTTGCGGATTCTCGACCGGGGACATGCCGTAGTACCCGGGATGGAACATGTCCGAACACCATTCCCAGACGTTTCCGGCGACCTCGTGGAGCCCGTACCCGTTGGGCGGGAACGACTTCACCGGGGCAGTGCCCGGGAATCCGTCCGCCGCGGTGTTCAGGGTGGGAAACGTTCCCTGCCAGATGTTGCACCGGTGTTCCCCTGAAGGCGTGAGCTCGTCACCCCAGGCATAGCGTTTTCCGGAGAGTCCGCCGCGGGCCGCGTACTCCCATTCCGCCTCCGTGGGCAGACGCCGGCCCGCCCACTCGCAGTAGGCCAGGGCATCGTTGTGCGAGACGTGGACGACCGGGTGGTCGGCCACCTCGGACCAGTGCGAGTCGGGGCCGGCGGGGTGGGCCCAATAGGCGCCACGCACGTCCAGCCACCATGGTGCACCCGCCGCAACCCCCAGGACCTCAGCCCGGGGCGCCTTCAGGAGCAGATGGAACACCGCCGAGCTCCCGAAGTCCTCGGCCTCGGTCCGGTAGCCGGTGGCCTCAACGAAACGCGCGAACATCCCGTTCGTCACCGCCGTCGCATCGATACGGAACTCATCCAGTTTCACGGGATGCACCGGGAGCTCGCCATCGGTCGGGTACCCCTCGCCGAAGGCATCCCCCATCAGGAATGCGCCGGCAGGCACAAGGACATCCTCGTGCCCGGCGAGCGCCGGGGAGGTGAAGGCGCGGCGCTCCCCGGTCCGGGGCGGCGCGGCCACCCGTGACGGCGAACAGCAGCCTGATGGATATACCGGCGTCCCTTGGGGGTCCATGGAGTTTCCCTCACTCGAAACTGGGCCGGTCGCGACGTGGACCGTGAGGCGATCCTACCAAAACCATTCCACTTGTGCCATACTCAACATGGTCCGCGTCACGGGCCGGACACCCCTTCCCTGGAGAACAATGAAGCTGGAAAACATCCTCCTGGGCGTGCTCCTCGGGCACCCCTGCACCGGTTACGACCTGAAGAAATTCCTTGACGGCAGCGGCCGCTTTCTGCGCTCCAACACCACCATGAGCCAGGTCTACAGGTCGTTGGGATCGATGGAGAAACAGGGGTGGGTTGGCCACAGCGTCGACCCGCGGCCGGGCGCACGTGACGCCAAGACGTATAGGGTCACGGACGCGGGGGCGGCAGCGTTCCTTGACTGGCTGACCGGACCCTACGACCCGCCGACGCGGTTCCAGGACCCGGAACTGACCGTACGCCTGTCATTCGCGGGCTTCATGAGCGCCGAGCAGCTACTGCGGATCCTCGACGTCGAGCTCCAGACGCGGCAGGCCGAGATCGGCAGGTACCGGAACCGCGACCGCCGGACCACCAAGGCCCCGACCATTCCCTTTGACGACAAACTCTCCGCGGCGGTGGGCGAACGGCTCCACGTCATGGGAGCCGGCGCCGCCGACGCCCACGTCGCGGCGCTGCTCGAATTGCGCAGGGACCTCCTGGACGGCCGCCTGTCCTCGCGTTCCCCCGCCATGCCGCCGACAACCCCGCGCCCCGAGGGCACGCACTGATCCCTGGCGACCTGCCACCCACCCACTCGAAAGGGCCATGATGAAGGCCATCATTCTCATGTTCGACAGCTTGAACAGGCACATGCTCTCCCCGTACGCCGACACCATTGTCGATGCGCCAAACTTCGCCCGCCTCGCCGCCAAGACGGTCACCTTCGAGAACTTCTATGCGGGCTCCATGCCCTGCATGCCGGCCCGGCGAGAGATGCACACCGGCCGCTACAACTTCCTGCACCGCAGCTGGGGTCCGCTCGAACCGTTCGACGACTCCATGCCGCAGATGCTCAGCCAGGCCGGGGTGCATACCCATCTGGCATCGGACCACCCCCACTACTGGGAAGACGGCGGTGCCACCTACCACCCCCGGTACACCACCTGGGAGTTCTTCCGCGGCCAGGAAGGCGATCCCTGGAAGGGTGTCGTGGACCCCGCGGGCGGCACCGATGACCTGCATGGCGACTTGAAACGCCAGGACCTGATCAACCGCAGCTACATGCCGACGGAGGCGGAGCATTCCCAGACCCGCACGGTCGATGCCGGGCTGCATTTCATCGACACCAACCAGGCTTCCGACCGCTGGATGCTGCAGATCGAGCTGTTCGATCCGCACGAGCCCTTCTTCACGCACTCTGCCTACAAGGACCTGTACCCCCACGAGTATGACGGGCCGGAGTTCGACTGGCCCGGGTACCAGAAGGTCACCGAGCCCCGGGAGCAGGTGGACCATGCCCGCTACGAGTACGCGGCACTCGTGTCCATGTGCGACAAGTCCCTGGGCCGCGTCCTGGACGCCATGGACAAGTACGACATGTGGGACGACACCATGCTCCTGGTGAACACCGACCACGGGTTCCTGCTCGGCGAGCACGGCTGGTGGGCCAAATCCATCCAGCCCTGGTTCAACGAACTTGTCCACCTGCCCATGTTCCTCTGGGATCCGCGCACCGGCGGACGCGACAACCGACGCGGCGCGCTGGCCCAAACCATCGACATCGCCCCGACGATGCTGCGCTACTTCGACCTCGAGCCGACCCCCGACATGCAGGGGCAGGACCTCGCCGCCATCCTCAGGGACGACTCCGAGGTGCGCGAGGCCGCGCTGTTCGGCATCCACGGCGGGCACGTCAATGTCACCGATGGCCGCTACGTGTACATGCGCGCCGCCGCGGACGAGTCCAATGCACCGCTTGAGGACTTCACCCTCATGCCCACCCACATGCGCTCCCGCTTCGACATCTCCGAGCTCGCCGACTGGGAGCCTGCCGCCCCGTTCGCCTTCACCAAGGGCCTGCGCACGATAAAGGTGCCGACGAGCTCCTTCATGAACCCGTGGGCCCACGGAACCCTGCTCTTCGACCTCCGGACCGACCCGGGGCAGAACACCCCGCTCGCCGACGACGAGATCGAACTGCGCATGCTGGGGTTGCTGGCAGGCCTCATGCGAGAGAACGACGCACCCCGCAGCCAGTTCGAGCGGCTCGGAATCCCGTTCGACACCGCCCCGACCCGGGAACACCTGCTGGTCCGCCGGCAGGCGGACCGTGCCGCCGGGGCCCTTGAGCCGCTGCCGCCGCTGGACGGATTCCACGCCAGCGGCGCCGCCCTGGAAATCCCCATCCTGGAACTCATCCAAGACCCGCGCTGCCGCACCAGCCTGGAAAGGCACTTGCCACACCTCGTTTCCACCGAATTGGTCAACATCCCCGCCGATCTCAGCCTTTACCAGCTCTCGAGGGTCATGCCCGTACCTGTTGACCGGCTCGCCCGACTGGCCGAGGAACTCGCTCCGGTCCGCACCGCCTGAGTCGCCCGCTGCCTTGGCCCGCGCAAAACGGCTTGTCCCCGCGGCAATCCGCAAGCCGCGGGGACAAGACCCAGCATGCGGGACGGCGTCCTTGACCATCGCGGCCGGCGCTGGCAGTCTCGTTTCCACACGGGGCGGCACGGAACGGGACTGCCCGGCGATCGGAGGGGCTCCATGAAGCAGGTCGAGGAAACCGGCAGCGACGTTGCGTCCGAGGCCAGCCCGGCGGCAGTCCCCCGGGTTGTCCCGGCCAACGAAGCCAGCTGGGAGGACATCCACAAGGTCTTCGGGACGCGGGGCGACCCGTCGACCTGCCAATGCCAGTGGTTCCAGAATCCCGGCCACAGCTTCCGCGAGCTAACGGACGAGGTGCGCGAGATCCGCTTGCAGTCGCAGACGGCATGCGGAAACCCGAGCGCTGCGAAAACCAGCGGACTCATTGCCTACCTGGGCGACGAGGCGGTGGGTTGGTGCGCCGTCGAACCGCGCACCGCCTACCCGCGCCTGCTGGATTCAAGGATCCCGTGGAGCGGCCGCGACGAGGACCGCGAGGATCCGGACATCTGGGCACTGGTCTGCTTTGTCACGCGCACCGGGTATCGTCGCCAAGGCGTCTCGCGTGCCCTGGCCGCGGCCGCCGTGGATTTCGCCAGGGAGCGCGGCGCCCGCGCGCTGGAGGGCTACCCCATGGTCCTGCCTCCGGGAAAGAAGGCGGTCTGGGGCGAAATGTTTGTGGGCAGCCGCAACGTCTTCGTCGATGCCGGGTTCATCGAGGTCAGCCACCCCACCCCGCGGCGGGTCGTCATGCGCATCGACCTCCGTTCCGAGGAGCAATCCGGCAACGTCGGCTAATGCCTCCCACCCGTCTCAGATGCGCCCCAGGGCCGCTTCGCAGGGAGCACCGCAGGCTGACCCATGGGCTCAACGCGAAGTCCCAGGGGATCCAGTGGACACGCGCCGCGCCAGATCCCCCACCCGCGCAACGCACCAGCGTCCGTCAGGCATTGATCTGATCGTTCCGGAGCCGCGACGATTCACATTATTGCGAATGATTCTTATTTGCAATAATGTGCTCAACATGAAACAGCTCCAAACCGAAAACGCCTCGATCGAAATCCGGGCCACTGATCGTCGAGCGCATCGCGCCCTTGTGATGACTACCGCTTTTGCCTCGATACTGGCGCTCGCATCCTGCGCCACCGCCCCAACACCTGCCACCAACCCGGAATCGACAACGACTTCAAACCTGGATCCGAAGACCGATCCAGACACCGCGAAGAACGGATCCCCGCAGGTGGCGGAAGTCCGAACGGCCCAGCCGCGTCTGGCTGTCACCTACGACGGTGGCGTCCTTGTTCTGGATGCCGCTGATGGAAAGATCGTCTCCGATTTTCGGATTGACGGATTCAACCGAGTGAACCCAGCCGGCGACGGGCGACATGTCCTCGTATCCACGGTTGGAGGGTTCCAGGTCTTGGACACGGGGTCCTGGTCAGAACTCCACGGCGATCATTTCCACCATTTTGTATCTGATCCGACACTCAGGGATCAGAAGTTCCCGGCGCAGAAACCCGGGCATGCCGTCCACCACGCAGGGCAAACGGCTCTCTTTGATGACGCAACAGGAAACGTCAACATTTTCGATCCAAGGGCCTTGTCGAAGGAAACGCCGCCAAAGACCCAGGACTACAAAACACCACAAGCGCATCATGGGGTCGCCGTGCCGTTGAAGAACGGGCAACTGCTCGTCACGGAAGGAAACGACGAATCCCGCTCTGGCGTCAAACTGCTGAATGAGGCAAAAACGGGCGGCAGCAGAAGCACGATTGCGGCAAGCTCGGACTGCCCCGGCGTTCATGGCGAAGCCGCAGCCCTGGACCAAGCAATAGTCGTCGGGTGTGAAGACGGTTTGCTCGTGGTGAAGAACGGAAAAATCGCCAAGGTTTCATCACCCGACGCCTACGGGCGGATCGGTAACCAATCCGGAAATGAAAAATCATCCGTCGTTCTTGGCGACTACAAGAAGAATAAGGAAGCGGAGTTGGAACGCCCCACGACGTTCTCGCTCACGGATACCGCCACCAACAAGCTTCGGCTGGTCGACACGGACTTTTCGTATTCCTTCCGCTCACTGGGACGCAACAAATCGGGTGACGCCCTCATACTCGGCACGGACGGACAGCTCCATATCTATGATCCGTCCACAGGGAAAGAAAAATCCGTCATCCAGGTTGTCGACGAGTGGGAAGAGCCATTGGATTGGCAAGAGCCCCGACCGACCCTGCTGGTGAAGGGTGAAACCGCCTTTGTCACCAATCCGGCCACCAAGGAACTACACACCGTCGACCTCAAGAAGGGCTCCGTGATTCAAAGTATCGTCTTACCGGAAATCCCAAATGAATTAACGGCCGCATCCAGTTAGTCGACGGCCCGGTGGGAACTCCACGGGATCAAGCCAACGGCTTCAATGCCCCTCGGTGGATGGTCGCTCGCATTGTTTTCGCAGTGCCGCGCCCTGCCTTAACATGCAACGTCATGCCCTCGCACATGGAATCCATAGGCTTGCCCCATAGAGTCATAACTACCTCATGAAGGTGCGAGTGATGAGAGCACCGGTCGGATCCAAGATGCATTCCCCCGCATCGTGGAACCGGCCGGTGCTCAAACCTTTAACGCCCCTTTCCCGGAGGGAAATCCTGTTCTGGCCGGCAATCCTGAATTGACGCTGTGCCCACCACTCGCCCGGGTGCACAATCGAGACATGGACAGCATGTCCGCCCAGCAGCGATCCCAACTCATGTCGAAGATCAAGGGCAAGAACACCAAACCCGAGCTTCTCGTCCGCAAACTGCTGCACGCTGCGGGATACCGCTACCGATTGCAAGGGAATATTCCGCGCTCAACGTTCGAGAAAATTCTCAAGGACCACCCGGATGCGCACTTGCCCGGAGGCAAACTCCCGGGCCGTCCCGATCTCGTCTTTTCCGCGCGACACAAGGTCGTGTTTGTCAATGGATGCTTCTGGCATCTCCACGACTGCCCCGCCGGCCAACACGCGCCGCAGACGAACGCGGAATTCTGGGAGGCCAAACGCACAGCAACGCGCGACCGGGACCTACGTAGCATCGTCGTCCTTGAGGATCTCGGTTGGCAGTCCTTGGTCTTGTGGGAATGCGAGCTCCGGGACCAGGAAGTTGTCCTGGACCGCTTGTCGAGGTTCCTGGGAGCATCAGCCGGTTCCACCGCGGCACCATCGAAATCTGTCTAAAAGTCGCTAGCCAAGGGGCAAAACTCCACATAGCGTTGGGTCGACCAAGTCGAAATGGGAGGACTGCCCGACATGCGCCAATTGGTTTACTACATTTCACTGACTCTCGATGGGTTCGTTGCCGGCCCGCAGGAAGAAGTCGATTTCTTTGGCGGTTCCGATGAATACGTGCAGCACATGATCGGGAACTACTCCGATATATTGCCCCAGCGTGGACGCGAAAAACTCGGCATCGGGCATGCGCCGCTGACCCGGTTCGACACGATCGTTATGGGACGGCGCACCTACGATCCGGCACTGCAGATGGGCATCACGAGTCCATACCCGCACCTGCGCCAGATTGTCTTTTCGCGCAGTCTCTCCTCAACGGATCCCGAAGTGTTGATCACCGATGCGGATCCGGTGTCCGTGATCCGCGCGCTGAAGAGCGAGGACTCCCCGCACGACATCTACCTGGCCGGGGGCGGTCAATTGGCCGGCGCCTTGCTGTCGGAAATCGATGAAATCATCATCAAGCAATACCCCGTGATCATTGGTTCGGGCATCCGCCCGTTCGGCACCGTCTTCACCCACCAAAAAGTTCACGATGACCAATAGCATCATCTTCAACCCCGGCAACTCGATCACGAGTTTCAAGCCGAAGGCGGTTTAACCCGGGTCCATCCGAACGCCACAAAACGTCTTGATGCAACCTGAAGACGACTCAAACGAGTCGTCTGGCGCCCGGATGACCTCAATGTAAAGGACATTGACACTTCGTTTCGGACTACTCGAAATAGTGCGGGCACCATGCCTATATTGGGGTCGGTGGCCGCAACAATGCGCGGCCACACAACCTGCACGCCTAGTCAACGAAGAGGGCCACAGCGCTACCGGACCCGTTCGTGACGGAAACGAGGAACCCATGTCGGCACCGGCGCCCGAAACCACGGCACCAGAAGAAACCAACGCAGCGGACTTCGCTGCCGAGTGGCGAAGCTGGCACCAACACCGGTTGCAGGAGCTCTCCGCACCACATGGATTCCTTGCGGTGACAGACCTGCACTGGCTGACGAGCGACCCCACACGCTACGACGGTATCCCCGGCCAGTGGTGGGTCACCCACGATTGGCTCTTTGTGGACCTCGGCACCGACGAGCGCCTGCTCCTGAACGGCAAGCCGGTTTCGGGGGTCCAGAAGCTGGGCAGCATCGCCGAGCGCGACGGATTCAACCTCGGCCACGGGGAAACCATCATCGAGGTAGCCAAGCGCGGCGGCAAATACATCCTGCGCCCGCGCCATCCGCAGAACCCGCTGCTGCAGGACTTCAACGGCGTCCCTGCCTACACGCCGGACCCGCGCTGGCGCATCGCCGGCGCCTACCGCCGTTTCGACCAGCCGCGGCCAACCCGGGTCGGTGCGGCGGTGGAGGGCATCGAGCACGTCTACGAGGCACCCGGAGAAGTGGTGTTCGAGCTCGACGGGGAAACCCACGTTCTCACCGCCTTCAACGGCCACACCGAGGGAACCCTGAACGTCCTGTTCACCGATGAAACGTCGGGAAAGACCACCTATGCGGCAAACCGCTCGTTGGTCGTGGCCGCTCCCGACGTGGCCGGAAACGTCGTCTTGGATTTCAACAGGGCGGTGAACCTGCCGTGCGCTTTCACGGACCTGGCCACTTGCCCGCTGCCGCCCGCGGAAAACCGGCTGGCGGTGGCCATCGAGGCCGGCGAAAAGACCCCGTTCGAACGCTCCTCCAACTGATCCCGAGCCGTCATACGCAGCTGCACGGGGTCGGAAGCCCCAAGAGGGCCGGCGCCTAGGTCGCCGAGCGGAACCGCGTCGCGAACCCGTTGACGATCAGGGCAAGGAACACCACCAGGCAGAGCACCGCGCCGATCTCGAACGTGAGGTTGATTCCGGTGGCGGTGGCGTGGTGGTCGGCCGAGGTGTGTGCCGCGATGACCGCGCCGGAGACGGCCGTGCCGAAGGAGCTGCCGATGGTGCGCAGGACCTGGTTGAAACTCACCGAGCTACCCAGCTCCTCGGTTGCCACGCTGCGGGCAATCAGCGCCGGCATGGCAGCATAGGCGGAGCCCAGGCCCAGCCCGAAGACCAGCATGCCCAGCAGGATTTCCCACAGCTGGGAGTGGGCCAGCCACAGCAGCGACCCGGCGACAGCCATCAGCGCGGCCCCGATGGGCAGCAGCGTCGCCAGGGAGAACCTGCGGACCAGGCGATGCACCAGGCGGTTGGCCGCAAAGCTGCCCACCGACAGCGGGAACATCACGAAGCCTGCCCAGAACACCGGCAGGGCCAGTCCGTACTCGGTGGATTCGGGTGCCTGCGCCACGAGGCTTGCCATCGACAGGCCGATGTACAGCGCGGCGCCAAGCCCGATGGCCGTGAGATTGGCCAGCAGCACTTCCCCGTTCCTGAAGACATGCAGGTTGATCAGCGGGTGGTCGCTGCGCAGCTCCGTCCGGATCCACAAGGACAGCAGCACCACGGCGATGACCAGGATGCCGAGGGTCGCGGGCGAGGTCCAGCCCCAGCGGGGGCCCTCGCTGATCCCCAGCAGCAGGGTGCCGAGCCCGAAGGCCAGCAGCGTCGCACCGAGGGTGTCGAAGGGAAGCGCGGCCGCGTGCTCGTCGGGGCCGTTGGGGATGACCCGCATGACGACGATGATGGCGCTGAGCACAAACAGCGCGGCGAACCAGAAGGCCCACCTGAATCCGGTGAGCCCGGCGATGATTCCGGTCAGCGGGTAGCCGATGCCGATTCCGGTGGCCACCGTGACCGAGAGGCTGGAGATGGCTCCCCGGACCTTGTCGGCTGCCACGTAGCGGCGCGCCAGGGAGATCGTCACAGCGACGACTCCGTAGGTCAGGCCCTGGAGCGTGCGCCCGATCAGGAACACGGTGAAGTTCGGCGCGAGCGCGGCGATGACGGATCCGGCGAGGATGATCGCCAGCGAAACCAGCAGGAGCTTCTTCTTGTGCGGGCCGTCGCTGAGCCTGCCCATGACCGGGGTTGCAATGGCGCCGGCCAGGAGGTTCAGCGTCAGCATCCACTGCGCGGTGCTGACGGGCACGCCCATTTCCTGGGAGATCGAGGGCACCAGCAGCATGCCCAGCGAGCTGACGATTGCCGTGGACAGTGCCGCGTAGATCAGCGCCGGCACCATGGGCGAACGGGTTTCAGCCACGCGGCGCCTCCGCACCGATCTTCTTCAGGACCGGGATGGCTGCCAGGAGGATCTCGCGCTCTTCGCCGGTCAGCCGCTCGACGATGGCCTGGGCGACCCAACGCTCCCCGGCATGCACCTCTTCCGACAGCTTGACCCGTCCCGCTTCGGCGAGCTCGATCCAGGTCCTGCGGCGGTCATCGGCGTCGGGAACGCGTTCGATGTACCCCAGCTCCTCGAGCTCGGGAGTTGCCAACGAGATCGCCTGGGGGCTGACCCGTATCGCCGCCGCCAGCTCCTTGCTGGTCGCCCGGCCGTGCTGCGAGAGGTGCTGCAGGATACCCATCTTGCCCGGGGAGAGGCTGCGTTCGGCCCGCATTCTCCTCGCGAGGGGTTGCAGCGCCTCGAGGAATTCCCGGGCGGATTCGGGGTCTGGTGTACGTTCAGAGGTCATCGTTAAATCATACAACCAACTTGATCAAGTTACTTGATCATTATTTCCGACTGTTGCCTCCGGCTACCCCGCCGGGCGGATCTTGCCGGCCACGGACTCCAGGCGACCCTCGCGAACCGCCAGCTCAAGGCCCTGTTGCAGGCAGCGGGACACTCCTTCGGTCATGCGCCCGTACCCCAGGACACCGAGGGCCGCCCGCTTGAGCTCGTCGACGCCCGATTCCTCGGCGGAGAACGCAAGCGCACACATCAGGTTCGCGATCTCCCGCGGGCTGATCTCCTGGGCCTTCACGTCGTGCGCCGCGAAGGCGGTTCGGTGATCGATCCAGCCGGCCCGATCCCGTTTCGATGGCCACACGAATCCGTCGGCATCGGTGACGTAGGCCTTCTTGTCCAGGGCTGCCAGCATGGTCTTTTCCCGTGCGGCCGAGACCCGTCCGAACTCGTAGGCGTTGATGGCCAGCTTCGCCAACCTGCGGTCCAGAATCGGCCATTCCGCATCCACGATTTCCGCGAGCAGCGCCGCGGCCTTCTTCTTGCCGGTGGCGCTCTTGAGCTGGTCAAGCTCTCCCGCCTGGCCCGCCATGCGGAATTCCCAGGGCTTGAACGCCGCGGATTGACCGGGACGGGTGCGTGGTTCGGGTGTGGGCTCGTCGGCCGCCGGCTCGGAAGGAACCGAGGTGCCACCGTGCAGCGTTTCATTGCTTGGCGATGCTTCCCCGGCGATCCGCGTCTGCCGCACCCGTTCCAGCTCTGCATCGATCGAGTCCAGGACCGCATCAGAATCCTCCAGCCACGACGGCAGCCAGATCCGCATCACCGATTCCCAGCCGAGCAGGTTGCGCAGGACATCCTGCGGCAGGCCGTCGCGGTCCCCCACGGTCTGGCGCGCCGCCCACGGTTCGTTGTCCAGCAGGATGGCCATCGCCGGTTCACCCGGACGGTCGGCGACGGCCACCGTCGCATCGATCCTGAAGTCGGACAGCCCGACATTCGTGGCCACCACGTGGCCACGTTCCCGCAGGCGTGCCGCCACCTCTTCGCGGTGCCTGTCGCGCGCGATGGCCGCCAGCGACCCGCTGCCCAGCGCGCGGCTGCCCTCGGCGGCCAGGTCCAGGTAGGCGCGCAGGTGCTTGATGCCCAGCGCCGAGGAGTCCTCGGCGCGCAGGTCTGCGGGGTCGAAGCTGGAGAAGACCACGACCTGGCGGCGGGCACGGGTGACGGCGACGTTCAGGCGGCGTTCGCCACCCACGTTGTTCAGGGGACCGAAGTTCAGCGGCAGCTTCCCCTGCGCGTTGGCGCTGAAGGCGGTGGAGAACAGGATGACATCGCGTTCGTCGCCCTGCACGTTTTCGAGGTTCTTCACGAACATTCCCTCGGCGTCCGTCTCGAGTGCCGCACCCAGGCGTTCGTCCTCGTGGTCGCGCAGCAGCCCCTCGATCAGGTCGCGTTGCGGGGCGTTGAAGGTGACCACGCCGATCGAGGGAATGGCCGACGGCGAGGCATCAAATCGCCGCTTGATCTCATCGACGATGCGCTGCCCCTCGATCGGGTTGGTGCGCAGCAGGCCCGCGGGCCCGGAACGGTGGAAGGCGCCGTCGACCCGTACCAGCGAGATGCCGTACCCGTCCGATCCCGCATCTGCCGCATCGTTGGACTCAGCACCGTTGGAAACAGCACCGTTGCGCGGGGACGGGAAGGACGAGAGCTTTCCGCCGTAGTAGTGCCGGTTGCTGAAGGCGATCAGCGACTCGTCCTGGCTGCGGTAGTGCCACGACAGCCAGCGCCGCTGCACCCGGGCCATGACGCACTCGGTCAGGATCGACTCCTCGTCGGCGACAAGCATCTCCGACTCCGGGTCCTCGTCCGGCTCCAGCGAGACCTCCGCGAACGAGCCCGGCGGCATCTGCTTGCTGTCGCCCACGACCACCGCCGACCTGGCGCGGCCCAGGGCGCCGATCGCGTCGGCCACCCGGATCTGGGAGGCCTCGTCAAAGACCACGATGTCGAATTCACCGGCCCGCGGCGGGAAGAACCGTGCCGCGGAGTCCGGGCTGACCAGCACGCATGGCAGGATCGTGGTGACCAGGTCCCCGTAGGAATCCATGAGCCGGCGCACGCTCAACCCGCCCCGGCGGCGTTCAAGCTGCCGGGCCAGCTCGCCCATGCGTTTCTCGGCCGCCTTCAGCTTCTCGGCACGCTGCCGGGTGATGAGTTCGGGCAGTGATTTTGCCAGGTGCCCCCGCAGGGACGTGGCCGAATCGGTGAACCGTTCGACGGCGCGCGTATGGGTATCGGCGTTGAATTCGTCCAGACCGTGGGCCGCGAGCCGTTCGGCAAGGGCCGCCTCCGCCATGCCGCGCATGAATCCACGCGGCGCGTCCTCCGCAGCGAATTCCCCGGTGGCCAGCAGCGACCAGGCATCCTCCAGCCCGCTTGCCTTCAGGATTTCCAGGGTATCGACGAACCCGGCCCAGCGTTCCAGTCCGCGCTGGGCCGTCCGCCCGGTGCCGCGCTCGTCGACGGTGCGTTGGAACGCACCCAGGAAGCCCTCGTCGCCCGGCCATGCCGAGTGTGTGCGGAGTTCTTCGGGCATCACTGCCAGGAGTCCTTCCCAACGTCCGGCAATCCCGCGAAGCTCGCCGGCAAGCGCCTTTGCGGCCGTCGGGTCCTGTTCGAGGGCCCCCTTGAGGATCTTGCGCAGCGAACGGGTGTAGGAATCATCCCGGCCCGGATCCCCGACCTTGGGCAGCATCCGCGCAAGGTCCAGCAACGTGTCGCACTGTTCCGCAACGCCTTGGATGTCGCCGTCCGTGAACGGATTCCACTGCCCGGGCAGGTTGATTCCCGAAAGCGAGCCCAGCCCCGTGGCGATGCGAGTACGTTGCGCCCGCGCTTCGATCAGTTCTCCGATGATGGTCACGAGGTTCCTCGCGTCGGCCTCGGCGCCCCTCCAGCCCCCGCCGAAGTGCTCGGCGATGACCCGCAGCCGCCGCTTCTTGCGGCCGAAGCCCAGGAACCCGAATTCGTCGGCGACCGTGGCGGCCTGGTGCGCCGGGGCGAGATCGTTCTCCAGCACCGACGGGTCGACAACGGCGGGCAGCCAGTCCATGCGCTGCACCAGGGCCGTGGCCTCGGACAGCAGTTCGCCGCTGGTTGCCTGCCATTCCGGCGTCGAAGCAGCGTCGAGCACCGCGGCGGGCACCCGTCCCTCCAGCAGCTCCGCGAGATGGCGCAGGTCTTCCGGTTCCGCAGCGCTCTCCAACCAGGCGGCCACCCCGGCCTCGGCATGGATGTGCGTGGCTCCGGACCATGCCAACGCCAGGCCATCCGCCGCTGCACGCAGTGCCGCCTGTGCCTGAGCGTCGAGCGGACCGCCGAGGAATCCCCACGGATGGTCCTTCCGCGGGCGCGCGGGTTCCGCGGTTTCGGGCAGCCTGCCGAGCGCCTCGCGCACCGCACCCGCTTCCGCGTCGCTTGCCCGCGCGGCGAATGCCTCGGTGACAGGCAGCGCAGGAATGCCCGGATCCATCGACAGTGCGACGTTCCGGGCGCCGTAGGCCGAGTAGCCCGACGGGCCCTCGTCATGGAGGTCCCGCGCATAGCCGGCCAGCCTGCGGGTGGAGGCGGCCAGGTCGTTTTCGGCCAGCGACATCCCGGCCTCGTCGGCGAAGACCAGGTGGTTGAGGGACGCCTTGATCTGCGCGCGCACGGCATTCGGGGACGAGCCCTTGTCATGGAGGTCGAGCGCGAATTCGCCCAGGCCCACCTCGTTGAGGCGCCTGCTCACCACTTCCAGCGCTGCACGTTTTTCCGCCACGAAAAGCACCCGCTGCCCCGTGGCCATGGCGTGCGCCAGCAGGTTGGTGATCGTCTGCGACTTGCCCGTGCCCGGCGGGCCCTCGAGCACAAACGTGCGCCCTGCCCGCGCGGCGGCGACGGCCTCAAGCTGGGACGCGTCGGCGGGCACCGGGCAGTCGGCTGCCAGCCGATCCAGGTCGACGGCTTCCTCCGCGGAATTGGGGCCGGCGGGGTCGGTGAATTCGTTGGTCGGGGATTCAACCAGGTGCCTGACCAGCGGCGAAGACATGAAGGTTTCCCAGTTGTCGTCCAGGTCCTTCCACATGCGGAACTTCGCGAATTGCAGGATCGCCAGGTCGGCGCTTCCCTCCACGTGGAACGGGAGGTCCGCCGCCAAGAGTGCATCGCGCAATGCGCCCAGCGCCACCTCGATGTCGATGCCCGATTCGTCGCGGACCGGGTCCTCGAACCCCGGAATGCGCAGCCCGAATTGCTCGTGCAGCTTTTCGCTCAGGCAATAGTTCGGGGTGGAGGTCCCCGTCTCATCCATCTCGATGCGGAAGTGCTTTCCGCGCCCCGCGGGTCGCAAATGGACGGGGACCAGGAACAGCGGGGAACGCAGGGCCCGACCGTCCATGGACCAGTTCAGCGAACCCAGGGCCAGATAGAGGTTGTTGGCGCCGTTCTCGTCAATGATCCGCTTCGCCGCGCCGGCCATCCTGCGCAGCTTGGAGAGATAGGTGGCCGAGTCCAGTCGGGTGTACGCCTTTCCCCGGGAAAGCAGCAGTTCGATCCGGCGCTCGACGGGCAACAACGGCCCGGTTTTGTACCGCTCTTTGTCCAATGCGCCGATTTCGTCGGCGGGCAGCAACTCGATGGTCCTGCCGTTGTTGACCAGGTCCTCGAGGCCGTCGACCACGCTGTCGGGGACCGCCAGCGTGAGGCGGGAGCGGTCCGTGAAATTCAGCAGGCGGTTGCGCAGGGAAAGATCCAGCAGCCCGTTCTTCCAGGCAGTGATGCGCGGCGGTGCCGTCTGGCCCGTGGCGGCCGGGGCCTGTTGCCGGCGCTCGGATTTCTCCCTGAAAAAGCGCTCAAGGGTGTCCGACTGCGCCGCACGGTACTCAACCACTGTGGGCTTGCCCGTCTCCGTGAATCCCCGGGCCGGCAACGGGTTGATTCCGCTGCGGCGCGCCTGCCGGATGTCGATGGCGTAGGCCAGCTTCCCGGTTGCATCGGGTCCCTCGTCAACGGGGCTTTGGGCGAACTCGCGCTTCGTCGCGGCGGAGGCCTCGACGATGGACATTCGTCGGTCGATGGTGATGGCTGTGGTTTCCACGATGCGCAGGTGGTCGGCACCCACAAGGTTCACCAACGCGCGGGCGCCCTCGGCATCGAGGCTGCTGCTGGGCAGTCCCCCGTCGGGGATACGCCAGTACGCAAGGAATGCGTGCCCGCCGGCAAGCCAAATCACCGAGTTGATGCCCACTCGCTCGAGCAGCGCCGCCATGAGCAGCGTGGTGTCCAAGGCGGTGCCGAAGCGTTCGGTCAGCACCTCCTCCGCGCCGCGGATGTACTGCCCGCCGGTCTCGGCCAGATCCCAGTTCGCCGGCGGGTTGCCCAGGCGGATGCCGCGCGTGCACAGCACCTCGAAGAGGGCCTCGACGGACTGGTCCACCCGCTCGGCGCCGCCCAGTCGGACGTCGGCGTTCTCCCCGCCGGCGCGCATGCTGAACAGGTCGCCGGCTTCGGAGAGCAGTTCGGCGAGCCGGGGATGCTGCGGCTGCACAAACGCGGCCAGCAGCTCGGCGGTGGCTTGGCTGCCCGCGCCCGGCCAATGGCTTGCGGGCAGCAGGTCGACGTCGGCGGACTTCTCGGCCAGGAGCTTCGCATTCTCGGCCACCCGGACGATGAGTTTTCCCGGGCGGCGGGAGTCGATCAGGGCGAAGGCCGCCGGGTCCAGCGCCACGTCCAGGTCGTGGAGGGTCGTCTTGCCCGTCGGCAATTCCATGCGGCGCTCGGCCACCGCGGAGACCGCCAGGTTGCCGCTCATCACCACGGCCGTCACCAAGACCTGGAGCGCCTCCTCGCCGTGGTTGTCGAGCACCACCCGTTCGATGATGCGGGCATGCGTGTGCGCGGAGGCATAGGTGATTTTTCCACTATGGGCGATGTCGACCAGAATGGATCGTCCGCTCAGCACGCGGCCGGAAGCCGGAGGCTGGTCACCCGCGGCGAAAGATTGAACCAGCTCTGCCACTTGGCCCGCCGAATAATCCAGGTCCAGTTCGGCCAGGAAATCTTCGCAGGTTGCCAACGCCCGCTGCACGTCCGCTTCGGCGAATGCCGTGCCGTTCTCCCAGATTCGGTGGATTTCCTGCAGCCGACGGGTCCGTGCTTCCTGCTCCGTCGATGGCCCGGGATCAGCGGAAAACGACAAGTGATCACGCAATTGTGTGGAAAGGTCAACGATGGCCGCGGGCTGCGCTTGACTCCCCAGCGCCTGGTCGAGCTGGCCCAGCAGCCCCGTCCAGCCGGCGGCCGCGGTTCGCGCCGCGCGCTTTTCGGCCTCCAAGGAGTCCAGTGCCAGTGAGACGATTTCCAGCGCCGTTCCCACATAGTCACGGTGAATCATCAAGAAGGCCATCCTCAGTTAAAACGTTTGCACCGCCCGCCGCGGGACTCCGGATTTGTCCCTCCAAACCTATCCCACGCGGGAAATCAGCGGGCCACGGGCGCGTGAGCCAGGATCATCGAGCGGGGTTCGCCAAACCGGACCTTCGACGGCACCCGCCGGCGAATCATTCGCCGCTCTCCGCCCCGCCCTCATGCACTTCCCTGCCCGACAGGTCAGACCCGTCGGGCGTAGTCTTCCTTGAGCACTTCGAGGTGCGACCACGACGCCGTGCGCTTGATGCCCGGCAGTGCGCGCAGATCCTCGAGCGAATCCAGCAGCGCGGCCGGCGACCGGCCCACCAGGGTCGCCACGGCGTCGAACCTGCCCACCGTCTCGGCGGCAAACTCGACGTCCTTCGAGTTCCGCAACTGCTCGAGCACCTCGCCGTGGCCGCCGTTGAGGTTCAGCCCGACCCCCATGGAGAGCTGCCGCCCGTGTGCACCGCGCGCCTCGACCGCGCTGATCTTGATGATGCGCAGATCCAGCAGCCTTTGCACCCGCACCCGCACCGCGGTGGCCGAGAGGCCAACCTCCGCGGCCATCTGCCGGTAGCTGGCCCGGCCGTCCGCCTGCAGCAGCGCGATCAGCCGGGTGTCCATGGCATCGATCGACGCGTCGCCGGTGTACTTGGAGATGAAGAAGCCCTTGAGCACCGAGGTGTAGACAAGGGTGTCGATCTTGGCCACACCAGGCAGCCCGCGCACGTTTGCCAGCGTGCGGTGCAGCTCCTCGTGGCTGGTCACCCTGACCTCGGCGATCAGGTCATGGTCGCCGCCCACCGCCGAGACCAGCACCGTGTCGGAGTCCCGGACCAGGCCCTCGGCAATGGCGCGGACAGGTCCCTCCGCGACGACCGACACATGGGCAATCACCCGCTGGCCCAGGAACGACGGATCCACCGCCGCGATCACCCGCACCGTGCCCGAATCCAGCAGCTGCTGCACGCGGGTGGCAATCGTCGCCCGGGGCGCATTCAGGTCCCGCGCAATGTCCAGGAAGCTGGCGCGCCCATCGACCTGCAGGGCGCGGATGATCGCGGTGTCAATGTTCTGTGGATCTTTCATGGAACCTTCGTACCTCAGGTTTGTTTCAACTCTGGAACAAAAACTTCGTCTGATTGGGTGAATCATTTTTCTCTTGCGATCAAACATCGGAAGATGCAGACAATAGTGAAGATTACCGCACAAATGACGCATTTATTGTGTTTGCCGTCACGCTTTTCCGTGGCTACAGTTGTGCGAATCACAGACAAGTTCTGGCTAGAGCTGGAAAAGGTGGAATCTCCCATGGAACAAAATAGGGCCGCAGTGAAAGAATTCAGTCACGCCCGTGCAAGGCGTGCCGGCATGGCAGCCTTCGTCGGCACTGCCATCGAGTGGTACGACTTCTACATCTACGCAACGGCGGCGGCGTTGGTCTTCGGCCCGTTGTTCTTCCCCGAGGCAGACCGGGCGGTCGGCATTGCCGCAGCCTTTGCAACCTACGCGGTGGGCTTCGTGGTCCGCCCGCTCGGTGGCATCATCTTCGGGCACATCGGCGACAAGTTCGGCCGCCGCCCGTCGCTGGTCATCACCCTGCTGGTCATGGGAATTTCCACCGCCCTGGTGGGTCTCCTGCCCACCTATGCCAGCATCGGCATCTGGGCACCGACACTGCTCATCGTCCTGCGCGCACTGCAGGGTCTGGCCGTCGGTGGCGAATGGGGCGGCGCGGTCCTGATGGCCGTGGAACACGCCCCGGAAAAGCACAAGTCCTTCTATGGCGGCTTCGCCCAGTTGGGCAACCCCGCAGGCGCCCTGCTTGCGACGCTGATGTTCAGCGCCCTGAGCTCCCAAGGGGACAACTTCCTGCTCAACGGCGGCTGGCGCATCCCGTTCCTTGTCTCCTTCGTGCTGATCCTGGTGGGCTTCTGGGTCCGGAACCGAGTCGAGGAATCCCCGGTCTTCGAAGCAAAGGTCGAGGGCACCGTGCAGTCCCTTCCGCTGAAGACCGCAATCGTCGGCAACTGGAAGGCGCTGCTGATCGGCGTCGGCCTGCTGCCGCTTTCCACCGGCGGCTACCAGCTGACCACCACCTTCGCCACCGCCTACGGCACCGATCCGTCGGTGGGCCTGGACGAAACCGTAATCCTGAACGCACTGGCAACTGCCGCGTTCATTGAACTCGTGGCAACCCTGGGCGTTGCCTGGCTGGGCGACAAGTGGGGCCGCAAACGCGTCATGTTCATCGGCCTACTCGGCTCCATGATCCTGGTCATCCCGCAGTTCTTGGTCATGTCGACCGGACCGGAATGGCTGATCTTCGTGGCCTTCTGCGCCATGCGCCTGTTGATGACGGCAACCTACGCCCCGATGGCCGCAATCATGTCCCAGCTCTTCCCGCCGCAGGCCCGCTACACCAGCATCTCGCTGTCCAACGGCGTTGCCGCAGCCTTCTGGGGCGGCATCTCCCCGCTGGCGGCCACCCTGCTCTACGCGGCAACCGGAAACATCTGGCCGGTCCTCTTCCTCTTCCTGGCCATGGGCGCCCTGAGCATCTTCTGCCTGTCCATCGCCCCGCAGCACCGCGATGAGGAACCTGCCTACGAAGCAGCAACGAACACCCTGAACGACCCGATCGAGGCCTCCAAATGAGAAAACTGCAGACCTTCGCCGCCCCGGCACGCACCTTCGTGCCGCAGCTGGTCACGGCGTCCAACATCCACACCATGGATGCGAAGAACCCCTCCGCCACCGCCATGCTGCTGCACGACGGCTACCTGCTGGCCGTCGGCTCCGAGGCCGAGTGCCGCGCCGCCGGCACCGCCCTGGGCCTGCCGGACCCGCGCGTGCAGGACTTCGGTGACGCGACCCTGGTCCCGGGCTTCATCGACGCCCACGCCCACCCGTTGATGTACGGGCAGCTGAAAACCTGGGTCGACTGCGGACCGGACAAGGCCAAGAGCATCCCGGAGATCGTGGCACTGCTGAAGGAACGTGCCGAGCAGACCCCCAACGGCCTGCCGGTGCGCGGCTACGGCTACGAGCAGACCAACCTGATCGAACAGCGCCACCCCACCGCCCAGGAACTCGACGAGGTCGCTTCCGACCGCGAGGTCTACCTGATGAACGCGTCGGGCCACGGCGGCGTGGTGAACAACTACACCTTCGAGCTGCACGGCGTCACGAAGGACACCCCCAACCCGGCGGGCGGCGAGTTCTTCCGCGCCGCCGACGGCGAGCTCACCGGCGAACTTTCCGATGCGGCCTGCAACATCCTCACCGGCCTGGAGGGCGTGAAGATCGGGCACCACGGCCCCAACTTCCACCTCGCCGACGCCCCCGAGGAACACCTGCGCCAGCTGCAGATCGCCCAGGAGGGCTTCCTGGCCGGCGGCGTCACCACCGTGGGCGACGCCCAGGTCTCCCGCCGCGAGTTCGACATGTACCTGCGCATGGCCGAGGCCAACCAGCTCAAGATCCGCGTCAACATGTACCTGCTCTCCCACCTGCTGGACGAGGCCGCCGACATGGGCATGCACGGCGCCTTCGGCAACGCGCAGCTGAGCTTCGCCGGCTTCAAGTTCTACGCCGACGGCACCCTCGGCGGCTGGACCGCCTACTTCCCCGACGGCTACGTGGGCGACCCGTGCCGCACCGGCCAGCTCTACCACGAGCCCGCCGCGTACACCGAGCTGATCGCCAAGGCACACCGCCTGGGCCTGCAGACCGCCACCCACGCGCAGTCCCCCACCGCGCTGGAAATGGTCATCTCCGCCATCGAGGCCGCGCAGGCCGAGCGCCCGGATGCCGACGCACGCCACCGGATCGAGCACTGCGGCCTGCCGACCTTGGAACAGATCGACCGCATGGCCACGGCCGGCATCCACCCGGTCAACCAGCCGCAGCACTACTACAACTGGGGCGAGGGCGTCACCGAGGCGATCGGCACCCCCGGCGAGCGCTTCAATCCGCTGGGCGAGTTCATCGCCGCGGGCGTGAGGGTGACCATCAGCTCCGACGCACCCGTGGCCGAGCCGCTGCCGCTGGAGGCCATCCAGGCCGCCGCGACTCGCGTGACCCGCCAGGGCCACAAGCTGGGCAGCGACGACCTGCTCATCACCCCGGCGCAGGCCCTGGCCGCCCACACCATCAACGCCGCCCACGCACTGGGCCGCGAGGACGACCTCGGCTCGCTGGTGGCCGGCAAGCGCGCCGACTTCGCCGTGCTGGCCGTCGACCCGCTGTCCGTGGAGGCCGGCGAGATCGCCGGGATCCGCGTCCTGGAAACCTGGGTGGACGGCATCTGCCACTTCACCGCCGACCGAAACACCGATCGAAACACCGACCGCACCACCAACGCACCCCAGGAGCCGGCCCATGTCTAACCAGGAAACCGCCGCCACCATCGAGCTGCCCGAGGGCGTCGTGGCCAACAACGCGGGCCTCGACGTGATGACGGTGCTGCGCAACTACGGCATCGACACCATCTTCGGCATCCCCGGAACCCACAACCTGGAGTTCTACCGCCACCTGGCCCCGCTGGGCATCCGCCCGGTCACCTCCCGCCACGAACAGGGTGCCGGCTACGGCGCCGACGGCTGGGCCCAGCAGACCGGCCTGCCCGGCGTGGTCATCACCACCTCCGGCCCCGGCCTGCTCAACGCGCTCTCCGCCGCCGGCACCGCCTACTGCGAATCCCGACCGCTGATCATCCTCTCCCCCGGCGTGCCGGTGGGCGAGGAGTTCGCCGACATCGGCTCGCTGCACGAGACCAAGGACGCCACCGGCGCCGTGGGCGCGATCGTCGAATGGTCCCGCCGCGTGAATTCTGGCGCCGAGGCGGTCCAGGCCGTCCACGACGCGTTCGAGCTGTTCCGCTACTCCCGTCCGCGCCCCATCCACATCGAGATCCCGCTGAACATCCTCGAGGGACCCTCGGACGCACCTGCCCAGCTGCTGGAAGCCGTCGCCCCGCGCACCCCGCAGGCGGCCAACCCGGAGGCCATCGCCCGGGCCGCGGCCGCGTTGCGCGCCGCCAACCACCCGGTCATCCTGGCCGGCGGCGGTTCGCTGCGCGCCGGATCCGACGTCCTGGCCCTGGCCGAGGCGCTGCAGGCACCGGTGGTGACCACGCTGAACGGCAAGGGCGCGATCCCCGAATCGCACCCGCTCTCGCTGGGCTCGGACATCCGCCTGGACGTCGCCCAGAAGTTCTGCGAGCAGGCCGACGTCCTGCTGGTGATCGGCTCCAAGGTCGGCGAGGCCGAGCTCTGGTTCAACGGGCTCAAGCCCACCGGCACCGTGGTCCGCGTGGACATCCTCGAGACCCAGCTGAACAAGAACCTGGCCGCCGGAATCGGCCTGGTCGGCGACAGCGCCGCCGTGATCCCGCAGCTGATCGCAGCCCTCGCCGACCACCCTGCACCCGCCGCGCCGGAGCTGACGGCGTTGCGCGACCGGATGCGCGACGACGCACGGGCGCTCTCCCCGGCCTTTGCCGCGCTGGCCGAGCAGGTCGCCATCGCCGTTCCGGCCAACGCCATCATCGGCGGGGACTCCTCGCAGGCCACCTACCTGGGCACGGCAAGCTTCGTCCCGCAGGACACCCCGCACTCGCTGCTCTACACCCCCGCCTACGCGACGCTCGGCTACGGCCTCCCGGCCTCCATCGGCGCCCGCATCGGCGCGCCGGAGCGCCCGGTGGTCTGCGTGATCGGCGACGGCGCCCTGATGTTCGCCATCCAGGAACTCGCCACGGCCGTGGAGCAGCGCCTCGACCTCGTGGTGGTCTGCGCGGACAACGGCGGCTACGGCGAGATCAAGCAGAACGAGCTGGACCGCGCCATCACCCCGGTGGGCGTGGACCTGGTGCAGCCCGACTGGGCGGCGCTCGCCACCGCGTTCGGCGGCAACGGCACCAAGCTGACCGACGCCGACGAGCTCGCCCCGGCCATCCGCGCCGCGCTGGCCGCCGGCGGCGTGCAGCTCATCCACGTGCCGATGGCGCTGTTCAACCAAGCACCGCTCAACTAAGAGCGCTCATCCAAACGGCAACAACCGATGGGGTTGTGGCGAGGCAGTTCCGCCTTCCCGCAGCCCCACCGGCATATGCGCCGCCATCTTCTTCCCCCGAACAGGAGTTTTCCGTGTCAGCCACACCCCGCGTACTGATCACCGACGCCGCCGACCTTGACCACACCATTGCCCTGGACCTGCTCTCCGCGGCCGGGTTCGAAGCCACGTACCTGGACTCCCGCGACCGCGAAGAGATCCTCGCCGCGGCCCGCGGCTGCTCCGGCATCATCCTGGGCTACGCCTCCCTGGATGCCGGAATGATCGCCGAACTGCCGGAGCTCAGGGTCATCGCCACCATGTCCGCGGGCTTCGACATGGTCGACGTCCGCGCCGCGGCCGACGCCGGCATCACCGTGTGCACGGTTCCCTCGGCGGCCACCCAGGACGTGGCAACCCACGCGTTCGCCGGGATGCTCGCCCTGATCCGGCAGATTCCCCGTTCCCAGGCACTCACCAAGGCCGCGGACTGGAGCGGCACCGGGCTCCCGGTGCCGCCGCGCCCCGGCAACCTGGTCTTGGGACTGGTCGGCTTCGGGCGGATCGCCCAGTACCTGGCCGAGCTTGCAGCCCCGGCGTTCAAGGAGATCATTGCGTACGACCCGTTCACCCCGGCGGAGTTCTGGCCCGCAAGCGTGCGCCAGGCCGGGCTGGACGAGGTGCTTGCGTCCGCCAATGTGTTGAGCCTGCACACCCCGTTGACCCCGGACACCGAAAACCTGATCAACACCAAGGCGCTGGAGGCCATGCCGGCCGGCTCCTACCTGGTGAACGTGTCCCGCGGCGGGCTTGTCGACGAAGCCGCGCTGCTTGCGGCACTGGATTCCGGGAAGCTGGCCGGCGCCATGCTGGACGTGCTGGCCCGGGAACCTGCACCGGCAGACCACCCGTTGGTGACCCACCCCTCGGCCATCGTCACCCCGCACACCGCCTACCGCAGCGACGCGTCGCTGCGCGAGTACATCGCTCTGCCGGCCCGCAACGTCGTTGCCGTCCTGCGGGGCGCGGAACCGGAAACGCCGCTTCGGGTTCCCGCCGCCGCACACTAGGACGAGGACCCGCGTCACTACCGGCCTTGCGCGATCGATACCCACACGCAAGGCTGGTAGTGACACTGCACCGACCCGCGGCGAGGAATCACCATGCTGAAACTTGAAGACCTCGATCTGGAGCGGATCGGCTGGGCCATGCAGGACGACCACTCCATGGGTGCCGAGTTCTACCTGAACCTGGACACCGGCGAGGTCGTGATTCCCGGCTTCGAGGAAGACCTGTCCGCGGAGGACATCGAGGCGGGCAACTACGCCTACATCGACCGCATTGAAGCCTACGAGTCGTACCGGCACATGGAGGACTTCGCGGTCTCGCTGCCCGACGGCCGGGCCCGCACCGAACTCGAGCAGACGCTGATCCGCAGCCACCCCTTCCGGCACTTCAAGGACGCACTCGGCCATTTTCCCGAGGAACGCGAGGCCTGGTTCGAGTTCAAGGACGCGGCCATGCGCGTGGTCATCATCCGGTGGTTGGTCGGGATCAAGGCCATCGAAGACCCCGACGCCAGTCTCGGCGGCGGGGACGAGGCAGGGCAGGGCCCAACCGGGTGATGCGAAGCGGCCTCGTCTGCAGGTGACGGCCTCCGGCGACGAAGCGTTTGGATCGGTGTCCGCCTGGACAAACAATGTCAGCAATCCCTTGCCCGCGGGCCATCCCGACGCATGCAACGGTGCAGAAAACTTTCGGGAATAACATGCAGCGAACGGCTGCGAGTCCTCGACATCTCCTCGACATGTGCCTAGCGTAGGGAGTAGCACGGTTCATGTCCCGCCCCTGCAGTTCAACTGTCCGGTTGCGGTTCCTGCTTCAGGGTGCGGACCGGCCGGCACGGATGAAAACCCTAGCCAGGAGGTAGATCAGTGTGACCACTGCACGTGAAATCATGACCGGCAATGTCCAGTGCATCGGAGAGAAGGAAACACTGGCCGCCGCCGCCCGCAAGCTGCGCGATTTCGACATCGGATCCATGCCCATCTGCGGGGAAGACAACCGCCTCAAGGGGATGCTGACCGATCGGGACATCGTGGTCGCCTGCATCGCGGAGGGCGGCGACCCCACGACGATGACGGCGGGCGACCTGGCCCGGGGCAAGCCCGTCACCGTCGGCGCCGACGACGACGTCAGCGAAGCGCTGGCGACCATGAAGGAGCACAAGATCCGCAGGCTCCCGGTGCTCGACGGCCACGACCTCGTCGGCATGCTCACCCAGGCCGACGCGGCACGAAGCCTTCCCGAGAGCAGCATCGGCGACCTGGTCGAGCACATCTCGGAGCCGGGCGCCTAATCATTCACATCCGCCCAGGCAGAAGGAGAACAGCCATGGCAACGCCTGACACCGGCATGCTGATCCGGCTCAGCGATAGCGACGAAACGGTTTCCGGCGCAGACGAGGATATCCGCGATCGGAAGGTCAAGGACAAGGCCGGCGCCGATATCGGAAGGGTCAGCGACTTGCTTGTCGATGCCACCGAGCACAAGGTCCGGTTCCTCGAAGTCGCGTCCGGAGGATTCCTCGGCATCGGCCGGGACAAGACCTACATCCCGGTCGACGCCATCACCTCCATCACCAGTGGAGAAGTGTTCATCGACCAGACCCACAAGCACATCGCCGGCGCACCGCTTTACGACCCCGACTTGGTCCGGAACCGCGACACGTACGGCAGCATCCTGGAGTACTACGGGTATGTGCCTTACTGGGCGCCCGGCTACCGGTACCCGGATTTCCCGGACTACCGGCGCTAAGGCGATAACCGTCCAGTGCACGCGTAGCGTCGTTGCTGCACGACCGCCGGAACGCAGCGAAGGCTTCGGTGGTTTCTCACCACCGAAGCCTTTCGCTGTCTCGGCCCCAATTTGGGTAGCCCGATCAAGAAGCATGGCCCGACTGGTTCACTTCGGAGTCATGGACCGGGCTGCCATACCTCATTGATCGGAATGCAGCGCGTCTCCAAGGGTGCCGGCCCGTGTGGTTACAGCGGGCGGATATTCTCTGCCTGTGGCCCCTTGGGACCCGAGACCGTATCGAATTCAACCTTCTGGTTCTCTTCCAATGCGCGGTACCCGCTGGTCGCGATTGCCGAGTAATGGGCGAAAACGTCCGGCGATCCATCGTCAGGGGCGATGAAGCCGAAGCCCTTCTCGGAATTGAACCATTTGACCGTTCCTGTTGCCATTGTTGCGTCCTTCTGTGGCCTTGTAGCTCCACCGGCCAGAAGCCGATTGCGAGGGGTTGTTCCCTGCCGCAATGCTATGTTCGGGTACCGCTCAAGACAAGGATGAGGGACTAAATCACTCGCAAGCGCCCACTCAATATGCCGGCATTCCAAGGCGTTCCACCCGGGCATCGCGGGAAGTCCGGTACTAGAGTTTGGCGGATATTCGGTGAGAAATACTCGCCGTTTGAGAAGCCGAGAATATCTTGATGCCCGATGCGCATGAATGTTTGGCGCAGACGCCTTCAGACAAGCCAATTCCAACAATCACCTGCGCTGCCTCAGAAATAATGGCAAGTTCAGGCAGAGAAGACGGTCTAGATTGCTGAGGCAATCCAGATAACCAAGGCAATGGCCAAAAGAATGCCCACGATCGTCCATACAAGGTTGCTTCCACGCATGTCGCTTACCTCCGTTCTCTTCGCTGGTACTTCCCATCATCGGCTTGTGGGACCCCTGATTCAATACTGCCAATCCAGGGTTCTGCCCAGTACTGTGCGGCTATTTGAGCCTAAATCCGAAGTGCCGCTTTGGTGCCCCTGTGGAAAGGCCCGCCAGAAGTCGACGGCGTTGAAAAACGGAAATCATCTGCACTTCGATTGAGTGTCCGCAAGTGGAGCATTGAGCTTGCGGGTGTGCCCGCTCGGTACATGGAGTCGCCGATTCAACTTGAACTCGTCACTGTCTCGTAAAGGTTTCGGTTGTGGTCCGTTGCAAGTTGACTGACCGTTCCTCGAGGCGCAACAAGGTTGCGCAATGCGCAAGATTGCTGGCCGCCAAGAACCAGAACCTGAATAGCGGTCGGTTGAAGTCCGTCGTCGAATTGCAGACCTTTCCGAGGCTGCTCTTCATAGCTGTCAATACAACCCAACACGGGCGCGCCGGCTGCAAGGTCCACGAACGCGCGGCCGGCCCTGCGCTCGCAACCTAATTGGTTCATTACCGTCGCCGCCGCCCCTCACGTGGCGGCGGGCGGCTGCCCCGTTGCGGCATCCCGGGACGTTCACTAAATTTCCAGCCAAAAGCTCTGGACGGCGGTGTTCCGGAGTGCTGAACTGGGCCCATGTCTACCTACAACATCGGTTACTTTGTCGGGTCGCTGGCCACCCACTCCATCAACCGCATCCTGTCCAAGGCGCTGATCAAGCTGGCTCCCGAGTGCCTGTCCTTCACCGAGATCCCCATCAAGGACCTCCCGCTGTACAGCTACGACTACGACGCCGACTACCCGCCCGAGGGCCTGGCCCTCAAGCAGGCGATTGCGGAGTCCGACGGCCTGCTGTTCATCTCCCCCGAATACAACCGCTCGATTCCTGGCGCGCTGAAGAACGCCATCGACTGGGGTTCCCGGCCGTGGGGAACGAACTCCTTCGCCCGCAAACCCACCGGTCTCATCGGAGCCTCCGTCGGCGCCATCGGCACCGCCGTCATGCAGTCCTCCATGCGCGGCGTGCTCAGCTTCCTGGACGCCCCGCAGCTGAACTCCCCCGAGGCCTACATCAACTTCAAGCCGTCAGCCTTCCAGGAAGACGGCACCGTCAACGACGAGTCGACCGCCGATTTCCTGACCCACTACATGCGCGAGTATGGAGCGTTCGTCCAGCGCGTGCTCGATTCCAGCGCCGAGGGACACATCGGCGACCCGGACCCGGTCGTGAAGGTCGAAAAGTAGCATCCAACCACAAGTGCCGGGATCGGGCTTCGGCCCGATCCCGGCACTCTGTCGTAGTCGGTTTCCGGTCAGCCGGTCTTATACTGCTTCAACGCCGCCCGGACGGCCGGCAGCACCTCGGTGGCGAGCAGCTCGATGGAGCGCAGGGTCTGTGCCTGCGACAAGCCTCCCAGACCGACCTGGGCGAGGAAGCGGGTGTGACCCAGGATTTCGTGTTCCCAGAGGATCTTCTCCACGATCTCCGCCGGGCTGCCGGCAAACAATGCGCCGCCCGGAGATGCCCAGGCCTCGAAGCCTGCCCGGTCCAGGCGGCCCGTGCGCGGCATGTTCTGGCCGATGTAGGAGCTGTAGTGCGGGAAGAACGTGTCGCGTGCTCCCTGGGAGGTCTCTTCGACGTAGAAGTGCGAGGTCACACCGATCCGCCCGGGTTCCCGGCCGGCGCCGGCCACGGATCGGCGATACAGTTCGGCCAGCGGCGCGAAGCGCGGCGGGTCCCCGAGGATCGCCAGGTACAGCGGCAGTCCCAGTTTTCCCGCACGCACCGCGGAGGCAGGCGTCCCGCCGACCGCAGCCCAGATCGGGAGCGCATCCTGAACCGGGCGTGGCCAGATCCCGGCCTCGTGGAGCGGCACACGGGTCGTGCCGGCCCAGGAAACGGGGTTTTCGTCGCGGATCTTCAACAGCAGCTCGAGCTTGTCCTCGAAGTACTCGTCGTAGCGTTGGAGGTCCTGTCCGAAGAGCGGGAAGGACTCCAGGTAGGCGCCGCGTCCGGCGGTGATTTCCGCCCGTCCCTGGCTGATCAGGTCCAGCGTCGCGAAGTCCTCGAAGACGCGGACCGGATCTGCGCTGGAGAGCACCGTGACGGTGCTGGTCAGGCGGATGTTCCTGGTCTGTGCTGCAGCGGCCGCAAGAACGACCGGTGGGGACGACACCGCGAAGTCCTCGCTGTGGTGCTCGCCCACGCCGAAGACATCCAGCCCGGCCTCGTCCGCCACGCGGGCCCATTCAAGGATGTCGCGCATGCGCGTTGCGGCGTCCATCGGCTTGCCGTCGGCATCGCGGGTGAGCTCGCCGAAGGTGAAGATGCCAATCTCGAACGGGTTGGCGGCACTCATGCGCCCGCCACCACCTCGGCACCGATCTCGGCGGTGATGAAGTCGCGCACGTCGTCGAGCTCGGCGGCGTTGATGCCGTGCGCCAGCCCCGGGTAGACCTTCTCGATGAGCGAGGAATGGACCGAGAGGAACTCGGTGGTGCGGGTGATCGCCACCGGGGCAATCACCCGGTCCTCGGCACCGCGGCCCCAGAACACCGGCGGAAGGTTTTCGCGCAGCGTCTCGTCTCCCGGCTGGGTTGCGCCCAGGACGAATCCGCCGAGGACGACCGGGGCTACGACGCGTTCGGGCCGCGTGCGCAGCAGCTGGCTCGCCATCAGGCCGCCCTGGGAAAAGCCCACGGGCACGATCCGGGTGGCAGGGTCGACGTTTTCCTCGATCCATGCCCAGATGGCCTCGGTTGCCTCCTCGACCGGCGCAGCGGCCGGGTTGCCGGGCGTGGTGATTTCGAACCAGGCGGCCCCGCCATTGCCCAGTTCAAGCGGTGCCCGAAGGGATGCCCATGGAAGGTCGAGGCCAAGCGCGGGAGCCAGACCGCTGAGGTCCTGCTCGTTCGAACCAAAGCCGTGCAGGAAGAGCACGACCGCGTCGGGAACGTCGCTGGTGGTCCATCCGGTCGAGCGCACGTCGCGCAGAGTGGTGTTCATTCGGGGATCGACTCCTTGGGTTGCGGGATCCGGAAGCCGTGGTGTTGTCCTGCGGATCGGCGGGAAGTATTGAACGAGCCGACGCCACCGATCACAGACACGGTTACCGGCAGTTCTTTCGTTCCAGAATACACCGATTACTTGTATCTTCAACCATTGAATTGGATTGCTTGCCTCGCTTTACTTCGCTCCCCGAATGCGAAGGCTCCGCAGGTGCTGGTCCTGGTATTTGCGCTCAGCCTCGAACACAGCAGCTCCAATCCTCGCATTACTGATGAACGCCACCGGTCGGGCACGCGGCCAGAGGCGCCGCCGCATTGACACACGTGCGACGCCTACTTGTACTCGTTCTCCTTGAGCTCGATCAGGAAGGCACGCCGCTCGGCAATCAGGGCGTCCCGCATCACGAACACCTCGCCCATCACCATCCGCATGACGTCGCCGTTGTCTCTGTGTACCTCGCCCGAAAGCTCGGCCATCACGACGTCGTCCTCCTCGACCATCCGGACGATCTTCAAGACCGGCGGACCCGCGAACTCCTCGCCATCTATCGCCTTGTCATAGGCTTCCTTGCCGACCAGGTGAAAGTGCCCGAAAACCGTCCATTCGATGCCGTCGGTCAGGCATGACAGGATCTGTTCGTGGTCGTTCTTGTTGAATCCGTCAATGTACTTCATGACGGTTTCCTTGTTTGCAGACATGGGCAGGCTCCGGGAGGGTCGGTCTTCTGAGGGCGCTTCCGACGTTATTTGCCTTGGCGTCTCAAGTGAAGACCTGCGCCGGGGCAGGCCCTCCGCAGCGTTCTCATCGCGGTGCGAGGACGCAGAACTCGTTGCCTTCCGGGTCGGCGAGGCACACCCAAGGCACGTCTCCCTGCCCGACATCCGCGTCGGCGGCACCCAAGGTCCGCAACCGGTCTACCTCCGTTGCCTGGTCATCACCTGCGTACGGCAACACATCGAGATGGACACGGCCACAAAAGCTGTCGGGATCCTCGGTGCGCAGGAACTCCAGGTACGGCCCGACGCCCGCTGCCGAACGAAGCCGCGCATGATTCTCATCAACCTCGTGCACTATCCAGTCCGTTGCCTGCCCCCAGAACTCGGCCATGGCCCGCGGATCCGCGCAGTTGACCACCACCGTGGCGATCGGCCCGGTGTCACGATAGATCTCCCGGGGCTCCAGCACACAGAACAGGTTGCCCTCCGGGTCGGCCAGAACCGTCCACGGCACGTCGCCCTGGCCGATGTCGGCGGGTGTCGCACCGAGCGACTTCAATCGCTCAACCAGCTCGACTTGGTGTGCGGCGGAGGTGGTTGCGAGGTCGAGGTGCGCCCGGTAGGTCACCGTCTCGGGGTCAGGGACCTTGACTACGTCTATGCAGACCGCGACGGGGTCCGGCCAGGTGAAGTCCGGGGGTTCGACATTGGTCACGCCGGGACCCTCGCTGGAAACGCCCCAGCCGAGCGCGTCCGCCCAAAAACGGCCGAGCGCAGAGTCATCCCGTGCCTTGAAATTCACCTGTACAAGTCGCAGTGCCATACCGCCAGATCCTATACCTGGGCGGTACACGTTTTGGAGGCGAACCGCGGCGGTTCGCCCTTCGTAACACTTTACTTTCCTAAGGAAAGCGTGGCAGGGTGGTGCAACGACCCGCCCTTGCGAGAAAGCCTGAACCATGTCATTGCCATCGTCACCCTCCGACTCCGCGATTGCCGTAGCGAGCCGACCACGGCCGCGGCTGCACCGCGCATGGCTGGTGGTTGCGGTGACGGTCCTGGCGCTCGTGGCGGCAGCGGCCTTCCGCTCCACCACCGGGGCGTTCTTTGAACCGCTGGAATCCGAGTTCGGCTGGACGCGGGCCCAGCTCTCGATGGCCGTGACCATCAACCTGGTGGTATACGGGTTGGCGGCGCCGTTCGCGGCCACGCTCCTTGAACGGTTCTCCATGCGGGCGGTTGCAGCCATTGCGTTGACGCTGGTTTCCGCGGGCGCCGGGCTGGCAGTGTTCATTACCCAGGTCTGGCATCTGTGGATTTTGTGGGGCGGGCTGGTTGGCATCGGCACCGGGGCAATGGCCCTGGTATTTGGCGCGGTGGTCGCCAACCGCTGGTTCGTGCGCAGGCGCGGGCTTGTCATGGGAATCTTCTCTGCCGCCAATGCCTGCGGCCAGCTGATCTTCCTGCCAACCATCGTCAACCTGACCCACCACCACGGCTGGCGCACTGCCTCTTTGCTGGTGGCAGGCTTTGCACTGGCCATCGTGCCGTTGTTGTTCTGGCCCTTTGCCAATTCCCCCGCCGCGGCGAAAACCACCGCCTATGGCGCCGATGAAACCGATGCGTCCGAGAGCGCCCCTGCCGCATCGCAGCGGCCCGCTGGCGGTGCCGTCACCGAAACGTTCAAGGCACTCGGACGCGCCATGAAGTTCCGCGCCTTCTGGATCCTGGCCTTCACCTTCTGGATCTGCGGCTGGTCGACCAACGGGCTGATCCAAACCCACTTCATCCCCGCCTCCCACGACCACGGCATGCCGGCAACAACCGCCTCCGGGCTCTTGGCGCTCATCGGCGTATTCGACATCATCGGCACCATCGCCTCGGGCTGGCTCACCGACCGCGTGCGCCCGTGGCTGCTGCTGGTCATCTACTACGGCCTGCGCGGAATCTCCCTGCTGACCGTCCACTCGCTCATGGGCCCCACGGTCGAACCCGTGTTGTGGATCTTCATCCTCTTCTACGGCCTGGATTGGGTGGCAACCGTCCCGCCCACCGTCGTGCTGTGTCGGCAGTATTTCGGGCCCGTGCGAGCGACCGTGGTCTTCGGCTGGGTCTTCGCCTTCCACATGGTGGGCGCCGGAGCCGGCGCACTGACCGCAGGCATTGGCCGCGACGTGTCCGGCAGCTACCTGATTGCATGGATCACCGCCGCGGTGCTTTGCTTCTTGGCCGCCGGTAGCCTGTTCTTCCTGCCAGGTGCGCCCAAGGCCTTCGATGCAACCAAACAAGAAGAGACAGACACCAGCAAGTCAGTGCCAGAACCGGCCTAACCTTCGGCGCGAATACCGAGGGGCTTGGGGATCCGGTCCTTCGAGATGGGCCTAATCCACGAAACGTTGTCCACGTTCAAGAGAGCAGCGCATTCGCTGCAGGTTTCCCCCCGGGATGATTCCCGTCCGCAGTCGCGGCAAACAATGACCAAGCGCTGGCCGAGACCCTCGGTCGGAGTGTGCTTTTCGGCCCACAATGCGAAGGCATGAAGGATCGGCAGCGCATCGATGCCGGCCTGTGTGGGCTCGTACTCGTACCGTCGCGCCGAGGCGTTTCCATAGGGAGTGCGCGTGGCCAAACCGCCCTCGACGAGTTGGCGCAGCCGGTTGGCCAGGACCTTGTCCGACGCCCCGACCGATTCGCGGATCTCGTCGAACCGCCTCACGCCGGAGATGAGTTCGCGAATGATCAGCAGCGTCCATGGATCGCCGACCGCGTCGATTCCGCGCGCTATCGAGCACGGCCTCTCGGACCAATCCGAACGCAATGGCATGGCCGACTCCTCAAGGTTCACGACTCAAACTATCCTGAGGAAAGCTTAGCGCCGATAACCGTCAGGAACATGGATCCCCGGGGAATGTACGTTGATGCCGCATTTCGAGTTCCACGAACTGCCTCAGCGATGGCCCAACACAAAACAGTGCCGTCGCAAGCGACTGCCACGACACCGCAACAGGCTCGTGCCGGACCATCGAAATCACTCGACCTGATTCACCACGCATAGACCTTGAATCGAAAACTGATTTGCGGTTTCCCACTCTAGGATGAAGGAAACAATTCCATTGATTGAAGGTCGTGAACTGTGCGCGTATGGGGTATTCACAATGACAAGCTGACCACTGAGCTGGTCGAGGAAGGGTTTGTCAGCATCGGATGGGACATGATGGGAGACCTCGACCGGATTCCTGACGGGCGGGAAGGGCTGAAGCGGGCACTCACCGAGAAAGTCTCAGAAGAAAATTACAAGGCAATCCCCGGATGGGCCGGTATCCTTCTACGTTTTCGTGACGAGATCCAGCAAGGCGACGTCATCGTCGCCCCATACAAGCCAACTAGCACCATCAATATCGGCGTGGTTTCCGGAAACTACGAACATGTCGCTTCGGAGCCCACACACCAGCACCGTCGCCGAGTTGATTGGAAAAAGGTCGGCTTGCCTCGAACCGTGTTCACGCAACCCGCGCTCTACGAAATCGGTTCAGCACTCACCGCGTTTCGTGTTCGCAACCATGCCCAGGAATTCCTTGCAGCTCTATCCACCCAGGCTGAGTCCGTCGAAGAAGTGACTGAAATCGTTGAACAGGTCGCGGCGAACAACCATGTCGACGAAGAATCCACTGAAGAACCCCGCGCCTCGCGCATCGAACGGCACACGCGCGACTTCGTCCTCGAAGCGCTCCAAGAAAAAATCTCCCACCGCCAATTCGAAGAGTTCACCGCTGACCTGCTCCGCGCGCTCGGATATCAAGCAAGGGTTACCCAATACTCACAAGACGGCGGAGTGGATGTGATCGCACACCGCGACCCGCTCGGCGTCGAGCCCCCATTGATCAAAGTCCAGTGCAAACACAAGACCGGCACTATCGGAGCTCCGGAAGTTCAACAGCTCAGCGGTACCCAAGGACCGGGAGAGCTAGCCCTTTTCGTCACTCTGGGTTCATATAGCCGTGATGCTCTTGCGCTTGAACGCCAGCGGCCCGGCATCCGCCTGCTGACCGGTGAAGATGTCGTCTCGCTCGTTCTGGAACACTACGCGCACCTTCCAGAACGATGGCGCACGCTAATCCCGCTGACCACACTCTTGGTCGTGGCTGATAGCGCGGTCTAACCGGTAGGCAGTCGAAAGTTTCGTAGACCATGGGGAAAATTGTGACCCTGTCGATTGTGATCCACTTTGGTGTTAGCGCGCCACCGCATTGGCCGACGTGAATACACTGACAGGCATTTCTCGCTGCAACTTCCAGGTGATGGCGATCGGCTTGGAACCTTGGTGTTTGACGTAGTCGACGGCGCCCAAGCAGGTGAACGGCACGACCATTCCGTCGATATCTTTTGCGACGTCGCGGGTGAAAAGCATGATGTGTGAATCGTGTTCCTTGCGGTTGAGATAGCGCTGGCCGGTCGGGCTGGTTGGAGCCGTGGCGTTCTGTGACTCCCAATGGAAGAGTTTCGGGCTGATCGCATAGTCCTTGTAAAGCGTGTTGGGATTGTGGACGGACTCGTCCTTGTCCAGCGTCACGAAAAGGGCATCGGCACTTGTCTGTGAGCACCAGGCAACACCCTCGCGGTGGTTGACCCCCTTGCCTTGTTCCAAGGAACCATACTCAAGCGCCGCGAGCACCTCGGATCGCCAATACGTGGCGTGGGAGTAGAGCGGAATCTGCTGGAGTCCCAGCGGCAGGCCCTTCGGCGCATGCGGGCTTCGAGCCACGCCACGAGCGAATGCAGCCAGAAGCTCGTGAACCAGGTGCCCGTTGGCACGGATACGATCCAGCCCGTCGTCGTAGGTGGCAAACCCACCGCCGTTATCCCAGAACGTGAAGAACAGCATGCGGGCAAATATCTGATTCCGTTTCCCCAGCTCCGCATAGCGTGGAGCGTCTATGGAAAGCAGTTCGGAATACGCCTCGGCGCGCTCGGCATCATCAACGTGGAGGAAGCGCGTCACCCGTTTGAGCAATTCCCGCTCTTCATCCTGCTGTGCGACGTCAAACTCGACCAGGCTTTCCTCCCATGGAGAACGCGCTGAGATCAGCCCTGCTCGACGGATCAGGTCCGTCCAGGAATCCCCCGTTTTGCGGTAGATGTCCTTGACGTCCCGGCCGGATTCTTCGAGATAGTCATCCAGCCCGAGCAACCCATGGGACCTGATTTCACGAACGAGCGCCGGCTTGTTGAGCTTGAGTTGGGATCGGATGTTATCCAGCACGATGGTGCGCGCGACCCGGTCAAGCATGAGCTGGCACCCCGAGGGCAGCCCGGGTGCACCATCGTCAATGATGCCTTCAAGCTTTTTGCGCGGAACATCCAGCAGGGCACGGTACTTGACGTCGAAGCGGAATTCCCGACGTTGTTGTCCAATGAAGTCCAGCACGGTGAGCACTGCCTTGTCATCGGCGCGACGCAGGCCACGTCCGAGTTGCTGGAGGAAGATGGTCGAGCTCTGGGTGGGACGCAGCAGGAGAATCGTGTCGATCTCCGGCACGTCGAGTCCCTCGTTGAAGAGGTCGACGGCGAAGATGCAGTTCAGTTCGCGGGCACGCAGCTTAGCAAGTGCACCCTCGCGTTCCTCGGTGCTCGAGTTTCCCGACACCGCCGCCGAGGGTATGCCCGCCTCATTGAAGACCTTGGCCATGTAGTTCGCGTGTTGGACCGAGACACAGAAACCCAGCGCGCGCATCATTGACGTACTGAGCACCTTGTCCCGCAGTTCGTTGATGATCTTCAGAGCACGCATGTCATTGCCTGTGTAGACATTGCTCAGCTGTTCCAGATCGTAGGAACCTCGCTTCCACTCAATCGCGCTGAGGTCGACGTCGTCTGCCACCCCAAAGTAGTGGAAGGGAACCAACAAGTCGGCGTCCAAGGCATCCCACAGGCGCAGTTCCGACGCAATTCGGCCATCGAAGTAGGTGTCTGCCACATTGATGCCGTCACCACGTTCGGGTGTTGCGGTGAGGCCCAGTAGTTCGATGGGTTTCAGGTGCTCAATGAGCCTGCGGTACGAGGATGCCTCCGCGTGGTGGAATTCATCGATCACCACGACGTCAAAAGCCCGTGGGTCGATCTTGTCGAGTCCGAGTGCAGCCATTGACTGGACGCTGGCAAACACGTGCTTCCACGCCACTGGCTTTTGCCCATCAACGAACATTTCGCCGAAGGAGCCCTTGCCCAGAACCTTGCGATACGTTTTCAGGGACTGCTCAAGGATTTCCTTACGGTGAGCCACGAACAAGAGCGTCAGTTGCCGCCCTGCAGCTTTGCACAGGCGCTTGTAGTCCAGCGCAGCGAGGACGGTCTTGCCGGTACCAGTTGCGGCAACCACCAGGTTCTGATGCTCATTGCGGTTCGTACGGGCCGCTTCGAGTTCTTCAAGCATCTCCTTCTGGTGCAGCAGCGGAAGCACTTCAAGTCCGGTGGATCCAAGCATTCGCTCAGCCGTTGTTCCGCCAGCACGTTTCAACGCCGCATCAAGTCGCTCGGCATCCGTGTCAGGATCGTAGGGAACGAAGGCATCGTCTTCCCAATAGCTGTCGAAGGTCAGCGCGAATTTCTGCAAGAGCCCTGGGGTTGCCACGCCCGAGAGCCGGACATTCCATTCGAGCCCGTCAAGCAGTGCCGGCCTGCTGAGGTTAGAGCTTCCAACGTATGCAGTGTCAAACCCCGAATTTCGGTGGAACATCCAGGCTTTCGCATGAAGCCTCGTCGCGTTGGTCTCGTAATTGATGCGGACTTCGGCACCGAAACGGCGAACCAATTCGTCGATGGCGTGACGTTGGGTGGCACCCATGTAAGTCGTGGTGATGACGCGTATCGGGATGCCGTGGTCTTTGAGCGCTTCGAGGGATTCAGAAAGAAGCCTCAGGCCTTCCCACTTGATGAAGGCGCACAACAGGTCAACACGATCCGCTGAGGAAAGTTCGGCTCTCAACTCGGCGGCCAGCTGCGGGTCTTCTCGGCTGTTCGTGAGCAAGGCTGCTGCACTCAATGATGTTTGCGGACGCTTGAACGATCGCGCGCGAATTCCGTCATCGCGTTGCAGCTGCATGAGCTTCTGGGGACCCGGGAGTACATCTTCGGTGTGCCCAACAAGATCAAGTAGCTGGTTGGTAAGTGTGATCATCTGTTCCGGATCGAGCGCACCAAATCGCATCTCAATCGCGTGTCCGAGGAATCGAGCGAGCTCGCCCGGGGCATCCTCGACCGCGATCGATTCTACAGACCGTTCATAGCCGGACAACGACTGTAGCCGCCCAGCCAGATGATCGGTAATCAGACTCTCAAAGATTCCTTCATCCAAGTCGAACATGCTATTTACTCCGGGAGTATCCATCCTGCCAGGCTACTAGAAATGGGCATCCGCTCGAGGCTCCCGCAACAATTGAGGGATAGCCGATGTTGACGGACCGACAAGGACTAGATTGCGACTGACAGGTACTCGCGAAGGTAATCGCGAAGCGCTTCGTCGCACACATACACATACGTGCCGAGGATCCCTCTGGTCATAAGCACTGAATAGACATTTGTGATGTATCGCAGGAGGTCATCGTCCGAGTATTTAATACCAAGCTTGGCGTTGTTCTCCTTGCCTTTCTTGTCGAAGTAGCTTGCTCGATGGACATAAAGTCGCTGTTCAAATGGATCGAATCGGAGGTCAGGCCCAAAGATCACGCCTGCATAGTTGAGGTCATATCCTTGGACAGTATGAATGGAACCAACTTCGTCGATTGATCCTACTGAATTGATCCAGTCTTTCTGAGTCTTATTCCAACGAAATTTGCGGTCACCTATTTCAATATCGAATGCGGTTGCATTATTTCGAGACTTCCAATCCCAGGCGTAGCCGGCAACGAGACGTGCAAGTTGTGATTCCGATTCGCGCTCCAGAATCGCTTCATGCATAGCGCCGACGTCATCAAAAAACCTTAGGTCGTAATCCCCGAAACGAGTCGGTTTCTGCGGGACCGGCGAAAGGACCGAGCGAACGTAGTCCACGTAGTCTGCGCCTCCTCTCACACGCATTTGGGAAAAGAGTCGGTAGTAGCGTGCATCATGCCGCGCTGCCTCAATTAGGGACCTCAAGACTTGTTCCGGCAGATCTGCTGGCCTGACGCTTTGTTCGGAATCAACTAGCAGAATCTGGTGTGTGCTCTTGGCGCGAATCCAGTCAAGCTGCGTATATGAAAGCTCATCTGAACCGAATAGCTTCTCGTTAATTTCACGGAATTTCTTGTTTTGCGGCCCAGACGGTTGATTGGCTCTCTGGTTAAGTCGGTGGGATTCATCCACGATGAGGAGATCAAAATTATCTTCGATCGCATCAAGGTCGAAGGGACTGAGCACCATTCCGGGGTCAAGCAACGGCGTCTTCTTGAACACTTTTCGAATCGACTCGCGCAACGACTGTTGCGGGACGACTAGTCCAATCCGGAATTCTTGAAGAAGTTCGCGATGTCCTTCAAGGAAGAAATCTGAGAACAGAGAATCACTGTCAAAGTCTTCCCCAGGCACCGACTCCTGAATATCCCGCAAGAGCTTCATAAGGTAGATCGCCACGATGGTCTTGCCGGTTCCGGGATCCCCCTGAACAACAATGGTTCCCGAGGAGCCGCTCTCGATATCGGCAAATAGACCTTCAAGGATATCTTCCACAGCTGCCGCTTGATCATGGTTGAGTGCCTTGAACGGAGAGAATTTGAAAAGGTCGCTATTTTCAATCTGAGGTATGGTCCGCTGAAACATTCCCTCCGACCGAAGTTCCTCAAAGATTTCTTGGAACGTCTTCCGGTATTCCTCGCGGTCGTAGTAGTCCCTGTCGGTGACGCCTTCGTTGCGATTCAGGACTTGGTAGCGGCCTTCGCCGGCAAACAACCGAATAAGGTAAGACTCAAGGTCAAGGCAGGCAGACTTGTTGAATGTGACATTGACAATGACTCGCAAGGTCTTGAGATCGACTTTTTCGGCAGAAGCTTGGTGCTGATTCATCCGGGTCGAGATGTTAAGAGTCTCACCGACGTAGATCTTCGCTGCACTATTGAGCGTGTATACGACTGGCCAATTAGTAAACCGATTACCGCGCGTCCGCATCTCGCGGACAGCAGACGACGTAAAGCTGAGATGTTCGACCTTAAAGTCGGTCATATTTGGTGCTCCGGCCCCGAGATTTCTCAACCGGGTATTTAGCTCGAGTCTCTTGGAGCTTCTCTATGATTATCGCGTTTGGGTCGACGCCGATTCGGTCCGCAAGGAGCAAAGCATAAGTAAGGACATCTGCGAGTTCCGATTTCACACGTTCGATGTCCGCATCGTCATTCCACTGAAAGCACTCGAGAAGTTCGCCCGATTCGATCGATATAGACTTTGCCAAATTTGGGGCGCTATGGAATTGGCCCCATTCGCGCTCAATTACAAACTCTCGGAGCGTAGGCATGACGGATTCATCGAACATGGATTCACCGTAGCATGTGCCAAGGGTAGTTCATTGGCCAGCTTTAATGCCATGGCGACTACTGTCGACAGAGTTGGACGAGCGCAAAAACCCACAACATCTCACATCTATTCAGGACGATTGCCTAAAGCAACAACCACGCGCTTCAAGAAGAGTCTAGAAAGCACTGATATCACCCATCAACACGTTGCTCACGTATTTCATGATTCGTCCGCGCTCCGTCAGCTGTTGCAATTGCACCAAGCAAGGCCCTTCGGGCTGCGATGCTTGAAGTCGTAGCAAAGCTTGCAGCACGTGCATCCAACGGTTCAGTCATTCGGATTCGAGCGATATCGACCCCTCACACCAGCAGGTTATATCCATAGCCCTCTGCGATGATCTGGTGGAAGAGCGATTCTGCTCGCCGTGATTCAGCATCTTTGAAGTTTCGTCCATGGCATCGTTTGCCTGCCCCAGACACTCAAGGAGACCCTCAACGACGCAGGCTGCCGCCAACTTGGCTGCAGCACGCTCCGCAATGTCACGAAACTGCACGAGCGCCAGATTGTCCTTGCGTTGCTCGCGTTGAACCATGACTCGAGCGGCAGGGTCGGCTTCGGGTGCATGCACGAACGAGCTTCCTGAGACGCCGTGCTGGATGTTCACATCCCAGGGACCTTCAAGTGCGGGAGCTGCCCTAAGCGCAGTGCCTGACGTGTCAGAAATTGCGGCGCACCAGCTCTCAGGCGGGGTCTTCGGCAGCGGTGGATTCCAGGCCATCCTCTTCGTCGACCGCGACGGGGGCACTCTCGGGGGCATTTGTATAAGCATTCGAGAGCCGGCGATAGGACCGCGTGCACAACGCCCCAAGCGCCAGCAACAGCGAGGCGATCCCGGACACCAGGAACACCAGCGCAATGCCGCGGGCTTCGCCGGCGCCCAGCAGCCAGCCCCAGTCCTCCTGCCCCGCCCGCGAATCCATGTACGGGATGATCCAGAACTCGGCCAGCGGCGCAATCATGAACGCCGTGACCGGGGCGGCCGCAGCCTCGAAGGTCATCGCGAACCCGAACACCCTCCCCTGTGTCTCGAACGGGACGACGCGTTGGATCACCGTCTGCTCCGCGGCCTCGACCGCCGGCATCAGGATCATGAACAGCCAGATGCCCACCAGGTAGAGCCACCACCACTCGCGGATCGTGAAGGTGGCGCCGAGTACGCCGGTGACGGCCACCAGGACCAGCATGGTCCGGATCGGGTTCTTGCCGAGGCCGAACTTCGCCACCAATGCGCCGCCGATGATGAAACCGGTGGCCGTCACGCCCAGCACCACGCCCCAAATCTCGACCGGGAACAGCGTCAGGCCGTAGGGGTCCATCAGCGCCATGAACACCCCGCCGGTCAGGTTGTTGAATGTGGTGAACAGGATCAGTGCGAACAGTCCTTGGGTCGCCCTGACCGCGGAAATGCCTGCCCTCAATTCGGCGAAGCTCTCTCGTTTCTCGGCACGAACGATCTTGGGCTCGGGAACCGAAATGGTCAGCAAGTGCGCCAGCACCGCCACGATCGCCACCAGCGCGATGATGATGGTTCCGCCCATGCCAAGCATGCCGATGGCCAAGCCGCTGAAGACACTGGTGACCAGGAACGCGATGCCCTGCACCGAACCCACCAAGCCATTGGCGTTCGCCCGCTTCGCGGCCGGTACCAGCAAGGTCACGGTGGTCGAGAGCGCAATGTTGCGCAGCTGTTCCACCACCGCGCCGATCAGCATCACCATGGCAAAGACCCAGAACCAGACCCCGGAAATATCAAGCAAATCCGCTTCCGGGATCAGCAGGAACATCGTGCCGGCCAGCCCGAAGAACAGTAGCGCGAACAAGGTCGATCCGAGCATGACCGCGTGCTTGCGGTACCTGTCCACGATCACGCCAAAGAACAGGCCGAAGACCGAGACGAGCAGCATGTAGGCGCCGCCGATGAGCCCCGTGGCCAGCACCGAGCGAGTCTCAAGGTAGACCCAGAAGGTCAGGGCGAACCAGAGGAAACTCGTCACGACGTTGGCTACGGCGGTGTTGACCAGCACATGCAGGAACGCCCGATGCCCGGGATCGGGCACCGTGGCCTTGCCGGTGGATTGCGGTTCCAAGAAACCGTCGTCGGCAGTACGCGAGTCTTCCTGCGACATGGTTAAAGCCTAGGACTCGTGCACGGCCCGCGGTAGGGGCCGGAAGGAATCGCCTAGATCCAACGCCAGAGTGCCGGAGGGCGACCCCGGCCCGAACTCGCGGCCGCCGGCGCCACACGCTCGAGCAATTTGTTCGAGCCCAGGGCACGCCCGATGTTCGCGGTCTCGGGCATCGGCAATTCCGCGGCCGAGGCAAGCTCCTTCATACGGGCAATCAGTTCCGCCGTGTCAAAGCTTTCGCCCAGCAGCGCCTTGGTGGTTTCCAGGTTGATCCACAGCGAATCGAGCAGGACGGTGGCGGCCTTGGCGACGATCGCCCGGTGGTCGAAGGGAAGCTCCGGCAGGTCTGCTAGGGGTTCGAGCCTCACCCGGGGATCCGTCATCGGGGTCTTCTCATCCAGGATGACCAGACGGGCGATCGAGAGGGTCGGGCCGCGCTCGTCGCGCTCGAAGTCATCGAACACCCCGGCCTCAAGTCCCGCCAGGACCGCGCCGGCAGGTACACCCGTCTTGCTTAGCAACGCCCGGTGGACCGCCTCGGCCAGCCGCTCGTGGGCGTTCAGCAGGACCCCGGGAAGCGCAGCACGACCGGCGAACGGATCGTATTCGCGCACGCCCAGCACCAGGTGCAACGACCCCTCGTGCAGGATCAGGGGCACGGCGTCGATGGAGACCAGGGGCTGGGTAGGCATGGAATCGATATTACCCATGTTCAAGCTGCCGCCTCAGCGCCAGGACGATGCCCAACCGCTCGTTGCGGCCGCGCTGGTAGGCGCGCCACCCCAGCGGCGGCTGGTGCTCGAAGTCGGCCAGCTCCCGCTCCGCGGCCTCCAGCCGCTCCTCGAGGGTTCGATTCTTCATCGCGCATCACCGCAGGTTCCCGAGCACCGCACGGACATCGTTGAAGGACTGCGTGCGCAGGAACCGACCGTCGGCCCACACCGGCTCGAGCAGCGAGTCGGCCTCCTCCTGCGGCGCGGCCTTCTCGATGAGCACCAGCTCGCCGGATTCGTCCCTGGTCACCGCGAGGCGACCGGTCGCCGACTTCTTCATGCCGCTGTCGGTGACGGGGTCCTTGAGCAGGTTGTGCTCTTCCCCGTTGATCCGCGCCCAGGTGGCCTTGATGGCCGAGGAGAAGGTGTCGCGGGTGACGTACTGGTACGTGTACGAGCCGACACCGAAGACGACGTTCTCGGCGGCGAAGCCCAGGGCCTCGAGGCGCTCGGTGATGTCCCGGGCGCGGTCCATGGTGATCGAGTCGCCGTAGATCAACCCGAAGTGTCCGTCGATGACCTTGTAGCCGGCCTTGTTGACGGTGCCTCCTGCAAGTTCCCAGAGGATCTGCACGGCGCCGAAGTAGGCGGGGTCCTCGGTGATGGTGGCCGGCTTGTCCTCGCGGATGATCGCCCGATTGCTCCGGGTACCGCACAGGATGTCGGCCGGGTCCCCGGAATCGGGGCGGATGACGACCTTGCCGTCGCGCGCCATGATCTGGCTCTTGAGCGCCGGGAGGATTTCCAGCAGGACGTTCCAGAAGTCGAAGGTGTCGGCGACGATCGAGACGTTGCCGCTGGTGTGCACATCCAGGATGCGCTTGAAGGTCTCCAGTTCCGAGGATTCGCTGATGCCGGCGCACATCACCGAGTGTTCGGTGGCCGGGATCGAGCCAAGCACCTGGCCGTTGTCGGTGCCGAAGTCCGAGGGGTAGTAGCGGCGGACCCAGTCGATGGTGGCCAGCGAATCGGAGCCGGTGAAGCTGAGCAGGTGGCCGGCACCGGATGCGGCGGCCGCCGCTGCGCCTGCCATTCCGCGGAAGGAGAAGTCGTGCAGCTGCCAGTTCACGAATGCCGCGTCCCCGCCGGTCCTGGCCGAAGCGTCATCGAGGATGCCGCGGAATTCGTTGGCGATGGTTGCCGAGGTGGAGGGCTGCCAGATCGCAGCGGAGAGGACCGTCTCGATGTAGTTGGGCAGCCAGAAGAATTCCGGATCGGTGTTTTCCACGGTGATCGACGGGACGCGCAACGGAACGCGGGTGCCTTCCGGCAGGGCACGGAACATCAGTGGCAGGTAGCCGCGGCGGTGCAGTGCGCGGATGTGTTCCGCGTCGATGCCGTGGTCGGGACCGAGCACACTGGTGAGCGTGTCGAGGTAATCGTTCATGGCAGTGTCCTCGTCCGCAGCGAAGAACGGCACAAACGCCTCGACGCAGTAGGACTGCAGGAAGGCCTGGAGTCCGAAGTGGACCACCTCGTCCACGCCGTCGATGCGCGAGGCACGGTTGGTGAAGTTGACCAGCACCTGCGTGGTTCCGGCCGGGTACAGACCGCGGCGGCCAAGCTTGTATGCGTCGGTTTCGAAAAGCGGTGCCGTGACCGCGGCCTGGGTGAGGGTGTTCGTGTTCGTGTTCATGGTCGTGTTCCCTTTCGGTGGCGGTGTTAGTTGGTGGGGGCGAGGAATGCGGCCAGGGGAATGACGGTGGCTGCGACGTCCGGGTTTCGGTGGCCGGGGTGCGAGTCGGTGGTGAAGATCCGACCAAAGGCCTGCGTGAGTTGGGCAGCGCGCCCCGAGAACACCCCGTGGCTCACCCACAGGTCGAGGCGCTGCTTCGGCAGGCCGGTTGCCTGGGCCAGCCCCATGAACGTCCCGCCCCCGTCGCAGATGTCATCGACGACCAGAAGCCTGCCGGTTTCCGGGAGCTCCTCGCACTGGAACGAGGAAAGCTTGCCGGTCTCGAAGTCCCGCACCTTGGTGGCCCGGTACAGCGGCAATCCCAGGGCGTCGGCTGCACGGCGGGCCCGTTCGACGGCGCCCGCGTCGGGGGCGATTACCCCGACGTATCCGCGCTCGTGGGCCGGAAGGCTTGCCGCGATGACGGCCTCCGAGTGGATCACGGTGAGGTTCTCCACCAGCGCCGGCATCACGGGCGAGTGCGGGTCGAAGCAGACCACGCGGTCGGCGCCCATGGCGTTGATCAGGTTTGCGTAGACCTTCGCGCCGAACGGGGTGCCGCGGTCCTGGCGCGCACCGGGGAGGTAGGGCACCTGGGCGGTGACTTCGTGGCCGCCCAGGTGTGCGTGGTCGATCCACATCGCCGCGGAGACGAAATCGTTGGCATCCGCACCCGAGACCAGCACGTGCGACGGGGACTGTGCGCTGTTCGAGGGGGTCTTGAGGTGCCGCTCCCCCGCCGGGAACGTCATGTCCGTTGCGTCGGAGAATACGGTGAATCCTGCCGGGACGGTTGCGAATGCCTTGATCATGAATCCACAGTAACACAAATAAACATCATCTGATGTTTATTTGTGAATCCCGTCGGGAGAAGACCCCGAGCGACGTTCTCACCCCGCCTCGCCGATTATTCGCTGGCCCCGCCACAGGTTTGCAGTGAAGCGCCACGTCGGCCGTTGCCGCTCAACCACCTACCGTCACATGGTCACCGCTTGGAAGCTTGCAGCTGGCGGGCACGGCGTATTGCAGCCTCAAGGCAAGCTGGCTGCTTCTCGTTGGCTAGGGACGTGCAAATTCCGCCAAACACTTTTCATACAGGTGTTGGGCATCAGGACCACCAATCGCCAATATGACCCAGCACCACTCCCACCCGGGTGGCCTCGATGGCCCGGTGCTTTCCGGCGGTGTGGTCTCCCCCGGCGGATCGGACCCCACCGGCGGCTCGGACTCCACCGGCGGAACAGATTCGAGCGGCGGCTCCGACTCCTCCGGCGTACCAGATTCCACGGGCGGTGCGCTCTCCACGGGCGGAACAGTCTCCTCTGGCGGCGCGGTTGCCTCCGGCGATTCCGTCTCCCCCGACGGCACGGTCGGCACTGGAACCGTGGCTGTGGGTTTAGGTTCAGGCATCCGAAGATCTTCATCCGGCGGCGGCATCGGATCTTGTTCCTGAGAAATCTGCGGAACTGCCCCCGGCAGGCGATTCACATCCACCGTCCATGGCTTGACCCCGCCAGAAACCGGGGATTCCAAGGAACCATGTAACTTCACGGGCCGACTTGATTCAGTCCCTCCGTCCACCTCTGGCGTGCCCGATCGCGCATCTGTCAGGGCAGTTCCGCCACTGTCCGGCGCCCCAGGTTGGCCCGCAATGCCAGGGGACCCGAACGGGCTCTCGACGGCATTCTCAGGCAACACGCCAATGTCGTGCGATGCATTGCCGGCGATGGTGACGGCGGCGACTGCGATGGTGGCCACGACAGTGAGTGTGATCGCGGTGCCCCCTGCCAACACGGCCGAGGGAACTGCAGCAGCGGATCCACTGGCCTTGCCCAGGACTGTCGCCGCCTTGGCGCCGCCCAGTCCCGACGCGAGCCCACCGGAATATGCGGCGACGACCGCCGGGATCGTGCCCGACGTGGCTGCTGCCGGAATCCCCAGCGCGGTGATTCCACCCAGGAAGAGCGGTGCAACGATGCCCCGCATGGAAGAGTTGACCTCATCAAGCTGAAGCAGCGCCGCCGTGCAATCGGAACACCCTGAAAGGTGATGCTCGACTTTTGCTTCGCCACGCGACGAGAGCCTGCCGCGGATATAGGCACCCAAGTGCGACGAGGCAAACGTGCACGCCTTCTCGGAACCATTGCGAATATGGCACTGCAGGTAGGCCTGCCGAAGACCTTCACGGGCACGCACACCCAACGCGGAAACGCCGTTGGGGGCCAAGCCAAGCAGTGGAGCCACGTCCGCCGGCTTCATCTCATCGACCTCGAGGTACCAGAGAACCGCTTGCCACCGTTCGGGCAAGGAACGGAATGCATCCGCAACGACGCCGGATTCAAACTGGCTCATGACGGGATCAGCATATTCGTGCATTTGATCAAAAACTTCGAACTCGTCAGTCAGGGACTGTCGTTTCTCATGGGCGTTGTATGCGAAAGCGAGGTTTGAGACTGCCCTGCAGAGATAGGCGCGAAAGAAGACATCAGGGCCTCCTCCGGAACCGAGGATCGCAAAGACTTTCTCAAAGCCCTCGGCCACCAAGTCCTCAACCTCGGAAACAGTGTTCGAATGGCGGTATGCGGTCGCCAGTGCCGCGCTGTAGTGCCGGGCATAGAGAATCTCTTGCGCCTGGGCATCCCCGATGCGAACCTTGGCGATGAGACTCGCATCGTCAAGCCCTGCCGACGCTTCATCCGAGTCGTTGAGCGTTTTCATGCTATCCCCCTAGCTTGCCCTTCGCGTTCGCGAAAAGTCTCGCTCACATGGCAAGGAGCAGAGACAGCTCTAAGTATGACGCAACAGGCAATGACTTCTCGAGAGGAGAATTGCGTTCCACTTTTAGAGACAAGCACCAAAGATTCCACGCCTGCTCCTCCCATCCCCGGTTCGGATGATTTCGATGGATTTGCCGATGGAGGAAATTCGAGTGGAGTTTTGCCGTCACGAAACCTGACGATGGCTCTCTATACATACGGAGCGGAGAGGACGAAACCATTCCTCTTGGTACGGCCGCGCTCCATCATGCTGTCACTTTCGAGACCCCGGCCACTCGATATCGCGTCCCTTCTTGGGGGAGTGGACGCGATCAACTCGCTGTTCGCGTCGGCTTACGATAGCCGGCATGACAGCAGCGCGTTAGGGACCCGGCGGGCATTCCGCAGGGTCCCTCGACGCTTCTGGGATCCAGCAAGGACTCGAAGGCAGGGCTACAACACTCCGCGCGCAGGACGTCGTCCACGTCCTCCTGCTGAACTGCTCCAGCTTGGAATTCTTCTTGTCCTTCATGGTTTTGGCCACCGAAGTCCCTACATGCCGATAGTGCCAGGGCTCGAAATTGCCTCCGGTGACCTTTTTGCGAGCCTTTGGGGTACCGGAGGATGAACCCGTATCAATAGGCATTCGCCGCCAGCCAGCGACCCTCCTTTGCTCCGGCAAAGAAGGTCAGTTCTTGGCATTTTCCGTTCACTGTACCCAGGCCAGCAGACAGGGATTCCCGTTCGAAACTACATGCTGCCCCATTCAATAGGGGCTGGTAAATCAATTCCGGTTTCGGCGCCCAACTCGAAAGATGGATCTCGGAGCGGGTGCTGCCGGAAGGTTCAATACCTAAGCCGCTGGCTTTTGGATTGATAGTGAGTCACGGCCCGTATCATCCGCGCAGGAATAGACGTAATTGTTCTTAGGAAGATTCTTCAACAAAATCATCATGACTAATACGCTCATAAAAAGAGCTGGGATACCAGGACTCGAACCTAGAATGACGGTACCAGAAACCGTTGTGTTGCCAATTACACCATATCCCAAAAATTGCGATGAATTCATGATTCGACTGCTTGCCAAAGGCATGAATTAGAAGCGCAACTCGACCACAAACAGTACCCAACTCCGACGTGAATCGCAATTTTTAGCCATCTTGCTCCCGGAGTTCTCTCGCTGCAACCGGGAACGAGATGTACCCGACGGGACTTGGACTGCCATGCGATTGCGCCGGGGCAATAGGCCAAGGGTGCGGGTCCCTTCACAGGAGACCCGCACCCGAAAAGTCCTAAGCGAGGTACTTTGAAATTGCCGCCAGCGCGGCTCTCACGCCACTGGTGAGCGTGGGTTCCATGACGGGCAGGAAGTACGGCGAATGGTTCACGGGCGGGTTCTTCTCCTCTGCGGGGAACCCGCCGAAGAACCAGTACACCGTTGGGACACCGATCGAGTCGCCCAGCCAGCCGACATCCTCGCTACCCATGACCGGCGGTGCCAGCACGACTTGCCCCTCACCCAGCTCGGCTCGCAGCGCGGCAACCACCGAGCGCGTGTGTTCCGGGTCGTTGTAACAACGCGGGAAGTCGTAGATGTGCTCGATATCCGGCTGCGGGGCGCGGGAGGCATGGGCTTCGGCGTTGACGATCCGGGTGACGGCGTCAAGCACCGTGGCACGCACCTCTGGGGTCAATGTCCGGATGTTCAGCGTGAACTCGGCGCGGTCGGGAATGATGTTTTCCTTCAGGCCGGCATGGAACGTTCCCGCGGTGACCACCGCGGGCGTGGTCGGTGCGAGTTCGCGGGACACGATGCCCTGCAGCCGGGTGATGATGTGCGCGCCGAGGACGATCGGGTCCACGGAGTCCTGCGGCTGCGAGCCGTGGGACTGGCGCCCGTGGAGGGTCACCTTCAGCGCGTCGGCCAGAGCCATCGCGGTGCCCGAGGAGATGTGCACGGTTCCGGCGGCGTAGGGGAACACGTGTTGGCCCAGCACCACCTCGGGCCGCGGTGCACGGTCCCAGAGCCCGTCGGCGACCATGGCCCTGGCCCCCGCACCGGTCTCCTCCCCCGGCTGGAAGAGCAGCACTAGCGTTCCTGCCCAGCCCTGCCTGTTTTCCCACAGCACGCGTGCGGCGGCCAATAGCACGGCCACGTGGGTGTCGTGGCCGCAGCCGTGCATCACCGGCACTTCGGTGCCGTCGGGCAGGCGCCCCGTGGCCTGCGATGCGTAGTCGGCACCGGTGCCTTCCTTGATGGGTAGCCCGTCGGTGTCGGCCCGGAAGGCGATCGTGGGTCCTTCGCCGTTGCGCATGATGCCCACGACACCGGTTCCGCCGCACCGGAAGTTCTCGATGCCCAGGGCGTTTAGCTGCCCTTCGATGAATGCCGCGGTGGCGTGCTCCTGCATGGAGAGTTCGGGATTACGGTGCAAATGCAGATAGGTCTCGTTCAGCCAGTCGGTGTCCAAGCCGGTGAGGGCGGGTGATTGGGTCGTCATGGGGTGCTGCCTTCCTGTCGTGTGGGGTCTTGGTCTGCATCGTCATTGCGGCGACGCTGCTGAGGCGTGTTGGTGGCGGTCAGTCGACCTCGGCCGCGGTGTGGACTTCCTTGCGATCCCGGAGGACCCAGGACAGGACGATCGAGAGGACCACCACGAGAGCCGTGGAGAACAATGCCACCTTGGGAGCGGCGGGGATGATGATGAACTGGAACAGCAGCGCGAGTGCCACGGCAATGACGGTGGAGCGCAGTCGGCGCATGCTCACGATGGCCTGGACCAGGACGGCCCCCATCAGCGAGGGGAGGATGTAGAGGCGAGCCACCTCGATGACCTCGGCGGGCACGAGGGAGACCAGCCAGGTTCCCAGCAGCCCCACAAAGACCAGCAGGCTGGTCAGGTGCACGGTGGCTGCGCCACCGATGGCCATGACGGCCGCCAGGTCACCGCGCCGGGTTCCGGGCTTGGCGTTGATGCTGGACTGGGCGACGATGGCCGCGGGCAGCAGCTTGTTGGAAATGTTCCCGATCATGAAGGCCTGGTACATGGCGGCCGAACCGAGGATCGGGAAGTAGGTCAGCGGTTCGACGAACCAGAAGATTCCGAACGTCGCGGCCACCGCCACGAACGAAATCCAGATCATGGATGCGGTGATTTCCAGGCCCGAGAAGAAGACCAGATAGATGGGGCCGAGGAGGGAGAAGATCAGCCCGGCGAGCATGGTGAGCGAGCCGTAGCGGGTTGTTTCGGACTCGAAGCGGGCCATGGAGGCGTCGGCGTGGGAGGTCACTGTAGTAGTCATCGTTTTCGCTTTCTTTCTCGGGGTGCGCTTCGAGTTAGGCCGTGTGCGTGAGGTAGGCGGCGACGATCGCAACGATGATCGCAAAGCCCAGGGCCCATTCCTTGAGCCACCTCAGCTCCAGCTTCTTGGCAACAAAGAGGCACAGTGCCATGGTGGCCGCGGAGATGAGCAGCGTGATGGCGTGGACGTTTGATTTCGGGAGCTCGGCGATGGCCAACATCGAGAAGGCCCCGAGCAGGGCGGCCGAAGGGATGAGCGCCATGATCGCCGGATTGGTCTTGGCGAGCTTCTTGCCGCCGCGCTTGAGGATCGGGGTGAGGATCAGCGTCGAGAGCATCCACATGCCGCCGGAAAGCGACATCGCCATGAAGGCGACGGCGAAGACCTGTTGCGTGTATTCCGGCCCGCCGAGCATCGATCCCATGGAGGTGGCGGCCAGAGACGCAGAGGCGGTTTCCGTGGAGGCCGAGCCGATCAGCCCGATGCGCACCAGCACCGCGGGGGTGCCGAAGAGCGCCAGCAACGCGATGGCCACCAGGACCACTGCCAGCGAGGGACCGATCGAGGCCACGGCGCCGGCCCGGAAGGACTCCTTCAGTTCCTGCACCGGCATGTCGATGTGCGGGGCCGCCCGCCGGGCGGCCTTGATGTAGAGGAAGGTCTGCACGAAGATCACGGCAAAGACGCCGAGTGCGCAGATCCAGAGGAACGGTGAATTCGCCACCGCCCAGATGTCCGTTGATGCGGGGTTGGCCATGGACGGGCTGATGTGTGTCATGGGAGAACTCCTCGGGGTTCGGGGGCGCTGCCCCACTGGTGTGAGCCGCGTCTCTTTTCACCTACGCTCCACCCCGCCCGCACGCTTGGCAACCAATGGTGGAATTCGTCAGGAATTTGTCGATATCCCCCATTTGGGCCAAATCTTTCGTCCACACTTCCCAGCGCGTGGTGGAAATCGACACACTGTGATCACCAGCACCCCTCGGCGCCTGACCGAGCAACCACCAAAGGACGTGAATCATGGACGGCATCCAGAACATGGGGGCCCGGGAGATGACCGAGTCAATCCAGCGACGCGAACTCTCGGCCCGCGAAGCGCTGCAGAGCCACATCGACCAGATCCAGCGGGTCAACGACTCCATCAATGCGGTCGTCACCACCGACTTCGAACGTGCCGAATCCCTCGCCGCGGCGGCCGACGAGGCCACCGCGCGCGGCACCGCCACAGGGGCGCTGCACGGGCTGCCGATGACCCACAAGGACACCTACAACACCGCCGGGCTGCGCAGCACGCAGGGCTCGCTGACCCTGCGCAACCACGTGCCGGACACCGACGACCTGCTGATCGGGCGGCTCAGCGCCGCCGGGGTCATCCGCACCGGCAAGACCAACGTCCCCGAATTCGGGGCCGGCTCCCACACCTTCAACGAGGTCTTCGGCACCACCACCAACCCATACGACACCGCGCTGAGCGCCGGCGGCTCCTCGGGGGGAGTCGCTGCCGCCATCGCCTCGCACATCCAGCCCCTCGGCGACGGGTCGGACATGGGCGGTTCGCTGCGCATCCCGGCAGCCTTCTGCAACGTGGCGGGGTTCCGCCCCTCCTACGGCGTGATCCCCATGCCCGCCGCCACCAACTCGTGGGCCTGGCTGGCCCGCGGCGGCCCGATGGCCCGCAGCGTCGATGACATCGCGCTGTTCATGAGCGCCACCGCCGGGGACAGCCCCCGGGTGGCCACCCCCAACACGCTCGCCGGGCAGGACTTCGAGAACCTCCCGGAGAACGCGCTGCGCGGCATCCGGATCGGCTACAGCAGGGACTTCGGGCTCGGTGTACCCGTGGAACCGGAAATCCTCGCCGTGCTGGATGCCCAGATCGCCCACTTCGAGGACGCCGGCGCCCATGTGGAAGAGGCCTCGATCGACCTGCGCGATGCCGACCTGGTCTTCGACAACACCCGCGCCTACGACTTCGCCACCGGACTCGGCGAGCTGGTCCGGACCCAGCGCGAGCTGATCAAACCGGAAGTGATCTGGAACGTCGAGAAGGGTTGGGCGCTAAGCGCCCAGGACCTGATCGACACCACCGCCGCACGCACCCGCCTGGAAGTCGCCACCCAGGCCTTCTTTGCCCGCTACGACCTGTTCCTAAGCCCGGCCACCCAGGTGCTGCCCTTCGATGCCTCGTGGCGCTACCCGGAGCAGATCGCCGGGGTGCCTGCCACCACGTACCTGGACTGGATGCGCTCGGCCTGCCTGCTTTCGGCCACCTCGCTGCCGGTGCTCTCGATGCCAGCTGGGTTCACCGGCAGCGGCCTGCCGGTCGGGTTGCAAATGGCCGCCAACCACTACCAGGACGCCTCCCTGCTGGCCTTCGCCCGGGACTTCGAGCAGCGCACCCGGTACGCCGAACAGGCACCGTCCCTGGTCACCGCCACCCAGAGCCCGCAGGAGATCCGATGAGCACCACCGCAACCACCCCCGCCCCGTCCCCGGCGATGGAGATACCGGCCACGGCCAAGGGGCCGCTGCGCGGGATCACCGTCGTGGATCTCAGCCGCGCGCTGGCCGGACCGCACGCGGGCATGATGCTCGGGGACCTCGGCGCACGGGTCATCAAGGTGGAGAACGCCGTCGCCGGCGACGACACCCGGTCCTGGGGCCCGCCCTTCGTGGGCCCGGAGGACGAGAGCCAGTCGACCTACTTCCTCTCCTGCAACCGCAACAAGGAATCAATCAGCCTGGATTTGAAGAGCCCGGACGGCGCGGAAACCCTGCGGGCGCTGATTGCCAATGCGGACGTGCTGATCGAGAACTTCCGCCCGGGCGTGCTGGACCGGCTGGGCTTCGACACCGAGACCATGAGTTCCATCAACCCGCGCCTGGTGGTGCTGTCCATCAGCGGGTTCGGCCACGACGGACCCGAATCCCAGCGCAGCGGCTACGACCAGATCCTCCAGGGCGAGGCGGGGCTGATGTCGTTGACGGGGTCCTCCCCCGAGGATCCGCAGCGGGTGGGCGTCCCCATTGCCGACCTGCTCTCCGGCATGTACGGCGCCTACGGCGTGCTGGCCGCCCTGCGCGAACGCGAACTGACCGGCACCGGGCAGGTGGTCCGCACCTCGCTGCTGGCCGCGGTCATCGGGGTGCACGCCTTCCAGGGCACCCGCAGCACCGTCGCCGGGGAAGTCCCCGCGGCGCAGGGAAACCACCACCCCTCGATCGCGCCCTACGGCCTGTTCCGCAGCAAGGACGGTTTTGTGCAGATCTCCGTGGGAAGCGCCAAGCTGTGGCAGGCGTTCGCGGCGGCCTTCGGCTTGGAAAAGCTGGAGGGCTTCGGCGAGAACTCCGAGCGCGTGCGGCGCCGTGCCGAACTCGTTGAGATCATCGAGGGGAAGTTCGGCGAATTTTCCACCCGGGACCTGCTGGCCAAGCTGCAGGATGCCGGGGTACCCGCGGGCATCGTGCGCACCCTGGACGAGGTCTATGCCTGGGACCAGGTGGCCTCCCAGGGTCTGTTGATCGATGTGAAGCACCCGCTGCTGGGTTCGATCACCCTGCCCGGGGCGCCCCTGCGCTTCTTCGCCCCCAACGGCACCGAACACACCAACACCGATCACCAGGCACCTCCCTTGCTGAACCAGCATGGCGATTCCATCCGGTCCTGGCTGGTGGGCAAGTAATGCCCGCCCTCGCCCAGACAGAGCGGATTCGCCGCAGCGCCCGCGAATTGATGGATACGGTTCTTGACCCCGGGTCCTTCCGATCGTGGGATACCTCCGCCGACTACAGCGACCAGGAACCCGGGTACCAGGCAGAGTTGTTGGCCGCGGCCGAACGCAGCGGTGTAGACGAATCGGTCATCACCGGCGAGGGCAGCATCAACGGGCGGCGGGTGGCCATCATTGTCAACGAGTTCTCCTTCCTGGGTGGTTCCATCGGGCGCTTTGCCGCCGACCGCCTGGTGCGGGCCTTTGAACGGGCCACGGCCGAACGGCTCCCGGTGCTCGCCAGCCCCGCCTCCGGCGGCACCCGCATGCAGGAAGGAACCCCTGCCTTTGTGGGCATGGTAAAGATCGCCGCAGCCATCCGGGCCCATCGCACCACCAGGCAGCCCTACCTGGTGTACCTGCGCCACCCCACCACCGGAGGTGTCATGGCCTCCTGGGGGTCGCTGGGGCACATCACCGTGGCGGAACCCGGGGCGTTGCTGGGATTTTTGGGTCCCCGAGTCTACGAGGCCATCTATGGCGAACCTTTCCCTGCGGGAGTGCAGGTCGCGGAGAACTTGCACCGCCTGGGGTTGATCGACGCGGTGGTTCCCGTCGAGGAGCTCGCCGGGGTCCTCACCCGCGCGCTGGAAATCCTGGGCCACGGAAGCGAGTCACGCACCCCGGCGGAGTCCGCGGACGCCGCGCCACCGACTGCCGAACCGGAGGACCGCGTGCTGAGCCGCGACGAGGTGTGGGCCTCCATCATGGCGACCCGCCACCCGCGCCGGCCCACGGTGCGGCACCTCATCAAGTACGGGGCAGCGGATGTCCTCCAGCTCTCGGGCACCGGAGGCGGCCAACGCGATGCACGCACCTACCTGGCGCTGGCCCGGTTCGGGACCTCGGCCTGCGTTTTTGTGGGTCAGGACCGGGCCGCCGGAGACACCGAACCGCTGGGGCCCGCGTTTCTTCGCGAGGCCCAACGCGGCATGGCACTGGCCGAATCGCTGGGCATCCCGCTGGTCAGCGTCATCGACACGGAGGGCGCGGCACTTTCCAGGCAGGCCGAGGAGGGTGGCATGGCCGCGGAAATCGCCCGATCCATTGCCGGGCTGATCGGGCTGCGCACCCCCACCGTCTCGATCCTCCTGGGCCAGGGCACCGGCGGCGGCGCCCTGGCGTTGATCCCGGCGGATCGAACGATTGCCGCCTCACGCGCGTGGCTCAGTCCCCTACCACCGGAAGGGGCCAGCGCCATTGTGCATCGCACCACGGACCGGGCCGCGGAATTGGCCCACGCCCAGGCCGTTGACGCTTACTCGCTGCGGAGGCGCGGCATTGTTGACGTGTTGGTTCCCGAACCCTCGAACAGCGAGCGGCAACCGCGCGAGTTCATCAGAGGGATCGCCGGCGCGCTCGAAGTGGCGCTGGAAGAACTCGCCGGCTCCAGGTTGGATACGCTGGTGCCAGCCAGAATCGCCAAGTACGCAGCGATCGGCTGATCATCAACCAGAGCGTCTGCGGTACGGATAGGTGGTGCTTCATGGCCCAAGACGGGCTGAGTACGTTGCAACGGCGCATCATCGGCGCGCTGCAGGTCGATGGCCGCGCCACGTGGCGCAAGATCGCGCAGGTCCTGGACGAGCATGAGCGCACGGTGGCGCGGCAGGGAGCCGAATTGCTGGCTGCCAGGATCATCACGGTGGCCGCCATCCGGACCCGGGAGTCGGCCGTCATCATGCGCCTGACCTGCAACCCTGGCACGGCACGCCTCGCCTGCGAATCCATGGCCCAACGCCCGGACACCAGTTTCAGCTATCTGGTCACCGGTGTGGGTGATGTGGTGGCGGAGGTTGTCTATGAGGGAAATGCGCTCAATGAGATCCTCAACCTGCAGCTTCCATCCACCCCCGGGTTGACGTCCTGCGCCACCTATCCGGTGCTCAAGTACTTCCGCACCATCCGGGGCTGGCGGGTTGGTGTTCTCACCGCCGCGGAGGAATTAGCGATGGGCACCGAGCTGACCAAGGATGACACCCGGCAGCAGGGCGTGCGCGAACAGAGCTTGCGCCTGACGGAAAACGACGAGTTGATTGCCCAGGCCCTGCAGCGCGATGGCCGGGCGAGCGTAGAGGCAATCGCCCGGCAGGTCAGGCTCTCCGAATCGACGGTATCCCGCCGCATCGACTGGCTGATCAGAAACTCGCATCTGGCCATCCGCACCCTGGTTGAGCCCGAGGCACTTGGCCTGCGCACCGAGGCGCTGCTGTGGATTCACACCGCACCGAACAACGTCGAGGCCCTTGGCGCAGCACTGGCCAAGCGCCCCGAGGTTCGTTACGCCGCGGCCGTCGCCGGGGACTGCCAGCTGGTGGTGGACGTGACCGTGGCCAATCCGGCCCAGCTCTACCAATTCCTGGCCGATGCTTCGTGGAGCAAGTCGATGACCAACATGCAAACCACCATGGTGATCCAGGCCCGCAAGCGTGGCGGGCAGTTGCTCTGACCCTTTCGGCGCACTGCCGTCCTCGAACACCACTGATCGCTCATCTCGCGAGTGAATTCACGGTCGTGCGCGGCGGCCACCGAGACTACGCCGAGCACTGCTGACTCGGAAAAGATCAACCTGCCGAGGTTCTTGGCCCACCGCGGCCATGGAAACAATGCAGCCCTTCTTCGGGATCTCATTGAGATGCCGAAGAAGGGCTGCAATTCAACACTGAACAAGGCGTCATGGCGCTGCAATAATTGCTGCTCCTGACCCCAGCGCCGGTGGCGCCCGGAACTGATTCCTACAGCGTTCTTTCTCGCGTATCAGCTAGGTCAAGCATCCAAGAAACAGGTTCAGGTGGCCAGTTTCAGTTCAGCTCTTCGTCGCTTCTCGCCAATAAAGGTCACGACGATCGACAAGCAGGCAGCCGCCAAGATGGGAATCCACATTCCATGCGGAAGCAGGACGGCTCCGCACAAGGCTCCCAGCAAGATCAGCAGAACGGCCATCAGGCGCTTCAACCAATCTTGTTTTAGTCTGGCGCCAAACCAAGAGTCTGCGGCCAGGCCGGTGATCGTTGAGGTCACCACGACCGTTGTGACATCGGCGATTTTGACCTGCCGGGCGGCAGCGGCTTGGGCGCCCATGACGAACCCGAGAACGGCCGCCAAGGCAACGGCCGAATGCGGGATTGCTCCCAGTGGGACCACCATCGTGAAGATGGCGCACGCCAGCAGCATCGCCGACACCAAGCCGAAAATGGTCGTTGTTGCTGAGGTCCATCCTTCACGGTGCCCCCGCAGCAACCGGCCGCCAACAACAGCGCCCAAGAAATAGAGAACCAGCGCCATGGCAGGACCAACCACGGGCAAGTCCGTGGTCCCGGACAATGCCATTCCCAGAATCACGACGTTTCCGGTCATGTTGCCGGTAAACACTCGGTCTAGTCCCAGGTAGCCAACGGCATCGATAATTCCGGTCGAGAACGTCATGGCCAGCATCAGCCAGGTGAGTAGCTTTGCTTCAGATAAGCGTGGGCGACTCTTTCGGAGTCGATTCGAAGGGGCTGTTTTCGTTTCCTCACCAACAATTGAAGTCATCGTCCGACCGCATATCCCTGCATGCCCCGAGCATTGGCAGCTGCCTTGAGCACGCCGGTCTTGGGGTCTCGCGACACTGCGCACATGCGTCCGATCTCCCAGCTGCCGGCTTTCCCGACAATATGGCCACGCGACTCAAGCTCTTCAATGACCGACTCACCAATCCGCTCTTCGATGAGCACCACGCCTAGCTGGTGTTCATGCGGGAAGAACGAACTGGGGAAATGAGTGCTGTGGAACGCCGGAGCATCGATGGCTTCTTGGAGGTTCATCCCGCCCAGGAGATAGTTCAGCAAGAAGTGAAGTTGCCATTGGTCTTGTTGGTCTCCGCCCGGAGACCCGAAGGCCATGGTCGGTTCCCCGTCCTTGAGAATCAGCGTCGGGGAAAGCGTCGTTCGAGGTCGCTTGCCTGGGGCCAATACGTTGGGGAGGTCTTCTTCGAGCCAGGCCATTTGCAACCTGGTTCCCAGTGGGAACCCGAGTTCCGGAATCACCGGAGACGAATGCAGCCATCCCCCGCTGGGCATGGCCGAAACCATGTTTCCCCACCGGTCGACCACGTCAACATGGACGGTATCCGTACGTGCCTCGCCGTTTGCCTTCGGACCGGAATCCAAGGCGGCGGCCACTGCGTTCGGTTCACCCACGCCGCTCAGGCCGGTTGGATCGAAGTCGGCTTTCGTCTCGAGACGAGGCATCCGCGGCTCCCGGCCATCGGGCGAGCCCGGGCGAATTTCGTGGGATGCGTTTTCGCCGATGAGTGCTCGACGCGCGTCGGCATAGTTCGCAGAAAGGAGCGCCGCAGCGGGAACGTCTGGAACGTCCCCGTACCAGGCGTCCCTGTCCGCAAAGGCAAGCTTCGTTGCTTCCAGGATCTTGTGAATCCCGTCGGCCGTGCCGGGAACAACATCCAGACCCTCCAGCAATGACAACTGCTGCAGGAAAACGGGACCCTGGCTCCAGAAGCCGACCTTGCAGACCGTGACACCGCCGAATTCGGCGGTAACCGGGGCCTCGTAGTGTGGTCGCCATTTCCCGATGTCGTCCTTGGTGATGAAACCTCGGTGGTCTTCTCCCGTCGAGTCCCTCCACGAAGTCTTTGCAAACCCGTCGATGGCCTCTGCTACGAATCCGCAAGTCCATTCATCGATCACGGCTTCAAGAGCCGCATCTCGCGTGGCACCGCTGCCAAGCGCCTCGGATTCAACATCTACCAACCGCTGGTAGGTCTGCGCCAGCGCGGGATTGGTTAGAAGCTGCCCAACGGTAGGAACCTCTCCGTTCGGCAGGTATACCTCGGCCGATGGGCCCCAATGCGTCGTGAAAAGCGGCGCCATGCGTCCAATGTACTCCACGACCTTGGAAGTCGCCGGGTATCCGTTTTTCGCGTATCCGATCGCGGCGTCCAATACCTCTTTGAGGCTGAATGTTCCGTGGTCTTTCAGGAATGTCAGCCACCCCAGTGTGGCGCCCGGTATCGCGGCTGCCAGAAGCCCCGTCCCGGGCACCATGTCGATGTCCAGCTCCGCAAAGGCCTCGAGGGTGGCTCCGGCAGGAGCCGGCCCTTGAGCGCAAAGCACGACAGGCTTGAGCTCACCTGCCTTGGCAAAGATCAGCGGGAGATCTCCGCCGGGGCCGTTCTGATGCGGTTCAACTACTTGAAGGGCAAATCCAGAAGCAGTTGCAGCATCGAACGCATTTCCGCCGCGCTCAAGTATTCCCATGCCTACTTGCGACGCCAACCAATGGGTCGACGACACCATGCCAAAGGTACCGGCTAGTTCAGGGCGAGTAGTGAAGTTCACTTAGTAACACCTTTTCGAAGAAATAACATACAAATTCAATAAAACTAGAGTGAAGACAGCTCGTTTGCCGCCAAGGCGACGAACATAACGAGCCCGAGAACCAATGATGTGTTCATGGCGATACCGTTGCGGTGTTTCTTGTCCAAGCCCTTGGAGTTCATCAACCAAAGCAATCCACCGATCAGCACGGGCATAAGCAACGCACCCATCGCGGCATAAATGAGCACGAGCGTCACGGGCTTGTCCAGGAACAGCATCGACAGCGGAGGGATGCACATCCACACGATGTAGGCACGGAACGGAATCGAGCGAGCCGCGTTTTCATCGCGCTCATGGGTCGTGCCTCGGAAAATGTTGACGATGTCGTTGAAGACATTTGCCAGTGCGTTGTATCCACCGATCAATGAGCTGAAGACGGCCGAGAACATTCCGATAAGCAACAGCCACTTTGCCGGCTCACCGAACTGTTCGCCAAACGGCTCCGCAAGCTGCTTTAAATCTGACAGTCCGCTGACCCCAGTGCCGCCATTTTGCAGGAAAGCCGCTCCGACGATCATCATCGCAAGCATGAAGATGAAGGTCATGCCGTACCCGATAATCAGGTCCAATCGCATGGAACCAATCCATCCCGGGCCCGTCCAGCCGCGGTCCCGCAGCCAGTATCCGTACGACAGGAGTCCAATGGACATGCCTACGCCACCCATGATGCCCAGGACATAGAAGGTTCCTCCATCGGGAACCCTGGGAGTCAGCCCTCCCGCCAGGATGCCAATGTCGGGGCGTGTCAGTACCGCAGCGCCGACAATGGAGATAAACATGACGGCAACGAAGAACGCCATGATCTTCTCAAAGGATGCATACTTGCCGATCCACAAGATCGCCATGCCGAGGAGAACAGCGACAACCGCGCCCAGCTTCACGTCGACGCTCGGGAACATGGCGTTGATCGTCAGACCCAGCGCTCCCGCAATGGCAGCACCGTAGAAGAATCCCAGAATGACCGAGTAGATCCCAAAGTAAGTGGTGAATGCCTTGTTCAGCTTATGGAAGCCCCGCAAGGGGCTAATCCCGGTCGCCAGCGACCAGCGGCCGATGCACTCGGTGACTATGAACTTAATGAAACAGCCGACAACCACGGCCCAAGCAAGTGCCAAGCCATAGCTGGCGCCGGAGTTTAGCGATGCAATCAGGTCGCCTGCGCCAACCCCGGCCGCGGCTACAATCAGCCCGGGACCAGCGACGTTGACAATTCTTCGCAACCGAGACCCTTGAGGCTGCCCAAGTTGATCGGGACTGGTTTTCGTCTGCATGCCAACACTCTCCTTTGGTGACGCAGACCATACTGGTCTGCTGGTCTGACCAATATGCCATGCGTACACTGTACTTAGCAAGGTCAACATTCGAGGAAGGAACGCAACATGGTCAATTGGTCATCAATCAACCAAAAATGGAACTCTCTCGGTGGGAACTTGGCCGCCGAACTCGAATTGATGATCGTGCGTGGGGAACTCCCGCAAGGTGAAAAGATCCCGCCGGAACGAGAACTCGCAGCCACGCTCGGCGTATCGCGTGCAACATTGCGGGAAGCCCTCTTGGAGCTGGAGATCAAGGGGCTGCTTAGCCGTCGCCCCGGACGCGGAACCATAGTGTTGGAGGCGCCGACCGAGTCTCAGTTCGAGCAGCTCAGTGAGGCTTTTACGGCAGCACAGCAGGATTTCTCGCAAGTCATGGAAATGCGATTGACCATTGAACCTGCGGTGGCCCGTTTGGCTGCAACCAAGGCAACCGCTGCCGACATCCGCAAGTTGGAGCAGATACTGGCGGAGTCGGAGAAAGAAACAAGCTCCATGAAGTTGCTTGAGTTGGACCAGACCTTCCATGTGGCCCTTTCCGACATCGCCCGCAATCCATTGTTGTCGGACCTCATCCGAATCGTCGGAGACTGGGCCGGGGCCTCCCGCCGTCTGGGGTTTCAGGGCGGCAAGCGGAAAGAAGCGTCACTCCACGGACACTGGCAAATTGTCGATGCACTACGCGCTGGCCAGCCAGCCCTGGCAGAAAATGCCATGAGAGAGCACATTTCTGGAATCCAAGAGCTGATTGCCCCGAAGTCTGACTAGTTTCCCGATAGTTTCGAGAACAATCCGCTTTCGGAGTGGAGAAAATCGGAGTTGGATTAGGGATCTGTGTGCCATCCCGGTTGTGCGCGAGTGTCAGCAATGGCATCACCCAGACATCGCAGCCGGCAAAAAGAAATTCATTTGGTGGCGGGATCAGCACTGCTGTTCATCTTGAGCCATGGCGCGACGGAACCTAACCACCCATCACACCGACAACTCTTGAGGGCATCATGCGAGCGGCGATGCTGTCCCACACGCTCATACCCGAATTCTCATGCGAGTCAATCAAATGATTGACAACTTCCGCACTCTTGGACTTGACTGACAGCAGATGCCCAATCGATCGATTGGGAAGCGTGTCAGACCTCCAACAGAGGGAACGTTCCATGGATCTAGGCAAGGTGCAGCGGGCCGCGGTGCTGCTCTTTGCCTCGCGCGGGTTCGCGGCAACGGGGATCCGCGAGTTGGGCGCCGCGGCAGGCATCAACTCCGCCACGATTTACCACTACACGGGCAGCAAGGAAGACCTCCTGGTCAGCATCATGCGCTCCTGTTTGGAAGCCATGATTGAGTCCGGTTCCGCAGCCCTGCGCACTAGCGCAGAACCCACCATCCAGCTGGCCGCTCTTGTTGCCGCGCATGTTGGTTTCACCGCCACCAACCCGCTCACCTCACGCGTTGTTGAGTATGAAATGCGCGCGCTGGGACCCGAAAATTGCCACGCAATGCAGAGCCGGCGCGACGAGTACGAATCGTTGTTCGCCCAAGTTGTCGAACGAGGACTGCGGGTCGGCGACTTCTCCTCCGACGACGCCACCATGGCGCGGCTCGCGTTGATGGAGATGGGGACAGGCGTCGCCCACTGGTACCGCCCGGACGGCCGCCTCACCCTCACCGAGGTCCAGCACAACTTCGTCAACATGGCCTGCAAGATCCTGTCCGCCGACCGCGCGCTGCTCGACGGAGCCGGCTACATTCGCCAGCCGGCACTGCTTGCCAGCGAACCAACCCCGAACTCCACGAGCCTTCCCGCCTGATCTTCCCCAACGCTCGCCAGAAAAGAGGAAATGTGCAACGACTGACCAGCAGCATCGACACCGCGGATCCCGGCTTCCTCAAGAACGCATCCGAGCAGGAGGACTTGGTTTCCGAGCTGCGTCAGCGGCTGGCCACTGCGGCACAGGGCGGTTCCGAGAAGTCGCGGCAACGCCACGTGGACCGCGGCAAGCTGCTGCCCCGCGACCGCGTCGACGCCCTTCTGGACGAGGGTTCGCCGTTCCTCGAGGTTGCTCCGCTGGCCGCGGAGGACATGTACGGAGGAGACTCCCCCGGGGCCGGGATGATCACCGGAATCGGCATGGTCCACGGCAGGTACGTGATGGTCGTGTGCAACGACCCCACGGTCAAGGGCGGCACCTATTTCCCCATGACGGTCAAGAAGCACCTGCGCGCCCAGGAAATCGCGCTCGAGAACGCGCTGCCCTGCGTCTACCTCGTCGACTCGGGCGGCGCGTTCCTGCCGATGCAGGACGAGGTGTTCCCGGACCGCGATCACTTCGGGCGCATCTTCTACAACCAGGCCAACCTGTCCGCGCGCAAGATCCCGCAGATCGCCGCGGTACTCGGGTCCTGCACGGCGGGCGGCGCCTACGTCCCAGCGATGAGCGACGAGACGGTGATCGTCCGCAACCAGGGCACCATCTTCCTGGGCGGCCCGCCGCTGGTGAAGGCCGCCATCGGAGAGATCGTCACGGCCGAGGAACTCGGCGGCGGCGAACTGCACGCCAGCGTCTCGGGGGTCGTCGACCATCTGGCGGAGAACGACGCACACGCGATCCGCATTGTCCGAGACATCATCCAGACCCTGCCGCCCACCCCCGAACCGGTCTGGGACGTCATCCCGGAGGTCGCCCCGCCGGTCGAGGACCCGGACGAGATCTACGGCGTGGTGCCCACCGACGTGAACGCCTCCTACGACGTCCGCGAGGTCATCGCGCGGATCGTCGACGGCAGCGGGTTCCACGAGTTCAAGGCAAGCTACGGCACCACGCTGGTCACCGGGTTTGCGCGCATCCACGGGCACCGCGTGGGCATCGTCGCCAACAACGGCGTGCTGTTCTCCGAGTCCGCGCTCAAGGGCGCGCACTTCATCGAGCTCTGCGACCAGCGCGGCATTCCGCTGGTGTTCCTGCAGAACCTCTCCGGCTTCATGGTGGGCCGCGACTACGAGGCCGGCGGCATCGCCAAGCACGGCGCCAAGATGGTCACCGCGGTGGCCACCGCCCGCGTCCCCAAGCTGACGGTCATCATCGGCGGGTCCTTCGGGGCCGGCAACTACTCGATGTGCGGACGCGCCTACTCGCCGCGCTTCCTGTGGATGTGGCCGGCCGCGCGGATCTCCGTGATGGGCGGGGCCCAGGCGTCCTCGGTGCTGGCCACGGTCAAGCGGGACCAGCTCGAGGCTGCGGGTTCCACGTGGAGCGCCGAGGACGAGGCCGCCTTCAAGGAGCCGCTCAAGCAGCAATACGAGAGCCAGGGGAACCCCTACTACTCCACCGCCCGGCTCTGGGACGACGGGGTCATCGACCCGCTGGACACCCGGCGGGTCCTGGGTCTGGCGCTGGATGTCTGCGCCACCCGGCCGCTGCCGGAAACCTCCTTCGGCCTCTTCAGGATGTGACGCACCATGATCGCCAAGAACATGACCACGAATCCCTCTGGCACGGCGCCCTTGGACGCCTCGCCCTTTGACGCTTCACTGTTTGACACCGTGTTGGTGGCCAACCGCGGGGAGATCGCCGTCCGCGTGATCCGCACGCTCAAGCGCATGGGCATCAGGTCCGTCGCCATCTACTCGGATGCCGACGCCGGCGCCCTGCACGTGCGGGAGGCAGACGTCGCCGTCCGGGTGGGGGCGTCCCCGGCCGCCGAAAGCTACCTTGACACCGAGGCCGTCATCGAGGCCTGCCGGCGCAGCGGAGCCCAGGCCGTGCACCCCGGCTACGGCTTCCTTTCCGAGAACATCGAGTTTGCGCGGGCGCTGAAGAACGCGGGCATCGTGTTCATCGGCCCGGGCATCGACGCGCTGCTGCTCATGGGCGACAAGATCCGATCCAAGAACCACGTCTCCGCCCACGACGTCCCGGTCACCCCGGGCATCGCCGAACCGGAGCTCAGCGACGAGGAACTCATCGACGCAGCCGCGGAGATCGGGTTCCCGGTGCTGATCAAGCCCTCCGCCGGGGGCGGCGGCAAGGGCATGGTGGTGGTGGACTCCCCCGACGAGCTGCCGGCGGCCCTGACCAGCGCCCGGCGCACGGCGCTGAGCTCCTTCGGGGACGACACGCTTTTCCTGGAACGGCTGGTGCGCGCGCCGCGGCACATCGAGGTGCAGATCCTCGCCGACACCCACGGCAACACCGTGCACCTCGGCGAGCGCGAATGCTCCCTGCAGCGCCGGCACCAGAAGGTCATCGAGGAGGCCCCCTCCCCGCTGCTGGAACACCAGGCGGACGGCGAGCGCATCCGCGCCGAGATCGGTGCCGCTGCGGTGGCCGCGGCGGAATCGGTGAACTACGTGGGCGCCGGGACCGTCGAGTTCCTGGTCTCCGACGAGGCCCCGGGCGAGTTCTTCTTCATGGAGATGAACACCCGGCTGCAGGTGGAGCACCCGGTCACCGAGGAGGTCGTGCGCATCCGCGGCGGGCGGATCGACCTGGTCGAGGCGCAGGTGCGGATCGCCGCGGGCCAGCCGCTGGGCTTCACCCAGGAGGACGTCACGCTTCAGGGCCACGCGATCGAGGCACGCGTGTATGCGGAGGACCCGGCCCGCGACTTCATGCCTTCGACCGGCACCCTGCTGCGGGTGGAGGAACCCGCGGGCGAGCACGTGCGGGTGGATTCCTGCCTGCTTGAGGGATATGCGGTCTCCCCGCACTACGACCCCATGCTGGCCAAGGTCATCGCCTGGGCTCCGGACCGGGGCGAGGCCCTGGGACGGCTGGATGGTGCGCTGGCCCGGACGGTTGTCCTGGGTGTGCTGACCAACATCGAGTACCTGCGGCTGTTGCTCAACGACCCCGACGTCCGTGCGGGACACCTGGACACCACGCTGATCGAGCGCAAGATGCCCGGCATGGCGTTCCACGCGGTCAATGATTCGGAGCTGGTGCTCGCCGCCGGGCTGGCCCTGAACCGGAACCCCGGCACGGGCGGGACCTGGCGGGCGCGGGATTCGTGGCGGCTGGGCGGCCCCGCTCCCACCCGGAGCGTACTCGAGGTCGACGGGGAACTGCGGGTGCTCCACTCCACTCCGGGGCAGTCCGGCCGCACCTTCACTGTCGGGGACGAGTCCTTCGAGTTCACGCCGCTGGGCAACGACGACTTTGCGATCGACGGGATCCGGCAGCGCGTGGCCGCGGCCTTCGGGGAAGACTCCACGCTGTGGCTCAGCCGGGACGGCTGGGTGTCGTGCCTGCGGGTGATCGGCCGCGAAGAGGAGCTGGACAGGACGTTGTCCGCCCTGCAGGTCAAACAGGGTGACAAGTCACCCGATGTAAAGTCGCCCATGCCCGGCACCGTCATCGCCGTGGGCGTCGTCGACGGGCAACAGGTGCGGGAGGGCGACGTCCTGGTGACCATCGAGGCCATGAAGATGGAACACCCCATGCGCTCCCCCGGTGACGGCACCGTGCGGATCGGGCACCTACGCGTGGGCGACCTGGTCAAGGCCCATCAGGTCGTCGCCACCGTCACCAACAACGATGGTGGACCTGACTCCCCGGAGTCGCTCAACGGATCCAGCAACTCCAACAACCCGGAAGAAGCGAGGATGCCTTCATGACCCCCTTCGCCATGGGACCGGCCATCCTGTTCTGCCCCGCGGACCGGCCCGACCGCTATGCCAAGGCGCTCGAACGCGCGGACGCCGTGATCATCGACCTAGAGGATGCGGTGGCCCCCGGGAACCGCGCTGCGGCACGGGCGGCACTCATCGAGCACCCCCAGGATCCGGAACGCACCATCGTGCGGGTCAATCCCGTCGGCACTCCCGACTTCGCGGCGGACCTGGCGGCGCTTGGCTCCACGGAATACCGCACGGTCATGCTGGCCAAGACGGAATCCGCCGCGGATGCCGCCGCGCTGGGGGACTACTCGGTCGTGGCCCTGTGCGAGACCGCCCTCGGGGTGCTCAACGCCGCGCGGATCGCCGCTGCGCCCAATGTCGTGGCCCTGATGTGGGGCGCCGAGGACCTGATCGCCTCGCTGGGCGGCTCGTCCTCGCGTCAGGACTCGGGCGCCTACCGGGATGTAGCACTCCATGCCCGCTCGCAGGTACTGCTCGCCGCCGGGGCGCACGGCAAGGCCGCCATCGACTCGGTGTACCTGGACATTGCTGACCATGCGGGGCTGCTGGCCGAGTCGCTGGACGCACAGGCCTCCGGCTTCGGCGCCAAGGCCTCGATCCACCCCGGACAGATGCCCGTCATCCGCCAGGGTTTTGCCCCCACTCCCGCACAGGTGGAGCGCGCCGAAAGGATGCTGGACGCAGCCGCCCGGAACCGCGGCGTCTTCGCCTTCGAGGGCCAGATGGTCGACGAGCCGCTGCTGCGCCATGCGCGGATGGTCATCTCCCGGGCCTCGGGCAGGTGATCCGGTCCGGAGCCCACCGGGTCCTGCACCCCTCGGCCCGAATAACCCCATAACCGTGGCTTGCACTGTATTGCACTCAAACGCTGGTAAAACTAAAACTGCGCACTAAGAATGTAAATGTCATCAACAGGTGGCATGCAAGCGATCCGGTCTTAGGCGGTCCCACAAGGGCCGACCTGGCCCCAAGGAGGGACCCCCCATGGAATTTTGGTCATCGTTTTGGAACATCATTTGGTACTTCATTTCCGCTTTCATTTTCATCGCGTACTTGATCGCGCTCTTCAGCATCATCACGGACCTGTTCCGGGACCGTGAGCTGAGCGGCGGGTGGAAAGCACTTTGGTTCGTCGCCTTGATCTTCATCTCACTCCCGACCGCCCTCGTTTACCTGATCGTTCGCGGCAAGGGCATGGCAGAACGCAGCCGGAAGAACATCGAGGAATCCACCCGCGCGGCCGAGGACTACATCCGCACAGTGGCCCAGGTGAGCCCCAGCGACGAGATCGCCAAGGCCAAGTCGCTCTTGGACGCGGGCACCATCACGGCCGAGGAATACGAGCAGCTGAAGCGTCGCGCCTTGCGTGCCGCCGATGCAACGGTGTCGCAGCCGTAACCGCGGACGCCTGAAGTAAAACCGATGGCGCCGGGCTTGTTTCTCTTCGGAGAGCGGCCCGGCGCTTTTTCGTACCCTCGTCCAGATGCCGACTCGCTTCACGGCAAGGGACTCGCCGCCGTTGTCCCCGAGGGGGCTTGCAGTGCGCGTGCCAACGCCATAGCGTACAAGCAAGTGGCCAAGTGACAGGCCATACGAACTCTGTTCAGCCGCCGCCAACGGCCCAGCGAGAAAACCGCGAGGTAGTGCACATGCAATCGACGCCCCAGGGAAAAATACGCACCAGTGCAGCCGAGGCCATGGCGGATGTCCTGGCCGACGGCATCACCATCGCAGTCGGGGGCTTCGGGCTCAGCGGCATCCCTGTCGACCTGATCAACGCGGTCCGCGACTCCGGGGTCCGGGACCTGACCATCGTCTCCAACAACATGGGCGTCGACGGCAAGGGCCTCGGTGTGCTCATCGATTCCGGCCAGGTTCGCAAGGTGCTGGCCTCCTACGTGGGCGAAAACAAGCGCTTCGCCGAGGAATACCTGTCCGGGGACCTCGAGGTCGAGTTCGTCCCGCAGGGAACGCTCGCCGAACGGCTCCGCGCCGGCGGCGCAGGCATCCCCGCCTTCTATACCAAGACGGGCGTGGGCACCCTGGTCGCCGAGGGCAAGCCTGTCGAGGAGTTCGACGGCGAACTCTATGTGCGCGAACGCGGCATCGTCGCAGACCTGGCCTTGGTTCACGCCCACACCTCGGACACCGACGGGAACCTGGTCTATCGGCACACCGCGCGGAACTTCAATCCCGTCGTCGCCACGGCCGGGAAGGTCACCATCGCGGAGGCTGAGGTCATCGTCCCCCTTGGCGGCATCGACCCCAACCACGTCATCACCCCGGGCGTCTACGTGCAGCGCGTTGTCCAGGCCATCGACAAGGTCAAGGACATCGAGCAGCGAACCGTCCGTTCCCGCCCCGCAGCCAGCTGATTTCAAGACATGCAATTTCGAAGCAAGGAGCATTAACCATGAGCTGGAGCAGGGACGAGATGGCCGCCATCGCCGCCATGGAACTGAACGACGGTGACTACGTCAACCTCGGCATCGGCATCCCCACGCTTGTCGCCAACCACGTGCCCGAGGGCGTGCGCGTGGTGCTGCAAAGCGAAAACGGGCTGCTGGGCATGGGCCCGTTCCCTTACGAGGGCGAGGAGGATGCCGACCTGATCAACGCCGGCAAGCAGACGGTCACGATGCTGCCCGGCGCCAGCGTCTTCGACTCCGCCACCTCCTTCGGCATGATCCGCGGAGGCCACGTGAAAGTCGCCATCCTCGGGGCCATGCAGGTCTCCGGAGCCGGGGACCTGGCCAACTGGACCATCCCCGGGAAGATGGTCAAGGGCATGGGAGGGGCGATGGACCTGGTGGCGGGCACCCCTCACGTGATCGTTCTGACCGAGCATGTGGCCAAGGACGGCACCCCCAAGATCCTGCGCGAATGCACCCTCCCACTGACGGGCGTCAGAGTGGTCAACAAGATCATCAGCGACCTCGCGGTCTTCGACATCACCGACTCGGGAAACGGTCCAGGACTCGTCCTGACACACCTGGCACCCGGTGTCACCGTTGAGGAGCTGCGCGAGAAAACAGAAGCGGAGTTCGCCGTCCTGGACGAGTCAAGGAAACATTAATTTCTTCGCAAACCTTGAGTAAAGTGTGGATGTTTCAAACATTAATGTTTGAAACATCCACACGAACGACAGGGAAACAACTGTCGATCCAGATTGTTCAACACTTTAAATCCGCGTTGACCTGTATATACATATACGCAATGTGTCGTACGTCTAACTTTGAAGGTTGCAGTCCACATATTGAATGTTTGGACATTACTGCCTAAGCTGGGGGTATGGCATGGACTCCTGAGAACCTTCACCCCCTTCTGGCTCGACTTCGCTCGAATGCCGGAGACTTCACCGATGTTGAAGTCCGGGGAGCTTCCAAGGGATGCCCCGACCTCAAGGAGATGCTCAGCGCCTTCGGCAACATGCCCGGAGGCGGCACCATCGTCCTCGGGCTGGATGCCTCCAACGGGTTCACCGCGACAGGCATCGAAGACCCCGGTGCCTTGGAAGCACTTGTTGCATCGCAGGCACGCACCGCCGTGGCGCCCGAGGTCCAGGTCGCCTTTGAGCGCGTGGACATCGAAGGCGAAACCGTGGTCATTGCCAAGGTCGCCGGAGTTGCCCCGGAGGCGCGACCCTGCCGGACAGTCCAGGGGAACCTCGCCTACCTCCGCCAGCCCGATGGCCAGTACCGGATGTCGGAACAGGAAGTCCAGCAGCTCTTGGCCGCCGGCACGCGTCCCCGCCACGACACCCGCCCGGTCGACGAGACGTCGAGGGCGGACCTGGATTCCCAGCTGCGCGACCACTTCATTGCCGTTGCGCGTTCCACCTCACGACGCCTGAGCGAGGTGTCCGACGAGGAGGTGCTGCGCTTCAAGCGCGTGATCGAACCACAGGGCGACAGGCTGACGCTTGCAGGGCTCTACGCGCTGGGCAGGTACCCGCAGCAGTTCGAACCGCACCTGTCCATCACCGCCGTCGCCGAACCCGCCACCCGCGGGGAGATCCGCAACCTCGACCGCGTCGAGTTCGACGGCCCGTTGCCCGAGCTGCTGGACCGGGCCGTGGAGTGGGTCCAGCGGAACACCCGCACCGAGGTCCGCTTCGGTGCGAACGGGCACGGCCAGGACGAAACCGAAGTGCCCATGGTTGCCGTGCGCGAGCTCATCGCCAACGCCCTGGTCCACCGCGACCTGGGGCCGTACACCACCGGCAAGAACGTCCAGATCCGGTTGACCGGCGACCAGCTGGTGGTTTCCAGCCCGGGCGGCCTCTGGGGGCTGAGCCAGGACCAGCTGGGCTGGCCCGGCGCCAAGTCATCCGTCAACGAGTTCCTGTACGAGATCTGCAAGATGACGCGCACCGCGTCGGCACACCGCGTGGTCGAGGGCGAGGGCGGCGGCCTGCGCGAGGTCCGGCTGGCACTCAGGGACGCCGGGCTGCGCCGCCCGGGGTTCAACGACAACGGCGTCAGGTTCACCGCGTCGATTCCTCGCGGCACGCCGCTCACCGCCGCGGACCGCCAATGGCTGGGCGAACTGCGCACGGATGCAGAACTTTCGGAGCTCCAGAAGCAATTGCTGGTTTCGATGCGCCACGGGCGTTCGTGGAACAGCCAACTGGTCCAGGACGAGTTCGGGCTCTTCGAGGCCGCCGAGGCAGGCTCCGCGCTGCAGGGTCTGGTCAGCGCCGCCCTTGCCGTCGCAACCGGCAAGGGCGCTTCGTTTGTCATTGCGCCTGCCCAAGCTCCGGCAGCCGTTGGTGTTGCGGCGAGTATCGTCGACAGCTCCCTCGCGAACGGTTTGTCCGCCGATTCGCAGGTTGGGCACGAGACCGCGGCCTCGCATGCGGCGCCCGCGCTTCGATCCCCCGAGCCGATGAAGACCTCGAAGAATGCCGCGGCGATCCTGCGGGAACTGGGCTCGGTTCCGGTGGAGGTTGCTGACATTTCCGCAAAGACCGGACTGACGGCAAACCAGATCCGTTACGCACTCTCCCCGCTGCTGACCGCGGGGATCATCATCCGTGAGGGCGGGCAGGGGCACAAGGTGACCACCTACAGCCGGGTTGGCGCCTAGGGGCCGCAGGGTGGCTCGCGACTGTCGCCGAGTCAGGCTTCCCTTGCCGGACCAGCAGGGGCGTTGTGGCCGGCGTTTTGGCGCCCGTCAGGCAAAGGTTGCTCGGTGGGTCCAAGTCATTGTCCTGCGCGACCTCGGCCCGCAAACGGACCACGACCAACAGCAACGCTGGGCGGGGGCGCATCGATGCCGCACCTATGGCTTCCCGATGCGAGTCCAGGGATCGACGGGAATCACGTCCGCGGACCTGCCCCGATCGTCCAAGACTCGCCCGTAAACCTTGGTCATGCGCGTGCAGACACGCTGATCCACCACCTCGACCTCGCGGTGTTCCAAAGTCAACCGCCTGAGGATCTGCTCCGCGTCAACCAGGTCATGCAGGCCGACGATCAGAATGATATTGGCTGTGCCAACCACAGAAGCGCAGAAACGGGTTTCCCGCCATCTGCCCAGCAACAGCGCGGTGTGCTCCGCATTCAGCGGAGGAGCTTTCATCATCAGAAGCATACTCAACGGCAGGTCGAAATCGGGTCGAGCCACATCGCACCGGAAGACAATTTGGTGGTTGGCCTGCAATTGCTCCAACCGGCGACCCACAGCTGCCGGGGAAGTGCTCAGTGCCCGGGCAAGCTCGGTCGGCGTGCTTCGGCCATCGATCCCCAATTGCAGAATCAGTCCGCGGTCCTTGTGCGTCAGCGTTGAGTCCGACTCCTGAACGCCAGCTCGGTGCCCCTCATGCAAATGCCTCTCGTCGGAAGCGGACAAAATGCCCTGGCGCCAATCCACGCCGCCGGTCATCTGGCGAAAGAGGCTGATTCGGATCTGGCTCGCATCCAGAAGTTCCGGCAATCCTCCGTGAACACATTGAAGGACGCCATCGAGCGTCGTGGCGATGGTGATGCAATACAAGTTGTAGTCCCCCGTGGTGTGTCCAACGGTAATCACGTCGGGATGCTTGCTCAGCAAGGACGCCAAAGGCTCCAGCTTCCTGCCTTCACAACGAATCTCTATGAACGAACCGTGGGATACTGCCGGATGTAGGGCCACCGAGGTCCACGCGAGACCACGCGATTCCAAACTCTTCCACCGGCGGGCAACCGTCACTTCCGAGACGCCAATGGCGCGGCCGACCGAAGCCCAGCTGGCCCGGGGAGAAATTTGCAGGGCGTCGACGATCTCCAGATCGGTCGCATGTACTTCAAGTGAACTCATCCGTCACTACTCTCCGCTTAATCGCTCAAGATCGACAATTGATCATCTCCAAATACAAGTTTCCATCTTTTTGAATGTAGATGCGGTCGATATCCTACGCTGAGTAACACCTCAGGAAAGGGTTGCGAATGTCACTCACATCACGTCAAAACGCAGACGGCAAGCTGTCCACAGTTGGCGAAGAATCGGTCTACCGAAAAATCAATCGACGACTATTACCGATTCTTCTGCTTTGCTACACATTCGCGTATCTCGACCGAGTCAACATCGGCTTTGCCAAACTGCACATGCAGCAGGATATCCCCGCACTGACCGAGGCAGTGTTTGGCATCGGAGCCGGCTTGTTCTTCCTCGCCTACGCCTGTCTCGAAATCCCCAGCAACATGCTGATGCACAAGATCGGCGCACGACGCACGATCACTCGCATCATGATTCTCTGGGGGCTCTCGTCCTCGGCCATGTTGTTCGTGCGTGATGAGACCAGCTTCTATGCCCTGCGCATCTTGCTCGGAATCTTTGAAGCCGGGTTCGCACCGGGCATCATCCTGTATCTGACCTATTGGTATCCGGCCCGGCGCATGGCCGCGGTCATGGGTATCTACATGCTCGCCGGTCCCATCGGCTCGATTCTGGGTTCCGGTGTATCGGCTGCGATCATCGCCGCGACCGACAATCTCGGCGGCATGGCAGGCTGGCAATGGATGTTCCTCATCCAGGGCCTGCCCTGCGTATTCCTGGGATTCCTTTTCTGGAAATCGATGGCCGACCGCCCCAGCGAGGCAGCGTGGCTCAGCGACAGCGAAAAGTTGATCGTTGCCAAGGCCATTGGCGAAACCAAGGCCAACCAATCGACCCACCGTTTCGTTGACGCCTTGCGCGAACCGAGCGTCTACATCATGGCCGCGGCATACTTCGGCATCATGTGCGGGATCTACGCCGTCAGCTTCTGGCTGCCGACCATCCTGAAAGACAACGGCGTCAAAGACACCTTCGCCATCGGAATGCTCACGGCGATACCCTACGCGCTGACAATACCGTCCATGATCCTCATTTCCCGCAGTTCCGACCGTTTCCAGGAGCGCAAATGGCATGCCATCGTCCCCGCACTCGTCGCAGCGGCGGGTTTAACGGTGGCAGCGTTCACGTCGACTAATTTCTTGCTCTCCTTCGTGGCGCTGTGTGTCGCGGTTTGTGCCGTATGGTCGGCCTACACGGTCTTCTGGGCCGTACCGAGCCAGCACTTTGGCGGCACGGCTGCGGTCGGCGGCATCGCCTTCATCAACACCATCGGCATCCTGGGCGGTTTCGTCGCACCGACCATCATGGGCTTTGTGCGCGAAGCCACCGGAAGCACGCAGGGCGGCCTGCTGACCATGGTCGGGCTGCTATTTGTCTCAATCGCGGCATTGCTGCTTCTCCCTGCAGCCCTGCGCAAGCACAAGATTGCAGCCGACGCATGAGCCGGGTACTTATCGCAGGATTCCTGCATGAAACCAACACCTTCGCACCTTCGACCGCCGGGTGGGAGAACTTCGAGAACGGGGAAGGCTTTCCCCGGATGCACCTAGGAAACGAGGTACTGAAGCTTTCCACGGTAAACATCCCGCTCGGTGGCTTTGTACTCGACGCCGATCCGACTTGGGATTTGCTCCCGGTGGTCTGGTGTGCCGCCTCGCCGTCCGGACCTGTGGAAGCCCCGGCCTTCGAACGCATCACGTCCATGATCACCGATGCTTGTGCCGCGCAATCCGTCGACGCCGTTTACCTTGACCTGCACGGCGCCATGGTTTCGGCCGACCACCCGGACGGCGACGGCGAGATCCTCAGGCGCGTGCGTGAAGTGGTCGGTGAGGAGATACCCATCGTCGTCAGCCTGGATTTGCATGCAAACGTCAGCGACCTGATGCTCCGCTCCGCCGACGCAATGGTGGCCTACCGGACCTATCCGCACATTGACATGGCGGAAACCGGCAAGTCAGCGGCCGGCCTGCTCAGGCGCCTCCTTGCCGGGGAACGGCTGTCGATGTACGCCGAGCGAATCGATTTCCTGGTGCCGACCATTTCCGGGAGCACCATGTCCGGACCGGCCCAACAGGCGTACGCAATGCTGAACCCGGCAGCTTCGGCCGATGCGGTATTGTCCATCGCCATGGCATTCCCTGCCTCCGATGTTGCAGAGTGCCAGCCGTGCGTATTCGGCTACGGTACCGATTCAACCGGCCTGTCCAAGGAGGTCCGGATGGTCGCCACGGCCATCCACGACCTGGAACCGGAGTTCCACCTGGATGCGTTCCCCGCGGTCGAGGCGCTCAACGAAGCCATCAAGTCGGTCGAGGCCGGAAACGTGCCGGTTGTCATCGCCGACACGCAGGACAATCCGGGGGCCGGCGGCGACGCCACAACCACCGGACTGCTCAGGGAACTTATTGCACGCAACGTTGCCTCCAGCGCCTTGGCGGCGATGTGGGCCCCGGATGTCGTCAAGGTTGCACTGGCCGCCGGCCCCGGGGAACCGGTGACCGTCACGTTCCCCGGCTCCCGGACCCTCGGCGACCAGCCGCTGACCGACACCTTTGAGGTTATCCAGGTCTCCGACGGGCGCGTGCATTTCGACGGCCCCATGATGAACGGGAACGACTTGGCCGTGGGTCCTTCGGTCCTGCTGCGCAAGGGACAGGTCAAAGTGGTGGTCAACAGCCACAAGGCCCAGATCATGGACCGCAATCAATTCCGCGCTGCAGGTGTCCACCCGGAGGACCAAAACATCCTTGTCGTGAAGAGCTCCGTTCACTTCCGTGGCGACTATACCGACATCGCCGGGCGGATCATCGTCGCGCTCGCACCCGGCCCGTTCCCCGCCGACCCTGCGGCGTTGCCTTGGCGAAACCTTCGCCCCGGTATCAGGCTCGGCGCCTTGGGCCCCTGTTTCGAACCTGAGCGTGCGGAGCTCTAGTGCGCCGACTCGCCGGTAGGAAATCATTGCCCTACATTAGGAGGCACGACAGACCCGAAAGCATGGAGAAACCAGCAGTTATGAACCAGACCCCCGACCTCGAACAGTTGCTCACCGATCCAGTGGTCGCGACCCTGGCCCGGGCCGAAGAGACCGCTTGGTTCACCGCTTCCCCCACCGAGACCACCGCGGGCATCGAGGCATCGGGCATCGACCCCGCCATCGTGGCCGACGCGCAGGCACGCTTCCTGCGCTTCGCCCCCTGGTTCGCGGAGCGCTTCGCCGACACCCGCGCCACGCACGGCATCCTCGAATCCGCCCTCGTCGGCATCCCCGACATGCAGGCGGAACTGGGCAAGCGCTTCGGGGCGGAACTGCCGGGCAAACTCTGGGTCAAGCGCGATGATTCGCTGCCCGTCAGCGGCTCGATCAAGGCCCGCGGCGGCATCCACGAGGTGCTGCAGGTCGCCGAACGCCTCGCCGTCGAGGCAGGCCTCATGGGCCCGGATGACGACGCCCGCGTGCTGATGACCCCCGCGGTGCAGGAGGTGCTCTCCAAGCACGGCATCGCCGTGGGCTCCACCGGCAACCTGGGCATGTCGATCGGCATCGTCGCCTCCGAGCTCGGGTTCAAGACCACCGTCCACATGTCCATGGACGCGCGCGCCTGGAAGAAGGACCTGTTGCGCTCCCGCGGCGTCGAGGTCGTCGAGCACGCGGGCAACTTCTCCGACGCCGTCGAGGCCGGGCGCAAGACCGCCGAGGACGACCACAGCGTGTGGTTCGTCGACGACGAGGCCTCGCTGATGCTCTTCGCCGGCTACTCGGTCGCCGGCGCGCGGCTTGCCGGGCAGCTGAAGGCCCTGGACATCACGGTCGACGCGGACCACCCGCTGATCGTGCACCTGCCGTGCGGCGTGGGCGGCGGCCCGGGCGGCGTGACCTTCGGGCTGAAGCTGGCCTTCGGCGACGCGGTGCACTGCGTGTTCGCCGAACCGACCCACTCCCCCTGCATGTCCCTGGGCGTGCGCACCGGGCTGCACGACGGGATCAGCGTGCACGACATCGGCCTGGACGGCCTCACCGCCGCCGACGGCCTGGCCGTGGGACGCCCCTCGCGCCTGGTCGGCGAGAACCTGCAGCAGCTGATCGACGGCTACGTGACGGTCACCGATGAGCGCATGAAGGCGTTCCAGGGCCTGCTCCACGACACCGAGGGCATCGACATCGAGCCCTCCGCCGCCGCGGGCTTCGCCGGCCCGTGGCGGATCCTCGGGGACGAGACCTACCGCGCGGCGTTCGGACTCGACGATGCGCGCATGGCCAACGCCACCCACATCGTGTGGTCCACCGGAGGATCCATGGTCCCCGCCGAGGAGATGGCAGGCTACGTGGCCGAGGGCCAGCGTCTGGCCGGCGAGGTCGCCTGGCGCTAGGCCTTTAGCGGGCGGGCGCCGGATAGGTGCCCGCCCACTGGACTACTTGGAGTTCTGCTTGGCATGCGCCGGCGTGTGCGCCAGCATCTCGGGCGCCCGGGCAACCAGCAGCCAGACGGGCAGGACAACGAAGCAGAGCACCGGCAGGATCCTCATGTCCCCGGCAACCACGACGGCAATGAAGATGGCGATCCATCCGTCGCGGGACACCGCAAGGACCATGCCCAGGGCCCCGCAGCCGATGGCCAGCCCGATCGGGATCTGTGGGATGAGCGCGTGGCACAGCAGCCCCACGGCGACCCCGATGAACACCGCGGGGAAAATCCGTCCGCCGCGGAAGCCTGCGGTGGCGGCGATGAGAAGGGCCAGCAGCTTGATGCCCACGATGCCCGCGAGCTGCCACGCCGTGAATTCCCCGGCACGGTCAACGAGCTCCACCATCTGGGCGCTCCCCTTGAACAGCGTGAGCGGGCCGCCCAGCGCGCCCAGCAGGCCCAGCAGCATCCCGCCGAGGGTCGTGTAGAGGATCGGCCGCTTCAGCCGGCGGAACGACGCATGGAGCGGCTGGAAGAATGTCGCTCCCAGCAGCCCGACCAGGGCTGCCACGCATGCCACAGCGACGGCTGCAGGCAGCATCTGCAGCAGGGTGCCGTCCACGCTTGGCACGGCGGGCGGGCGGAGTTGCTCTGCCCCGAGAAACGCCATGGTGATCGAGGCCATACTGGCCGAAAGAAGCGGCAGGAACAGCCTGTCCCACAACGTGCCCCCGGTCTTTGCCGCCGCCACAACGCCCGTCAAAACCAGGATCGCCGCCACCGGCGTGCCAAAAAGGGCACCGATGGTTCCCGCGGCGGAAACCATCACCACCAGTTCGACACTGATTTCCGGCCACAGGCGGTTGACCAGGGTCACCAGGATCGCCGTGTTGACCGCAATGATCGCGGACTCCGGCCCCAGGCTCACGCCACCGGCCAGACCCAGGATCGTGACAAGAACCAGCCCCGGAACCGCACCGAGGCTCATCGGAGGTGCCACGAGCTCGACGGTTGCCGAGTCCGTGCCTCCGTGGCCGTGGACGAAGGTGACGATCAGCCCGATGGCGAGCCCGACGAGGCTCAGGACCCCGAAAATCCACCAGCCCGAGTCCGGTGAGACGTTCAACGCCTGCGGCAGCTGTACCCACAGGAACTCTTCAACGTAGTGGGCGGCCTCGTCCACCAGGAACAAGCCCAGCGCGGAGACCACGCCAACGATGATTGCCGGCACTGACAATTGCAGCAGCTGCCGGACGGAGGGTACTTCCTGCTGGCCCAAGTTCGTCACCGTCCACATGCTACCGGAGCACAAATCACCTTGTCAGTTCGCACGCTTGATGGGTTTGGGCTTCGCGGGCCGTGCGACACGCCCTTTCCGTGGAAGGGTTTTCGGCGCGCAGAGACTCCAGATAGAGTCGGGCCATGAACGAGCACAGGGCCGACGCCGTTGGCGGAATGGCGGACAGCCAGGGTTTGGGCGGTTCCTTGCGCCGACGCCCGCGGGAAATACACCATTCGGAGTCGCCAAGTTCGGTTCCCGGCACCACAACCACGCCCGTGGCCAAGGGTTTCAAGGTCACCATCGGTGTGCTCCTCGCCCTGCTGCTGGCTGCCTCGTTGTCCGCGCTGTCCAACGTCGTGTTCAGTGTCGTTGCGGCGCTGTTCCTGGCCCTGGCGCTGAATCCGCTCATAGCCATGCTGCAACGCCGAGGCGTTTCGCGCGGCAAGGCGATCACGCTCATCGCGCTGGTCTTTGCCCTGATCGCCGGAGCCTTCCTGGCGCTCCTGGTCCCGCTCGCAATACGCCAGACCGTTGAACTCGTTAGGTTCCTCCCGGGCGGCCTGGAAAGCCTGTCCAACCAACCCTGGGTTTTGCGGCTCAACGAAGTATCCAACGGCGGAGTCGACTCGATCCTGAAGACCGTAGGCGTCACGATTTCCAGCCCGGCCTTTTGGTCGTCGGTGGCCGGCGGCGCCTTGCGGCTGGGAAGCACCATCGTCGGGTCGGTCTCCTCGGGCGTCTTCATTTCGGTACTGACGTTGTATTTCCTCGTCTCCCTGAGGGGGATAAAGCGTGGCTTCTATTCGCTGGTGCCGGCGTCGAAGCGCCATTCGACGATCTACCTGACGGAGAAGATCACCGATTCCGTGGGACGCTACCTCGGCGGGATGGTGGTGCTGGCGCTGTGCAACGCCGCCTTCAGCCTGCTGCTGCTGACTTTATTGGGAGTCCCTTTCGCCGGGGTGATCTCCCTGGTGGCCTTCTTCATCACCCTCATCCCGCTGATCGGGACGATCCTGACCACGGGCATCATGACCGTCTTCGCCGTGATCCATTCGCCGGTCGCCGGCTTGGTGGTGCTGGTGGCGATGCTGATTTACATGCAGGTCGAGGCCTATGTCATGACGCCGAAGGTCATGAGCAAGGCATTGGAGGTTCCCGGCGCCATGGTGCTGATTTCCGCCACGGCCGGGGCCACGTTGCTGGGTCTCCCCGGGGCCCTGATCGCCGTCCCCGTGGCGGCCGCTGGCATACTCATCGTCCGCAACGTCGTGGTTCCGCGGCGCAGCAAGCAGTAAGCAGTAAATCAGGGCGAGGCAGCTGCCGCACGAAACCAAGTACTCCAAGGGTGGGAAGAATCCATGGTCCGCAAAACAAGCCAAACGGATTTCATGAATCTCGACGAAGCCGGCAGGCTGCACGTAGCACTGGCCGCTGCCATCCGCTTGCTGCTCATACTCGCCGGATCGTTCCTGGTGTACTTCCTGATCCCCGTCGACGGATTCAACGAAGACAACCCCCTGGCAGCCTGGATCAGGCTCTCCGCGGTGGTCCTGGCGTTCATTGCGGTCCTGGCCCTGCAGGTACGCAAGGTGATTTCCGCAAGCGTGCCGCAGGTCCGGGCGGTCGAGGCGGTCGTGGAAAGCGTGGTGGCGTTCGTGCTTCTGTTCGCGCTGCTCTACCTCTCGATTTCAACCAGCGACCCGTCGTCGTTCAGCGAGCCGATGAACCGTGTTGACGCCCTCTATTTCACTTCCAGCACGTTCTCCACCGTCGGGTTCGGCGACATCGTTGCCACGTCGTCGCTGACCAGGGGGCTGGTGTCGCTCCAAATGATCGCCGGACTCGGGGTCCTGGGGATGATCGCCAAGTTGGCCTTCCATGCCGCGAAGCGGGGATTGGATCATGGGGCCCGATCGTCCGACGGTGCATGATCGGAGAACATCCGCTGCACCCGGTCGTTGATGCCGATGGCGGTGCACCCCTCGGGGTGCACCGCCACCGGCGCGTGTGGGAACGGACTGACTAGTTCGCGAAACTAGTTCGCGAAGGTGTCCATCAGCTTGCCCTTGGCGTTCCAGAGCCCGAGCGAGTCGCCGCCGTTGTTCAGCACCCCGACGCTGCCGCCCAGGTAGAAGGCATCGGCGGTGTTGGTGCCCGGGCCCGGGTACACGCGCAGCTTGTCGCCCGGCTCCAGCACGTAGCCCTCGCCGATGCGCAGCGCGTTGTTCGCGGCGTCGCGCAACACGTAGCCGCTCACGTCGATGCCGCGGTTGCCCGTGTTGGCCAGGACGACGTGCTCGCCGGTTTCGGCCTGCAGGTCATCTCCCGGCACGTCGTTGACCGAATCCGCGATGACCACCCCATCGTTGGACGGGAACGGCTTCTGGCCGGCAATGTGCCGGTCCATCTGCTGCGGGAAGTCCCCGGTGATGCGCTCGGCGCCCAGCGCCAGCGATGCGTCGACCGCCTCGGTGGAGTTCACGGTGTAGACGCCCAGGCCCAGGCCGGCGTCCTTGACGCGGGCGGCCCCCGCGGCATCCAGCGACCGGTAGCTGGTGCCGAAGGAGTCGGCGTAGGTCGCGTAGTCGGCCAGGACGGCCTCGCCCGGAACGCTGCCGGTCAGCTGCTGCAGCGGGACATCCGGGGCCAGCGCGGCAAACTTCTTGTTCGAGGCGACGTCGAAGCCGAGGACCTCGATCTTTCCCGCCCGTTCCAGCTTGCTCCACCTCGCGTCGTTGGCCAGTGCATCGGCTACGACCTTTTCCACGCCCGGCGACTTCGCCGGGGACTTGATCTCTATGAACACCCCGGCGTCTCCGGTCACGACGTCGACGACCTCGTCGAAGTGCGGGATCTTCTCCCCTGCGTAGTTGGCGGAGAAGTAGGAACCCGCGTCGAGCTGGCGCAGTTCCTTCCAGGTGAAGGAGGTGATCGGGGCGTTTTCGCGGCCCGGGAACACCTCCTCGACGTTGGTGGTGCGTGCCGGGGTTTCGTCGTGGAAGATGAACGGGACGCCGTCGCTGCTGAGCTGGACGTCGAGTTCGACGAAGTCGGCACCGGACTGGCTGCCTGCCTTGAACGCCGCCAGTGTGTTTTCCGGCGCGACGCCGGCCGCGCCGCGGTGCCCGATCAGGATCGGCGATTCGTTGCCGTTCACCGGTGCGGCAACGGCCGGCGCCGCCAATCCGGCAAGCATGCAGGCGGTCAGCGTTCCAAGCGTGAGGGTGCGAAGCTTCATGGTGTGGTTGCTTTCAGTCTTGGGGATGAACACACCCAACACCCTTCCGCGGCCAATCAACCGTCCGGAGAAGACAAAGTGAACCGAGCCTTAAGATCTCCTACGAACAGCAGTCAACCCGTGCTTCAGATGGCCGGTGTTTCCGCGCCGAGGTCAGTGACCGGAACCTCTTGGCGTGGTGCCCTGCCCATCCAAACAATATGATTGAAAGCAGCAAACTTGCACTAATTCGGGAAAATGAAGCGTAGGGGAAATCCGTGATCCGCAAAACGAATCAAATGGAATTCATGAATCTCGATGACGCCGGCAGGGTGCATGTTGCCTTTGCCGCCGTGATCCGGTTGACCCTGATCCTGACAGTCTCGTTCTTGTTGTATTTCTTGATTCCCGTCGGCGGGTTCAACGAATCCAATCCGTTGGCAGCCTGGATCAGGCTCTCCGCGGTGGCCTTGTTGTTCCTTGCCGTCTTGGGGCTGCAAGTGCGGATAGTGCTTTCCGCAAGTGTTCCCCAGGTCCGGGCGGTGGAAGCCGTCGTGGAAAGCGTGGTGGCGTTCGTGCTCTTGTTTTCGTTGCTCTACCTCTCGATCTCGACCAGCGACCCGACGGCCTTCAGCGAGCATATGAACAGGGTCGACGCCCTGTACTTCACATCCAGTACTTTCTCCACCGTCGGCTTCGGAGACATCGTTGCCGCATCGACGTTGACCCGGGGACTCGTGGCGCTCCAGATGATTGCCGGGCTCGGTGTCTTGGGCATGGTGGCGAAGGTTTCCTTCCATGCGGCGAAGCTGGGGCTGAACAAAAGGCCTTGATCGAGCACCCCTGTCCGGAAACTATCGCCCCGGGCCCTAACCACAATTTGGCCCCGGAACCAGAACGGTTCCAGGGCCAAATCCCCCATGGAGTGTTTTTTAGAAGCTGCCCAGGCCCTTGCCCAGCAACTGGGTGCCAAGGACCAACAAAACAACCATCATGATGGTTGCGTTGTTGGCGGTGAGCCAGGTCCTGACATTGTCCAGCACCACCGCGGCCTTGGCCGGTGCCACGAGGTAGAGCAGCACAGGCAACAGCACGCTGAGCGCGGCAATCACGGTAAAGATGGCCACGGCACCCACGACCTGCTCGGTTCCCAAGTCCGCCCGGCCAAACGCCATGCCTGCGGCCGCTGCCACCAAGAGGTTTTTTGGGTTGACCGCGGCCAGCAGGAATCCGAGCCCAATTGCTGCCGGTGGCTTCATGGTGTCAATGGCAGCCATCCATTTGGGGAGTTCCGGTTCCACGCCGGGCGCCGGTCGCGAACGCCACTGCTTCAGCGCCATGAACAGCAGCGCAACGCCGAAGAGCAACTGGAGGGTTCCGGCGATCGGCTGCGGCCCGGTGGTCTCGCCGGGTTCCGGGATAACACCGGCCAGCAACGTGAAGACTCCCGTGGCCACGCAGATTCCTACCACCCATCCCAGCAGGAACCCCAGTCCCAACGGTTTGGGCCGCGGAGACATGAGCATCAGGATCGTCGCAATGATCGGCACGGGGCTGATCGCGATGGTGATGGCATAGGGCAGGGTTTCCCCCAGGATTTGAATCATGTTTTAGTTTTCCGCTCATGGAGCGCGGGTTTTCGGTCACCGAAGCCCGCTGGGGCTGACTCTGACGTGCGTCGGGATTCCCAGAGGAGAATCCCGACGCGCCGGTTAAGACGTGACTAGCAGGTCAGGTCCTTGTTGAGTTCGGTCTGGGCCGCCTGGATCTTTGCGACGTCGTCGGCCAGAGCCTCCTTGGCCTGCGGAACCGTCAGGTTCTTGTCGACATCGGAGACTGCCTTGTCAAAGTCCTTCCAAGCAGCGTCGAAGGCTTCCTTGCGGTCGCCGCTGACCTTGTCCAACGACTTCTGCAGATCGGCGTAAGACGTCTTGACCTTCTCATGTGCGGCCTGGATGTCATTCACGGAAGAAGCGCTGGTCAGGGAGGTCTTGACCTCGGCAACGGATCCCACCAATTTCGCGTAGGAATCGCATGCTGCCGACGAGTTTTCCTCGGGCGAGCTGCACGCGGCCAGCGACGCGCCGAGGGCGAGGGTCATCGCGAGGGAGGTGAAAAGCTTAGTGGTCTTGCGCATGTAATGCTCCTAATGTGTTTCTGTTCTGGTGCGAATAACGAGGTGGGATTAGAGGCCCATGAGTTGTTTCTTGGCCTGCTCAAATTCGGCGTCGTTCAGCAGGCCCTGCTGCTTCAGCTCCCCGAGCTGCTGCAGCTGCGACACCAGATCAAGCTGTGGTGCGGCGGCCGGTGGCGCAGCAGGGGCAGCGGGCGGTGCCGCATACCCGGATACCGCGTTGATGGCGGTTTCCTCGATGGCCTGGCGCTGCATCATTGCTTCCTGCTGCGCGGCTTCGGCCTTATTGATCTGGCGCTGTTGGATGGCGCCGCTGACTGCAGTGGCGGTTCCGGCTACGACTGCGGTGCGCGCAGCCATGCCGAGGAGTCCGGGACGGCCGGCACGTCTGAGAAGAGGCATGGGGGTTCCTTACTAGGCTTCGAAAACAGATTGCCCGGAAATGAGCTGGTTGACGGCCAGTGCGGGGATGCGTTCGGAGCGAACGACCGTGCCGCGTGCAGCCGTGAGGCGCTCGGCGAGCTCGGTGGCCCAACACATTTCCAGTGCCACCAGCGCCACACCGAAGCCCGGGGCGATCGATGCCACTGCCTCGTCGAGGTCCTCCTCGCCCAACAGTCCCTGCACCTCAAGGGTCACGCCCTGGGCGCCGAAGCCGTCTTCGTCCCCGACAACCTCGGTGTAGGTGACGGTTCCGTCCGCGGCACGCGCGGCGACGGCCAGGTCAAGCAGGCGCACGGCGCCGGTGGCCGTCGCGCCAAGCACCGAGTCCAGGACGCCGGCGTCGAGGCCGGCCCCCTCGAACTCGACAACGAATATTTCCACCGGCCCGTATTCAAAATTGTCCATGGGTAACCCCGTTCCTTTCAGTCCGTGCGTCAAGAATTCGATTAGTTGTCAATGCCGGGGAACGACCAGCGTCCCTCAAGTACTTCGGGGCGGGGGCGGTACAGGCGGACCAGGTAGTTCCAGCCCTCCATGATCGGCAGGGCGTTGGGTTCCTCCGGGGACCCACCAAAGTTGATGGTGATGGTTCCGTCGGCGTTGGGCACTCCAGTGATGTTGTTGACGCTGTACGCGCCCTCCGGGTTTTCCTGGAAGTAGCCTTCTGCGTTGTAGAGGGACAGGGACCAGAAACCGTCGACCGGAACCTCACCGATGGTCAGCGAGTATTTTTCGGCGGGCAACCCCGGGGAAACGTTGATATAGGACGCCTCGGTCTCGGGCAGTCCGCCCCATCCCGCGGCTGCGCCGATCAGGTGGCGCACCGGATCCACGTCTTCCTTGGTGCCGAAGCAGCGTTCGAGCCCGCCTAGCCCCTTGGCCAGGTCAAGCAGCGAGTTTCGCGTAGCGGTGACAGCGGCCTCGTCGTAGGCGGGAAGCTCGAACTGGCGGGTGCTGGTCGAGGAGATGCGCAGCGTATCCTGCAACGCGTTGACCTCGGCCACGTCCGCGGGGTCTTCCGGGTCTACCAGGATGCGGGCGGTGACCATGACAAAGTCGGAACCGAATTCCTCGGCCGTGAGCCTGTGCTCGCCGGGTGTGTGGAACACCTTGTTGATGTAGTGGTCCTGGCTGACGACCATCACCGAGACGTAGCGCTCCCCCACCTCAGGGATGCCCAGCACGGCGCCCTCGCTGATATCCACGACCGTTGCACTGTAGAGCGTGTCACGGTTCATGCGGATGATCGGCTGGTTATCAATGGCCGTGGGCACTTTGCCGTGGTTCCACACCCCGGTTCCACCCACTGCGTGGGCGATGGCTGCGAACATGCGGTCGGATTCGGCGCGGACAAAATTGTCGACGTTTACAGGTACTGCGGTCATCGCGGCATCGGCCTTCCCTAGTCACTTTATTGCTTGATTAATCGTCTGCGGGATCGCTGGCCGGTGCATCATCCATGGTTGGTGATTTAGGATCACCAGCTGCACCAATGCGGACCCGAACCATGGCCCGGGCAGCGCTCGTGTGGAAAAGTCGCACGTGGAAACCCCTGTTGGAGGTGCCGTCCCGGCGCTTCCACATGAAAAGCTCCCAGATGAAAGAGTCCTTGACGTGAACCCCGAACATTCAGCGATGGTGGATGCGGCATTTGCCTACGGCATTCCCCTGACTTTCAACCTCGACCAGGTGCAGCGCTACGTCGAGCACGGCATCGGGGCCAACCCCGCGGCGGCCTTCAACACTTTCAGCCACGCGCGCACCCTGGCCGGCCCGGCAGACACCTTTGTCTCGATCAACAACGACACCCTGTACTCGATGGCCCAGCTGGACCTGGGCGTCGGCCCGGTGCTCCTGGAGGTCCCGGACACCGCCGGACGCTACTACGTCCTGCAGTTCGTCGACGCCTGGACCAACAACTTCGCCTACGTGGGACACCGCGCCACGGGCACGGCCGCCGGAAAATTCCTGATTGTTCCCCCGGGGTGGGATGGCCAAGTTCCGGAGAATACCACCCTCATCACGGCACCCACGCTGATCGTCTCGATTGTGGGTCGGTGGGCCTGCAACGGTGTCTCCGATCTTCCCGCAGTGCACACACTGCAGAACGCTGCCACCCTGACTCAGCTCGATTCCAGCGCGGTTCCTGCCGGGCTACCGGTGATTGACGCGGCTATTGCCCCGGAAGTGCAATTTTTGGAGAAGCTCCGCTTGTACTCCCAGGCCTACCCACCGGCGCAGCGCGATATGCCAGCGCTTGAAGCGCTGGCTCCACTGGGAATCACCGAACCCGGCACCGGCCGCTTTGCAGGCATGGATACGGCTCAAGCCAAGGAACTGGGTGACGCGATCACCGACGCACAACAACGCCTCATGGACTTCCTACGCGCTGGTGGAGTGCCCGTCTCCAACGGATGGCAGCTTCCGTACCACGCGTTTGACTACAACGTAGACTTCTTCGAAGTTGGAACATTCAACGAACCTGCCTACACCTCAATGCCGCCAAACGAACGCTATGTCCGCCGTACCGCCGCAGCAATCGGCGGGCTTTGGGGAAACCACGCCTATGAGGCAGCCTACGCCCCGGTTTATGTGGATTCCGAGAACACCCAGCTCAATGGCGCAAATGACTATGTGCTGCACCTGTCTCCGACCCCACCGGTCAATGCGTTCTGGTCGCTGACCATGTATTCGGTTCCCGATTTCTACCTGGTGGAGAACCAGATCAAGCGGTACTCGCTGGGCGACCGCACCGAGGGACTGGAATACGAGGCCGACGGGTCATTGAAGATCTACCTGGGTTCCAAGCGCCCGGCAGATCCACGCATGGCAGCGAATTGGCTGCCGGCACCCAAGGGAGATTTCCGCCCGATGATGCGCATGTACGAACCGGATGCTTCGATCATTGACGGCAGCTACGAGTTCCCCGCCATCGTGCGCTTAAACGGAAAGTGAGCTTCGATGACCAACCTGGTAATCGGCGCCGGGGTAGATTCCCCGGACGAACCGATCGAATTGGCGGCCGCCAAGTTCAACCGCCACACCTTCTGGTGCGGGCAGAGCGGATCGGGCAAGACCTACGCGTTGGGCGTGCTGCTGGAGCAGCTGCTGCTGCACACCGAGCTGCCGCTGTTGGTGCTTGACCCCAACGCCGACTTCGTCCATCTCAATGAACCGCGCCCGGAAGCCGATGCGGCCGAGGGCGCCGGGATCAGCGGCACCGACATGCGCATCCTGCATTCCGGCTCCGGAGAGACGGACCGGGTGCGCACCCGGTTCACGGACCTCTCGGTGGCATCCAAGGCCGCGGTGCTGCAGCTGGATCCGGTCCGCGACGCGCAGGAATTCAACGTGCTGCTGAACTTTGACGCCGGCGCCGACGGACGGGACTTCGATGGCGGGAACTACATCGATTCGCTTCGATCCTCCGGGGACCCGGGACAGGCGAAGCTGGCCACCCGGATCGAGAACCTGCAGGTGCTGGACTGGGATGTGTGGGCCCGCGGCGGCAAATCGATCACGGACATCATCGACGCCCGGCCGCGCGCCACCGTCATGGAGCTGGGCGGGTTCAACAGCCCGGCAGAGCCAAAGGTCGCGACCCTGGCGGTGCTGGAGCACCTCTGGGCCACGCGCGCCGAACGCCGCCCGGTGCTGATCGTCATCGACGAAGCGCACAACCTGTGCTCCCCGAATCCCTCCACCCCGGTGGAGCGGGCGCTGACCGAGCAGCTGATCCAGATCGCCGCGGAGGGCCGGAAGTTCGGCCTGTGGCTGTTCCTCTCCACCCAGCGCCCGGGCAAGATCCACCCGAACGTGCTCTCGCAGTGCGACAACCTGGGCCTCATGCGCATCAACTCGCCGCGCGACCTTGAGGAGTTGGCCGGGGTCTTCGGTTTTGCACCGCAGGAACTGATCCAGCGTTCCAAGGACTTCGTGCAGGGCCAGGGGCTCTTTGCCGGCGGATTCGTGCGCCAGGCCTCGATCGCGCAGATGCGCAACCGGGTGACGCTCGAGGGCGGCTCCGACGTCAAGGTACCGCTGTAACTCAAGTTGCGGGCCCCGGCACCCCCTGACCAGGCAAATCGGCCCGCCAACCCCGCTGGGGGCTGGCGGGCCGATTTGTTTTTGGAGCCTATTTCACGGGCTCCTACAGGTAGGCCACATGCATGCGCTTGATGACACCTGTCAGCGGGAACGGCGCTTTGTCGCGGTAATCCAGGGACACCGGGGAACCCAACGCCCTGCCCACATCCAGCCCGTCATTTGCGGAGAACCCGATCCCCGCCAGCAGCGGAACGATGCCCGTTGCAACCTCCACACCGTCCACCGCCAGCACGATGTCCAGCCCGCTGTTCGGGGCCGCCGAATGCCGTTGGGTACGCACCGTGATGGTGTGGGCACCGGCGGACAGCGGCACCGTGGAGGCGATCTTGGTGCGGTCCATCATGAACAGGTTGTACTCGTAGCGCAGGATGCCCTCGTCCAGGAAGAGCGTCAGCCCGCCGGAGCCCTGGCCGAGCTTGTAGAGCACCCCGGAGGCGGATTCCGGAAGCTCGAGTTCCATGGTCACCAGGTTGGAACGGTTGCCCAGGGTGGGTGCCGAGCTTTCCGGGATGCGCAGCGTGGAATCGAACATTTCCCATTCGCTGTACGGAGACTGCGGGCGGTCTTCCGGGTGCAGCGTCATGACCCACAACCCGCCGCCGATCGGCAGTGCGTCGTTCTTCGCCGACTCGACCAGGAACAAATCCTGCAACTGTTTGAGCTTCTGGGGGTGCTCGGCGGCCAGGTCATGCGCCTGCGACCAGTCGTCATCCAGGTTGTAGAGCTCCCACACGTCCTCCTCCGGCGTCCAGGTCGCGATTCCCGGGGGCAGGCCCGGGATCCAGGGCAGCCGCGGACCACGGGCGCTAGCCATCCATCCGTCGTTGTAGATCGCCCGCGAGCCCATGATCTCAAAGTACTGGGTACGCAGCCGGCCCGCGGCCTCCGGGTCTTGGATCGCGTAGGCGAAGCTGGTGCCGTCCATCGGCTTTTGTTCCACGCCACCCAGGGATTGGGGTTCGGTGATGCCGATGACCTCGAGGATCGTGGGGGCCACGTCGTTGCAGTGGTGGAACTGGGTGCGCGGCCGGGAATCCGGGCTCAGCCGATCTGGCCAGCGGATCGCCATCGGGTTGCGGGTGCCGCCCAGGTGCGAGGGCAGCAGCTTCATCCCCTTGTACGGGGTGGAGCCCGCCCAGGCCCAACCAGCGTGGTACATGTTGTCCGTCGCCGGGGTGCCCAGGACCTCCAGTCCGCCGAGTTCCTCGAGCACCTCGATGTGCTGGGCGGTGGTGGAGGGGATGCCGTTCTGGGCCAGCAGCTCGCTGATGGTGCCTCCCTGGCCCTCGGCCGAGGAGCCGTTGTCTCCCCAGATGTACAACACCAGGGTGTTCTCCCCGAAGCCCAGCTCGTCCACCGCGTCGAGCACGCGTCCGACCTGGACATCGACGTGCTCGGCGAAGCCGGCGGCAACCTCCATGAGGCGACGTTGGAAGGGTTTTTCGTCCTCCGGGATGTCAGCCCAGGCCATCAGGGATCCGTCGCGTTCGGTGAGCACCGTGCCCTCGGGAATCCAGCCGCATTCGATCGCGCGGGTGTGGACCCGCTGGCGGTAGGCATCCCAGCCGTCGTCGAACTTCCCCGCGTATTTGTCAGCCCATTGCGTCGCCACGTGGTGCGGACCGTGGATGGCTCCGGAGGCCCAGTACATGAAGAACGGGGAGTCCTGACGTAGCGTCTTGTGCCGGCGCAGCCAGTTGATGGCGTCATCGGCCAGGTCCTCGGAGAGGTGGTAGCCCTCCTCCGCGGACTTTGGAGGCAGCACGCTGGTGGTGTTTCGGACCAGGTTTGGCTCGAATTGCGAGGCTTCGCCGGCCAGGAAGCCGTAGAAGTACTCGAAGCCTCGGCCGGTGGGCCAGTTCTCGAACGGGCCGGCTGCGGAGGTTTCGTTCAGCGGGGTGTTGTGCCATTTGCCGAACGCGCTGGTGGCGTATCCGTATTCCTTCAGGATCTCGGGCAGGGTCCCGGCATTGCGCGGGATCATCCCGGAATAGCCGTCCCAGTCGTTGGCGAATTCGGCGATCTGGCCCGCACCGACGCGGTGGTGGTTGCGCCCGGTCAGCAGCGAGGCCCGGGTGGGCGAGCACATGGCGGTGGTGTGGAACCTGTTGAAGCCCACGCCTTCCCGGTGCACACGACTCAGCGTGGGGGTATGCACCTCTCCGCCGAAGGTCTCCGGGAGCCCCGGACCGGCATCGTCGATGAGCACGATCAGCACATTGGGTGCGTCATCGGGCAAGCGTTTTTCCTCGGGAGCCGGGGAATAGGTGGACTGCTGCATGGTCATCCCGGCCACGCTACCGCTGCGACGTGGCGGGAAGGGCAGCACGCCGCCATTGGGGATAACACGTGGTGGGAACACCGAATTCGACGGTGAGTGGGCGAATTCGGGGTTGGGCTCAGACATCTTGCTCCTTCGCTTCGGCGGAGGTGGCACTACACCACCGGGCCCCGCGGTGCGTTCGGTGTGCCCGAGAGGCCCTGCTTCCAGCCTTGACTGGCGGAGCGACGCCTGTACAGGCCGAACGCGAAAAACCATCCTTCGTTGGTGAGAGGATCAGGGGCTCAGGGCCGGTACTTGATGGCCTCGCGGCGGGTGCCGACCCCGAGCTTGCGGTAGATCGAGCGCTGGTGGGTGCGCACGGTGTTCACCGAGACAAAGAGTGCCGCGGCGATTTCCTCCGCCGTCATGGTGGTGCGCAGGTATCCGAAGACTTCCAGTTCGCGGGAGGTCAGGCGGGATCCGAGGATCGAGTGCCGCGACACGCCTTCGTCGGCGTGCGTAATCCGCGAGGCCAGGAACCCCTCGTGCGCAGTTCCCCAGACCGCGTGTTCGGTCAGCAATGCCGCAAGCCCCGTGTCCTTGCCGGCAAACGGCCTGGCGATCGATTGCGGTGCAGCCACATCAAGCGCCTTTTCCAGCTGTCGGTGGGCCTCTTCGCGGTCACCGCGTTCGCGCGAGATGACGGCGGAGGTGACCAGCGCGCTGACGGCCACGTAGGAGACCATGCCCGCCTTTTCAATGCCCGCCAGCAGTGCCATGGCTTCGGTGTGGCGCCCGGCAATCCGGTAGATCTCGGCACTGTGCGTCAGGACCACGGGGATGTTTTGGGTTTCGCGCACTCCGGCCAGCAGGGCCAGCCCCGCAGCCTCGTTTCCGGACGCGACTCGAAGGCTCGCCGCGGCGATCGTCCCGTAGATATTCCAGGGCACCCCGTGCACCGCGCTTTGGCCGATGCCCGCCAGGTGCGTCTCCGCGTCGCTGATCTCCCGTGCGTCCCCAGTGGCTGCGGCACACAGTGCAAGGTAGACCCGGGCCAGGGCCGTGTAGGAATTTTGGTGCCCTCCGCGCCGGGTCATTTCCAGGAAGTTGTGTTTGGCCTCGGGGATCCGGTCCTGCCAGTAATCCGTGTATCCGCGGGCAAAGATTTCGATCCCGCCGTCGTAGTGGTTCCACTCGGTGCCCAGCGCCTCCGGGAGAGCCTCGTGGGTGGTGTCCATCAGGGCCCGGGCCGCCGTCAGGTTCCCCCCGAAGGACAGGGCAAAGATGAGGTTCGCCCGAATGCGGGACGCCAGGGTCTTCAGCCCGGCATTCTCCGCATCTCGCAAGGCCGAACGCAGGAGCCTGACGGCTTCGGCGGGATTGCGCCGCAAACGCAACTCCGTCCAGCCGACGTAAAACTGCCGGTAGGTATGCGCGACGGAATCGACGTTTTCTTCCCGCATGGCCAGCTGGGCGGCATCCGATGACGCGGCAAGGACCTGCGGGTCGTGCGAGAGAAAAAGTTCCGCGAAGGCCCACGTCCCGGCCGAGGCGCGTTTCCCCTCGCCCGTTTCCCGGTCCGCGGCGCGCGCCCTGTCAAGCAGCAACATGGAACCCTTGGTATCGCCCAGCGCATCAAGGCAGCAGGCACGCACCAGCAGCACCTCCGTGCAGGACCCCAGCTCGGTGTCAAGCCTCAGGCAGAGCGAATGGAGCGCACCGGCCCCCGAGTCGATCACGATCCGCAACCATGCGCTGCGCAAGATGTCCATCGCCAATTCGCGGTCGCCACACACCATGGCGTGCTTGATTGCCTCCAGGGGGAAACGCCCTGCCAACGCCGTGGCGGCAGCACGGTTCAAGGCGCGTGATCGGGCGGTGTTGGTCCTGCCCAAGAGGATGCGGCATTGCTTGGCGAAAAGATGTTGCCACCGGTAAACGGTTGTTTCGGTTTCATCCACGTAGCGCTCGACGAAAATGCCCTGCCTCGCACATTCCTCGAGCAGCAATGTGCTGTTTTGGTTCCCGGTCAACACCGCGGCAAGATCGCTGTCCAGATGTTGACAGGTGGTTGCGGCAAGGATGAAGTCGGCAAGTTCCGGTCGCAACCGGCCCAGCACCGAGGACGCCACGTACTCGGTCATCATCTCGCCGGCCTCCAGATGATGCGGCAGGATCCCCTGTCCGGTTCCCATCCGCGCCATTTGAACGGCAATGGGCCAGCCCCCGGTATCGGCATGGATCTTCTCGGACGCCTCGCGCTCGGCCCCGGAGGGCTTTGGGCCATCGGCGATCTCGGCCACGATGTCCGTGGCGGTGAGCGCCAGTTCCGCGGGACCCAGGTGACCGGCGACCCCGGAGGCAAGGGAACGATTGAACCAGGTTGCCAGTCCCACTGATCCGGCGAGAACGAAACGAAGCATCCCCCCGCAGTTTTCGGCGAGAATGCCTACCGGTCCCTGGGCGAGCGCCGGCCCGGCATGATGCGCATCGTCGATGACCAACACCAATGGTTCCACCAACGACATGGCCGTCTCGGCGATCCTCTCGAGCGTGGCTTCGGCCCCGGTCGGGTCGGGGAATAGTGCGCCTATGGCCAGTGAATCCCGGACATCGGTGTCCGGGGCGATCCGATGCAGGGCACTGATGATCCCGTGCAATAACTGTTCGTCGCTGGCGCCACCGGCAGGGGTCAACGTCAACCATGCCTTGGGCCTGGCAGCGTGCTTTACCCAGGAGGCGAGCACGGAGGATTTCGCATACCCCGAGGGGGCTGCGACGAGGGTGACAGCGTGTCCAGAGGTCAAATCGTCGAGCAGCTTCTCAATCCGCGGGCGCCGCAACACCACGGTGTTGACGCGGGGCGCAGAGACCAGGAACCATGGCCGAGGGGTCCACTCGGTGATTGGAGATGCATCCATGGGGCAGATTCTACAAGGAAAACCATAGACTGAACGGGAAATTGCCAGCCACCGCACCGGGTTTTTCCATATTATGTACTTTTGTTTACCTTCGGATGCTCAGCTCAGAACAGGTCCCTCACACAACGGAAACCGATATGGCTCGTGGCCGAATCCTCCGCCTGGGCCGAGCGCGCCGCGGGCCTGTAGCGCAGGCAATACTCGGGGGAACACAGGTGCGATCCGCCCTTAAGAACACGCCGGGGAATTCCGGATCCGGAATCCGCACCACCACAGCCCTGGCAGTTTGCTGCCCCGTTACCATGCTCCTGCTCGATCCCCGCGACCTGAGCATGCGAATCGGTGTAGAGGTCTCCGGTCCACTCCCACACGTTTCCGATGCAGTCCTCGAGGCCGAACCCGTTGGGCGGAAACGCGCCAACGGGCGAGGTGCCCACCCAACCACGCGCACCGGAATTCAGATAGGGAAAACGCCCGTGCCAGGTGTTGGCCATGGCCACGCCCGCGGGATCGCGGTCCCTCCCCCAGGCGTAGGGATTTGGCGTCATTCCGCCGCCCGCCGCGAATTCATGTTCGGCCTCGGTGGGCAGCCGGGCGTCGAGCCACCGCGCATAGGCGAGGGCATCCTCGTGGGCGACCTGCACCACCGGGTGGCCACCTTTCCCGGCCAGGTTGCTGTCGGGCCCGAGCGGGTGCCGCCATTGCGCACCCGGGACCCAGGACCACCAAGCCCGCCAATCCCTCAGGTCCACTGGCCCTCCGGTGGGCGCGAAGACCAGGGATCCCGGGAGTCGCTCGCTCGCCGGCAGGTGTGCGAAGGCTTGCGCATCCAGCCCGCGTTCGGCCACCGTCACATAGCCGGTTTGCTCGACGAAGTGTCCGTACTGGGCATTCGTCACCGGCCCGCTCGTCATTTCGAACGCCGGGAGCGTGCGCTGGTGCACGGGGGCTTCGTCCGGATAAAAGTCATAGGACCCCATCGAGAAGCGCCCGCCGGGCAGGCGCACCCATCGATGTTCGGGTGACGGGCTCGGGGTCCCGCTGCTGGTCATCATGTCACTCCTAGTCGCGGTCACTGGCTTAGATCCTGCCTTGTCACGCGCACTGGCGGATCATCACCAACTGATGAAATACCCCGCCGAAGGTTCCCGTCCGGGTGGCTCCTCGCCGAAGCTGGGAAGTACGCATCGTACGCACGCGCGCCAACCGGCGGGGCATTTGGCATGGAAACAAGAGAAGGGTTCCTTCGATGAACCGACCTTTGCAGGGACTGACGCGGAAGAACGCGACGCGTGAGGCCATGGCAGGCGTCACGCTGCTGGCCATCTCGGTGCCCCTGAACATCGGCTACGCCCAGATCGCCGGGCTTCCGGCGAGCGCAGGGTTGTACGCGCTGATCGTCCCCACCGTCATTTACGCCTTACTGGCCTCCTCGCGCCAGGTAGTTGCCTCGCCCGACGCGGCCGCTGCCGCCCTCGTGTTTTCCTCGCTGGTGGGGTTGGGGGTTGCCGGGGAAAATTTCGCGGCCATGGCTGCGGCCCAGGCAATCCTCAGCGGCCTGTTGCTCTTCCTCGCCGCTTGGCTCAAACTTGGGTTCCTGGCCAACTTCCTCTCCAAGCCCATCCTCGTCGGCTTTGTGGGCGGGCTGGCGATGGAAATCCTGTTAAGCCAGTTCGCCAAGATGCTCGGACTGAAGCTTGAGTCGGGCGAAGAGTTTTTCGTCCAGCTGGTGGTCTTGTTCGGAGGCTTGGGAGGGCTGAATCCCTGGGCCGCGATCATGAGCCTGGTGTCGCTGGCCATCCTGCTGCTCGGGCGTCGCTACCTGCCCGTGGTGCCGTGGGCCCTGGTGGTCCTGGTCCTCGGGACACTCGCGACCGCGGGGCTGGCCCTGGAAGCCAAGGGAGTCGCGGTGCTCGGCGAGGTCCCGGCCGGCCCACCGCAGTTCTCCTTCCCGCGCCTGGACCTGGCCAACTGGCTGGCGCTGATCCCGTCCGCGCTCGCGCTGACCCTGGTGACCGTCGCCGAGGGCCTGCTGGTCATCCGCTCCTACGCCGAGAAAAACAAATACAAGACCAACTCAAACCAGGACCTTTTCGCCTTTGGTGCGGCGAACGTGGCTTCGGGCCTCTCGGGCTCCTTCACCGTTGGCTCCTCCACCTCCCGCACCGCGGCCATGGAGCAGGCCGGTTCCCGCACCCAGCTGCCATCCCTGGTGCTGGCCGGCGGAACCCTGCTCCTGCTGCTTTTCGGCACCGAGCTGCTGGCCCAAATCCCCTCGCCCGCCATTGGCGCGGTGGTTGCGGTGGCGGTCTTCAAGCTGCTGGGCCTCGAGGAGCTGCGCGAACTGTGGGGTGCCTCCCGCTCCGAATTCGGCATCGCGATGGCGTGTTTCCTGGGTGTCCTGGTGGTGGGCCCGCTCGGTGGCCTGCTGTTCGCCTTCGTGCTGTCACTGATCAACCTGGTGCGGCGTTCGGCGCATCCCACGATCGACGTGTTGGTCGGTTCCGCGGATCCAACGGTGTCGTTGACCGAGTCCGCATCCGGGGCACGGGAAACGGCCCCCGGCGTCGTGGTCCTGCGGATCGCGGCCCCAATCTTCTTTGCCAACGGCGCCCTGCTCGCCGACCGTATCTCCGGTTTCTCCGATGACGAGGGGGCCCGTCCCCGGTTCGTGGTGCTGGACCTGGAAGCTGTCAGCGACATCGATGTCACAGGTGCCGATGCCCTGCGCGAGTCGATCCGCAAGCTGGCCGACGAAGGCATCGGGTTCGCATACACCCGGATGCGTCCGGGACTCCGCAAACAGTTCGCCGGCCTCGAACTGGTCGAAGGCACCCGCGAGTTCGCGACCAACCGCGAGGCGGTCGCGGCGCTGGCGCATCGCGAACAGGCCGAACCACAGAGCACGAACAACGAAAGGTAGGCCATGATCGAACTCGCTTGGGACCTGGTCCCGGTACTCCTTGGAGTCGTTGCCAGCCCGCTGGCCGTCATCGCCCTGATCGCGGTGTTGCTCTCGCGCAACGCCAAGGCCAATGGCCTGATGTACCTGATCGGTTGGTCCTGCGCCGTGGTCCTCGCCGTGTTCTTCGCCTACTGGCTGCTGGGACGGATCGACCTGAAAGTCAAGGCCGAACCCGCCGACTGGGTCGCGGTGACCCGGTTGGTCGCAGGGGTCCTCATTGGCGTGGGAGCCGTGTGGACTTACCGGCGTTCGCGGGTGAAGATCGCAGTGATGGCCGCTGCCAGCACCCCCGAGGAGGTGATCGCCGCGGCCCCGCAATTGCCGGGCTGGTTGAACTCCGTCGAAACGTTCACCGCACCCCGTTCGCTGGCCTTGGGGCTGGGCATTTTCCTATTGAACCCCATCAACGTTTCCTGCGCGTTCGTCGCTGCCCTGGATATCCGCTTGGGCGGCCTCCAGTCCCCGGCGCCCGCCGTCTTCCTGGCAGCATTCATCTTTCTGAGCATCATCCCCATGGGGATCCCGGTCTACCTGGTGCTCACCCAGGGTGAGAAGGCGGCACCGGTCCTGGCGAAGATCCGGACCTGGATCGCCAAGCACAATGGCACGCTCAGCGCAGTGTTCCTGGCGCTCATTGCCTTCACGCAAATCCAGAAGGGCTTGGCCTCGCTTCCATGGATCTAGACCTGACCCGTGCACGCGCCGGGTTGCGCAGCTACCTGAAACGCTTCGGAAACCGCCAGACCGCGAAGTCCGACGTCAAGGCCGGCCTGGTGCTCGGAATCGAAAGCGTCCCGGACGGGCTCGCCGCAGGGCTCCTGGCGGGAGTGAACCCGTTGCATGGCCTCTACGGATATCTCCTGGGCACCATCGGCGGGTCTCTGGCCACGGGCTCGGCCTTCATGACGGTACAGGCCACCGGGGCCATGTCAGTGGTCATCTCCGACATCCCGCAGACCCAAAGCGGCGAACAGGCCGGTGCCGCACTGGCAACCCTGGCGCTGCTGACCGGCCTGATCATGTTGGGGCTGGGGTTAGCCAAGCTCGGTTCGCTGGTGCGGTTCATCCCCACCGCGGTGCTGGTTGGTTTCATCAACGCGGTGGCCATCAACATCATCCTTGGCCAGTTCGACAACCTGACAGGCTACGAAAGCCAGGGTCCCAACCGCATCGTCAGGGCCTTTGACACGTTGGTCAACTTCCTGCAGTTCAGCCTGCCCGCTTGCCTGGTCGGCGCGGTCACGATCGCCCTGGTGCTCCTCCTCGAGCGCACGCGCCTCGGCGCACTGTCCATGGTGGTTGCCGTCATCGCAGGATCCGGGCTTGCCGGGTTGCTGTCCGCACCCTTCATCGGCACCGAGGTGGCACTGCTCAACGGCGTGGCCACCGTTCCCAATGCGCTGCCGGGCCTGCAGCTGCCCAACTTCGCACTGGTTGGCTCCATGATCATTCCGGCCTTCTCGCTGGCGCTGGTCGGCCTAGTGCAGGGCGCCGCCATCAGCGGTTCCATCCCGAACCCCGATGGACGTTACCCGGATGCCTCGGCGGACTTCCGCGGGCAGGGAATCGCCAACCTGGCCACGAGCCTCTTCCAGGGCATGCCCGTGGGCGGTTCCATGTCCTCGACATCGCTGGTGCGCACGGCCGGCGCCAAGACGGCCCTGGCAAACCTGACGGCCGGTGTGGTCATGGCGATCTGCATCGTCGCGCTCGGACCGGTGATCGGTTTCGTTGCGATGCCGTCACTGGCTGGTCTGCTGATCTTGGTCGGCGTCCGCACTCTCAAGATCCACGATGTGGTCATGGTGTGGAAGACCGGGCCCATCCAGGCAACGGTCCTGACGGTGACGTTTGTCCTCACGCTCCTGATCCCGTTGCAGTATGCGGTTCTCACCGGTGTCGGGCTTGCCGTGGTCTTGCACGTCACGCGCCTCTCCAACCGCATTGTGGTGCGCCGCTGGGTCTTCGAGAAGAGACGCGCTTTACCCACCGAGGTGGAGCCTCCGCGCGAACTCGAACCCAATGACATGGTCGTGCTGGCGCCCTACGGCAGCTTGTTCTTCGCCGCGGCCCCGGTCTTCGAAAAGCAGCTGCCCGAGGTCACCGGGAATGCGCACGGAACCGCGGTGGTCATCCGGTTGCGCGGCAAGGACGAGCTGGGAAGCACGTTCATCAAGACCCTTGAGCAGTACGCCCGCTCCCTGGAATCCGCCGGCGCGGTGCTGATGCTCGCGGGGGTCAGCTCCAAGGTCTACGACCAGTTGGTGGCAACCGGGGCCATCACCCGGATCGGGGCCGAACACGTTTTCATCGCCACTGACCGGATCGGGGATTCGCTGCAACAGGCAATGGACGCCGTCGACGGGTGGCGGGCCCGGCGCTAACGCCGGGAACCGCAAACCCATCCGCAATTGGTGATCTTTGGACCCCTCGGGGGAAAAGCCATCGCCCACCCCAAACCATCTACCTAGGATCGGCTCCATGATCATCTTTCTCATCAGAGCGGCAATCTACATTTGCACGGCAGCTTTGGGCCTCTTGGTCGCGTCGTGGATCCTCCCGGAGTTCAAGCTCGAGCCCAAGGGCTTCCTGGTGGCAACGGTCGTCTTTGCCTTGGCCCAGTCGATCCTTGAACCCTTCATCTTCCGGCTCTCGAATCGCTATGCACCCGCGGCGCTGGGCGGCATCGGCCTGCTCTCCACGCTGGCAGCCCTCATCATCGCGAGTATCTTCCCCGACGGCCTGGTGATCACCGGATTCACCACCTGGGTGCTCGCATCACTGGTGGTCTGGATGACCACCACACTCGGCGGATGGCTGTTGCCGCTGATCTTCCTGAAAAAGCGGTTGGCCGAACGCGATGCCAAGGCCGCACAGCCCAAGCCAATTAGCTAAGCAGCCGCACTTGCGATTCCCGGAACCGGCGCAGTGTCATCACCTACTGGTGAAAATGACCGCCTGTTTTTGGTGAAACGTGGTCAGGCTGACCTCGATCGCCAAGAATGAAGAACAAGTGGTTTATCACCCATCGTCCCTCGACTGACTCGGGGTATTAGGCTCCTTGAGGAGCCGGAAGGACTATCATCATGGAATTTTGGTCAAGCTTCTGGAACATCATCTGGATTTTCGTTTCCGCATTCATTTTCATTGCGTACCTGATTGCACTCTTCTCGATCATTGCGGACCTGTTCCGTGACCGTGAGCTGAAGGGTTGGTGGAAGGCCTTGTGGCTCTTTGCGCTGATCTTCGTTCCATTCATCACCTCGCTGGTCTACCTCATTGCCCGCGGCAAGGGCATGGCCGAACGTGCCTACCAGAACGCCACCCAGAACGCCGTGGCAACCGAGGATTACATTCGCAACGTGGCCAACACCAGCCCGAGCGACGAAATCGTCAAGGCCAAGGCACTCTTCGACTCTGGCGTCATCAGCGCCGACGAATACGAGGCGCTCAAGGCCCGCGCACTCGGACGTGTCACCGTTCCCGTGGCATAGCATTCAACTTCAAGACCCCAGCTGTGGGACTGTCGCGGTGCGACAGTCCCACAGCACGTTTAAGTGCTCTTGTCGTTCGACTCGCTATTCAATCGCTGCACCGTTAGGCAGCTCGACGTCAATGGACCGATCCGATTTTTGGCGAGCCTTCTTGAACCCAATCAGAAGAATAACCATCCCGATGGCTCCCATGGCGGCTGCACTGATGAGCGCGAGATCGAAGCTGCCTGTCACGTCGAAACTGAGCCCCCACAGCGGAGTCGCCACGGCGAGTCCCAAATAGCAGACCATCATGACTCGTCCGTAGACGACGCTGAAACGTTGCGGTCCAACGGCGTCGGAAATCACCATGGGAACCATGACCGTAAAAGTCGTCAGTGCGAGTGAGATTAGCGGAATGATCACGAGGTAACTTGTGAATCCTGAAGCCAGGGTGAGCCACGGGAATCCGATAATGAAGGCCAGCCCCGCAATAGCCGAGGCGCTACGCACGCCGAGCTTGTCATAGATGATCCCAAGAACAGGCTTACTCATGATTCCGCAGATTGCCGAGAAAGAAACAAGGATGCCTGCCCTAGCGGCGTCGACGCCGCTGTTTTGGAACAGCATCGGGAGAACCTGAACGACTCCCCCGTCCAGCGCCAAGGCGAATGCCCCGATCATCAGGAGCGCCACGGGTGCCGTGAGCCCTGCTGCCCGGAGTGAGAGCACAGGCGAAACCCGTGGCGCCATGATTTCCGAGGTCGTTGTTGCGCTCGGGGGGTTCCTGATGAGGAAAATCCCAGGGAGAACCAGGAGGATGAAGGCCGCTATCGCCAGTGTGCGCATGCCTCCGGCCCACCCATGTTCGGTCACAATTGCGGGAAGGACGAGGCCCCACAACAATCCGCCAAGGCCCATGAAAGCCATAACAATACCCAAAACCGAGCCGCGACGCTTGTGAACGTGCCACCCGTTTACAACGATCGTTGCGGCAATCAGTGTGCAGCCCGCCCAGCCGATGCCGTGCAGCATGGAAAATACATAAAAAACGTAGATGTTGGTGGTTGCTGACATGGCAAAGATGCAGATCGTGGTCCAAAATCCACCCATGATCACGAATCTGCGGATGCCGTACTTTTGCGCGTACTTGCCCAGAAAACCAAACATGAGCGCACTCACGCCTGCCAAGAGCGTGTAGTGAATCAAGTAGGCGCTGACACTCACATCAAAATGCTTGGTTCCGGAGGGTACTAGCAGCCCAAAGGCACCAATCATGGAAGTACAGAACACCAGCGAGGCCGCGCCAATGGTCGACTTCAGCCGGTCCCTTCGGGTCGCCGGGTGCAGTGGCACCGCGTGCAGAGAGTAATCCACGGATGACTCATGATCTTCGGGCATACGGTTACTTCCAGCTTGGATTGGAAATAGATGAATGCTTAATGCAATTCGATGAAGCTAATGTTCAATCTTCCGATCCTAATAGAACATGAATAGCCTTGAGCCGCTGACACACGAGTCAATTCCAAAGTTTCAAACCAAGTCGCCCATGCCACTTCTGGCCAAGGAATCATGGAAAAACCACCAAATGCCACGAGCAACCAGCTTGCCACGCCACGGTTTCCGGCAACCGTGCCAAACGAACCAGCATTTGGCGCCAGATCGATTGGGGCCGGGCGTCATGGCAGTTCATTGACCGGTACCTTCCTGACAAGAGCAAATAGACTCAACACCATCTGGAACAGTCAGGAGATAGACGATGGCAGCGAGGCTGGACACGATAATCATCGGTGGCGGCGCCATGGGTTCGGCGACGGCATGGGCGCTGGCCGGGCGCGGCCGCGACGTGACGCTCCTTGAGCAATTCGATCCAGGGCACAAACTCGGTGCCTCACATGGGATCACCCGCAACCTGAACTTCGGCTATGCCGATCCGACGTACGTGCGGATGCTCAGCGAATCGCTGGACCTGTGGAAACTGCTGGGCCAGCAGTGCGGCATGGAGCAAATCGCACGCACCGGAACCGTCAACCACGGCGCCCCAGCGGTCCAGGCCAAAACCCTGCAGGTGCTGACACGCGCCGGTATCCGCGCCGAGGAACTCACAGCGGGTGAGGCCTCCGCGCGCTGGCGCGGCATCAGGTTCGACGGCCCCGCGCTGCATATGCCCGACGGCGGCCAGCTGAACCCGGACCTGGCGCTGCCCAGCTTCCAGCAGGTTGCGCGGGAGGCCGGCGCGCACATCCGGCACGGCGTACGCTTGCTGGAATTGCGCATCCTCGCCGATGACCACGTCATCTTGACCCTCGAGTCGGGCTCGGGGACCGAAACGCTCCACGCACGCAATGTGGTGGTCACCGCCGGAGCATGGTCGAAACATCTACTAGGTGATTTATTTACCATTCCGAAATTGACCGTCACGCAGGAACAGCCGCTGCATTTCGCTCCCGCGGACGGGAATGCCGTGTGGCCCGGCTTCAACCACGCGCTGGTTCCCGGGTCACCGGGGTTCGAGAACGCCTACTCCCCCGTGTACGGGATGTTCACCCCGGGCGAGGGAGTGAAGGCAGGCTGGCACGGGACGGGTGCGATCACCGACCCCGACAGGCGAAGCTTCGCGGCCGAGCCTGCCCAGCGGCGCGCGCTGCAGGACTACGCCCGCGAATGGCTGCCGGGCGTCGACGCAGACTCCTTCACTGAGATCAGCTGCACCTACACGAACACCGAGGACGAGGACTTCATCCTCGACCGCATCGGACCCATCGTCATCGGGGCGGGGTTCTCCGGGCACGGGTTCAAGTTCACCCCGGTCATTGGCAGGATCCTTGCGGATTTGGTCGACGGCAGCGGGCCCGCGCCGGCAAAGTTTGCGGCCGGACGAAAGATTGCCGCTTCCACGTTCTCCGACCGCCGTTCGGGGTTGTCGGTTGAATAGCCGAGTTTGTAGCAGGCATTGAACCAATGCTCCGTAAAGGTCACCGTAAGAGAACACCGTTGCCCGCCATCTCCAAAGGATGGAAATGACGGACAACGGCGCTAAACATGTTCCGCCAGGTGCCTACTTCACCACCATGGTGATGGCTTCCTCCGGGCGATGCCCCTGCTTGGCCTTCTGGATCTCCGCGTACACGTGGTGGCGCAGCTCGGTGAAGCGCGGCAGCGAGCGGGTTTCCAGCTGGTCGCGTTCGGCCGGCAGGTCGATCACGATGTCCTCCTGCACCACGGTGGGCGAGGAGGAGAGGATGATGACGCGCTCGCCCAGGTAGATCGACTCGTCGATGTCGTGGGTGACAAACAGGACGGTCACGCCCAGCTTCTTCCAGACGCTGCGGATCAGGTCTTCGAGGTCGGCGCGGGTCTGCGCATCCACGGCCGCGAATGGCTCGTCCATCAGCAACACCTCGGGCTGGTAGGCCACGGCGCGGGCGATCGCCACGCGCTGCTGCATGCCGCCGGAGAGCTGCCACGGGTAGGACTTGGGCACGTGGGCCAGGCCCACGGCCTCCAGCGCCTGCTCGACCAGCACCTTGCGCTCGTTCTTGGGCACGCCCGCGTTCTTCAGCGGCAGCTCGACGTTCTCGGCCACCCGCAGCCACGGGAACAGCGAACGGCCGTACTCCTGGAACACCACCGCCATCTTCTTGGGTGGCCCGGTGATGACCTGGCCGTCCAGGCGAACCTCGCCCTCGGTGGAGCCCAGCAGCCCGGCAATGCACTTGAGCAACGTCGTCTTGCCCGAGCCCGAGGGGCCGACCAAGCACACCAGCTCGCCGCGGCCCAGGTCGAAGGTCAGGTTGCGGACGGCCTCGATGTCGCCCGCATCCGTGCGGTAGACCTTTTTCAGGTTGCGCACCGAGAGCAGTGCCTCGCCCTCGGGCAGGGTACGCCCACCGGCGTGGGACGTCGGGTTTTCAGACTGCATTTTCAACCTCTTTCAGGCCGTGGTACCAACGCAGGACGCGTCGTTCACACCATTGGAAGACAAAGGACAAGGCCACGCCGATCAGGCCCAGCACCACGATGCCGGACCACATTTCCGGAACGGCGAAGGAACGCTGGAATTGCACGATCGTGAACCCCAGCCCGGAGGACGAGGCAAACATTTCGGAGATCACCATGAGGATCAGGCCGATGGACAGGCACTGGCGCACGCCGGCCATGATGGTCGGGGTTGCCGAGGGCAGCACCTGGTAGCGGATGCGGTTGAAGCCGGAGATCCCGTAGGAGCGTGAGGTTTCGTTTTGCACCGGGTCGATGGAGCGGACGGCCTCGATGGTGTTCAGCAGCACCGGCCAGATGCAGCCGGAGATGATGACCGCGATCTTCATGCCATCGTTGATGCCCACCAGCAGCATCAGCACCGGCACCAACACCGGTGGCGGCAGCGCCCGGAAGAACTCGAAGACCGGCTCGGTCAGCGCCCGCATGGTGCGGTTCAACCCGACGGCCAGGCCCAGGCCGATGCCCAGCACGATCGCCGCCAGCACGCCCGCCACCAGGCGGATCACGCTCGGCAGCACGTCGGTGAGCAGGCGCTCGCCCATCCACGTCTCGACGAACGTTTCAGCGAGCTGCGCCGGGGTCGGGACAAAGAAGTTCGTGGCACCGGAGGTTGCGATCCACCACCAGGCCAGCAGGATCAGCGGCAGGCCCAGCAGGTAGCCGATTGATTTCAGTGTTTTCACGGCGTTGCCTCCCCGCGGACGGACGGGTGCCAGGACAGCACGCGTTTTTCAACAACACGGGTGACTACGTTGATCAGCACCCCGAGGAAGCCGGTGGCCAGGATCAACGCATACATCCCGGCGATGGCGCCGCCGGACTGGGCCAGGGTGATCTCGTTGCCCAACCCAGGTGAACCGATGAGCAGCTCGGCGGTGATGGCAAGGATCAGGGTCACGGACGCGGCCAGCCGGATGCCGGTCATCAGGTAGGGAAGCATGGTTGGGAAGACCACGTCCCGCACCCGCTGCCAGTAGGAGAACCCGTAGGAGCGGGCCGTCTGCATGGCGACGTTGTCGACGTCGGCAACCCCGTAGAGCACCTGGATCAGCACCTGCCAAAAGCAGGCGTAGATGATCAGCAGCAGCGAGGACTCGATCTTCATGCCGAACAGCAGCACGGCCAACGGGATCAGCGCGACCGAGGGAATCGGGCGCAGGAACTCGATGGTGGAGTTCGTGAAGCGTCGCAGGAACGGCGACATGCCGATGACCAGTCCCAGCACCAGCCCGAGGACCACGGCAATGGCAAGGCCGATGGCCCAGGCTGTCATGGTGTCGCCCACGGCAACCCAGAAGGCCGTCATGCCCAGGTCCATGGTCAGCGCCGTCAGGACCTCGGAGGCCGGAGGCAGGTACTTTGCCTGGACAATGCCCAGCACCGGCAGCAGTTCCCAGAGTCCCAGGAACACCACGACGCCAACGAGCCCCAGGACTGCCTTGGGCAGCCCCTTGGACTTCACGCGCGGTGCCTGGGCAAGGCTCTTGGCTCGCGGCCTTTCTTGAACTACCTGTGTCATCGTTGTCACCCTCCCTGAAGCAATTGGTCGGTGGCGATTTTTCCGCCATGGGTCATCCGCAGGTCCGACTTGCGAATCTTGCCGCTCGCGGTGCGCGGCAGATCCTCGGCGAGCACCACCGAGCGGGGAATCTTGTAGCGAGCCAGCAACCCGGTGAGGTGTTCGAGGATTTCGGCGTCTGTCACCTGCATGCCTTCGACCGGCACCACCACGGCACGAGGCACCTCGCCCCATTTGGGATCGGGGATCCCGATGACGGCGACGGCCGACACCGAGTCGAGCTGCATGATGGCCTGCTCCACCTCGGCCGGATAGATGTTTTCCCCACCTGAGATGATCATGTCCTTGAGCCTGTCGGAGATGAAGAGGAACCCTTCGTCGTCCAGGTGGCCCATGTCTCCGGAACGGAACCATGAACCTTCGGTGAAGGCTTCGGCACTGGCCTCCGGCCTGTTCCAGTACTCGCCGATCACGTTCGGGCCCGAAATGAGGATTTCCCCCACTTCACCGGCCGGAAGGATGTTGCCCAGTGGATCGATGATTTGGATGTCGGTGAAGTAGTGCGGCAAACCTGCCGAACCGATCTTGTCGCGTGAGCGATCAGCCTGCAGCGAGGTGGCCCCCGGCGCGCTTTCTGTCATGCCGTAGCCGCCGGAGAACCCCAGGCCGCGCTCTTCGTAGGCCTCAAGTACACGCAGAGGGACGGCAGAGCCGCCGCAGGTGAGCATGCGCAGCGAGGAAATGTCGGATCCTTCCCACGCCGGGTGCTCGGCAAGCAACTGGAAGGTGGTGGGAACGCCGGAAAGCGAGGTGATCGAATGTCTCTCGATGGCGGCAAGCACCGCGGAGGGCTCGAAGCGATCCTGGAGCACCAGGGTTCCACCCTTGAGCAGCGTCGGCAATGCCCCCATGCCCAGGGACGCAACATGAAACATCGGTGCAATCATCAGTGCCCGTGCGTCGCTTGTCACGTCGTAATCGATGATGACGTTGAAGGAATTCCACGTCATGTTGCCATGGGTCAGCACGGCACCCTTGGGCTGGCCGGTGGTTCCGGAGGTGTAGAGAATGATGGCCGGGTCCTCCAGGCCCACCGCGATGTCCCGGTGCTCGCTGCTTGCGGCCTCAAGCGCACGTTCGTAGGCCGAATCCGCACCCGGAACATCCTCCACCACCAGATGGTGCTCGACGGGGCTCTGCGGCAGGGAATCCGCAGCCAGCCCATCGAGGGACGCCGGGTTGATGAGCACCGCGCTGCCTGAGTCGTTCAGCGCGTAGTTCAGCTCGCGCGGTGCCAGCCGTGTGTTGAGGGGAACGAAAATGGCACCAATGCTGCCGCAGGCGAAGAGGGTTTCAAGGAATGCAGGGTGGTTGTTGCCGAGGTAGGCAACGCGCGACCCCTTTGCCACTCCCCGATCCGTCAATGCATTGGCCAACCTGTCGACCCGCACCGCAAAATCGGCATAGCTCAGGGACACATCGCGGTCAACGATGGCCGCATGGTCCCGTGACTTGATGCGGCGCTTGTGGATCCAACTACCAAGCCCTTGGTTCAGCATTGGTGCCTTTCTTGGGTGCCGGCCCGCAGGCCGGCACAACGGTTTCTAGCTTTCTTGGTTACTTGATTGTCAGGCCCGCGACGTCGGGGGCCTTGGAGAGGAATGCATGCTTGGCCGCGAGCTGCCCAAGTGCGTCAAGTTGGGTTGCCGGAACGGTTCCGTCCCAGGTTTCCATCTTGAGGTTCTTGGCAACCATGGCATCCATCTTCATGAAGTCCGGCAGCATTGCCTTCGCGCCGGCCTGGTCGGCTTCGGCAGCGGCCAGAGTCTCGGTCATTGCCGCCTTGAAGTCGGCGACTACCTCGGGCTTCTCCTGGGCGAACTTGCCGCTGGTGAAGCTCACCATGGTGGGAAGGCCCGGGATTGCCTTTTGGTTAGGGTAGCCGACGAGCTTGTTGTCCTTGTTGGCAAGGGCCTTGGAGAGGAACGGTTCCGGCACCCAGATGGCATCAACGTTCTTGCGTTCGAGTTGTGCTTCCATGTCCGGGAACGGCATTTCACTGAACTTCAGTGCGGCCGGATCGGCGCCGTCGATGGCCGCCGATTCCATGATGGTCAGGTCACCCTGGGTCTTGAGCGCATTGACGGTCGTGGTTTTGCCGGCGAGGTCGGCGAAGGTATTGATGCCCGAATCGGCGCGGACGACCACACCGTTGATGTCATCGCCCTCGGCCTTGGAGTTCGAGTAGCCGGTGACGATTTTCATGTCGAGCCCCTTGTCCACGGCGGTAAGCACCGAGAGCGGGTTGCCTACGGCAAAGTTCAAATCACCGGTGGAAACCGCAGGAAGCATGGCAGCGCCTGCGGAGCTGGTGGTGAATTCAACGTCAAGGCCGTGCTTCTCAAAGATTCCCTTGTCGACCCCGTACTTCACCGCGACCGAAGGCGCGATGGGAAGGACACCCACGACCACCTTGGTCAGCCCGGCAGAACCGGATGCACCCGTTTCCGCAGCTGCCTGCCCGGATGGCGAGCCACCGCCACAGCCTGTCAGTGCGAATGCGGCAATTGTTGCCCCGGTGACAATCGCGGTGAATTGCTTCTTCATGATTTCTCCTGAGTGGTAGTGGTGCGGCCCCGGAGTCGCTACCCCATCCGCCAAAAATTTGTGGCCTGCGCCACACGAATCAATCTAAGCGCAATTATTGAAATAATCAACGGTTGTTTTTTTGTTGCTTTTTGGGCACATCGAAAGCCGGCGGGCGCAAGCCCTGCATCGCAAAAGGGCGCGTCGAAGACCGGGGCAGCATTTGAAGCCACCCCGGTCTTCGACCCTGCATTTAGGCGTAGAAGCGGTAGATGCCGCGCGAGACGACGGACGGCTTGGCGGCACCTTCGACCTCGACGACCTGGTCGACGGCGATCTGGTAGCCACCCTTGACTTCCTCGACCTCGGCGATGAGCGCCTTCATGCGGATGTTGGCACCCACCGGAACCGGGGCGGGGAAGCGGACTTTCTCCAGGCCGTAGTTCACGCGGGTGGAGACACCGGTGACGTCGAAGAGCTCGGACCAGAAGGCGATCTGCAGGCTCAGCGAAAGGTAGCCGTGGGCGATCGGACCGCCGAAGGGGCCGTCCTTGGCCTTTTCCGGGTCGGTGTGGATCCACTGGTGGTCGTCGGTCGCGTCGGCGAACGTGTTGACCTGGTTCTGGGTGACCACGCGGTATTCGCTGTAGCCGAGGTCGGTGCCTGCGGCGTTTGCGAGCTGTTCGTAAGAAAGAACTGTCTGGCCCATGGGGACCCTCCTGTAATTTGTTGGTGCTGGAAAGTGATGAATGAAGTCTTGTGCCCGCGTACTTAGCGGAAGGCACCGATGCCAGTCACGGCCCGGCCGACGATCAACGCATTGATCTCGTGTGTTCCCTCGTAGGAATAGATGGCCTCGGCATCCGCATGGAAGCGGGCGACGTCGTAGTCGAGCACGATGCCGTTGCCGCCGCAGATCTCGCGCGCAAGCGCCACGGTCTCGCGCAGCATCTTGGCGGTGAACATCTTGGCCATGGCCGAACTTTCGTCCTTGTACAGCCCATGGTCCTGTTGCTCGGTGAGCCGCACGACCATTCCAAGGCAGGCCGTGACGTTCGAAAGCATCTGCGCGAGCTTTTCCTGGATCAGTTGGAAGGACGCCAGGGGCTTGCCGAATTGCTTGCGTTCCAAGACGTACTTCAACGCCGCCTCGTAGGCGCCGGCGGCGGCACCCGTGGCGATCCAGGCGACATCCGAACGCATGTTGCGCAGGCAAGCCGCGACATCCGCGAACGAATTGATGCGCGCGAGCCGCGCCGAGTCCGGAACCCGCACGTCGACAAGATCGATGTCCGCGTTCTGCATGATCCGCAGGCATGCCTTGCGCTGGATCTTGGACAACCGCACGCCCTCGGTCCCGGTGGGAACCAGGAAGCACTTGACCTGGCCATCGGCGGTGTCGCGGGCAAAAACCGCCAGCACATCGGCCTGCGCCGCGCCGCCGATCCAGCGTTTGGCGCCGTTGATGACCCAAGAGCCGCCCCGTTCGTCGTCCTCGAAGGTCGCCGAGGTCTCGAGTCCGCCGGCGATGTCCGAGCCGTGCTCCGGTTCGGTCAGCGCGAACACGCCCTTGAGGTCGTAGGAGCTGATGCTCGGGTCGAGTTCGGCCGCCTGCTCCTCGCTGCCGCCCAGGTTCACCGTGGTCCTGAAGAGCCCGGACTGCGCGTTGTAGAACGTGGCGACCGAGGCATCAACGCGGGCCAGTTCGAAGTTCCGGAAGCCGGCAAAGAGTCCGCGGACCTTTTCCCCGGCGGCCAGGACCTCGGCCGGTTCCATCATGTCCAGCCCGACGAGCGGGCCGGTGATCTGTTCGGGGAATTCCCCGCGCTCCCAGTACTCGTTCACGACCGGGCGGACGTGCTCGTCCAACACCGTCCGCAAACGCAGCAGCGCCGCGCGTTCGGCGTCGCTGAGCAGCGCGGCGAAACCGAGCTGGTCGCTGGGATAGAACTGGCTCATGATGCCGTCAGTCCCAGAACGCGCGCCGCATTGTCCTTGAGGATCAGCGGGCGGACCTCGTCCTTCAGCGGCAGCTCGGCGAAGGCACCGAGCCACTTCTCGGGGGTGATCAGCGGGTAGTCGGTCCCGAAGAGCACCTTGGTCGAAAGCACGTTGTTGCTCATCTTCACCAGCGAGGCCGGGAAGTACTTCGGGCTCCAGCCCGAGAGGTCGATGAACACATTGGCCTTGTGCGTGGCGATCGAGTTTGCCTCGTCCTGCCACGGCACGGAGGGGTGGGCCATGATGATGGTCAGGCCCGGGAAGTCGGCGGCGACGTCGTCGAGCAGCAGCGGGTTGGAGTAGCGCAGCTTGATGCCGCGCCCGCCGGGAAGTCCGGCGCCCATGCCGTTCTGGCCGGTGTGGAAGATGCACGGCAGGCCGAGTTCCTCCAGCGCCGCCCACAACGGGCGGAACTCCTCGCTGGAGGGGTCGAAACCCTGCAGCGAGGGGTGGAACTTGAAGCCGCGCACGCCGAGGTCGTTGGCCTGGCGGCGCGCCTCGGCGATCGCGTCCGGACCCGTGCGCGGGTCGACGGAGCCGAAGGGGATCAACACGTCGTTGTTCCGTGCGGCCCCGGCGACCAGGTCGTCGATCGAGTTCGGCGCATGACCCAGCGCCGTGCGGGCATCGACGGTGAACAGCACGGCAGCCATCTTCGCCTCGCGGTAGACCTCTGCGATCCGGTCCACCGACGGGGTGCGCTCGGCGGACTTGAAGTAGGCGGCCGAGGCCTCAAAGAGGTCCTCCGGCATGGCCTTGTGGCCGCAGTCGTCGACCTCGAGGTGCACGTGCATGTCGATGGCCGTGATGGCCGTCAGGTCTATCCGCGATTCGTACTTGATGCCCATGGTCCCGGCTTTTCTACTTGGCTGCCGGTTCGGGCTGCAGCTCGGCGGGAAGCTCCGGGAAGTTCTCGCCGACCGACTGCAGATTCCCGGCAAACGGGAAGCGTTCCTGCAAGGTTGCGTAGTCCCAGCCGCCGTCGTTGAACTCCGACTCGATGGCTTCCGGGTGGCTCCAGAGCTGGAGGCGGTCCCCGCCCGCACCGATGGCCTGGCCGTTGATGTTGCCGGCGGCGTCGGAGGCGAGGAAGGCGATCAGGCCGGCAACGTCGTCCGAAGTGCCGAATCCGAGCGTCTTGCGGAAGAAGTCGGGCATTGCCTCGCCGCGCTCTTCGGCCTCGACGGCCTTGGCGAAGTACGGAACGGTCTTGGTCATGGCGGTTGCCGCAACGGGGATGACCGCATTGACGGTGACGCCCGCGCGCTTCATTTCCAGGGCCCAGGTGCGCACCATGCCCACGATGCCGGACTTTGCGGCGGCGTAGTTGGTCTGGCCGAAGTTGCCGCGCTGGCCGGTGGGCGAGCCGATGGCGATGATGCGCCCGGCAATGCCGTTTTCCTTGAAGTAGGCGTAGGCCTCGCGGACGCAGGTGAAGGTTCCGCGCAGGTGCACGTTGATGACCAGGTCGAAGTCCTCGTCGGTCATCTTCAGGATGGACTTGTCGCGCAGCACGCCGGCGTTGGTGACCAGGATGTCGAGGCGGCCGAAGTTCTGTACTGCCGCGGCAACCAATGCCTTGGCGGTCTCGGTGGAACCCACCGGTGCGACGACTGCAACGGCCTTGCCGCCTGCTGCGGTGATCGACTCGACGGCCTCGGCGGCGACGCCTGCGTCAACGTCGTTGATGACCACGGCGGCGCCCTGGCGGGCGAGTTCCTGCGCGTAGCTCAGGCCCAGGCCGCGGCCGCTGCCGCTGACAATTGCTACTTTTCCTTCAAGTGACACGTTTACTCCCTCATAGGTTGCTGTTGCCCCCGCGGCCTTGCACATGGGAACCTTGCTTAGATACATAACAACTTAAACTCTTGAAAAAGTCAACGATTAAGTTTTTCACTAATATCCAGGAGATGCCTTCATGCCACCCAAGTCGAGCACCATAGCCAGCGGGATTGAACGGTTCCTGGACTGCGAGCTGGCAGGGGAAATCGAGTTCCTGGCCGCACGCACGCGCTCCTTGGGTTCGGCGCGCGCCAACGGACTACTGGAACCGCTGGGCCTGAAGGTCCGCTCCTACTCGGTGCTGTCGCTCGCCTGCAGCGACCTCTCCCCCACCCAGCGCGAGCTCGCGGAGTTCCTTTCGCTGGACCCGAGCCAGATCGTGCCGCTGGTCGACCAGCTCGAAAAGGGCGGATTCGTCCAGCGCCAGGCCGACCCCAACGATCGCCGCTCGAAGGTCATCAGCGCAACGCCGGAGGGGCACAAGCTCTACAAGAAGGCGCGCCTGGAAACGGCGAAGGGCGAAGCCATGGCGATGGAGCAGCTCAGCAAGGCCGAGCAGGACACCTTGCGCGACCTGCTTTCGCGGATCGCCTTTGTGGATTGATTCTTGGCGGACAGCGCCTCAGCGGCTCGCGGCCAGCGCTTCCTGAACCTTGCACGCAGCTCGCTGGAGCGCGGGAAGCACTGCCTGCGCGGCTTCCTCGGCACCGACCGGGGCCCGCTGGCGCACGCTCATCGAGACGTTCATGGCCGCCGCGATGCTGCCGTCGGCATTGAATACCGGCACCGCGACCGAGCGCAGCCCAATCTCCAATTCCTGGTCGACGATCGCATAGCCCTGGGTGCGGATCTTCTCCAGCTCCGCACGCAGGTCGGCGACGTTGTCGATTCCCAGGCCGGTGGCGGAATGCACTCCTTCAGCCAGCAGAACGTCAACCACTCCGGGGGCCTGGAAGGCCAAAAGCACACGCCCCATGGAGGTGTTGGCCGCGGGGAATCGGGTGCCCACCGAGATACCCACGCGCATGATCGAGCGGGTGTGCACGCGGGCGATGTAGAGGATGTCGCGCCCGTCGAGGACCGAGGCCGAGGCAGATTCGTGCACCGCGGTGGAGAGGTCCTCGAGCACCGGCTCCATGAGCTGCGGCAGCGTAGCGCTGGACAGGTAGGAATAGCCCAGCTGCAGGACCTTGCTGGTGAGCTCGAAGAACTTCCCGTCCCCGCGCACGTATCCGAGCTCCTGCAGGGTGAGCAGGAAACGCCGCGCGGTGGCCCGCGACAGGCCGGTGCGCTTGGCAACCTCACTGAGCGTCATCGAGGGGTGCTCGGCGTCGAACGAGGTGATCACCTCAAGGCCGCGAGCCAGGGACTGGACGGACGTCGATCCGCCCACGGCGGTGGTTCCTGCGTCCTGGCTCATGGCGTGCGGCTCCTGTGTGCTCAATCGTGAAGGCCCCCGCAGCGCTTCGGCGGGGAAGGCAAAGAACGGGGACAGCGTGTTGACTGCCCCCATTCTTTCAAACTTACCGGCTAGGCGCCGCGCACCAGGTCGACCGGCAGTCGATCGGCGAGCTCCTCGAAGGAGATCCCGTGGGTGGAACGCACCGTCACCGTCGAATCCTGCAGCTCGAAGATCGCCGACTCGGTGTAGATGCGCGAGACGCAGCCCAGCCCGGTCACCGGGTAGGAGAGGGCCTCGACCAGCTTGGATGCGCCGTCCTTGGTGAACAAGGACATCATGACCCAGGTGGACTTTGCGCCGATGGCCAGGTCCATGGCGCCGCCGACTGCGGGGATCGCGCCGGGGGCACCGGTGTGCCAGTTGGCCAGGTCGCCGGAGCCCGAGACCTGGAACGCGCCGAGCACGCAGACATCGAGGTGCCCGCCGCGCATCATCGCGAAGGAGTCGGCGTGGTGGAAGTAGCTGGCGCCGGGCAGTTCGGTGACCGGGATCTTGCCGGCGTTGATCAGGTCGCCGTCGATGTCGTCACCCGTGGCGACCGGGCCCATGCCGAGCATGCCGTTTTCGGTGTGCAGGGTGACGTCCTGCTCCGCGTCCAGGAAGTTCGAGACGTTGGTGGGCTGGCCGATGCCCAGGTTCACGAACGCCCCGACGGGGATGTCCGCGGCGACCATCGCGGCGAGTTCGTCGCGGGTCAGCGGTGCTTCGGTGGTGGTGAAGGTGGATGTATCGGTGCTCATTAGTTGTTGCCTCCGAGTGCTACGAGGGTGTTGACGTAGATGCCCGGGGTCACCACGACCTCCGGGTCGATGCCGCCGACGGGAACGATCTCGTCGACCTGCACAATCGACTGCGTGGCCGCCGCGGCCATGATGGGGCCGAAGTTGCGGGCGGTCTTGCGGTAGACCAGGTTGCCGCGGGTGTCCGCGCGCAGGGCCTTGATGAGCGCAACGTCGGCATGGATCGGGCTCTCCAGGACGTAGCCCTTGCCGTCGATCATGCGGGTTTCCTTGCCCTCGGCCAGCAGCGTGCCGTAGCCGGTGGGCGTGAAGAAGCCGCCGATACCGGCGCCCGCGGCGCGGATGCGCTCGGCCAGGTTGCCCTGCGGGACCAGCTCCAGCTCGATCTCACCGGCGCGGTAGGCCTCATCGAAGTGCCAGGAATCGGACTGGCGCGGGAAGGAGCAGATGACCTTCTTGACGCGGCGTTCCTTGATCAGCAGCGCAAGGCCGGCGTCGGCCTGGCCGGCGTTGTTGTTCACGACCGTCAGGTCGGTGGCGCCGTGGGCCAGCAATGCGTCAATGAGTTCCATCGGCTGGCCGGCATTGCCGAACCCGCCGATCAGGACGGTTGCGCCGTCGTGGATGTTGGCCACTGCCTCTGCGGCCGTGGCGGCGATGCGTGGTGCCATGGTGGTTCTCTCCTCGGTTCCTGAAATCTTTTTCTTAGGGCGTGCGCCCTCGGGGGTTCAAATCCCCCATCCACTTATGAAGTGGCGTTGGGGTTTTCCAGCACGACGGCCAGGCCTTGGCCCACGCCGATGCAGATCGCCGCGACGCCCCAGCGCTGGCTGGTTTCCTGCAGTCGGCGGGCCAGCGTGCCCAGGATGCGCAGACCGGAGGCGCCCAGCGGGTGGCCGATCGAGATCGCGCCGCCCCAGGCATTGACGATGGCCGGGTCTATGTCCCAGGCCCGGATGCAGGCCAGCGACTGCGCGGCGAAGGCCTCGTTGAGTTCCACCGCAGCCACGTCCGACCAGGTGATGCCGGCCTTGGCCAGCGCCTTGTTGGCGGCCTCGACAGGGGCGAAGCCGAAGTACTGCGGGTCCAGCGCGGACGAGGCGCGGCCGGCGATGCGCGCCAGCGGTGCCGCACCCAGCAGCTGACCGCCGCGCTCCGAGCCGATGAAGGCGGCGGAAGCGCCGTCAGACATCGGGGAAGCGTTGCCCGCGGTGACGGTTCCGGTCGCCGCGTCGCGGAAGACGGTGCGCAGCCCGGCCAGCGCCTCGGCCGTGGAATCGGGACGGATGGTCTCGTCCATGGTGACCTCGCTGCCGCGCTTGCCGGCCGGGGGCACGGAGACCACAAGGTTCTCGTACTTGCCCTCGGCCCAGGCGGCCGCCGCCAGCCGGTGCGAGAGCGCCGCGAACTCGTCCTGGTCCTCGCGGCTGACGTCATACTTCTCGCGCAGCTGCTCGGTGGCCTCGCCGAGGGAAACGGTCCATTCGCCGGGCATGGCCGGGTTGACCAGGCGCCAGCCCAGGGTGGTGTTTGCCAGTTCGAGGTTGGCCATCGGGAAGGGGCGGTCGGTCTTGGGCAGCACCCACGGGGCGCGGCTCATGGACTCGACGCCGCCGACCAGCACCAGGTCCGCGTCCTGCGTGTTGACCTGGCGGGAGGCGGCGATGGCGGCATCCAGCGAGGAGCCGCAGAGGCGGTTCATGGTGGTGCCGGGCAGCGAGGTTGGCAGGCCCGCAAGCAGGGTGGCCATGCGGGCCACGTTGCGGTTTTCCTCGCCCGCGCCGTTGGCGTTGCCGAAGATCGATTCGTCAATGGAGGCCGGGTCGAGATGCGGGGCGCGGGCCACGAGCTCGCGGACCACGTGTGCGGCCAGGTCGTCGGGGCGGTGCGCGGAAAGGCTTCCGCCGATCTTGCCGAAGGGCGTGCGGATTGCGTCGTAGAGATACGCCTGCTGCATGGTCCGGAACCTGGCTTTCTGCTTATTATGTTCGCATTGTGAACCTTCGTTCACTGAATGAACTTTATCAGCAGTGGCGCGTGCCCTTCAAGGGTTTGCCGCCAACCGTTTCGCGGTTCACCGAGACCGGCGCCCGGTCACCGAGCCCCTTCAGGCACCTGACGATCGGCCCAGAATGACACTCACGTCGGCCGGTGGCACCTCGACCGACCCCTGGATATCGATGCGGCGGGCACCGCAATTTTCCGCGCAGCGCACGTACAGCACCCGCCCCTCGGACGTATTGTGCGCGGATTCGACCACCCAAGCATGCTCGTGAACCAGGAGTTCACGGTCGGCCAGGACGTCATCGTTTGTGGCTATATGCATCATGCAAACCACTCTGCTGTAATGGCCTTATGCATCTCAACCCTTACGGAGAATACGCCGTGCTTCTCGCGGCATCGCTGGCCAACGACATGCCCCGCGACAGGGACGGCATCGAGGAACGGGCCCGCACCTTCGGGATGACCATGGACTTCATCCCGACCCCCGAGGACCACGCATTGACGCGCCAGGTCGTCGATGACTGGCTGCGCGTCGTCGATGCCCAGGATCCGCGGGAACGCGCGGCGATACTCAACCAGCAAATGGCCGCCGCGGCAGCCTACCCCCGGCTCGTCAACCACGACGACGAGGGCTGGCACCTGCATTACCGCGACACGAACCAGGGGATGCCGCACGTCTTTCGAGCGATCTTCAGTGTCGGAACCGCCCTGCACCTGACCACCCGGGGAATGCACAGGCTGGGCCGCTGCGCCGCCGGTGAGGAACCCGGGGATCCCTGCCAGGCCGTGGTGGTGGACGTGACCCGCAACGGCCGGCAACGCTATTGCTCGGTGCGCTGTGCAAACCGCGCGGCGGTCAGGCGGCACCGTGCCCGCGCCGGTTCGACCGCCCGGAGCATCCCGAAGCGCTGACCGCAGCACCGCCCAAAACGCCCACCCGCGGGCGGGATCCGGGAAGATGCTGCCGACCAGTCTTCTGCTTGCATCTCCGCTCCCCGACGGCGGTTCGGGTTGCCATACAGTGGATCCATGGCCAATTCCCCGAGCGGGGACTCGATGCTCGATCGCCTCGTGCGGATCCTCGACTCCTTCGACACCCGCAACCCGACACTGACCGTCAACGCACTCTCGCACCGTGCCGATGTCCCGCCGGCCACCACCTACCGGCTCGTTGACGATCTTGTGGCGCACGGGCTGCTGGCCCGCGACGCGGACCGGCAGGTTCGGTTGGGCGTGCGGCTGTGGGAACTGGCCAACCGCAGCGCGCCGACCCTCGACCTGCGCCGGGCGGCGCTGCCCTTCATGGAGGACGTGAACCAGCTGGTGGGACACAACACCCAGCTGGCATTGCTGCACGAGGACGAGGTCCTGGTGATCGAGCGGCTGTCGCGTCCGGGCGCGGTGGTCAACCAGGCCAACGTCGCCGGCCGCATGCCCGTGCACCGAACCTCCATGGGCCTGGCCCTGCTGGCATTTTCGCCCGCTCCGGCGCTCGAGGGATACCTCGAGCGGCATGCCGAGACCATGCTTGCCACTCACCCGCAGCTGCGCAGGGAATTGGCCGAGATCCGCCGCAACGGCTACGCGACGCTCGACGGATTCATCGACACCGAATCGACCGGCGCGGCCGTTCCGATCCTTGACCAGCGAGGCCATGCACTTGCGGTGTTGGCGGTGGTCGTTCCCCGCGACGCGGAGATCCTGCCGGCGGCGATCATGGCGCTGCGCACCGCGGCGCGCGGGATTTCCCGCGCGCTCGGCGCCTGACGCAAAACCTGCCCGGGAAGCCGGCTAATTGTCGGCAGCCGCGCCCTCAAGAACACCGTTTTCGGCGGCCTCGCCGAGGAGGTTTCCCTTGGACGGGCGCATGAAGGCGACGGCCGCGGCCGCGACCAACACCACGATGCCCACGCCAAGGTACAGCTGCCCGGCGGTCCATGCGGCATCCAGAAGGGCGCCCGCCGCCAACGGTGCCAGGATCGCGCCGAAGCGTCCAACGCCAATCGCCCATCCAACGCCGGTGCCACGGTTTTGCGGGGCATAGGAGGCTGGCGCCAGCGTGTAGAGACCGGCGATGCAGCCGTTGATGAGCATGCCCACCACGATTCCCATGGCAAAGGCGAGGGCCAGGATTCCCGCGACGGAAATGAACAGCACCATGGTGACCGAGGAAAGCACGCTGAACACCACAAGCACCTTGCGCGCCTCCCATTTGGTGGTCAGTGCGCCAAAGAGCAGTGAACCGAAGGTTCCGCCCAAGGTCAGCATGAGCCCGCCGACCACGCCTTGGCTTTCGGTCATGCCGGCCGTCACCAGCAGCTTAGGTGTCCAGCTGTTGACGAAGTAGAAGCCGAACATGGTGGCGAAAAAAGCAATCCAGATCAGGGCCGTGGATCGACGGTTCTCCGGAGCGAACAGCGCGGCCAGCTGCCGGTCCTTGGCCGCACCGGCCGACCCGCCCACCGCGGACTCAGGCAGAAGCACCGTGTCCTGGTCCAACCGCAGCTTGCCCACCAGGGCGGCGAGCCTGGCCTCGGCCCGCGCAGGCCTCTTGCTCACGAGGAAGTCCACGGATTCGGGCACGATGGCCAGCAGCAGGAGCAGCGCAACGGTGCTGACAATGCCGCCAAACACGAAGACCGAACGCCAACCGTAGGACGCCTGCAGGGAAACCGCGGCCATGCCGCCGAGGGTGGCGCCCACGCCGTAGCCGGCGGTGTAGATGCTCACGGCCATGCCGCGCCAGCGCTTGTTGGCGTACTCGCTGGTGATGACGTTGGTGCAGGCCAGGATGCCGCCCACCCCAAGACCCGTGACCACGCGCCACAACCCGAGTTCCAGCACGGAGTGTGCGGTGGCGGAGAGGAACATGCCCGCTGCAGCGAGCCCCGTGGTGAAAAGCAACATCGGCCGGCGACCGAAGACGTCGGCAAAAGGTGCAAGGACCAGCGAACCTGCCGCCATGCCGAAGAGGCCGGCGCTGAGCAACACTCCCAGCTGGGATCCACTGAGCCCGAACTCGGTCGATACTCGGTTGGCGGTGAAGGCCATGGCCAAAACGTCGAACCCGTCCAAGGCGTTGAGGAAGGTGCAGACCCCGACGACCACCCATTGGAAGGCCGACATGGGTGAGGCGTCTATGCGTTCTCTGATGTTCATGCGGGCGAAACTCCTTGCACTTTTTGGGCGCGACAAATCACGCACGGACGGCTTCGTCGGCCGGACGCGAGGGATACCGCGAGATTGTTTAGCGAGGTTGCTTAGCGAGGTTGCTTAGCGAGGTTGCTTAGTGAGGTTGCTTAGTGAGGTTTGTTTAGTTGGGTTCGATGGTGATGATTGCCGGGCCCACGCCCGCGTCGATCCTGGCTCCGGTGACTGAAGTGACCGCGCGCGAGACGCAGCAGTTCATCTTGGTTGAGAGCCGTTGCTGGCGTTCGGAATAGAACACATCGCGGTGGTCGATGGCGCCCTGGAGGTCAAGGATGCGCACCTCGCACAGCCCGCACTCGCCCTTGCGGCAGTCGAACATCATCTCCGCCCCCGCGTCCTCGAGCGCCTCGAGCATGGAGCGGCCCTGCGGGACGGCGACCTCCAAGTCGAGCTTCGGCACCCTGACGATAAATTCCTCCGGGTCGTACCAGCCGCTGTTGCCGAAGGTCTCGTAGCGCAGGTTCGGCGCATCAAGCTCGCGCTCCACCCAGTTGCGCCGCACCGCATCCATCAGCCGGATGGGCCCGCACATGTACAGCTCGGTGTCGGCGTCCGCGAGCCCCACCAGCTCGGGAACCTTCAACGAGGTGCCCTCGGCGTCGACGTGGACCCGAAGCCTGTCCCCGTGCAGGTCGGTCAGCTGGCCCAGGTAGGCCATGGCCTCGCGGCTGCGCCCCACGTACACCAGCGTGTAGTCGGCCTTGAGCCGCTTGAGCACCGCGGCCATGTTGGCGATGGCGGTGATGCCGATGCCGCCGGCCAGCAGGATGTAGCGTTGCGCGCCGACACGCAGCGGGAAGTTCTGCAGCGGCTGGGTGATTTCCAGTCGCTGCCCCGGAACCAGCCGGTGCATGAAGATCGATCCGCCCCTGGACAGCGGTGCCCGCATCACGCTGATGACCAGGCGCGTGCCGTCGTCGTTGGATTCCACCACGGAGTACGAGCGCTTGGCTTCCTCGCCGCCGATGGAGACCTTCAGGTCGATGTGAGCCCCGGGCTCGGCCTGCTTGGGCAGGGACGGCTGCAGGACGATGCGCAGGATGCCATCGGCCACGGCCACCGTCTCGATGACGGTTGCCGATTGCCAGACTTCGATGTTTGTTGCTGCCATGAGAGCTGTTCAGCCTTTCGGGATCGGTTCCGCCGCGCTAGGCGGAGACGGCCAGACGGCCTTCGGCGGCGAGCATGCCCTCGAGGATGCGGCGCACCCACATGCCGCCGGAGTCGATATTGAGGTTGTAGAACTCGTAGTCCGGGTTGGCGTCGATGGCTGCCTGCTGGGCCATGAGCATTTCCTCGTCCTCGCCGAACACGCCGTGCACGCCGTCGCGCAGCTGGGTGGTGATCAGCTGGCTGTCCAGGCAGTAGTTGCGCATGAAGGCCCAGAAGTAGTGGCTGGAGCGGTCGGTCTCCGGGGTGACGGTGTTCATGACAAACCCGTTGACGCCCTGGCTGCGGTCGCCCTCCGGGGCGCCGGTGCCGGCCTTGGCCACGCCCACGTCGATGTTGATGGTGCCGGGCGCCTCGAAGTTGATGATCTGCCAGCGGTCGACCTTGCCCTCGAAGCCGGGGAACTTGTCGCGCATGTTCTTCAGCCAGAACGGCGGGGCGTCGATGTTGAGCATCCAGCGGGTGACAGTCACCTTGTTGCCCGTCCGGACCGTGACGAAGTCGGACTCGCTGAGCTCCTCCTGGCCGATCGTGGAGGAGTGGACGAATTCCTCGTGGGTCAGGTCCATCAGGTTGTCCAGGACCAGCTGGAAGTTGCAGGCGGCATGGATGGTCAGCCCGTCGCCTGCCCACTGCTCGGAGCTCATCTGGTGCATGTCCGGAATCAGGTCCGGGTCGGCCAGCGTCGGGTCGCCCATCCAGATCCAGAGGTAGCGGTAGCGCTCGACGACCGGGAAGGACGGAACCGTGGCACTGGGGTTGATGGTTTCCTGGGCGGGCATGGAGACGCAGCGTCCCGCGAAGTTGTAGACGATGCCGTGGTACGGGCACTGGATGGTGTCTTTTTCCATGGTCTTGCCCATGGAAAGCGGCGCCAACCGGTGCCAGCAGGCGTCGGCCAGCGCGACGGCCCTGCCGTCCTCGGTGCGGTACATGGCCACCGGGCGGTTGGCGATGCGGCGGGACATCGGCTTGCGGGTGACCTCGTGGTCCCAGGCGGCGACGTACCAGGCGTTCAGCGGATGTGGCAGGACCTTGTTGGTCGTGGAACTGGTGGATGAAACGACAGTCATGGCTTTCCTTCCGGGGCTGTTGCGCCCGCCCCGAGGCAACATCGCATGGGGACGGTGGACCAGGCGAAAGGCATGTGTCGAGCAACCGCTCAACTACCTATCGACATAGTGAGTTGCGTTGCTCCAGAGTAACTACGGATATAGTGATTGGCAACACGTTTTGAAAGAAAGTCGCCAATGAGTCTCCGCTACGCCCTGCTCGCACTGCTGAACGTCGAGCCCATGACGGGGTACGACTTGTTCAAGGAATTCGAAACGTCGGTGGGGCACGTGTGGCACGCCCCCGACTCGCAGATCTACCCTGAATTGCGGCGCATGGAGGCCGAGGGCCTGCTCGAGGGCGAGGAAATCCCCTGGGGCCCGCGCGGGAAAAAGCGCCAGTACCACGTGACCGCGGCCGGCCTCCTGGCCTTCCAGAACTGGATGAACACCACCCTGGAATACGCCCGCATTCGCGAGCCCGCACACCTCAAGGCCGCATACCTCGAATGGGCGGAACCGGAGGCCGCGCGCGAACAGATGCGCGCCCACATCAAGCACCACAGCGGGCTGCTGGAACAGTGGCATGAAAAGGTCAGGGAAATCGACGAGGGCACCAGCCCCATGCTGACCCGACGACTGGCCCACACCCCGGAAGTGGACAGGGAAAAAACCGTCGCCTACAAGCGGTTCACCTACGAAGGGCTGATCGCCCAGGCGGAGGCCGAAGTCGCCTGGGCCAACCGCGGGCTGAAGTTGATCGACAAGCTCAACCAGTAGGCACGGCAACCCCGGGCGCGGGCGAAAAGGCATCGCATCGGCCTTGAATTCGGGCGGCCCATGCGGCTGAATGGCCGTGGAACACCCGGCTCTTCACCGACGAAGGGATGCACTTCAATGTTGCTGGACGGCATCAACCACATTGCACTGATCTCGAAAGACGTCGCGAAATTAGGCGAGTTCTACCGGACGGTGTTTGACGCAGAGGTCGGCCCCACCCGGGGCCACGGCCCCGGCGAAACCATGACAAACATCAAGATCGGGCCGTCGACGGAACTCAACGTATTCGCAATCGAAGGCAACACCGAAACGGACCGGCAGACCCCGATGTGGGGTCGCGGCCGCCTCGACCACTTCGGCCTCGCCGCTGCTTCGACCGACGCATTCGAAACCATCCGCGCCAGGCTCGTCGAGTCCGGCGCCAGCGACGGCGCGGTGAACGACTTCGGCCCCGTGCTCAGCGTGTTCTTCCGGGATCCGGACGGGCTCGAGGGCGAGGTGCTGATTCCAAAGGGCTGGCAACGGGGAGCGGGCTCCGACCGAGAGGTTTGACCAGCCCTGCGCAACGAGCCCTGTCGGCAGATAGCTCGAACTTCTCATTCAATGAGAATCGACATGCATTCGGGGTGGCGGGCACCACAGACTGGTCCAAGACTTCCAGTATTCCTGCCCAGCACGAAGGAACGGCCAGCCATGACCGCTACCCGCACCATCATCAAGACCCAGGTCGGCATCGTCGGCGGCGGACCCGCCGGCCTGATGCTCTCGCACCTGCTCGCCAAGACCGGGATCGAGAACCTCGTCGTGGAAATGCGCGACCACGAGACGATCCGCAACACCCACCGAGCGGGCATCCTCGAGGCCCAGGCCGTGAAGATGCTCGTCGAATCGGGCGTCAACGGACGCGTGCTCACCCACGGTGACGAGCATGCCGGGATCGACCTGCGCTTCAACGGCGAATCGCACCCGCTGGACTTCACCGAGCTCGTGGACGCCACCGTCACCCTCTACGCGCAGAACGAGGTCTTCGTCGACCTCGCCGCGGCCCGCGAACTCGACGGCGGCGACGTGCGCTTCTCCGCAGAGGTCACCGAGCTGCTGGACCTGGAGACCGATACCCCGAAGTTCCGCTTCACCGACGCCGAGGGCGCCGAGTTCGAGGTGCACTGCGACGTGCTGGTCGGCGCCGACGGCTCGCGTTCCTTCTGCCGCCGGCAGATCCCGGAGACCAACCGCCGGGACTTCAAGATCGAGTACCCGTTCGCCTGGTTCGGCATCCTCACCGAGGCGCCCAAGTCCTCCCCCGAACTCATCTACGCGAACTCCCCGCACGGCTTCGCTCTGGTCTCCCAGCGCTCCGAGACCGTGCAGCGCATGTACTTCCAGTGCGACCCGAACGAAAACACCGACGACTGGAGCGAGGACCGCATCTGGACCGAGCTGCAGCGCCGCGTCGACGGACCGGACAACTTCCAGCTGAAGACCGGGCCGATCTTCGACAAAACAGTCTTGAAGTTCCGCTCGTTCGTGCGCGAACCGCTCTCCCACGGCCGACTCTTCCTGATCGGAGACGCCGGGCACACGGTCCCGCCGACCGGCGCCAAGGGCCTGAACCTGGCATTCGCCGACGTCAAGGTGCTGTTCGAGGCGCTGGACTCCTTCTACGCAACCAGGAACGACACGCTGCTGCACGGCTACTCGGACAAGGCGCTGAAGCGCGTGTGGAAGGCACAGAACTTCTCCTACTGGATGACCTCCATGCTGCACACCCCGGTCGGCGGGGACCCGTTCATGGCCAAGCGCGCGCTGGGCGAACTGGAGACCGTCACGTCCTCGCGCTTCGGCCAGCAGTACCTGGCCGAGTCCTACACCGGCTGGCCGCACGGCTAGGCCCCCGTTTCTGCCCCCCACTTAACCCGCATGCCACACCGAAAGGAGCACGACGTGAGCACCGAAACCACCCTGAACGAGTCCTTCAACGATTCGCACGTGCTGGACCCCGCAGCCACCGCGCTGTCGCAGGAAGCGATTTCCGCGGAAATCACCGACATCCACGCCGCCTACCGCCAGTCGGTCGTCGACGGGGCCAAGGCCGAGACGCAGCCGCGCATCGACTTCGCGCCGTACCGCTCGTCCCTGCTGCGCCACCCCACCAAGAACCTGCACCACGTGGACCCCGAGACCATCGAGCTGCACTCCCCAGCCTTCGGCGAGCGCGACGTGCACGCCCTGGAATCGGACCTGACCATCCAGCACAACGGCGAGCCGATCGGCGAGCGCATCGTGGTCCAGGGGCGCGTGCTCGACGGCGACGGCCGCCCCGTGGCCGGCCAGCTGGTCGAGATCTGGCAGGCCAACGCCGCCGGACGCTACATCCACAAGCGCGACCAGCACCCCGCCCCGATCGACCCGAACTTCACCGGCGTGGGCCGGGCGATCACCGGGCCCAACGGCGAGTACAAGTTCACCACCATCAAGCCGGCACCCTACCCGTGGAAGAACCACCACAACGCGTGGCGCCCGGCGCACATCCATTTCTCGCTCTTCGGCACCGACTTCACCCAGCGCATGATCACCCAGATGTACTTCCCGGGCGACCCGCTGTTCTCCCTGGACCCGATCTACCAGGCCATCACGGACAAGGAAGCCCGCGACCGCCTGGTCGCCACCTACGACCACTCGATCACCAGCCACGAATGGGCCACCGGCTACAACTGGGACATCGTGCTCACCGGATCCAACCGCACCTGGATGGAAGACGAAGAGGGAGACCACTAATGACTGCGACATCCAACGCCGTCGCGGCGAACACCGCGGCCCCGGCGCTGAAGCTCACCCCCACCCCGGGGCAGACCATCGGCCCGTTCTACGGCTACGCACTGCCCTTCGAGAAGGACAACGAGCTGGTCAACCAGGCCCGCGCCGGGTCCATACGCCTGCACGGAGTCGTCACCGACGGCAACGGCACCGTCATCCCCGACGCGCTGCTGGAAATCTGGCAGGCCGACGAGGCCGGCAACGTGGTCTCCAAGGACGGCTCGCTGGTCCGCGACGGCTACACCTTCACCGGCTGGGGCCGCACCGCGGTGGACAACGTCGGGCACTACACGTTCACCACTCTGAACCCGGGAGCCCCCGAGGAAGGCAAGGCTCCGTTCATCATGCTCACGGTGTTCGCCCGCGGCCTGCTCAACCGCCTGTTCACCCGCATCTACCTGCCGGAGGACACCGCGGCGCTGGCGGCCGACCCGCTGCTGGCCTCGCTGCCCGAGGACCGCCGCAGGACGCTGATCGCCACCCGCGAGGAAGACGGCGGATTGCGCTTCGACGTGTCGCTGCAGGGCGAGGACGAGACCGTCTTCCTCGCCTACCCGCGCGAGTCCTAGCAACACCACCCCGGAGCCACGGCCCGCGCGCACCTCTCTCCCCCCCGTTGGGGCGAAGGGTAGCGTGGGTTGTGGCTCCGGGGGCTCGGCGGTTAACCGCTTCTCCCCCACAGGTTCTCCCACGGAAGGGCACACCCACCCCATGCAACCGGCCGACTTCGGTCTACTGAACCCCGCCTGGGCGGCAACTCCCGCCGCCACCACCGCCTCCGACGCGGCATTCGCCCAGGCCATGCTGGACGTCGAGGCCGCCTGGGCGCGCGTCCAGGCCAAGGCAGGGCTCTGCACCGCCGAGGACGCCGCGGCCATCACCACCGTCGCCCGGGTGGAGCTCTACGACCTGGCCGCCCTGGCCGAGCGCGGGCCCGACGGAGCCAACGCGCTGATCCCGTTGCTGGGCATGATGCGCAAGCAACTCACCGATGCGGGCGCCCCTGCTTCGGCATCCGCGGCACTGCACCGCGGAGCCACCAGCCAGGACGTGATCGACAGCGCCCTGCAGTTGATGGCCACCCGCACCCGCACGCTGGTGCTGGCCGATGCGCGCCGGGCCGGAACCGCGCTCGCGCGGCTGGCCACCGACCACGCCATGACCCCGGCCGTCGCACGCTCGCTGACCCAGCACGCGCTGCCAACCACCTTCGGGCTGCGCGCGGCGAACTGGCTTTCGGCACTCACCGCCTCCGCCCGCAGCCTCGAGCAGGTTTCCCTTCCGCTGCAGTGGGGCGGCGCCGTGGGAACCCTGGCCTCCCTGAAGCAGAAGCTCGGCGAGCTGGACCCGCAGGCAACCGGCACCGAGCTGGACGCCAAGATCCACGCGCTCACCGCGGACCTGGCGGTGGAACTGGGTCTCACGGCACCCCTTGCACCCTGGCACACCAACCGCACCCCGGTGGTGGAACTCGGTTCCACGCTCGCCGCACTCGTCGCGGCACTCGGTTCCATGGGCGCCGACGTGCTCACCGCCTCCCGCCCCGAGATCGCCGAGGTGTCCGAACCCCGAGAGGAGGGCAAGGGCGGTTCCTCGGCCATGCCGCAGAAACAGAACCCCGTGCTTTCGGTGCTGCTGCGCAACGCCGCACTCGCCGCACCCGCGCATGTTTCCTCGCTCTTCCTGGCGGCCGGAACCGCCGTGGACGAACGCCCCGACGGCGGCTGGCACACCGAGTGGGCCGCCCTGCGCGAACTGCTCCGTCTGGCCGGGGGCGCGGCCGCACACGCAGCAACCCTGACCGAGGGCCTGCAGGTCCACCCGGACGCGCTGGCCCGGAACATGGCGCTCTCCGGCGAACTGCTGGTTACCGAGCGCATCTCCACGGTGCTGGCACCGCTGCTGGGCAAGGACCGGGTCCAGGCGCTCGTGCGTTCCTCGCTGGGCACCGGCGAATCCCTGCGCTCCCTGCTGCGCGCCGCGGTTCCCGTCGAGGACTTCTCCGACACCCAATTGGCTTCGCTGCTTGACCCGCTGGAATACCTGGGTGCAACAGGCAGCATCATCAACCGCATTTGCGCCGATTTCTCGGCCTGGAAGGAATCATGAGCATCCCCGTGCTGACACCGTCCCTCTTCAACTCCGCGCCGCAGCGCCCGACGCTCATCCTGGGCCCCTCGCTGGGCACCGGATCGCTGGCCCTCTGGGGCCCGGCGGTCCCCTACCTGACGGAGCATTTCCAGCTCGTGGCCTGGGACCTTCCCGGCCACGGGGAATCCGCGCCGTCCACCGGGGACTTCTCCATGGGCGAGCTCGCCGCGGGCGTCATCTCGATGATCGATGCGCTGCGCGTCGACGGCATCGTCGCGGAGGATTCAACGCTCTTCTATGCGGGCGTCTCGATCGGCGGCGCCACCGCGCTGCAGCTGGCCCACGACTTCCCGGGCACCTTCGCCGGGCTTTCGGTCATCTGCTCCGCGGCCAAGATCGGCACGCCGGAGGGCTGGGCCGAACGCGCGGAACTGGTCGCCAAGGCCGGCACCCCCGTGGTGATGACCGGTTCGGCCGAACGCTGGTTCGCCCCCGGCTTCATCGAGGCCAACCCCGTCGCCTCCACCAACCTGCTGCACAACCTGCAGGACGCCGATCGCTTCTCCTACGCCCACGCCTGCGCCGCGTTGGGCGGTTTCGACCTCAGCGGGGCGCTCGGATCCCTCGCCGACCCGCTGCTGGCCATCGCCGGGGCCCATGACCAGGTGTGCCCGCCGGCCGACGCCGAGTTCATCGCCGAGCACGCCCCCAACGCACGCGCGGCCGTCATCGACACCGTCGCGCACCTGGCCCCGGCCGAGGACCCCGCGGCAACCGCCGCACTGCTCGTTGAATTCTTCGCTTCCATTTCCCAGGAGAAAATCGCATGACCGACTCATCCCGTCTGCCCGGCGACACCTACGACGCCGGCCTCGAGGTCCGCAAGCAGGTGCTCGGCACCGAACACGTTGCCCGCGCCACCGCGAACTCCACCGATTTCACCGACGAGTTCCAGGAAATGATCACCCGCTTCGCGTGGGGCACCATCTGGACCCGCGACGGGCTGCCGCGCACCACCCGCAGCGCCATCACGCTGACCGCGTTGATCGCCGGCGGCTACTGGGAAGAACTGGAAATGCACGTGCACGCGGCCCTGCGCAACGGGATGACCGCGGACGAGATCAAGGAAGTCTTCCTGCAGTCCGCCATCTACTGCTCGATTCCGGCGGCCAACACCGCGTTCAAGATCGGCAAGGCCGTGCTGGCCGAATACACCGCACAGGACGCCGCGGCGCAAGGCAAGTAAGCCCCTTACCATCTGCACAACCCCGTGGGACCCGGACGCATTTCGTCCGGGCCCCACGTTTTGGCCCTTGGTCGGCGGCGGCCGTTTTGCCGGCCGATGACCAGACCGGAACCGTGCACGAACCCGGTGGCAGCAAATCCTTCTCCCTGACATATTTTGCCCAGGAGGTCAGCGACGCCACCGGCAAGAGCGTGAACCACCAGGATCTTCCCGAGGAGGACTTCTCTCACCTGTTCATGGGTGCCGGCGTGCCCGAGGCCTTCGCCGAGATCCCGGCCAACAGCGATCGTGGCATCGCCCGCGGTGAATTGCTGGTTGGGGGCAATGCCCTGGAAACACTCCTCGGACGCCCGGCCCCGACCCTGCGTGAGGCGGTGCATACGGCAACCGCAGCCTTGGCCCCGCAACAGGCCTAAGCACCGCAATCCGGCTGTCCCCCGAGCCGCTGATCACGGACGGGGCAGGAGGATTGCGAAGGCCATGAATGCGGGGCCCACCCGGGGCCGAACAGGGTCCCCGGGGGCACGTCAGCGGTTGGGCAGGCCGATCTGGCCAAAGAGGGACAGTCGGATCCTGCGGGCCTCGCTCATGTGTCGACGCATGAGCTCCTGCGCCGCGGCGCCGTCGCGGTTGCGGATGAACCCGACGGTTTCGGCGTGCTCGTCCAGCGATTCGGACCACCTGGATCCGATGGACAGGGTTGATGACGGGGCATGGATCTGATGCGTCGCCAAGCGGTCGAGCAGGTCCTTCAGGATCGGGTTGTGTGCCGCGGTCCAGAGTGCTGAATGGAACTCGATATTGGTCAACAGGCGTGTCTGGTCATCGGGATCCGTCAGGGCCCTGTCGCGTTCGACCAGCCCTTCAAGCCGAATGAGGTCCATCTCGGTCCGTGCGGCTGCAGCTTCCAGCGCAGCCTGCCCCTCCAACAGCACCCGCAGGTCATAGACCTGCATGAGCTGTTCCGGGGTAATGTCCCTGACCTGGAGCCCACGGGTTCCGCGTTCAAGCAGCCCCTCCTGCTGCAGACGCCCCAGCGCCTCGCGCACCGGGGTGCGCGAGACGCCGAAGCGGCCGGCCAGGGCAACTTCCTTGAACGCGGTGCCCGGCCGGTGGGAGCCGTGCAATATTTCTGCACGCAGTTCGGCATGGATCGTCTCCGAGTCCACTTTTGCCGCCATTTCAACCCCACCTCCGCCCCGTTTCGGGGCTACGCCGTCATTTCCTGCCTAAGCCAGCGTACCGGCACGTCGCCCGAACACGACTCCTGCGGCAAGCCCCGAACCACCCGGGTAGTTCGAGGAGAAGAGCCCTCCAAGCATTTCGCCGCACACATAAAGCCCGGTCAGGTGCTCACCGCTGGTATCCAACACCCGACCGTGGGTATCGGACTTCAAACCGCCAAAGGTAAAGGTGATGCCGCAGGTGACACCGTAGGCGTAGTACGGCGCGGTGACCAACGGGTGTCCCCAGTTCGACTTCGGCGGGACGGTGTCGGCCGCACGGCCATCCTTGACGGTCGGATCAAAGGTCTTGGAGACATCAATCGAGTCGTTGTAGGTGGTGATGGTCCGGGACAGGGATGCAGCATCCACACCGATCTTCACTGCCAGCTCTTCGATGGTGTCTGCCGTTTCCACCGAAATCCCTGGCATGTCGTATTCCTCGGTGCGCAGCATCGGGCGCAGCGTGGCGTCGAAGATCTGGTAGGCGACGGAATCGGGCTGCTGCAAGATGACCTTGCCGTACTTGGCATAGGTGTAGTTGCGGAAGTCTTCGCCTTCATCCAGGAAGCGTTCGCCGCGGTTGTTCACGATGATGCCCAGCGGATAGCTCTGGCGGGTCAACCGGTTGGTCAGCTCGCGGTTGGACTCGTTCTTGGCGGTGAACGCATCCCACTGCACCGAGTGGCAGGTTCCCCAGTCCCCGCCCTTGGCAGCGCCGGCGGCCAGGCCGGCGATGATCATCTCGCCCTTGTTGAAGGCCGTGCCTCGGATCTTCGCGTTTTCCCAGCCCTCACCGAGGTGCTCGCGACGCATTTCTGGGTTCGACTCGAAACCGCCGGCGCCGAGGATCACTGATTCCGCGCGCAGTTCCTGAACGCTTCCGTCCGCGGTGCGAACCTTGACGCCCTTGACGGTGCCGTCCTCAAGGAGGAGGTCTAAGACGTCCTGTCCATAGCGGACCTCGGTGCCAAGCTTTTGCGCGACGGCGACGTGGTCGGCCATCAGGCCCTCGCCGCCGCCGACGTTGCCGACATGCAGCCCGCCCCAGAAGAGGTAGCTGCCGTCTTCGCGCTCATAGGCCTGGCGCTCGTACATCAGTCGGTACTTCAGGCCCAGGCTCTGGAGCCAGCGCAACCCCGGTGCTGCTTCGTTCACCATGACCTCGGTGAGTTCGGGGTCGTTGCGTCCCTCGGTGACCTTCACGAGGTCGGCCGCGTATTCGGCTGCGGAGTATGGAGGGACTTCGGTGACGGCGTGGCGTTCATCGAATTCGATGAAATCGCGCAGGTCCTCGATCCCGTCGTGGGCGATGCGAGTGGCGCCGGCGGTGTAGTAGCTGTTCCCGCCAAAGAGCTCCTGGGGGGCCTTCTCCAGCAGCAGGACCTTGCGTCCGCGTTCGGCCGCGGCGTGGGCCGCGGTAAAGGCTGCGTTTCCGCCGCCGACGACGATCACGTCTGCCACGTTGGCGGTGCCTGCTTCGTTTACTGTGCTGCTCATCTCGCATCTCCCTGCGTCGAAACCCTGCTCGGTGCCTATGGATACGAGTGTATACACAAATATACAAAATGCGCCAGAGAGTCGTTCCTCTCGATATTTCCCGCCCCTCGGGGTCCCGCTATTTCCCGACCAGGCGGTAGCGGTGCTCCGGGCGTCCGGGCGCACCATACTTGGGTCGCAGTTCGGCAAGCCCGCGTTCGGTCATCATCTCCAGGTACCGCCGGGCACTCACCCTGGAAATTCCGCAGCTTTCGGAGACCTCGCTGGCCGACAGGTCCCCGGCGCCGCCCCGCCCCGCAGCCCCACGCAGGGCCTGGCCCACCAGCTCAACCGTCGGCAGGGAAAATCCCTTGGGAAGCGGTACGTTGGCCGTCCAGGTCGCAGCGCTCGGCGCGCCCGCACCAGCACCTGCGGCACCCGCCTCCACCACCGCGGGCGCGGCCGTGACGCCAACATGCCGATCAGGGATTCCCGCACGCAGCATCGAATCGATGTCCCCCTGGTCCAGCCTCGGCTCGACCCGGGCGGTCAATTGTGATCTCGAGGCCCGAAACGCCTCGAGCCGCTGGTTGAAATCGGCCACGGTAAAGGGCTTGACCAGATAGTCATCAATGCCTCGACCGACGGCAAAGCGCACCATGTCGCGCTCACTGGCGGCGGTGATCATCACGACCCCCGTGTCGTATCCGCTGCCGCGCAGATCCTCCAGCACCTGTAGCCCATTCATGTCCGGAAGGTGCACATCCAGCAGCACCAGGTCGACCTGGTTTTCCTCGAGGAAGGCCAAGACCGGCCCGCCGCGTTGCAGCACGCCGGCGACCTCAAAGCCCTCGAGCGCGGCCACGTAGCGCGCGTGCAGGAGGGCGACATCCGGGTCGTCATCGACAATCAGGGTCTTGATCATGCCAGTTCTCCCGCTACATTTCCCGGCAGCGTCCTTGCTCCCGACCATTTCCAGTGGGCGGTGATCAATGCCCCGCCCAGGTCCCCGGTGGCAACGACCACCGACCCCTCACGACGCCGGATGACCCGGTCGACCAGTGCCAAGCCGATGCCATGCCTCAATCCGGCTCCGCCCTTGCTGCTCACCCCGCGGCGGAATACCATTTCCACCTCGTCCGGTGCGATGCCCGGCCCGCTGTCTTCCACGCAAATACGCACATGGCCCGGGCCCGCGTTGACCAGCAGCCGCACCGATCCCCCGTCACCGGCGGCCTCGATGGCATTGCTCAGCAGGTTCCCCACCACGGTCAGGATATCCTCATCAACCCGCCAGCCCGGCGCGATATCCGATTCGGGATCCACGACCAGCCGCACCCCGGATTCGCGGGCGACGGCAGCATTGGCCCCCACGAGCCCCGAAAGTGCGGGGTCCTTCAGGTTGCCCATCTCGACCTCACGGGCCGCTCCGCTGATCCGTTCCAGGTAGGCCGCAGCTTCCCCCGGCTCCCCAAACGATAGATAGCCCGAGAGCACATGCAACCGGTTCGCGAATTCATGGGCCTGCGAGCTCAAGGCATCGGCAAGGCCGCGTTGCCCCTTCAGCTCACGCAACGTCGCCTCCAATTCGGTCCGATCCTGAAGGGTCAGGGTCCGACCCAACGACTTCCCGCCAGCCAGCGCTTCGCGACGAGTAGCGACCAAGATGCGCTCCCCGGAGAGGACGTATTGGGTCTCTTCGGCCTCGGGGGCCTCGCTGTTGAGTTGGGCGTAGACGTTCGAATCCAGCACATCCACGGCCTTGGCGCCGACGACATCCCCGGCCAACCCCAGCAACCGTCGCGCCTCGTCGTTGACCAGGGTGAGCCGCCCGTCGGAACCAACACCAAGAACCCCGTCGTGCACGCTGAAAAGCAGCGCCTGCTGCGACTGCAGCAGGCCGGCCACAGCCTCCGGCTCCACCCCGTAGATCCTTCGCCGGACCAGGCGCCCGGCCAGCGCCGAGGCAACGGTCCCCAAGGCCGCCGCACCAAGAATCCAGGGCGCCACCGTCCCGACAATTTCCAGCAGTTCGCCGCGAATCTCGCTCTGCAGGATGCCCACGGACACTGTTCCGACGATCTCTCCCTCGAACCAGACCGGCTCCTTGGCCCTGAGCGTCACGCCCTGCGGGCCATCCTCCGTGCCACGGAAGGATTCCCCCGCACGCACCAGGTCGTGGTCCGATGACACGCGCTCCCCGATACGCTCCGGATCCGGATGGGCCACCCGGATTCCGGCCCGGTTCGCCACCGTCACATACTGGACACCGGAAACGGAGGTCGCAAGGTTGGCTATCGGGGCGATCACCGTTGTCGCGTCGGGGCCACCCAAGTGGCTGCGCACCCGTTCCTCGGCCGCCATCTGCACCGCCACGGTGTGAACCCGGTCAAAGGCCACCTCCTGGGTCCGATGGTCCTCAAAGACCAGGATCACGACCGACACCGCGCTCATGAGGCCCAGCACAATGCCCAGCTGCAAGGCCAGCAATTGTGCCCGGCGACGATACTTCGACTCGGAACGCACTTCGCCTCGGTCCCCTTCCGCCTGTTGGTTGACTTTGTTTTCTTTATTGTTCTTATGACCTAAAGCACGTTTTTACTGTGCTCCACATCACTTCTCTGACATCTTGATTGCCGAGGGACACGCCAACGACGCCCGTCCACCACCCCATGAGATTACGGATGAACATGAGTAAGAGCATATTCAAGAAGACCCTATACGGCACCGTCGTCGCTGTCGTGACGGGTCTGGCATTGGTCAATGCAGCCGCAAACGGCGGCGAGACCACCGCGCGGTCCAAACTCGTCCTCATGGCGCCGGCTGCGCCCGGCGGTGGTTGGGATGGATTTGCACGCGAGTCCCAGCAAGCGATGAAGTCAGGCGGCGTGGTCAACAACGCCCAGGTCGTCAACGTCCCGGGGGCCGGCGGGACCATCGGGCTGAGCCAATTCGTTCAGATGAAGGGCCGCCACGACATGTTGATGATGACCGGCGGCGTCATGGTCGGCGCCATTGAGCTCGCCGATTCCGAGACCACCTTCGATGACATCGTGCCCATCGCCCGGCTTGCCGATGACTACGCGGTGCTGGTGGTGCCCGCGGACTCGGAATTCGCGACGTTGGATGAGTTCACCAAACGCTGGCAGGAAGACCCGGGCGGAACCTCGATCTCCGGGGGCTCACTGGGATCCATCGATCACCTGCTGACCGGCCTGGTGGCTCAGAAGGTCGGCATCGATCCGAAGCTCACCAACTACATCGCCTACTCGGGCGGCGGCGAGGCACTGACCTCGATGCTCTCGGGAACCACTGTCGCCGGCATGTCCGGCTACAACGAGGTCGCCGATCAAATCGAAGCCGGAACCCTGCGGGCACTGGCGATTTCCGCGGGCGAACGCCTCCCGGGTGTCGAGATTCCCACCTTCAAGGAGCAGGGGGTCGACGCGGAAATGGCCAATTGGCGCGGCGTCGCCGCTGCACCGGGCATCACCGAGGAACAAGAGCAGGAGCTCGTGGACATCGTCACCGAATACCGCCAGACCAAGCATTGGCAGGACGCGCTCAAACGCAACAGCTGGACCGACAGCTTCATGACCGGGCAGGAATTCGAGGACTTCATCGATTCCGAGGTCACCGTCACCAAGGACATCGTGGAAGGGCTGGGACTGTGAGCCAGACAAAAGAAATTTCCCCCGCCGACCGTGCGGGTGCAACCGACGTTTACGCCGTGCGGATCACCGGCTTCTGGTCGGGGCGCAGCGAGCTGATCGTTCCGGCGTTGGTCTTCGCACTGGCAGGTTTCCTGTCCTACGGGACAGCCACCATGAAGGTGACGGGCTCCAGCGTTCCTGGCCCACAGTTCTTCCCCACGATCGTCTGCGTTCTGTTGTTCCTGATGGCGTCGATCCACACCATCCAGATCCTGCGCACTCGGCGTTTTCCACATGAAGACAGCGAGGGGCAGAGCCCGGATTTTTCCGCGGATCTGCTCGGAGACCTCTCCGATACCGAGGGCAAAAGCATCTACGGTCCTGGCGCGCCGCCCACAGCCGTCGGAAAGCGGAAGACGTACTCGGACTTCAAGACGCTGGGCATGGTGGTCGGGGCAGTGGCCGCGTTCATCCTCGCCCTGCCCGTCCTGGGGTGGATCCTCAGTGCCGCCGGCCTGTTCTGGATCGTCTGCCGCGCGTTGGGAAGCCGACGTCCGCTCTTCGACCTCAGCATTTCCATCCTGTTCTCCTCGGCCATCCAACTGGCCTTCAATGCGGCCCTCGGCCTCAACCTGCCCGCCGGTTTCTTGGAAGGACTGATCTGACATGGAACAGTTGAGCATGCTCATGGAGGGCTTTTCCGCTGCACTGACGCCCATGAACCTGTTGTGGGTACTCATCGGGGCCATTCTCGGCACCGCCGTGGGCGTATTGCCCGGCCTGGGTTCGGCCATGGCCGTGGCCCTGTTGCTGCCGATCACGTTCTCGCTTGACCCGACTGCCGCGTTCATCATGTTCGCCGGCGTGTACTACGGCGGTCTCTTCGGCGATTCGACCTCCGGGATCCTGCTGAACACCCCCGGAAATTCTTCCGCCATCGCCTCCACCTTCGAGGGCCACCGCATGGCCCTGGACGGCAGAGCCGCCAAGGCCTTGGCCACGGCCGCCACGGGCGCCTTCATCGGTGGCCTCATCGCGACAACGGTGGTGGTCTTCTTTGCCCCGTTGCTCGTGAAGATGGCAACCGCATTTGGTCCGGCCGAATACTTCGCGCTGGCGGTCTTCGCCTTCCTCGCGATTTCCTCCGTGGTCTCCGATTCCGTGGTCAAGGGCCTGCTTTCCCTGGGACTTGGCCTGGTCCTGGCCCTGGTCGGCGTTGACGGACCCTCCGGAACCGTCCGCTACACCCTGGGCCTGCCGGAGCTCTTTGACGGCATGTCGATTGTCGTGATTACCGTGGGAATGCTTGCGCTGGGCGAGGTCCTGCACATCGCATCACGCATCCATCGTGACGAGCAGGCCGTGCGAGTCGCCTCCAAGGGCAAGCCCCGGCTGGAATTGAGCGATATCCGCAGGGCAATGCCGGCCTGGCTGCGCGGCACGGCCTTCGGCGTTCCCTTCGGCGTCATCCCGGCAGGCGGGTCCGAGGTACCCACGTTCCTTGCCTACGGAACGGAAAAGAAGCTCGCTGCCCGCAATGGCGACACCGAGTTCGGCACCACCGGCTCGATCCGCGGTGTCGCGGCCCCGGAAGCGGCAGCCAACGCCACCGCCGGAACGGCCATGGGCGCCCTGCTCGCACTCGGCCTGCCCACCTCCGCGACCGCTGCCATCATGCTGGCTGCCTTCCAGCAGTACGGCATGCAGCCGGGCCCGTTGCTCTTTGAACGCAGCGGCCCGATGGTCTGGACCCTGCTCGCCTCGCTGTTCATCGGCCTGGTCATCCTGCTGATCCTGAACATGCAGTTTGCGGTGCTCTGGGCCAAGCTTCTGCTCATTCCCCGGCACTACCTTTACGCCGGGATCACCGTGCTGTCGGTGCTCGGCGTGTACGCAATCAGTTCCTCCATCATCGACCTATGGATCCTTTTGGCCATCGGAATGCTGGGATTCATGATGCGCCGGTACAAGTTCCCGATCGCTCCGGTGTTGATCGCCGTGATCCTCGGCCCCCTGGCCGAAACGGAACTGCGCCGTGCACTGACGGTCTCCGAAGGAGACTTATCCACCCTGGTCGACAGCCCCGTTACCCTGGTGCTCTACGGACTTCTCGCGCTGACCCTGCTGATTACCGCCATCCAGCACTTCCGCCATGGCAAGGCGGCAAAGAGCCAAGCAACGAAACTCGACTCCGAGAGGCTCGGCGTCTAGCCCCCCGGTTCCTGAACCCGAAGCATCGCCACGAGCGGCATCCCTTCACGGTTGATCGTGCAGGGATGCCGCGCGTGTTGATGCTGGTGGCTGGCATCTTGGCTGGAGCGCTTCGTCGCTGATGGGCTGGCCCGCCTACTATGAAGCCATGCGCATAGCGATCCTCGATGACTACCAGAACGCCGTCCGATCCTTGGCAGACTGGGATTCGCTGCCCGGCGAGCCCACGTTCTTCACCGAATTCCTCGGTCATGGCGACGACGCCGTCTGCCGTGCCCTGCAGGACTTTGAGGTCATCGTGGCGATGCGCGAACGCACACCGTTCACCGGCGCCCGGCTGCGCAGCCTGCCGAATCTCAAGCTACTGGTCACCACCGGCATGCGCAACGCCTCGATCGACCTGGATGCGGCGCAGGAGCTGGGCATCACGGTGTGCGGCACCGCGGGCAGCCCGACGGCCGCCGCCGAACACACCTGGGCGCTGATCCTGGCAGCTGCCCGGCGCCTGGACGTGGAAATGTTCTCGGCCGGCCGGCCGCGAACTGCCTCCCAGCCATGGCAGAAGACCCTCGGCATCGGGCTGTCGGGAAAGACCCTCGGCGTCTACGGCCTGGGAAACCTGGGCAGCCAGGTCGCCCGGATCGGCCAGGCCTTCGGGATGCGGGTCATCGCCCACAGCCAGAACCTGACTCCGGCCCGCGCCGCCGAGGTCGGGGTCGAATGGGTCGACCGGGACGGGCTCTTCGCCGAAAGCGACGTGCTCTCCATCCACCTGAAACTCTCCGAGCGCACCACCAAGGTGGTCGGCGAGAAGCAACTGGCGCTGATGAAACCCGGGTCGATCCTCGTGAACACCTCGCGAAGCCCCATGGTCGACGAGGATGCGCTGGTTGCGGCACTCTGCGCCGGCGCACCGGCGTTGGCGGCACTCGACGTGTTCGACGTCGAACCCCTGCCCGCTGACAACCGGCTGCTCCAAACCCCCGGGGTGATCGCCACCCCGCACCTGGGGTACGTGACGGAGGACCAGTTCCGGATCTTCTACACCGGCGCGGTCGAGGACATCGCCGCGTGGTCGGCCGGGGCACCCGTGAACGTCTTGGCCTGAGCCCCGCGTGCCGGCGGAGTTCTATCCGTTTACGATGTCGTCGGCGTGTTCGCTGATCCAGACGACCAGCGGCATCAGCTGCTGTACCAGCCCTTGTCCCAGTTCGGTGAGGCTGTAGTCGACGCGTGGCGGGATCACCGGCTGGGCCTCGCGGTGGATGAAGCCGTCGGCCTCGAGCGTCTTCAGCGTCTGCGCGAGCATCTTTTCACTGATGCCCTCGGCCCGGCGGCGCAATTCGCTCCAGCGCAACGGCCCTTGCGCCAACGACACCAGGATCAACACGCCCCATTTGCTGGTGACGTGGTCAAGGACCGTCCGGCTCGGGCAACCGGCCTCGAAAACCGCGGCGGGTGCCGGGTCGGCCGACGATTGGGGAGTGTTGGTTACCGACATGAAAGTAGCTTACTTTAAAGTGCGTACTCTCTTTTGGGAAGTAATCGAATTGGCGCTCAGTTGTGATGAGAGGAAGTTCAGTTCATCCTCGAAAGGAATACCCCATGACCATCCTCATTACAGGTGCCACCGGCCAGCTCGGCCGACTCGTCGTTGAATCCCTGCTCGAGCGCAACGTCCCCGCCGGGCAGATCGTGGCGGCAGGCCGAAACGTCGCCAAGCTCGAAGAACTGGCCGGGCTGGGCGTCCAGACCCGCACGATTGACTACTCCGACCCGGTATCCGTGCGCGAGGCCATGGACGGGATCGACAAGGTGCTGCTGGTCTCCGGCAACGAGCCCGGCTCGCAGCGGGTCCCCCAGCACCTGAACGTCATCGAGGCCGCCAAGGATGCGGGTGTCGAGCTTCTGGCCTACACCAGCATCGCCAACGCGGACACCAGCACCATGGCCCTCGCCGCCGACCACCAGGCCACGGAGCAGGCACTGCGCGAGTCCGGGGTTCCCTTCACCATGCTGCGCAACGGCTGGTACCTGGAGAACTACACCGACCAGCTCGGGGGCTACCTGCAGCACGGCTCGGTCTTCGGCAGCGCGGGCGAGGGTCGTGTCAGCGCCGCAACCCGGGCGGACCTGGCCGAGGCAGCCGCGGCGATCCTGCTGGCCGACAGCCAGGCGGGCACCGTCCACGAGTTGGGTGGCGAGGCGATGTCCCTCGAGGACCTGGCCCGCGAGGTCAGCGCCGCCACCGGCCAGAGCGTGACCTACCAGGACCTGCCGGAGGAAGACTTCGCCCGACTGCTGGCTGGCGCCGGCGTGCCCGAGCCCTTCGCCCGGATCCTGGCCGACAGCGATCGCGGCATCTCCCGTGGCGAGCTCCTCGTGGAGGGCAACGACCTGGCAACCGCCCTTGGCCGACCCGCCACGTCGCCGAGCGCGGCAATCCTGGCAGCGGCCAGCGACTTGGCAACCAAGGGAGCCTAGGTTCTTCCCGACAGCAGCATTTCTCCCGCCGCGGCTCCGCGCAGGGAACACCTCACGGATGTTCTCCTGCGGGGAGCTGCAGCGGCTTCGGCCGGCTCCCGACTGCTACTTGGCCTTCAAATCCCGGTATTCCTCGATCGAGGCATTAAACCGGTGCATCAATTCCGCAAATGTGTTGACGTCTTCATCCGGCCAGTCGGCCAGGATGCTTTCGAGGGCGCTCACCGAGTGATCTCGCACCTCATCGAGTCGCGTTTTCCCCAGGGCCGTCAGGGCCAATTTGCGCGCAACGCTGCCGGTCGGGTCGAGAACACGCTCGAGGAAGCCTTCACGGACCGCCACGGTGGTTTGGCGCTGCAAGGTGGAGGGATCAAGGCGGAAGACCGTGCTCAGCTCGCCGATCGACATGGGACCCTGCCCGTCGATGCGGCTCATCAACAGGTAGACGCTACGGTCGAGCCCGTCGCCATTCCGATGCTGGGCGACCGTAAAACGACTGAGCAGCATCTGCTCGTATTCAATGTCCGCGATGCGGCGTTCCATTGGCTCACTTTCCCTTTCGGATCCTATGATCTTACCGCGATGTGTATTATGAACATAATATGTATTCTACACATTTGCTCTGAAAGGCCCTCGTGTCCAAACAAACATCGGCCGGCGCCAAGGGCTCGGGTCTAGTCGTTGGCGTCCTCGCCTCCGCCGGCATTGCCTCGTCGATCACCCAGACCATGGTCACGCCGCTGATCCCCCAGCTCCCCACCATCTTCAACACCTCGGCATCGAACACTGCCTGGATCATCACGGCAACACTGCTGGCCGCCGCCGTGGCGGTGCCGATCTCGGGCCGCCTGGGTGACCTGTTCGGCAAACGCCGCATGATCCTGGTCCTGGCCATGCCACTGATTTTGGGTGCCATCGTGTGCGCCATCGCCCCCACGGTGGAAGTCATGATCGTCGGCCGTGCCATGCAGGGACTGGGTTCGGGCATGGTGCCGCTGGGCATCGCCATGCTTCGCGACCTCGTTCCGAAGGAACGGCTGTCCGCGGCGATCGCCACGGTCAGCGCCACGATGGGCGTCGGCGGCGCGATCGGCATGCCGATTGCCGCGGCAGTTGTTGAATTTTCGAACTGGCGGGCGCTGTTCTTCGGCAGCGCGGTCGTCACGCTGATCGTCGTGCTGGCGATCTGGAAATTCATTCCGGCACTGCCCGCCGGTGCAGCCGGCCAGCGCTTCGACTGGTTGGGCGCCATTGGGCTGACCGTCGGCCTGGTCGCCCTCATCCTCGCCGTTTCCAAGGGATCCTCGTGGGGCTGGTCCGCACCGTTGACGCTGGGCATGTTCGCCCTTGCGGTGGTCGCCCTCCTGCTCTGGGGCATCTGGGAGACGCGCACCGAGGATCCGCTGGTCGACCTGCGCACAGCCGTCATCCCCCGCGTGCTGCTGACAAACCTCGCATCGATCTTTGTCGGTTTCGGAATGTACGCGAGCATGCTGGTCATGCCGCAAATCCTGCAGCTCCCCGCGGAGACCGGCTACGGCCTGGGCCAGTCAATCCTCGCCGCCGGCCTGTGGATGGCCCCGGCGGGACTCATGATGCTGCTGCTCTCCCCCGTGGGCGGCCGGCTCACCGACGCACGCGGCCCCAAGTTCACCCTGGTGCTGGGCGTTGTGGTCATCGCGCTCGGCTACGGCGTCGGACTGCTGGGCATGGGCAGCACGTGGGGCCTGCTGGCGACCGGCCTGGTCATCAATGCCGGCGTGGCCCTGGCCTACGGCGCCATGCCGGCCATCATCATGGGTGCCGTTCCGCGCAGTGAAACCGCCGCAGCCAACGGGTTCAACACGCTGATGCGTTCGCTGGGCACCACCACCGGCGCCGCGGTCATCGGCCTGGTCCTGGCACAGATGACCACCGACTTCGGCGGGGTTTCCGTCCCCTCGGAATCCGGATTCCGCGTTGCCCTGATTCTCGGCGCCGGCATCTCCATCGTCGCCGCCATCGTGGCCGCGTGCATCCCCGCGGCTGCCAAGCGGGCCCCGCTCGAGATTGACGCGCAGCCGGAACCGGCCCTGGCCAAGTAGGCCACGAGGATCCCGACCCATGCCCGGTATGCGCCCGGCATGCGCCCGGCTACTACGGAAAAGCCCGCAAGCTACGAATCGTTGCTTGCGGGCTTTTCCGTTGGGACACCGCGATGGCGTTCGCGAGCACCCTAGCAATGTCTAGGTGAGCGACCAGGAGCGCTTGGACAGCCCGTACCAGAAGCCGTCGATCGCGGTCTTGGCCTCGATGCCGCCCGATGCATGGGCGGCGCCAAGCGCGACATAGAGCGGGGCCCAGTGCTCCGAGCGCGGGTGCGCCTCCCGTGCGGCAGGGGCCTTGTGCAGGAAGTCCAGGATGGAATCCACGTCGCCTCGGGCCATGGCCTCCTGTGCCCAGTGGTCGAATTCGCTGGATGCCGCCGGCGGAGCCGTGTCCGGTCCCCCGGCGGGGTTGAACCAGCGCAGGTTGTGCGTGGTGAAGCCGGAGCCGATGATCATGGTTCCGCGGTCGCGCAACGGGGCCAGCGTCTGCCCGAGCTCGAACAGGCCCTGGGGGTCGAGCGTTGGCATCGACATCTGCACCACCGGCACGTCCGCATCGGGGAACATCTCCTTGAGCGGGACGTAGGCGCCGTGGTCCAGGCCGCGGGTCTCGTCGCGTTCCACGTGGTGGCCGTGCGTGCCGGTCAGCCGTGCGACCTCGTCCGCCAGCTCGGGCGCCATCGGGGCGTCGTAGCGCACGTCGTAGTAGTGCTGCGGGAAGCCCCAGAAGTCGTAGACCAGCTCCTGCTTGCGGTGGGTGGCGCTCAGCGACACCGGCGCGTTCTCCCAGTGCGCGGAGATCATCAGGATGTCCTTGGGCTTCTCCATGGCCCCCGACCATGCCGCCAACTCGGCGGTCCAGGTGGCGTCGTCGGCAAGCGGCGGCGCACCGTGGGAGAGGAAGAGTACCGGGGGGCGATCGGCTGAAGTGGTCATGGGTCCAGCATAAACCAATTTTGTTGATGCTTCAAGTAATTTAAACCTGAATGTTCATCTACCCGCCCCTGGAACAAACAGCCAGGAACCGGGCCGCCGCCGATCCCGGGGATCGGCGGCGGCCCGACTCCTTCATGCATCGGCGTCCGGCGGACTCCGGCGGCTTTGTGGCTACGCGCGGTCGGCGAGCGCCTCCGCGGTCGCGGCGGCGTGCTGCCTCGTGAGTTCCACGTAGGTCTCGGCATTGGCGCGGCAATGCTGCACCTCGGTGATGGTGAGTTCGCGTCGCACCTTGGCCGGGACCCCGGCAACCAGCGAACGCGGCGGAACCACGGTCCCCTCGAGCACCAGCGCGCTGGCCGCGATGAGCGAGCCCTCGCCGATCACCGCGCCGTTGAGTATGGTGGCGTTCATTCCGACGAGGGCGCCGTCGCCCACGGTGCATCCGTGGAGCACGGCTCCGTGGCCGATGCTCACGAAGTCGCCGATGCGGGCGGGGAAGCCCGGGTCCGCATGGAGGACCGCGTTGTCCTGGAGGTTGCTGTGCGCTCCCATGCCGATGGATTCCATGTCGGCGCGAATGACCGCACCGTAGAAGACGCCGGTGCCGGCGCCCACGGATGCGTTCCCGACGATGGCGGCCGTTGGCGCCAGCCACGCCGATTCATCGATGGCGGGGGCCTTGCCGGCGAGGGTAATGATGGTGGTCATGATGTTCTTTCTGTTGTTGTGAAGACCAGGGGGTCAGGATGCGATGGCCAGCAGCGGCACCAGCAACGAGGTCACGAAGAGCACCAGGGCGCCGCCGAGCCGGTTGGTCAGCGCGGCAAATGGCATCAGGTGCATCCGGTTCGCGGCGCTGAGCACCGCCACGTCGCCGCTGCCGCCGGTGTCGGCCATGACCAGGCCCGGGGTGATGGACGCTTCGACGAAGTTGAACTTCATGAGCCAGCCCAGGATGCCGGAGGTCAGGGTGGCGATCAGCACCGTGGCAACTGTCAACATGATGAACTTCGGGTTGCTCAGCGAGGTCACGACCTCTTCCATGTTGATGTAACTGATGCTCACCCCGACCAGCAGCGCCGGGACCATGGTGGCGCCCACCAGGTCGCCCCAGTCGGCGGTGGATTCCTCGATGTCCTTGGGCAGCCAGCCGAAGATCTTCACCGCGGCCGCGGCGATGATGGTCCAGGCGTAGGGGTGGAGGACCTCGATGTAGGATCCGACCAGTTGCCCGAAGATGAACAATGCGCCGGCGAAGAGCAGCCCCTTGCCCAGGGCAATGAACGAGGAGGCCTCGCGCTTGGGCGGCAGCGACAGTTCCGACTTCTTGCCCTTGATGCGCATCAGCTCGCCGTGGCCGTTGAACCCGACGAAGAACTGTTTTCCGGTCTTGCCCAGGCCGTTGTAGATGCCGGCGATGATGATGCACACGATGTTGGCCACCACGACCGCCGACATCAAATCGCCCATGAACGTCGCCGAGTCCTGGCCGGTGCGGGAGGCGTACATCTCCGACATCGGCAGCGCACCCACGCCCAGGCCGCCGGCCATGATCGGGGCGGCAATGAACAAGATGCCTTCCATGAACCCGAATCCGGTGGCGGCGCCCAGCAGGCCGACCAGCCCGAACGTCGCCACCAGGCAGCCGACCATGGGAACCGCGAAGCGCGGCCCGGCCTTCAACAGCAGGGCGCGCGGCATGCCCAGGATGGAACCGGCAATGATGGTGATGACAAAGAAGTCCAGGAAGCCGTGGCCCTTGACGAAGTTCTGCACGACCTCCACGAGGTTCGCCGGCAGCAGTCCGAAGGACATGAGGGTGGCGGGGATGAAGGTGCACAGGACCGTGGGCAGGCCGAAGTCGCGCACCACCGGGAACAGGTTGCCGATCCAGATCAGCACGCCTCCGAAGAGGATCGTGACAGCGAAGCCCGAAAGCATCGAATCGGGCAGGTTTCCGGTCAGCGCGGCAATGAACACCATGGCGGCGAGCACCAGGAAGAGCGCCGCGGGCAGGCTGGCGATCCGGGTGCCGCGGGGGCCGGGGAAATGCGTGCCGCGTAGCTTGCCGACGCCGGGTTCGACGCGGCGCAGGGTGCCTGGATCGTCGTTTCGCTCGTCGTCAAGGGTCGTGGGGTTTTCAATCTGAGACATCTTCGTCCTCACAGAATGATGGGGCGCACCGGCTCCATGCGGAGGCTTCCCGGCGTGCGGTGGATGGGGTGGCAGGTGGATCTAGTGCCCGGTCAGGGCGCCGGCAGGCAAGGCCGGTGAGTTGGAGACGGCTTTCCGGGCCAGCATTACGGCCCGGTTGAGCACGGGTTCGTCGATGCCCGTTTCGTGGCCCGCCGCGTGCAGGTGCGCCACGAGTTCCTCGGTGGCGAGGTTTCCGGCGGCCCCCGGTGCGAAGGGGCATCCGCCGTAGCCGCCCAGGGCGCTGTCGAAGCGCGTGATCCCCGCGGCAATGGCGGCATCAACCGTCGCAAGCGCCTGGCCGTGGGCGTTGTGCAGGTGCAGGTAGTAGGTCAGGTCGGGTTCCGCGTCCTGAACATGGCGCAGGCTGGCCATGAGGCGTTCAGTGGGAGTGGTGCCCAGCGTGTCGGCCAGACCGATCTGGGTGATTCCCATGGCCTTGAATCCACGGACCACGCGCACCAGGTGGTCCGGCTCGATCTCGCCCTCGAAGGGGCAGGTGAAGGCGGTGGAGATGCCGGCGAAGAAGTTGGTTTCGGGGTGCAGTGCCACGTCCGCTGCGAGGGATGCGAGCGCCTGCTCGATGCTACTTCCGGCGTTTGCGCTGCTGTGTGCCTGGCTGGCGGATGTCACCACCTGGATGTCGGTGGCACCGGCCGCCACGGCCCGCACGATTCCCTTGCCGTTCAGCACCAGGGAGGTGAAGGTCGCGCCGGTGTCGGTGGGGAGGCCTGCCAGGACCTTGACCGCGTCGCCCATCTGCGGCACGCGGGCCGGGTTCACGAAGGAGGCGACCTCGATCCGGGCCACTCCGGCTTCCATCAGGGCACCGGCGATGGCCAGCTTGTCGGGCGTGGAGACGATGACGTTTTCGTCCTGCAGGCCGTCGCGCAGGAAGACATCGGTGATCTGGATCCGCATGTTACTTGGCCTCCCTGACGCCGAGTGAGTGGATTTCCTCGGCACTCAGGCCCGCCAGGTCCCTGAGCACCTCGTCGGTGTGTTCCCCGAGTTCCGGGCCGACCCAGTTCACGCGGCCCTCATGGCCCGGGAGCTTGGGAACCACGCCCGGGAAGCGGATCAGTTCCGGCTCGTCCTCGATGATGACCTCGTGGGTCTGGATCATGTCGCGGGCCAGGTAGTGCTCGTCATTGGCGATCGAGGGTGCGTCGTAGACCGGTCCGGCGGGGACGCCGGCGGCATCCAACGCCGTGAGCACGTCGGCCAACGGCATCGCGCCGGTCCAGCCGGCGATGGCTCCGTTGAGCTCCTCCTCCCGGGCGCTGCGTCCCTCGGTGGCCAGCAGGGTTTCGTCGGCAGCGAGGTCCTCACGGCCAATGGCCTTCATGAGCCGGATGAAAACGGAGTTGGAGTTGCCGCCGATCACGACCTCCAGATCGTCCCCGCACAGGTAGGAACCGGTGGGCACGACACCCGGCAGCGCTCCACCGGTGCGCTTGCGGATCATGCCATAGGCATCATAGTCGGGGACCAGGGACTCGAGCAGGGAGAAGACGCCCTCGTAGAGCGCGACGTCGACGATCTGCGGGCCCTCGCTCTTCACGCCCTGCGCCTTTTGGAACATCAGCATCAGCGCGCCGATCACGCCGTAGAGGCCCGAGACGGTGTCCCCGACGCTGGCTGCCGCGCGGCCAGCCGGGCGGTCCGGTTCGCCGGTGATGTAGCGCAGGCCGGCGAAGGACTCGGCGGAGCTGCCGAACCCGGCACGGTTCTTGTACGGACCGGTCTGGCCGTAACCGGAAATGCGGACCATGACCAGATTCGGGTTTGCAGCGTGCAGCTCCTCGGGACCCAATCCCCACTTTTCCAGCGTCCCCGGGCGGAAGTTCTCGATCACGACGTCGGTCTTGGCCACGATCCGCAGGACGGCCTCGCGGCCCAGCTCGCTGCGCAGGTCCAAGGCAACGGACTTCTTGTTCCTGCCCATGGTGCGGAAGAGCATCGAGGTGGTGCCGCGGGTCTTGCGCCAGTCGCGCAGTTCGTCGCCGCCCTCGGGCTTTTCGATCTTGATGACCTCGGCCCCGAAGTCACCGAATAGCCGTGCCGCGAACGGGGCGGCGATGAAGCTTCCCAGTTCCAGCACGCGGATTCCCTCGAGCGGCAGCGTGCTGCCCGGGAGGTGGAGATTTTCAGTCATGTTCTAGGCCCTTTTTTCGGTGACTCGATCAAGATTTCCCACCAGGTGGGATATGATTCCCTGTGGGCAGGAAGACCATAGCAAGTGATCCAGCCCACAGCAAGGGGTCTGGGGGGCGGGATTCTCGCCTGGACCTCTCCTCGCGCTCTGCCAGGCTGCGAACCACAACGTCAGAAAGCGGTTTTGCTTCGCCGAAGTGCGCGTCACATAACATGGGCCCGGATACATCTCGCTTAATCGAACTCGAAGGAAACAGTCATGACAGAGGCGGCATCCACCAGCAACCGCATGTTAGAACGGGTCGCCCTGGTCCTTGACGCCGTGGATGATTCCTCGGCTTCGGCCAGCGAGCTGTCACGGCGCACGGGCCTATCGGTGTCGACTGTCCACCGGTTGGCCCTGTCCATGGCGGAGTATGGCTTTCTGCGCCGCAATGATGACGGAGATTTCAAGCTGGGCCACCGCTTCGTGCGCACCGCACTGGAATCTGTTGCCCAGCCGATCCTGACCGAGCTGCGCAATGCCACCGGGGAGACTGCCCAATTGTGGATCCGACGGGGAGAACGGCGCATTTGCCGACTGACGATGGACAGCCAGCACGAATTGAAGGCAACGCTTCCGGCGGGTTCGGCTTTGGAGCTGCCCAACGGTTCGAGCGGCCGGCTACTTTCCCATGACCCCGAGGCACTGGAATCCGTGTCGAAACACGGGTGGGTTGAATCGGTGGGACGGCGTACCCCCGGGCTGGGATCGGTCAGCGCACCAGTCATGCTCCGCGACCAAATGATCGCCACGCTCTGCCTGGCCATGCCGCTCAGCCGGGTTGAGGCATCCCCCGGCAGGGACTTCGGGGAGAAAGTTGCCCGCGCGGCACGACTGATCGGCACGGAACTGGAAACCGGCAGGCAACTGTAGGGATGACTTCCCGGGCTCAAAGCCCCCAAGCCCGCGCGTTCTCCAGCGCCTGGTCCATGTCCGAGGCTTCCAGCTTTCGGTAGAGGCTGCGCATCTGGGACTTGACGGTGTTTTCGGACCGGAAGTCCGTCTCGGCAATCTGGCGACGGGTCATTCCGGCACGCAATTGCCGCAACACCTGCTGCTCGCGCGCACTGAGCACCGGGCGCCTGGGCAACGTGGCGGGCGCCAGGTCCAGCACGAACCCGAGTCGCTGGAATTCCTCGGGCTCAAGGTCCAGGGTCATGCCCACCTCGGACCACCCGGGAACCATGCCCAGGATCGCGAGGTCGTACAAAACCCCCGAGTCCCGATGCATCAGCTGCACGCGCCGCAAGGTTTCCGGAGTCGGGCCCAGGGGGTTCCGGGCGGCGAGATCCAAATACAGCGCCACGTTGCCACGCCGACGCAGGCCACCGGTGAGCTGGATGTCCTGAAGGGCGGCCAGCGCGGCGTCGGGATTCCCGTTGAGCAGGTGTCCGAGTGCAAGCAGCAGCGGATCCCTGTTTTCGACCCCGGTTCCGATTCGCATGGAGCCTCGTTCCAGGATCTCGGCCAGCATGAGAATGTCGTCGAACAGCCTCTGCGCCAGGGGTGCAGCCGCCGCAAAGCGGCGCTCCCGGCGTAGTGATGCGATCATCGTCGTCGCCGCATCGAAGATGCCGGCATTGATCTTCTGCAGCGCCAGCAGGTGGGCATGCACGCACCAGAATTCGTCGTTGTCCGGTTTCGGAGGCAACGCTTCCATGGCCTCATTGAAGCCGGGGTAGTCGAGCCTGGCCAGGGCCAGGTAGGCACGTGCCATCGCGGCGGTGCGCTCCACCATGCTCCGGCCCCACACCACTTCCCCGATGGCGGCATCGTGCGCGGCCATCCAGCGCAATGCGGCGGCACTGTCGCCTTCCAGGACTTCCATCAGGGCCATCTTTCCGGCCACGTCCGCCAGCAGGAAGGCCTTGCCCGAGGCCTGCGCCCAGTGGAATCCCCGTTCGTAGGCCTGGCGCGCCTCGGCATCGTGGCCGGCCAGGTACAGCGAAATGCCGGCCTGGAGTTCGATCAGCGACGCCAGGGTCGGGTTGATCCTCTGGGCATCAAGGGCGCGGTGCAGCGCCTCACGGAGACGGTGGGCGGCGTCCGCGGCCTCCGGGTAGAGCCCCGACTGCCGCAGGTGGAGCATCTCCAGCATGCCCACGGTCAGGGCGTGGGTGTTGGGTTTGGCGTAGAGCCTCTCCGTGTCCCGCCGCAGCTGCCGGGCCGTGTGGTTCCTGGCGTAGTCGGGTTCAAATCCCGGGAGCTGGAGGGTCATCCCGTCACGGTCCGCCTGCCCGAGGAGCCGCATGCCGACGCGCATGTACTCGGTCTGCTCGGCAATGAAGCGCGGGACCTTGGCCGCAACAACGGCCAATTGCCGGGGATTGTCGAGAAGGATGTCCGCCCAGCGATCAAGCAGCAGGTTCAGCAGGGCCGGCCAGCTGCGGCGTGCCACGGCCGAATCCGCCGCCTCTCCCACCCCGCGGGTCACGGCCATCGCGTTGACGGCGGCCAGTTCCAGGACGGCGACGGGCTCGCGACCGCGGAGCCCGACCCGTTCCACCAGGACCTGCCGCACCATCGCCGGCATCATCCACCCGCCGCGGCCATCCGCCTGCACCAGGCCCGCCTCGACGAGCTCCTCCAGGGTGTGCACCACCGGGGAAAATTCCCCGTAGAAGGCCTCGACGGTGCGCGTGTCGAAGGCGGGCAGGAATCCTGCCTCGGACAACGCCCCGTCGGGGTCGCGGTGGGCCAGCCAGACCGCCAGGCCGTTGCGGATGATTTGCTGGGCACGGACGCGGGCCTTCGGGTCGGCCGCCAGGGCCTGGGTCGCCGCGAGCCACCCGCCGGACAACTCGTGGATGCGACGCGCATCGTCCCGCTCGGGGTTCGGGCCGGGGCCAACAAACTGCGCCGTCTCCCCGGCATCCAGCAGAAGATCGCGGTGTTTTGCCACCAGGCACGGGGTTCTGGACGCCAGGTCCCAGAGGGAGGCGGCCGGCGCGAGGATGACGGCCAGGTGCAGCCCGGCTTCCGCGCGAAGCCGTTGGACCAGCAGGTCCACCTCGGTTTCCTCGTTGATTCCCCCCCCGGACCAATCCAGCACTTCCCCGGTCCGTTCGCCGATCCACGAGCGCGCAAAATTTCCGCGGCCAGTGCCCGCGGCAGCGCGGATAAACAGCAGCCTGCAGGTTCCGTCGTCCCAGGCCAGGAATCTCGCCAGGGTTGGATGCGTGACCTGTCGACCGGATGCGGCCCCCATGCCGTCCTCCCCCTCGTTCACGTTGCACATTCCCCGCTGCGGCGAGGCGCCGGCTGCGGCCGGCCTTCCAAGGACGCCACCCGCACCAACAGGGCGGCGGGCAATTGAATCCTCATCCTAAGCGACAGGTCCCGGTTTCGGTCTTCATCCGGACTATCCGATCCGACACATTGACCGCCCGCGACGCACCCGGCTCCCCTAGAATTGGGCTGACCCCCCGCAGCGCGTCCGTGCCCGGAATCCCGCCCACACTTCTCGCGGACGAGGCCCCGCAGCCGGCGACCACGCGAAGCAACCAATTTTCGAACGGACATCACTCATGCCTTCCCAGATCGCGGCCGCGCCGACGCCCGAGGAACGCCAGTCGGTGCTGCGCACGCTGCGCCACCCCAGGCTGCTCGGCATCGAGGTACTGGGCGGGCTGGTGGTGGCGCTCGCGCTGATACCCGAGGCCATCGCGTTTTCCGTCATTGCCGGGGTCGACCCGCGGGTGGGGCTGTTCTCGGCGTTCACCATGGCCGTGACCATTGCCTTCACCGGCGGCCGCCCCGCAATGATTTCCGCGGCGACCGGTGCCGTCGCCCTGGTCATCGCCCCGCTGGTGGCAAGCCACGGCATCCACTACCTGGTGGCCGCGATCCTGCTGGCCGGGGTCTTCCAGATCCTGCTGGCGGTCCTCGGCGTCGCCAAGCTCATGCGCTTCATCCCGCGCCAGGTCATGGTCGGCTTCGTCAACGCGCTCGCGATCCTGGTGTTCATCGCCCAGCTCCCCGAGCTGGTGGGAGTCCCGTGGCTGGTCTACCCGCTGCTTGCCCTGGCGCTGGCCATCATCTTCGGGCTGCCGAGGCTGACCACCGCGGTCCCGGCACCGCTGGTGGCGATCGTGGTGCTCACGCTCATCACGGTGCTCAGCGGCGCCGTGGTTCCCACGGTCGGGGACAAGGGGTCGCTGCCGGGCAGCCTGCCATCCCTCTTCCTGCCCCGGATCCCGATCGACTTCGAGACCCTCCAGGTGGTCGCCCCCTACGCGCTGGCCGTGGCCTTCGTGGGGCTGCTGGAATCCCTGATGACGGCGAAACTCGTCGACGACGTGACCGACACGCGCTCGAACAAGACCCGCGAGGCCTGGGGCCAGGGCGTGGCAAACCTGGTCACCGGGTTCTTCGGCGGCATGGGCGGCTGCGCGATGATCGGCCAGACCATGGTCAACGTGAAGGGCTCCGGGGCGCGGACGCGCATCTCCACGTTCCTGGCCGGCGTCTTCCTGCTGGTGCTTGTGGTGGTGTTCGGCGACGTGGTCTCGCTGATTCCCATGGCCGCGCTGGTGGCCGTGATGATCTTCGTGTCGGTGGCGACCTTCGACTGGCACGGCATCCGGCCCTCGAGCCTGCGCCGCATGCCCAAGAGCGAAACCGCGGTCATGGTCATCACCGTGGTGGCGACCGTCTTCTCGCACAACCTGGCTATCGGCGTGGGCCTGGGCGTGCTCTCCGCGATGGTGCTCTTCGCCCGCCGCGTCGCCCACTTCGCCACGGTGGAGCGCCGCCTGGATCCGAGCGGCGACACCGTCACCTACAAGATCCACGGCGAGCTGTTCTTCGCCTCGTCCAACGACCTCTACACGCAGTTCGAGTACGCGCTGGATCCGGCGAACGTCGTGATCGACATGAAGGAATCCCACCTGTGGGACGTCTCGACGATCGCCGCGCTGGAGGCGATCACCGCCAAGTACGCGGGCCGCGGCAAGACGGTCGACATCGTCGGGATGAACGAGGCAAGTGCCGCCATGCACGAACGCATGGCCGGGCACCTGGGCTGATCCGGGCTAGGCCCGGGCCTTGGCCTCGACCTCAACAAACGCACCCTCGAGCCAGGCGCGTTCGAGCTCGTTGAGCGCACGGCTGGAGACCTTGTCCTCGGCCAGCGGCACCATCACCGAGGTGCCGTCGAAGACCGGCTGACCGTCCTGGATCCCCACGTGGCGCAGGGAGAACGACTTGGTGCCGATGCGCACCACGGAAAGCCGGATGGTCATGGTCGGCTGGTAGTGAAGCGGGCGCAAGTAGTTCAGCTGCAGCGAGGCAACGACGGTGCCGAAGGGGAAGCGGCCGGACTTGCCCCGGGGCTGGGTCCAGCGGATGCGGGCCTCCTCCATCAGCGTGACGACGCGGGCGTTGTTCACGTGCCCCAGCGCGTCCTCGTCGGACCAGCGCAACTGCAATTCCATGTCGATGGGCACTCCGGCGCCCGCGGGGTTGTTTTCACTCATGAACCCCATTGCACCAGAGCCGGGGCCAAGCGCGCAGTAGATTAAGCACGTGGCGGCCGCATCGCGCCGATAGGCTGGGCAGATGCGTCTTTGGAGCCTGCACCCGCGTTACCTCGACACCAAGGGGCTGCTGGCCTGTTGGCGGGAAACCCTGCTGGCACAAAAAGTGCTGGACGGCGGGACCACCGGATACCGGAACCACCCGCAGCTGCAGCGCTTCCGCGCCACGGCCGACCCGCTGGCGACCGTCGGAATCTATTTGGCGCATCTGGCGCTGGAGGCCGATGCGCGGGGCTACAACTTCAACCGGGGCCTGATCCTGCGCCCGCCGGCTGGATGCGAAGAACCCACGCTTGCCGTGACCGTCGGCCAGGTTGCCTACGAGCGGGAGCACCTGCTGGCCAAGCTCGCGATGCGCGACCCGCAGCGCGAGGCAGTGCTGGAAGACGACAATCCGCCGACCCTGCACCCGCTCTTCGTGGCGGCTCCCGGGGACATCGAGTCTTGGGAACGACCCGCGAACTAGACGGCAGGGAACTCGATGATCTCACTGCGGATCAGGAAGCGCTTGCCCTCCGGCGCCTCCACGGAGAAGCCGGATCCGCGCCCGGGCACCACGTCGATGGTCAGCTTGGTGTGTTTCCAGTACTCGAATTGTTCCCTGCTCATCCAGAAGTCCAGGGTGCCCAGCGCGCTGCCGTCGGCATCGGGCAGCGTGAAGACGCCCAGCAGGATGTCCGAATCCCCCGTCTTGAATTCGCCGGCCGGGAAGCACATGGGCGAGGAGCCGTCGCAGCAGCCTCCGGACTGGTGGAACATCAGCGGCCCGTGCCGGTGCCACAGCAGGCGCAGGAGGTCCGCGGCTTCCTCGTTCATTGCCACCCGGGAGAATTCCTCCCCGGGGATGGCCGCCGCTGATTCGATGACGGTTTCCATGATGTGCTCCCTTGTGTCCGCCGAGGCGGAACGGCATTCCCAAGCACCGAGGCCCGGCGCCGCTCCATGACGGTGGTGCCGGACCTCGATGCTGACCTGGTGGCTCGGCCCGTGTCAGGCCAAGTGTCCTACTTTTGCCCGACGTAGTCGATGACCACGCGGCCGTCGATCTTTGCGTGGAGCATCTCGTCGAAGACCGCATTGACGTCCTCGAGCGGGCGGGTCTGGATGGTCGGCTTGATCTTGCCCCGGGCGTAGAAGTCCAGTGCCTCGATCATGTCCTGGCGGGTGCCGACGATCGATCCGCGGATCGTCAGGCCCTTGAGCACGATGTCGAAGATCGGCGCCGGGAACTCCCCCGGCGGCAGGCCGTTGAACACGATGGTCCCGCCGCGCCGGGTCATGTTGATGGCCTGGCCGAACGCCGCCGGGTGCACGGCGGTGACCAGCACGCCGTGGGCGCCGCCCGTCGCCTTCTGGATGGCCTCGGCCGGGTCCTCGGCGAACGCGTTGACGGTGACCTCGGCGCCGTGGGAGCGGGCCAGGTCGAGCTTCTCGTCGGCCACGTCGACGGCGGCAACGCGCATGCCCATCGCCACCGCGTACTGCACGGCGATGTGGCCCAGGCCTCCGATGCCGGAGATGACAACCCACTGGCCCGGCTTCACTTCCGTCTGCTTGAGCCCCTTGTAGACGGTCACGCCGGCGCAGAGCACCGGGGCGATCTCGTACGGGTCGGCACCCTCCGGGATGTGGGCGGCGAACTTTGCGTCGACCAGCATGTACTCGCCGAAGGAGCCGTCGACCGAGTAGCCGCCGTTCTGCTGGGACTCGCAAAGCGTTTCCCAGCCGGTGCGGCAAAATTCGCAGCTGCCGCAGGCGCTGGCAAGCCAGGCGTTGCCCACCAGGTCGCCGACCTTCACCTCGGTGACGCCCGGGCCGATCTTGACCACGTTGCCCACGCCCTCGTGGCCAGGGATCAGAGGAAGGGACGGCTTGACCGGCCAGTCGCCGTGCGCGGCGTGCAGGTCGGTGTGGCAGACGCCGGAGGCGATGACCTTGACCAGTGCCTGGCCCGGGCCCGGCTCCGGGATCGGCGCGGTGCCGACTTCAAGTTCTTCGCCGAACGTGTTGACGATGGCTGCTCGCATGGTGCCCATAGAGATGTTCCTTTGCTCGAGTCGTTGTCGTTTTCGGGCGCGCCAGGGGAAGCGTCGTTGCGCCGGCGTCGCGCCCGGTGGTCTTGAGGGTGTGGATCGGAAAATGGCGTGTGGTCCCCCGGGACGCAGGCGGGCAAGGGATGAGGTTGTTGGCCTGCGTCCGGGGGAAAATTGCGGTTTAGAAGAATCCGAGCTTGTCCTCGGAGTAGGAGACGAGCAGGTTCTTGGTCTGCTGGTAGTGGTCGAGCATCATCTTGTGGTTCTCACGTCCGATGCCCGAGGACTTGTAGCCGCCGAACGCCGAGTGCGCCGGGTAGGCGTGGTACTGGTTGACCCAGACGCGGCCGGCCTGGATGTCGCGGCCCGCGCGGTAGGCGGTGTTGCCGTTGCGGCTCCACACGCCCGAGCCCAGCCCGTAGAGGGTGTCGTTGGCGATCTCGATGGCGTGGTCGTAGTCGGTGAAGCGGGCCACCGAGACGACGGGTCCGAAGATCTCCTCCTGGAAGATGCGCATCTTGTTGTGGCCCTCGAAGATGGTCGGCTGCACGTAGTAGCCGCCCTCCAGGTCCCCGCCGAGTTCGGCGCGGCCGCCGCCGGTGAGCACCTTGGCGCCCTCGGCCTTGCCGATGTCCAGGTAGGACAGGATCTTTTCCAGCTGGTCGTTGGAGGCCTGGGCGCCCATCATGGTGTCGGTGTCCAGCGGGTTGCCCTGCTTGATGGCCTCGGTGCGCTTGATGACGTCGGGCAGGAACGTGTCGTAGATGGAGTCCTGCACCAGCGCGCGCGACGGGCAGGTGCAGACCTCGCCCTGGTTCAGCGCGAACATGGTGAAGCCCTCCTGGGCCTTGTCGTAGAACGCGTCGTCCTTGGCCGCGATGTCCTCGAAGAAGATGTTCGGGGACTTGCCGCCCAGCTCCAGGGTGACCGGGATGAGGTTCTCGGAGGCGTACTGCATGATCAGGCGGCCCGTGGTGGTTTCGCCGGTGAACGCGATCTTGCGGATGCGCTTGTTGGAGGCCAGCGGCTTGCCCGCCTCCACGCCGAAGCCGTTGACGACGTTCAGCACGCCGGCCGGGATCAGGTCGCCGATCAGTTCCATGAGGACCAGGATGGAGACGGGGGTCTGTTCGGCCGGCTTCAGGACGATGGCGTTGCCCGCGGCGAGCGCCGGGGCGAGCTTCCAGACGGCCATGAGGATTGGGAAGTTCCACGGGATGATCTGGCCGACCACGCCGAGCGGCTCGTGGAAGTGGTACGAGGTGGTGTTGTCGTCGAGCTGGGACAGGCCGCCTTCCTGGGCGCGGATGGCGCCGGCGAAGTAGCGGAAGTGGTCGATGGCCAGCGGGAGGTCGGCGTTGATGGTTTCGCGCACCGCCTTGCCGTTGTCCCAGGTTTCGGCGACGGCGAGCATTTCCAGGTTTTCCTCGATGCGGTCGGCGATCTTGTTCAGGATCACCGCGCGGGCGGCCGGGCTGGTCTTGCCCCACGGGCCCGCCGCTGCCTCTGCCGCGTCGATTGCCGCCTCGATGTCCTCCGCGGTGCCGCGGCCGACCTCGCAGAACCCCTTCCCGGTGACCGGGGTGACGTTTTCGAAATACTGCCCCTTGATCGGGGCCACCCACTGCCCACCGATGTAGTGGTCGTATCGGGTCTTGAAGTGAACGAGGGATCCTTCGGTGTTCGGGTTTACGTAGACAGTCATGGTGTCTCCTTGGATTTCGGGGGTTTTCACTACCATGTGTGAGCCTACTCACACCGACGTTGCGGCAACGTTGCATGCCTTCGCGGGCAAGGTTGCAACGCTGCCGTGACTGGATGCCTGCCGTGAATCGAAGTGCCGAAGGGGGCCTCGCGTCTCGACGGACACGCCACTTCGTATCGCTGTGCAACCTCGGCTTGTACTCCACCCGCCACGGGTGGATCATCAAGAGTCACCTTCAAACCGGACAATGAAAGCGAAGCGCCATACATGCTTGCCGCAATCGGCGAATTCCTGCCCCTGGCACTCGGCACGGCTCTTAGTCCGCTGCCGCTGATCGCCATCGTCTTCCTGGTGCTCTCGGCCAACGGGACCGGCCGCAGCGTAGGCTTCATGGCCGGGCGCTTGCTGGGTATCGCGGTGATGCTGACCGTACTGACGTTTGCCGCCGAGGCCATGCCGGAAACGCGGGAAACCACGGTGTTGGGCGGGCTTATCAAGATCCTGTTGGGCCTTGGACTGGTTTACGTTGCGGTGCGCAAATGGCGCAAACGGCCGCAGGGGGAAACCGAACCCCCGATGCCCGGTTGGGTAGCGGGGCTCGACACGATCTCAACCCCGCGCGCCTTCGGCCTGGGGCTTCTGGTGACTGCCATCAACCCGAAGGAGCTGGCGTTCACTCTGGGCGCCGCCATTTCAATCGGTGCCGCCCACCAACAGCCCGGGGCCATCGTTGTTTTGGGTCTGCTTTATGTATTCATTGCAGGCACCACCGTCCTGGCACCGGTTCTGATGCACCTCGTCGCTCCCGAGCGTGCCCAAAGCATTCTGGGGTCGGCCCAGAGGTGGTTGTTGCGCCACCAGTCAACCGTTGTCGGCGTCGTACTGCTGGTGCTGGGCGTTGTGCTGGTCAGCGACGGGTTGACCTACCTCTAAAAGGCATTGTCCGAGGGTTCCCCGGTGGCGCACCACGGACAGCTACCCGTTCGCTTCCAATCGCTCGAGCGAGGCAACGATCAGGGCGCGGTGTGGCGATCGGGCCGGCAACACCTGCAAGGTGGTGCTCAGCAACTCTTCGTCACCGCTTGTTTCGGGGGTCTGCAGGAATTGCAGCAATTGCTCCTCGTTGCCGTCCTGCAGCATCGCCTGCCGCAGCGCGGCAAAAACTTCCACGCGGATCGCCTCGATGCCCGGCGCGCTCGAACGCTCAAGCACCGGTCCCCCGTAGTGCGCTAGGGCGGCGTCCAGGTCGCCGGACTCGATGGCCTTAAGCACTTCGCGTGCGTCGCTGCGCGGGACCCTCGCCAAGCGATACGGGCGTGAGAGCGGCACCAGGGAATCGTCAAAACCGGAAAGCGCCTTGCGCAACCGCACCAGTTCCGCGCGCAGGGTTCCAAGGTCTGCGGCATCCGGGTTCACATGCAGCAGGTCCACGAGTTCTTCGCCGGTGAGTCCTCGTGGATGCCAGCTCAGCAAGGTCAGGAGTTCCGCATGCCTGGTGCTGAGCTCCAACTGCTTGGCCCCGCGAACCGCCACGGGGCCGGTGGCCGGCATGAGTCGCAGCAGGGAATCGTCATCACCACGGGCGCGCCGGTTCGGGGCAGCGAAAATGCTACGTCTTGCGGCGGGCGGCTCAGTCCTTTCCTGCCTTTCCTGCTGCCAGCGAAGCTCGGATTCCGCGGCGGCAACGGCGGCCTTGAGCAAGGCCAGCGAGTAAGGGGCAACAGCTTCCTCCCCGCCGGTCAGGTCGACTACCCCGATCACTTCACCGGTGCCGGGCGCGCGGATGGGAACGGCGGAGCAACTCCATGTGTGGGCAATTTCGTTGAAATGTTCGGCGCCCGAGACCTGCACGCCCTCGCCCGTGGCCAGTGCCGTTCCAGGGGCGGAAGTTCCCACCGTGCGCTCGGACCAGTCTGCCCCCGGAACAAAGGCCATGGATTCGGCTTGCCGAAGCACTTGGCTTTCACCCTTGACCCAGAGCAGTCGCCCGGCATGGTCCCCGACGGCAAGGATCAACCCCGCGTCCTTGGCGGGTTCCAGCAAAAGCCTGTCAAATACGGGAAGTATCAGACGAATCGGGGAGTCGGAGCGCAATTGCTGCAGGTCCCCGTCGGCCAGCACCGTGTGTTCATTGGATCTCGAGTCCGCTTGGAACCCTATGGAGCGCAGCCACGAATCCCTGACCACGTCACGCAATTGATAGACGGAATTTCGAAGGTCGTTCTTACCCAAAATTTCATGGGCTTTCATCGCATGCCGCTGGTGCGACTGCGAAGCCGGGGAAATCAGCGGCATTCTCTACCTTTCGAGGCAGGGTTCATGGCGGTCGTCTGGAGACAAGGTCAACACGATTCCATCGCAATGTTTAGCCCAGCCTAGGTGAGATCCCCGCCCATTTGAACCCTTGGCAGCGACCCGCCCGCATGCCAGAGTATGTGTCGGGCCACTTTGCTGCCCGGCCGAGGGCACAAGCCTGACAGAAGGGAACGGTCGTATGGACCGCATGGTTTTCATCAATCTTCCAACGAAGGATCTCGCGGCCTCGGATGCCTTTTACTCCGGCCTCGGCTTCAAGAAGAATGACGATTTTTCGAATGACATGGCCAGCGCGTGGATGATCACGGAAACCAGCTGGATCATGATTCTGACGACCGGGTTCTACGAATCGTTCCTGCGCAACGGCGACACCCCCGCGTTCGGTGCGGGCGGGCGCGAAGTGCTCAACGCCATCAGTGGCGAGAGCCGCGCCGAGGTTGACGAATTCGCCAGCCTTGCGCTCGCGCACGGCGGCACGATTTACAGAGAGGCTTCCGAGGAATTCCCCGGCATGTACTCGGTGGCGTTCCTGGATCCCGACGGGCACGAGTGGGAGGTCGGCTGGATGGACATGTCGGCCTTTGGCGCTGACGGGGAGTAGCGGAGGCGCTTTCCCGCGTGGTTGGGGGGCGCCGGTGGTTTCGAGGGGTGCGGAACCACCGGCAAACTTCCCGGGCCCCGGGCATCGCCCTGTCCACCGCCACGTTGGCGTTCCCTCGTCTAGCGTTCCGGCAGGTTCGCAAGGAAGGATCGCGCGCACTCGACGTCGTCGCTTGTCTGCCTGATTAGCTCCTCCACGGTGTCGAATCGCTCCATGGCGCGCAGGAACGCGACAACATGAACGCCGATTCTTCGGCCGTAGAGATCCGCGTCGAAGTCGTGGATGTATGCTTCCACGCGCTTTTCTGTGACGTCGCCAAACGTGGGGTTGTTCCCCACGCTGACGGTTGCCCCGAACGTCTCGGTCGTTGGCGGGAAGGAGACGAGGCAGGCATAGACGCCGTCCTCCAGCTCCCCCGCCAAGGAATCCACCTCAATGTTCGCGGTGGGGAAACCCAAAACCCGGCCGCGCCTGTTGCCGCCGACCACGACCCCGGCGAACCGGGTCGGCACGCCGGCCGGGGCGGCAAGCATCCGGTTCACTGCCGCATCCCGCGCTGCGGCGGAGTCTGGAAGGTCATTCGGCAATCTGCAGCTCGCGGAACTTGCTCTGGTGGAACACCAGTGGGGTGACGTCGGGGAACAGGTCGGACTTGACGACCTCCAGCAGGACGACCACGTGGTCTCCCCCGTCGAAGGTCGAGCGCACCTCGCATTCGAGCCAAAGCGCAGCTCCCTCCATGACCACGGCCCCGGCGTCGGTGGCGCGCCACGGTGCCTCAAGGAACCTGTCGGTGTTGCGCGAGGCCAGGCTCCGGCACAGCTTCCCCTGGTGCGAACCGAGCACGCTGAGGCCCAGTCGGTTGCTGTCGGCAAGGACCGGCCAGGTTGCGGAGGACTTGGCAACGCAGATCCCCACCAGGGGCGGGTCGAGCGAAACGGAAGTGAAGGAGTTGACCGCGATGCCCACCGGGGTTTCGTCGACGACCGAGCAGACGGCAACGACACCCGTCGGGAAGAGCGAGAATGCCTGTCGCAGGGCAAGCTGGTCGGGTGCGCCCTCGGTGTTTGTCTGTATTGACATTTTCTGGCTCCTTCTCGATCCAACGAATGCTCGGGACTCGTATTCAAGTTTGACTAGTTAGAAAAATACTATTGTGCATTTGTCGTCCTAACAAGTGCGCCTTCGATGTTTTTTGGCTTCTTTTTTGACTACGATGGGAGCCATGTCAACCACAACGCGTCTCCTGGTGCTGGGTGCGGTGCACCAGTTCCAACCAGTGCATGGCTACTTCCTACGACGTGAGTTGCTCACGTGGCATGTGGACGAGTGGGCGAACATCCAGCCGGGGTCGATCTACAACGCCTTGCGCTCCCTGAAGAAGGACGGCTACGTCGAGGAAACCGGGACCGAGTCCGAGGGCAAGCGGCCGGAGCGCACCACCTACAGCATCACCCCGGAGGGCGAGGTCGAGTTCCTGCGCCTGCTCCGCGGGGCCTTGTGGACGGTCGAAACCTTCGACATCGGCCCGGTCATGGCGCTGACGTCGTTCATGTATGCGCTCAGCCGCGAGGAAGTCCTGGCGGCGCTGGACCACCGCGTGCGTGAGATCGACGCAAAAATCGCCAGCAACAAATACAGCATCGAGGATGTCCACCGGTCGACGTCCACCCCCGCCTACGTCCGGGAGATCTTCGAGCTCTCCATCAGCCGGCTCCGCGGGGAACAGACGTGGGTCCGGGGACTCTCCGAACGCATGCGCGCGGGTGAGTACACCTTCGCCGGGGAGACCAAAAAGCCCAAGGTCGTTCAGCCCAAGGAAGCTCCGGCCGGGGACGCTTCCCCGGAGCCCGCGGACGCAACTTCCTAGGGAACCACAGGCTTGGCCGCCTCGGCAGCCAAAAATGCCGGGCTTGCCGCTTCACTTCTCGAAGCGGCAACCCCGGCATTTCTGCTGTGCAACGGACCCGCCTAGGATCCTTCACAACGCCCCCTGGCTAGCGGGTCGCCACCAGTTCGGCGAGCGATTCGACGCTCAGCCGATCCGTCTGTGCGCCCAGGTCCATGGCCACCAGCGCCCCGGCGGCCGAGGCCCGCTCCATGGCCTCCGGCATCGAGGCCCCGTCGCCGAGGGCCGCAGCCAGTGCGCCGCAGAAGGCATCCCCGGCCCCGGTGGTGTCCACGGCGTCGACGGCGAACGCCGGCACCCGCAGGTCGTCGCCCGCCCGGCTTTTCCACCGGGACCCCCGGGATCCCAGGGTCACGATGACCGACCGCGGGCCCGCGTCCAGCAGCGCATCGACGCCGCCCAGCGCCGCGGCTTCCGTCTCGTTGACCACCAACACATCCACATGCGCCAGCAGGGACTCGGCGAAGGCGTTGGTCGGCGCCGCATTCAGGATCGTCAGCGCGCCGGCCGCGCGGCCGGCGGCCAGCGCCGCCTCCACCGTCGACGCGGGAACCTCGAGCTGGGCCAGCACCACGTCCGCGCCGTCGACGGCGGTTGCCGCGGCACGGGCGGACAGCGCGGCGTTGGCCCCCTGCGAGACGATGATCGAGTTCCCCGACTCGGGCAGCATGGCCACGTGGGCCATGCCCGTCGGGAGGTCCTTGCTCACCGACAGGAGCGCGTCGCCAAGCCCGGCACCGAGCAGCGCCCGGCGCAGGAAAGCGCCGTCGGGGTCCTCGCCCACGCTCCCGCAAAAAAGCGTTTCGGCGCCGCTGCGCCCGGCGGCGACGGCTTGGTTGAAGCCCTTGCCGCCGGGGAGCCGGGCGACTGCCTCGCCGAGCACCGTCTCCCCGACCTCGGGGTTGCGGTCGACCCGCACCATCACGTCGAGGTTGATGCTGCCGACCACGCACACCACTCCCACGCCGTGCTCCCCCTAGCCGTTCAGCGCGTCGGCCGGCTGCACGCGGTGGCCCGCGGCCGGGTGGTTCGCGCCCAGTACCGGGGTGTCGGTCCCGAAGAGGCGCTCGCGCAGCGTGGAGCCCCCGTACTCGGAGGCGGCGACGCCGCGTTCGCGCAGGATCGGCAGGACCAGTTCGACGAAGTCGAGCGTCGACCCGGGCTGGATCACCGGGGTGAGCAGGAACCCGTCGAGGTCTGCGGTCTCGGCCAGCGCGCAGATCGCGTCCGCCACGTCCTCCGGGGACCCGACGACTGGGGTGCTGCGCACGCCGTGGGCGTGCCAGTCCTTGAGCACGTCGCCCACCGTGAGGTCGGCGAAGCGGGAGATCTGGGTCTGCGACAGCTCGGTGCGCAGCTCCGCCATCGGGGTTTCCGGGGCGTAGGCGGACAGGTCCAGGCCGGTGAACATGGCGTAGGAGGCCACCGCGACGGCGGGATCCTGGGCCGCGAGCACCGACTCGTACTTGGCCTGCGCCTCCTCGCGGGTGGGTGCGACGACGCAGGAGAACGCGGCCATCAGCTTCACCGAATCCGCCTTGCGGCCCGAGGCCACGGCCTCGTCGCGGATCGCCTTGACCTGGCCTGCCATCTTGGCCGCGGAGGACCCGCCCAGGAAGATGCATTCGCCGTGGCGCCCGCCGAACTGGCGGCCGCGGTCGGAGGACCCGGCCTGGAAAAGCACCGGGGTGCCCTGCGGGGAATAGGAGGTGTTCCCGTAGCCCTCGGAGCTGAAGTACGGCCCCTCGTGGCTGATCCGGTGGACCTTGGCCGGGTCGGCGAAGCGGCCGGCCTTGTCCCGCTCCAGCGCGTCGGGCTCCCAGCTGCCCTCCCACAGCTTGTAGACGACCTCCATGAAGTCGTCGGCCATGTCGTAGCGGTCGTCGTGGGCGACCATGGGGATGCCGAACGCGGCGGCGGCGGTCTCCGCGGTGCCGGTGGTGACGACGTTCCAGCCCAGCCGCCCGTTGGAGAGCTGGTCCAGGCTGGACATGCGGCGGGCGAAGGAATACGGCTGTTCGATCAGCGTCGAACCGGTGATCACGAAGCCCAGCTCCGTGGTGGCCGAGACCATGGCGGCGGCGACGATCGCCGGATCCAGCCGCGGCAGGTCCAGGGATTCGACGGTGCAGATCTCCGGGCGTTCGCCGTTGACCTCCGACCAGCCCCACGCGTCGGCCAGGAAGACGAAGTCCAGCCGGGCCTCCTCGCAGATGCGGGCGATGTTCTTCCAGTAGTCCAGGTTGTCGAAGTGGTCGCGCTCGTTCTCCGGGTGCCGCCAGGTGGCCGTTCCGGAGTCGTTGGCCTGGGCGTTTTCGAACAGGCCGAAGCGAAGCTGTTTCATGTCATTACCCTTCATCAAGAAATTTGTTGGATCCCGATGGCACGGGAAGGGAACCCTGGCAGATGAAGTTCTGCCGGGCGGCGCTCTATAGGGGGGTGTTTTCTAAAGAGGGGGTGGTCTAGCGGGTTATGGTTCCTAGCGGGCGATGACGTTCCCGTCGCTCCACCACAGGACCTTCTTGCGCACCAATGCCAGGACGGCGACCAGCCCGACGCCCATGAGGCAGAGCAGCGCGATGCTGGCCCAGACGACCGGCAGGTTGGCCTGTGCTGCGGAGATCGTCACCAGCGAGCCGAGGCCCGCCTGCTGTCCGGCGGCCACGAACTCGGCCACCGCGGCGCCCACGATCGCCAGCGGCAGCGCCACGCGCAGCCCGGCGAAGACGAACGGCATGCAGCCGGGCAGGCGCAGGTCGCGGAAGATCTCCCAGCGGCTGGCGTGCAGGGTGCGCATGACGTCCATGGTCCGCGGATCCACGTCGCGCAGGCCGGCCAGCGCGTTGACGAGCATCGGGAAGAAGACCACCAGGGCCGTGACGATGTACTTCGGCGTCATGCCGAAGCCGAAGGCCACCACCAGCGCCGGGGCGATCGCCACGATCGGGGTGACCATGATGACCACGAAGAGCGGCATGACGGCGCGTTCCATGATCTCGAACTCGGCCATCACCACGGCGATGGCAAAGCCGATCAGGATGCCGGCCGCGGCGCCCACGACAACCTCCTGGAGCGTGACCAGCATGTTGCTCCAGTACATCTCCGGGTCGCCGGCCAGGCTGGCCCAGATGTCGCCGATGGTCGGGATGACGTAGGGGTTGGCCAGCGCGACGACCTGCCAGAGCACCCCGACCACCACGAAGGTGATGGCCGGCGGGACCCACAGCCGCCACCTGCTCGCCTTGGAGAACCTCGCGCCGGCGGACGGATGCCCGGCCTGCGGGTCGGCCTTCAGGATTCCGGCGCGCGCGCCTTCGGAGAGCGGGGGCGCGCTTCTCGTTGCGGCCGGGGCCGTATGTACATCAGACACGGGCAACCTCCATGACGTTGTGCAGGGTTGAGCGGACGCGGCCCTCGAGGTCGCGGAACTCGTCGGTGGCGTAGACGTGGGCATCCCGCGGGCGGGGCAGGTCCACGTCGATGACCTCGGCGATGCGGCCCGGGTGGGCCTGCATCACGATGATGCGGTCCGAGAGCATGATGGCCTCGGGCACCGAGTGGGTCACGAAGAGCACGGTCTTGCGGTTGGACTGCCAGAAATCCAGCAGGCCCAGCCGCTGCTGGTCGCGGTTCATCTCGTCGAGCGCGGAGAACGGCTCGTCCATGAGCAGCACGCTCGGGTCGAAGACGAAGGCCCGGGCGATCGCGACGCGCTGCTGCATGCCGCCGGAGAGCTGCGAGGGGTACTTGTGCAGCGCGTGCCCCAGCCCGAACGAGTCAAGGATTTCCTTGGGGTCGCGCAGCGTGCGCCCCGCGTTGGCCTTGCGGTTCACGGACATCGGCAGGGTGACGTTGTCCAGCACGGTGCGCCACGGCAGCAGGGCCGGGGACTGCGGGACCAGGCCGATCATCTTGTTCTTGGTGGCGGCCTTGATGGAGGTTCCGTCCACCAGGACGTCGCCGGAGTCGGCCTCGCCCAGGCCGGCGATCATCTTCAGCAGCGTCGACTTGCCGCAGCCGCTGGGGCCGATCACCGAGACGAATTCGCCCTTCTTGATGGTGATGCTGACGTCGTCCAGCACCAGGGTCTTGGATCCCACGGCGCCGAAGCTCTTGGAGACGTTGCTGATCTGCACGCCCGCGTGCTCGGGGGTCCCTGGCGCGAGGCTCACGACGCGGCCTTCTCGGCCGGCCAGACCAGCTTGCCGTCCTTGTAGAGGTCCGCGACCAAGGTGGTGTCCATCATGTCGGTGACCGGCGGAACTGCCGCGACCTTTCCGTACTTCTTCACCAGTTCGTACTCCGAGGACCATTGGTCGGCGGTCTGCATGCCGGGACTCAGCGCCGGATCGCTCTTGACCCACGTGGATTCGACGTTCCAGGTGCGCTCGAGCTGCTCGCGCGGGAAGGCCGAGCCTTGGTTGTTGTCCGCCGCAAGCTTGCTGATCCTATCCAGGCAGTCGGCATCGTTCTCAAGGCAGTAGTCCAGGGCCTTGAGCGAGGCGCGCATGAAGTCGGAGGCGGTTTCGCGGTGCTTGGTCAGGAACTCGGTGTTGGCTTCCATCACGTTGTAGGTGCCCTTGACGTTGAGGTCCGCGGGGAGGAATTCCTTGAACGGAAGGTTCATGGCCTTGAGCGTCTGCGGCTGGTTGGAGGCGTAGCCAACGATCGCATCGACCTGGCCGCGAGTCACGACGGTGGGGTCGTAGTTGGTCATCTTGATCAGTTCGACCTTGGAAACATCCACGCCTGCGGCGTCGAGCATGGCGGAGGCGATCGGGGTGAGGTTGATGAAGTAGCCGAGCTTCTTGCCCTCGAGGTCCTTGAGGCTGGCGACCTTTTCATTGGCGAAGATCGAGAACGGGGAGACGCTGCCGTAGGTGGCGACGGCCGTCAGGTTCTTGCTGTTCGCCGCCGCGAGCATCACGTCCGAGGCGGAGCCAAGCGCGGTGAACTGGGCCTGGCCCGAGGAGACCAGCTGCTGGCCGTTGGCCCCGGAGGCATTGATCTCAACGTCGAGGCACAATGCGTCAAAGTAGCCGAGTTCCTTCGCAAGGAATACGTCCAGCTGGCCGGCGCTGGCCGAGTAGCCGTATCCGGAAATGTAGGTGATCTTTCCGGCGTCCTTGTTGCGTTGGCAGGCCGCGTCGTCGAGGACCGTCTCGGCATTGGATGGCTTCGTCGCAGCGGGTGCACCACCGCCGCAGGCGCTCAGTGAAAGCGCCGCGGCAATGCCGCCGGCAACGAGAAGACTGCGGCGACGGGCGCCCTTTTTCAGCAGATTGCTCACGAGTTGAAATTCCTTCCTAGGTCCGGGTGGGGCATTTCAGTCAGCATAAACTTGAATGGATAAACTTGTCTATACTTTTGAGCAATCAAGATCACATTACCCGGGCTCGCCCACGCGCAGCTTTCGTCAGGGCCCGCGCGTCGCTATTTCCTCCATCAAAGTGGCTAGATCCGGCAGGAAAATCGACTTCCGGGAATGCCCGGCAGCTGACATTGTGAAGCGGTCTTTCAACATCCCAAACATAGTTAAGTTTGAACATTGCCCGCCGTGATCCTGCCGGGCCCGCAACCAGGGTCAGATCGGGCGCGCCGGGCGGAGAATCACCCCGAGAAATGCTCCGGAGAAAAAATCGCTCGCAGCCCGTGCATCCGGATGGAGCAACAAGCCGCCACTCGGCAAGCCAGGCTCGGCGTCGCGACTCTGCACCACGCAAAAGTGCGCCGGGGGATTCAAGATTCTTGAATCCCCCGGCGCACTTTTGGCGTGCGTATTGGTTGCTTAAGTCAGGAGGTGCAGGCCTCGTTGGAACAACCTGCATCCCTCGGCGACCAGTGGGCTTCGCCCTCGCCGCGGTCCTCCCAGACAATATGCCGGTGCTGGCCGCAGCGTTCGCAGGCAGGAGCCAGGTACGTGGCCTTCTGTGCATCCGTGTACATCTTGTACTCGCCCATGGCGTTCTCCTTAGCGTTCCCCGACGGCGGTAGCAACACTCTACGCCGGGGCGCCGGGGGAACTCTAGGGTCCCGAGCCAATGCACCGGCTTTTGTTGCGCCCGCACACATGAACGGTCGTCGCCGGGGAAAAGCCTGCCAAACCAACTACGCGAAGTTGGGCCGTGGGCCGACGGGACCGCCTGCTGACAGGGCCAGTGAGGCGATCCCATCTTCCGCACGGCTAGACGGGGATTCGGGAATTTTCCCTGACCACGTCGATCCAGCGGTTCGTGACCATCGACCACCGGCTCTTCAAGCTTGGCTCGATGCCGTCGAAGGGATCAATAATGTCCGTTTGCGGATCGATCTTCAGCTCGGCAAGCCGGTCAACGCTTTCATCGCACCATTGGCGCGCGGTGCGGGCCACGGCTTCCATGTGGAACTGCACCCCCCAGGCATTCGGACCGACCTTGAATGCCTGGTTCGCGCAGTTCTCGCTTGAGCACAATGTCACGGAGCCGGCAGGAAGGGCAACGATTTCGAGCCAGTGCCACTGGAGGGCCGACAAATCCCCATCGAGACCGCCAAGAAGTTCATCCCGGCGGCCCGCCTCGGTCAGCTTCATGTCAACCAACCCGATCTCCGGACCGGCCTCCATGGTTTCAACGTTTCCACCCGCGACATGTGCCAACATCTGGGCGCCAAGGCATATCCCGAGGTACGGCATCTGGATGTTTAGCGCGTTCGCAATCAAGGCCCGCACGCCGGGCAGCCAAGGAGCCGCGTCGTCTTCCATAGGCCCCGGGGACCCGCCAAGCACGATCAGCCCGTCGAAACCTTCAAGGGAGTCGGGAACCTGGACCCCGATTTCGGGGCCAACCACGGTGTAGTCGATGTTCGCGGCATCCAGCTGCTCGCCCACCAACGCGGCGTCGGCCGTGCGTTCGTGTTCAACGACGAGAACCCGCAACCCTGCATTTTCCTGATTCAGTGTCACTTTTTAGAGCCTTCCTGCCGCAACAATCTTCTGCAAGAACTCTTGGGTTCGTTCTTCCTGTGGGTTGCCGAAGATCTGCTCCGGCTCGCCAATTTCCAGCACACGCCCCTCGTGAAGGAACGCAACGCGGTTCGAGACCTCGCGCGCAAAGGACATTTCATGGGTGGCCATGAGAATCGTCAGGCCCTCCTGCGCAAGTTCACGCACGATGTTCAGGACCTCGGCCACCAACTCCGGGTCGAGCGCAGAGGTGATCTCATCCAGCAACAGCACCTCGGGGTTCATTGCCAGAGCGCGCACGATTGCCACACGCTGCTGCTGTCCGCCCGAGAGCTGGTCGGGGAATGCCGCGGCCTTGTGGTCAAGCCCCACTCGCGTCAGCAGTGCCATCGCGCGCTCTTCGGCCTCGACCTTCGCAATCCCCAAGACCTTCACCGGCGACAACGTGACGTTCTGAAGAACCGTCATGTGGGGGAAGAGGTTGAAGCTCTGGAAGACGATCCCGACCTTCTGCCTCAGTGCGTTGACGTTGACGCCTTCGCCGGAAACGACGTCGTCCTCCAGACGGATATCGCCGCCGTTGATTGGCTCCAGGGCGTTTACGGTGCGCAGCAATGTTGACTTGCCGCAACCGGAGGCACCAATCAGGCAAACGACTTCGTGCTTTTCAACGTGCAGGTTGATGCCGCGCAGGACCGTGTTTGATCCGTAGGACTTGGTCACGTTGTTCAGTTCAAGAAATGACATGGTTAGCCTTGTAGCCTTTGCTTCTTCTCGTCGTTTTCCAGCAGCCGGTCAACGAATCTGGTCTGCGGAATCGTGATCAGGATGAACAGGAGGGCCACGACGGTGACGGAAGAGAGATTGAAGTAGTTGCTCGCGTACGTCTTTGCCTGGGTGAAGGCATCGACGGTTCCGATGATGGTCACCAATGCCGTGTCCTTCTGCAGGCCAATGAAGTCGTTGAGGAGAGGCGGCGAAACACGGCGGAACGCCTGGGGAACCACCACGTAGCGCATCGTCTTGCCGTAGCTGAGACCCAACGAGCGCGCAGCCGAGACCTGGGACCAGTGGATGCTGGAGATTCCGGCCCGGTACACCTCCGCGACATAGGCGCTGTAGGTCAACGTCAGGGCGAAGATGGCCGCCCACATCGGGCTCATCTCGCTGAGGACCGGCACGTTTGCCAGCGGCAGGCCAAAGCCCACCAGGTAGATCACGATGATCGAGGGAACGGCGCGGAAGATGTCCACATAGGTCGTTGCCAGCCAACGGATTGGCCTGCCGGCCGCGCCCGGCGCCATGCGTGCAATCGCAATGACCAGACCGAACACCAGCACGAACAGCTCTGCCGTGACGGCAATGATGATGTTGTTGGTAAAGGCCTTCGCCACGTCCCCCAGGCTCTTGGCCATGAAGGAAACGTCGAAGAACGTGGTCTGCACCGCGTGGTTGTTTGCCAGCAGGAAGAGCACGAACACCGACAGGATGCTGATCGGCAACGACGAGCCCAGCGTGATCCATCCGGAGTTCGCTCCGCGGAAACGCAGGCGCCGGCTTTCGACGGTGTTGCCCGCCTTGAGTGCTTCGTCGCCGGCCCGGGCGGCATTGAATCCCTTGATGAGCGGGACGGCCGTGCCCAGCGACATGAGCACGAGCAGTACGGCCACGCTACCCAGCAGGATTGTCCATACGCCGGGGTTGGCCGCAACGACGAGCAACGTGCCCGTGTAGATCGTCAGGCTAAGCGTGAGGGCAAAGACAATCGTGGCGGCCAGGAGCACCGTCTTGGTTGCGTCGGGGTGTTCACCGGTGTTTGGTTTGCCGCTGACGGGCACCGACGGCTTGGTGGTGAGAAGGTCTGCCATTAGAAGTTCCAAACCGGAATCGTGGTCGGGTCAATTCCGTAGGCGTCGGTCAGGTAGGCCGAGCTGAGCTTGTCCAGGGTGCCGTCCTTTTTCATTTCGTCAAGCATCGCATTGACGACCTTGACGTTGGCCGACCCCTTGGGCATCATCACGCCGTAGGATTCATTGGTCGGAATCTGGCCGACAACCTCGAGCGCGCCCTTAGACTTTGCCGCAGCTCCGAGGACGATGCTCAGGTCCTGGATTCCGGCATCGATGCGGCCCGCCGCCACGGCCGCCTGCTGCTCAGGGTCACCCGGGAACACCGACGGATCCTTGGCAGGCTTAATGGTCTTGGCAACCAGCATCTGGCCCACGGTGCCCTGCTTAACCCCGAGGTGCGAATTCGCGAGGTCGCCCTGGGTCATGGCCGTCCCCTTCTTGACCATGACGCCTGCCGTCGACTCGTAGTAGGGCTTCGAGAAGTCCATCACGCTCGTGCGCTCCGGGGTGATGGTGATCTGGTTGAGGGTCAAGTCGAACGACCCCGACTTGCCGGCAACCAGGCCGTCAAACGAGGAATTCTGCAGGTCCAGGCCTTTGGCTCCGCCGCGGTGGGCAATGTTGGCCAGCAGGCAGTAATCGAATCCACTCTTGATGCTCTCGACGGTGTCGCCGTTGTACCAACCCGGAGACGGGAGATCGGCCTTGACCGTTACGACCCCGTCTTTGATGAGTTCCAGCGGGTGGCTGCCGGCTTCACCCGTGATCACGCAATCCCCAAATGGAGCGGAATCGGCCTTCGCGGCCGGGGAGTCTTTTCCGCCTGAACCACAGGCGGTCAAACCCATGGCCAGGGCGATTACACCGGCGGTTGCGACAAAGCGAGTGTGGCGCATGTGGATCCTTTCAACATTACCTAAATCGATTTAGGCGGCTAGGATGGAATTCTACGACGCACCAGTAGGATTGTGTCAAGTACGTCACACAAGGGAGAGACCTCGAGCACATGCCGGATCAAAAAAACTCACCCACTCGGGCCAAAGCGGTTCGCATCAAGGACGTGGCTTCAGCGGCGGGAGTTTCGCCGGCGACGGTATCCCTCGTCTACAACAACAAGGGCGAAGTCGCCCCGGAAACGCGCAGGAAGGTCCTGGAGACAGGAAAGAACCTGGGATATCGGGCCAACCCGCTGGGTCGGGCACTCCGCACAGGTCAAAGCCGGATTCTTGGCGTACTCGTCAGCTACCGGGACTCCCCCGTTTGGCAGGAAACCTACCTCCCCTACTACCGCGAGATCATCGCCGACGCAGCCATCGAAGCCATGGAACACGGGTACTCAGTGGCCGCAGCAGCACCGGGGAGTCGCAACCTCGAAGGAGCGCTGGCAAACCTTGACGGAGTGATCGTCGTTGACCCGATTCAAGACGACGTCATCGTCGAATATTGCGCTGCCCGCGGCATTCCACTCGTCGCGGATGGCGGGTTTGTCGGCGAAAAACGCGGCGAAAAACAAATCGCGATCCGCGGCAACGTCGAGGTCTACCTTCGGGAAATCCTTGATGAGACGTCCCGCCAATTTCACGAGCGCACCGGCAGGAAACTCGCGGACATCCGGTTGTTCACCGGCTCCGTCATCGACCGATACACGGCCGATACCGGCAGGGTTTTCACCGAATGGTGCGAAGAAAACCAGATCCTGCCACGTTCCACCGCGGTAAGCCCGGGAGACGATGTCAACGACGTGGCCCGGCGCATCCTTGCGGAAAACAGGCCGGAGGCGGTCTACTGCCTCAACGAAAGTTACTCAACCGCGGTCATTGACGCGGCATCCGCGCTTGGCCTGGGGATTCCCGAGGACGTAATCCTTTCCTCGGCGGCCACGTCAACACAGGCCAAGCAAGATCCACGCGTGAACTACATTGAGTCCACGGATGAGGTCAGCCCCGGAAAGCTCGCGGTCAGGACGCTCGTCAACTTCCTGGAAACCGGGACGGCGCAGGACTCAACAACCGAGTACCGGTTGCGCCCCGCCCGCCGGGGAACGGTGCCGAGGTGACACCCAAATGCGGCCGGTGGCCCGCCCGTTGAACTACCTCACGCGGGGCTGAAGTTCCTCACTCGCCGAGGGGAAGCCTCCGGCGAGGCGAACCCTAGGGTGCCGGGTAGTGGCGCTTGAACTTCCGGTAGTGGTTCATGGTGCTGACCAGGATGTAGTACCAGCGGCGCGGGTCGGTTTCCTTGCGGTAGAACAGCGGGTGGCTGTAGGACTTCGAGGAAATGAGCCTCTCCACCTTCTCTTTCATGTCCTCGGGGACATAGCGGCGCAGCAAACGCAGCGGCAGGATGGTGTAGAGGTGCTCGTTCTGGAACTCCTCGAATTCCGGCTCCTCCGGCAGTCCGTCCTGAAGGAACTCCTGCACGTAGAAGCGCGAGACGTTTGCCCCGGCCGCGGAGATGTAGAAGTGGTTGCGCCCTAGCCGCGGGTTCAGTTCAAAGAACTTGTAGCTGCCATCGCGCGGATCCAGCTTCATGTCGAACATGGAGAACCCGGTCCACCCGAGCTCGTTGAGCATTTTCGTTCCGGCCTCGATCGCCACGTCGTTGGGCTGCGCCACGATGGCCGCTGAGTTCCCCAGTGCACCCGGCGCGTGCTCCTCGACGATGACCCGCCCGCAGGAGGCAAAGCGCACCTTGCCGTCCTGGTCGCTGAAGAACGTGGCGATGTGCATGCCGCTGTCCCCGCCGGGGATGAGGTCCTGGATGACCAGTGTTCCCGCGTACCCGGCCTCCGTGGCCTTGGAGATCAGGTCCTTCAGCTCGGCTTCCGTTGCGACGGTGTGGACCTTCTTCTTGCCGGCGAATTCAAGCTGGCCCCAGGCAACCCCGTCGGAGGGCTTGACGATGGCGGGCAGCGGAACGCTGGCCTCGGCCAGGCGCGCTGGCAGAGCTTCGATGTCGGCGTGGTCCGCGCAGTCGTGGACCACGGTGCCCGGGAAGGGAATGTCCAGGCTCCGGCAGAGTTCGTAGAACGCGTCCTTCTCCGTGGCCCGATCCAGCTGCTCTTCGCCGACGTACGGGACGGTGAACCAAACGCGTAGGCGCTCCGCGTTGCGGGCGATGAAGCGGATGTGCTGGTCGGCTCCGCCCAGCAGCAGCAGGGGGCGGGGCCCGCCCGCGCCGGCCGCCAATTCCCGACCGAGCGAAATCACGAAGTCCAGGAAGGCCGCCTCGTTGTCCTGTTCGGCAAAGGGACGTGCGTCGAGGATGCGGGAGTGATCCACGATACCGGTCATGACGGATGGGACGACCGCTGAAATGGCCCCGTATTCCTGGTGAAACTCTCGAGCCAATGAGTACGAACCGATGTCGCCCCCCAGGATGATGGGGACGAAGGACTGCTCGGAGGGAATACGCATAAATCAAAGTTATCAACCATTCACCCATCGCATACCCCGGGAGGGTACTTGACAACATACCCCCGAGGGGTATTATTGGAACCATGGAAAACGTTTCAGCCCCCGTCGATGAACATGTAAACCACGCCTACACCGCCAACAAGGAGGCCCTCCTGAAGCGACTCAGTCGCATCGAGGGCCAGGTGCGCGGGGTCAGCCGCATGGTTGACGAGGAAAAATACTGCATCGACATCCTCACGCAGATTTCGGCCATCAACGCCGCCCTGCACAAGGTCAGCCTCGGCCTGGTGGAGGACCACGTTTCCCACTGTGTGGTCAACGCCGCAGCCCAGTCGATCGAAACCGGCGACCAGAGCATCGTGGCGGACAAGGTCGCAGAGGTAACCACCGCCATCGGCCGCCTGCTGCGCTAGGCGCGGGCAGACGCACTTTCCAACACCCCTCAAGAACCACCCAAGGAGAACACATGAGCAACGAATCAAGCTGCGGTTGCGGCGGTTGCGGCTGCGGAAGCAACTCGAACGAAGGCATCACCATCACTGCACGACCCACCGAGGACACCATGAGCCAGAACGTCATCACCCTGAAGATCGACGGCATGACCTGCGGCCACTGCGTCGCCTCCGTCACCGAGGAACTCAACGAGGTTCCGGGCGTCAGCAACGTCGAGGTCGTCCTCTCCGCCGGCGGCACCTCCACCGCCACAGTCACCACCAACGCACCCGTCGAGAACTCGGTTCTCGAAGAAGCAGTCGCGGAGGCCGGCTACACGCTCGTCTCCACGAGCGCCTAACCCCCTCGCCTGCGGACGGATCCCGGACCACGTGTCCGGCCCGCTGCCAGGTTTGAGAGAAGTAGAGGAATCATGAGCAACGACATCTCGTTCCCCGTCAACCAACGCATCGTCGAACTGGACATCCAGGGCATGACCTGCGCATCGTGCGTCGGCCGGGTCGAACGCAAACTGGGCAAGATCGAGGGCGTCGAAGCCCTGGTGAACCTCCCGCTGGAATCGGCACGCATCACGGTCCCCGAGAACGTGAGCGACGAGCAACTCATCGCCACCGTCCAATCCGCCGGCTACCAGGCCAGCCTCAAGGTCGACCAATACGCCTCCGCACCCGCGACCCCTGCGCTGCACGCCCACGCGGCGGTGGAACCGGCCTCCGGCTCCCCCGCCGCCAACGAACCGCACACGATGCCGGGCATGAACCACGCGGCCGACCCGTCCCGAAGCGACTTGAAGAAACGCCTGGTTGTCGGCGCAATCTTCACGGTGCCGCTGTTCATCATTTCCATGTTTCCCGGCGCGCAATTCCCGCATTGGGGCTGGGTCGCGCTGGCCCTCGCCACTCCCGTGGTGTTCTGGTCCGCGTGGCCGTTCCACCGCGCCGCGGCCATCAACGCCCGCCACTTCGCCTCCACTATGGACACGCTGGTTTCGATCGGTGTGCTCGCGGCGTACTTCTTCTCCCTCTGGCAGCTGATCGCGGACCCGAACATCACGGCCCACACGGGCATGTCGATGAGCGAACACGCGCTCTACTTCGAGACCGCGGGCGTCGTGGCGACGTTCCTGCTGCTCGGCCGCTACCTCGAGGCACGCGCCAAGGCGCGGGCCGGCGACGCGTTGAAGACCCTGCTGGACCTGGGCGCCAAGGAGGCCACGGTGCTGCGCGACGGCGTCGAAACCAAGATCGCGGCCGCAGAGCTGGTCCCCGGAGACGAGTTTGTTGTCCGCCCCGGTGAGAAGATCGCCACCGACGGCTTCGTGGTCTCCGGCCACTCCGCCATCGACACCGCGCTGGTCACCGGCGAATCGGTGCCCGTCGAGGTGGGCCCGGACGACACCGTCACCGGTGCCACCATCAACACCTCCGGCCGCCTGGTGGTTCGCGCCACACGCGTCGGCAAGGACACCACGCTGGCCCAGATGGGCCGCCTGGTTTCCGAGGCGCAGACCGGCAAGGCGCCCATCGCCCGGCTGGCCGACCGCATCTCGGCGGTCTTCGTCCCGATCGTGCTGGCCATCGCGCTGCTCACCTTCGTCCTGTGGCTGGTGTTCACCGGCGACCTGGACTCGGCGTTCGCCGCGGCCGTTGCGGTGCTGGTCATCGCCTGCCCGTGCGCCCTGGGCCTTGCAACGCCCATCGGCCTGCTGGTCGGCACGGGCCGCGGCGCCCAGCTGGGCATCCTGATCCGCGGTCCGCAGGTCCTCGAGGACACCCGCAAGATCGACACGGTGCTGCTGGACAAGACCGGAACCGTCACCGAGGGCAACCTCGCCGTCGCCTCGGCAACCCCGGCTTCCGGGTTCGACGAGGCCGAGCTGCTGGCCCTGGCCGGCGCGGCCGAGTCCGGCTCCGAGCACCCGATCGCCCACGCCATCGTCGAGGCAGCGAGGGCCGTTGCCCCGCTGGCCGCGGCCGCGGCATTCACCTCCGCCCCGGGCGGCGGCGTCCGCGCCACCATCGGCACCCGCACCGTCGTCGCGGGACGGGAAAGCTGGCTCAGGGAGAACGGGATCGAGCTGACCGACGAACACCGGGCCAGCCTGGCCGCGGCCCAGCAGACGGGCGCGACCTCCATCATGATCGGCGTCGACGGATCCTTTGCGGGCCTGGTCAACCTGACCGACACCATCAAGGAATCCTCGGCGGCCGCGATCGCCAGGCTGAAGGAACTGGGCCTGCGCCCGGTCCTGCTCACCGGCGACAACAAGGCTGTGGCAACGCAGGTCGCCGCAAAGGTCGGGATCGCCCCGGAGGACGTCTTTGCCGACGTCTTCCCCGACGGCAAGGCGCAGGCCGTGCGCGACCTCCAGGCACGCGGACAGGTGGTGGCCATGGTCGGCGACGGCGTGAACGACGCCCCGGCACTGGCCCAGGCGGACCTCGGCATCGCCATGGGCTCGGGCACGGATGTCGCCATCGAGGCGGCGGACCTGACCATCATGGGCAACGACCTGAACCAGGTGGCGCAGTCGATCGAGCTTTCCCGCAAGACCCTGGGCACCATCAAGATGAACCTGTTCTGGGCATTCGCCTACAACACCGCCGGCATCCCGATCGCCGCCCTGGGTTTCCTGAACCCGATGATCGCCGGCGCCGCAATGGCCGCCAGTTCAGTGCTGGTTGTGGCCAACTCGCTCCGCCTGCGCAGCTTCGGCAAGCGCAACTAGTTCGCTACCGGGGTCGCGCGGCTGTCCCTGAGCAAAGGTCCGGTGTTCCCGAAAGGGAACACCGGACCTTTGTCGTTTTGCGGTTCGTGACGACTATTTGCCCCCCGGCCGACCGCCGGCCGCGGACTCCCCCATCACCGAATGAGGCCGCTCACCGAAACCCATCCCTGCCATGGAACGGCTTCCATTGTGCTCCGGGTCACATGCGCCTAGGGTTGCTTGTGAACAAAGTGTTTAGTGACGCGTAACGGAATGCTTCATTCCGGGAAACGGGATTTTGCATCGATGGAAACGGAAGCCCTGGAAACCCTCGGGGCCCGCGTTCGCGCCGCGCGCGAACTGCGCGGACTCACCCTGCGCCGGCTGGCCACCATGACCGGTCTGAGTTCCGGATTCATCAGCCAGCTGGAAAACGACAGGTCCAACGCGAGCGTCGCCAGCCTCAGGAGCCTCGCCTCGGCACTGGGCGTGAGCGCAGCCGAACTGATCGATGGGCGCATCAAGGACTCGCAGGGCGTCCTTCGCAAGGGCCAACGCCCCAGGATCCACATGGCCGACGGCCTGACCAAGTTCAGCCTGAGCCGAGCACCCCTGCGCAACCTTGAAATCTACTCAGGCCATCTCGAACCCGGCGGCAGCACCGGAGACGAGCACTACAGCCACGGAAACGCCCAGGAATTCGTGATGTGCCTGAACGGCAGGATCGAACTGTTTGTCGGGGACGAAAAACACGTCCTCGACGCCGGCGACAGCATCGAGTACCTGACATCCATCGAACATGGACTGCGCAACATCGGCGACGACACCGCCGAGGTCCTCTGGGTCATTTCCCCGCCCACCAACTGACACACCCGCCGACATCCACCGCGAAGAACAAGCAGGAGCAATCTCATGACAGTGAACGGCAACGTTTCGTTCTGGTACGCAGCCGACGGCCTACCCGGCCAGCGAACACCACTGACCGGGGACACCACGGCAGACGTGGCGATCGTCGGCGCCGGTTACACCGGGCTGTGGACCGCGTACTACCTGAAGAAGGCGGATCCGTCGCTGGATGTCGTGGTGATTGAAAGCCGCTTCGCCGGGTTCGGCGCCTCCGGGCGCAACGGCGGCTGGCTGACCAACTCGATCACCGGCGGCCGCGGCCAGTACGTCAAGACCCACGGCCGCAGGACCGTCGGCCGCTTCCAGGAATTGCTGAACGAGACCGTCGACGAGGTTATTGCCACCGCTGGCGCCGAGGGCATCGACGCGCACTTCCACAAGGGCGGGGAACTGAACGTCGCCCGCAACGAGGCGCAACTGGCCAGGCTCAAGGAAGCGGCCAAGGCCGAGGAAGCCTGGCCGGAGGCCGGCGTCAGGCTCCTTGACGCACGGGAAACCGGGGAACGGGTCAACATCGCCAACGCGCTGGGGTCCATCCACCAGCCACATGCGGCACGCATCCACCCGTCCAAGCTGGTGCGCGGTCTGGCCGAGGCCTGCGAACGCCTGGGCGTGCGGATCTACGAGGGCACCGCCGTCACCGAGATCCTCCCGCGCAAGGCCGTCACCGCCTACGGCACCGTCGAGGCGACCTACATCCTGCGCGCCACCGAGGGATTCACCGCAAACCTCAAGGGTTCGCACCGCGAATGGCTGCCGATGAACTCATCGATGATCGCCACCGCGCCCCTGCCGGATTCGGTCTGGGATGAAATCGGGTGGAACGACCGCGACACCGTCGGGGACATGGCCCACGCCTACATGTATGCCCAGCGCACCGAGGACGGGCGCATCGCCCTGGGCGGGCGCGGGGTGCCCTACCGCTACGGATCCAAGACCGACACCGACGGGGCCACCCAGCCCGCCACCATCAAGCTGCTCACGGACATCCTGCACGACATGTTCCCGGCCACCCGCGGCGCGGCGATCGACCACGCCTGGGCCGGCGTGCTGGGCGTGCCCCGCGACTGGAAGGCAACCGTCGGGCTGGACAAGGAAACGGGCATCGGCTGGGCGGGCGGCTACGTCGGCACCGGCGTCACCGCCACCAACCTTGCCGGGCGCACACTCCGGGACCTGATCCTTGATCCGGGCAGCGAACTGGTGCAGATGCCGTGGGTGAACCGCAAGGTGAGGCGCTGGGAGGTCGAACCCGCCCGATGGATCGCCGTCCAGTCGCTTTACAAGGCCTACGGCATTGCAGACCAGGCGGAGAAAGACGGGCGTTCGGCAACCTCGAAGATCGCCCACATCGCGGACCTCGTCTCCGGCCGGGCCTGAACGGCACCCGAACAAACCCCCACCAAACGCGACACCACTAAAGGAACGTGCAAGACATGGCAGCAAAGTTGATCCACCTTCCCTCCGCCGGCACCGCCGAGCTCGGGGAGTTCGAGCCCAAGGCCACGGCGCTCACCGAGGGCATGCAGGAGGCCTCGCGGGAGGTCTGGTCAGCCGACTCCCTGGAGGTCGGGGTCTGGGAGGCGACGCCCGGCACGTTCACCGCCTTCCGCGACGAATACCACGAGGTCTGCCAGATCCTCAGCGGGTCCGTGACCATCACCTCGGAGGGCGGCCGCGGGGTGCTGGTCGGCGCCGGCGACACCGTGGTGATGCCCGCAGGCTGGAAGGGGCTCTGGGAGGTCCACGAAACCGTTCGCAAGACCTACGTGATCCTCTCCGGCGTCGACAACGCCGTGTAGCGAAGGCCAAGACGCCAAGATGCTTTAAACGGTTGTGGCCACGCCGTTACGGCGTGGCCACAACCATTGTGCGGGGAGCCGGCCCGCGCACCATGCCGAATCTACTTAGGGGCTGCGCATTTCATCGGCGCGCACCAGCAGCACGCCGCCGACGATCAGTGCGCCACCCAGCAGCTGGATGCCCGCGGGAAGCTGCCCGAGCAGCAGCCAGGCCCACACCACCGCAAAGAGCACCTCCGTCAGCGAGATGAACGAGGCAAGCTTCGATCCGAGGGCCCGGGCGGCCATGATGCCCGTGACGTAGGAAATGACGGTGGAGAAGAGAACGAGCCCGCCGAGGGCAACCCACCATTGCGTTTCCCAGCTGGCAAGCTTCACCGGCGTGAACGCCATGCGCATCTCCAGGAGCCCGACCACTGCCAGAAGGGCCATGGTCACCGCACCCACGGAGAGTCCTCCGGTGGCCAACACCAGCGGCGGCAACGCCCCTTCGACCCGAGCACTGACAAAGAAGTAGACGACCAGCCCGACCGCTGCACCGAGGCCCCACAGCACGCCGATCGGGTCTACCCGGGTGCTCCCCGTCAGATCCAGCACGGCAGCCAGGCCGATCAGCGACAGCATGGTTCCGCCAATGGTCAGGGCCTCCGGGCGCTTGCGGTGGCGGATCCACAGGAAGATCACGATCAGCACCGGCGCCAGGAACTCCAGCAGCAGGGCCACTCCCACGTCAAGGCGTTCGACGGCCTGGAAGTAGAAGAACTGGCAGATCGCCACCCCGAAGAAGCCGAAGAGCAGGATCGACTTCCAGTTCTTCGCGGCGAGGCCCCATTTGCCGCGCATCACGATGAGCGTAGGGACAAGCAGCACCAAGGAAGCCCCGGCCAGCCGCAGCGTCACGGCCGCGGCCGGCGACCAGCCGGAGTCCAACAGCGCCTTGGCGAAAGAGCCGGAGAGACCAAAGATCGCCGAGGAAAACAGCGCAATGCCAACCCCGCCCATGCGGGGCGTCGAGCGACGAACAGCCAGGGTCGGCGAAACGACGGGATCGGATGAAACTCTCTCCAAAGGCATGCGCGCTCCTCAGCGTGGCGGTTCCGACGTTTGAGTGGTCGCGCACAACCAAATCGACTGTCAGGAGTAAATGAATGTATGCTCATGACACTAGAACCAAATGTGTTATCCCGTCAATCTACAAGGCACCACAGGAGTCATCATGACCTTTGCCCCTGACACGGTAGTGGCCCTAGGCTCGGTCGTCGACCTCCTCAACACCACCGCCGGCGAGACCGACAGCCTGCTGACCCTGGCGGATCTCGACCAGTTCATCAGCGAGCAGCGCTTCTCCGGGTCCCGCACCCACAGCGACGCCGAGCTACGTTCGGTGCGCCAGCTGCGCGCCCAATTGCGTGACATCTGGGTGGCGTCCGAGGACGAGGCCGTCGAGCAGGTCAACTTCATACTGCGCAACGCCAGGGCACTGCCGCAGCTGGTCAAACACGACGGGTTTGACTACCACATCCACGCTACGACCCAGCAGGCACCACTGAGCGAGCGCATGGCAGTGGAGGCCGCCATGGCCCTGGTCGATGTCTTGCGTTCCGGGGAACGCGAAAGGTTGCGCTCCTGCGCGGCGTCGGATTGCACCGCGGTGCTCCTGGACCTGTCGAAGAACCGCTCCAAGCGATACTGCGATACCGGCAACTGCGCGAACCGCGAACACGTCCGCGCGTACCGCCAGCGTCAATCCGCACAAAAACAGTAATCCTCGCCATACACTGGTCTCATAGCCGGAGATGGTTCCGATCTATCGATCCGAGGAGCAGCAGTGAGCAACGAACAAGTACCCCAAAAACACGCTTCTGATGACTTCGATGTGGACTTGGAAAAGGCCAACGAGAGCCCCCTTCGCGCCGCCGCACGCTGGGCCGCGGGCCTCGTCGAAGCGTTCTTCGGCGGAGACGGATCCGATGTCGTGGGTGCCGCGGTCGTGGTGCACCGGCTCGACGACCACTCCGAGGTCATTCGCATCAACACCGGCAGCATCGAGGAGGCGGAGTCCCTCGTGTCGATGGTTCGCTCGGACTTGGAGGAACTCACTGCCGAGGAATTCCTGGATCGTTGGAGCGCCGCAGGCAACGAGCAAAACGCTTCCTGAGGCGCATCCCGGCCGCCTCCCGGAGACGGGAGTGGAAACACAAAAGCCACCGAGATTCGGATCTCGGTGGCTTTCGTTTCAAATTTATTTAGTGGCCTGACTTCTTGTCAGGGTTCGCCGAGGAACGGTTGACACCGGATCCGGTGCCAAGATCCTCGGGATTTTCTTTGCCTGCCATGGTCATCACGGAGATGATCAGCAGGCAGGCCACGAACGCCACGCCGAAGGCCACAAGCCCGACGTCCAACCGCAGCGGGTTGTTCGATCCGCCGGTCGCCGAAATCGTGGCTACTACGCCAGCGATCAAGGCCATGACAAGCGAGAAGGACAGTGGCGCCTTGATGCTCTGCTGCCAAGATTTTTTATTCTCAACCGGGTTGTTGCCCACGTTAAGGCCCTCCTACAGGTTTGGTTCAACGTCTAGTCTAGCCCCAAAGGCCGGCTTGGCTTTCTTTGGAATCATGCCGCAATCCGAAGGCCGAGATCAGTTCGAAGACGGCCAGGATGATGGCGCCGCCCCCGGCCAACCCGAGCAATGCGTGGGCATCCATGTTCAGCCCCATCAAAAGCGCTGCACCCACTCCCAGACCGACAAAGCCCGTGACCAGCTGGTCCTTGAACGGCACAAAGTCGGCACGGAGGCGGATGAAGACCATGATTTCCAGAGCGCCGGCGATGATGAAGGCCGCGGCCCCGGCAATGCCGATGACCAGCACCTCAGGACGCAGCGCCATGACCAGGCCGGAGAGGATCATCACCAGTGCGGCACCGGCGTATAGGCCTTGTGCGGCCTTCGGCGCGCTGGGCGCCTTGGCGTAGTCCCACATGAACTTGGCGCTGGCCACCATGAACGCGGCAAGGCTGTAGGCCAAGACCTGGCTGGTGGCACCGGGCCAGAAAATTGAAATGAGCGCGAACCCGGCGGCCGTGAGTGCGCGGCCCATGACGGGGGTTGCGACTTCGGCGGCAAGGGCGGCGGGGATTTTTACAGCAGGCACTCTTCGAGTCTAACGGCGCTCAACCTATCCCCTGAATTCGGGAGCTCGCCGGCGCATCAGTTCCGGGCCGAGGTCCGCAATGGTCGCGGCCCCCATCAATTGCATGTTGACGCGGATCTCCTCGGCCAACAGCTCGATGACCCGTTCCACTCCCGCCTCGCCGCCGGCCATGAGCCCGTAGAGGTAGGCACGTCCGATCAGCACAAAGTCGGCCCCCGCGCAGAGCGATGCAACAATGTCGGCACCGGACATGATGCCCGAGTCCAGGATGATTTCCACGTCGCGGCCGACTTCCGCGCGCACCTCGGCCAGGGCCTCGAAGGAAATCGGGGCACGGTCCAGCTGGCGGCCGCCGTGGTTGGAGACGACCAGACCGTCTGCACCGGCGGCAACCGACTTTCGGGCGTCCTCGGCGGTCAGCACGCCCTTGACGAAGAGCTTTCCCGGCCAGATCGAGCGGATCCATTCCAGGTCGGCGAAGGAAAGCGTCGGGTCGAACATCGAGTTGATCAGCGTCGGCAGGTCGGTGCTGGTGTTGGACAGCGAGGCGAACTTCAACGAATCCGTTGTCAGGAAGTTGAACCACCATTCGGGGCGGTAGGAGGCGTCGAGCACCGTCTTGAGGTTCAGCTTCGGGGGGATGACCATGCCGTTGCGGGCATCGCGCAGGCGCTGGCCGGCAACCGGTGTGTCGACAGTGACAAGCAGCGTGTCGTAGCCGGAATCCCGGGCTCGCTGCAGCAGCTCGCGGGACTTGTCACGGTCCTTCCACAGGTAGAGCTGGAACCAACGGCGGGAGTCCGGGGCCGCCTCGGCTACTTCCTCCAGGGAGCGCGTGCCCATGGTCGACAGCGAGAACGGGATGCCGGCGCGGGCCGCCGCACGGACGGCGCCGGTCTCCCCCTCGGCGTGCATGAACCGCGTGAAACCCGTCGGGGCTATGCCGAAGGGCAGCGACGAACGCTCCCCGGCGATGACGGTGGAGAGGTCGGCGGTGGCCGTGCCATGCAGGATCCGCGGGATCAGCTCGATGGAGTCGAAGACCTCGCGTGAACGGCGGTAGGTCAGCTCTCGCTGGGCCGCACCGTCCACGTAGTCGAAGGCGGGCGTCGGGGTGCGCCGCTTGGCGATGGCCCGGATGTCCCACACGTCGGCGGCCTTGGCCAGCCGCGCGGCGCGGCGGTCCAGGTTGATCGGTTCGAACTTCATCAGCGAACGCAGTTCGGAGATTTGCGGCAGGCGTCGCTTCATCGATTTGTTCCTTTGGGTAGTGGGTGTCGGGGTTCGGACTTGGGAGGGGCCGAGTGCTACCGGTTGGTGCGAAGCCGGGTGGATGCGGCCACCGCGACCGCCGAGGCCAGGCAGCAGGCCAGAAGGTATCCGGCGGCCAGGTAGGTTTGCCCGTCGGCGGCCGTGACCAGCGCTGCGGCGATCAGCGGGCTGAGCCCCGCAACCAACGCGCCGTTGGTCTCTCGTGCCAGCCCGATGCCGCTGAGCCGGCGTTGTGGCGGGAAGAGGTTGGTGAGGAAGGCGCCCTGCGCGCCGCTGGTGGCGGGGATGACAAGACCGTAGCCCAGGGCAATCGCCGTGAAGGCCAGGGCGAAATCGCCGGCGCTGAGCAACGCGAAGATCGGGTACGCAAGGGCAGCGCCCATGAGGCTGCCGAAGAGCAGGACACGCGGGGCACCGAACCTGTCCGACATCCACCCTCCGACCGGCGTCAGGGCGACGCTGACCAGCGAGCCCAGCGTGACGGCCAGCAAGGCCGAGGGCTTGTCCAATCCCACCGCCGGGGAGGTCATCAACGTGAGGGCGTACACGGCCAGGATGTAGTTCATGGCGTTGTGGCCGGTGATCGAGAAGAACCCGACGATGACCTGGCGCCAGTCGCGCGCCAGCACGTCGCGCAGGGGCAGCCGCGTCTTGGTGCGTTCGTTTTCGGCCTTCGTGATGGCCGCCGAGTACTCGGGGGTTTCCTCCAGCCGGTTGCGGATGTACAGGGCCAGGAAGAAGAGCACGGCGGAGACCAGGAACGGGATCCGCCAGGCCCAGCCCAACAGCACATCGGTTCCCAGGGACGAGACGGCGAAGAATGCGAAGGTTGCCAGGGCGATGCCGGCGGGCGGGGTGGAAAGCACCAGCGAGGTGTAGAAACCGCGGCGCTTGGGCGGGGCGAATTCGGCAACCAGTGTCATCGCACCGGCCAGTTCGGCCCCGGCACCGAATCCCTGCAACAGGCGCAGGAGCACCAGCAGCAGCGGGGCGGCCGCGCCGATGGCCATGCTGGTGGGCAGCAGTCCGACACCGACCGTGGCAACACCCATGAGTATGATAGTCAGCATCATGGCCGGCCGCCGGCCGTACTTGTCGCCGATGTGGCCGACGATCACGCCGCCCAGCGGGCGGGCGACGAAGCCCACGGCGAACGTCGCGAAGGCCATCATTGCTCCCGCAGAGGCCACAGCCTCGGAGAAGAACAGCGGCGCAATCACGAGCCCGGCCGCGGCGCCATAGAGGGCGTAGTCGTACCACTCGATCACCGTTCCGAGCACTGCGGCAAAGACCGCGCGGCGGCCGGCGGGGGTGAGCCGCTGCGGCTCGGCTGCTTGTTCCTTCTGGGGTGGTGCCAGGTTTTGTGCCATGTTCAACGATCGTCCTTGCAAACTCCGTGAAAAATCTCTGAAATATATTTCTAACAGGCGGGTAGTATCTTTCACAACAGCCTGATCTGCATTTGTCCAATATGACGCTCACATGCGGGCGCACACCCTAGGAGGCAGCATGGGAACATCGTTGACCGATGGCCTGGTCGTCCAGTTGCGCGCGGCGATCCTCACCGGGGAGCTGGCTCCCGGAAGCATCGTGGTTGAACCGCGCCTGGCCGAGGAATACTCGGTGTCGAAGACCCCGGTGCGCGAGGCCCTCCGGATCCTGACCACCCAGGGCCTTCTGACGGTCCTGCCCAAGAAGGGCTACCTGGTCAGGACCATGGGGCTCAATGACGTCCAGGAAACCCTCGACCTGCGGATGCTGCTGGAACCGCATGCCGCGGCGTCGGCAGCAGGTTTCCTCTCCCCCGCACTCGTCGCGGAATTGCGCCAGATCCTTGACTCGCAAGCCGAGGTCTCCGCCGAGAACCCCTTGGCCGCCATGGAAGCCGCCCAGCGTTTTCACCAGCGCATTGCCGATGCCTCGCGCAACACACGGCTGGCGGATACGCTGCGCCATAGCTTCGACGAGACGGCCCGTGCGCACCATGTCCTTCCGGGCCTTCAGCGCTACATGAGCGCGCCCGCGGAGCAGGCCGAACACGAGGCGATCTACGAGGCGATCGCAAGCGCCGATGCGCGGGCCGCCGAGGCCGCAATGCGGGCCCACCTGCGATCCATCCGTGCCACGATGGCCCAGCAGTTCAACGACCCCGGAAGCCTCTGGGCCTGAAGACCCGGACGACGAGTTTGCGCACCCCGATGCCTTAGCGTTTCGGTTTCGCCTTCCCCGGCGCCGGACCACGGCCATAGACCGCACCATCTTGCGGGTTGGCCGAGGCAAGCAACTCGGAGACCGTTACAAAGTGGTAGCCCTTGGCGCGCAATCCCTTCAGGATCGCGGGAACCGCTTCGACGGTGCTGGAATGGATATCGTGCATCAGCACGATCGATCCCGGCTTGGTGTCGCGCAGTGCATTCGACACAACCTTGCTCGCATCGCGCACCTTCCAATCCAGGGTGTCCACATCCCACAGGATGACTGGAACCCCAGCGGCCTTCTTGACCGTGTTGTTGGTGGCGCCGTACGGCGGACGCAAGAGCGTGGGTGCCGCACCCGTTGCATCCTCGACCGCGCCCGCGGCGCTGCCGATCTCCTTGGCCACGCGATCCGGGGCCAGCGAGGTGAGCATGCGGTGGTTCCACGTGTGGTTTCCGATTTCATGCCCCTCCGCCAGCATGCGCGCCAGAACCTGCGGCCGAGCCTCCGCATTCGGACCGACCACAAAGAAGGTTGCCGCCGCATTCGCCTGCTTCAACGCATCCAACAGCTGCCCCGTCTTCGGTCCCGGCCCGTCGTCAAAGGTCAACGCCACGCACTTGACCTTGCGGCAATCCACGCGTGCACCATCGATGTCACGGGTGCCGTCGGCGGGATCCTTGGATCCGGGGTTGCCGCCCGAAGCCGATGAAGAGGATGAAGGCTTCGGCGCAGGCAAGCCGGTGGGCCGCATGCCTGCGTCACGAACCTGCTGACCACGTGCGCTGAGCAGCGGGGTGATCACGGTGTCTGACAGCTTGATGACCACGTTGCCCTCCGCGCTAGCCGCAACGGTGTTTTCGCCGAACTCCACCAGCGCGTTGCCGGCGGCATCAAAGTTGAGTGATGCCGGCTGTTGCGGGTCCACCGGGGCGGCACCCCCTCCACCGGTTCCGGGACGTCCGTGCAGGCCCTCGCCTACGAGGTCCACGAACTTCTGCAGGGCCGCTGCATCGACGAATAGCTCCTCGGTCTCCAGCATCCGTCCTGCACCCAGATCGAACCACTGCGTCCGGTAGCTCTTGGAGGTGTTGTCGCCAACAACGGTGGAGGTGCTGGATCTGATTCCGAGCATCGTGCGCGAGGACCCTGTCAGTTCCGGGTCGATGCTCAGCTCGTGGGCCGAGGCCGCTGCGGTTGGCTCCTCACCCAGCGTGGCAAGGAACGACGCGATCGTCCCGTCGACGGCTGCCCGTTGCGCGCCCTCGACCTCCGGATGGCCGGGAACTGCCAACCACTGTGCGAAGATCCGGTTCACCTCGTCGGTGCGCGTCAGTGTGTGGATCCCCGGCACCAGGTCCAGGGACAGTCCCTGTCGCGGGGAAAATTGCGTGGCCTCTGTAACCGGCGCTGAAGTTGGTGTCGACTGCGACGCCCCGGTCCCCGGTGAGGCAACCGGTGAGCAACCGCTCAGCATTGCGGCGGCCACCGCCAGTGCCGCGATGCGGTGGGCGAAAGCCCTGCGGTGGGAACGGGGAAGCAAGCTGGACAAGATGGAACCTTTCAATTGGAAGCCGACAATCGGCGGTAAAGCATGAAATAAACGATGGAAACCGCGGTTCAGGAATTACCCAGCGCGCTTGTCATCAGTCGGGCGTATTCGTGGGTCCCGTGGGGGCCGGGATGGATTCTGTCGCGTGCAAAGTCGTCGAGTTCCGGCGCCAGTGCAGCCCAATCAACCAGATGGACATTTACGTGCCTGGCGGCAGCGCTCCGGTATTTCTCGTTCACCGAGTCGGCCCATTCGCGCGGGGCATGGACGGTGACCAGAAACAGCTCGCGATCCGGACCAATGACCTCGCGCACCTTCTCCAGCGTGCCCGCCGGCAGATCGCCGTTGGTCCCCAAACCCAGCACCACCACCCGACGCAACCGGTTTGCGTCCCGCAACCGCTCAAGCTTCTCCGGGGCCTCGCGAATCTGGGCGCCCACGGAAGCGTGGATGGAGATGCCAGGCAGTTCCTTGAGCAATTCCCGGGTGGAGGCGAGCATGACGGAGTCGCCCAACGCCGTGACATCGCCACCCGTGCCGTGTTTTGCCTTCGCGGAGCCCGCAGCTTTTCCCGTCCCTTTGCCAGTGACGGGCGCAGGCCGGTGTTCGGGCGCCGGCGCGATGCCAGAAGTGTCGGCTTGCTCGCCGAGCATCTCCTGGGCCTCGGTCAATTGCCGCTGCAGGTTACTTTGCCCCGGGGAAGCCACCAGTACGGTGACAGCGCACAAGGGAATCAGCAGCAGCGTCGCCAACGGCACGATCTGGCCGTAACGGCCGGGCGCACCGGAACGCAGTGCACCAATCCGCCCCGCAACATTCGAGCGCCACGCGCGCAGCGAGACCTTGAACCCGTCGCGCATGACGGGCTGCTCCACCAGGTGCCATGACGCGGCGGCAGCCAGGAACGTCGCGGCGAGGACGCAGAGGGTTGCGGCCGTCGCCGCTTGCGGCGGGAAGAGCACCCCGGCGAGCACCACCAGCGGCCAGTGCCAAAGATATAGTCCATAGCTGCGATTGCCCATCCACCGCAGATGCTGCTGATTCAAGACTGCACGCACAAGCGTGTGGACGCTTTCCAGAGACAGAATCACCCCGGCGCTGGCCACGCAAAACAGAGCCATGCCCCCGCGGTAGGCCACACCCGACGTATCGGGCAAGAGGAACATCGCCACGAGCATTGCCACCAGCGGCAAGCCAACGGCCCACTGCCCCGTGCGGCCGGCGCGGGGCAACGGGCCGCACGCCTGGGGCCCCGGGCGGGAACTGGCATAGATGGCTGCCGCGGATCCGATGAGCAGCCCGAACCCATGGGTCCATGTGCCAAAGTAGAGCGGACTGGCATCCCGACCCGGAACAAAGGCCAAGGCCATGCTTGCCGCCGAGGCCACCCCCAAGATGGCCACGGCGGCCAACAGCTTGGCCTTGGTGCGCAGCACCACTACCAGCAACACCAACACCACGGGCCAAAGCAGGTAGAACTGCTCCTCGATGGCAAGCGACCACAGATGCTGGAAATACGGCGGCTCTGCCGAGGCAAAGTAGCTGTTTCCGGCGGCGATCTGCAGCCAGTTGCTGGTGTAGCTCAACGCGCCGAGCCATTGCGCACGCAGACCCGCGGGAAGTTCACCGCCGGCAAGGATCGCCAGGGCCGTGGCACCCACCAGCATCAACAGCATCGCCGGAATCAACCGCCGGGCCCGCCGAACCCAGAATTCGCGCAACCCCACGGATAAACCGGCGTCCAGACGCCTGAGCAATCCACCGGTAATCAGGTACCCACTGAGCACAAAGAAAAGGTCGACGCCGAGGAATCCGCCGGGCAGCACCTGTGGCCACAGGTGATAGGCAATCACCGCCACCACGGCAATGCCACGCAAGCCATCCAGTGCGGGGTTGCGCGTCGGTGCCCGCAACGAACCGAGAGCCTCGGGTGCGGGGCCGGCAACAACAGTGGGGTTGGAATTCACTGCCTCAATGTTTCCCGAGGCAGGCAACGGTTCACGGCCGGGAACGTCTCGAAGGACACACGGAGTTGTTACACAATCGACAGGTTCGGACCGCCTTTTGTCACGATTCCTACGCATCTCACCGGGCATAATGGCACTAACCCGCGAATTCCGTCGGGGTCAGCACCCCCTTGAAAGGAACGCCATGGCTCTGCGCCGCGGCCTGGGCATCGTCCTGGCCATGGTCCTCTGCGTGACGCTCGGCGCCTGTTCGACGGGCAGGGCCTTGCGTGTGGAGGTGCCGGCAGGGGGCTCTCCCCCGTCGTCGACGGCGGCAAAGCAACCAACCGTCACCCCCGAAGAGGCGGCGGCCTGGGAAAAGCCATTTGCCCCCGCGCAGATCCGCAGCCTGCTGCTGAACACCGATTTGGGTTCCCTGCGCGACGACGGCGCGGATCCCGCGGAAATCCACGAGTACCTCAGTACCTGTGCCCGTTGCGTGATCGCCCTGCCCAGCCACGAGGCGGCGGGCGAGCGCTTCCAGGTCTATTCGGTGAGTACCGCCGGGGACAGCTACAGCTTCGCTTCCTTTGTGGTGCGCAACGATGCCGGCACCCCACGCATCGTGCTGGCGGTGGGCGGTTCGGACATCTACCTGACCTCGGGCAGCGACGGAAGCCTGGTGGCGCAGGAATCGATCTACGAACCCCAAGACCCCATGTGCTGCCCCTCGGGCTGGTCGGTGCGGCTCTTCCGCTACCAGGATGGTCGGTTCATCGAGGGAGACACGTTCAAAAGCCCCGTCGACTACACGGAACCTGAAGGAGAGAAGTGATGGACACCCCGGGAATCCGGCTCCTCATGATCGAAGACGACGAGGTCATTCGCGAGGCCACCACGATTGGGCTCTCCCGGCTCGGCTACCTGGTGGAGGGCGTCGGAGACGGTCTGGAGGGCCTGGAGCGCCTCAAGGCGCAGCATGCCACCGACCCCGTGGATGCGGTGCTGCTCGATGTCATGTTGCCGACCATGAACGGCACCCAGGTGTGCCGCGCGCTGCGCCGCTTCAGCAGCGTTCCGGTGATCATGGTCTCCGCACGCGGGGACGGCATCGACATGGTCAACGGGTTGGATGCCGGGGCCGACGACTATCTGGCCAAGCCCTTCGACCTGCAGGTTCTTGATGCACGCCTGCGCGCGGTGCTGCGCCGCACCCGCGACCTGGCTCCTTCCCCGTCGGAGGCAAGGGAGGAAACCCCCAAGCCCCCGGGGCGCGGGCTGGATATTGATACGCACCGGCTCATCGTCACCCTCGATGGCCAGGAGGTGCATCTGACGCCGACCGAGATGCGCATCCTGCTGATCCTGAGCCAGGATCCGGGCAGCGTCTATTCGCGCACGGAAATCCTCACGGAGGTCTGGGGGCACGGCTGGGACAGCGACCACCGCGTCATCGACGTGCACGTCCAGCGCCTGCGCCGCAAGATCGGGGCCGCACGCGTGGAGACGGTGCGCGGCTTCGGGTATCGGCTCCATGGCTGAGCAAGCATGAGCCTGCGGTGGAAAATCACGCTTGTCACCACGGTGTCGGTGTTCATGGCGCTATTGGTCTCCGCGTTGCTGGTGCGCCAGATGATCAACACCTCGGAGGAGCAGCGGCTGCGCACCGAGGCCACGGTGTCACTGCAGCAGGCGGTGAAAATCCTGGGCGAAACCGGCATCAGCGTGCTTGGCGCAACCGTCAACGATCCGAACCTGCCAAGGCAGGCCCGGGAGGCAGCCCGGGCCGGGGACGTGGTGACGTACCGGGGCACCCTCGAGGGGGTGCCGGTGATCTTTGCTGCCGCACCCGTCGAGCTCGGATCCCAGCCCGCGGTGCTCTCGCTCTCGGTGTCCTGGGCCAACAGCCTGCAGGTGCGCACCAACATGGACACCGCCTTGTTCTGGGCGGGCATCGCCACGCTCTTCGTTGTCTCGGCGCTGGGCATCCTGGTGGCATCGCGTCTGGTGCGGCGGCTGGCGGATGGAGCCCATGCGGCGCGGGCCATCGCCGCCGGACAACGCCACATCGTCGTGGAAGAAGCCATCGGCCCGCCCTTTGGGGGCAAGGACGAGGTTGACGAATTCGCCGCGGCGGTGGACGTCATGGCCGCGGAACTGACGGCAAAGATCGCGGCGGAGCAACGCTTCACCGCCGATCTGGCACATGAACTGCGCACCCCGTTGACGGGACTGGTCACCGCGGCCAGCCTGCTGCCGCCCTCCCGCCCCACGGAACTGGTGCAGGACCGGGTGGCCAAGCTGCGCACGTTGATCGAGGACCTGTTGGAGGTCTCGCGGCTCGAATCGGGAACGGAATCCATCGAGCTGGTGGCCACGGACCTCGATGCCTGCGTCCGGGGCATCATCTCCCGAATTCGTGACCACTGCCCCGACCAGTGCGCATCGTTGGTCCTGGAGCTGGACGCCTCGGGGTCCGTGGTGTGGCTTGAACCGCGGCGGCTGGAACGGATCCTCGAGAATCTGGTCCGCAATGCCCTCACGCATGGAGAGGGCCACGTGCTGGTCCGCAGTTCCGCCGGCCGCCTGGAAGTCGTGGATCACGGCCCCGGCTTCCCGCCCTCCATCCTGGAAACCGGTCCCGAGCGCTTCGTCTCCAAGGGGGGCGGCATCGGTCTGGGACTCACCATCGCCTGCGGCCAAGCCGCCGCCATGGGCGCGCGGGTGAGCCTGTCCAACACCCCGGGCGCCCGGATCACCCTGGATTTCACCGACGCAGCGCTGCCACGCCCGATCCCCGCGCCGGCGAACCAGTCGCTGACGGCCTAAGGCCGGTGGCCTAGGCGCCCAGTCGCTGACGGCCTAAGGCCGGTGGCCTAGGCGCCCAGTCGCATCCAGTTGTCGTTGCGCACGCGCCATGACAACGTCGCCGCACGGGCGGCCATGAAGCCGATCCCGAAGGCCACCCAGATCCACGCCACGGCGGAAACCCCGCCGTGCTCAAAGCGCGTGACGGCATAGAGCATCGGCAGGTAGGCAACGAGGTTGACCAACCCGACAACGGCCAGGTAGCGGGCGTCGCCGGCTCCGATGAGCACGCCGTCGAGCACAAAGACCAGCCCGCAGAGGGGCTGCGCCACCGCAAGGATCCAGATGCCCACCATCGTCGCCTGGCGCACCGATTCGTCGGTCGTGAACAGGGCCCCGGCAAACGGCGCGGCCGCGGCCAGCACCGCACCCGTGACGAGACCGAAGTAGACGCCCCAGCGGCACATGGTCCGGGTCAGCAGCCGCGCCCGCTGCTCGTTGGCGGCCCCGAGCTCCTTGCCGATTAGCGCCTGGGCGGCGATGGCCAGCGCGTCGAGGGCGAAGGCCATGAAGGTGAAGACGGTGAACACCAGCTGGTGGGCCGCCAGCGTGAGCGCCCCCTGCCCGGTGGCGACCCATACCGTCGCGATCAGCGCGAGGCGCAGGCTCAGGGTGCGCAGCATCAGCCAAGAGCCGACCTGTCCGGTGCTCAGCACGCCGCGGCCGTGCGGGGCCAGCGACTGGCCGGCCTTGCGGATCCGCGGAACCAGCATCCACAGGTACACCACGGCCATGCCCCACTGGGCGATCGAGGTGCCCAGTGCGGCGCCGGCCACCGACATGTTCAGCGGGTACACGAGGATGAAGTTCAGGATGATGTTCGCGGCGAACCCGAATCCCGCGACGTAGAGCGGGGTCTTGGTGTCCTGCATGCCGCGCAGCACGCCGGTCGCGGCGAGCACCAGCAACATCGCCGGGATTCCGAAGGTCGAATACTGGATGTAGTCGACCGCGAACTCGAGCACGGGGCCCTTCGCCCCCATGGCCGCGGCCAAGGGCCTGGCGCCGAAGAAGCCGACCAGCGCCAGGACCGCGCCCAGGCCCAGCGCCAGCCAGATGCCGTCGCGGCCCGCGGCCATGGCCTTGCCCGTCTGCCCCGCGCCGATCGCCCGGGCTACCGCCGGCGTCGTCGAGTAGGCAAGGAAAACCATGAGGCCCACCGCGGTTTGCAGCACCGTGGTCCCCAGCCCGGCCCCGGCAAGTTCGTTGATTCCCAGGTGTCCGATGATGGCGGTGTCGGCCAGCAGGAAGAGCGGTTCGGCAATCAGCGCGCCAAGCGCGGGAATGGCGAGCGCCAGGATGGTGCGGCCCAGGCCCCTGGAGGACTCGTGGGATGAAACCTTGTTTTTAGCTGCTGAACTCACAGGCCAAGCCTACTGGCGTGGTCCGTCGAAAGGGTTCTTGCCCGCTACGCCGCAGGTTCGCGATGCCGCAATCCCAGCAGGGCCAAGGCCGCGGCAACGAGCAGCAGCGAGGAGACGGCAAGGCCCAGCCCCGGCCATCCTCCGGCGTCGAAGGCCAGGCCGATGGCCCATCCGAAAAGCGAGGAACCGCCGTAGTAGGCGAGGTTGTACAGGCTCGCGGCCTGCGCCCGCCCGCCCACGGCCACCAGCGGAATCCATCCGCTGGCCACGGCGTGGGCGGCAAAGAAGCCCGCGGTGAACAGCAGCATGCCGAACACCACCGTCGGCAGCCAATCAACGAGTGTGACCAGCAGCCCGGCAAGCATCACGCCGATCGACCCGAGCAGCACCGGCAGCCGCGCGAAACGCGCCACCAGCATCCCGGATCGGCGCGAGGACCAGGTGCCGGACAGGTAGGCGATGAACACCAGCGAGGCCAGCGCCGCGGGAATCAGGAACGGCGGGGCCTCCAGCCGGAATCCCAGGTAGTTGAACACCGCCACGAACCCGCCCATGAGCAGGAAACCCTGGGCGTAGAGCGCCAGCAGCGGACCGCTTCGCAGGTTCATCCACAGCTTTTTCCACAGCGGTACCGTGTGCGGGCTGGACCACGGAACCGGGGTGAAGCCCCTGGGCTTGGGCGCGACGGCGATGAAGACCGCCGCGGCAATCGCGGCCAGGACGCTCACCACCAGGGTTCCGGCCCGCCAGTTCCAGAACTCGCTCAGCGGCCCGGCGACCAGGCGCCCGGCCAGTCCCCCGAGGCTCGTGCCGGAAATGTACGTCCCCGCCGCCACCGCCGCGTGCAGGTTCGACACCTCCTCGGCCAGGTACGCCAGGGCCACGGCCGGAATCCCGCCCAGCGCCAGGCCCTCGACAAAGCGCAGGGCCAGCAGCCACTCGAAGCCCGGCGAGAACGGCACCGCCAGCCCCAGGACCACCGCGCAGACCACGGCAATGGTCATGGTGCGCAAACGGCCCATCCGGTCCGCCAGCAGCGACCACACCAGCACCGAACAGGCCAGCCCCAGCGTCGCCGCGGAAACGGCCAGCGCGGCCTGCGGCTGGCTGATGCCAAGGTCGCGCGCAAGCTCGGGAAGCACGCCCTGCACCGAGTACAACTGAGAAAACGTGGCGACGCCGGCGGCAAAAAGCGCGAGGATCATGCGCCGGTAGCCCCTGCTGCCGTGCATGTGCCCCTGCCACGGCGAATCGCCGTCTCCCTGGATACCCACGATGTGTGCTTGCTCCTCGACGGGTTACTGCTGGAAAAGCGGCAGCAGCGTGTAGGAAATGACCAGCGCCACCGAGTTGTTGAAGACGTGCAGGATGTACGAGTAGGCCAGGGACTTGCCGGTGACGACGTAGGCGACGGACATCATGACGCCCAGCGTCGTGTAGGGAATGGCCGAGGTGATGTCGAATGACCCGGCGCCGATGAAATGCAGCCCGGTGAACAGCACCACGGAAATGGCAACGCACACCCACACGTTGAGCTTGCGGCTCAGCTTCCCGATGAGCAGGTGCCGGAAAACGTACTCCTCCACGAACGGCCCCAGCAGCGCAGTGACAACAAACATCGTCATGAACGGCACCGAACGGGTCATGCCCTCGATGGCCAGCTGGTTTTCGCTTTTCACCGGGTTGCCCAGCAGCACCATCACGATCGCCCCGACAATCAGCGTGGCAAACCAGGCGCCCGGGATCATCGGGATCTTGACCCACGGGTAGTACTTGAACGTCGCAAACGACCTTCGCAGCGTATCGAAGCCCATGATGATCGCCGCGGTGAAGACCACGACGTAGGCAATCATGTTCACCCCGAACGTCGCGGATTCCTGGTCGTTGAACGCCTCGGTGAACCCCGGGATCATGGTCATCAGGCCCGCGGCGCCGAAGATGAACAGCACCAGGTACATGCCGAGGACCACCCAATCCCCGCGGAGCATCCTGCCCGAATCGAAGACAGGTTGGCGCGTCCGGGGCAGAGGCGGCACGTATGGGTACTGGGGGTGCGCTTGGTGCATAACCCCTACCCTATCGAGCCAAGCTGGGCGCGGCCTCCTGAGCCGGTGCGGCGCTACTCGATCTTGAGGCCCAGCTCGCCGGCCAGGATCGGGGCCAGGTCCATGAGCTGCTCGTAGGTGACGGTCGCACCCTTCAGCGAGGAAATGCCCGAAAGCGTGCGCAGCCGCGCCCCGCGCAGGTCCACGTCCTTGAGCTTGGCGCCGTTGAGCACCAGCGTGTCGATGGTGCAGTCGATGAAGGTGACGCGCTCCAGGCTTGCCGTGCCGGCATCCAGTTCCTCGATGTGCACGTCGCGGAACATCACGTCCTTGATCTTGGCGCGGCGCAGGTTCAGGTAGCCGAGCTTGGCGCGTTCAAAAAGCACCGAGCGGAACGTCGCACCGTATAGTTCGGCCGAACCGATGCGGCCGCCGACGACCGCGGTGTTCCACCAACCCGATTCCGGGGCCTCGAGCACCGGGGCGTTGACCTCCTCGATGCGGCAGTCCCCGAAGGTCACCCGGGCCATCGGGGCGCCCTGCAACGCGACGGAACGGAAGATGCACTCGGTGAAGACGGTGTCCTCGAGGTCGACCCCGTCGGCGTCGTCGGAATCAAAGAGCAGCCCCTCGGCACGCCCGTCGAGATCCAGCCCGGTCAGGTCGCCCGATCCCTGCGTGGTCGGTTCCTTGAAGGCGGGCAGGCGGGGTGCTTTCACGGGTGCAGACATGGGCATTAGTTTATGCCGCCCCGGAGTCCCCTCGCCGCCACGGGACGCGTTGCATTTCTCACCCGCCGGCGGCTTGACGAACACTTGTTGCCGGTGTCCGCGCTTCGAGTCGCCTGCGCATCCACCGCGGGGTTCCGTCACCCGGTGGATGCGCGATCCTCCGACGGCTGTGCCTCCAGGGAAGCCCCGGCTTCCCGTGCCCGGCGCCGGGCACGCCGGACTGCCTTGGCGGCCGCGTCGTCTTGCATGATGAGCCGGCGGGCCTCGGCGATGTCCCCGATGGCGGGGCGCCACTTCCGGGCGTCGGGGTCCGAGTCGACCAGGATGGCCCGCGCCAGCAGCGTCAGGGGAATGGCGAGGATGGCGCCCATGGGCCCGAACACGACGGCCCAGAAAAGGACCGACAGGAAGGTCAGGCTCTGGCTCAGCGCCACGGCGTTTCCGACGACCTTCGGCTGGATGATGGACTGGACCACGCCGTTGATCACCGCGTAGGTGATGATGACGCCGATGACCGTGGGCCAGCCGCCGACGAAGAACCCGAAGACGATGGGCGGGATGATCGCCAGGAAGTAGCCGACGTTCGGGATGAAGCTGCACAGGAAGGCCAGCAGGCCCCAGAGCACTGCGGCAGGAACCCCCATGATGACCAGGGCCACGGTGTTCAGGGCACCCTGCACGATTCCCAGCATCGTGGTCACCACCATGTAACGCCGGACGTTCGAGGCGTAGGCCGCCAGCGAGACGACAAGTTCCTGGTGCGTCCCCAGCAATTGCCGCAGGATCGTCGGCACGTACATCGCATCGGCGGCCATCAGGATCAGCATCGTGAGGACGACGATCAGGGACGTGGTGACGTTGAAGAGCCCGCCGAAGAGTCCCGTCGCGAAGTCCACGATGCTGTTGGGGTCGATCCCCTTGAGCAGCGCCTGGATCTGGTCCTGGCCGATGCCGAGCTTGCCGAGCCATTCGCCGATCTTCGAGCCGAGGTCGGCGAGCTGGCCGGCGTATTGCGGCAGCATGCCGACGAACTGGGTGAAGGCGATGACCAGCGCGACCACGAACCCGGCAAGGAACAGGAACACCACCAGGACGACGGACCCGGTGGCCAGCCCGTGCGGGAAGCCCCAGCGTTCCAGGGCCACGCGCACCGGGTGGGCGCAGATCGTCAGGACCAGCGTCAGGAGGACCGGCACCAGGATGCTGCTGATCATGCCCATGCCGACGGCCACAACGGTCGCTGCGGCCAATGCCACCAGGATCATCGTTCCTCGATGGGAAGCTGCCAAAGTGGTCACCCCTTTGTTTCTGCCGGCCCTCGAAAAGTCGCAACCGGCCAGTCCATTTATCTCGTTCCGATCCGAGAGTACGGGAGGCGCCGAGGTGCGAACATCACCCGCTGTGGATGATTCCCTCAGGTGGCACGGCAAATTACGGTTGGTGCATGGTTGTTGGTGAGCAGGGGGTGCCGTCCGGATGATTCTTCAGGCTATCGGGCTGTTGTTGCCGTTGGCCGTGGCCATGGCGATCAGTTCGGTCCCCATCATGGCCGCCTTGCTGATCCTGCTCTCGCCGAATTCGAACCGTTCCTCCATCGCGTACCTGGCGGGATGGACCCTTGGAATCATCGTGCTCGCACTGCTTTTCTCCGCCGGGGCGATGGCCGTGCCCGACCGGGCCGAACACAGGTCGAACCTGGCCTTCGGCATCGCCCAGATCGTCATCGGCGTCGCCATGGAGGTCTTTGCGCTGTTGATGTGGAAGCGTTCCGAGCGCGACGCGATCCAGGAACTGCCGAAGTGGCTGCGCGCTGTTGCCGCCGTGCGGCCCCTGCATGCCTTCGGTTTTGGATTCGGGCTGAACCTGAGGCCCAAGGCCCTGCTGCTCGGCGCCGTCGTGGGCATGGTTCTGTCGACGCAGGCACTGCGCCCCGGGGAGTTCCTCATCGCCCTCGCCGTGTACACCGCGATCTGTGCTTCGACGGTCGGCATCCCCGTGGTCTATTCCCACTTCAAGCCCGAACAGGCGCAACCCCGCCTGAAGCTGATCCGGGACTGGATCGTCCAGAACAACAGGCTCATCACCATTCTGGTCATGGTCATCATCGGTTGCGTCGTCATGGGCCACGGCATGACCCTCCTGTGATGCAGGGGACTGTTGAGGGCCGCGACGAGAAAAGGAGCGGATCCGGCGGCCGGGGCGCCTGGGAAATGTTCTTCGTTCCCCAAGGGCTCCGGCAGCGGATCCGCTCCCGCGCTCTAGACCTGAGCGCTCATGAACCGGTCAGCGAGTGGCCTCGGCATCCGGGTCCTCGCCGGGCGCCGCGACCTCCGCCATGGGGGCTCCCCCATTGGCATGCACGGCGTCGGCGTCCTCGACCGGGCCGGCGAACTGCGACTGGTACAGCCGGTAGTAGGCGCCGCGGACCGCAAGCAGCTCGCTGTGGTTTCCCTGCTCGACGATCTTGCCTTCCTCCATCACCAGGATGGTGTCGGCATCGCGGATCGTGGAGAGGCGGTGCGCGATCACGAAGCTGGTCCGGTCGCTGCGCAGCGCCGCCATGGCGTGCTGCACCAGCAGCTCGGTGCGGGTGTCGACGCTCGAGGTCGCCTCGTCCAGGATCAGCAGCGACGGGTTGGCCACGAAGGCGCGGGCGATGGTGATCAACTGCTTCTCGCCGGCCGACACGTTGGTGCCTTCCTCGTCGATGACCGTCTCGTAGCCGTCGGGCAGCGCCCGGACGAACCTGTCCACGAAGGTGGCCTTGGCCGCGGCCATGACCTCGGCATCGGTCGCGTCAAGGCGTCCGTACCGGATGTTCTCCATGATGGTTCCGCCGAAGAGCCAGGCGTCCTGCAACACCATGCCGACCTTGGAACGCAGGTCTGCCCGGGAGATCGCGGTGATGTCCACGCCGTCCAGGGTGATGCGCCCGGAGTTGAGCTCGTAGAAGCGCATCACCAGGTTCACCAGCGTGGTCTTGCCCGCGCCGGTGGGTCCCACGATGGCCACGGTGTGGCCCGGGTGCGCCTCGAAGGACAGGTCCTCGATCAGCGGCTTTTCCGGCGAGTAGGAGAAGCTGACGTTCTCGAACTCGACGTGGCCGTCGGTGCGTGCCGGCAGCTTGTCGGTGACGGTGTCCGGATCCTGTTCCTCGGCATCCAGCAGCTCGAAGGTGCGCTCCGCGGAGGCCACGCCGGACTGCAGCATGTTGGCCATGCCGGCCATCTGGCCCAGCGGCTGGGTGAACTCGCGGGAGTACTGGATGAATGCGGTGGCATCGCCCAGGCTCATCTGGCCCGAGGCCACGCGCAACCCGCCGACGACGGCGATCCCGACGTAGGCCAGGTAGGACACGAAGTTCATGACCGGGAAGATCATGCCGGAAACGAACTGGGCGCCGAAGGAGGCCTTGTAGAGTTCGTCGTTCTTCTCGTGGAAGCGGTCGAGCATGTCCTTCTCGCGGCCGAAGACCTTCATGAGGTCGTGGCCGGAGAAGGATTCCTCGATCTGCCCGTTCAGGGCGCCGGTGTTCTTCCACTGAGCGGTGAACAGGCCCTGGGCGCGCGAGCCGATGACGCCCGCGGCAACGGCCGAGAGCGGCAGCGCGATCAACGCGATCAACGCCATCTGCCAGGAGACGATGAACATCATGATCACGATGCCGACGACCGTGAGCAGCGACTGCACCAGCTGGCTGACCGCCTGCTGCAGCGCGTTCTGGATGTTGTCCACGTCGTTGGTCACGCGGGAGAGCAGGTCCCCGCGCTGGCGGGTGTCGAAGTAGTTCAGCGGCAGCTTATTGAGCTTGTCCTCGACGTCCTTGCGCAGCTTGTAGACGACCTTCATGACCAGACGGTTGAGCAGCCAGCCCTGCGCCCACATGAACAGCGAGGAGACGAAGTACATCGCCAGCACAATGAGGATGTAGCGGCTGAGCAGGGGGAAGTCGATCCCGAGCCCCGGAACCAGGTTCATCTTGGACATCATGTCCGCGAGGTCGTTCTGGCCCGTTTGGCGCAGTCCCTCGACGATCTGGTCGACGGGGACGTTGGGATCCATCTTCTTGCTGAAGGCGCCGGCGAAGATGACGTCCATGGCCTTGCCCAGGATCTTCGGGGCGATGACCGAGAGCACGACACCCGCAGCGACAAGCACGAGCACCAGGCTCATGCCGACCTTTTGCGGGGCCAGCAGGCCGATCAGGCGCTTGGCCGACGGCCAGAAGTTCTTGGCCTTGCGGACGGGCACCGAGTCGCCGAACATGTCGGAGGACCCGGCGGTGTCGAACTCGTCGATCTCGTCGGTTGTTTCAACCGCCGGTGCGGCGTTTTCCTTGGTACGTTTTGCCATTTAGGCCACCTCCTCCGCTGCCAGCTGCGATGTCACGATTTCTTGGTAGGTTTCCGAGGACTCGAGCAGTTCCTCGTGGGTTCCGCGGGCGACGATTTCGCCGTGGTCCAGCACCAGGATCTGGTCGGCCCCGGTGATCGTGGAGACGCGCTGGGCAACGATGATGACCGCCGCGTCCCGTGTCGGTTCCCGCAGGGCGGAGCGCAGGCGCGCGTCGGTTGCCACGTCGAGCGCGGAGAACGAATCGTCGAAGAGGTAGATCTCCGGCTTGGCCGCCAGCGCTCGGGCAATGCACAAACGCTGGCGCTGACCTCCGGAAACGTTGGTGCCGCCCTGCGAGATCCGGCCTTCGAGGCCGTCCTCGCGCGCAGAGACAAACTCGTGTGCCTGGGCAACGTCGAGCGCCTCCCAGAGATCCTCGTCCGTGGCAGCGTCGGCGCCGAATCGCAGGTTGCTCGCCACGGTTCCGGAGAACAGGTACGGGCGCTGCGGGACGGTGGCGACGCTGTTGGACAGCTGGGTGCGGGTCAGCTCGGTGACGGGCGCACCGCCAACCAGCACCTGGCCCTCGCCGGCGTCGTAGAGCCGCGGGATCAGGTTCAGCAGGGTGGACTTTCCCGAACCCGTCGATCCGATGATTGCCGTGGTTTCGCCGCGCTTGGCGGTGAAGGACACGTTGTTGAGCACCGGGGCCTCGGCGCCCGGGTAGCCGAAGGTCACGTTGCGGAATTCAACGGTTCCCGGGGCTGTCATGTCCGTGATGTGGTCGGTCTGGTCCGTCAGGCTTGGCTCCAGGGTGACGACCTCGTTGATGCGCTCGGCGCACACGATGGCGCGCGGGATCATCATGGCCATGAACGTACCCATCATGACCGCCATGAGGATTTGCAGCAGGTACTGCAGGAAGGCGGTGAGCGCGCCGATTTCCATGCCGTTGTTCTCTACCCGGTGGCCTCCGAACCAGAGGACGGAGGCAGTGGCGATGTGCAGGATCATGCCGATCAGCGGGAACATCAGCACAAAGAGGTTGCCCACCTTCACGCCCACGCGGGTGAGCTTGGCGTTGGCGTCCTCGAAACGTTCGGTTTCGTGGGGCTCGCGCACGAAGGCGCGCACCACGCGGATGCCGGTGATCTGCTCGCGCAGCACGCCGTTGATGCCATCGATGCGCTCCTGCATCTGTCGGAAGAGCGGCATCAGGAAGAACACAAGCGTGCCCACCACGGCGATGAGTACGGGCACCGAGACCCACACCAGCCAGGAGAGTCCAACGTCTTCGCGCACGGCCATGATGATGCCGCCGATGCACATGATCGGGGCCGAAACCATGAAGTTCAGCCCCATGAGCACGAGCATCTGCACCTGCTGCACGTCGTTGGTGCCGCGGGTGATCAGCGTCGCGGCGCCGAACTTGTTGACGTCCTGCGCGGAGAACGAGGTGACGGAGTCGAATACGGAGTGGCGCAGGTCCCGGCCGATGGCCATGGCCGTTTTCGCACCGAAATAGACTGCGGCAATGGCGGTGAAGACCTGCACGAAGGCGACGGCAAGCATGACGCCGCCGGTGCGCCAGATGAAGTCGGTGTCGCCCTTGACCACACCGGTGTCGATGATTCGTGCGTTGAGGCTTGGCAGGTACAAAGTGGCGATCGTGGTTGCCAGCTGGAAGAACAGCACGGCAGCGATCCACCCTTTATAGGGTTTCGAATATCTGAGTATGAGTTTTAAGAGCATCTAGGGGTGTCCTCAGGGTGTTAGCTTCACATAGGTCCGGTGATTCCGGGCTTTGAAAAGCGGCTCGACGATGGTTTTCAGCCGAAGCATTGGTCACTCTACACTCGATCGACGACGCTTTGACCCTCCCTGGGGGTGATTTTTTCGTTGCTTCCTACTTCATTTGGAGTAGTGTCGGCCCGATGCCGTCGGGCATTCAATTTGCGGCGCCCATTCCCTGTCGAAGGGGCCGCAAATCCCTTAGTATGAAAACGCAATACCACCATGCGAAAATGATTGGAGTTTTTTGTGTCGGACCTTTCAACACCTTTGACAGTCGGCGAGCGCGCGCCCGAATTTTCCTTGGCCGATGCGCGAGGCAACGAGATTTCGCTGTCCGACTACGCCGGCAAGAATGTCGTTGTGTACTTCTACCCAAAGGCAGCCACCCCGGGGTGCACCACGGAGGCCTGCGATTTCCGCGACAACATCAATTCGTTGCGCTCGGCCGGCTATGAAGTCCTTGGCATTTCCCCCGACCGCAGTGACGCACTCGAGTCCTTTGCCGAGGCAGAGTCGCTGAACTTCCCGTTGCTGTCCGACCCGGACTTTGCCGTGGCAACCGCCTACGGATCCTTTGGCGAAAAGGAGCTCAACGGCAAGAAGTCCAGCGGCACCCTGCGCAGCACCGTTGTCGTGGGTCCGGAGGGCGACGTCGTGTTGGCGGAATACAACGTCAGCGCCACCGGCCACGTGGCTCGGTTGCGCGAGGAACTAGGCGTCTAACCCCGTTCGACCGGCACGACCACCGCAGGCACTCCTCACAGCATCCGAGGTTGGCGGGCATGATCGACGGCGTCGATTTCCCGGGGCTCCGGATCCAGCCCGAAATGTGCCGCCAAGAGTGCAAGTTCGTTGCACTCCGGATCACTCCAGGCCTCGATGGCGCCCACTGTGCCATCGAGTCCTGTGATCCACAGCTGTTCGCGACGGCGTTCATCGGCACCCGCGTCCCAGGCGACAAATTGCAGCGACGCCTCGTCCAGGGGAACCACGTGCAGGGGACCCTGGGTGCGCTCGAGCACCAGCCCACCGTCGTGGACGTGCGCGAGGAGCACTCCGCGGATTCCGGCACGGTACTTGCGCACCGCTTCAAGGACGTGGAACGCGACGATCGCAAGACCAACGGCGGACATCACCAGGGCTACCGCCCACACGACGGGTGAAGTCGGTTTCCACCGCCAAAGGAACAAGACACTCGCGGTGCCCACGATCAACCCAACGACCACACCCACGATTTCGCTTTTGAGCGAGTTGCTGTCGGCCTTCCTGCTCAGCCGCATGGTGTAGCGCCAGGGCCCCAGGCCTGCCACACGCGCTTGCTCGCTGGCACGACTGGTGATTTCCCACCCCTGGAGAGTGCTCACGGGCTGGTTGCCGTTCGGCATCGCACCGGAGCCGGCCCGCCCGGCGGTTCCGAGGTGGATGCCCAATGGTCACGACGAATGAATGGTGCCACAGACTGACGGGGCTTCATGCTGCGAGACTAACAGAGCCGGGAACGAATGTACCGGGTCGCTGGGAGATAATTTGCCCCGCACTCCAAGGTGCCCGGTCACCTGCAAACCGGCGCGGCTATCGCTCGTCCGCGCCGCCTACCGGCGGTGCTGCCGGTGCACCCAATGCCTGCAGGAAGTTGATGATCGGGGCACCCATGTCCAGCTCCGGTTCACTGAGCCAGAGAAGCTGCAGGCCGTCGGCGAGCGCGTGCAATGCCAGGGCAATTGCCTCGGCGTCGAGTTCCGCGGGAAGCAACCCGATCTCCTGCATCCTTCGCAAGGCGCCCGAGTATTCGCGCCGGATCATTTCGCGGCGCTCCACGAAGAAGCAGTGGGCCTCGTGCGTCGCGTCGCTGGCGGCTATGGCCATGTAGCTGTAGATCTCCACCAACCCCGGGGTTGCGGCATTTGTGCGCATCAACGATGCAAGTTCCTGCACGAAGCCCGAAACATCACGGTGTTCCCATCCGGCGGCTGCACCGGGGCCCGTCAACCGGCTGGCATCGAGGGCATTTTGATCGTGTCGGCGCAGGACCTCGATGAACAGGCTGTCTCGGCTCGGGAAGTGGTACAGCACTCCGGGCTGACTCAAACCCACCTCATCGGCGATCTCCTGGATGGATGTTTCCTTGAAGCCCTTGCGTGCGGTGAGCGCCAATGCGGCGTCAAGGATCTTCCCTTGCTTTGCCCGGCCTTTCGCATATGTGCCTCGTGTAGCCATTGAAGCATTTTGTCACAGGGCAATCACTGAGTGATGCCAAGTATCAGAAACGCTCCGTACTCGGGGAGACAAACCCTTCGACACCTAGCACTTTCCTTGCGCTTAATCTTCCGGACTTGGGCGTGCCCGAGGCACGTTTTCGCACCTCATTAGGCAAGACTCTTGCTAGGCAACCCATTGCCCAACCCGCAGGAGCGTGTTGCAGATGAAAAAACCCTCAATGTCGGGCGCCCTGTGCCTGTTCGGCCTCGGCACCCTGCTGCTGGCCGCGTGCACCACCCTGACCACGCCGGGCGGCGCTACAGAGCCCGCATCCGGTTCCTCAATGCCCTCCACACCGTCGACGGGCCCTTCCGCACTGAACGTGCCCGGACTCGAGTGGCCCGACGGACCGGACTTCATTGTTACCAGGCTCAAGCTGCAGGACGCCATGGTTGCGCGGCCCGGCACGGATTACCGGGAGCAATACAACACCACGGACCTGGCAAGAGACGGCCGGGTCTTCGTCCCGTTTGCCCTGACGGACAAGGGGATGCTGGTCGGCTCCACGGGCGAGCAAGACGACTACAATCCCGTGTTCGGTGTCCTATCCGCGACCGACCAGGTGGGCATGTACTCACGCGGGACATTCACGCCATTCACCGCAGCGGGCGCCGATGCCAAGGCACGCAAGCCGAACTTTGTTGCGGGCGGCTCCGCGACGGAAACGGGAACCGTGTGGGCGGAACTCCAGGAGGAGTCGTTCATGGAGGGCACCTGGAAAATCATGGGCGTTCCCGCGGGCGGCATGACAGCCAGGGTGCTGTCCACCGCCAAGGAAGCCTCGGTTCCGGCACACTCGCCGATGGCGTTCGGCATGCCGAAGCCCATCATCGCCAACGACCGCGTCTATTGGCAGGCGGCATTCCCCGCCGACACCCCCAGCGGCTACGAAGGTCGGGTTCTGTCGGCCCCGTTCGAGGGCGGGAAGGACCTTCGGGTCGAGCGCACGCAGGCGTACGCACCCGTGAACTTCGGCTCTGCCGTCGCGGTTCTTGGTATCGAGTCCACGGGCGACGGGCTGAGCGCCAACAAAAGCATCTCGCTTGTTGAATCCAGCCACGGCGACACCAACTTGGTCCGCATCTCGGAGTCGGCCCCGGAAGGACAGGGCTTTGAATCGCTGGGCGGTGCAGGCAACATCTTCAGCTTTTCCTATCTGGGCGACTTCTACATCGTGAACACCGTCTCCGGAAAGGTCGTCGCGATTCCCCTGCCGAGCACAACGAGGTTGGCGAATGTCGCGCATTGCGGCGACCGCGTCACGTGGTCGTTTGTCGACCAGAATTCCAGTCCCGCGAAATCACGCTACGTTTACAACGCCCGGAACGCCTCGCTGCGGGTGCTCACCAACCCGGCATTCACCGGCACCGCCCAGTGCGGCGGTGACTACATGTCATGGACGCTCAGCACCGGCACAGGCAAGAATGCAAAGACCTGGGATGTGGTGACCCGATGGGAAAACTAGGCAGAACAGCAACTGCCGCGCCATCGCGGAGCGACCGACGCGGCGGAACGCAAAGGGGGTTTGCGAGCGGTGTCGCCGGCACCGTCCGTTGTGCCCCGGGCGTGAGCCGGGCAGTCATGAACAACGATTTCACCATCCACGAGACAAGACACGCCTACACGCGGAAACCGCATGATCGAGAGTCGTTTACGATCTTGACTTCACGAGTGACGCCGAGTACGCAGTAGGTGTCGAGTCGTTAACGTTGGCATCCGCACAGATCCAAGAAAGAAGTTCATAGGATATTGTCACTCGATGGAAGAATGCGTCCATCGACCCTCGACCCACCGTCGTTCAACGAACGAACACCCCCGGGAGCACCATGCAGCGCACCGTCCGAACATTCTTGGTCCTTGGAGTTGCGGGCACTGTGATGTCCATTGGACTCACCGCCTGCAGCCCACTGACCCAGCCCAATGGCGCCGGCACCATCGAGCCGCCCAGCGAATCCGCGCAGTCGCCCAGCGAGTCCCCACAACCGCCGGCACCCCTCGTCCCGCTTGTCTGGGCCGACGGAACCAAGCTCACCTTCAATGAGCGAAGCCTCGACGATGCACGTGAAGCAACCAAGGACGATGACTTCACCGAAGTGTTCTCGACTTTTGACATGCAGACGGATAAAACGGCCTTCGTGCCGTTGGGCGTGGAACCTTCGGGCACCCCGGTGGGCCTTCACGGAACCCGCCTGTCGGAGGAGGACTTCGAGGAGTCCGGGAACCGAATCGATCCGGAATCCATGCAGATCGGACGTTACGTCGGAAAGTCCTTTGAGCCCTTCACCACTTCGGGGGCGTTGAAGAAAAAGTACATCCCGCGCGGCGTTTCAAGCATCTCGGTCACCGACACCGGGATCACGTGGAGCGAAAACGACACCATGGATGATGGAACCCCCGGCTGGAGGATCCTTGGGGTCTCTCCGGGAACCACCGATGTCCGGATTCTGGCAGCACAGACGCCGGTGGACGGCCCGGGATCTGGTTTTGATGTCCAGCAGGTCTCCGCCCCCCTCTTTGTGGATGAACGGGTCTACTGGAACTTCTTCCGGCCCCACGACGACGACGGATCGATGGTGCTTAAAATATTGTCCGCAAATTTCAAGAATCCCACCGCAGTGCGCGAGGAACTTGGACCGGACGGCGCCGGCCGCGAGTCTGATGGGGAGAACGTGTACATCTGGGGAGATGGACTGGCCTCCGTGGCAGAAGTCCAGGACGACAGTGACCACGGAATCTCCCAGACGATCAGTGCCTACATTCCCGGGGAAAAACAGCGCGAAATCCTGCATCTGGAGAACTCGGAAGAAGTACTCTCCGGCGATGCCGGGCGAATGCAGTTACGGGGTTCCGACGGGCAAGTGCTCTCGGTGGTCTTTGGCGGAGACCTTTTCCTCGTTGATCCGGACTCTCGTCAAACAGAAATGTTCCGGGGGCCGCGTGACTCCTGGGTTGTGGGGGTGACGCACTGCGGAACCCGAATTTCATGGACCTATGCACAGGAACCCGAATTCATGCCCACCGAACGCTACGTGTTTGATCGCGATTCCAATGAGCTCTCGGTGGTGCCCGGTGCGCAACCGGATGGCTCTGGTTGGTGCAGCGGCGACTACATCGGCTGGTCTCCGGGCGATCCCGAGATCGGCGGGGTGAACACCTGGGACGTCATCACACGGTGGATCCGGTAGATTCGGCCACACTCACGGTGGCCACCTCGTAGAACGGGTGCGCCTCGGTGTCGTTGTGCTCGTTGGCGGTGAACCCCAGGCGCGCATAGAACCCGACGGCGGCCGCGGAGGCCTGCCATTCCATCCAGTACACGTCCGGCCGCTCTGCCGCCCACACCCGGGCCCGCTCGAACAGGGCCCGCCCGATGCCCGAACGGCGCTGCTCCTCGACCACAAACAGGTCATGGAGCCGGGCGGCCCTCCGGCGGGCCCTGATGGTGGGGCCGCGGTCCTGGACGGCGGCGTTGCCCACCAGCCGGCCGTCGAGTTCGGCGACAAAGATCCCGTGGAACGGATCCTTCAGCAGGGCCGCGATGTTCGCCTTGCTCTGTTCCAGGTCCAGGTCCATCGCCTCAACCATCACCGCCAGCGCCGGGACATCGCTGTGCACTGCCGGACGGACCAAGTAGGAGCTCATGGGTGCGGGCCTCTCATCAAGCGCAGGGCGTTGCCCTGCGCGCTCAGCGGTTATCACCCAGCGTAGGACTTCAATCCGCGTTCCGCACCCTCTTGCTTGGCCGCATTGCTTGCCGCGCGGCACGCTCCGGGGCATGAAAAAACCCGGGCCGCTCCCCCTTGGTCACTGAACTGTGAGGGAACGGCCCGGGAAGTTTCCGGTGGTGCTGCGGCCTAGATCTCGCCGCGGCGGATCAGCTGGCCCTTGGGGGTCTTGAAGTCGACCTCGGTGCCGCGGACGAACGTGCGGCGGACCTTGCCCGCGAGAACCTTGCCCTGGTACGGGGAAATCGGGTTCTTGTGGTGCAGCTTGTTCACGTCGACCACGAAGCTGTCGCCCGGGGCGAAGAACGCGAAGTCCGCGTCGTTGCCCAGCGCGATGGCGCCCTTGTGGTGCAGGCCCGCGATTTCCGCCGGACGGGTGGACATCCACTTGAGCACGGTTTCCAGCTTGATGCCGCGGCGCTGCGCCTCGGTCCAGATCAGGGCCAGGCCCAGCTGCAGCGATGCGACGCCGCCCCAGGCCACCCCGAAGTCGCCGTTTTCGATGTCCTTCAGGTCCAGCGTGGACGGCGAGTGGTCGGAGACGATGCAGTCGATGACGCCGTCCTCCAGGCCCTTCCAGAGCAGCTCGCGGTTGGAGGCCTCGCGGATCGGCGGGCAGCACTTGAACGCGGTGGCGCCGTCCGGGATCTCCTCGGAAAGCAGCGTGAGGTAGTGCGGGCAGGTCTCGACCGTCAGCTTCACGCCGTCGCGCTTGGCCGACTGGATCATGGCCAGGGCATCGGAGGAGGACAGGTGCAGGATGTGGGCGCGGGCCCCGGTCCAGCGGGCGCGCTCGATGACCTCTGCGACGGCAACGTTCTCCGCACCGCGCGGGCGCGAGGCCAGGAAGCGGTCGTAGTGGTCGCCCTCGGCGTTCGGCGCGCGGTCGATGGCGCGCGAATCCTCGGCGTGGACCAGCATCATCGAGTCGAACGACGCGATCTCGCCCATGTCGTCTTCCATCTCGTCCGGCTCAAGGTACGGGAACTCCTCGACGCCCGAGTGCAGCAGGAAGCACTTGAAGCCGAAGACGCCGGCGTCGTGCAGCTTGCGCAGGTCGGTCTTGTTGCCCGGGATGGCACCGCCCCAGAATCCCACGTCGACGAAGGCCTTCGGGCGTGCCGCGGCCTGCTTGAGTTCCAGCGCCTCGACGTTGACGGTCGGCGGGATGGAGTTCAGGGGCATGTCCACGATGGTGGTCACGCCGCCGGCGGCGGCGGCCTTGGTGGCGGACTCGAAGCCCTCCCATTCGGTGCGGCCTGGCTCGTTGACGTGCACGTGGGTGTCCACGAGGCCCGGGATCAGCACCTCCTCGTCGGTCAGGTCGATGGTCGTCGCGCCACGCAGGTTGTTGCCCAGCGGCTCGATGGCGACGATCTTGCCGGCGCGGATGCCGACCTCACGTGCGACGGTGCCTGCGGTGGTGACGATGTGCTCGCCACGGATCACCAGGTCGTAATCGGCACCGGCGCCATGCGCTGAATCATCGCTTGGCGTCGTGTCCGCGGCGAGCTCTGTGTTGCTCATGGGATTCATTCCTTACGTTGTTGAGGTGTGATGGGAGGGTGCTAGCTGACGACTGTGTTCAGGTCGGAAGGATCGGCGGCACCCAGCAGCATCGGTGCGATGCGCTCCGCGGCCTGGATCACCAGGGCCTCGGCGTTGTCCATTGAACGACGGACATCCGGTTCGAGTTCCTGCAGGGAGACAACGTGCACGAATCCCGCGGCCTTCAGTTCGTCCGCGCCCAGCAGCGTCCGCCCGCAGATGGCGAAGACGGGGACCGAGTGGCGGGCCGCAAGCTCGGCCACCCCGATCGGCGTCTTGCCCTCGAGCGACTGGCTGTCGAGGCTGCCCTCGCCGGTGATCACCGCGTCGGCGCCCTCGAGCGCGCGTTCCAGACCGGTGAGTTCCAGGACCACGTCGATGCCGCGCCTTCGGGTCGCGCCGAGGACGGCCAGGGCCGCGAAGCCCACGCCGCCGGCGGCGCCGGCCCCCGGGGCAACCGCCTGGGCGGCCACCCGTTCGGGGTCCAGGGCCAGGCCAAGCACGCGGGCGAAGTTGGCAAGGCCGGCGTCGAGGAGCTCGACGTCCTGCGGGCTCGCGCCCTTCTGCGGACCGAACACCGCCGCCGCCCCGTTGGGGCCGGTGAGCGGGTTGTCCACGTCGGCGGCGAGCACCACGGCGCTCCCGGCAATGCGCGGGTCAAGCCCGCCGAGGTCCACGCTGGCCAGGTCCGCCAGGGCCCCGCCGCCGCGTGGCAGCTCGGCACCCGAAGCATCCAGCAGGCGGGCCCCGAGGGCCTGGATCATTCCGGCTCCCCCGTCGGTGCAGGCGCTGCCGCCGACGCCGAGCACGATTTCCCGTGCCCCGGCGTCCAGCGCGGCAGCGATGAGTTCACCCGTCCCAAAGCTTGTAGCCCCCAGCGGGTCCTTCGTCCCGCCCGGAAGCAGGTCCAGCCCGGAGGCGGTCGCCAGTTCGACGACCGCGGTTCCTTCGCGGAGCCCGATGGAACCCTGCACGGGTTCCCCGGTGGGGCCCGCGACCGCCAGGTCCCGGGCAATGAATCCGGTTTCAAGGGCCGCGCTGAGCGTGCCCTCGCCGCCGTCCGCCACGGGCACCACGCGGGTGCGCAGCCCCGGGATCTTGCGTCCCAGGCCCGTCTCGACGGCACTGGCCACCTGGGCCCCGGTGAGGGAGCCCTTGAACTTGTCGGAGGCGATAACTACCAGCATGATCGGAGGGTTCCTTTAGGCGGAGATGTCGGCCCGAAGACCGGTCTCGGCATCCATGAGGACCAGCGCGCTCGGCGCGTCCTCGGCGGCGGCGGCCAAGTCCTCGAACTCGTTGACTGCATCCAGTTCAGCACCCATGGCGATGTTTGTCACCCGTTCCAGGATGACCTCGACGACAACCGGCACCTGGAATTCCTTGACCAGGCGGCCTGCCTCGGCGAAGGCTTCGGCGAGCTTGGACGGATCCTCGACGCGCACGGCCTTGCAGCCCAAGCCCTCGGCGACCTTGATGTGGTCCACGCCGTAGCCGTTGGTCTCCGGGGAGTTGATGTTGTCGAAGCCCAGCGAGACGTGGTAATCCATCTCGAACGGACGCTGCGACTGGCGGATCAGGCCCAGGTAGGAGTTGTTGACCACGACGTGGATGTACGGCAGCTTGAACTGCGCGCCGACGGCCAGTTCCTCGATCATGAACTGGAAGTCGTAGTCGCCGGAGAGGGCGACGACGGTGGAGTTCGGCTTGGCACGGACGACGCCCAGGGCGGCGGGACCGGTCCAGCCCAGCGGGCCGGCCTGGCCTGCGTTGATCCACTGGCGCGGGCCGTAGACGTGCAGCATCTGCGCGCCGGCGATCTGGCTCAGGCCGATCGTGGACACGTAGGTGGTGTCGCGGCCGAAGGCCGTGTTCATCTCCTGGTACACGCGCTGCGGCTTGATCGGGATGTTGTCGAAGTTGGTCTTGCGGTGCAGCGTCGACTTGCGGGCGGTGCACTCGTCGGCCCAGGCCGAGTAGTCCGGCAGCGTGCCAGCGGCCTTGCGGTCGCGGGCTGCGGCGAGCAGCTGCTCGATCGCTGCGGCGGCGTCGGAGGTGACGCCCAGGTCCGGCGCGAACACGCGGCCGATCTGGGTGGCCTCGATGTCGATGTGCACGAACTTGCGGCCCTTGCGGTACGTGTCCAGGCCGCCGGTGTGGCGGTTGGCCCAGCGGTTGCCGATGCCCAGCACGAAGTCGGAGGCCAGGAAGGAGACGTTGCCGTAGCGGGTGTGGGTCTGGATGCCGACCATGCCCGACTGCAGGCGGTGGTCGTCCGGGATCGAGCCCCAGCCCATCAGGGTCGGGGAGACCGGGATGTTCAGCAGTTCGGCCAGCTCGACGAGCTGTGCCGAGGCGTTGGCGTTGATGACGCCGCCGCCGGAGATGATGATCGGGCGCTCCGCCGCGACCAGCATGTCCAGGACCTTCTCGATCTGGGCGCGGGTTGCCGCAGGCTTGTCTGCGGCCAGCGGCTCGTAGGCGTCGATGTCGAATTCGATCTCGGCCAGCTGAACGTTGATCGGCAGGTCAAGCAGGACCGGGCCGGGACGTGCCGAGCGCATGATCTGGAAGGCCTTGGCGAAGTAGCCCGGGATCTGGCCCGGCTCCAGGATGGTGGCGGCGAACTTGGTGACCGGCTTGGCGATGGTCTCGATGTCCACTGCCTGGAAGTCTTCCTTGTGCAGCTTGTCGGTCGGCGCCTGGCCCGTGATGCAGAGCATCGGGATGGAGTCGGCGATCGCGGCGTACAGGCCGGTGATCATGTCGGTGCCTGCCGGGCCGGAGGTGCCAAGGCACAGTCCGATCTTGCCGGTGGCACGGGAGTAGCCGTCTGCCATGTGGCTGGCACCCTCAACGTGGCGGGCCAGCGTGTGGCGGATGCCGCCGTGGGCCTTCATGGCCGAGTACAGCGGGTTGATGGCGGCACCTGGAAGGCCGAAGGCTTCGGTTGCGCCTTCCTTTTCCAGAATCAGTGCAATGGCGTCTACTGCGCGCATCTTGGTCATGGGTCCTCGTCCTTAGCTTGTGGCCCGGGTCCCGACCTGTCTGATGGGGTTGGTCGTCCGGGGAAAAATGTGAATCGTTGGGAAGTTTTACGGTCGCCGGGGAGCATCAGGGAACGCATGCCGGCGACCGAGCCTTACCGGGCCCCGCCAGGAGGCGGGGCCCGAAACCTTAGGAAGCGGAAAGAGCCGCAACCTCGGACTTGCCGGAGAGACGCTCGACACCGCGGAACAGTGCCGAGTGGTCGAGCGCGCCGTCGCCGCTGGCCACGGTGGAGGCCACGAGCTGGGCAACGATGGCACCGAGCGGGAGGATCACCCCGGCCTCGCGGGCCGCAGAGGTCACGATGCCCATGTCCTTGTGGTGCAGGGCCAGGCGGAAGCCGGGCTCGAAGTTGCGGTCCAGGATCTTCTGGCCCTTCTGGTCAAGGACCTTGGAGCCGGCCAAGCCGCCGCCGAGCACCTTGAGTGCAGCGTCGGTGTCCACGCCGTAGGCCTCGAGGAAGACGACCGCCTCGCTGAGCGCCTGGATGTTGGCGGCAACGATCAGCTGGTTGGCTGCCTTGACGGTCTGACCGGAACCGGAGGGTCCCACGTGGACGATGGTCTTGCCCACTGCGTTCAGGACCACTTCTGCATCCGCGAAGTCGGCGCTGTCGCCACCCACCATGATGGAGAGGACTGCGTCGATGGCGCCTGCTTCGCCGCCGGAGACCGGGGCGTCCAGCGGGCGGATGCCTGCGGCGCGGGCCTCGTTGGACAGGCGTGCCGCCACGTCCGGGCGGATCGAGGAGTTGTCGATCCACAGGGCGCCCAGCTTCGCGTTGGCGAAGACGCCGTCCTCGCCGGTGACGACGCCTTCGACGTCGGCGGAGTCCGGAACCATGGTGATGATGACGTCGGCGCCGGCGACGGCCTCGGCAACGCTGGCGGCGCCCGTGCCGCCGGCGGCGACGAGTTCAGCGACCTTTTCCGGGCTGCGGTTGTAGCCCGTGACGTTGAAGCCGGCCTTGGTCAGGTTGATGGCCATGGGCAGGCCCATGATTCCGAGACCGATGAAGGCGACGTTTTGGGTGTTCGACATGTTTTGCTCCTGAAAATTCTTGGGTCCGTGACGGGGGTGGCGTTAGGCGTTCTGGCGGATCAGCCAGTTGAAGGCGGTTTCGCGTTCCTGCTTATACTCCAGGGCGATGCCTCCGGTGTAGCCAAGTTCGCGGGACCGAGTGATCCACTCGCCCAGCGGCAGGGTTCCGGTTCCTGGTGCGCCGCGGCCCGGCGCGTCGGCGATCTGCACGTGGCCGAATTCGTGGGCGTGCTTTTCGATGACAGCGGCGACGTCGTCGCCGTTGACCGACAGGTGGAAGAAATCGGCGAGCAGCGCGATGTTTCCGGTGCCCGCTTCCTTGACCTTGTTGACGACCGACAGAGCGTCAGCGGCGGTCTTCAGCGGGTAGGCGGGGGTGCCGGAGACGGGCTCGATGAGCACCGTGCCGCCGATGGATGCCACGCCGGCGGTTGCGACGAGCAGGTTCTCCAACGCGAGCGCGTCCTGCTCCTGCGGGGTGTGCTCGTCCTGGCGGTTTCCGTACAGGGCGTTGAATGCCTTGCAACCGGTGGCCTCGCCGATGGCTGCAACAACGGCAACATTGTCCTTGAATTCGGAGTCGCGGCCAATCCAGGAAACAAGACCACGGTCGCCCGCGGGCATGTCGCCTGCGAAGAAGTTCAGTCCCGCAAGCTGAACGCCTGCGTTCTTGATGGAGGCAACGAAGGCGTCCACGTCTGCATCTTCAGGGACAGCCGTGGCAAATGGCCACCAGAATTCGACGCTGTCGAACCCCGCAGCCTTGGCCGCTTCGGCGCGTTCGAGCAACGGAAGCTCGGTCAGCAGGATTGAACAGTTGACGGTGTAAGACATCTTCGACTCCTTCACAGGATTATTTCCGCAGAGCGAAATATGATTATTGCTTTATGAGAACTTTAGCCAGTGGCGCCGGTCACTGTCAAGGGGTTTCAATTCCGATCGATGAGCGACCTTGCCGCGCGACAATGCTGGTAATGGCGCAGATAATACAGTCTCAAAATGGCCGCGCCTCACGCATTTGCCCACGTCGGCATTCCACTACATTTCCACAATGCGGAAATGCTTTTCTTTTGGGTGGAATCGTGTCATCATTTTTCACAGCAGCTGTAATCCCCATCACACCGCTCGGCCGAAAGGCGCAGATCCCATGACCACCCCAAATGTGAGCACCCCCCGACTGAAGGCTCCAGCCATCGTCGACCCGCTTGAGCTCAACCCCCATGACCTCAGTGCAACGCTCTACAACAACGACCTGGCACCGACTACCAAGAAGGGTCGGACCTGGTCCAGCTACAGCATCTTCACGCTGTGGGCCAACGATGTTCACTCCCTTGGAAACTACGCGTTTGCCATCGGTCTTTTCGCTCTCGGTTTGGGTGGTTGGCAGATCCTGCTGGCCCTCGGATTTGGCGCTTTGCTTCTCTTCGGGCTCCTGACCTTCTCCGGGTTCATGGGAGAAAAGACCGGCGTCCCGTTCCCGGTCATGAGCCGCATCGCCTTCGGCATCCGCGGGGCACAAATCCCCGCACTGATCCGTGGCGCAGTCGCCGTTGCCTGGTTCGGCATCCAGACCTACCTGGCCTCCGTGGTCCTGTCGGTCATGGTTCTTGCAGTGGCACCGGGTGCCGCGGCCATCAACGCCAACAACTTCCTCGGGCTCTCCACGCTCGGCTGGATCTGCTTCGTGTCCCTCTGGGCCATCCAGCTGGTCATCGTCAGCTACGGCATGGAAATGATCCGCAAGTATGAGGCCTTCGCAGGCCCCATCATCCTTTTCACCATGGGCGCCTTGGCCATCTGGATGTTCATCCAGGCCGGCGGTTCCATCGCATGGTCGACCGGCGAAGCCAAGACCGGCGTAGACATGTGGCTCGGCATTCTGGGCGGCGGCGCACTGTGGGTTTCCATCTACGCCACCTTCGTGCTGAACTTCTGCGACTTCACCCGCGGCGCCAAGTCCAAGGGCTCGATCGTGCGCGGCAACTTCTACGGCATTCCGCTGAACATGCTGCTCTTCGGCGTGATCGTGGTCGTGATGACCGGCGCCCAGTTCAAGATCGACGGCACCATCATCCAGAGCCCTTCGGATGTTGTTGAATCCATCCCGAACACCTTCCTGCTGCTGGCCGCCTCGACGGCCCTGCTGGTCCTGACCATTGCCGTGAACCTGATGGCAAACTTCGTCGCCCCGATCTACGCGCTGACGAACCTCTTCCCGAAGCACCTGAACTTCCGCCGGGCCGGAATGATCTCGGGCGTCATCGGCCTGCTGATCCTGCCGTGGAACCTCTACAACTCCCCCGCAGTCATCACCTACTTCCTGGGCGGCCTGGGCGCCATCCTCGGCCCGCTGTTCGGCATCATCATGGCCGACTACTGGGTCATGCGCCGCGCCAAGGTCAACATCCCCGACCTGTACCGCACCAGCCCGACCGGCACCTACTTCTTCACCCGTGGCGTGAACTTCCGGGCAGTCATTGCCCTGGTCATTTCCGCAATCGCGGCCCTGGTCCTCGCCTTCTCACCGGCCTTCACCCACCTTTCCTCCTTCGCCTGGTTCATTGGCTCCGGTCTGGGTGCGGTCGTTTACCTTGCCATCTCCAAGCACGGCAAGGAATACAAGGACGTCAGCGGCGAAGAAATCGCTGTCGCCCCAACCCACTAACCGGCTTCCATCCCCCGTTCGATAGCCACCAAGGAGTTTCAACATGCGAATTCTGGTCCTCAACGTCAACACCACGGCCAGCATGACCCGTTCGATCGGCGACTCGGCCCGCTCGGCTGCCTCGCCGGGCACCGAAATCATCGAGCTGACTCCAAACTTCGGCGCAGACTCCTGCGAAGGAAACTTTGAGAGCTACCTGGCGGCTATCGCGGTGATGGACAAAGTGGTGAACTACACCGAGCCATTCGATGCAGTCATCCAGGCGGGTTACGGCGAACACGGCCGCGAGGGCCTGCAGGAACTGCTCGACGTTCCGGTCGTGGACATCACCGAGGCCGCCGCATCGACGGCCCAGTTCCTGGGGCACAAGTACTCGGTGGTGACCACACTGGATCGCACCGTTCCATTGATCGAGGACCGGCTGAAGCTGGCCGGGCTCACCGATCGTTGCGCATCGGTCCGGGCCAGCGGGCTGGGCGTGCTGGAGCTCGAATCCGATCCGGAGCGAGCCGTGGCGGCGATCGTGGAACAGTCCCGCCAGGCCGTGGAAAACGACAAGGCAGAGGTCATTGTGCTTGGCTGCGGCGGCATGGCGGAACTTGAGGCAAAGGTTGCAGCGGCGACAGGGGTTCCCATCGTGGATGGCGTTCGGGCAGCGGTGACGATCGCCGAATCCCTGGTCCGCCTGGGCCTGAGCACCTCGAAGGTCCGCACCTACGCCACACCGCGACCCAAGGTCGTGACCGGGTGGCCGATCACCAACGAAAACATCGCGGCTGACGTGGCATCCCACTGATTCCGAGACCATGAAGAAGAAGGTCCTCTGCAGCTTGACTGCAGAGGACCTTCTTTTTTGGGGTTCGGGGAAGTGCCGCGTGACGAACTCATCCACTCCCGGCACCCGGCACCATCCCCAAGAACATGTCTGGAATGCCGGGCTGTCCGCACCCGGCCGTGGATTCATGCAACCCTGCTTCGGCGCCCTCGCAGAGGCATCCCGGGGAGATTCCCCCTTCAGCAACAGCGCGGGTGGCTGCAACAATTGCTAATACAAACGGTGCACCGTCCATCTGACCGGAGCACGGAAAAGAAGGGCGTGCTGCCGCAGGTTAGCGCCCCTCGGAAGTCACGATTTTCGAGGTGTATCCTTGCGCATCCACGACCGCCAACCCAAGGCGCAGATACACGCTGTGCGGATCCTCGCAGTAGCCGTCAAACGGTGCACAGGGCTCGAACCCGGCCGCTGCATACATGGCCCTCGCCGGGGCGAACTGTGGGTGGGTTCCGGTCTCCAACAAGATCTCGCGAATCCCGCCGCGGCGGGCCACGTCGATAAGGTGGTCCAGCATGGACCGCCCCAGACCCTGGCCGCGGTGTGCCACATCGGTGCGCATGCTCTTCAGCTCGGCTCGTCCGGGGGCGAAGAAGTGTAGTGCCCCCAGCGCCACCGGCCGTCCCTGATGTTCGGCGGCGTAGAGTGCGATGCCAGCCTCAGAAAGCGCCGCCGCAGGGTAGGCGTGACGACTGTCTGACGGGGCGGTGGGGGCCATCTCGGCCAGGTGCTCACCGATCATGGCAGCCACCAGCGGCTCGCGGGGATCGGCTCTTCGAATGGGTGCCTTCATGTCCACCAGTTTTCCAAGCTCCCGTGTCGACGGCGTTTCTCCGCGGTGTCCCCCGCGTTTCAGTTCCCCTCGGGCAACAAAAAAGCCGGGCCAGCAAACCCCCGTAAAGAGGTCCACCGGCCCGACAAAATCCATTATGACCCGGAGGCCGACGGACTACAAGGCAATCTGGCGATTCTGGTCCTTGTACAGCAAGTAGCGGAAGTTCGACGGTCCACCGGCGTAGCAAGCCTGCGGGCAGAAGGCACGCAGCGACATGTAGTCGCCGGCCTCGACCTCGACCCAGTCGGCGTTCAGGCGGTAGACGGCCTTGCCCTCGAGCACGTACAGGCCGTGCTCCATGACGTGGGTTTCCGCGAACGGAATCGACGCACCAGGTTCGAAGGTCACGATGTTCACGCCGAAGTCGAACGCCACATCCTCGGGATCAAGCATGCGCGTGGTGCGCCACTTGCCCTCGGTGCCCGGCATTGCGCCCGGAACGACGTTCTTCTCGTTGCCAACGACCGGGCCCGGTGCCGCGACGCCGGCCAGCGGCTCGTAGCGCTTGCGGATCCAGTGGAAGGTGGCAATTTCGGCGCCGTTGTTCAGCACGGACCATTCGGCACCGGCCGGGACGTAGGCGTAGCCGCCCTCTTCCAGCTTGTGCTCGGCACCGTTGATGGTCACGGTCAGCTCGCCGGCGACGACGAAGATGAACGACTGGACCTCGGCCTGCGGCTCCGGCTTCTGCGAGCCGCCACCCGGGGTGACCTCCACGATCGACTGGGCGAAGGTGGTCGAACCGCCGGCAACCGGGCGGTTCAGCACCCAAGCCCGGGTGCCCGTCCACTCGGGGAACACGGAGGTGACGATGTCGCGCAGCACGCCGCGCGGGATCACCGTGTACGCCTCGGTGACGATGGCGCGGTCGGTCAGCAGATCGGTCTGCGGCGGGTGTCCGCCGTAGTTCGTGTAGTAGCTGGCATCGGCACGAGTCTCGGTGTTAGGCATTGGATTCCTCCGTCTGTGTTGCTCGCGCCAGGGCGATCGATTCAAGGGTGGATACGGAAATTTCGGCCTTGGCCGTAATCTCCTCTGCGGTCAGCGCGCCGCAGATCAGGCCGCGGCGGATGAAGTTCGCAAGCGCCTTGGCGGTTGCGGGCTCGTCCATGATCGCGGACTCGATCTTGTGCACGTAGTTGCGCAGGCGGGCCGCTGCTGCCTCGAAACCCTCGCGGTAGAACGCGTAGGTTGCCAGGTAGCGGGTGGCCAGCTGGTTCTGGTGCAGGTCCCAGCCCTGGTAGATGCCGCGTTCCAGGTGGCGACGCACCAGTCGGGCATGCAGTGCCCAGGCGCGTTCCATGGCCTCGGGATCGCCCAGCGGCAGGATGTTCGTCGAGCCGTCGGACAGGTGCACGCCGGTGCCGGCGACCGCCACCTGCATGACGTTCTTGGCGTAGTCCGCAGCGGGGTGCTCCATCGACTGGTAGGCCGCCGCTATACCCAGCGAGGCCGAGTAGTCGTAGGTGCCGTAGTGCAGCGAGGAAACGCGTCCCTTGCCGGCGTGGATCAACGCGGCGGAGGGCACGGTGCCCTCGTGCGAGAGGATCAGCTGCGGGGTTTCCATCTGCACCTCGAAGCGCAGGCGGCCTGCGGGCAGGCCGTGCACCTCCTCGAGCTTTTCGCAGACGTAGACCATGGCCTCGACCTGGGCGATCGTGGTGACCTTGGGAAGCGTCAGCACCAGTCCCTCCGGCAGCGGACCCTGGGCGACGAGTTCGGAAATGAACAGGTCAAGGGTGCGCAGTGCGCGGGCACGGGTGGGTGCCTCGAAGCACTTGAAGCGGATGCCGATGAACGGCGGGGCCACGCCGTCGGCGACGGCCTTGAACACCTGGCGGGCGGCCTCGACGACGGCAGCGTCTTCCTCGGCGTCGCTGCGGACGCCGAATCCGTCCTCGAAGTCCAGCCGCAGGTCCTCGATGGGTTCGCTGTTCAGCTTCGCGGCCACCAGCTCGGCCAGGGCCGCGGGGTTTTCCAGCCCGAGCTTCTGGGCCAGTGCTGCAAGACCGGCAAAGCCGCCCGCGGCGGTCAGCGCGTCCGCGCCCCACTGGGCCGGAAGCCCAGGGGTGAAGCGGTCTGCGGGGACGTAGGCGGTGTGGATGGGCTGGCGACGCCCGTCGTCACCCGGGTAGCTGTTTGCCAGCAACCCGTCGGTGGCTGCCAGGCGCGATTCAACCTCGGCCAGGGCCGCGGCATCAAGTGCGTGACGGGGGCTCACTTGGCCACCAGTTCGGTGCTCAGCAGGCGGTAGGCCGGAAGCGTGAGGAAGTCCTCGAAGTCTTCCTCACGGCCCGAGACCAGGCGGCCGATGAGGGTCGCGGCCGGGACGTAGTACTTCTCGAATTCCGCGGCGTTGTCGACCTCGCTGCGCAGCTTCTCAACCTGGACGGCGAGGGCCTTGGAGACGAGTTCGGCGGTGATGATGTTGCCGGTGTCGGCGGCAACGACCTTGTTGTTGATCTGCTGCCAGATCTGCGAACGGGAGATCTCCGCGGTTGCGGCGTCCTCCATGAGGTTGTGGATGGCCACGGCACCGGTGCCCGAGAGCCACACGGCGGTGTAGGCAACCGCCACGTAGAGGTTGGCGTTGACTCCGGCCTCGGTGACAGAGCCCGGCGCCGAGGCGACGTCGAGCAGCTGGTCGGCGGTGACGGAGACCTCCGGGCGCAGGCGATCGACCTGGTTCGGCTTCTCGCCGAGCACCGAGTCGAAGACGTCCTTGCAGATCGAGACCAGGTCCGGGTGTGCAACCCAGGAACCGTCGAAGCCGTCGTTGGCCTCGCGGGTCTTGTCGTTGCGGACCTTGTCGAAGGCAGCGGCGGTGACCTCGGGTTCGCGGCGGTTCGGGATGACCGCGGCCATGCCGCCCATCGCGAAGGCTCCGCGCTTGTGGCAGGTCTGCACCAGGAGCTCGGTGTAGGCACGCATCATCGGGGCCGTCATCGCGACGTCGGCGCGGTCGGGCATGATGAACTTTTCGCCGGCCTCGCGGAAGTACTTGATGATGGAGAAGAGGTAGTCCCAGCGGCCGGCGTTCAGGCCCGAGGCGTAGTCGCGCAGCTCGAAGAGCATCTCGTCCATCTGGAATGCGGCCGGGATGGTCTCGATGAGCATGGTGGCGCGGATGGTGCCGTGCTCGATGCCCAGCTCGGCCTCGGCGAAGGTGAAGACCTCGTTCCACAGGCGGGACTCGAGGGCGGACTCCATCTTCGGCAGGTAGTAGAACGGGCCCTGGCCCGATTCGCTGAGAACCTTGGCGTTGTGGAAGAAGTGCAGGCCGAAGTCGACGAGGGCGCCGACGGTGGCTTCGCCGTTGATCAGCAGGTTGGCTTCTTCCATGTGCCAGCCGCGCGGGCGGACCACGACGGTGGCCAGCGGCGCGTCGGTGCGCAGGGCATATTCCTTGCCCTCCGGGGACACGAACTTCAGGGTGCCGCGGGCGGCGCTGCCCAGGTTGGCCAGGGCGTCGATGACGTTGTGCCAGGTCGGGGTCGAGGCATCCTCGAGGTCCGCAAGCCAGACCTTGGCGCCGGAGTTCAGCGCGTTGATGGCCATCTTGGCGGGGGTGGCCGGGCCGGTGATTTCCACGCGGCGGTCCTGCAACGCTGCAGGAGCCGGGGCGACCTTCCAGTCGCCGTCGCGGATCTCGGCGGTGGCCGGGTTGAAGTCCAGGGTTCCGGTGCGGGCTGCCTCGGCGCGGGCCGAGACGCGGGTCTCAAGCAGGGCGTCGCGGGTGGTTGCGAACTTTTCGTGCAGCTTTCCGACGAAGGCCAGTGCCTCGGCGGAAAGGATCTCCTGGGCCTGTGCAACGGCCGGGTAGTGGGTGACGGTGATAGTCATTGGAGGCGCTCTTTCTTGCTACTTGTTCTTGGCTGCCGCGTGGGCAACCGCTTCGGCCACATCGGAGGCCACATGCGGGTCAAAGACGCTCGGGATGATGAATCCCGGGTTCAGCTCATCTTGGCTCACGCGGGCGGCGATTGCATCGGCTGCCGCCAACAACATGGAGTCGGTGATGTCGGAGACTCCGGCATCGAGCAGGCCACGGAAGAAACCGGGGAACGCGAGCACGTTGTTGATCTGGTTCGGGAAGTCGGAACGGCCGGTGGCGACGATGGCCGCGTGGCGTCCGGCTGCAGCCGGGTCGACTTCCGGGTCCGGGTTTGCCATGGCAAAGACGATTGCATCCTTGTTCATGGCGGCAATGTCCGCCTCGTCCAGGATGTTCGGTGCGGAGACGCCGATGAAGACGTCGGCTCCGACCACTGCTTCCTTGAGCGTTCCGGTGAACTGCTCCGGGTTGGTGTTTTCGGCCAGCCAGTTGCGGTGCGCATCGGGAGAGACATCCGCACTGCTGATGGCGCCGTTGCGACCACAGGCGATGATGTTGTTTGCGCCGCGTGCGGCCAAGAGCTGGATGATCGCGTTGCCCGCGGCGCCAACGCCGGAGACGACGATCTTGATCTTGTCGATCTGCTTGCCGACCACCAGCAGCGCGTTGGTCAACGCGGCGAGGGTGACGATTGCGGTGCCGTGCTGATCATCGTGGAAGACCGGGATGTCGAGTTCCTCGCGCAGGCGCGCTTCGATCTCGAAGCAGCGCGGGGCTGCGATGTCCTCGAGGTTCACGCCGCCGTAGACGGGGGCGAGGGCCTTGACGATCATGATGATCTCTTCGGTGTCCTGGGTGTCCAGGCAGACCGGCCAGGCATCGACGTTGGCGAACTGCTTGAACAGTGCGGCCTTGCCTTCCATGACCGGCAGTGCCGCGGCCGGGCCGATGTTGCCCAGGCCAAGGACTGCGGAACCATCGGTGACAACGGCAATGGTGTTGCGCTTGATGGTCAGGTTGCGGGCGGCCGCCGGGTTCTCGGCGATTGCCAAACAGACGCGGGCAACACCCGGGGTGTAGGCGCGGGAGAGGTCGTCGCGGTTGCGCAGTGCGACCTTGGGGACAACCTCGAGCTTGCCGCCGAGGTGCATCAGGAAGGTGCGGTCGGAGACGTTGCGGACGGTGACGCCCTCGAGCGCGTTGAGAGCGTCTCGAATGAGATCCCCGTGGGCCGCATCGGTGGTGTTGCAGCTGACGTCGACGACCATGTGGTCATGACCGGATTCGGTCACGTCCAGCGCGGTGATCGCACCGCCGGCCTTGCCAACTGCAGCGGCGAGTTCACTCGTTGCAGTAATCGTTGCAGGGGTTTCGACCCGAAGGGTCAGTGAATAGCCTGGGCTAGGTACAGCCATGAGGTCCTCCTCGAGAAAAGTTTTCCGTATAGTGGATACTATTATCTACAGGATGAAAATACAAGCCCCGTTTGTGGCTTGGCTCATACATTTTCCGCCGCACTTCCGGATCGCGGAATAATTATCACGCTCTCCGGTAAGTTAAGTACAGACCCATCCATCGATCCCCCACTTATGAGGAGCTTCGCAATGTCCGAACCCAAGGCGGCGTCCGGCGTCCAGTCCGTTGAACGTGCATTTGAGCTGCTGGAAGTCATCGCCCGAGCCGGCGGCGAGGCCGCTCTCAGCGAACTCGCGGTCGACACCCCACTGCCGCTGCCGACCATCCACCGCTTGCTGCGGACCCTCGTTGGCATCGGTTACGTCCGGCAGCTGGCGAACCGACGATACTCCTTGGGCCCGCGACTTATCCGCCTTGGCGAGGTCGCCAACCGTCAGCTCGGCGCCCTGGCCACACCGGTGCTCAAGAACCTGGTGAACACCTTGGGGGAATCGGCGAACATCGCTGTCCTGGACGGCGACATGGTCACCTACATCGCCCAGGCGCAGTCGCCGCAGTCCATGCGCATGATCACCGAGGTCGGGCGCCGTTCCACCCTTCACGGAACCGGCGTCGGCAAGGCCATCCTGTCCGTCCTGGATGATGATCGGGTTCGTCGCCTTGTCGACCAGGCCGGAATGGCCGTGTACACCCCGAACACCATCACCACCGTGAGCCGCCTCTTTGCCGATCTGGAACAGATTCGCCGCCGAGGATACGCAATCGACGAAGAAGAGCAGGAACTTGGCGTGCGCTGCTTCGCCATGGCCGTGCCCGGCGCGCCGACACCGATGGCAATCTCGATCTCCGGGCCCGTCACCCGTGTCACCGAGGCCTTCGCCGAACGCGCGATTCCCGAACTCAGGAACGCCGCCCACCAGCTGTCCAGCTCCCTTGCCGTGCGCGTCGACTGACCGTTCGCGGACCATCGGCCAAGGCAGAATTCCAGCCGGCCGAGCATGCAGATCACCCGGGGCCGCCCATGCGGCCCCGGGTGATCTGCGTTTCGGCCGGGCTGGGCTCGCGCACCGAGGCGGGGCAACGCCCCCAAAGGCAGGGCGGGTGATCGGAAGGCCCATCCCCTTCGATCACCCGCCCCGCCAGTCATCTGGTTAGCAGTTGCAGTCCCCGCCCGCCTAGGCGTGTTTGAACTCATTTCCTTTCACCCTGTGTCCGGCTTTTTCGACCGGAACCCGAACACCGACCCCGGACAGCTCCTGTTGGTGCTGTTCAAGGGCCTGCTTGAACTCTTCGTCGCTCACCACCGGCACTTCGTCGCCGTTGGCGTCGATCAGTTTGCCTGCCTCGTAGTGGTCCCCGTCCAGCAGGCTGCGAACTTCCTCTTCACGCACCATGCGCGGCGGAGCCGCGACGAACACGGAGGCATCCTTCTTGGGGGTGCCGAACTTCATTTCGTTGAACAGCAGGTTCAACAGGATGGCCATGACCGCGGCCGAGCTGATGCCCGAGTGGAAAATCGTCCCGAACCAGGTGGGGAACGCATCGTAGAAGTCGGGCTTGACGATCGGGAGGCAGCCGAAGGCAATCGAGGTGGCAACGATGACCAGGTTGAGGTTTCCCTCGTACTTGACCTTGCTCAGGGTGCGAATGCCGGAAGCTGCAACGGTGCCGAAGAGGACAATCCCCGCGCCGCCCAACACCGCGGTGGGCACGGCGGCAACGACCCTGCCCAGGATCGGCAGGAGGCCAAGCACCACCAGGATGCCGCCGCCGGCGGTCACCACAAAGCGGCTCTTGACGCCGGTGATTGCCACCAGGCCCACGTTCTGGGCGAAGGCGCTCTGCGTGAACGTGTTCAGGAACGGTGCCACCATGCTTGATGCCATGTCTGCGCGCAGGCCGTCGGCGATGCGACGCGAGTCGACCTTGGTGCCCGCAATCTCGCCCACGGCAAGGATGTCGGCGGTGGTTTCCGTGAGGATCACCAGGACCACGATGGTCATCGAAATGATGCCGCCGAGTTCAAAGACGGGCCAGCCGAAGGCCAGCGGCTGCGGGAAGGCAAAGAGTGCGCCATGGCCGACCTTCGAGAAGTCCGCCATGCCCAGCAACAGCGCCAGGACGGTTCCCAGCACCATTGCCAGGAGGATCGACAGGCGCGAGATGGCGGCGTTGCCGAGCTTGGAAAGCAGTAGCGCAATCAAGAGCGTGGCGCCGGCGAGCCCGATGTTTTCAAGGCTTCCGTAGTTCTCGGCCTTGGCGTTTCCGCCCATGGCCCAGTTGGCTGCAACCGGCGTCAGCGAAATGCCGATCATGGTGATAACCACGCCGGTGACGACCGGCGGGAAGAAACGCACGATCCTGGCGAAGAAGGGGGCTATCAGGAAGCCGACGGCGGAGGCCGCGAGCACGGCCCCGAACACGGCCTGGATCCCCCCGCCGCCATTGACGATCGCCACCATGGTGGCCACCGAGGCGAACGACGTGCCCTGCACCAGCGGCAGCTGGCAACCGAAGAACGGGATGCCCACCGTCTGCAGGATGGTGGCGAGTCCACCGACAAAAAGACAGCTGGCGATCAAGACGCCGATCTCTTCCGGGGACAGCCCCGCGGCACCGCCAATGATCAGGGGTGGCGCGATGATGCCCCCGTACATGGTCAGCACATGCTGCAATCCATAGGCGATGGTTCTGCCCAAGGGAAGCCGCTCGTCCTCGGGTCGAAGTTTGGTATTTTTGACTTGCGTAGCGTTCACAACTGACCTCCTAGTCGGTTGCTGCGATGAAGGGTGCGCCGGTGGTGCTACACCGGCGCACCCTCTTTACTCATCGCTTAGCAAAAACCGGGTGTGTTTTCCCAGATCGGATGCGTGGAGGGGACTCCCTCACGCGTGATGGTTGCTTCAATGAGTCCGTACGGGCGGTCTGCCGCGAAGAAGACTTCATTGGGGTTGTCCTGGCCGAACGGAGTGAGGTCCACCAGGAAGTGGTGCTTGTTGGGAAGCGACATCTTGATCTCGTCGATTTCGGGATGCGCCTCGAGCACCGCACGGCCCATTTCAAACATGGTCTGCTGCAGCGCGTACGAGTGGTTGTTGGCGAATTCCGCGAGCAGGTGCCCACGGACCGAGGCGTAGATCGCGTCGAAGTCGAGCTCGCCCCCGTTGACAGCCTTGGTGTTGTAGCGCCAACGGGCGGTGACATCAGTGGCCAGGATGCGATCCGAGGTTTCCTGCAGCGTGGTGTAGCGGTCCACGGGGAAGCCATTGAATTCGCTGCCGGTGGACTTCAGGACAGTAAGCCCCTGGATGCCGGCAACAATGTTCTTCTCGCCGTTTGCAATCTCAAGGATCGCGGTGCGGACCTCTGACTTGTTCCGGGAGAACGCGTGATCGTGGTCGTTGATGCGGTCCCAGAAGTACTGCTCGGCCGACCAGCGGCCGCCGGTGATCCAGTCGAATTCGCCGGTGAAGTGCGTTCCCAGGCGGACCAGGAAGTTCTCGACGGCGCCCACGCCGTCTCGGGCCAGGCCGTAAACGGTGTTCTTCTGGGTGTCGGTGGGCACCACCAGGGCGTTGTCGCCGTCGATGTGCGCGCGGGTGAAGTCGCCATGGAGTTGCGAGGTGACGTTCAGGTCCTCGATCTGGTGGCGCTTGGTGTCGCGGGTGATCTTGACGAGCCGGACTTCGGCCTTGCCGTACTGGTTCTGGCCCAGGACGATCTTTGTCGAAACAGCGGCGTCGATGTTTGTGGCAGTCATTGTATTAGCTCCCTCGGTACGTGGAAAATGCAAACGGGCTGATAAGAAGGGGTACGTGGTAGTGATCTGCGGTGTTACTCACCAGGAAATTGATCGTTACCGCGGGGAAGAAGGTTTCCGTACCCTTCGACCCGAAGTAGGCACCGGTATCGAACGAAACCCGGTATTCACCTGCTTCAACCTGCACCGGACCAAGGTTTGCGATCCGACCATCACTGTCGGTCACCCCGGTTCCGATTTCTTGCCAACCGGATGCCGTCTTGGCTTCCAGCGTGGCCTTGACACCGGAGGAAGGCCTCCCGGTCCCGGTGTCGAGTACATGGGTTGTGATGTGGCTGCGATTTGTCATGATTGCGGGCTCAGAGCTCCTCAAAGATGGTTTTGGCGAATGCCGCTAGCTTGCGGAAACGGATTCGAAGAGCGCATCGAGGCGAAGCAACGCGATTTCGCGCAGCTGTTGCCCTACCTCGCGCGTTTCCTCTTCGTCGGCGTTCGAAAGGCGTCGATCAAGCTCGGCCAGGATCTCTTCACTGCTGCGGCCGGCCGCTCGAATGAGAAAGACGCGGTCAAAGCGCTGCTCATAGGCCCGGTTTCCGGCGGAAAGGGATTTCTTGATGCCATCGTCCAGGGCGAGTGCCGACTGTTCCTCGCGACTCAACGTCGCTTCGGTCGAACCGCCCTCGGCGCGCTCACCAATACGAGGGTGATGCGCCAGGGCCGAGGCGATTTCTTCCTCGGATAGCGACGACGCGGCGAGTCCTGCTTGCGCAACGAGATCTTCGATAGATCCGAAGGGACGGCTGTCGACGATGGAATCAATCCATCGGTCGACATCAAGGCAGGGGCGAAGGACACTTGCCGCAGCAGGAGTGTCGAGGGTGTTGAAATGCAACAAGTCCATGGGTGATCAGCTCTTTCAAATCTTTTAGGCCACGCCCAAACGCTGAACACCCTTACCACCGGCAACGCCGGCTTCGACTCGATGTTTTTGAATCGTGGAATCTTTCTTCGTTACATGTAACCCGCATCACAGCCGTGCCGTCAAGGATTCTCCCGAAAAAACTTTTTTGGCTGTTTTGCGGAGGTTGAAACATTCGACCGCGCGGCAAGTTTTTCCGGCCACCCCCTTGTGGAAGCGCCGGAAATAGGGTGATAATTATTCCGTCAGACAAAATCAATATTCCGCAATATGAAAACAATCACCTCGAAGGGGGTAAACATGAACACCGTCGATTCGGCAGCTGAATCATCCAAAGGACATGAGGCACTGGTATCCGGAGAACTATCCGTGAGGCCTTTCATCGCGATGTTTGAACCCATTCGAGGCCTGGATCCCGACTTCGGGTCCGGGGCTTCGCGGAACAGGAAGTCGACATCATGGTGGTCTTGGTTGCACCGCAGCAAGGCACGCAGCTAAGACCCTGGATGCAGTAGCAAGCAACAACACCCCACAAGACCACGAGGGGATGCCATTGGAGGCGCCATGGCATCCCCTCGTTTGTGGTGTTTAAGGCTGATTCTCCGTTCAATCGGCGAACCGAGGCAATGCCCCGACAGACGGTTCACCTTCAAGATGGATCCGGCGCGTCCGCGCAAGCCGGCCCCGTGTTTGGCCAGTCCCCGAGTGACTTTCCCCGGTGATGACGCGTCTACCAGGACCGCGTGACGCGATTTCCAGCGGCGCACGCCAGATTCCGGGTACGGTCCCCCGCCATGCCACCCCACGCGCGTTCCAGCGCGCCTTCTGCCCGCTTCCACGCCATGCGGAGCACCCAAAGCACACCCTCCCGAAATCAAGTCTCGACAATCGAAGCGGCAGCCTGGATTCCCACTGGCCTCACCCTGAAGACCACGAGATTGCCCGGCAAAAATTGTCAAAAAGAAAACGTCCCCGGCTGATGCCGGGGACGTTTTCCCTCAATCCATGTCGCGGTCGAATTCCGTCCTGAAACGGCCTCCCGCTGCCCGTGCGAGCCCTAAGGGCTAGGCCTCGCCGCCCGCGTTTCCGCTGGTGCCGGCGTTGACGTCGTTGAGCTGGTACTTGGCGAAGGCTGCGGCCGGTGCCGAGGCGTCGACCTCCCCGCGCTTGGCCAGCATCTGCAGCGTGCGCACGACCATTGACTGTGCGTCGATCTTGAAGAAGCGGCGCGCGGCGGCGCGGGTGTCGGAGAAACCGAACCCGTCGGCACCGAGGGTCGCGAACTCGTTCGGGACGAACTGGCGGATCTGGTCCGGCACCAAAGACATGTAGTCGGTGGCGGCGATAACCGGTCCCTGCGCACCTTCAAGCTGCTGGGCGACGAACGGAACGCGCGGCTCCGAGCCGGGGTTCATGAAGTTTTCCCGTTCGGCAGCCAGGCCGTCGCGGCGCAGCTCGTTCCACGAGGTCACCGACCAGACATCGGCCGATACGCCCCACTCGTCGGCGAGCAGTCGCTGGGCCTCCAGTGCCCATGGAACTGCAACGCCCGAAGCCATGAGCTGGGCACGGGGGCCTTCCATGTGGTTCTCGGAGACCCTGTAGATGCCCTTGACGATGCCTTCGACATCCAGGTTTTCCGGTTCCTTGGGCTGCTGGTACGGCTCGTTGTAGAGCGTGATGTAGTACATCACGTTCGGGTCCTCGTGCTTGCCGCCGTACATGCGCTCCAGGCCGGCGCGCATGATGTGGCCGATCTCGTACCCGTAGGCCGGGTCGTAGGTGATCACTGCGGGGTTGGTGGCCGCGAGGATCGGGGAGTGCCCGTCCGCGTGCTGCAGGCCCTCGCCGGTCAGCGTCGTGCGGCCGGCGGTGGCGCCCATGATGAACCCGCGGGTCATCTGGTCGGCGGCGGCCCAGAAGGAGTCGCCGGTGCGCTGGAAGCCGAACATCGAGTAGAACACGTAGATCGGGATCAACGGCTCGTCGTGGGTGGAATAGGCGGTGCCGGCCGCGGTGAACGCCGCGACGGCGCCGGCCTCGTTGATGCCCGGGTGGATCAGCTGGCCCGCCGGGGATTCCTTGTAGGCCAGGACCAGGTCGCGGTCCACGGACAGGTAGTTCTGGCCGGCCGGGTTGTAGATCTTGGCGGTCGGGAAGAAAGCATCCATGCCGAAGGTGCGCGACTCGTCGGGCACGATCGGGACCACGCGCTTGCCGAATTCCTTGTCGCGCATCAGGTCCTTGAGCAGGCGCACGAAGGCCATGGTGGTGGCCGCCTGCTGCTTGCCCGACCCGCGTGAGGCGGTGTCGTAGGCCTTGTCCTCGGGGAGGTGGATCTCCTTGGACTTGGCGCGCCTCGAGGGGACGGCACCGCCCAGTGCGGCGCGTCGTTCCATCATGTACTTGAACTCGGCCGAGTCGTCGGACGGGCGGTAGTACGGCGGCAGGTACGGGTCCGCCTCCAGCTGCTCGTCGGTGATCGGGATGCGCAGGTGGTCGCGGAAGCCCTTGAGGTCCTCGAGGGTCATCTTCTTCATCTGGTGAGTCGCGTTGCGCGCCTCGAAGTGCGGACCCAGGCCGTAGCCCTTGACCGTCTTGGTCAGGATGACGGTCGGCTTGCCATTGAACTCCGTGGCTGCCTTGTAGGCGGCGTAGACCTTGTGGTAGTCGTGGCCGCCGCGCTTGAGGTTCCAGATGTCCTCGTCGGTGAGGTCGGCAACCATTTCCTTGGTCACCGGGGACTTGCCGAAGAAGTGCTCGCGCACGAAGGCGCCGTTTTCGGCCTTGTACGTCTGGTAGTCCCCGTCCGGGGTCTCGTTCATGATCTTGACCAAGGCGTTTTCCTTGTCCTTGGCCAGCAGGTCGTCCCACTCGCGGCCCCAGACGACCTTGATGACGTTCCAGCCCGCGCCGCGGAAGAACGCCTCAAGTTCCTGCATGATCTTGCCGTTGCCGCGCACCGGGCCGTCGAGGCGCTGCAGGTTGCAGTTGACCACGAAGGTGAGGTTATCGAGCTTCTCGTTGGCTGCCAGCTGGAGGAAGCCACGTGCCTCGGGTTCATCCATTTCGCCGTCGCCCAGGAACGCCCAGACGTGCTGGTCGGAGGTGTCCTTGATGCCGCGGTTCTGCAGGTAGCGGTTGGACTGCGCCTGGTAGATCGCGTTAGCCGGCCCGATGCCCATGGACACGGTCGGGAATTCCCAGAAGTCGGGCAGCGAGCGCGGGTGCGGGTAGGAGGGCAGCGCGTGGCCCTGGCGCGACTTTTCCTGGCGGAAGCCGTCCATGTCCTCCTCGGACAGGCGGCCTTCCATGAAGGCGCGGGCGTACATGCCCGGGGAGGCGTGGCCCTGGAAGAACACCTGGTCGCCGCCGCCGGGGTGGTTCTTGCCGCGGAAGAAGTGGTTGAAGCCCACTTCGTACAGGGTTGCCGCGCCGGCGTAGGTGGAAATGTGTCCGCCGACGCCTACTCCGGGGCGCTGGCCGCGGTGCACCATGACGGCCGCGTTCCAGCGCATGTAGGCGCGGTAGCGGCGTTCGACCTGCTCGTCGCCCGGGAACTCGGGCTCCTGGTCCACGGGAATGGTGTTCACGTAGTCAGTGGTGTGGACCAGCGGCAAATTCACGCTGGCCTGGCCCGCCCGGCTCATGAGGGAGCTCATGATGCCTTCCGCGGTTTGCGTTCCGCGTGCCTGGACCAACGCATCAAATGATTCGATCCATTCAGAGGTTTCCTCTGGATCGAACGACGATGCTTGAGCGAACTCATCAACGAGGGTCATGGGTGTTTCCTTCAGATGTGGAGAGGGGTGGCTACTTTTGGTCACCGTTTGAAGCACGAGAGTATTTCACTGTACGAAATCTTTCTCTCGCATACTAAGATTAAGTGAACGCTGTTTTAAGCCCATAAGTCAACGCCGCGTCGTGGATTACCGCAACATTCATAGAATCTCGCGTAGCCGGACGCGTCCTCCCGAGACGCAACAGCACAACCGGCTTGCAATCCCCTAGGCATGCGGAAGACTTGCAACCATGCCTCGCACACCCGAAAACACAGTGCCGTTCGCATCGATCCCCGCGGGGACAGTCCAGCTGCGGGACGCCCGTTCCTCGTCCACTCGCACCGTGGCGCTCGTGCCCTTCGAAATTGGAACCACTCCGGTCACCTTCGACCAATGGTCCGACCCCGGAATAACGGCCAATCCGCGGGGCGCGTTACCCGTGCACCCCGTGACCTGGTTCGAGGCAATACGTTGGTGCAATAGTGCGTCGCTAGTTGCCGGACTAAAACCCGCATATGGCGTCAACGGCCGGAACGTCGTCTGGGATGTGACAGCCGATGGCTACAGGCTTCCCACGGAGGCCGAGTGGGAGTGGGCCTGCCGGGCGGGAACCACCGGACCAACGCATGGAAAACTCGAAGACATTGCCTGGACGGCAGCCGACGATGTCGATGGACCTCAGGGTGTGGCGCTGAAGCAGCCCAACAGCTTCGGCCTCTTCGACACGATCGGCAACGTCTGGGAATGGTGCTGGGATTACGCGGACACCGCGCGGTACGCCGACTACCGGAGCCTGCGTGGAGGAGGTTGGGCGGACAAGAAGTGGAGCTGCCGTGTCGCGGTGCGTCGTGGCAGCGCGCCCGACGCGGTGCTGGAGGACGTCGGCTTCCGGGTGGCACGCGGCGCCGTAGGAGAACCGGGCGGGGCCGCCGCGCAAGGGTGGTCCGCCGAGGCCGACCGCCGGCGCGCAGATATCCGCGGTCCCCTACCCGTTGGCTGGACGCCGTTGCGCGGCTTGCTCAAACCCTCCGGGCCCTCGACGGCTGGTGAGCCGCAGCCGGTCGACGTGGCATAGGTCCGGGCGGGCGTATAGTTTTTCCCATGTTCGTTTTCATCTCGCCCCAGCTGCCCACACGGCGTCCGGAGGTTGCCGGCGTCTTTTCCGCCGGCTCGAGATAACGCTGTCTTTCGCGATTCTTTTCCCGCGCCACACGGCGCGGGTGATTCCGTCATGCGGACGTGGCCCGATTCCGGGCGTCCCCTGAACGGTTTCTTTCCCACCCGAATCACCTTCCCGCCTCATGCCCGGCCACTGCCGCAGAGCGGAAAAGACAGTTAGGCAACATTCTTCATGCTTCCCCTCACCGAACAGCAAATCAGGCCATCGTTCATCAATGCCTCGCTCCGCGAGCGCAAGTCACTCACCCTGCCGAGCAACTTTGACGAGCTCTCTTGGGAAAACCTCGACTTCCTCGGCTGGCGCGACGAAAAGCTTCCGCTCATTGGCTACGTGGTCACGTACCTGGACGACGAACCCGTCGGCATCATGTTCCGCAAGGCCGAGGGCAAAACCCGCAATCGCCCCCAGTGCTCGTGGTGCGAAGACGTAAACCTGCCCAACGACGTGACGTTCTTCAACGCCAAGCAAGCCGGCCCCGCCGGGCGCAACGGCGACACCATCAGCACACTGGTGTGTGAGAAGTTCGAATGCTCGGTTAATGTCCGTACACCGCAGTCCCTGCCGTATGTCGGCTTTGACCGGGAGGCTGCAATCGCACACAGGATCCAGGTGCTGCAGGACCACGTGCAGAACTTCACCCAGCGGGTCCGCGACGGCGAAAAGTAGAAGACTTCCGGCGCAGGCGAATCGATCACCGGCGCCGGAGGTTTGCCCTCCTGCGGTGGCCAAGACCTGCTGGCAGCTCTCAGCCCTGTGTTGAACTCTTCCGTTATCCGCGGGAAACCAACCAATCGAGCATTCCCGGTTCAAGGTCGCGGTCGGCAAAAATGAGCCGCTGCACCGTTTGCTGACCAACGGCCGCAATCGTTTCCTTCGAAGGCGCGCCCCGCCATGCCAGCCTGAGACCAGCCTTTTGCGCAACCCTAGCCGAAGACGGATTCGTTGACAGCACCCTGGCGACCACCGGCGCCTCGGGATTCACGTCCCGTGCCATCCCGACGGCTTTGGCAGCAATCTCCGTGGCGAAGCCCCGTCCCCAACCCTCCGGTGCAAAACGGTATCCGAGGTTCCAGAATGGGGTCGCCGCTGGAGGCGCAAAGATGTGGACTCCCCCGGTTCCCAGAAGCGTCCCGGGACGAAGCCGCTGATCCTCGCAGTGCCGCCCCAGGCGCACGACCCAACTCGAAAGCCCGTGTTCTGCCCAGCCCTCGCGAAACATTTCAACAAGCTCGCCGGTTTTCTTCGGGTCGGTGATTCGCTCCCCCGGAGCATGCGCCCACGTGCGCGGATCGCTGGCAATCGCGAAAATTTCCGCGCAGTCGCCCGGTTCCGGGACGGCAAGGACGAGTCTTGAGGATTGCTGTTCTGAACTCATAGTTGTTCCAAGGTATCCCCGGAACCCCGCGAGTCGACCTGTACGAAACCGGCTTTTCCCTGTCTGTAACCGACATGCATAGAAGATATTTTGCGCAGTAGGATCGGGGAAACCCACCCCCAAGGCCCGTTCGGGGGCAGCAACAAGAATCACTCGACCATTCGACCGTCAAGGATCGCCCCCATGAATGCTTCATCCCCGCAAGACACAGCCCAGCACTCCCTGCCCCGAACAATCCTCGTCACCGGAGCAGGCTCGGGCATCGGGAAGGCCGTGACGAGGCGCATGTTGGCGTCGGGGTGGAATGTGGTTCTTGCCGGCCGCCGGGAACAGCCGTTGCTTGATGCCGCGGCACAGCACCCGCGGGCCCTGGTGGTTCCCGCCGACATCACGGATCCGGAGGCCGTGGAGGAACTTTTTGCGGCGGCCATTGAACGGTTCGGACGCATCGACGTGCTTTTCAACAACGCCGGGATCTTCGGGCCCGCCGCAAACATCGGCGAACTCAGCCCCGCACAGTGGCAAGAGGTCTGCGCGGTGAACCTCAGCGGGGCCATGTACTGCGCAGGCGCGGCATTCAGGCACATGCAGCGCTCCGGCGGCGGGCGGATCATCAACAACGGGTCCATCAGCGCCCAGGTGCCACGCCCGTCAACGGTTGCCTACGCGGTCACCAAGCACGCAATCACGGGCCTGACCAAGTCCATCGAACTGGACGGGCGGGCCCACGGCATCACCTGCTCCCAGATCGACATCGGCAACGCCGCCTCGGAAATGATGCAGGATGTCGGGGCCAACTCCGGCGCGCTTCAGGCGGACGGAAGCCGCAAGCCGGAACCAACGTTTGATCTGGAGCAGGCCGCGGCAACCATCGAGTTCATTGCTGCGTCCCCTGCCAATGTCGCAGTGAACCACGTGACCATTACGGCCGCGGGCATGCCGTTCATCGGCAGGGGCTAGGGACTACATAAAGTCCGCGAAGACCCGCTCGAGCTTGGTGAAGGAGGATTCCCACCCGGCACGGGCGGATTCAAGGACCTCCACGGGCAACGGGCCCTGGGTGATCTTCAGCAGCGAACCGTTGGGGCGGTCGAAGAGCTCGACGCGCAATTCGATGACAAGGCTCAACGTCATCTCGTGAGGGCCGTCCTGGCCCACTAGCAGCTCGTGCTCGCGCACCTCGGTGAATTTCGCCTGCACCGGAGAGGTCTGGGTTGGGTCCTCAAGGGAGTGCATGACAAATTCCTGCACGCCGCCGACGCGCGGGTCAATGGTGACGGTGTCCAGGTGGACGCCCCATCCCTCGGGGCCAAACCATTCGGCAAGGATTTCGGGTTCAATAAAGGCAGCCCACAATGCGGGGCGCGGCACGGCGAATTCATGTTCAAGTACGAGTTGTCCCATATCCATGCGCACGAGGTTACCGCTAATCGGCCGTCGAACCGAATGCCGGGGCCCTCCTTCCGGATCCCGAGCGGGGCCACGCGGGGGGGTGAAATGATGTAGCCCATGACAATACTCAAATCGGTACTGCTCTTCGGGGTTGCGGCGCTGCTGGAAATCGGTGGCGCCTGGATGATCTGGCAGGGCATCCGCGAGAACCGCGGCTGGCTGTGGATCGGTGCGGGTGCCATCGCGCTGGGGCTCTACGGTTTTGTGGCAACGCTGCAGCCGGACGCGAATTTCGGACGGATCCTGGCGGCCTACGGCGGGGTGTTCGTCGCTGGCTCGCTGCTCTGGGCCGTGCTGGTTGACGGTTTCCGGCCCGACCGCTGGGATGTCGCCGGCGCCATCGTCGCCCTGGGCGGCGTGGCCCTGATCATGTACGGGCCACGCAACGTCTAGGAACCGAAGACGGCCTTGCCGGTCGCCCCGTCCACGGGCAGGGAGGAATGCTCGTGGGCGACTTCCCACCGCCCCCTCGAACGGTGCAACGCGACGGTGAAACGGTTGGTGACGGAGCGCAGTTTCTTGCCCTTCAACGAGATCCCGGCATATGTCACCAGCGCCGAGGCGAACGCCACGTCGCTGCCGTTCGTAGCCTGCACGTCGCTGAAGGCCACCTCGACCTTTTCGTCGTTCAACGACGAGAACCACCGCCCGACCACCGGCGCCCACGCATCGCGGCCGCGGTACTCGCTCTGGTCCCACGCGTCGAAGACAACCACCTCATCCGCGTAGAGGCGCATGAAGCCCTCGACGTCCTTGTCCCACACCGCCGCGGCGTAAGAATCCAGGAATGCCTCAACTGGTTCCGCTGCAACGCTCATGTGGGCGGTCCTTTCTGCAGGTGAGGCCTTCACTCCGTCTGCAGGCGATGCTACACCCGGGCACAACGGTTAGGCTGATCGCATGATTCCGGAAACCCCGCAGTTCCCCGCGCTGAAGGCCCGTGCCCTGCTCTTTGACATGGACGGAACCCTCGTCGATTCCACGGCCGTCGTCGAGGAACTCTGGACCGATTTCGCAAGGCAACACGGGATCGACATCGACGAACTGCTTGATTACTCGCACGGGCGCCAGACCCTGGACACCCTGCGCCGGTTCCTGCCCGGTTCCAACGGCGACCTGGCCAGGCTCGCCGCCGGACTCGAAGCGCAGGAGACCACCCGCGTGGAGGGAATCATCGAGGTGCCCGGCGCCGGGGCGTTCCTGGGCCAGCTGGGAACGACCCCCTATGCCGTTGTCACCTCGGCGGGGCGGACGCTGGCAGAAATCCGCCTGCGGGCCGCGGGCCTGCCCCTCCCGGAGGTCCTGGTTGCCGCGGAGGACGTCATCGCCGGCAAGCCGTCGCCCGAGGGCTACCTGCAGGCGGCCGCGGCGCTGGGTGTGGACATTTCCGACTGCGTGGCCTTCGAGGATGCACCGGCCGGGCTGCAGTCGGCCGTCACTTCGGGGGCCACCACCGTCGTCGTCGGAACCCACGAATCCCCGCTGACCAAACGCCTTTCCCGCATCAAGAACTACAGGGGTTTGCTGTACGTGGACGGGTTCATCACGGTCGCCGACGGCCGTTGAAAACATCGTGCCGGAGACCGATCCACCCTTGAAATCGGCCACGGGCGATGTTGCACTGTTTCCCATGGGAAACGACCAAAACACAGTGCTCGCCATCGGAACCAAGAAGGGCCTCTGGTTGGCCCAGAGCCCGGACCGGCAGGATTGGACGCTCAGCGGACCGTATTTCACCACCCTTGAGGTCCCGTCCGTCGCCATCGACACCCGCGGCGGCCGCACCAGGATCTTCGCCGGCGTCAACGACTGGCACTGGGGACCCACCGTCGTGCACAGCGACGACATGGGGGCCACCTGGTCCGAGACGGAGAAGGGCGCCGTGAAGTTCCCGGAGGACACCGACACCGCGTTGGCCCGCATCTGGCACATCCGCCCCGACACCGCCGAGCGCCCGGGGGTCGTCTGGGCTGGCTGCGAACCCATTTCCGTCTTCAAGTCCACCGACGACGGCGAGAACTTCGAGCTGAACCGCGGGCTCTGGGACCACCCGCACCGCAGCGAATGGGGCGCCGGTTTCGGCGGGGCCGCGGTGCACAGCATCGTGCCGAACGCCGTCGACCCGAACGTGGTCCACGCGGCGATGAGCACCGGCGGCGTGTACCGCAGCACCGACGGCGGCACCTCCTGGGAACCCCGGAACAAGGGAATCAAGGCCGACTTCTTCCCCGATCCGTGGCCCGAGTTCGGCCAGTGCGTCCACCACATCACCGCGGACGCGGGAGACCCGGACAGGCTCTACGCCCAGAACCACGGCGGCGTCTACCGGACCGACAACGCCGGCGATGAATGGACAAGCATTGCCCAGGGGCTCCCCGCCGACTTCGGCTTCGTGTTCCTCGCCCACCCGCGCACCCCCGGCACCGTCTGGACCATCCCGTTGAAGGCCGCCGAGGAGCGCAACCCCGTGGGCGGGCGGCTCTCGGCCTACAGGTCCACCGACGCCGGGGAGACCTGGGAGGAACAGCACGACGGGCTGCCGGAACCCGACTACAACGCGGTGCTGCGCGACGCGGCGGCCGTGGACGACAACCCCGGAACCATCGGGGTGTACTTCGGGACCCGCGGCGGCGAGGTCTTCGCGAGCCCCGACGAGGGGGCCCATTTCAACACCGTCGCCCGGCGGCTGCCCGACGTGCTCAGCGTGCGCGCCGCAGTGGTCGTTGGCGCCTGAGCATGCAGACGATCCAGGTCGAGGTGCCGTCGGTGCTCGCCGCGGCGCTGGGCGGGAACCGCAGGCTCGAGGCCCACATGCCGGTGGGCTCGAGCGTCCGCAACCTTCTAGACGAGCTGGACGAGGCCTACCCGCTCTTTGCCCGCCGGGTCAGGGACGAACGCGGGCAGGTGCGCCGCTACGTGAACATCTTCATCGGGCCCGACAACATCCGCTCGCTGCAGGGGCTGGAATCCGTGCTGCCCGCCGGTTCCACGGTCATGATCATGCAATCGGTGGCCGGGGGCTGAAACGGCGCAGGCTGCGGGGTTTCACTGTGTCATGCGGTAGCCGCGGACACCTGCGTGCCTGCCCGCGGGCCCCCTCGCCGGATCCGGCGACCGGCACTACGCTATGGTCATGAGCAACCTGGAGACCGCACCGGAAGAACTTGTGTGCAACGACCACCGCGCTTGCGCAGGCATCGAGCTGCTGGCCCCGCGAAACGTCCCGCTGGGCGGGCCGCGGGCCATGGATGTGCGCAGGACCCTGCCGCAGAAGCAGCGCAGCCTGATCGGCGCCTGGTGCTTCCTGGACCACTACGGACCGGACCCCGTGGGCGAATCCGGCGGCATGCGCGTTCCGCGCCACCCGCACACCGGCCTGCAAACCGTCTCCTGGCTCTTCACCGGCGAGATCGAGCACCGCGACTCCGCGGGGCACCACGCCATGGTCCGTCCCGGCGAGGTCAACCTGATGACCGCCGGGCGCGGCATCAGCCATTCCGAGTTCTCGACCCCGGACACCAGGGTGCTGCACGGCGCCCAGTTGTGGATCGCGCTTCCGGACCGGGCCAGGCACACCGCACCGACCTTCGTGCACCACCGACCGGAGCCCATGGGAACCGAGGACTGGACGGTTCGCGTGTTCCTCGGGTCGCTCAGCGTCTCCGCCGACCGCGGGGCCGAGCACTACTCGGCCTCCCCCGTCCACACGCACACCGAGCTGGTGGGCGCCGAGATCCTGATGGAACCGGGCACGCGGATCAAGGTGGCCCTCAAGGCGCACCACGAACACGGCATCCTGCTCGATTCCGGGTCGCTGAAGGTCGAGGTTGACGACGTCCCGGTCGACCACCTGGCGTTCCTGCCCGTCGGATTCCAAACCGTCACGCTGAGCGCAGGAAACAAGCCCGTGCGCGCACTGCTGATCGGCGGCGAGCCGCTCCATGAGCAGATCCTCATGTGGTGGAACTTCGTGGGGCGAACCCACGAGGAGGTCGTGAAATACCGCCAGCAGTGGCAGGCGGAAATCGGCGCCGAACCCGGGGACGGATCGGCCAAGCGCTTCGGCGAGTTCCCGGACGGCGAACCCGATCCGCTGCCCGCCCCGGTACTGCCCACCGTCCGCCTGCGCCCGCGCGACTAGGCGCCACCCGCCCGATGAATCCCGTGGCCCGCGACTTCGCGGGGACGGCGGAAGGAAGGAATCCATGAGCCTGGAGATGGAGCTTGAACGGCTGCGGCGTTCGCTGACCGAGCGGGCGGAGATCGGAGACCTGCTCGAAGCCAAGCGCGAGGTGGAACATTTCGTTTCCTATGCATCGGCGCAGCAGGCCGACGAAGCCTGCGCGCACTTCGAAAATGCCGGCTGGTCGGTCGACCGTTCCGAGGAGCAGGACGCCAACGGCCTGATCCCCGTGCGCGTGTACCGGCGGCAGGCCATGGACGCGGAGCACGCCGAACGTTCCATCCGGGCCGTCTACGCCATCAACGAGCAGCACCAGGGATACTACGACGGCTTCGGCGCCATGGTGGTCCTGGCCGAGGGCAGCGAGCCGCCGGGGTTCTTCAGCCGCCTTTTCGGCCGACACAGCAGCGACGGATAAGGGGGCGCACCATGGAACAAATCCACCTCGGGCAGCTCGCCGAACGGCAGCGCTATGCCGTGTTCGACGGCGACAAGATCATCGGCGCCGCCCACTACCGGGACCTGTCCACCGACCACGGCATCGAGCGCGTCTTCTTCCACACCGTGGTCGACGAGGCCTACTCCGGGCAGGGACTGGCCTCGAAACTGGCGGTGTTCGCACTGGAGGACACCATCGCGCAGGGGCACAAGATCGTGGCGGTGTGCCCCTACATCAAGGCTTACACGGCCAAGCACCACCAATACGATGCCCACCTCGTTGTGCCGGAAGCCCGGCACCTGCGGATCCTGCCGACGGCGTAGAAGCCCGGACCTGCGGTTGCTGGGGGCCTGTTACCCGGCGCGCTCGCGGTTGAACTTCCTCGGGCCGATCACGGCATGGGTGGTGGCCGCCGCCGCGGGGGGCCATGGATTCCGTGCCGGGCCGGCCTTCAGTCGGCCAGCTCCGAGCCGACCTCCCCCAGCGCCTCGCGCAGGATCCGGATGGCCTTGGGGCCGACCCCGTGCAGGGCCTGCAGGGCCTTCTCGCCCAGGGCCGCGGCCTGTTCAAGCGTGGTGATTCCGTGGGCATTCAGTGCCCGCGTTGCGGGAGCACCGATCTTCGGCAGTTCATGGTCGCTCATGCTCCGAGTGTATTGCGCACCTCGATCGCCGGCACAGCCGTTTCAACGGCCCGCGTCCGCGGGGTCAGGACGATCAACGCCAGCCCGATGAGCGCGGTGAAGGCGAAGACCGCGACGAACGAGTCGTTTCCGCTGAAGGCGGCGAAGATCAGCCCGGCCGCGGCAAGGGCCAGGGCCGAGCCCATCGAGTCGGCGATGGCCAGCGCCGAGGAGTTGAAGCCCTGGTTCGCGGTGGTCGACAGCTTGATCATGTGCACGTTCTGCCTCGGGTACACCAGTCCCATGCCGGCCCCGCCGAGGCCCCAGGCGGCGATCGCCACGAAGGCCGGCCAGTGCCAGGCCGCGGTCGCCAGGACCAGGACGATTGCCGCCACGCCGAGCACCGAGCCGATGAGCATGGCCCGTTCGTTGCCCAGGGTCTCCCCCATGCGGCCCTGGACCGCGGATCCCAGCGACCAGAAGATCGCGCCACCGGTCAACGCCAGGCCAGCCACCGCCGGCGTGAGCGCGTAGCGGTCCATCAGCAGGTACGGCAGGTACACCTCGGTGCCGAAGAACGCTGCCGCGGCCAGCCCGCGAACCAGGATCGTGGTCGGCAGGCCCCGCCCCGCGCTCAGGGTCTTGCGCGGGAACAGCGGGCGCACCGCCACCAGCACCACCGCCAGGGACAGCAGCATCAGCCAGGTCCCCACCGAGGGGACGTCGGCAAGCAGGTTCATGGCCAGGACCGCGGCCGCAGCCAGGGCCGCCCAGCCCAGCGGAAGCCAGGCGATCTTGCCCTCCGGCTTCTCCCCGCCGCCGAGCCCGCGCAGCGACGGCACCACCGCGGCCATGGCCAGCAGCACCAGCCCGACGACGCCGAGGAACACCCAACGCCAGCTGACGGTTTGCGCGGCAAGCCCGGCCGCAAACGGGCCGATCAGCGACGGGATGACCCAGGCCGCGGCAAATGCGGCGAAGATCTTCGGATGCAGGCGCGGAACGTAGACCCTTGCCACCACCACGTACAGCGCCACGGTGATGGCACCGCCGCCGAGCCCCTGGACCAGGCGTCCCACCACCAGCGCCTGCATGCTCGGCGCCAGGCCGCACAGCAGCAGGCCGACAATGAACACGATCGAGGAAACGTAGAGCGGACCCGTCGGTCCCTTCCGGTCGGACCAGCCACCCGCGGCCACCATGCCGATGACGCCGCTTGCCATGGGTGCCGCGAAGGCCAGCGCGTACATGGCCGCGCCGTTCAGATCCTTGCTGACCAGCGGCATGACCGTCGTGACGGCCAGGGATTCGAAGGCGACAAGGAACACCAGGGAGAACATTCCCACGGTGATCCAGCGGTATTGGGGAGCGAAAAGGCCCAGCGGCACATTCGCGCCGGATCCGGGAGCAGACGAGGTCATGATTAGAGCTTAAAGCCTGCCCGTTTCCCGCATTGCATCGACCTGCGGAGAGTCTTGTCAGCAATGTTTTTCGGGGGTGAATTCACGTCCATTCGGGGGTGACCGCAGGTAGGGTTTCGTGCATGGAGTTCACCAACGAAATAACCGTCAACGTCCCGCGCAGCAGGTTCATCGAGCTCTTCGACGACCCGGAAAACCTGAAACTCTGGCAGACGGGGTTGCTCTCCTTCGAGGCGGTCTCCGGCACGCCCGGGGAACCCGGTGCAACCTCAAGGCTGCTCTACAAGCAGGGCAGGGGCACCATGGAAATGGTCGAGACGGTCACCCGACGCGAGCTGCCCGATGCATTCGACGGAACCTATGATGCCAAAGGCGTCCACAACATCTGCAAGAACGAGTTCCACGACGTGGACGGAACAGCGACCCGCTGGGTCGCGCACAATACCTTCGAATTCTCCGGGTTCATGAAGATCGTCGGGCTGCTCTTCGGCTCGATGTTCCCGAAGCAGAACTTGAAGACTATGAATGAGTTCAAGTCGTTTGCCGAGGCGCAAGCGTAGGTAAGCCGGAAGCATGGCTGCCGCTTAACGCAATGGTGCGGCCTTCCCTGACATCGGGAAGGCCGCACCGCAGTGTTGGGGACGGTTACATCCCGCCCTCTTGCGCCATGTTGTTGAAGCGCGAGTAGTGGCCCTGGAAGGCGACCACCATGGTCTTGGTCGGACCGTTACGGTGCTTTGCCACGATCACGTCGGCTTCGCCGGCACGCGCCGACTCCTTGTCGTAAATGTCTTCACGGTGAAGCAGAATGACCATGTCGGCGTCCTGCTCGATCGATCCGGATTCGCGAAGGTCGGAAACCATCGGCTTCTTGTCCGTACGCTGTTCGGAACCACGGTTCAGCTGCGACAACGCAATAACCGGCACATCGAGTTCCTTGGCGAGCAGCTTCAGCGCACGCGAGAACTCGGAGACTTCCTGCTGGCGCGATTCAACGCGCTTGCCCGAGCTCATCAGCTGCAGGTAGTCCAAGACCACCAGCTTGAGGTCGTGCTTCTGCTTCAGGCGACGGCACTTTGCGCGGATTTCCATCAGCGACATGTTCGGCGAATCATCGATGAACAGCGGTGCGTCGTTGAGCCGCCCCATGGTGGTGGCGATCTTCGACCACTGCTCGTCCTTGATGGTTCCCTTGCGCAGGTCCTGCAGCGCAATGCTGGCCTCTGCGGACAGCAGACGCATGGCAATTTCGTTTCGGCCCATTTCCAGGGAGAAGAAAACAGCGGTCATGTTGTTCTTGATAGCTGCCGACCGGGCGAAGTCCAATGCGAACGTGGACTTGCCGACAGCCGGGCGGGCTGCGATGACGATCATCTGACCGCCGTGCAGGCCCTGGGTCAGCTCATCGAGTTCGTAGAATCCGGTGGGCACACCGGTCATGCCCTCGCCCCGGGAGCCCGCCGATTCGATTTCGTCGACGGTGCCCTCAATGATGTCGCGCAGCGGGACATAGTCCTCCGCGGTGCGTCGTTCGGCGACCTTGTAGACCTCGGCCTGGGCCTCGTTGACGATTGCGTCGACCTCGCCGTCCTGCGAGTAGCCAAGCTGGACGATCTTGGTTCCGGCGTCGACCAGACGGCGCAAGACGGCACGCTCACGAACGATCTCGGCGTAGAAGCCCGCGTTGGCAGCCGTCGGGACGGACTGGATCAGGGTGTGCAGGTAGGCCGGGCCGCCAATGCGGGTGATTTCCCCGCGCTTGGTCAATAGGTCGGAGACCGTCACTGCGTCGGCGGGTTCGCCGCGGCCGTACAGGTCGATGATCGCTTCGTAGATGGCCTCGTGCGCCGGGCGGTAGAAATCGAGTCCCCGCAGGACTTCCACGCAGTCCGCGATGGCGTCCTTGGAGAGCATCATGCCGCCGAGCACGCTTTGTTCGGCCACAAGATCCTGCGGCGGCGTGCGGCCGTAGGCTGACTCGCCGGATTCAGAATTGGTTTCGATGTTCGCTAGCGACACGGGTTTTCCCTTCAAGCTTCGCGGGTTCCCAGTTTTCCGCGTCATTACCTACTTCAGTGTCGCAGGGTCGGCCGACCTTTTGGTACGTCCAATCTCACGTGTGCGAAGAGACACCGTAAGCCTGTGGAAATAGGTGGGGAACATTGTCACCTTAGACCTCATTTGACTCAAACCCAACATCGTTATCCACAGGGGCTGTGCATAACCTGTGCACCTTGCGGCGTGTTGTGTGCACAGTCTGGGGAGAACATTGTGGATTACCGGCGATTTTTATCAACAAAAGCCGTCTGACTAGGCGCTATGCATTTACACACCTGTGGACAGAAAGTAGTTATCCACAGATTCTCGGGGCGAAAATCTTGGTTATACACATAAAAACCCCGAGATTCCGGGGTTAATCCCCAACGCATTCCGCGGTTACCCACAAACTATCCACAGCTATCCACAGGGCTCTGGGGATTCTGGGGATTAACGAGGTTGATGAGCGCCTACGGCACTGCAATACTGGCTCGCATGGCCGCCAACAAAACCGCCCCCACCCGCGTTGATCCACATGAGTTCATCGCCTCCGTTGCCCACCCCACTCGGCGCGCGGACGCGCAGGTGTTGCTGGAAATGATGGAGGAAGTCTCCGGGCAGCCTGCGACCATGTGGGGACCGACGATCATCGGCTTCGGAACTTACCACTACAAATACGATTCAGGCAGGGAAGGGGACGCCGGCGCGATCGGGTTCTCGCCCCGATCGACGAATCTGGCCCTCTACGGTCTGACCGTCGCGCCGGAATCCGAAGAGCTCCTGGCCAAGCTAGGCAAGCACAAGCGAGGTGCCGCATGCCTGTATGTCAACAAGCTTGCTGACGTCGACTTTGGCGTACTCACGGAATTGGCGCGGCACGGGTACCGCCACATGATGGAAGTCGTCCACGACCCCTCCTAGGCGAACGGACGGCACCTGCCTCGCGGCCCACCCCGCAAAAGACAGAACCTGCCGGGCCATGATCCGGCTCTCGTGGTGGATCATGGCCAAGCAGGCTCGCGTGCCTCCGGGATAGCGCCTAGGAGACGAGCTGTTCGGTTTCCAGGCGGCGGAATGCGGATCCGTGGAAGACCAGCGGGGAATTTGTTTCATTGCTCGTTTGGTGGCCGTGCACGCGCAGCAGGACGACGTGGTGGTCGCCCGCCGGAATCTCCTGCTCAACAGAGCAGTCGAGCCACAAGCTTGCATCGTGGAGCAGCAGGGCGCCCTCGTCGGTGGAATCCAGGCGGAGCCCCGCGAAGCGGTCCCCGGTCTTGGAAGCGATCTGGCGGCAAACGCCCTCGTTCTTTTCGCTGAGCACGGATACCCCGATGCGGGCATTGGATCGAACGAGGGGCCACGTACGCGACGTGTTCTGGACCGCGAACATCACCAGCGGCGGATCCATCGAAACGCCGACGGTGAAAGACGAAGCGACGATTCCTTGCGGCTCGCCGTCGACGATGGCGCACAGTGCGGCAACACCCGAGGGATGCTGGGCGAAAACGTTGCGCAAGGTGTCGGGGGTTAGGTCTGTCGCAAGAGTCATGGCTCGGTCCTTCGGCTTGGTGCCCACCTTGATTCGGGTGTGCGCCAAAGCGCAACAGGCCATCAAAGGTGTGCGGTACTTGCCCCCGGGGTTCCGCGGGCCGAATCGTCACCTGGAGCACCCCACTACCGTGAGAGGGTTGCCGGTCAACAAGCCAGGGCTTTTGCGTTGACACTCTTGATTCATGACTAACGTTAGGAGAAAAGTTTAGCTTCAGTCAAAGATTGTTTCGACACATTGGTTCACGAAGAGTAAGAATCGAAGATTCTGCGAACAACACTCGCTTTTGGCCGCCAGTTGTCGATACTGTGCGGCCGCACCCCCCGGACGATGCCCAATCCCCCATGGGTCACGTCCACACGACCCGTTAAAGCGATGAGGACCCCACCCGAAGGTGAGGTCCTCATCGCTATCGTCCCGGGGGACGATGAATCCGCAGAGAATTACTTCTTTGCGGCTACGACTACCAGCGAGATGGTCGCGGATACATCGGTGTGCAGACGCACGGTAGCCGAGTAGTTACCCGTCGACTTGATGTGATCGTTGATCTCGATGTTGCGCTTGTCGATCGCGCCAACGCCGGCGGCTGCAACAGCCTTGGCGATGTCGTCGGTCTTGACGGTGCCGAAGAGGCGACCGGTAGCGCCGGCCTTGACGGTCAGCTTGACCGGCTTGGCGGAGATAGCGGCGGCGAGTGCCTGTGCTTCTTCCAAGGACGCAACGGCGCGAGCAGCACGGGCGGCCTTGATCGACTCAACCTGCTTCTCACCGCCCGGGGTCCAGGTGATGGCGAACGAACGCGGGAGAAGGTAGTTACGTGCGTAACCGTTCTTCACCTCAACGATGTCGCCTGCGGCACCGAGGCCGGTAACTTCGTGGGTCAGAATGAGCTTTGCCATGTTTGTATACCTTCCTTAGCCGCGGCCAGCGCCGGAGTAAGGCAGCAAGGCTACTTCACGCGCGTTCTTGATGGCCTGTGCGATCTTGCGCTGTTCCTGAACGGAAACGCCGGTAACGCGACGGGCACGGATCTTTCCGCGATCCGAAATGAACTTGCGCAGCAATGCTACGTCCTTGTAGTCGATGACAGTGATGTCAGCGGCCTTCAAGGGGTTGGACTTTGGTTTGGGCTTACGGAGTTCAGCCTTAGCCATCGTGGAGCTCCTTTATCAGGTGGAGCCCGCAGAATTTTCTGCGGGATGGTGAATAATTTTGTTTAGAAAGGCGGTTCGTCAGAACCCGGGTTGCCCCATCCGCCGTTGTTTCCTCCGGCAGGAGCGCCCCATGGATCGGCTGCCGGTGCATTCCAGCCGCCACCGCTGTTTCCGCCGGCGTTGCCGCCACCGAAACCACCCTGGCCGCCGGCATTGCCGCCGCCGAATCCGCCGGCGTTGCCGCCGGCATTCTGTCCGCCGAAGCCACCGTTGCCACCATTGCCGGAGCGCTGGGTGCGGGTGACCTTTGCGGAAGCGTAACGCAGCGACGGGCCGATTTCATCGACCTCGAGCTCGGTGACGTTGCGCTTTTCGCCTTCCTTGGTTTCGTAAGAACGCGACTTGAGGCGGCCCTGAGCAATGACACGAGTGCCCTTGGTCAACGTCTCAGCGACGTTTTCGGCAGCCTCACGCCACACCGATGCGCGGAGGAACAGCGTGTCGCCGTCCTTCCACTCATTGGACTGGCGATCGAAGGTTCGCGGGGTCGAAGCGATCGTGAAGTTCGCGACTGCCGACCCTGACGGGGTGAAACGTAGTTCTGGGTCACCGGTCAAATTACCGATTACCGTAATGACGGTCTCGCCTGCCATTGGAGCCTCCTAAAGGTGTTGTTCTACGAAGATCGAGAAGCAGAATTACTCTGCAACGACCTTTGCCTCTTCCGGGCGGGTGATCTTGGTGCGCATGATGGTCTCATTGAGGCTCAACTGGCGATCAAGTTCCGCGGAAGTAGCGGGGGTGGCGGTGAAGTTAACTACCGCGTAAATGGCCTCATTCTTCTTCTGAATGTCGTAGGCCAGGCGGCGACGGCCCCAGATGTCAACGTTCTCGATGGTTCCACCATCGTTACGTACAACGTCCAGGAACTTACCGAGGGTCGGTTCAACGGTTCGCTCGTCGACCTCGGGGTCGATCAGCACCATCAATTCATAAGCACGCATGTGAACCCACCTCCTTTGGGCTAAACGGTCACGGCATTTCCGCAACAGGAGGTTCTTTGCATTTGCTGTCGTCGATGCCCGATTGCCAGGCACGACAGAAACAGCCTTATCCAGTCTAGCGGAAAATCGCCCACTGGCCCGACGAACCCGCGTGCAGTGCGTCACGGGGGTCACCGCGCACGGTCGTCCAGCCCGTCGGCACGCAGCTTCGCCTCAAGTCGGGCGCCGAAGACCGGGGCAAGGGTGCGCATGTAGGTGTCGGAGATGTGGTGTTTGTCCCGGTACACCAGCACGTTGCCGATCACGGCCGGACAGAATCCTCCGACACAGAACTGGTCGGAGAAATCCAGCACACCGACCCGGGGCTCGCGCTTGGCCGCGGCGAGCGTGAAGTCGTTGGCCTCGAACGCGCTGGTCGCCGGGGCCCCGCAGGATTCCAGGTCATCCGGGTGTTGCACCACGCAGTCCCGCGCAAAGACCCTCGTCCCGGGGCGCGGGGTGTCGATGATCGGATAGACCTTGATGCCCGCGTCCTCGAGCTTGCCCCAGTAGTCGGCGAAGCCCTCGGCGGCGCCCTTATCCAGGACGGCCCCGGCCCAGTGGCTGGTCACCACGGCGTCGACGTCGCCGCGGGAGATGATCCGCTTCAAGGTGTCCTCGTTGGCCTGGTGGCACGAAATGCGGCCGTTTTTCTCCGCGATGCGCTCGGTGGCGGTGAACGGGCAGGAGTTCTTCAGGTAGGTCAGCAGCGTCCAGCCGTGTTCCTTGGCGGTGGCCTCCACCGCCCGGTACCAGTGCGTGGCGTGCGAGTCTCCCACCAGCGCTATGGTCAGGGTGCCGTCCGCCGCTCCCATGGTGCATTCGCGGGTGACCGGCGAATCCGGTTTCTGGACGCACTCGCCCAGGTGCGGCCTGTCGCGCTCGGCGTCGGCGGGGACCGGGATGATCTGTTTCTTGCCCGGCAGGTAGGGCGGCGCGCCGTCCGGGATCGAGGCGGCACCGAGCTCGGGCGGCGGAGCGGCAAGCAGGGTGGCGGCCGCGCCCTCCTGCTCGGCGGTGTCGCGTTGGGCCAGGGTCCCGGGGGCGAACGACATCGCCGTGACCAGGGCGACCACGACCGCACCGGCGCCCAGGGTCCGCCACTTCGAGGAAGCCAGCGGGGCCAGGGTGCGCACCGGCGTTTCGATCCACCGGTGGCTGGCCCCGGCGAGCAGCAACGACAGCACCAGCAACCCGGTTCCCTGGGCCGGGTCCGGCTCGCTGCCGGAGAAGTTCAGGAAGAAGATGAGCACCGGCCAGTGCCACAGGTACAGCGAATAGGATACGTTGCCCACCCATTGCACCGGGGAAAGTTCAAGGATCTTTTGCGGGGCCAAAACGCCGCGGGTCTCCCCCGCCAGGATCACCGCAAGGGTTCCGGCCACCGGCAGCGCCGCGGACAGGCCGGGGAAGGGCGTGGCCGCACCAAAGCCGAAGGCCGCCGCGGCGATGGCGGCAAAACCGGCCCAGGCCAGCGCGGTGCGGGCGCCGGTGGCCCGGAACCGGTGCCAGGCGCGCCGTTCAAGGCCGGGTTCGCGCGGTGCGAGCAGCAGTGCCAGCAGGCCGCCGGCGGCGAGCTCCCAGACGCGGGCCGGGGTGACGAAGTACGCCGCGGGGTTCCCGGAACCCACCAGCACCATCGAGTAGGCAAGCGAGCCGACGACGACCGCGCCGAAGACCAGCAGGAGCGCAATGCGCGGGTCCGACCGCGCCGGCCACCGCAACCTGCCCAGCCACACGGCCAGCAACACCAGCAGCGGCCAGGCCAGGTAGAACTGTTCCTCGACCCCGAGGGACCAGAAGTGGTTCAGCGCCGTGGGCGCGGAATCGGCCGCGAGGTAGTCCACGGAGTCGGCGGCCAGCACCCAGTTTTCCACCGAAAAGGCGGCGGCCAGGGCCGCGATTCCCACGGTTTTCCACTGCGTGGGCGGCAGGAAGGCCAGAGTGGCGCCCAGCACCGCGATGATCACCACGACGGCGGCGGGCAGGATCCTGCGCACCCGCGCGGCCCAGAACCCCGGCAGGTCGATCCGGCCGGTCCTGCGCACCTCGCGCAACAGGTGCCCGGTGATCAGGAACCCGGAGATCGCGAAGAACACGTCCACCCCGATGAAACCTCCGGGCACCAGCTGCGGCGCGAGGTGGTAGGCCAGCACCAGCAGCACCGCCACGGCGCGCAGCGACTGGACCTCTGGCAGGACACTGCGCGGAAGCTTCGGTTCGGCGGTCATGTTCGCGAGCAAAGCACGCTTCGATGAACAACGGGTTAAGCCCCGGCATCGGGAGCCTCCGGCGGGCGCGTTCCGACGCCGGGGCGAGCCTCCTTAGGCGGCGAAGAAGCCGGCGGCGACCTTGGCCAGGCGCAACGGGTCCTCGACGCCGCACAGCTCGCGGGCCGAGTGCATGGAAAGCAGCGGGATCCCCACGTCAACGGTGCGGATGCCCAGTCGGGTGGCCGTCAGCGGGCCGATGGTGGAGCCGCACGGCATCTGGTTGTTGGAGACGAACTCCTGGTACGGGACCCCGGACTGCTTGCAGAGCGTTGCGAAGAGCGCGGCACCCACGGCGTCGGTGGCGTAGCGCTGGTTGGCGTTGATCTTCAGCAGCGGACCCTGCCCCAGCAGCGGGCGGTTGGCCGGGTCGTGGCGGCCGGCGTAGTTGGGGTGCACCGAGTGCCCGGCGTCGGCCGAGAGGCAGAAGGAATCCGCGTACGCGCGGTTGCGGTCCTCCGTGTTGGCGCCCAGGGCGTGGCCGATGCGCTCGAGCACGTCCTGCAGGAACGGTCCGCAGGCGCCCGAGCGGGACTCGGAGCCGATTTCCTCGTGGTCGAAGGCGGCCAGGAGGGCGATGTGGTCGCCGCCGCCGGTTGCCGCGTGCTCGATCATCGCCACCAGAGAGGCGTGCACCGAGGACAGGTTGTCCAGCCGCCCGCTGGCGAAGAACTCGCTGGAGCCGCCGAAGACCTCGCCGCGCTGCGCGTCGGCGATGACCACGTCGTAGCCGCCGACCTGCGCCGGGTCGACGCCCGCGGACTCGGCCAGTACCGCGAGCACGTCGGCCTCGTCCGGGTTGCCGATGCCCCAGACCGGGTTCATGTGGGTCTGCTTGTCCAGTGCCAGGCCGTCGTTGACGGCGCGGTCCAGGTGGATGGCGAGCTGCGGGAAGCGCAGCATCGGTGCCGTGCGGGCCAGCACCGTGGTTCCGTCGGACATGGCCAGGCGCCCGGCGAGCAGCAGCTCGCGGTCCAGCCAGGAGTTCAGCAGCGGGCCGCCGTAGACCTCCACGCCGGCCTGCAGCCAGCCGTAAGCGCCGGTGGTCGGCTTGGGCTTCAGCTTGAAGGAGGGCGAGTCGGTGTGCGAGCCCAGGATGTGGAAGCCGGTGGTCGCGGTCGCCGATTCGGGCTGCACCCAGGCGATGATCGCCCCGTCGCGGACCACGAAGTACCTGCCGGCGCCCAGGTCCCAGGCCGCGCGCTCATCGAGTCCGGTGAAGCCTGCAGCTTCCAGGCGCCGGGCCGCTTCGGCCGCCGCGTGGAAGCTGGAGGGCGAGGCCGCCACGAAGGAAGCGAGGTCGTTGACGTGGTCGAGTGCTGCTGCACTGGGCATGGGGGCGTTCCCTTGTGTAGTTGGGTTTGTGTCGTTGGGCCCCGAAGGGCCGCTGGTTTCAAGATCCACGGAGCCGCCGGGAACAGCGGCCGGCCGCTAGATGCGGGTGCGGAGAACCGCTGTCACCAGTGAAAACACTCCAAGAACGATGCTAGCCCACCCGGCGATCGGCCAGCCGAACACCGAGAGCAGGAAGGCGCCGGCCACCAGCAGCACCACGGAAAGCAGCAGCCACGGGCTGCGCAACAATTCGCTGTTCATTGCCGCCCTAGTAGTCCAGTCCCTGGCTGGGGATGACCAGGCCCGTCTCGTAGGCGTAGACGACGGCCTGGACGCGGTCGCGCAGGTGCAGCTTGGTCAGGATCCTGCGCACGTGGGTCTTGACGGTTGCCTCCGAGAGGAAGAAGCGGTGCGCGATCTCGGCGTTGGAGAGCCCCTCGGACATGGCCCCGAGCACCTCGAGCTCGCGCGGGGTCAGGTCCTCGAGCAGCGGGTCGCGTTCCGGGGCGGGGGCCGCCCCGCGGGCCGGGGATGCATTGCGCACGTAGGTTTCCAGCAGCCTGGCGGTGACCCGTGGTGCGACGACCGCGTCGCCGCTTGCCACCAGGCGCACGGCGTTGACCAGCTCCTCCGGGGCGACGTCCTTGAGCAGGAACGCGGAGGCGCCGGCCTGCAGCCCGGCGAACGCGTACTCGTCCAGGTCGAACGTGGTCAGGATGATGACCTTGGTGCCGCACAGCTGGTCGGCGATGCGCTTGGTCGCCTCGATGCCGTCCATGTTGGGCATGCGCACGTCCATCAGCACCACGTCGGGCTTCAGCTCCAGCGCCATCTTCACGCCCTCGGCCCCGTCGGAGGCCTCGCCGAGGACATCGAGGTCGTCCTCGCCCTCGAGGATGAGCCGGAACCCCATGCGCAGCAACGGCTGGTCGTCGACCAGCAGCACGCCGATCCGGGGCTTGGGGGCTGTTTCTTCTGGATTCATGGTTCGGTCCTGGTCTCGGTGGTCGGGACGGTGGCGGCGGCGGCCGCAGGCGAGCCGCCTGCCGGATGCGGGATTTTCAGGGTGGCGACGACGCTCCAGCCGCCCCCCAGGGAGGGGCCGGCGGTCAGCGTGCCGTCGAAGAGGGCAGCGCGTTCGCCCATGCCGCGGATGCCCTGGGCGGAGCCGACGCCCTCGCGCCGGCCTCCCTGATGGGTTCCGTCGTCGCTGACCTTGATGGACACCTCGTCGCCCGCGCGTTCGACCAGCACGCCGACCCGGGTGACGTTGCGGCCGTAGCGCAGCACGTTGGTGAGGGATTCCTGGATGATCCGGTAGACGGTCAGTTGGAAGGTCGCGTCCTTGGGCAACGGCGGGCCGGACTGGGTGAAGCGCAGCGGCAGGCCGGCCACGGTGAACCCCTCGAGCATCTTTTCCATGGAGTCCACGGCCGGCTGGGGTTCCAGCGGGGCGCCGTCTCCGGTGCGCAGCACGCCGATGACCCGCCGCATGTCCGCCAGCGCGTGCCTGCCGGTGGCGGAGAGCTCGGCAAGCACCTCGCCGGCCCGTTGTGGGTCGCGCTTGAGCACCACTGAGGCGCCGTCGGACAGGGCGATCATCACGGAGAGCGAATGGGCCACCACGTCGTGCATCTCGCGGGCGATCCTGTTGCGCTCGCGCACCTGGGCGAGGGTTTGCACGCGGGCTGCCCAGTTCGCCAGTTCGGCCTCGTGCAACCTGTGGTTCCGGACCGCGGAGCCGGCGGCCACGAAGAAGATGTTGGATCCGGCAAGGAACGCCACGCCGAGGATCGTCAGGACCGCGCGGCCGCCGACCTCGGCCAGCGCCTGCTGGTCCTCGGGTGAATCGGTGAACATGCCGGGAACACCGATCACCACGAAGATCAGGCACTGCAGGGCGCTGATCAGGATGGTGAGGACAAACATGCGCCGGGCGGCGTATTGCGTGGAGGCAGTGTAGAGCGCGATCCACAGGCCGGTGCTGCTGCCGAAGTAGGAGGAATCCAGGAGCGTTGCGGTGCTGTCGGTCGCCGCCACCAGAATCAGGATGGCCATGGGCCAGCGGCGCCTGAAGTACAGGACGAACCCGGTCACGACCAGCAGCGCCACGGTCGGCCAGCGGGCTGCCAGCGCCGACTCGATGATGCTCGGCAGGGACAGCAGGAAGTACAGCAGCACCACCACCGCGTCTACCCAGCGCGGCTTGCGGCGCATCAGGGAACGCAGGCGCCCCACGCGTTGGGCCGAAAGCTCGTCGAAGGAGACCTCCGGGGTTCCGAAGGCCTCCTTCAACGGATTTTCACTCATGCTCCGAGCCTATCCAGTGCTTGCCCCGAAACTAGATATCGCGGCGCTGAAGCACCAGCGCGGCGGCCGCCAGCGGGATGGCGATCCAGGCAGCGACCACCAGGCCGGACTGCCAGGTTTCGAGCATGTTTTCGCCGCCCGGTCCCATCATGAGCGCGCTTGCCGCGTGGTCGGGCAGGAAGCGCATGGCATCGGCCAGCCATTCAACCATGGTGCCAAACCCTGAGACCACTCCCGACAGAACAAAGAAGATGGCTGCGAGCACTACGATGGCGCCTGCCGAATTGCGTAACAGGCTTCCGAGTGCGAGGCCGATGAGAGACACCATGACCACATAGAGCATCCCGAACCAAAGGTTGCGTTGGAACGCTTCAGAAGTGAATTCGAGCGGCAGGTTGTAGCTTCCTGCGATGGGCTTTGCCACCGCATAGCCCAGGAGGATCGACACCAAGGCCACGAGCGCCGAGACGATGGTGACCATCAGGACCTTTGCCCAGAAAACGGGTTGGCGTGTGGGAACTGCAACAAAGGTCGATCGGGCGGAACCCGTCGCGAACTCGGAACTCATGACCATGATGGCCAGGGATCCGATGATCAGCTGGGCAAAGGAAATGCCGCTGGCGGGCAGCCCTGCGGTCACATCGTTGAGGTTGCCAATCTGGCCAGCTACCTCGGGCGATTTCAACAAACCTGAGGTTTGTCCAACAAGCCAGGTGCTAAATGCGGCAAAGCCCACCATGACGGCAATCGTGGAAAGAACCAGGACCAGGGTGGAGGGCAGCGACGTGAACTTGATGAATTCGCTGCGCAGTATGCCCGCGAAGGTCAGCTTCCCGTTTCCGGCGGCGCCGGGGGCGGCCGAACGGGGTCGGGTCATGGCTTCGGTGCTCATTTCAGGCCCTGCTTTCCGCTGGCGCTTGCAGCAAGTTCGTTCCCCAGATGGGAGTGGTATTCGACCTCGTTTTGGGTCAGCGACATGTAGGCGTCCTCCAGCGACTGCTGGATCGGAGTCAGTTCATGGAGCAGGATCTGGTGGTCCAGGGCCCGCCGGGCAATCATCCTGGAATCCAGACCCACCACCTGGACGGTCTCGGCATCCACGCGGGTCAGCTGGACGTGCTCGGCTGCCAGCGCGTTCATGAGGGATTCGACGTGGTCGGTCTTGACCCTGCTGGTGGGAAGGCTCCGGCCCTCGATGATCTGCTCGATGGGTGCATCCGCGATGATCCGGCCGCGGCCGATCACGATCAGGTGGTCGGCCGTCAACGCCATTTCGCTCATCAGGTGGGAGGAGATGAACACCGTCTTGCCCTGCGAGGCAAGGTGCCGCGCCAGGTTTCGCACCCACAGCACGCCCTCGGGATCCAGGCCGTTGACGGGTTCGTCGAGGATCAGCGTTTGCGGATCCCCCAGAAGCGCCACGGCGATGCCCAGTCGCTGTCCCATGCCGAGCGAGAATCCGCCGACCTTCTTCTTGGCAACCGCGCCAAGGCCTGTCAGTTCGATGACCTCGTCGACGCGGCGGTTGGGAATCGCGTGTGTTGCGGCCAGCGCGCGCAGGTGGGTGCGGGCGCTGCGGGACTTGTGGACGGACTTGGCCTCGAGGAGGGCTCCCACCTCGCGCAGCGGGGCCGCGTGCTCGGCGTACTTGCGCCCGTTGACCGTGACGGTGCCGGCCGTTGGCCGGTCCAGGCCGACGATCATGCGCATCGTGGTGGATTTTCCGGCGCCGTTCGGGCCGAGGAAGCCCGTGACCTTGCCGGGCTGGACGGTGAATGAAATGCCGTCGACCGCTTGTTTGGTGCCGTAGGCTTTCGCCAATGCTTCAGCTCTGATCATGGCTTCAACGCTACGGAGAATCCACCTCCCCGTCACCGCTCCAGCGGATGATCTTGGAAGAGGCAATCGTCAATCTTTTGGCGTACGGGCAAACCCCGAGACGCACCCCTAGGGGGCGGTCATCCAGGCCCGAACGCTCCGAAAAACCGGAGGGTCAAGGGGCCTCGGACTCATAGATGCAGATCGCCACCTGCACGCGGTTCTCAGCGTCCAGCTTCTCCAACACCCTGCCGATGTGGGTCTTGACGGTGGACAGGCTGATGAAGAGCTGTTCGGCGATCTCGGAGTTCGACAGTCCCCGGGCAATGGCGGTCGCGATCTCGCGTTCGCGCTCGGTGAGCTGGCCCAGCTTTTCCAGGGCACCGATGCGCCGGGCATTGGGCGGCGTCGAACCGGCCGCGTCGATCAGCGTGCGGGTCACCGACTCGGACAGCGTGGTCCGTCCACCGGCCACCGCATGGATCGCACTGACCAACTCGGCGGGCACCGTGTCCTTGAGCAGGAACCCGCTGACCCCCATCTTGAGCGCGGTGAACACCATTTCGTCGACTTCGAAGGTAGTGAGCACCAGGATCTTGAGGTCCGGATGCTGTTCGAGGAGTCGCTGGCTGGCGCTGATCCCGTCCATCCGCGGCATGCGGATATCCATGAGCACCAGATCCGGGTTCAGCCTATTGACCGCGGCAATGGATTCGATGCCGTCGGAGCACTCCCCCACGATCTCGATCCCGGGGTCGCCCTCCAGGATCATCCGCAGCCCGGCCCGGACGAGGTTCTCGTCATCCACGAGCACGACTCGGACTCGCTGTTTCACTTCTGCCACGGCAACCATGCCTTCAAGATAAATGTTCCGTCTTCTCGTGCCGATGCAACCATATCGCCACCGGCCAGATGCACCCGTTCCCGCAAGCCGTTCAGCCCCAGGCCCGAATGCGGCAGGCCGCCGGCCGGGGCGTTTGTCCCGTGATCGGCCGCAGACGGCATGGGGTTGCTCAGCTGAACCTGGATTCGTTTCCCGGGACGTCCCTCCAGGCAGAGCTCGACCTTTGCACCCGGAGCGTGCCGCCTCGCATTGGTCAGACCTTCCTGGACCACCCGGTAAAGGTGCCTCCCTGTGGATTCCGGCAATGTCACTAGGCGATCCTGGAGTCCGGGACTCAAAACCAGTTCGACATCGGTGCCCACGTCACGGCTCTGTTCAAGCAGTTCTTCCAGTTGTCCCAGCGTGGGCTGCGGCCTGGCATCCTCATTGGCAAACAGCGTGTTGGGGTCGCGCAACATGCCGAGGACCTCCCGCAATTCGCTCAGGGCTTTGTGGGCGTTGTCCCTGATCACCGTTGCAGTGTCGCGGGTCGCTTCGGGTGAAAGGTCCGACCGGTATTCCAGCGCACCGGCGTGCAAAGCCACAAGCGAGAGACGGTGCGCCAGGACATCATGCATTTCCCTGGCGATTCGGGTCCGTTCACCGGATCGAGCCGACTGGATGTGCGCATGCTTTTCCCGTTCCACGCTGCTGGCCTGTTCGCGCAGGCTCTGGAGCAGTTGGCGGCGTGCGCCGATGTTGATGCCCGTCAGCATCAAAACACCGACGAAAAGCGTGGAGAAGATCGTCATTTCCCACCACGGGCCGGGTTCTGCATCGGGAAGCGTCCCCTCTATCACCACCGATGAGACGATAAAGAGCAGTGACACACCGATGATCTCCAGCGGCTTGCGCCGCGTGGCCAGAGAAACCACGGCCATTGAACTTACGCCTACGGACAAGACCGAGAACGCGGTCAGAATTACGATCGCGACGACAATCGGCACGGGAAACCGCCGCCGCAGCGGGTAAAGCGCAAACGTTGCCAAGGCGCAGAGGATGTCGAAGATGATCATCACGCCATCCTCATCCGTCTTCGCAGGCGAGTCGGGCAGGTCGATACCGTAAGTGAAGATAAAGGCAGCCAACCCGATGGCGATGCCCACCACCAATCGCCACGAATGCTCCCACATGGCGCGAAGTCTGGAGGCCCGCGGGTCAGCGGCGAGGTCGATTGTCATTTGTTTAATGCTACAGACAGCCCCCGTTTCGAGGCATCGGCCATAAGGACCAATCATTTTCCGCGCCGGTTGGGCAGCAAGATCCTCCTTTCGGTCCACGAATAAAGTGCTCCCCTGATAAAGAATGGTCGTATGAGCAGCTATCCCCAGTTCCCGGTTCCGCCCGGAGAGACGCCCCACCCCGGCAACATGTACCCCGTGTACACGCCGGTTGAGCAGCAGCCGGCAGAACCCCTGCCCTACCACCGGCTCGCACGGACGTACCCGGTCTACCGCTGGTGGAAACCCATTGTGGTTGGCCTGATCGCGTTGGGCCTCTACTTCGGCATGATTATCCTGGCGACGGTTGTTTTCCTCATTGCGATTCTGGCGAACCCCTCGATGGATAGCTCGACGGAGGAGCCGATGTCGGCGCTGGAAAGCGTAGACATCGACATGAGCGATCCGGTGACCTTCGCGCTCACCATGCTCTCGCTCATTCTCATGATTCCGGCGCTTTTCTGGGCCACTCGCATCATGAATTTCCAGAAGGTGGGGATGCTGACCTCGGTGCGCGGAACCATGCGCTGGGGTTGGCTTGGAACTTGCATGGCCGTCGCCTTCGGCGTCCTGCTGCTGAGCGTCGGAATTTCAACGGCACTGGACCTGGTCCAGGGAATCCCGTTTGAACCCGATTTTTCGGGCCCGGACATGTGGACGCTCCTGCTGCTCACCATCATGCTGGTGCCGTTCCAGGCCGCCGCCGAGGAGTACGTCTTCCGCGGTTACTTCATGCAACTTATTGGCGGCTGGCTGCGCCATCCGGCATTCGCGATCCTGCTGCCCATCCCGTTCTTTGTGTTCGGGCACATGTACGACATCTACGGACAGCTCGATGTGGCGCTGTTTGCGCTCGCGGCGGGATGGCTGGCTTGGCGGACCGGCGGCCTCGAGGCCGCCATCGCTTTGCACGTCATCAACAATTCGGTCATCTTCTCCCTGGGCGCCATCGGCTTGGCCGATGTGAACGCCACCGAAGGGAGCTTGGGCGGCCTGCTGCTCTCGGCAGCCACAACAGCGGTCTTTGTGCTCGTCGTCGTGAAGCTTGCAAACAAGCGTCAGATCGAACGCTTGAGTTTTTCGACTGTCACATAGTCGCGCGTTTCGCACTGTCCCTAAATGCATGGCTTCCAGTCCCAAGCCTTACACGACTCCCACGCGCTGGAGTTTCAGTGAACCACACCCAAGGAAACGCTATGCCGGCCGATTCAGCGCCGCCGCGGTCGCCGGGGACCGTTCCGAAACACTGGCCGCGGTCAGGGCAAAACACTCGACCTGTCCGCCACTACCAAAGACCCAAGACCCTGGACATACCGGGCCTAGCTTGGATCAATCAACCAAGTGGAACCACCGAAATGGAAGCCGCTTAACTCCCGTTGGTTCCATTCAGCTATAAAGATTCCGGGATGGCTTTCGGCAGGTGCGTATTCTTGGATCAGGTGTTTAGATGTCTGTGATCCGGAGGCCTGGGAGGGCCAGGATGTTGCTGGTTCCGATGAGCTTGCCGGCGGTGAAGGACCCAGACGATGTGCGATTTCGAAGTTGTTGAATTGCATGCAGGGCGATGCGTGCGGCAAGTTCACTGCCGCTTCGTCCTCGGAGATAGCTCGCCTTGGTCTCACCATGGGCGTTAGTGGCCCGAATCCAGATTTGCGTGTAATCCACATCGGATCCCCTGGTCTTGCGCCCCTCGCGCGTCGAACGGTGCGGGCCGCCCCTAGTTGTTTTGGCCAGCGTGCGGACCAGAGGCAGGGCGAGCCGCGCTGACAGGAGGTTCATACGGGTAGTGGAATAGGCTGTGACCTGCCTGATGCCTGTGGCCTGCGCAACGGCGAAGGCATCCCCCAGCGCCACGGGGATCCCGGTAAGCCGCCCATCGGGCAGGTTGAATCCGGTGATCCGACAGTCCTGGGCCGACCATCGGCCGTCCTTGATGCCTGCGCCGGGTAGGGCCAAGATCTCCAACATGGTCCTCGAGACGCCGACAGTCCGTGCCCCACCTCCATTGGTGCGAACAATCGTCAAGCTGGCCGGTTCCTTGATTCTTCCGATCAGGTGGGCTGCAAGGGCTTCCACTGCGGCCGTACCAAATCCGGCCCCGGGAACAAGACTCACCCCAACTTTCCGGGCGTCGCTGTCCAACGACCAGGCATCCTCGAAAGTGGTGGCCTCATTGGACAGGTCCAGATAGTGACACCCGTTCCGAAGGCAGGCGCGCATGAGCCCAGCCGCCGTATGGGCGAAGGGGCCCGCCGTGTTGCAAACGATCTTCACGTCACTCAGCATGGCATCCAGATCTTCGGGATCCACGGTCCCCGAAGCGCGCCACGGCAGGTTGAGGCGCTCGGCTGCTTCGACGAGTCGTGCCGAGGGGCGCCCGGCAAGGACGACGTCAAACCCGGCCGCACAAGCGAGGGCGGCTATACGTGTTGCCATGGAACCACATCCATAAATTAAAAGGATGATGCTGCCCTCCCTGCGTTACCCTAGGCCATCCCACTTATTTACCGTTACACTGCGTATCATTATGGTCTCATCAATCGGACGCCCGCGAAACGCCAACCTGGATACAGCCCTGCTCAGGGCCGCCGAAGAGCTGATTCTTGAGCGCGGCTTCGGCGCAGTATCAGTAGAGGCGATTGCCTCCCGTGCCGATACAACCCGCCCGGCGTTCTACCGGCGCTTTGACGGCATTCCACGCCTTGTATTGGCGTTGCTGTTGGACCGGTTCGCCATTGACCTTGATAAATGCATCGATTCCGGCAATCTCCCGGACGACCTCGAGGCCATTCAGCGCGACCAACTGGAGCTATTCTCCAGCCCACTCGTCAAACGAAGTCTGGCCGGATTCTTGGGTTCCCTCCACGAAGATCCGGATCTGCGAAGAATCTTTGTGGAGGAATTCCTCGCCCCCCGCCGTTATGGCGCCGGCATGATCATTCTGCGGGCGGCCGGCCGGGGGGAAATCCCTCAAGATCCAGATCTGGAATGGGTCCTCGACCTGCTCACAGGGCCACTGTTGATGCGGGCCGTCATGCCCGGGCTAACGGGATTCGATGAGGCGTTGGTGTCCCAAACAGTGGCCAGCGCGCTGGGCGCACTGTCCTATCGAGCCCCCTAAGGAAGCAGGTTTCCATGCGACACCCGGTTGACAGCTCTCTCGTCCACAAGCGTTCAGCAACCCAGGTGCTGCTGCGCACTGCTGAAACCAATCCGGACGGCTCTCTGGGGATCAACGTGGCGCTTCCGCAGGGCCACCCTTTCCACCACACACTTCCGGAATCTACAACACTTCTGGGCGTTGAACTAATGCGCCAGTGCGCAATCTCCTTCGCGCATCTGGATCGGGGGGTTCCCCCAGGCTGGGCCTTCCTGATGAACGAAGTCGCGTTCGGCTGGCACGGCGGAAAGGCGCCGGAAACCCCCGAACAATTCACCGGACGCGTCAATGTTCGGCTGCTGGCCGCAAAAACGCGCAAGGAGGTAGTCAGTGATCTGCAACTGGAAGCCGACTATGTCGCGGGAGGCGTCATCCTGGGAAGCGGCCGCGGAGACCTCTCGACCCTGCCACCCAGGGCCTACCAAGCGATCCGCCGCAACGCCTCTCCCACCCCCCTGGAATCCACCGGCCCCCTCGGGACCGTCTTGGCCGACGTGCACCACGAACCCGAAGGGCTAGAAGCACGACTGGTTTGGAACCAGAAGGACAGATTCATCTTCGACCACCCTTGCGACCATCTGTCGGGAATGCTGCTCTCCAACGCGGTCCTGCATGCCCATCGACTACTCACTGGTTCACAAGCCCAAGACTTCAGCCTACGATGCGATAACTTCGCCGAATACGACCAAGTCACCCAGGTCGCCACGTCCTTGATTGCACCAGGCAAAACCCGGACCACCATCATTCAATCCGGACGGATCGTCGCCTTTGGCTCCTGTGGAGGGCCCCGTGCGGCAGGAACCGTTGGACCGGCAGCCGGCCGGTTCCACCGCCAGCTCATCTCTACTTCCTAGCGAGTTCCAAAATTCATGCCCACCCTATTGCCACGGATCATCTTCCTTCTTATAGTTTAATTACAAGGCGAAACGTAATATAAAAAATGCAGACCACGCGTTTCGTCGGCACAGCGTGGATCGGACGGATCACGGGGAGTGAACCGGCAATGGTACCCCTTCAGGATCCACCATCAGCAACTGGCATTTCGGCATGGAAAGCGCGCCCCTCTCGCGGGTGCGCTTGGAATGGAAGAGCGGTCATGCATCCGCCACTCCGTAACGGCGCCCGGTCTCCGGTCACCCACCCGCACCCCTGACCCGCGGACGCTCTTTGGTCAATCCAAAGGCCCACGTCCCGCACCTCCCGGAAGGCCGCTAAAGGCCTCATTGCCCGGGGAAACGCCGGTACCCGGCGAGTCGCACACCATGTTTTGCACATGGCTCTCCGGATCCATGTGCCATCTAGTCTCCGGAGTTGCCCCTTCACTACAGGAAGTTGACCATCATGACTGAAGTCCTTCAGCAGCTTGAGTACAACGCCGCTGCGATCCTGACCACCGAGCACCCGCTGGCCACCACCAGCGAACACCCCATCACCACGCCCGAAGCAGCAGTGGACAACGACAAGGCGTGGGGGCACCTTTACGGTGCCATCACCGCCGGGCTCGGTGTGGACCCCTCCAATTTCCAGCTCAACTACCCCTTTGTGACTTGGGATTGGCCCGTGACCAATCTTGGTTACACGAGTGCAGCGCAGTACGACTTCTGCTCGGCGGTGCCTCAATTCAGCGCCACCGGTGCCTACACCTCGGCTGGCACCGAGTTCAACGACACCTACGGGCAGATGCTCCATGTCGTCGCCGCCGACACCTCGGACCCGGCACTGGCAGAGAAAATTTCCCAAGCGCGCAATGCGCTGAACCTGGCGACCAACGACTACCAGAACACCTACGGACAGGCCCGCGAGGCCTACGTTCGTGAGACGGGTGGAAACAACGTCCCCACCTTCACCGAATGGCTGGGCACCTACGGCGGCAAGGCTTGGGTAACCCAGCTGGCCGCAGCCTCTAGCACTGTCGATTCGAAGAAGCGCGTGCTGGACCAGCTGGTCTCCGAAACATCCACACCCGGGCTCAGTGACGCGATCGCTAGGTTGGACAACAAGGACTATTACACCAAGCTCCAAGACACGTCCCTTTCCGGCTTTCCGGCGGTCCCCGGCTACTCACTGGGCATGGATGCGACGACCTGGTTGCAAAAGGTCCAAGCCGGGACCGGTGGCAGCAGCGGCGAGATCAGTTTTTCCAACTCGCAATCCGAATACGATTACAAGAAGACATGGGCCGGCGGCAGCGCCTCGGTAGGCAACTTCTTCTGGAGTGTGAACGTTGGCGGCTCCTGGGAACGAATCGACGAGTTCGGCGCGGACAACTCCCTGGAAGTGACAGTCAACTTCAAGGCCTGGGACAGCATCAGCATCGATGCAGGCCGCTGGTACAACGGGGCGTTCGTGCGTAGCGTCTCCGAAGGCCCATTTGTCCGGGGGTTCTCCCCCGGCGGCGAAGGCGGCAGCAAGGCTGTCTGGGGCAAGGACGGGATCATGGGAGTCCAGAAGGTGGGGATGGTCGTTTGCTACAAGCCGTCATTCTCCATCAAGGTCAGTAACTCCACGTTCAGCTCGTTCTCGGAGAAGTGGGAGGTGTCCGCCGGACTTCGGATCGGACCCTTCAGCTTCAGCGGTGGTGGCGGCAGCACGTCCTCCGGATGGAAAGCAGACAAGGCAACCAGCACCTTCACCGGGGAATCGACCGCGGAAACAGCACTGATCCTTGGGACGAACATCGCCCTGATCAATCCCGCTTAGGGCTTCACATTTCAAGGTGAAACTCGAAGGATTCCGGCCCACCCTGCGATTCAATAGCGTTCACGCAGGGTGGTGCCAGGGGCCGAACGACCAGGCATAACATGGCGCTCTTAGGAACATAGCTGCACGCCACAAAGGGCTGCTCAACTCGGAGAACTGGTTTGGTGGAATCGGCTTGACGGCACATTCGCATATGGCTCCGTCGAGCTGTTTTCACTAAGCATCCCCGAAGTATCCACGGACCCATGGATCCCGCAATCCAAGTGCGCCCGCATGGTGATGTGAGACAGAGACGAACCGGCCGTGGTGCTGAATGAACTTGTGCGTGAAGCTTGCGCAGAAGGGGGTGCTGTGGCGCGCATTGCGCAAGTGAGCGGACAGCCAGAGTCCCGAATCTACCAAATTCTGGATCGCCGCTAGCTTCGTCAGCCACCGGAAGGCAAAAATAAGCCCCACCCTTTCCTTGCGGATCGGGTGGGGCTATTTCATTTGAAGATGCCCTTGGGGGAAGCATCTGCAATTGCATTCGCAGGTACTTGGGGGTTACCTGCGCCGCCGAAACCGCACCAATGTTCTCAGGATCCGGAGCGTAATCCTGCCTGAAAACGGAGTCCCACTCGACCAGAGAAGAAGTTTGGGGAATCTCCTGAGGTTTGTCTGCGGGCTAGGGTTTCGTTACGAAATGTAATTGTATGTGTGACGCTACGCCTGAAACCAATACCTTGTCTAGTCTTTTTTCAGCCGATTTTTCAAGCGAAAGAAACCGACGCAAAGGCTGCCCGGGATGCCTGCACGCGTCGAAAATTCATAACGAGTCCAACGGTCAGCAGAGCAATCGCTCTCGATCCTTAGCCCGGCTGCTTCATCGAGGGCCGTTTCCGTTTCCAAGCGAGACAGTGTGGCCGGCGATCGCCAGCCGGGGCCTCAACCCGCAGCGCGCTCGCCTGGGGCTCCACGCCGAGCCGGTCGCGGGTCCAGTCACGGAACCCCGGCGTGTACGCGGCGTGGTTGATCGTCCACAAGACGGTTGAACACATGCCCACATCCTCGCACGCCACCGGGCGGATTGCGCCCGAGCCGGGACCGCAGGTGAAGCTAGCGGATCAGCCGGATGCCGCGCGCCCTGTCGATGGCGGCGGTGCGGTTGTCCACGCCGAGCTTGTCGTAGATGTGGATCAGGTGGGTCTTGACCGTCGACTGGGAGATGAAGAGCTCCTGGGCAATTTCCTTGTTGCTCTGCCCGCGGGCCAGCAGCTGCAGCAGCTCGAGTTCGCGAGGGCTCAGGTCGGTGTTGTTGGCGCGCGCCTCCGGGGTGATCCGGGCGGCGATGTCCGAGGAGAGCACCTGCTGCCCCTTGGCCGCGGACTCGACGGCGGCCAGCACGTCGGCCAGCGGGGCGTCCTTGAGCAGGTAGCCGGCGGCCCCCGCGTCCAGCGCCGCGCGGATGTCCGCGTCCGAGTCGTAGGTGGTGAGGATCAGCACCGGAGGCCCATCCTGCGCGCGGATCCGCGAGGTGGCGGTGACCCCGTCCATGCCGTCCATCTGCAGGTCCATGAGCACCACGTCGACGTGCTGGCCCAGCGTTTCAAGGCGCGCCAGCTGGGCCAGCGCGGCGGCGCCGTCGGAGGCCTCGGCCAGCACGGTCAGTCCGCCCTGTTCGGTGAGCACGGCGCGCAAGCCCGCGCGCACCACCGGGTGGTCGTCGACCAGCAGGATCTTCAAGTCAGGCATTGTTTTCTCTTTCCGTTCCGTTCCAAGGGATGCGAACGGCCAGGACCGTTCCCTCGCCCGGGGCCGATTCGATGTCCAGCGTGCCACCCAGCAGCGCCAGGCGCTCGCGCAGGCCGGCGAGGCCGAACCCGGTGCCGTCGGCCCGCGGCGCGCGGGGAAGTTCGTCCAGGTCCATGCCCTTGCCGTCGTCGAACACGTCAAGCGTGACGGCATCGGGCAGGTAGCCCAGGCTGAGCACCGCGCGCGATGCCCGGGCGTGGGAGGCGACGTTGGCCAGCCCTGACTGGGCGGCGCGCAACAGCGCGGCGGAGACGGGCGCCGGCAGGGACACAGCCTGGCCGTCCTGCTTGAAGACGACCTCGAAGCCCTGGCCAGCGGCCTCCGCGGTGCGTTCGGTGGAGGCGCACAGCCTGCGCAGCCGACCGGCCAGTCCCTGGGCCCCGGTCTCCCCGCCGGACAGGTCGCGGACGAAGTCGCGGGCCTCGGCGAGGTTTTCCGCGGCCGTGGCGCCGATGGTTTCGAGGCGTTCGGCGGCGGCCGCGGTGTCCCCCGCGGCGAGCGCGGCGCTGGCCGAGCGGGAGACCAGCACGATGCTGGAGAAGCCCTGGGCCAGGGTGTCGTGGATTTCGCGGGCCAGCCTGGTGCGTTCGGACAGGGTCCCGGCGCGGTGCTGCTCCTCGGCGAGGGCCGCCCGAGTGGCCTGCAATTCAATGAGTGCGCGGCGCTGGTTCACCCCCTCGGTGTACAGCGCCCGGTAGGCCATGCCCATGACCACCGCAAAGATCGCGCCGACCACCGGCCCGATCACCTGGGGAGCGCTCAGCGAGCCCGAGTGGAAGGCGCCGGCGCCGATGACCACGGCGGTCAGCATGGTCACGGCGATCAGCGAATGCCGCTGTCCCAGGATGTGCAGGTGCAGGAAGAAGAGCGGGAACGCCAGCCAGGAGTAGTCGGCGTTCAGGTACATCAGCACCAGCCAGAGCACCACCACCCCGCCGAGCCACCACTTGGCCCACTGCACGGTGCTTGGCGCGCGGCCGCCGAAGTGGCGCTTTTCGGCGATGGTCCCGGCCAGGTACAGGGCCGCCAGCACGCCGGTGAGGATGATCGCCAGCAGGCGCCGGCCCGGCGATTCCTCGGAGACCAGCATGCGGAGCAGCCCGACGCCGAGCAGCGCCGCGAAGCCCACGTGGAGCCCCACGCGCAACACCCGGAGCACCACTTCCCCGGCCGAGGCCGGCAGCTGGTCGGCAGCCGCAAGGGCGGTGCCGGGGCTTGTCAGGTCATCGGGATTGCTGGTGTTCACAGCTCCAGCGTAGTGGGATCCGCAAGCCTGGCGGCTCAACCGTTCGGTTGAATCCCGGCGGCCATCGAGGACACCCGCTAGCCGGCGATCCCGAATTCGCGGCGCAGCGCGCTGCACGCGGCGAGGTGGCCGTTCATGCCGTGCACGGCCGGGCCCGGCGGGGTGGAGCTCGAAGCCAGGTAGATCCCCCGGGCCGGGGTCGCCCACGGATCGGCCGAGAGCACCGGGCGCACCAGCATGCCGAGCATGTCCGTCATGCCGCCGGAGATGTCCCCGCCCACCAGGTTGGGGTTCTGCGCCTGCAGCCCCCGGGCCGTGACGGCCTCCGAGTATTCGACGGTGTCGGTGAAGCCGGGGGCGACGGCCTCCAGCTGCCTGGTGATCGCCGCGGTCATGTCGCTCGGATCCCCGTTCGGGACGTGGCAGTACGCCCACAGCACGTGCTTGCCCGCCGGGGCGCGGCTCGCGTCGAAGCGGCTTGGCTGCGAGACGATCGCATAGGGCGCGCGGGAGGCTTCGGTGTTGGCCAGGCGCTCCGCGCGGCCGATCTGCGCGGCGGTGCCGCCCAGGTGCACGGTGCCCGCATCGGCGAGCTCCCGGTTGCGCCACGGGACCGGGGCGTTGAGCACGTAGTGGACGACGCAGGAGCCGGGGGCCCGGCGCGTTCCCCTGAGCCGCCTGGCGTACTTCTCCGGCAGCCGGGCGCCGGAGATGGCGGCCATGGCCTCCGGCGAGGTGTCAAAGAGGACGGTCTTTTCGGGGATCTGCGCCAGGTCCGTGACCTCGGTGTCCAGCTCGATGCTGCCGCCGGCCTCCGTGAACAGGTTCGCGAGCGCGTCGGAAATGGCCTGGGAACCGCCCCGCGGGATCGGCCAGCCGGCCGAATGCGCGGTGGCCGCCAGGAAGAGCCCCGCACCCGTTGCCGAGGGGCCGCGCCCGCCGCCGGCGGTGTGGGCGCCGCAGCCGGCAATCATCGCGGCCGCCAGCTCGCCGGTGCCGAGCCGCGGGACCATGAGTTGCGCCGCGCGCAGCCCGAAGGCCGCCAGCGCGCCGGGGTGCCGGGGGACGCGCAGCAGCGGGTTCAGCAGCAGGTCCGCGGTGGCGTCCATGCGCCCGACCACGGGGCCCAGGAGCCGCCGGTAGCCGGGACCGTCGGCGCCCAGCCCCTGCACCGTCCGGTCCAGGTCGCGCCAGGCGATGCCGGCCCGGCCGTCGGCCAGCGGGTGGGCAAAGGAGATCTCCGGGACGATGAAGTCGACGTGCCTGCGCAGCCCGACCTGTTCGAAGAACGGGGAGACGAGGGACATCGGGTGCACCGCCGAGCCGAGGTCGTGCACGGCGCCTGGGTAGCCGAGTTCCCGGGTGCGCGCGGCGCCGCCGACGCCGGAATTCCTCTCGATCAGCCTGACACCCAACCCGGCGTTGGCCAGGGTGAGCGCCGCGGCCAGGCCGTTGGGGCCGGCGCCGATGACCGCCGCGTCAAAGGCCACGTCGGCCTCCCAGGACAAACCTGTCAGGCGCGCCGGCGAAGGGGCCGGCCTGCGGGTCCAGCTGCCCCACCCTGCGCACCGGGTCCAGCTCCGGCCTGAACATCGATTCGCCCACGCGGTACATCAGGTACCCGGTGGCGACCATGTGCGCCAGCACTGCCATGACGTAGAAGGAGGTGGGGAACGTGTTGGACGCCTTGATGTCGGCGGTGGAGGCGTAGAGGTACATCCAGATGGCCCAGAAGTGCAGCACCTCAAAGAGCTGCCAGAGCAGGAAGTCCTTCCACTTGGGCCAGGCCAGGGCCGCCAGCGGGATCAGCCACACCACGAACTGCGGCGAGTAGACCTTGTTGAACATGACGAACGACGCCACGATCAGGAACACGAGCTGGCTGAAGCGCGGGGCCACGGGTGCGCGCAGCCCCAGGTAGAGGATCACCGCGCAGCTGGCCACGAAGAGGCCCATCGCCAGCACGTTGATGAGGTTTGCGTCGAGCGTGGCCATGCCCGGAACCACCGCCGCGGTGACATTCCAGATGTGCCAGAAGGAGGACAGCCCGGCGCCGCGGTCCTCGGTGAAGGTGAAGAAGTGCTTCCACGCATCGAAGTTCACCACGGCAAACGGCAGGTTGACGGCCGTCCAGGACAGGGCCGCGCCGCCCAGGGACACCCAGAGCGGCCTGTAGCGGCCGGAGCGGATGGCAAGCACAATCACCGCGCCGAAGAAGAGTATGGGGAAGAGTTTCATGGCGGTGCCCAGCCCGATCAGCACCCCGGCCAGGAAGGTGTTCTGGCGCGACCACGCCAGCATCGCCAGGGCCAGGAAGGCCACGGCCCACATGTCCCAGTTGATGCTTCCGGCCAGGATGATGCCCGGTCCCAGCGCCACCATGGCCGCGTCCCAGGGCCGGCGCCCGGCGGTGCGTGCCGTGGCGATCACCACCACCATCCAGAGGCCCACCATCAGGAAGAAGTTCAGGTCGAAGAACGCCAGCGCCCTGTTGTACTCCCCCGCGGGAATCAGCGCGGCGGTCAGCGACGCGACCACCGACATGAGCACCGGGTACTCGAACTCGGCCCCCGTGGCGAACGGGGCAAAGGGGTTCTCGGCGAACCCGCGGGCGTGGAACAGCGAGGTCCAGTCCGAGTAGCAGGCCCACGCATAGGCGTTGGTGCCGCCCCAGCCGTTCATGCGGCACGCGTTCTTGGAGGCCACGGCCAGCAGCGCGGCGATGACCGTGAGGATGATCAGCACGCGTTCGACGGTGAAGAAACCGGGGCTGATGCGCCCCGGACTCGAATGCCTGCCCAGCGGCCCGCCGATGACCTCGGTGAATTTGCGCAGGAACGCGTCGCTGCGGCTCGGCACGGTGATGCGGACCGGGCCGACGCGTGGCTTCGGGGGGCCTTGGGTAGGGGTGTGGCTCATGGATTTCAGCCTAGTTGGTCGACCCGCCAATATCCCGGCCACTGGTCCCGCGGCGCGCGTTCCCCGCGGGTTCCGTCGTTCCCCGCGGGTTCCGTCGTTCCCCCGCGGGTTCCGCCGTGCCGCGCGGACGATGCCGGACGGCGCGAACGATGCCGGACGGCGCGGGGAAACCGCTCAGTACTTTCGTTCCTCGGCGAACCGCAGCGGGGACAGGCTCGCCCTGCGGCGGACCAGGTCCAACGCGTGTTCATCGAGACGGCGGTCCTCGTCGCTGCGCAGCACCAGCTGCGGCACCTCGGAAGCGTGTCCCGACTCGTCGCGGGTGACGAAGATGCTCATGCACTGGGTCGTGGCGCGCCACTCTGTCCCGCGCGGATCCTTCGCCCGGACGTGCACCGCGATGTGCATGGAGTGCGGGCCGGTGTGGATCAGCCGGGCCTCGAGCTCGACGACGTCGCCGATGTGGATCGGGCTCAGGAAGTGGATGCCTCCGGAGTACACGGCCACGGCATCCTTCCCGCACCAACTCATGGCGCAGGCCCGGGCCACCTCGTCGATCCAGCGCATGACGATCCCGCCGTGCGCGTTCCCGCCCCAGTTCACGTCCGTCGGGGAGGCCAGGAACCTGAAGGTCTCGCGCGGCGTGGTGCCCGCATCCGTGTAGGCCTGGCCGAACATGGCATTGCGGATCTCCGCACGGCCGGCAATGCGTTCGGCGGCGCCGGCGGCCAATTGCGCCGTTTCGGCGTCGGCCGGCTCGAAGTTCGGAATCTGCTTGGGCTTGCGGTCCTCGTCCATCGCGACAAATACCAGGATGCAGTCCATGGCCGGGCGGAAGATGCGCTCGCGCACGTCGGCGGCGTCGACGGTGACGACCACCTGCATGCTGCTGCGCCCGGTGTAGACGATCCGGGCAGTGATCTCGATCAGGTCGCCGTTTTCAATGGGCCTGGTGAAGTGCACGTTTCCGACGTATGCGGTCACGCAGTACCCGCCGCTGTAGCCGACGGCGCAGGCGTAGCCCGCCTTGTCGATCCATTCGAGGACCCGGCCGGCCTGGACCGTGACACCGTCCTCGGAGACATCTGTCGGTGCCGCCAGGAAACGCAGCTTCATTACGTCGTTCATGGGGCAATCCTAGCCGCGAGCCCCGCAACGGCGCGGATTGTTGCGGCGCGGGACCGCCCCGGGCGGAGGCTCCCGCGGCGCCCCACGGGGCCTTAACGCGGGGATTCAGCCGACCCTCAGCCGTTCCATCGCCGCCTTCAACCGGGTGTCCAAGTCGTCGGCGACCTCGCGAATGGCCGGGTTGCCGCTGATCCGGGTCAGGACGAGTGCGTCGACGGCCTCTATCGTCGTTTCGGTCGCTCCCACCGCCCTGCGGACCACCACGTTGCAAGGCAGCAGCGCGCCGAGTTCGCGTTCGGTGAGCAGTCCCCGGTTGGCCAGATGCGGGTTCCAGGTCCCAAGTATCAGGTAGTCTCCGATCCTGTCGGCCGACTCCCGGCTGATCTCCGCGGTCAGGACGGCGCGGACATCGATCTCGGTGAGCACCCCGAGGCCCTGGCGCCCAAGCGCCTCCTTGGTGCGGGCCACCGCCTCCTCCCAGTCCAGTGGAACGGTGATGCTGTGCGTGTAGCCCATGGCCGTGGTCCTCTCGCTGGTGCAGTGCGTTGCGCGTCGGCTTGCCGGTGTTGCGGCCAAGCCTAGTCTCGTTCCGGGGCGCTGTCTGCACCGGAACAGCCCGCTTCCCCATGGCTTGCAAGGACCAATTACGGGGCCCAAGTTCACCTGTTGCGGGAATGCCCGCCGGGGATACCTGCCCAAGGCCATAGGCGGCCGATCAGGACAAAACCAAGCCAACACATTCCGTTGACCAGCAGGATGCCGGTAGGCGGTGTCGAAGTCACCAGAACCGTCACCAGACACAGCGTTGCGGCCACCAGACCAAGAAGCACCAATAGGCGCGACCGATTGAACCCTCTACTGACGTTGTCCGCGAGTCCCGGGCCTTCGTCCCGCCAGACCGGCTGAACCGCCGATGCCCTTGATGCGGCGGTGTCGGGAAGCCCAGCTTGAGCGGGCGGGAGGCTTCGTTCGGGCGGCAGCGCCCCCGTTGCACGTCGTTGCACGGCGGCCCGAGGTACATCGGGTTCTGGGATCCGCATGGGTGCAGCCCCGTGCTCGACCGACGCGTAGGCTCCTGCGGGTGACGGGTGGGTCAGCAGCCAGAAATCGTAGTCGAACCGCCGATCCGGGTCCCCCACGACGTCCCAGGCATCCATGATCCGCTCGGTCAATTCCGCGTCGGCGCCATGGCGCAACAATGCCAGCCTCACGGCTGCCTCGATCTGGTTGGCGGATGCGGTACGCCCGACCCCCAGGTACTGATAATGATCCACTGCTTCTCCCCCAAGGAAAACGGCCATCAACTCTCCCAGAGTTGCCCATAAGGCTGCCATGCGCAATAGGAACATGGAGGGGAATAATTCCCCGGAATTCTGCGGAACGGATCATTTCCGTCCCGCGTTGGCCCGCACCCATCATCGATTGGCCGCCCCCAGAGCACCCGCAAGGGAACTACCCGTCCGCTACGGGGGAACCAAGTTTCCAGGCGTCGATCCCGCCCTCGAGATGCAGAACGTCTTCGTATCCGGCCGCGGCGAGGGCTTCCAACGCCTGCCCGGAACGCACACCGGCCTTGCAGTGCAGGATCAGCGGAATGCCCTGCGGGATCCGTCCCAGCAATGTTCCGTCGTTGATGCCACCGACCGGGACCAGCACGGATCCGGGGATGCGGGCGATCTCGAATTCCACCGGTTCGCGCACGTCGACCAGGACAAACCTGTCCTCCCCGGCTTCGCGCTTGGCAAGCCTGGCAGCCAGCTCTTCGACACCGATCAGTGCGTCGTTCGCGGCGGCCTTGCCGGCCGTTTCGGCGAGGCCGCAGAAGGATTCGTAGTCGACGAGCTCGGTGATGGGTTCCGATTCCGGGTCCTTGGCGACGCGCAGCTCGCGCCAGCGCGAGGAGAGCGCGTCGAAGACCAGCAACCTGCCCAAGAGCGTTTCGCCGACACCGGTGATGAGTTTGACGGCCTCGGTGACCATCATGGCCCCGATGGAGGCGCACAGCATCCCGAAGACCCCGCCCTCGGCACAGGACGGAACCGAGCCCGGGGCCGGCGGGTCCGGATACAGGTCCCGGAGGTTGGGCCCGAACTTGTCCCAGAAGACGCTCACTTGGCCGTCAAAGCGGAGGATTGAACCCCAGACGTACGGTTTGCCCAGCAATGCCGCGGCGTCGTTGACCAGGTACCGCGTGGCGAAGTTGTCGGTTCCATCCAGGATGACGTCGTAGCCCTCGAAGATTTCCAGCACGTTGGTGGAGTCCAGTCGGACCTCGTGCAACCGGACCTCGACGCCCGGGTTGATTTCCGCGATGGAGTCCCTGGCCGAGTCCAGCTTGCTGCGTCCGATGTCGCCCACCCCGTGGATGACCTGGCGTTGCAGGTTGCTCAGTTCCACCGAGTCGTCGTCAACGATCCCGAGGGTTCCCACGCCCGCGGCCGCAAGGTAGAGCAGCGCCGGGGAGCCCAAACCGCCGGCCCCGATAACCAACACCTTGGCATTGCGCAGCCGTCGTTGCCCTTCGAGCCCGATCTGTGGGATTAGTGCGTGTCTGGAGTACCGTTCAAGGTCCTCAGACGACAGCGGCGGTCCGGGCTCCACCAGCGGGGGCAACCCAAAAATGGCATTGTCGACAGAATGATTTATCATTTGTTTTAGACTCCATTGGTGTTGTTGCGGAACCGGATCACGTTTGTTATCAACAGTCAAGGCAATAAATTTGGCGCGTGAAAACGGCGTCACTTTACGTGAATTCGGCAAGAAAATATCTTTGTCAAACGTCGAAAAAATCATTATCGAGCCGATCGGCGTCGGAAAAAACTACAGGCGAACGCGGCCCTCCATGGCGGAGGAAGCCAAAGCGTGCTCGCGCTTGGGGATGCGTCCCGCGAGTGCGGCCAAACGACCTCCGAGAACCGCGTGCTTGAAGGCCTCGGCCATGCGAACCGGGTCCTGGGCGCGGGTCACGGCGGAGGCCAGCAAAACAGCATCGCACCCCAATTCCATGGCCAACGCCGCGTCGGAGGCAGTGCCGATCCCGGCATCAAGAATCACCGGGATCCCTGCCCGCGCCACGATCAGTTCGATGTTGTGCGGGTTCAGGATGCCCAGTCCGGTTCCGATGGGTGCACCCAGGGGCATGACCGCCGCAACCCCGAGCTGCTCCAGGCGGAGCGCCAGCACCGGGTCGTCGTTGGTGTACGCAAACACCTTGAAGCCGCGGTTCACCAGCTGCTCAGTGGCGTCCACCAGTTCAACGGCGTCGGGAAGCAGGGTGTGTTCGTCAGCGATGACCTCCAGCTTCACCCAGTCGGTTTCCAGTGCCTCGCGGCCCAGCTCCGCGGTCATCAGGGCCTCGCGGGCGGTGAAACATCCCGCGGTGTTGGGCAGGACCCGGATGTTGTTCTCAAGCAACAGGCCAAAGAGGTTGTTTCCGCCGCTCGTCGCGGCATCGGGGGCGCTGTACCTGCGCATGGCGACCGTGGTGAGTTCCGTTCCGGAGGCTACAAGCGCCGCGCCCAGTCCCTCCAGGCTCGGGGCTCCGCCGGTGCCCATGATCAGGCGGGATCCCAACTCAATGCCGTCGATGATCAGCGGGTCGGTCTGGGTGAGTACGTTGTTCATGGTTCGCTGCTTTCTTCCAGGAGACTATGGGTGGCGACCGCGCCGGCCGCCGGGTCAAGGGGAGCTTCAGCCGCCCTGCACTGCGGTGACGATTTCCACCTCGTCATTGACTTGGAGCCCGGTGGCGGACCATCGGCTGCGCGGGACGATGCCCGCGTTCAACGCCACGGCCACACCCAGCCTGCCGCCGTCGACGGGGTGCCCGGTGGGCAGCAGGGTCCTGCCGGTCAGCGTGGCGACCAGGTCGGACAGGGTGCTTCCGTCGACCAGCGGGTGGGGGGTGCCGTTGAGCTGGATGGTTGTCATGAAATCTCCTGGAGGTGAAGGGCTGGCGAGAAACGATCGGGGCGGAAACGATCCCAGGCGGGGTCGCTCCTGCCGTGCAACAACTCTGTGGCGATGTGGGCGGCAATCGGCGTCAGCAGCACGCCGTGCCTGAAGAAGCCGGTGGCGAGGATGAGCCCGGGGATGTCCGTTCCGTGGGCATCGGCCACGCGGCCCAGCAGCGGCGCGTTGTCCGGCGTCCCCGGTCGTGCCCGTGCGGTGGTTTCCAGCAATTCGAGCTCGGCCACGGCGGGCAGGAGCACCTGGGCGTCCCGCAGCAGTTGGTGCACACCGCCGGCGCTGACCCCGACGGACCCGTCCTCACGGGAGGTGGCGCCGATGACCACGGTTCCGTCGCTGCGCGGAACCACGTACACGGGAAGTCCGCGGACCTGGCCGCGCAGTGTGGCGGTGACCAGCGGTTGCAGGTTTTCGGGCACGCGCAGCCGCAGGATGTCCCCGTACACCGGCCGCAGCGGGAGGCGCAGGCCGTGCGGCAAACCATCCAAGTGCGCGGCGCCGTGCCCGTTGGCCACGACGACTTCCCGGGCATGGACCTCGCGTCCGTCCGCGAGCAGCACCCCGGTGATGCGGGAGTGGGTGTTTTCGGGATCCTCGTGCAGCAGGGAGGCGGCGTTGGTGCCCACCAGGCAACCAGGCTGCGTCGCGTCGTCGCCCCCGGCGACAACCGCCAGGCCGTCGAGGATCGCGCGGGCCACCGCGCGCGGATCGACCTGGTGGTCGCGCGGCACCAGATAGGCCGCGGCAAGGTTCGGGGACAGCAGGGGTTCGAGCGCCCGGGCCTCCCTGAGGCTGAGCCGGCTGACCTCCAGGCCCTGCCGATGCTGGGCCTCGCACAGGTCGGCCAGCGCCTGGCGATCGGCGGGATCGGCACCCACCACCAGCGTCGGAGTGGTCGAAAAACAGCTCCCGGCCGGGCCCGTGGGCAGGGTTGCGGCGAAGGCCGGCCAGCGTTCGGCGGAGGCCAGCGTCAGTTCCAGCAGGTCTTCTTCCTGGTGGTGAAGCTCGCTGACCGGCGCAAGCATGCCGGCCGCGGCAAAGGTCGCGCCGGTTCCGGGGGCCGGGTCTATGAGCGCCACCCGGCGGCCCGCACGCCGGGCCTCCCAGGCGATGCCGAGGCCCACGATTCCGCCGCCGACAACGGCAAGATCGGTGGTGATGTGGTCGGACAGGGTGCACGACATGAAGGCTCCTTCCCTACGCCGGCATGATCCGGATCAGGTTCCACGCCTTCCGTGTCGGGAAGGCGTCTGTCGGTCGGCGCTTACGGCGCCCTCTCAGCCAGCATCACTGGCTCCCGCGGTACGAAACCCAGTGTAGGGGATACGAGCCGCATCATCGTCGCAGATGACGTCGACGCCCCGCGATCGTCCGTTCGGGTGCCTCAAAGCCCGAACAGGCGATCCGTGTCAGTCGGCGGTCCGGGCATCGGCCTCCAGCAGGTGCTCGCTGACCGCCATGAAGGCTGCTGCTGCAGCGGGCCCCTCGAACGGGTCGACGGGCAAGGCCGTGGAAGAAAGCTTGACCCCAACCACGCCGCTCGCGCGGTTGATGTAAATCATCTGCCCGTGGATCCCCAGGCAGTAAGCCGTAGTCCTGTCGCCGGACATGAACCAGAATTGGCTTCTGTACTTGCCTCCGGGCATGCCTTTCCCGTGGGGACCCGCTGCAAAGGCCTCCGTTGAGTCCCCTCCCCCTGCAAAGATGTCGTCGACCCACCCGGCATCCAACACCCATTCACCGGTCAGCGACACACCGCCGTCACGGATCATCGCCCCGAACTTGACCGCGTCCGTGAGCGTGGCACTGATGCCGCCGTCGAACATTCCCGTGCCTTGCGAATCAACGCACATGACGGCGTCGCTGCGGGCGCCGAGCTTGGACCACACGCGTTCGGAGGCAAGCTCCGCGAACGGCTTGCCTCCGGCTTCCTCGCAGAGCCAGCCCAGCACGTCGGTTTCGCAGCTGCGGTAGGCGAAATGCCCACCGTGTTCCCGCTCGCGTTCCAGTGTTGCCAGGAATTCCTTCAGCGTTCCGGGGGTGTCGGCGCGCGGGGGTGCCCAGCCGACCGAGGCATCGAGTTTGCGCACCTCGGCATCGGGGTCGAGGTACTCCTCGCTGAACCTGATGCCGCTTCGCATGTCCAGGATGGCGCGCACCGTGGCGCCCGCGTAGCCGCTGTCCCGAAGTGCCGGGACATGGTGTTCGATCGGCAGCTCGATATCGATCAGGCCGTCGGCGGCGAGCGATCCCACGACGCTGGAGACGATCGACTTGCTCACCGACATCAGCAGGTGCCGGGTGTCGGGACCCATCTCCCCGAAGTACTCCTCGGTGACCAGCCGGTCCCCGTGCAGCACCGCCCAGGCGTCGGTGCGGGTCTCGGCCAGGATCTCGGCGACACTCAGGCTGACGCCGCCGGGCAGCGGCACCTCAACGGACCTGAGGTCCCGCGGTTGCCTGGCGAGTTCGGCCGCCGGGCCGGCGGCGGCGATGCTTGCGCTCGGGAAAAGCTCGTCCATGTGCTGGAAAGACCAGCGCAGGTGCTCGGGTTCCTGCCAATTCGCGGCGCTGGGACGGTGCAGGTCGGCGGAATCTGTCATGGGCTTCTCTCTTCTCGGGGGCTGGTTCGGGGACGTGGGGCGCGCTAGACGGCCTGACCGGACGCGGCGAGTTCCGCGTCGTAGGCGTCCTGCCCGGCCACCACGGTTCGCAGCACGCGGGCGGTGAGCAGCACGTCGTTGCCCTCGGTGAAGGGGTCCGCGTCGATGACGACGAAGTCAGCGGCGTACCCCGCGGCCAGGCGTCCGTGGGTGGCGCCGTCGCCCACGGACTGGGCGGAGTCGCGGGTTGCGTGGATGAGCGCGCTGGCCAGCGGCAGGGCCAGGTCCGGCTCGACCGCGCCGCGGGCGGGATCCAGCGCCGAGCGCCGGGTCGTGGCGACGTACAGGTTCGGCAGCGCCGCGTAGGGCGCGGTCGGCGCGTCGGAGGAGAAGGCCAGCAGCGCGCCGGCGGCCTCGTACTCCGGCCAGGCGAAGCCGCGCTCGGTGCGCTCGTCCCCGAGCATCGCGTCCCAGTTGTCGCGCACCGCGGAGTCGGTGTGCACCGGCTGCATGGACGCGGTGACGCCGAGCCGTGCCATGCGTTCGGCGGTGCCGGGCGCCGCGTACTCGAGGTGCTCGATCCGGTGGCGGCGCTCCCGCGGCCCGTTCAGGTCGGCGGCGTGTTCGATCGCGTCCAGCGCGATGGTGCTGGCCGCGTCGCCGATGGCGTGCACGGCGACCTGCAGCCCCGCGGCGTCCGCGGCCGCAAGGACCGGCTTGAGCTGCTCGAGCGGCCAGATCGGCCCCTCGTTGCTGCCGTCGAAGTACGGTTCGTGCATGGCGGCGGTGCAGGCGTCGATCACCCCGTCTGAAACGAACTTCACGCCGACCACCCGGAACCCCGGGCCGAAGTCGCGGGCCGCCAGCTCGGCCGCGCGCCGCACCTGGGCGACGTTTTCCGCCTCGTCCCCGGTGTTGGAGACGAACCAGTGCGCCGCCAGGCGCATGGGCAGCCTGCCGCCGTGGCGCTGCAGGGCGCGTTCCACGGTGGCCAGGCCGATCTCGTCGAAGGCCATGTCCACGGCGCCGGTGACACCTGCGGCCAGGTACGCCTCGAAGACGCGGTCCAGGCCCGCATCGCGCTCGGCGTCGCTGGTCACGGAGGCGAGGTGTGGCCACACGAATTGCTGGGCCGCGGTTTCCAGCAGCAGGCCGGTGGCGTCGCCGTTGTCGTCGCGCACGATCCGCCCGCCCAGCGGGTCCGGGGTCTCGCGGGTGATGCCCAGTTCGGCAAGGGCCGCGCCGTTGACCCAGCAGGAGTGGTAGTCGTTGTTGTCCAGGTAGACGGGCACGTCGGGGACCGCCGCATCGAGCATGGCGGCCGTCGGCTTGCCGTCGGGAACCGAATCGAAGAGCCAACCGCGGCCGAGCACGCGGGCGGCCCCGGGTGCCGCGGCGCGCGCTGCGGCGAGCCGGGCCTGGATTTCCTCCAGCGTGCGCGCGGAGGTGAGTTCGACCTTGGCCAGCGCCTCGCCGGTCATCAGCAGGTGGGTGTGCGAGTCGATGAAGCCGGGAACCACCAGGCGGTCTTCGAGGTCGACCGATTCGGCGTCCGGCCCGGCGAAGGCCAGGGCCTTGGCTGCGGTTCCGGCAAAGGCGATCTTCCCGTTGTCGACGACCAGGGCCTCGGCCCAGGACGCCTCCGGGTCCGTGTCGGCGGTGAAGATGCGGGCGTTGATGTACAGCGTGGTGGTCATGCGGGGATTCTCCTGGGTGTTGAAGTTTTCGTGAAGGGCTGGCGTTGCCGGATGTTCCTGCCGCCTACTTGGCCAGGACATCCGGCGACTCCACCGGGGCGGTCACGGACGGGGCGCGGTACAGGCGGGTGGCGAGCACTGCGACGGCAACCGTCGGGACGGCCAGCAGCATGCTCGAGACGCCGAGGAAAATGGTGAATCCGTGGTTGCCGAGCCATGCCAGCAAGGCCGCGCCGATGATCGGGGTCAGGCTGGAACCGACAAGGTAGACGGCCAGCAACGGGCCGGACCAACGGCCGTCGGCGGAGAGCGCCGCGGACACCGCCACAAAGTACATGAACGCGACGGCGTAGACGGTGTTCCAGGCGATGAACAGGACGATGAACACGGTGGGGTCGGTGGCGAACCCGGTGGCGATTTTCAGGGCGCTCCCGAGCAGCATCAAGACGGCCAACGGCACGGCGCGGCCGAGTTTGTCGCCGACGATCATCAGCAGGACCGAGCCGATCAGCCCGCCGGCCGTGGCACCGCTGAGCGCCAGGCCCAGGCCTTCCGGGGTCACACCGGCCTGCGATTCGCCGAGCACCCCGCCCATGGCCCAGAGCGAATCCTCGGTCACGGCCCACAGCGCGAAGACGACCAGCAGGGTGAAGCCGGCAATGGTCACCCGGCGGTCGGCGGACCGATGGGCCGGGGTCCCCGATGGCATCGGCAGTGCCGCGGCCTGCGGGTTCCCGACCGGCACCTGCGGCAGCCAGCCGCTGAGCACCAGGCCGATCAGGCTGAACAGCGCCAACGCGCCGAAGACGTTGATCGGGGCGAGCCCCAGCACCGGCAGCACGGCGAGCACCACGGTGATGATCGCGCGGTTTGCCAGCCCGTTGAACCCGGCAACGCGGTCAGGGTTGATGAAAGCGGCGAAGGCGGCGCCGGAGGCGGCAACCGCACCGCCGGCACCGGCACCGCCGACCAGCAGGCCGGCGATGATCACTGCCGGGCTGGGAACCAGCGCCGCGGCGCCGAAGGCCAGCACGCCCAGGAGCAGCCCGCCGCGGGCCACGGAAAGCCGTGAGCGCCCGGCGCACAGCGGCGCAACGGACAGGCCGACGATCGCGGTGGCCAGCAGCACCCCGGTGACGATCCACCCGGCGGTGATGAAGTCGACCCCGATGGACGCCTCCAGCGCGGTGATCATGTACGGCGAAAGGTTGACGCCGAGGTAACCGGCGATGGCGATGGCAAAGGTGGCCGAGGCGCTGGGCAGCCGCAGGGGGATGCGGCCGGCGTGGGGAGCGTGGGACATGGGAGTCTCTCCAGGATTCTGACACTGACGACGTGGAAACGGTGAGCGGGGAATGCGCCCGAGGGGCGACATTCACGTAAACTAACGGTGTTAGTTTTAACGATTATGACTGCCGTCACACCATTTGGGAAGACCCTTTTTCGAAGTTCCCCGGCCAAGGACCCACGAAGAACCACCCCGGGAAGCGTCTAGGCTTGTGAGAAGCCGGCGGGACACCAACCCGCCCACGACCGATTGCCCCCGACCCCAGGATGCAGCCCCATGGCCCGACCGCACCGCCCCGTGCTCACGGCGGAAATCATCGCCGACGCAGCCATCGAGCTCATCGACTCCGGGGAGCCCTTCGGGGTCAACGCCCTGGCCCGCGCACTGGGGGTCAAGCCGCCGTCCCTGTACAACCACGTCCAGGGGTTAGTGGCCATAATCGAGCTGGTGCGCGGCCGGCTGGCGGAGCGCTACATGGCGGACCTGCCCGTCAATGCGCCGTGGGACGAGACCATCGAGTCGATCATCCGTGCAGAGCGCCTCATGTACACCTCGCACCCGCACATCGTGCCGCTGATCGCCACCAGCACCGTGACCGACCAGCAGGCCATCACGGCCTATGACTCCATCGCTTCATCGCTAGTCGACGCGGGTTTTCCCGACGACGAGGTGCTGGTGCTCGTCCAGCTTTTCGACGCGTTCGCGCTCGGGTCGGGACTGGACTACGCGGCACCCGATGCAGTCTGGCGGCCGGAAGGCGAAACCCGAAATTTGGGACGCCTCCTGGAGCTGGAACCGCGCGGAAAGGTGCGCAGCAACCAGGCCTTCGAAATCGGGCTTGCGATGCTGCTGGCCGCCATGCGCGTCCGGCTGGAGGGGCACCTGCAGGACCAGGGCGTGTCGGGGTCGGGGGAAACTTCCTTCTAGTGAAGGGACTTGAGTCCCACCACGCCACCGACGATCATGACGAGAAAGAGTACTTTCAGCAGCGAAACCGATTCGCCGCCCGTGGCCATGGCATAGACGACGGTCAACGTCGCGCCGATTCCAACCCACACCGCGTAGGCGGTGCCCAGCGGAAGTTCCCTCATCGCGTACGCAAGTCCAAGCATGCTTGCGATCAGGCCCACCACAAAGACGATGGACGGGGCCAAACGGGTAAAGCCTTCGGATTTGCCCAGGGCAGTGGCCCAAACGGCCTCAAGAACACCGGAAATGATAAGCACGAGCCAGGACATGACAGTCTCCTAAAGGGCCGTCTTGTCGCACACCGGGTACGGCACCCATCGTCCGGATCCCCTGTCATAGGGTCTTCCTCCTAAGGTCGCACACCCCCGGTCCGATGGCAACTTCTTACACCAGCGCCAGCTCCAAGGCCGGATCCCTCCTCGACCGAAACCGGTCTATGGCAATCGGTTTTGATGTGCCAGTCTGGGTTCACCGGCACCACCAGAGGCGGGACAACCGATGATCGCTGGACCCACGGAAGCGGACAACCAAACCGAGCGCGCACAAGGCCTCATACTCGGGCCGATGCTCCGGCACGTGGACAACTCGTGCGCCAGCATCTGGGTCGAAACCGCCGCGGCCTGCACCGTCGAGGTCCGTTGCGGCGAGGACGCTTGGCGGGCCAAGACCTTTGCCGCGCACGGGCACCACTACGCTCTCGTTGAGGTGTCAGGGCTGGCTGCCGGAAGCGTACTCCCCTATGCCGTGCATCTGGACGGAGACCTCGTCTGGCCCGTCGACGACGGATTCCCGGACTCGATGATCGCCACCCTCGATCCGGGCAAGGAACCACGGCTGGCCTTCGGCTCCTGCCGCACCAGTGTTCCGCATGACGAATCCGGAAATCGCAAACACGGCGTCGACGCGATGCGCGCCTACGCCCTGTCCATGGCCGGGGACGGGCGCGAGCGCTGGCCCGACCTGGCGCTGTTCCTCGGCGACCAGGTCTATGCGGACTCAACCAGCCAGGAGATGCAGGATTTCATCCGCAAACGCCGCAACATCAAGGAAGAGCCCGGGGCCGAGCTGAAGGACTTCGAGGAATACGCCCACCTGTATCGGTTGGCATGGTCTGACCCTGCCAACCGCTGGCTTCTCTCAACCCTGCCCAGCGCCATGATTTTCGACGACCACGATATCCGCGACGACTGGAACTCCTCACTGGGCTGGAAACAAGGCATGCAAAAGACCGACTGGTGGCACCAGCGCATAGTTTCCGGGCTCGGTGCGTACTGGGTCTATCAGCATCTCGGCAACCTCTCTCCCAGGGAGCGGGCAGCGGATCCGCTGTGGCAGCGCGTCTCCGCCCACACCGATCCAGGCGAACTGGATCTGACGGCGGACCTGGATGCATTCGCCGAACGGGTCGATGCCCGGCCGGAAAGCTACAGGTGGAGCTACTGCCGTGACTGGGATCAGGTGCGCCTGATCGTGGTGGATTCCCGGGCCGCACGCAAGCTTGAACCCGGGCAGCGCGCGCTGCTCAATCCGGCGGAGCTTGTGTGGCTCGACGAGCGGATGCGCGGCGGTTTCCGCCACTTGCTGATCGGTACGTCGCTACCGTTCCTGCTGCCCATGGGCCTGCACCACGTGGAGTCCTGGGACGAGGTCCTCTCCTCCGGGAAACGCGGAAGGCCCCAGGCCTGGCTCGGTGAACGGTTGCGCCTGGCCGTGGACCTTGAACACTGGGCGGCATTCCAGCGCAGCTTTCATGATGTGGCCCGCTTCGCCACCGAGGTCGCCGACGGCAAGCGCGGCCCCGCCCCGCAGACCGTCACGTTCCTCTCCGGCGACGTCCACTTCTCCTACGTCTCCGAAGTCGAACGGGAGAACGGCAGCCGCATCCTGCAGGCGGTCTGTTCGCCAATCCGCAACCCGCTGCCCCGGTTCCTGCGCTACTTTGCCGCAGCCATGGCCTTCGGACCCGCCGTCCCATTCGGGGCTTGGATGGCACGGGCCGCGCATGTGCCAAACCCGCCGTTTCGTTGGAAAGAAATCGAGGGCCCCTGGTTCGACAACAACCTCGCAATCCTGGAGGCCACCGGCGATGGGCTGGCACTGAGCTGGCTCACCGGGGTGATTGAGGATGGGGACCAACTGCACCCGAGGTTGGACACTGTCGCCGAGGCAACCCTCAAGGCGAGGCGGGGCTGAATCCGTCACGGAAGGGTCGCCGCCCATGGTGGGGCCGCATTCCGGCATGAGGTCCCTAAGGTCGCCGCTATGGCCGGACGTCGACCTGCAGGTAGTTCTCCAGGATGTACTGGGCAATGGACAGGCTCGACGTCGCGGCGGGCGATGGCGCGTTGCGCAGCAATGTCACCGGCCCCACCTGGTCCACCGCAAAGTCGTCCACCAGCGAACCGTCCCTCCCCCAGGCCTGTGCCCGGACACCGGCGGAGGCCTTCTCCGCGAGGTCGGCGGGCTTCAGTTCGGGGATGAACCGTTGCGCCTTCCGGTAGGAAAGGGACTTGACCAGCGATCCGCCGATCTCGTCGATGCCCATGCGCCAATGCCTTTTTGCCAGCGGAAAGGCACCCGGCCACCGCAGGGATTCGAGGGTGTCCCGAACAGAAATCCTGGACCAGCTGTAGCCCTCGCGGGCCAGGGCCGGCACGGCGTTGGGGCCCATGTGCACGTCGTCGTACACGCCGCGGGTGAAGTGCACGCCCAGGAAGGGGAACCGCGGGTCCGGCACCGGATAGACCATGCCCTTGACCAGGTGGTTCGCCTCCCCCGACAGATGCCAGTACTCGCCGCGGAAGGGCAGGATCTTGGGCGAGGGATCGCCCCCGACCATCCGCGCAACCAGGTCAGACTGCAGCCCGGCACAGGCGATGACCCTGTCGAAAACCCCGTCGAAAACAGGTGTGGACACCCGGACCCGTCCGCGCTCGATGGCCAGCGCCGTGACTTCCTGGCCCAACATGATCGTCCCGCCCGCTGCACGCACGTCCTGCGCCATGGCCTCGGTGATCGCCGCATAGTCGACAACAGCCGTATGCGGGGAGTGCAGGGCCGCCACACCCGCAACGTGCGGTTCGATCTCGCGCAACCCGGCGGAATCCTCGATCCTGACGAGCCCGGGAACCCCGTTGGCTCGGGACCGCTTCTCGATGTCGGCCAACGCCGCGAGTTCGGAGTCGTCGATGGCCACCACCAGCTTTCCGAGCTCGCGGTACGGCAGCGACTTTTCCAGGCAGAATTCCCTGATTGCCACGCGCCCCGCGGCGCACAGCTTGGCCTTGAGCGACCCCTCCGCGTAGTACAGGCCGGCGTGGACAACTCCAGAGTTGTGGCCGGTCTGGTGCTTGGCCAGCCGGTCTTCCTTTTCGAAGAGCGTGACCTCGCCGGCCTGCCGTTGGGCAAGGGCACGCGCCAGGGCAACCCCGATGATGCCGCCGCCAATGATTGCTATTCGTTGTTCCATCTCACGTCGTCCTTATCGCTGCGGTGGTGCCCGGCTCTTCCCCTGGTCGGCCCGGTTTCCGAGACGTGGCCAGTTCCCGCGGCGTCAGGGAAACGATATGCGTATTCGAGCCTGCCTGGGAAGAGTGGGCCCCAGAGCCCACGGGCCGGCTGGTTGCAGCCCGCCGGCGTAACCGCCGTAGGCGGACGGCTGCCAGCAAGAAGAGCGGCACGATATTGATTCGAGGCAACGCCAGATCAGGGGACGCTGGGCTAGGATCGGGTGAAAACCGCCATATGCCATATCTGAACATTCGGATCCCTGATGAGAGGCCTGCAACCGATGATTCATTCCTCCGTGGTCGATGACGTGCCGGTCCGCTGGACCAACCAACCGGGCCGCTTCGGCGCATCGCTGGTGTTCCGGGTAGGCGTTCGAGATGAAACCTTTGCCACGGCCGGGATCACGCACCTGGTTGAGCATCTCGCGTTTTCCGGCGCTCCGGTGCCGAACCACGATTCGAATGGCGAGGTGGCGCTGGGCATCACGGAGTTCACTTTCGACGGAACACCGACGGAAGTCGCAGAGTCCCTGAATGCGGTGTGCGAGTCGCTCAGCGCACTTGCGAGCGGCCGCGTCGATGGATCGATGCTGGCCAAGGAACTCAACATCATGGAAGCCGAGGGCGCAACATCGCCCGTGCCTCCGGAAATGGCGGAAGCACTCACGAACCACTACGGATTGTCCGGGCCGGGGATGGCCTTCGTCGATGAGAAGTACCTTGACCGGCTGGGGACCGAGGACGTGGCCCGGCATGCGGCCACATACTTCACCCGCGGCAACGCCGTCCTGGTTTGCACGGCGGAGCCGCCCGCCGATTTGCGGCTCCCGCTTCCCGACGGCCCGCGCCGGCCTCTGGGGGCCGCACATCGCATTGGGTCGCCGGGCCCGGCCGAGTACGTCAGCGGCGGAGCGGAACTGGTGATTTCGTTCAGGATTCCGGGCAACGCCGATGGCGCAACCGGCGTGGACCATCTGGTTCAGCAATCCCTGGAGCGGAGGATCCATGAGGGACTGCGGCGTGAACATGGGCTGGTCTACGGAGCGGCCTGTTCCAGCGTGACCGTGGATGACAACTCTTCGCTCTTTGTCGCAACCATAAACGTGGCCCCGCGCAATGCTGCCGAAGTCGCGGGCCGCGTCATCGACGAACTACGGGCCCTGAGGGACACCGGGCTCACGCCCGAAGAAATAGCTCGGCTCTCCGCCATTTTGTCATCCGATCGGGCCGAACCCGGCTCTGAACAGACGGAGGCGTACCAATGCGCGGTTTCCGAACTCTGTGGCCAACGCCCCTGGTTCTGGAAGGACATTGCGGAATCGCTGGAGGCCTACACCCCGCAGCTGACGGCCAAGCACCTTGCAGGCCTTGAATCGACCCTGCTGGTCGGCCTCCCGGAGGAAGCCATTCCCGAGGAAGTGGATGAACGCACCGGCGTCGTGTTTCCGCCCAGGCGCTCGGAAACCAAGACCGGGCTGCAGGGCGAGGTCTACAAACGCGGGCTCCTGGCGAGATTCGCCGGGGCCCCGGCCGATGCCCGTCTGGTGGTCGGCCGGGAAGGCGTTGAACTCACCGTGTTCGGAGACACCACGGCCGTGCACTGGGAGGCAATCGTCGGCATGGAACGCGGGCTGCTTGACGGGGGACCCGAGTTGATCACCCTCTACACCCTTGATGCGTTCCAGCTCGAATTCCTCTCGGCATGGTTCAGGCGCGGCGAGGATGCGGTTTCGCGAATCCGCGCCGCAGTCCCGGATCACCTGCAACGCGTCGCCGCCCTCGAGAACGGCTGACCCCTGCAAGGGACGATTCAGCCTGCACCGGCCCCGCCTGGCCGAAGATTCACGGCAACGCACCAGTCAGGCACGGAAACGAAAAGTTGACACTCCCCCAGGGGCAACGTTCAGGCTGGAACCATGAACCGCGAAAACCTGTTGAGCATCGGCGCCTTTTCCGAGTCGACGCTGCTGTCGCCCAAGGCCTTGCGTCTCTACGACGAGCGGGGGCTGCTGGTGCCCGTTTTGGTCGACCGCTTCAGCGGGTACCGCTACTACGCGCCGGAGCAATGCGGCCAGGGGCGGATCATTTCCATGTTGCGGGCCGCGGGCATGTCGCTGGATGCGATTGCCGCATTCATGGGGCATGTTGCCGATGCCCCCGCGGCTGCCCTGGAACAACTCCTCGAACACGAAGCGGCGGTTCGCAGCAACACCGAATCCATCTCCACGTTGCTCGCCCAGGTGCGGGCCCACCTGACAGGAAACCCCATGGAAAACGTAACCTCCATTCTCGAACCCGAACGGCACCTGCTCTCCGCCATGCTGCGCTGCACGGTGAAGGACCTGGATGACGGCATCAAGAATCGACTGGAAGAGCTTCGAGCTCTCGCGAAGGAGAACGGGTTGACCGTTGTCGGCCCGCCGTTCGGGATCTTCCACCGGGAGATCACCGAGGAATCCGACGGGCCGCTCGAGGTGTGCCTGCCCGTCGATTCCCTCGCCGAACTATCGTCCGATCAAGCAACAGACCCGGTGCGCAGCTACCGGCTGGCCGGCGGACGCTACGCGACCGTCACCGTCAGCGGGGCCGAAACGGACTTCCCCGCGATCCTTGCCGCGTACGACCAGGTCTGCGGTTGGATCGAGAAGGCGGGAGCCACCCGGGTGGGCCCGCCCCACGAAATCTGGCATGTCCTGCCGTGGGCGGCGGAGCCCACCGAGATGACCGTCGCCTGGCCATTCGCCTGAGTCCCTGCGGGGTTCGCAGGTGCCCTAGAGCCCCGGGGCCACCTGCTCGCGGACCTGCTTGCGCAGGATCTTGCCGAGCATCGAGCGCGGCAGGTCCTCGATCGCCACGATCCGCTTGGGCACCTTGTATCCGGCCAGCTGGCCGCGGCAGTGCTCGCGCAGGGCGTCCTCATCGAGTTCAACGCCGGGTTCCAGTTCGACGGCGGCAACCACCATTTCCCCGCCGCGTTCAAGCGGCTTGCCGAACACGGCGGCGTCCTTGACGGCCGGGTGCAGTCGCAGCACCGATTCGACCTCGGTCGGGGCCACGTTGAAGCCGCCGGTGATGATCAGTTCCTTGGCCCGGTCAACGATCTTGGTGAACCCGTCGGCATCGACGGTCACCACGTCGCCCGTCCGCAGCCAGCCGTCCTTGGTCAAGGTCTTCGCGGTTTCCTCCGGGTTGTTCCAATATCCCTGGAACACCTGCGGGCCCTTGATCAGCAGCTCGCCGGGCTCGCCCTGTTCCACCTCGAGTTCCGGATCGTCCAGGTCCACGACCTTCATCAGCGTCGAGGGGAACGGCACGCCGATCGTCCCGGCGCGGCGGGTCGGGTGGAACGGGTTGCCGAGGGCGACCGGGGAGGATTCGGTCATGCCGTAGCCCTCCACCAGAAGCCCGCCGGAAACCGACTCCCAGAGTTCCACCACGTGGTCCGGCAGGTTCATGGCACCGGAGATGCAGTACTTGGCGGAGCGCAGCGAGACGCCCCTTTCCTTGGCTGCCATGGCCGTGCGCTCGTAGATCGGCGGCACGGCGCAGTACACGGTGGCCGGGGACTTCTTCATCGCCGCCAGGATCAAGTCAGGGTCGAACTTCGGGAAGAGCACCAGCAGGCCCTGTTTCTTGACGCCGAAGGTCAGGTACAGCGTCATGCCGAAGGCGTGGAACATCGGAAGGATCGCGTAGAGGATTTCCTTGCGCTCCTGGGCCCCCGCCATCCACGCCTCGCCCTGCAGCGCGTTGGCATACAGGTTGTAGTGCGTCAGCATGGCGCCCTTCGGCGCCCCGGTGGTGCCTGAGGTGTACTGGATGACTGCAAGGTCCTTCACGTCCGGGCGCGGGTGCGCCGGGTCGAGCGGAGCGGACTTCAGAAGGTCCTTCCAGGACATGGTGCCCGGGGCCGGAGCCGTCAGCGATGACTTGGTCTCGCGCAGCTTCTTCACCGGCAGGTTCAGCGCCAGGCGCTTGGCGGTCGGGAAGGCATCGAGAAGGTTCACCGAGACCACGTGGTCAAGCTGCACGTCCTTGGGGAACTCGCGCACGGCCGCCGCGGCTTTGTCCCATGCGATGACAATGCGCGCCTGGTGGTCCTCGAACTGGTGGCGCAGTTCCCGCGAGGTGTAGAGCGGGTTGTGCTCGACGACCACGGCGCCCAGGCGAAGCACCGCGTAGAACGCGACGACGTGCTGCGGGCAGTTCGGCAGGATCAGCGCGACCCTGTCCCCCGCCTTCACGCCGAGCTTGCGCAGGCCCTCGGCGGCGCGGCCCACCTGCTCGCCGAGCTCGCGGTAGCTGGTGCGCCGGCCGAAGAACTCGGTGGCGGGGCTGTCCCCCGCCCGGGCGACGGAGCGCTCGAACATTGCGCTCAGCGATTCGGTCGGCAACTCGATCTCGGCCGGGACTCCCGGCTGGTAGTTCTTGACCCAGGGCTGTGTTGCGGTGTTGTCCATGGAACCATCATGCCGCGAACCAAAGCCGCGCAACGACTGGTAACGGCGCGTCCTTGGCCACTTTTTGCGCGGCCGGCCCGCTATTCGGCGGCGGCGAAGAGCGCAAACGGCGGGGTGTACATGCCATCGACAACGGCCTCCGCGGGTTCCGAACCCAGCAGGACCATGCGGTTGTTCGCATCCACGTGCACCACCGCCGGCTCGAAGGCGCGGGCCTCGGCATCGTCCATGGCCGCGTACGTAATGAGGATGACGAGGTCGCCCACGTTGACCAGGTGGGCTGCAGCCCCGTTGATTCCGATGACCCCCGACCCGCGTTCCCCGGCAATGGTGTAGGTTTCCAGCCGGGCGCCGTTGGTGATGTCGACAATGGAAACCAGTTCGCCGGGAAGGATGTTTGCCGCATCCAGGAGATCCGAATCAACGGTGACGGATCCGACGTAGTGCAGGTCGGCGTGGGTGACGGTTGCACGGTGGATCTTGGATTTGAACATGGTGCGCTGCATGGTGGTTCCCGGGTGTGTAGAAGGCAAGGCATGGACCGGCGAATGGTTCCGGTTCGAGCGGCAACAATTCCTCCGACGGAAAGGAGGGGATTCAATTTACCCCTCGAGCCACTACCTCACTGGCTCGCATTTCCGACACAGTGATTCTAGGCTCCCGGCCGAGACTGTTTCCAGACCCTTGTGTCCTATATGACACTCTGCGGGCATAGTCGGGGCATCGTTCGTGCCATTCCGGGTTCCCCGGCGCACATCCACAAGGGGGTGCCGAACGGCCGCGAATGGACATCATTCGAGTGGCTGACCTGTCGGTTCTCTGCGGTGTCGGCTATCGCGGGCGGGCCTTGAGTGACCCATCGGGCAGGCGGCCTCAGCCGCCTGCCCGATCGTGGAAAACCTGAATGTGACCGAGCCGGCGGAATGGTTTGCGGGGCCGGGCGCCGTCGGTTTGCTCCGGTTTCTGCTGTTACCCCAGGTCCCGTCCCGCCTCCGTGGAGATGCAAAGCCGGTTGCCTTGGGCATCGGAAACAACGACCCACATCGGCGCATGCTCGTAATCAAGCTCCACGCCATCTGCACTCAAGGCCTCCAGCACGGCTGCACTTTCAGCAAAGGGAATCATGACGTCAACGTGGAATCGATTCGAGTTGGGAGACTCCGTTTCCTGGAACCACAGCGCCGGACCGCGCCCGAACGGGTCGGCCAGGGTTCCGTCTTTCCGCGCCTTGTAACCCAATGCGGTTTTCCAGGTCGTGGAAATGCCTTCCGCGTTGTCCGTGTCGATGGCGATTTCCACCGTACGCAGGAGTTCCGGGCGCGCCACGGCACCGAACACCGCGGCTTGGCTGGAGATCGAACGCGCCAGTGCAGCATCTCGGGCAGTCACCTTCCCGCCGGCATCATGCGACGTGAGCGTGACGAAGAGGGTGTCGTATCTCCAGTCAACGTCGGGGTGGTGGTTCGCGTCCTGGGCCAGATCGCCGATGGCGGCAAACAGCGACAATGCCGCGGCCGAGGATTCACATTTCAAGGCGGTGCGCAGCGCCCCGAGCCCGTAGCGCCACAACGGCAGCTGGAGCAGGTTTGCATGGATTTGTTCGGTACTCAGAACATCTTTTGCGGGCATGATGCGCTCCTTGTGGTTCCGGCCTTCGACTCCGGGGATCCCCTGAACGGCCAGTGGTGCGAAGTCTTGCGTGCACCCGGGGATTCGCCCGCCTATGCCGCAAGTCTCCCACCAACGCGGCCCCGCCCAAAGGCTTCGCAGGCTCGGATTGGAACAAAGGACGCGGCCCAATTCCGCATACGACAAAGGGCCGGTGCCTTGAGGTTTCTCAAGGTGCCGGCCCTTCGCTTCAACCCTCCGGTGCCGGTCGGCCGTTTCCGGCCCGGGCACGCCGGGGATGTTGAAACCTAGAAAATTAGCCTTCGCATTCGCGGCAGAACTTCATGCCGTCCTTTTCGGCAGCAATCTGGCTGCGGTGGCGAACCAGGAAGCATGAACCACAGGTGAATTCGTCCTCGGCCTGCGGGATAACCTCAACAACGAGCTCATCGAGAACGATGGCACCGGGCAGTTCCTGCCCTTCGGAGTGGTCGACCTCTTCAAGGTCGGACTGCACGCTCTTGGCGGTTGGCGCATCCATGCTCTGGACCTGCTGCAGGGTCTTTTCGGACGCCTCGGCTACGTCTGGTCGTACTTCGTCATAGTCCTGGGCCATGGCCATACCTTTGCTCGTGGTGCTGGAATCGAGAGTAATCATAGGCGAGGAATCAGGGAGAAACCTAAACGATTGTCGCCGCGATGTGTGATTTGGTGCCCGGAATCGGGTATAAGGGGCAGAATTTCGTTCCCGAATGAGCAATGTCACCCGCCAAAGCGCTAAAACAGGCGGGTTTTGCCGCGCAACCCACGCGTTATGCCACCGGCGTAGTTGGGGGCTGATGCGTCCGCGCATTAATGCAGCCACGACTTTGGAACCCCCGGGGCACTGCAAACCGGGTTAAAAGCGTTCGGGTCCGTCGCGAATGGCGCCGGGCCCGAATGTTGAGGCGCGGTCTATTCCGCGGTGTTGATTCTGGCCGTCTCAATGACTTCTTCGGGCGCCGGGGTTCCCTGGGCCTCATGGGCGCGAAGCACCTTGCGCGCCCGATCAATTTTCAGGCGTTCACGCGGATCCCGGCTGGGTAGCTGGTCGGCCGGGCCGAAAATGGAGAATCCCAGAAATTGCAGGCGCCAACGCAGGCGATAACCCCGGCTAAGCCCGGTGATGTCTTCAACGATGGGAAGTCGCTTGTCGCTCATGATTTTCCAGTCTCTTCTGTAAAGAATCAGCCTGCGGGTGCTGGCCGAATACCCCCGGGAAATCCGGTTCCACGATTAAACTGTAGTCCAATAATTGGTGCACCAACTAATTATGCGAGGGCAATCAACGCCTAGTGGACCAGTGGTTAGTTCGGTGCCCGCAGCGCCGCTGCAATGACCTTCTTCATGCTCGCGTGCAGCCCGGCAAGTTCCTGGGCGTCCATGTCAAGGCGTCGCATCATTTCCTTGGGGACTTCCAGTGCAACCTCGCGGGCGTCCTTGCCTTTTTGGGTCAGGACGATTTCGAGTGTCCGTTCATCCGATGCGCTTCTGCTTCGCTGCACGTATCCCAGCGACTCGATGCGCTTGACCAAAGGGGAAAGGGTCCCCGGATCCAGATGGAGCAGGCCACTCAGTTCCTTGATGGACAGTGGTTCGTGTTCCCAGAGCGTCAGCATCACCAGGTATTGCGGGTGCGTCAGGCCCAACGGCTCAAGCACCGGCTTGTAGGCGGCAATGACGCTGCGTGATGCAAGGGAAAGAGCAAAGCAGACCTGGTTCTCCAGTGCCAGCGGATCTGCCAGAGGTTTTTCGCTCACTATGTTCCCTGCTTTGGTGGATGACTCGACATATCCATCATAGGTACCCGACCCGCCTCGCCGGCCACGCGGAACGAGTGCCCGAACGTCCCCAAAACCCATTTACACGCAAACGCGCAACACCCGACCCATGTCTCTTTCTTCCATCCCGCCGGCGCAATCCCCGGCCTGAAGGCACCTGCTTCTTTTCGTTCCCCACTTGTCTTCTGCCGTTAACCTAAATGCCGGTCGGGCGTTGTTTAGCCTCGATAGCGTCCTTGATGTGAGCACGAACAGTGAAGCGAAAACCCTGGTCATCATCCCCGCACGGGGTGGGTCCAAGGGAATCCCGCTAAAGAACATGCGCAGGATCGGCGGCCAAACCTTGTTGGCCCGGGCCATTGAATCCGCGTTTGCCACGCCGTCAGTTATCGACGTCGTGGTGAGCACGGACCACCCGGAAATCAAGGCCGAGGCCCTGGCCCACGGTGCAACAGTCATCGACCGCCCGGCAGAGATCGCCGGTGACACAGCAAGCAGCGAATCGGTGTTGTTACACGTCCTGGGCACTCTGGACGTACTCCCCCAAATCACCATCTTCATCCAATGCACGTCCCCGGTGATCGACCCCGCGGACCTGCAGGCAGCCATCACCACGGTCGCCAGCGGCGCAGCGGATGTGAGCTTCTCGGTGGTTCCCGACCACGGGTTCCACTGGACCTGCGATGAGACCGGATCCGCACACGCCAGCGGCCACGACGAGGCACGGCGCCCGCGCCGCCAGGACCGCGAGCCGCGCTTCAGGGAAACCGGCGCCTTCTACGTCATGGACACCGCGGGTTTCCTCGAAGCCGGGCATCGGTTCTTCGGCTCGCTCGCGCTGGCGAGGGTCCCGGAGGAACACGGAATCGACATCGACACCATGGCCGACCTGGAATTGGCACAATGGCGTCTGGCTCGGACCACACCGGCCCAGGGCTTGGACGTTGATGCACTTGTCACCGACTTCGACGGGGTCCACACCGCGGACACTGCCTACCTGGGACAGGACGGCATGGAATCCGTGCGCATCTCGCGCGCCGACGGCATGGGCATCTCCCTGCTGAAGAAGGCGGGCATCCACCTCATGATCCTCTCCAGCGAGACCAACCCGGTTGTCACGGCCCGAGCGACAAAGCTCGGCATCGACGTGGCCCAGGGCGTGAACGACAAGGCCCGCGTGCTGAAGCGCTGGATGGCCGAGCGCGGTCTGGATCCGGACCGCGTCGCCTACCTGGGCAACGACGTCAACGACCTCGACCCCATGAACCTGGTCGGCTGGCCGCTGACCGTGGCCGACGCCCGCGAGGAAGTCCATGCCGCGGCCCGGCACCGGCTCGCCACGCCCGGCGGACACGGGGCCGTGCGCGAGGCCGCCGACCTCATCCTCGCCGGACGCACCGCAACCAACCAATCCACGGCACCCAGCCACCTGGCCGTCGTGCCGGCCTGGGCCAACTAAGCGCCCCGTAGCCAACCCAAGATTTTCCATACCCACCGCCCCGTGACCTTAACCCAAACACAAGCATCGGTCCGGGAAACTCCCGAAAGGCAAGAAACCATGAGCATCACCACCCTGGAAACCACACCCGTCGCCATCGGAGACCAGCTGCTGGGCACCGGCCAGTCCGTCTACGTGATCGGCGAGATCGGCATCAACCACAACGGCGACATGCAGATCGCCAAGCAGCTCATCGACGTCGCGGCGGCAGCCGGCGCCAACGCAGTGAAGTTCCAGAAGCGCACCCCGGACATCTCCACCCCGATGGACATGCGCGACAAGATCCGCTCCACCCCGTGGGGCGACATGACCTACCTCGACTACCGCTACAAGGTCGAGTTCGATGCAGCCCAGTACAAGGAACTGATCCGCTACGCCGCCTCGCTGGGCCTGCACGCCTTCGCCTCCCCGTGGGACGTGCCCTCGGTGCACTTCATGGAGGAACAGGGCGTGCTGACCCACAAGGTCGCCTCCGCTTCGGTCACCGACATCGAGCTGCTGAAGGCCCTCGCCGAGACCGGCAAGCCGATCATCCTCTCCACCGGCATGTCCACGATCGAGCAGATCGACACCGCCGTGGAAACCCTCGGCACCAAGAACCTGGTCCTGATGCACGCCACCTCCACCTACCCGCTGCCCCCGGAAGAGGCGAACCTGCGCACCATCAACACCCTGCAGGAGCGCTACCAGGTGCCGGTCGGCTACTCGGGCCACGAGCGCGGCCTGCAGATCTCGCTGGCCGCCGTCGCCCTGGGCGCCGTCACCGTCGAACGCCACATCACCCTTGACCGCACCATGTGGGGCTCGGACCAGGCCTCCTCGCTGGAGCCGAAGGGCTTCGAGGCGCTGATCCGCGACATCCGCATCCTCGAGCAGGCCATGGGCGACGGCGTGAAGCGCGTCTTCCCGGGCGAGCTGGCACCGCTGTCCCGCCTGCGCCGCGTCGACGCCTAGCAAACACCCCCAGGGCGGGGAGGACGGTCCGGCGGATGCCGCCGTCCTCCCCGCCTCCGGCGTTTGGCCCCCGAGTTTGACCCCCGAACCGGCCCGGCCGGCGCCCCGGGGCACCGCGTCCCCGCAGAACACCGATTTTCCGCCGATGATCAAGGATCCATCCCCCGCAATGCCGCAGACCGCGCACCGCATCAGCGTTATCATTCCCGCCAAGGACCAGGCGTCCTTCATCCGCGACTGCCTGGCCAGCCTTGAACGCCAGCTTCCCGACCCGGCCGCCCTCGAGGTGCTGGTGATCGACGACGGGTCCAGCGACGGAACGGGCGAGCTTGCCGCGGGCTTCCGGGACCGGCTGCCGGGATTGCGGATCATCCGCAACGACTCCCCGCGCGGGCTGGCCACGGCCCGCAACCAGGGCCTCGAGGCCAGCACCGCGCCGCACATCGCCTACCTGGACGGCGACGACTGGCTGGCCCCCGGGCACCTGGAGGCCTGCAGCCGCAGCCTCGACGAACTCGACGTGGACTTTGTGCGCACCGACCACATCCGCGTCACCGGCGGCACCCGCGAGCTGCACCGGGCGCCCCAGGCGCTGCGCAACGTCGCCCTGGACCCGCGCGCGTCCATCCTTCCCGACACCGAATCCACCATGGTCGACTACCCCTACGCCTGGGCCGGCATGTTCCAGCGGCGGGTGGCCGACCGCGGCCTGCTGAGGTTCCCCGACGGCCTGCACACGGCCGAGGACCGGGCCTGGATCTGGCGGCTGCACCTGGAATGCGACTCGTACGCCGTCACGAACGCCCCGGGGATCCTCTACCGGCGCGGGATCGACACCTCGCTGACGCAGATCTTCGACGCGCGCCAACTCGACTTCGTCCCGGCGTACCGGCTCGCCTTCGGGATCCTGCGGGACGAGCCCGACGCCGCGCTCTACTGGCCCAAGGTGATCCGCCAGTTCCTGGCGATCACCGCGCACCACAACTCGAGGAAATCCAACATGTCGGCCGCCGTCGCCGCGGACCTGGACCGCCTGGTCGCGGAGGCCGCCGAAACCCTGCCCGAGGCCGAGCTCCGCGAGGCCTTCGCGGGGCTGGACCCGGAGCGCGCCTCCGAGCTGGGCCCGCTGCTGTCCGACTCCATCGACGTCGCCGACCTCATCGACCCGGAGCGGAGCAACGCATGATCCAGCTGCTGATGGCCTCCACCGCCTACCAGGTCGCCTCGCTGGCGGCCATGATCGACTCGGGCACGCTGCCGGCGCCGGACGGGGAGCGCGTCCTGGTGCTGGCCGACGGCTCGCAAGTGCCGGAGCTGACCACCCCCATCACCGAGTCCGCCGGGTTTGCGCAGCTGGCCGCCCGCTTCGACCGCGTGGTGGACCTCGCGGCCCTGCTCTGGCCCCGCCGCCCGCACCAGTTCAAGCCCCGCTCCGAGGAACTCGGGATGTGGGAGAAGCTGCTGCGCTCGCATTGGGCCCTGGGCGCCGAACCACTCCACCTGGTGGTGGAATCCATCCAAGTCAACCCAGCAATAGCCCTGTGCCGGATCTTCCACGACGCCCCCCTGACGGTCCATTCGGACGGGCTGATGTCCTACGGCCCCACCCGCAAACGCGTCTCCCTCTCGATCAGCCAGCGGCTGGCGGGGATCGCCTACCCGCAGCTGGTCCCCGGGCTGGAGCCGTTGCTCCTGCGCGAGGCGCGGCCGCGGCTGCTGCCCATGGACCCGGCACACCTCGCCACGGTCTTCGCCGCCCTCGCGGAGGAAGCCGACGATCCGCGGCTCGACGCCCTCGCGCGGAAATCCACCCACTGCGTGCTGGTGCTCGGCCAGTACCTCCACAGCCTGGGCCTGATCGACGAGCGGGCCGAGCAGCTGCTGCACGAGCAGATGCTGGAGGCCGCCCGCGACGGGGGCGCCGACACCGTCGTCTTCAAGCCGCACCCCAGCGCCTCCCCCGCCTCCGCGCTGCGCCTGGCGGAGGCGGCGCGGCGGATCGGGGTGGAGCTCCACGTGTACGAATCCGCGCTGGGCGCGGAGGTCGTGGCGCTGAAGCTGCGCCCGCTGGCGGTCGTCAGCTGCTTCTCCACCGCGCTGGTCACCTGCTCCACGCTCCTGGGCATCCCCGCGCACGCGGTGGGCACCTCCGGCCTGCTCCAGGAACTGGCCCCGTTCGAAAACAGCAACAGGATCCCGCTGACCCTGGTCGACGCCATGTTTGTCCACCAGGTCGCCCCGGGTGCGGAGATGCAGTCGCTCCTGGAGGCCGCGGGGTACGCCATGCAGCCCACGCTCCTGCCCGAACTGCACGCGGCCGCCGAGGCCTACCTGGCCGGCCACCCCGTCGAACGTGGACGCTACTTCAAGCAACGCCGACTCCACCGGCTCGGCCTGCCCAACACCCTGCCCCCGGCGTCCCCCGCCCCCGCGCCCGCCCGCGGGCTGCGGGACCTCGTGGGACGGGCCGCACGCCGCGGCACGCTGCACCCGGCCGGCTTCATTCGCCGCCAGCTCGATCGCGTCGGCCTCCAACGGACGACGGAACAGTGACGGCCACCCGATTCGACGTCGCGGCGGTGGCCAGGCCCCGCTTCGGCCATGCCGAGGTGTGGGTGGAATCGCCCCTGCAGATGCTCTCCGCGGTGGAGGCGCACGGCGCCGGGCTGCTGGGCACCACCAGCCGCATCCACCCGCGGGGCGGCACCACGGCCCTCGACGCCACGCTGCAGACGCTCATGGCCCAGGCCCCCGAGGGCGTGGAGTTCGCGTCCCCCAGCGCCGCCCCGCCGGCGCCCGGCTCCACCGGCGCCCAGCGCTGGGCCACCGGCGACGCGTTCTCCGGCCGCGTGCAACGGGCCCTGCTCGGGTACCTTGCGGTCCGCGAGATCGTCGTCATCGACGACGGGATGGCCACCCTCGGGCTGCTCGAGGCGCTGGTCAGCGAGGAACCCACCGCGCTGGTGCGCCCGCGCTCGGCCCACGGCGCCGCACGCCGGGCGCTCGGCGTGGCCTGCTGGTTCCGGCTGCGGGCGCTGGCCCGGGCCGGCCGCCTGCTGGTCTTCACCGGCCTTCCGGTGCCCGCCGACACCGCGCGGAAGTTCCGTGCGCTCGGCGGACACCTGGAACACCACGGCTTCGAATGGCTCAACACCCAGCCGGCCACCGAGCGCATCACCGAGCCCACCGTGGTGGTGGGCTCCGCGCTGGCCGCGGACGGGCTCATCGATGCCGAGCAGTACCTCGACTGGCTGCGGGCGCTGGCCGACGAGGGACCCCTCGCCTACTTCCCGCACCGGCGCGAATCGGACGCGTTCCTGGCCCGGCTTGCGGCGCAGGGGGGCGCCACGGTCCACGCGCACACCATTCCCGTGGAAATGCGCCTGCGCTCGCTGCGCCGCGGGCAGGTCGTCCGCGCGCTCCCGTCCACCGCGCTGCCCTCGTTGCGCCTGCTGCTCGGCGCCAACGGCGTGCGGGTGCTGGGCCAGGACGTTCCCGTCCACTGGTGGACACCCGCCGCGTCCCCCGCCCTGCGGGCACACCTATCCTCGTCATTGGAGTTTTACACGACATGAACACAGCAGATTTCCGACCCCGCATCGTCGCCGTCGCCGACTCCGATTCCTACCTGAAACTCGCGTGCACCACCCTCGCGGCCCTCGGCCCCGACTGGGACCGCAGGGTCGTGCTGGTGCGGACACCGTTGGTCCCCACCGACGAGCAGATCGGCGCCGCCACCCTCGGAACCCCCTTCGCCGGCGACGACATCGAGGTGCTGCCGCTCTCCGCGCTCGACTACGGTTCCCTGAACGCGGACGTGGTCTTTGCCGCGGCCACGGGCCCGGTCGTCAAGGACGTTTTTGCCAAGCTGCTGCGCACCCGGGGCAACCGGCCGCGACCGGCGGCCCTGGTTTCGGCGCTCCCCGGCGTCGCCTACCCGGCGACCGCCAAGGGGTGGCGGTTCCGGCGCATGGGCGACGCCTTCATCGTGCATTCGCACGCGGAGGCCCGCGAATTCGATCAATTGGCCGAGCGGGAAACCGAGCACCGCCCGGAGGTCATGGTCTCCAAGCTGCCCTTCCTGCGGACCGCGGGGTTCCCGCAGCCGCAGGAAGGGCCCATCACCTCGGTGGTGTTCGCGGCCCAGGCCAAGGTCCCGGTGCAGCGCGAGGAACGCGAGGCGATCCTGCTGGCCCTGGACAAGGCCGCCCGGCTGAACCCCGCGGTGCGCGTGGTGGTCAAGCTGCGCGCGCGGGCCGGGGAACCGCAGACCCATGCCGAGGCCTTCCCCTTCGACACCCTGTGGGAGGACCTCGTGGCACGCGGCGCCGTGGGCGAGAGCCACGTGGATTTCGCGACGGGTTCGATGGATGCCGTGCTGGTCCCGGGCGCCGCGCTGCTGACCGTCTCGTCCACCGCTGCATTGGAGGCCATCGACCGCGGGTTGCCGGTCCTGGTGATCACGGATTTCGGCCTCAACGAATCGATGCTCAATACCGTGTTCCGCGGATCGGGCCTGCTGGGCACCCTCGAGGACGCCCAGGGGCTGCAGTTCTCCCCGCCCAACCGGGCCTGGCTGCGCGAGAACTACTTCCACCGCCGCGGCCCCGAGTTCGCCTCGTCCCTCGAAAGTTACGCCCTGCGGGCGCGCCTCGGGCAGCTGGAGACCAGCGAGTCGCAGCTGGCCCTGGTGCGCGAGCCCGCCCTGCGCAAGCGCCTGCGGTCCCGTTTGCGAACCCGGCTTCCACGCCCGGTGCTGACGGCACTGCGCAGGCTCCGGCGGCGCCTGGCAAGCCTCTGAGCACGTCCTGACAGGCTTCGGACGTCACTTTTACCATTATTTGAAACGCTTGGGAATAACTGGGCGGCATTCTCACTTAGCATTGTTAAAGAACTGGACGGTGGGTCTTCCCCTGCCCAGAAGTTAACAGTTTGAGGAGACAAGGTGTCGGAAAATCCGATTCGGGTTGCAATCGTTGGCGTGGGCAACTGCGCCACGTCGTTGGTTCAGGGTGTCGAGTACTACCGTGATGCTGACCCCCAGGCCACTGTTCCGGGTCTGATGCACGTTCAGTTCGGCAAGTACCACGTCAACGACGTGGAGTTCGTTGCGGCATTCGACGTCGACGACAAGAAGGTAGGCCTGGACCTGGCCGATGCCATCCTCGCCTCGGAGAACAACACCATCAAGATCGCCGACGTCCCGGCGACCGGCGTGACCGTCCAGCGCGGCCACACCCTCGACGGCCTCGGCAAGTACTACCGCGAGACCATCACCGAGTCCTCCGCGGAACCCGTGGACATGGTTGCGGCGCTCAAGGCCGTACAGGCCGACGTCCTGGTTTGCTACCTGCCGGTTGGCTCCGACGCCGCCGCCAAGTTCTACGCACAGGCTTGCATCGACGCCGGCGTTGCGTTCGTCAACGCCCTGCCGGTCTTCATCGCGGGCACCAAGGAATGGGCCGACAAGTTCACCGCCGCCGGCGTCCCGATCGTCGGCGACGACATCAAGTCCCAGATCGGCGCCACCATCACGCACCGCGTGATGGCCAAGCTCTTCGAGGACCGCGGCGTCACGTTGGACCGCACCTACCAGCTCAACGTCGGCGGCAACATGGACTTCAAGAACATGCTTGAGCGCGACCGCCTGGAATCCAAGAAGATCTCCAAGACCCAGGCCGTCACCTCCAACACCTCTGCCGAACTGTCCGACGACGACGTCCACATCGGCCCGTCCGACTACGTCGCCTGGCTCGATGACCGCAAGTGGGCCTTCGTGCGCCTCGAGGGCCGCAACTTCGGCGATGCCCCGGTGTCCCTGGAATACAAGCTGGAGGTCTGGGATTCCCCGAACTCCGCCGGCGTGATCATCGACGCCGTGCGCGCCGCGAAGATCGCCCTGGACCGCGGCGTGGGCGGACCGATCCTCTCGGCTTCCTCCTACTTCATGAAGTCCCCGCCGGAGCAGTACAACGACGACATCGCCAAGGAAAAGGTCGAGGCCTTCATCCGCGGCGACATCGAGCGCTAAGCCCCGTCTGCAAGACACTTGTGGCGGGGGGGCCCCCCCCCCGGGGGGGGGGGGGGGCGCCGGGGGGGTACCGGGGCGGGGGGGGGGGGGCCCCACCCCCCGGGGCCGGGGGGGTGGAGGGCAGGCGCCCCCCCCCCGGGGCCCGG